>UCLB01000053.1 GCA_900473205.1 Hyphomicrobiales bacterium
CTTTTACGCAAACGTCAATGGGTTGCAACGGGGATGGGTGGGAATGTGGGGTGGAGGGGGCTGGTTTGGCTTTTGGAGAGGGGCGGGGAGTTGCTTTTGGATGATGGTAAATGGGAAGGGTGGTTAGCCCGTTCCGCCCTGCCGGGCATCTCCCTTCGGGCAGAGGGGGCGGGCTTGCTCTGCGTGTCAACGGAGGCCGGCCACACCCAATGCCCTCATGCTGAGGTGCTTTGGCCGTAGGGCAAAGCCTCGAAGCATCCGCCGTGTACTCTGTTTCAAGCCCGCACTGCCACAAGCCCGCAACCCCCGTCCTTCGAGGCTCCGGCTGCGCCTGCGCACCTCAGGATGAGGGTTACTGCGGTGTGCCCCGCCTCATCTTCTTTTTTCGTCAGCCGGGCAACCACAACCTCCACCCTCTCATGGGGAGGCCTGCCACACCCACCGCCCTCATGCTGAGGTGCTTCGGCCGAAGGACAAAGCCTCGAAGCATCTGGCTACGCACTCTGCCCCAAGCCCGCAACCCTCGCCCTTCGAGGCCCCGTCGGGGCACCTTAGGACGAGGGTTACTGCGGTGTGCCCCGCCTCATCTTCTTTTTTCGTCAGCCGGGCAACCACAACCTCCACCCTCTCATGGGGAGGCCCGCCACACCCGCCGCCCTCATGCTGAGGTGGGAGCGAAGCGACCCTCGAAGCATCTGCCACATACTCTGCCCCAAGCCCGCAACCCCCGTCCTTCGAGGCTCCGGCTGCGCCTGCGCACCTCAGGATGAGGGTTGCTCTGTTGCACTTGGCGTTCTACGCATTGCACCCTGCACCCTGCACCCTGCATCCAGCCACACCCTCCAAATCCAATCCTGTCAAAAAACCCGGAAACCCTTTACGCAAGCTTCGCCGTTCACGCGGCGGCATCTGCCTGTGGTATGCTTACTCTCAGGTCCCATCACCATTTACGGCCATGGGTATGTCGGACGGGGCGCTGTAAGCTGCCTCGTTGGGTAGTCTATAAATGGCACCTCGCAGCGCCCCGTTCGGCTCTTTTGGCCAAACAACAATCCACTTGCCACGGCTGGCAGAACCCGGATGGCGAAGGCGAAACCTTGCCGGAGAACCGGTCGGACATTTCAAGGCCCGACCCTTCCCATCCGGGTGGTGCTGCTCCCTTGCGGGAAAAGCACCCCTGCCAGTTCGGCTGAACCTGCCTTCGATTTGCTCCCGCGCCGATAATCCAGGGGCGGGAGGATCGATCCGTTTTTCGCAAGCGCTTGCCGCATCCATAATGGTTGCGGCAAGCCCTTGCGATCCGTCCGCGCCGTTTCACAACGGTGCGGGGCAGATGCAGCGTGTTCCTGTGTACCGCCTGACTTTCGCCCCTCACCCCATGGTCGCGTTCGACCAGAGGACGATGAGCTGTCGGTACACCCGGCGACCAGATCGGGCATCGGGAGAATGACACCGGCCGGTCCGAAACCGTGTCACGCTCCTCCCGTTGCCGCCGGGGGGATTGCTGCTCGACCCCGGGATCGAAAGGTTTGCGTCACCCTCTCAACCCCAGCGCCGGTCCCGCCTCGCCGCAACGCCTTGCGGCCATTGTCGCTGAGGTCTGGAGGCTGTGAATGAAATTTTGCGGGAATTTTTTTGTGGGGTGGCGGGATTTTGTTTAAGGTGTTGATTTGGTTTGGGTGTTTTTATTGTTTGAGGGTTTTGGGTGGGGCTCACCCCCCTCTGCCCTGCCGGGCATCTCCCCCTCAGGTGGGGAGAT
>UCLB01000052.1 GCA_900473205.1 Hyphomicrobiales bacterium
TGCAGCATATCGCCGTCGCCATAGGGCCACCAGGAATCGCGAATGTTGTCGCTTCCGCTGAAAACAGTGACGCCTTCGCGGCGCAACAGGGCAACGGGCGGGAAATTGTGATTGCCGGGCGCGTTTGTCATGATCGAGACGCCGCTCTTTGCAATGGTCGCAGCAATCTTTCTGGCTGCGTCTGGCGCAAGATCGCCAAGCCCATAGGCATGGCTGATTGCAACATGACCTTGCATTCCAAGCGCGACTGTTCGCGCGCAAATCTCCTCGATTGTGAACGCCCCCATGCTTCCTGCGTCATGAAGATGGATGTCGATGTCCACGCCATGTTTTTCGGCCACGCCGAAAACGACATCCAGATGGCCGTTCACATCGCGGTCGAAGCTTGCCGGGTCTAGTCCGCCAACCAGGTCGGCACCCAGTTTGATTGCTTCATTCAGCAGTTCCGGTGTGCCGGGACTTTTCAGAATTCCGCTCTGGGGAAATGCGACCAGCTGGATATCGATCAGATCCTTGTAGTCTTCACGAACGGCCAGAATGGTCTCCAGCGATTTCAGGCCGACGGAGCCATCCACCATGACGTGGCTGCGCATGTGCAGCGTTCCATTGCCAATGCAAAGATCGAGTTGGTCGCGCGCTCGTTTTTCCATCGGCGCAGCGATAGCCATGTTTTCCGCCTGGAATGCGACGCGCTCATGCACGTCGAAGCCATTTGTGCAGGGGCGATGCGCTATCCATGTGTCGCCGTAAAAGCTTGTATCCAGGTGGATGTGTCCTTCGACAAATCCCGGTACAAGCATATCTCCGGCAATGTCGATGACGGAAGCAGAGGCGTTATCCGACCCGGCAGGTTCGATCGATGTGATCTGTCCGCCCTCTACACTGATGTCACTCAGCAGGCCGTCTGCCAGTTTGGCATTGGTGAAGACAGTCTTTGTCATGGTGATTGAAACTCCTAATGCAACTTATGACGTCTTCGACGTCGAAATGGTGGCGAATGCTAAAGCGGGGCCATATGGCAGGCGACAACACCGC
>UCLB01000050.1 GCA_900473205.1 Hyphomicrobiales bacterium
TTCAACAATGCAAAGTGCAAGGCGCTGACCAAGGACTACGTCAACACGGCCACCGGATTGCAGCTCCACCAGTTCAAGTGGCTCGAGTCGGAAGATTTGATCGGAGAAATTCCGGCAAGCTGGAATTGGCTCGTCAACGAGTACGACCATGATCCGGCTGCGGACAATGTCCATTTCACCGATGGCGGTCCATATTTCGAAGAATACAAGAACGACGACTATGCCGAAGAGTGGTTCGCTACTCGAGAGAGAATGTTGACTGTTGTTCAGCGCGCCTAGTGGTATTGTGCGCGGCGCCAACGAGCACACCCGCAACTATTTGCGACGTAAGCGCCGGATGAGGTCTTTGATCTTCCGGCGTCATTTCAGGCACATTTTAGCCGCTACGAGCGCCACTACCTGTTCTTCCGAACGCCAGATGATGGCGATTTCGGTGCGATGAGCATTCTCCACGAGCGCATGGATATGGCGGTACGCTTGAGAGAAGACCTTGCTGAAGAGCGGCGATTCCAACTGACTCTCCAAGCCTGGAGGCTTCAGGGTTTTTCAATCTGCGCTTTTTGTTGAAGACTGCATCAATCCGCATTCTGCCGCTACCGCTAGTCTCTTGGTACGCATCAAACGAAAACAATGTTCTGTTGACCTGGACACCGGAGATGCTTTCCGCAGCTATAGCTTTGGCCAGCTTGTGGAGGAAGGCAGTGCTCTCGCCAGAACTCCAGTCACGATTTGTAGGCCACGCTCCGCCTTGCCCGGGCCTGTGGCATTCGAACTCCGGAAGTCAGGCTGGAACTTGCCGATACGCCATACCCAGTCGCTTTGATTCAGCGGTTTGACCGGCGTGGGAGCGCACGTATTCATTACATTTCGGCTCGCACTGCTTTGGGGAAGACGGGAACTGAAATTGGTTCCTATACGGAGATTATCGACTTCATGCGGGCAAATGCCGCTGATCCGCGGGCCGATTTCCGCGAACTCTTCCTGCGTCTGATCTTCACCATCCTCGTGGCGAATAAGGATGACCTCATATGTCTCTGTAGAGAGTGATCCTTGAATAATTGATACGGCGCATTTGGAAAATTCTTGAAACTTTCATAAAATGGAAGTATCTGGAAATATGTCTTCGTTGTCGGACCAGATTTTTGCAGCCGGATTGGCTGATCGTTTTGTGAATGACCAGCAACTCGCTGAGTTGCTTGGCGGTAGTGACGCGCGTCGGTATGGCCTTGTCAACCGCGCTTTGAAAGACGGGTCTCTTATTCGCCTGAAGCGGGGTTGTTATGTTATGGCGCGGCGTCTTCGACGTGACCCGGTTCATCCCTTTGCCATCGCCCAAAACCTCGTGCCGGGCAGCTATATTTCTTTCGAAACAGCGCTGTCGTTCCATGGATGGATTCCGGAGGCGGTGTTTGTCACCGCCAGTGTCTCACCCGGCCGCAAGAGTCAGGATTTTTCGACGCCCGAGTTCGGGACCTTCAGTTATCATCCTCTGGCGATCAACGATTATCGGTTTATGACGAGTGTTGACCGTGTGCCGCTCAATGGTTCGGTCGCGTTTGTTGCCCAGCCTCTTCGGGCACTTATGGATTTGGTAGCGCTTCGCAAGGTTGAGTGGAGCGGGCTCGAATGGTTGACGGTCGGTATGAGGATTGAGGAAGATGTCCTCCTCGGATTGCGACGTAAGCATTTTACGGCACTGAAGCCGGTGTACAAACATAGGGCTTCAAATGTTTTTCTCCGGGCGCTGGAAGGTGCCCTAATGGCTTCTGAGCGTGTGCATGATCTTGAGGTCAGAGCATGACAGAAGAAGAGGGACCGGTGGCATCGCGGTATTAACGCGATAGTCTGCGTTCATCGTCAATCAAGGTCAGGCGATGCGGGGCGCAAGCTCCCCAGGTCCAAAGGACGATATTGAGGTCGTCTTCCGTTGCGCCCTGAGCGAAGCTCTTGACGATCAACCCACAAAAGCCAGCGCTTTTTAGATCTCGCGCAAGCTGCTGCGTGCGGGCTTCAGCGAACGTGTTCATATCGTCTCGCCAAGAGTTGGCACCGAGAGTGTGGACGTCAAGATCATAATCATAAAGCGCCTTACCATCACGTGTATCAAAGAGAGGATCGATGTCCGCCTCATAGGAGACAAGAGTGGTTGGCTGCAGGCTACCAGCTTGATTGGCTTCCCTGAGAGCGGTCATGATGGTGAGAGACGTATAAAGTGCCGGCATGCCTTTAGGATTGAACCTGCCACCATAGAGTTCCGCGCCGCGACCGGAAAGCGGTTCACGAGCATAGAGGGGGTTGAGTGCTCGATAGAGTTTACCTCGATACTGCATCGACAAAGTCAAGCATGAACGCCAGCGTCGATGGCATCTATATAATCGAGCACTTCGTGAGCACGGCCGTCTCGCACGAGTTGCATTGCAGTATGACCCGAGAAGCCAGCCAGTGGTTCCGATCGATACCAGGCATAGGCCATGAGCGCTGACCCGAAGCGCGATTCGACTTTATTGACGACTTCGACCATTTCGCGCAGGCGCCGCTGAGTTTTGTCGGATTTCATGCGCTCCTTGCGTTGAATTGCATCTTTACCCAGTCCGGCGGTACGAGCAATGTCGTCACTCGTCGTATGGAATACATCTGCAATTTTTTTCGGTGCAAACATTCCGTCGTCAGCGTATTGAGCAATGGACATAAACGCCTCCATAGTTTTTGACGCTTTTAATGACGCAGTATAGCGTCGATATATTCGGCAATCAAGCACTCTGAGAAATCTGATCGGCAATACAGCGAGCGCTTTGTCATTTGACGAGAGCCGTGACCCTTGCGTGGCACCTAGCTCTCTATCAACATTGCTGATGGGCGGCGAACAGTCGCCCTAGCGTTGCTTTCATCGCCCGTCCCGACAACGAAAGGTACCTCTCGGATTATGACCTGCTTATCGCCGTCAATGATGAGCTGTTTGGCGAAAAATAGGAAGGTGCTATCATTGTTGATCCGTGGCAGTGATAATTTGAGAGACACACTGATGCACATCCCTCTACCATTTCTTATTCGATGGCAGCTGATATGAGCCGGTTGGTTTCATGTTCATGAGCCTCGTACTGCTGGACCGGTCGTTAAGCCCGCCCTAAACGCCGTTTATGATGTTGCAGATTCCTTTGCGGACGATATTTTTATCGGTGACCTGTCCGGCTTGAATATTGAACACGGCGTCGATTCGAACTGCTGCACCTTTTTGCCTGGCAACAACCCGAAGCGTCTGGATCCTGCCGCTTCCGCTGGTTTCCTGATGGGCGTCAATTGATGACAAGGACTTATCGATCTTGATACCCGAAAAGCCTTCAGCGGCCACGGCCTGCGCGAGTTTTTGCAGGACAATAGGGGATTTTGCTTTAGGCAACTCCTGCCATGACTTGTAAGACACGGCGGTCACCATTGGTAGGCCGGAAACGCTGAAGTTTTTCTCGCAGGACGCGGCAAGAGCTGGATTTGCAAAAGCTGTGAGGCTCAGGGCTGCAATGACATGTTTCATAGTATGTGATCCGGTAATTGTTAAGATGGCGGTGTTGACGATCAGAGGTCCGACCGTTTGCCTCTGTAGTCGATAGGCGGCGGAAGAGCCTCATGTGCTTGTGCAAGCGTTTCGAGCCATTCGGCTAGACCGGCAGGGACGGCGTTGTTGCCCGCTTCAAGGGCCTCGATCCACGAAAGCTCGCATTGCAGGGCGGATGCGATATTGATCGGCGTCCAGCGGATGACTCGCAGACATTGATTAAAGCGCTCTGGCGACATGTTGATTTCGCTACCCCTGTCATTTTGAGCGATGGTCTGCTAGCTGATTGCGATAGTCAATCCATTTCTGCAACCTTGAGGGACGTGAAGCCAAACGCATTTAGATATATTTTCCATTAAATGGCATATCAATACATGCGAATCCATTATGTATACTTATCACTTGGAATATTGTTTCACTCAAGTGAGTAGGCGAGGTAAAATATATAATAGTTGCGCTTGTAATTTATATATAATATTTTAATCGTATAGATTGGAAAGGCATATAGATCTTGACCTGCGATTCAGCGGGGAATTTCTGGACGATTTAGTATTCGCAGACCAGTCGATTGTTTTATATAGCTTTTTGACTGCTTTAGACCAAGGAAACGGGAAGCAAATAAGATGGATTTAGATGGCCTGAGTAGGGCGACAAGCTAACGGCTTGCAATTACAATAACAATATCATGATATTGTT
>UCLB01000048.1 GCA_900473205.1 Hyphomicrobiales bacterium
TCAAACTTGCTCTTTGCCATTAGTGGCTCTCCATTCTGATCCCGTAACGGGAATAAACTCTAAATTCGTTTGGGGCGTACCCCGATCACTTCTGACCGGAGTACTTTGCCTGGATTTCCTGAGCAACGTTGCTCGGAACCGGCGAATAATGATCGAAGGTCATCGAGTACTGCGCGCGGCCCTGGGACATGGAGCGCAGGTTATCGACGTACTTGAACATGTTGGCCAGCGGAACGTGCGCGTTGATAACAACGGCAATACCGCGGCTTTCCTGACCCTGGATCTGACCGCGACGCGAGTTCAGATCGCCGATTACGTCGCCGACGTAATCTTCAGGAGTGACGACTTCGACCTTCATCATCGGCTCGAGAAGCTGTGCACCAGCCTTCTTCGCTGCTTCACGGAAGCAGGCACGCGATGCGATTTCGAACGCCAGAACCGAGGAGTCAACGTCGTGGTATGCGCCGTCGATCAGGGTTGCCTTGACGCCCAGCATCGGGAAGCCAGCCAGAGGACCGGAAGACAGAACGCTTTCGATACCCTTCTGAACGCCCGGGATGTATTCCTTCGGAACAGCACCGCCAACGATCTTGGACTCGAACTTAAACTCTTCGCCATCTGGGTTCGGTTCGAAGATGATCTTGACACGAGCGAACTGACCGGTACCACCAGACTGCTTCTTGTGTGTGTAATCTTCTTCGTGCTGACGCGTGATGGTTTCACGGTAAGCAACCTGCGGAGCACCAACGGTGGCTTCAACTTTGAACTCGCGACGCATACGGTCAACGAGAATGTCGAGGTGAAGTTCGCCCATGCCAGCGATGATCGTCTGACCGGATTCTTCATCCGTCTTGACGCGGAACGAAGGATCTTCAGCTGCCAGGCGGTTGAGCGCGAGGCCCATCTTTTCCTGGTCGCCCTTGGTCTTCGGCTCGATAGCAATCTGGATGACCGGCTCAGGGAATTCCATGCGCTCGAGGATAACCGGCTTCAGAGGATCGCAAAGCGTATCACCTGTTGTGGTTTCCTTGAGGCCTGCGAGAGCAACGATGTCGCCAGCAAAGGCTTCTTCGATGTCTTCACGGGAGTTGGAGTGCATCTGAAGCATACGGCCGACGCGCTCGCGCTTGTCCTTGACCGTGTTGATGACAGATGTGCCCTTTTCGAGCTTGCCCGAATAGATACGTGCGAAGGTGAGCGAACCAACGAAGGGGTCGTTCATGATCTTGAACGCAAGCATCGAAAGCGGCTCGGAGTCATCTGCATGACGCTCGATTTCGGCTTCGGTCTTGAAGTCGATGCCCTTGATCGCAGGAATATCCAGCGGCGAAGGCAGGTAATCGCAAACGGCGTCGAGCAGAGGCTGAACGCCCTTGTTCTTGAACGCAGTACCGCAGAACATCGGGTGGAACTTCACGTCGATGGTGCCGCGGCGAACGAGCGCACGGATCTTGTCGTTGTCAGGCATTTTGCCGTTCAGGTAGTCTTCCATCGCTTCTTCGTCGATCTCGACAACAGTCTCGATCAGCTTTTCGCGATATTCGTCTGCCTTGGCCTTCATGTCTTCTGGGATTTCAACGACGTCCCACTGAGCGCCGAGAGACTCGTCGCGCCAGATGAGTGCGTTCATCTCGATCAGATCGATAACGCCCTTGAATTCGGTTTCTGCACCGATCGGGAGCTGCATGACGACTGCGATGGCGCCGAGACGGGTCTTGATCATTTCTACCGAGCGGTAGAAGTCAGCACCGGTCTTGTCCATCTTGTTGCAGAAGATCATACGCGGAACGTTGTACTTCTCTGCCTGACGCCAGACGGTTTCCGTCTGTGGCTCTACACCGGCGTTGGCATCGAGAAGAGCAATAGCACCGTCGAGAACGCGCAGCGAACGCTCGACTTCAATCGTGAAGTCAACGTGGCCGGGGGTGTCGATGATGTTGAAACGGCGCATCTTGCCGTCGCGACCCTTCCAGAAGGTCGTCGTAGCAGCGGACGTGATGGTGATACCACGTTCCTGCTCCTGCTCCATCCAGTCCATCGTGGCTGCGCCATCGTGAACTTCGCCGATCTTGTGCGACTTGCCGGTGTAGTAAAGAATACGCTCGGTGGTGGTCGTCTTGCCGGCGTCGATATGCGCCATGATACCGAAATTGCGGTAGTCTTCGATTTTATATTCGCGAGCCATAACGGACTGCCTTTCGGATCGGTTAGATTACCAGCGGTAATGCGAGAATGCGCGGTTGGCGTCGGCCATCTTGTGCGTGTCTTCGCGCTTCTTGACTGCGGAACCGCGGTTGTTCGCTGCGTCCATGAGTTCGCCGGAAAGGCGATCGACCATGGTCGTTTCGTTGCGCTTGCGCGCAGCAGCGATCAGCCAGCGGATCGCGAGAGCCTGACGGCGCTCAGGGCGAACATCGACCGGAACCTGGTAGGTAGCACCACCAACGCGGCGCGAACGCACTTCGACGTGCGGAGCAACGTTGTCGAGGGCCGAATGGAAGATGCCGAGCGGCTCTGCCTTGGTCTTGCCCTGAACGACGTCGAACGCGCCGTAAACGATGCTTTCTGCGACCGACTTCTTGCCGTGAAGCATGATGGCGTTCATGAACTTGGTAACGATCAGATCACCGAACTTTGGATCCGGGTTGATCTCACGCTTTTCTGCACTATGGCGACGGGACATACTATTTGTCTCTCAACTTTGAATGACGCTTTACCACGCGGAGAACCTCGCGCAGCGCCGGAATTTGTTAAACCGAATTACTTCGGACGCTTTGCACCGTACTTCGAACGACGCTGCTTACGGTTCTTGACGCCCTGCGTATCGAGAACACCACGGATGATGTGGTAACGAACGCCCGGCAAGTCCTTTACGCGGCCGCCACGGATCATGACAACGGAGTGTTCCTGAAGGTTGTGGCCTTCACCAGGAATGTAGCCGATGACTTCGAAGCCGTTGGTCAGGCGGATCTTGGCAACCTTACGAAGAGCCGAGTTAGGCTTCTTAGGGGTCGTTGTGTAAACGCGGGTGCAAACGCCACGCTTCTGTGGGTTTTCCTGCAGAGCAGGAACCTTATTACGCTTTACCTGTGCCTGACGTGGCTTGCGGATCAGCTGGTTTACGGTAGGCATATAACCATCCCTTGCAAAAACTACTTTAGCCACCCTCACGGATGGCGGTTATACCGTTTCCGGCAACGACGCACGCATAGTCTCATGCGCAAAACGTGGCCCGATCCGGTTTTCACGGATGGACCACTCAATGCAGAGGACGTAAATCATACGTCGTGCGTGCAACATTCGTGTCTCGTACGTGTTTTTGGACCCTTGTTTGAGGTGATCTCCAGAACGAGTCGTTCCAGACGGCCAGACCTCACATTGGCTCCGATGGCGGGCGTACTACTGTTTTACCCCGCTTTCGTCAAGGGTGAATCCGCATTTAGTACCCGCGCGGCAGGCTGGGAGCCCCTGGCGTACAGGATTTCGAAACGCTTTTAACATAAAGCCCCTCCCCGCGCATGCTTTTCCCATTCCGGCCTTTGGCTTTTCACAAAAGCCGTCTATTGATTCCCTTGAGGGCAAAGAAGAAGCAAGGCCAGCGGCCATACCTTCTTCATATGCCACACAATCATAGCCAGAAAAGGAATCGCGTCATGATTACAGAACCAGACAACGACAACGGACGCGACGATGCCATGGTGTTCATCGTCATCGGCAAGGCCTATGAGCGTGAAGGCGACGAAGGCATCGACATCCACGTCATTCTCAGCGCACCGGACGACGACAGCGCCGTGCGCGAAGCGCTGAACGCCCTTTCCGAAGAAGGCTTCCTGGAAGCCGACCTCGACCAGATCGGCATGCTGACCGATGCCCCCGACGAAGAGCCGCATGCGTCTGCCTATCAGGGCGCGCTAGAGGGCGAAGTGGCGATTATCCGGTTTGCATAAGTAACTCAGGTGGCTGGCTGAAGGTGTTGGGCGTGTTGACCGCCCCTCACCCGACCCGCCTCCGATTTTCAGCCATGTGCGGACCTGCTATCCAGCGAGGTGCTGGGTATAGAACGGCACCAATCGGCCAATCGCCTGCGCCACATATTCGGGCTTATGGTACATGTCGTAATGGCCTGCCCCCTCGATGACAAAGAAGTCCTTCGTTGTGCGCGCAAGATCAAACAGCCGTTCCCCATCTTCAAACGAACCGGTAATGCCACGACGACCTCCGACGATCACCTGGAGCGGTTGCGTCAGCAAATCCGGAACCAGGTGAAACGCGTCGAAGCCGAGGATATGATCGAAGCTCGCGAAATACACACGGTTCGTCGAGTTGTCATGGCGCCAGCGTGACTCGCGATAGAAAGCAACCGCATCCAACACATCCCTGTCGGTCATGCCGGCGGCTTCAGCCGCCTTCAGACTATCGGGAATCCATGGATCACGACGCTCTTCACCACCCCGCGCCTCCGCCGTGCGTTGCCGCCCGACGGCTTCCAAGGTGCCAACGAGCTCTGCTTTAGAGTACATTGCGCGAAAGGCACGGCCTATATCACTAGCGACCACTGTTCCAACAGCCTTGAAGCGGTGTTCCGTAAGCGCCGCATTCACCGCATATCCGCCGCCTGCGCATATGCCGAGCAGGCCGACGCGCTCTTCACCGACATAAGCCAGCGTCATCAGAAAATCGACCGCGCAGCGAATGTCTTCTACCCGCACTGAAGGGTTTTCAAGATCGCGTGGTGTACCGCCGCTTTCGCCCTGATAAGACGGGTCGAAGACGAGAGCGATAAGCCCCGCACCTACCAGCTTTTCGGCGTAGATCGCACCGATCTGCTCTTTGACGCTGCTCCCGGGCGTAGCGATGACAATTGCGGCGTAAGACCGGTCTTCGTCAAAACTATCCGGAAGATAGATGTTGCCTGCCACATCGATAGTTCCGTTTTTGAACGAGACCGCCTTCATACTGAACATTGCGTTACACTCTTAGTTGTAGGGGATGATCGTTGCGGCCCATGGTCAAGACAGCTGCAGCTTATAACCAATATGTGTCGGCTCAAAACCCAACCGCTCATAAAACCGGTGCGCATCCGGACGCTCCTTGTCCGTCGTCAGTTGAACAAGCGAGCACCCTTGAGAGCGGCTATAGTCGATGGCCCATTGGAACATCGCCTCCCCGATTTGCTCGTTTCGTCTTGATCTGGCTACGCGAACAGCCTCGATCTGCGCGCGCTTCGCGCCGCCGCGAGATAAGCCCGGAATGATGGTGAGTTGGAATGTGCCGACGACCTCGTTGCCATCTTCGACCAGGCATAGGAACTGATTGCGATCAGCCTCGATATCGGCAAAGGCCGTCCGATACAGGGTCATGTTTTCAGCGAGAACCGATTCCCGCCCAGCGCCTAGAACGTCATCAGCAAGGAGGCCAATGATTGTCGTCAAATCGGCTGCGATTGCTCTGCGAAAGGTGAGTGTCTCCAAGTGCCACCTCCTGTTTCAACGCACAAGTTAAGTGTGACCTGCCTTTAAGTCGGGTCTGTGACACGCCGCGCTCCAAACCACCCCCAAAACGCAAAAACGCCCGGATCACTCCGGGCGTTTTTATTTACATCAGGCGGAGCCTCTTGAGGCCCCTACCCCAACCGCCATTACTCGGCAGCTGGAGCCTTGTCTGTCATGTCCTGCAACATCTGGTTTGCGGAAGAGGAGCCGGTGCTCTTCTTGCGCTCTTCGATGATGAGATCGTCGCGGCTTGTGGCGATGCGACGAATCTGGGTCATGGTACCGCCGGTACCGGCCGGGATGAGGCGGCCGACGATGACGTTTTCCTTGAGGCCCTGCAGCGTATCCGTCTTGCCGGCGATTGCAGCTTCCGTGAGAACCTTTGTGGTTTCCTGGAACGAAGCAGCCGAGATGAAGGATGGCGTCTGCAGCGATGCCTTGGTGATACCCAGAAGAACCGGGTCGCCATAGGCAGGCTTCTTGCCTTCGTCGATCAGACGGTCGTTGTTGTCTTCCATCTCGATGCGATCAACGCTGTCGCCAACGATGTAATGCGAGTCGCCTGCATCGGTGATTTCCACCTTCTGCAACATCTGGCGCACGATCACTTCGATGTGCTTGTCGTTGATGACAACGCCCTGCAAGCGGTAGACTTCCTGGATTTCGTTCACAAGGTAAGAAGCCAGAGCCTCTACACCCTTGATTGCCAGAATGTCGTGTGGTGCCGGGTTACCATCGAGAATGTATTCGCCCTTCTCGATGTAGTCGCCTTCCTGAAGGTGGAAGGGCTTGCCCTTCGGGATCAGGTATTCGACTGGCTCGACGCCATCTTCCGCAGGCTCGATCTGAACGCGACGCTTGTTCTTGTAGTCGCGGCCCAGACGGATCGTACCATCGATTTCGGCGATGATAGCGTGATCCTTCGGACGACGCGCTTCGAAGAGTTCGGCAACACGCGGCAGACCACCGGTGATGTCCTTGGTCTTGGCGCTTTCCAGCGGCGAACGTGCAAGCACGTCACCCTGGAAGACCTTCTGACCAGGCTCGACCGACAGGATAGCGTCAACCGACAGCTGGAAGCGGGCTTCACCACCACGGGAAAGCTTCAGCACGGTGCCGGAAGCATCCTTGATGACGATGGACGGCTTGAGGTCCGAACCGCGCGGTGTCGAACGCCAGTCGATAACCTGACGCTTGGTGATACCGGTGGATTCGTCGGTCGCTTCGAGAACGGAGAGACCATCGACCAGATCTTCGAAGTGAACAGTACCTTCCACTTCCGTCATCATTGGACGGGTATAAGGGTCCCACTCTGCCAGACGCTGGCCGCGCTTGACCTTGTCGCCATCATCCACGAACAGCTTCGAACCGTAGGCAACACGCTGCGAGGAACGCTCGACGCCACGCTCATCGAGAATGGTGACGGACATGTTACGGCCCATCGCGATGAGAATGCCTTCGGAGTTACGGAGGCTGTTGCGGTTCTTGATCTGGATCGTGCCTTCGTAAGACGCTTCCAGGAACGACTGGTCGACCACGTTAGCCGTGCCGCCAAGGTGGAAGGTACGCATGGTAAGCTGCGTGCCCGGTTCACCGATGGACTGAGCGGCGATAACGCCAACGGCTTCGCCCATGTTGACAGGCGTACCGCGTGCAAGGTCACGACCGTAGCAGACGCCGCAGACACCGACCTGGATTTCGCAGGTCAGAGCAGAGCGGATGCGAACGGACTGGATGCCAGCCTTTTCGATGATCGCGACTTCGGCTTCGTCGATCAGCTTGCCAGCCTTGACGATGTTCTCGCCAGTAACCGGGTTGTCGATGTTATCGAGAGCCGTACGACCAAGGATACGTGCGCCGAGCGAAGCAACGACCTGACCGGCATCAACGATGGCAGTCATGGTGAGGCCCTTATCGGTGCCGCAATCCACGGAGTTGACGATGCAATCCTGCGCGACGTCAACGAGACGACGTGTCAGGTAACCGGAGTTCGCCGTCTTCAAGGCGGTGTCTGCAAGACCCTTACGGGCGCCGTGGGTCGAGTTGAAGTACTCGTTAACGGTCAGACCTTCCTTAAAGTTGGAGATGATCGGCGTTTCGATGATTTCGCCCGATGGCTTGGCCATGAGGCCGCGCATACCACCCAGCTGACGCATCTGGTTCGGAGAACCACGCGCACCGGAGTGGGACATCATGTAGATGGCGTTCATCGGCTTCTGACGACCGGTTTCCGGGTCGAACTCGATAGCCTTAATGCGGGCCATCATGTCTTCGGCGACCTTTTCGGTAGCCTTGCCCCAGGCGTCAACGACCTTGTTGTACTTTTCGCCCTGAGTGATCAGGCCGTCATTGTACTGCTGTTCGTATTCCTTAACCAGGGTTTCGGTGTCACCGACGATCTTCACCTTGGTTTCTGGAATGATCATGTCGTCCTTGCCGAAGGAAATACCGGCGCGGCAGGCATGGGTAAAGCCGAGCTGCATGATGCGGTCGCAGAAGATGACCGTGTCTTTCTGGCCGCAATGACGGTAGACCGTGTCGATCATCTTGGAGATGTTCTTCTTGGTCATTTCCTGGTTGCAGGTTTCGAAAGGAACGTTGACGTTCTTCGGCAGAAGCTCGCCAATGATCATACGGCCAGGCGTTGTTTCATAGATCTTCGAAACCGGCTTGCCATCGGCATCCACGGTCTTAAAGCGGCCACGAATCTTCGCATGCAGCGTGACGACCTTGTTTTCCAGAGCATGGTGCAGTTCGCCCATGTCGGAGAAGGCCATGCCTTCGCCCGGCTCGTTCTGGTTCATGATCGACAGATAGTAGAGACCGAGAACCATGTCCTGCGAAGGAACGATGATCGGCTGACCGTTTGCAGGGTGCAGGATGTTGTTGGTGGACATCATCAGCACGCGTGCTTCCAGCTGCGCTTCGAGCGACAGCGGAACGTGAACAGCCATCTGGTCACCGTCGAAGTCGGCATTGAAGGCCGTGCAGACGAGCGGATGCAGCTGGATGGCCTTGCCTTCGACCAGCATGGGTTCGAAAGCCTGAATACCCAGACGGTGCAGCGTCGGTGCGCGGTTCAACAGCACAGGATGCTCGCGGATGACCTCGTCGAGGATATCCCAAACTTCCGGCTTTTCTTTTTCAACCAGCTTCTTGGCCTGCTTGACGGTGGAGGAGTAACCCTTCGCGTCGAGGCGGGCATAGATGAACGGCTTGAACAGTTCGAGCGCCATCTTCTTTGGCAGACCGCACTGGTGCAGCTTCAGTTCTGGACCCGTCACGATAACCGAACGACCGGAATAGTCGACGCGCTTGCCGAGAAGGTTCTGACGGAAGCGGCCCTGCTTGCCCTTGAGCATGTCGGACAGCGACTTCAGCGGACGCTTGTTGGCACCCGTGATGACGCGACCGCGACGGCCGTTGTCGAACAGCGCATCGACGGATTCCTGCAACATACGCTTTTCGTTGCGGATGATGATGCCAGGCGCACGAAGCTCGATCAGACGCTTCAGACGGTTGTTACGGTTGATGACGCGGCGATAGAGATCGTTCAGGTCGGAGGTCGCGAAACGGCCACCATCCAGCGGAACCAGCGGACGCAGGTCCGGCGGAATAACTGGAACAACCTTCATGATCATCCACTCGGGACGATTGCCAGACTCCATGAAGTTCTCAACGATCTTGAGACGCTTCATGAACTTCTTCTGCTTCAGATCCGATGTGGTCTCGGCAAGCTCGGTGCGAAGGTCGCCCGCGATCTTTTCGAGGTCCATCGAAGCCAGCATTTCATAGATGGCTTCAGCGCCGATCATGGCGGTGAACTGATCTTCGCCGAATTCATCGACGGCGATCATGTATTCTTCTTCGTTCAGAAGCTGGTTCTGCTTCAGAGACGTCAGGCCTGGTTCCGTGACGATATAGTTTTCGAAGTAGAGAACACGCTCCACATCTTTCAGCGTCATGTCGAGCAATGTCGAGATACGCGAAGGAAGCGACTTCAGGAACCAGATATGGGCAACGGGCGCGGCCAGTTCGATATGGCCCATGCGCTCACGGCGAACGCGCGACAGCGTAACTTCAACGCCGCACTTTTCGCAGATGATGCCCTTGTACTTCATGCGCTTGTACTTGCCGCACAAGCACTCATAGTCCTTGATCGGTCCGAAAATACGCGCGCAGAAAAGACCGTCACGCTCTGGCTTGAACGTACGGTAGTTGATGGTTTCCGGCTTCTTGATCTCGCCATAAGACCAGGAAAGGATTTTTTCCGGGCTCGCAATCGAAATCCGGATGGAATCGAAATGCTGCGCCGGTACCGACGGGTTGAAAAGGTTCATGACCTCTTGGTTCATGCCTGTCTCCTTAGGGGTTTGGCCCCTTGCTTGCATCTGGCGCGGTGCTGTGCCGATCACCGACCAATGCCTAAAACATGATTAACCGCAAAATGCGGCGGAAGTTTCTACCCTCAGGTCACGACCCTCGGGCGAAACAGGCAGGCACGTTGAGTGCCTGCCCTTCTGTTTCTTATTCCGCCGCGTCAGGCAGCTGATCCGCTGCGTAGGCGTCGTCGAGCTTGGAGTTTTCCAGTTCGACGCTGAGGCCCAGCGAGCGCATTTCCTTGACGAGAACGTTGAAGCTCTCTGGAATACCGGCTTCGAAGGTATCGTCGCCACGGACGATTGCTTCGTAAACCTTGGTACGGCCCGCCACGTCGTCCGACTTGACGGTGAGCATTTCCTGCAGCGTGTAAGCTGCGCCGTAAGCTTCCAGAGCCCAGACTTCCATTTCCCCGAAGCGCTGACCGCCGAACTGCGCCTTACCACCCAGCGGCTGCTGAGTAACGAGCGAGTAAGGACCGATCGAACGAGCGTGGATCTTGTCGTCGACCAAGTGGTTCAGCTTGATCATGTACATGTAACCAACGGTGACCTTACGGTCGAAGGTTTCACCGGTACGGCCATCGTACAGAACAGACTGACCCGACTCGTTGAGACCGGCTCTCTTCAGCATTTCGGCGACGTCAGGCTCATGCGCACCGTCGAAGACCGGCGTTGCAATCGAAACGCCCTTCTTGGACTGTTCGGCAAGACGGATCAGGGACTCGTCGTCGAACTGCGAGACTTCGTCCTTGGCCTGGCTGGCATACACTTCCGTCAGCTCGCGCTTCAGGTCGGTGATGTCGAGCGACTTGTGATACTCTTCGAGCATGTTCCCGATTTTCTTGCCCATACCGGCGCAAGCCCATGCGAGATGCGTTTCGAGAATCTGACCAACGTTCATGCGCGAAGGCACGCCCAGCGGGTTCAAGCAGATGTCGACATGCGTACCATCTTCCAGGAACGGCATATCTTCAACAGGCACGATACGCGAGACAACGCCCTTGTTACCGTGACGGCCAGCCATCTTGTCGCCCGGCTGGATCTTGCGCTTCACAGCAACGAAGACCTTGACCATCTTCATGACGCCAGGAGGCATTTCGTCGCCGCGCTGAACCTTCTCGACCTTGTCCATGAAGCGCTGTTCAAGGCGCGACTTGGATTCGTCGTACTGACCGCGAAGCGCTTCCAGCTCGGACTGAGCCTTTTCGTCTTCGACAGCGAACATCCACCACTGCGAGCGGGGATATTCGGATACGACAGCGTTCGAAAGCTCGACGCCCTTCTTGAAGCCCTTTGGACCGGCAATGGAAACCTGTCCGCGCAGCATCTCGATCAGACGACCATAGACGTTGCGGTCCAGAATGGCCTGCTCGTCGTCACGGTCCTTGGCAAGACGTTCGATCTCTTCGCGCTCGATAGCCATCGCACGTTCGTCTTTTTCGACGCCGTGACGGTTGAACACGCGAACTTCAACGACCGTACCAAACGTGCCCGGAGGCATGCGCATGGATGTGTCGCGAACGTCGGAAGCCTTTTCACCGAAGATGGCGCGCAGAAGCTTTTCTTCCGGCGTCATCGGGCTTTCGCCCTTCGGCGTGATCTTGCCGACGAGGATATCGCCAGGCTGAACTTCCGCACCGATGTAAACGATACCGGCTTCGTCGAGGTTCTTCAGCGCTTCTTCCGAAACGTTCGGAATATCACGCGTGATTTCTTCAGGACCAAGCTTGGTGTCGCGGGCCATCACTTCGAATTCTTCGATGTGGATGGACGTGAACACGTCGTCGGATACGATGCGCTCGGACATCAAAATCGAGTCTTCGTAGTTGTAACCGTTCCAAGGCATGAACGCGACGAGCGCGTTGCGGCCAAGTGCCAGGTCACCGAGGTCGGTCGAAGGACCGTCAGCGATGATGTCGCCCTTGTTCAGAATGTCGCCGACGGCGACCAGCGGACGCTGGTTGACGCAGGTGTTCTGGTTGGAGCGCTGGAACTTCTGCAGACGATAGATGTCAACGCCGGACTTGCCTGCATCGAGGTCTTCGGTTGCACGGATAACGATACGGGTCGCATCCACCTGATCGACGACACCGGAACGACGGGCTGCAATAGCAGCGCCGGAGTCACGGGCAACGATCGGCTCCATGCCGGTTCCGACGAACGGAGCCTCGGCGCGCAGAAGCGGAACGGCCTGACGCTGCATGTTCGAGCCCATGAGAGCGCGGTTGGCGTCGTCGTTTTCCAGGAACGGAATGAGAGCCGCAGCGACCGAAACCAGCTGCTTCGGCGAAACGTCCATCAGGTTGATGTTGTCACGCGGAGCCAGCATAACTTCGCCGGAGTGACGGCAAACAACGAACTCTTCCGTAAACGCGCCTTCAGCGTCCAGCTCGGCATTCGCCTGTGCGACGTAGTACTTCGCCTCTTCCATAGCGGAGAGGTAAATCACATCAGTCGTAACCTTGCCGTCGATGATCTTGCGGTACGGGCTTTCGATGAAGCCGTACTTGTTGACGCGGGCAAAGGTTGCAAGCGAGTTGATCAGACCGATGTTCGGGCCTTCCGGCGTTTCAATCGGGCAAATACGGCCGTAGTGGGTCGGGTGAACGTCGCGGACTTCGAAGCCTGCGCGCTCGCGGGTCAGACCACCCGGTCCAAGAGCCGAAAGACGGCGCTTGTGGGTGATTTCCGAAAGCGGGTTCACCTGGTCCATGAACTGCGACAGCTGCGAGGAGCCGAAGAATTCGCGAACGGCAGCAGCAGCTGGCTTGGCGTTGATCAGATCCTGCGGCATCACGGTGTCGATTTCGATCGAGGACATACGTTCCTTGATCGCACGTTCCATGCGCAGCAGACCCAGACGATACTGGTTCTCCATCAACTCACCGACGGAGCGAACACGACGGTTGCCGAGGTTGTCGATATCGTCGATTTCGCCCTTGCCGTCGCGCAGTTCGACCAGCATCTTGACGACAGCCAGGATGTCTTCCTTGCGCAGCGTGCGCACGGTGTCTTCTGCATCGAGATCGAGACGCATGTTCATCTTGACGCGGCCAACAGCCGACAAGTCATAGCGCTCGCTATCGAAGAACAGCGAGTTGAACATGGCTTCAGCCGAATCCATGGTCGGTGGCTCACCCGGACGCATGACGCGGTAGATGTCGAACAGAGCTTCCTGACGGTTCTCGTTCTTGTCTGCAGCCAGCGTGTTGCGGATGTAGGCGCCAACATTGACGTGGTCGATGTTGAGGATCGGAATCTCATCGAAACCGGAATCGAGGATGAGCTTCAGCGTCTTCTCGTCGATTTCGTCGCCAGCTTCGAGATAGATTTCACCCGTCTCGTAGTTGACGATGTCTTCGGCCAGATAGTTGCCGTAGAGGTCTTCATCCGTCGCCTTCAGGAACTTGAGGCCCTTGTCGGACAGCTGACGCAGCAGACGCGGGGTCAGCTTCTTGCCAGCTTCGACAACGACTTCGCCCGTGTCAGCATCAACCAGTTCGGTGATAGCCTTGGCACCCTTCAGCACGTCGGCCTGATACGGGAAGCGCCAGCCTTCGCCGTCGCGCTCGTAATTTGCCTTGGTGTAGAAGGTCGACAGGATTTCTTCGCCGTCCATGCCAAGCGCCATCAGAAGCGATGTTGCAGGCAATTTGCGGCGACGGTCGATACGTGCGTAGACGACATCCTTGGCGTCGAATTCGATATCGAGCCAGGAACCGCGATACGGGATGACGCGGGCAGCAAACAGAAGCTTGCCGGAAGAGTGGCTCTTGCCCTTGTCGTGGTCGAAGAATACGCCCGGCGAACGGTGCATCTGAGACACGATAACGCGCTCGGTGCCGTTGACGATGAACGTACCGTTGTTGGTCATGAGCGGCATGTCGCCCATGTAGACGGACTGTTCCTTGATGTCCTTGATGGACTTCGCGCCCGTATCTTCATCGATATCGAACACGATGAGGCGCAACGTCACCTTGAGCGGCGCTGCGTAGGTCAGATCGCGCTGACGGCATTCCTCGACGTCGAACTTCGGTGCTTCGAATTCGTAAGAAACGAATTCCAGCATGGACGCACCGGAGAAGTCGGTGATCGGGAATACGGATTTGAATACGGCATTCAATCCCTCGTCGGGACGACCGCCCTTGGGCTCGTCAACCATGAGAAACTGGTCGTACGAAGCCTTCTGAACCTCAATGAGGTTCGGCATTTCCGCTACTTCTGGAATCTTGCCGAAAAACTTGCGTACGCGCCTGCGACCGTTAAACGAAAGGGTCTGAGCCATCGTCGCTCCTTTAAAATTGCATCCGGGCCTGCAACGGACGGGAACCGCTGGCCAGTCGATCCCGTCAATCCAATGAGTGTCTTCAATCTCGTTTCACGTCCCGAATTGTAAGGCCGGATTGCCTGTACAGCGCGGTTCGAAACCATTCTCTTGAAGAACCCATTACCCAAAAGCCATTTTCACGCGGCTTTTGGGTAAAAAGTTCGGTAGAAATGAAATCAGGAGGCGGTGCAAGCACCACCTCCCAAAACATTCCAAGATTACTTAACGTCAACCTTGGCGCCTGCGTCTTCAAGCTTCTTCTTGAGGTCAGCAGCTTCAGCCTTGGAAACAGCTTCCTTAACAGCCTTAGGTGCGCCTTCGACGAGGTCCTTAGCTTCCTTCAGGCCGAGACCTGTGATAGCGCGGACTTCCTTGATGACGTTGATCTTGTTAGCGCCAGCGTCCGTCAGGATGACGTCGAATTCAGTCTTTTCTTCTTCAGCAGGAGCTGCAGCAGCGCCGCCAGCAGCAGCAACTGCTACAGGAGCAGCAGCGGAAACGCCCCACTTTTCTTCGAGAAGCTTGGAAAGCTCAGCAGCTTCCAGAACTGTCAGAGCGGAGAGGTCGTCAACGATCTTTGCGAGATCAGCCATGTTATAGTTCCTTTAATTCGGTTCGAACCGGTTTGAATATTTACAGCGAAAAACCGCCTTAAGCGGCTTCGTCCTTCTTGGAGTATGCCGAGAACACGCGAGCAAGCTGACTTGCCGGTGCCGAAACAACCGTAGCGATGCGCGTAGCAGGGGCATTGAGTAGGCCCAGCAGCTTTCCGCGCAGCTCGTCCAACGAAGGCAGGGTCGCAAGCGACTTGACTGCATCTGCGTTGAGCGTGGTTGCTCCCATGGCGCCGCCCAGAACAACGACTTTGTCGTTGGTCTTTGCGAAATCCATGACGACTTTCGGAGCAATCATAGGGTCAGTGCTGTATGCAATCAGCGTCTGTCCCTTGAAGAGATCGATGATCCCTTCCGACTCCGTACCCTGAAGAGCGATCTTGGCCAGGCGGTTCTTCGCGACCTTGACGGTGCCGCCAGCAGCACGCATTTTCGAACGAAAATCGTTCATCTGCGCAACTGTGACACCAGCATAGTGGGCCACGACAACTGAACCGGAAGCCTTGAAGACTTCGTTCAGCTCCGTGACGAATTCGCGTTTTTCCGCTCTTTCCACTGTCTGTCTCCAGTAGATGAGAACACACTGAATGTGCACCCATCGGGTTTGCCTTTGCCTCAAGAGACTTTGTTGCCAAAATCTCAAGCGACGCTTGAGGATCCTGTCCCCCGCTCTGTCGCCGCAAACGGCTTCAGGCACAGGCACATCAGGTTCGAACCGGATTATTAAGCATCCTTGGATGCGAAAATCCGGGCCTTACCCGTCTCATGCAGGCTAATGATTAAGGCCTAAATCCCGAAGGAAATGGACCGCCAGCAATCTCGGACAGGAGTTCCAGGTTGCCCTGGAAATTCCCGGCTCTTGCGAACCGGAAATCTTTTTTGCCGCGCCTCCTGGGAGACGCGGCGAATTCATTAAGCCGTAACCGACGAAGGCTCGATGCGAACGCCTGGACCCATGGTCGAGGAGATCGCTACGCGCTTGACGTAGTTACCCTTGGCGCCAGCTGGCTTGGCCTTGATGACGGCGTCAGCAAAAGCCTTGATGTTTTCTTCGAGCGCCTTGGCATCGAAGGAAGCCTTGCCGATGCCAGCATGAACGATACCGGCCTTTTCGACGCGGAATTCAACGGCGCCGCCCTTGGAAGCCTTGACAGCTCCAGCAACGTCCATCGTAACCGTACCGACCTTAGGGTTCGGCATCATGCCGCGTGGGCCGAGAACCTTGCCGAGACGACCGACGAGCGGCATCATGTCAGGGGTCGCGATAACGCGGTCGAAGTCGATCTTGCCGCCCTGAACGATTTCGAGCAGGTCTTCAGCACCGACGATGTCTGCACCAGCGGCCTTGGCTTCATCAGCCTTGGCGCCACGAGCAAAAACAGCAACGCGAACGTCGCGGCCCGTGCCGTTTGGCAGGTTGACCACGCCGCGAACCATCTGGTCTGCGTGACGTGGGTCAACGCCGAGGTTCATGGAAACTTCAACGGTTTCGTCGAACTTGGCGACAGCCCGTTCCTTAACCATCGAAATGGCGTCGGTCAGGACGTAAAGTGTCTTCGAATCCACGCCTTCGCGGATTTTCTGTACGCGCTTTGCAAGCTTAGCCATGATCAACCTACCACTTCCAGGCCCATGGCGCGGGCAGAGCCCTCAACCATCGCCATTGCGCCTTCGATGTCGGCTGCGTTCAGATCCTTCATTTTGCCTTCGGCAATAGTTCTGACCTGAGCCTTAGTGATCGAGCCGACCTTGGCACCCTTACCAGGCGTCTTGGAACCGGAGGTGATCTTTGCTTCCTTCTTCAGCCAATAGGTCATTGGCGGCTGCTTCATAGCAAATGTGAAGGACTTGTCCTGGTAATAGGTAATGACGACCGGAATCGGCATACCCTTTTCCATTTCCTGCGTAGCGGCGTTGAACGCCTTGCAGAATTCCATGATGTTAATGCCACGCTGACCAAGCGCCGGGCCGATTGGCGGGGACGGGTTTGCCGATCCTGCCTTGACCTGAAGCTTGAGCTGGCCTGCAACTTTCTTAGCCATATCTCTCTGCCTTTCAAATCGAACCGGTTTCCCGGCTCCTATGCCGGAAATTCCGGCGGCTGCGGTTGCGTGGTGCGATCCCTGCCCCGGCTAAGAGCCAGGAAATCTTCCACGCGTTATGCGGACTTGCCGCATCACATCAGTGAGAAAGCAACAACTTGCAGACACTCACCGATGAATTGAATGAAAGGCGCAAGCGCCTTTCGAAATCTTGTCAGACCTTCTCGACCTGAGCGTATTCCAGCTCCACAGGTGTCGCACGACCGAAGATCGATACCTCCACCTTCAGGCGCGAACGCTCTTCATCGACATCCTGAACCACACCGTTGAACGATGCGAACGGACCATCGGAAACACGAACCTGCTCGCCGATCTCGAACGAAACCGAAGACTTCGGACGTTCAACGCCTTCCTGAACCTGACCGAGAATACGGTCTGCTTCAGAATCAGGGATCGGAACAGGCTTGTTATCCGAACCCAGGAAACCCGTGACCTTGGGCGTATTCTTGATGAGGTGATAGGCCTCATCCGTCAGGTTGGCGCGCACCAGCACGTAACCTGGAAAGAACTTGCGCTCGCTATCGACCTTGCGACCGCGACGCACCTCGACAACCTTTTCGGTCGGCACGAGGATTCTTTCAAATAGGTGATCAAGACCCTTCTGACGGACCTTTTCCTCAATCGACTCAGCGACCTTCTTCTCGAAGTTCGAATACGCCTGAACGATATACCAACGCGCTGCCATCTTTACTCTCCGCTCAATTCGTTACCGGCCGACGCTCAGAACGAGACTGAGCAACCAGCCAATGAGCTGGTCAGCCGCAAAGAAGAACAGTGCCGCGAAGATGACCATTACCAGCACCATAGCCGTGGAAATCATCGTTTCGCGGCGCGACGGCCAAGTGATCTTCGACGCTTCGGCGCGAACCTGCTGCAGAAACGTAAACGGATTGGTTTTGGATGCCATTGACTGCCCACGCAATTACGGCACGTAAAGCCGATACTGATCAGCCCCACGCACCGCGTGTCTGTTTTGACCTACATAAACGCCGATTCCCAATTAAACAAGAGGAAATCGACATTCGGCGAATTTCACCGGGTATACCGGCACCTCACCTGCCATGCAGCGATGCCCGCGCTTGCGGATGAGGAATGGCAGGGGCAGTAAGGCTCGAACTTACGACCTGCGGTTTTGGAGACCGCCGCTCTACCAACTGAGCTATACCCCTAAATCGAAACAATCCGGCAAACTTCTTTTGTCCACCGTTGTCCGTGACGCCCGTTTAAGGCCACGAATCTTTATTGGCAAGTGTTTTTTTCAAGATTCATAAAGATGATGGAACCATACAAAACAAATGCTATTTTCGTTTCACGTCATAAACAGGGAAACGATCATGCAGGGAATTTCGAATGCATTAGAACCACATGCATTCACGAACCTACTGAAAAATTACGGCACAATCGCGCTGATCGCCAACAGCGAAAGCGTTGACATCGATAAAATCGTAGGCGCCTTGCCGCCAGACACGCTTTTCGTGTTTTTTACCGGATGCGCAAAGGTTCTAAAAGCGCCCTTTCCCCATGATGCAATCTTATGTCACCGACTGGTGGCAAACGGCAAACGCTTCCTTAAGTCCCAAAAGCACTTCGATAGCGCCCATAGTTTTTTCCCCAACGGGCTAAAGGCTGAAGTTGGCATGCTGGCCGACAGGGTGAGGATGAACGAAGGAAAACCTTCCTGCCCGCGCACGAGTGATCTTGTCCCACTCACAATCGATTTCGATTGCATGTTCGACAACTTCTATCCCGCAGGAAGAATGCCGACCACCGGCTTCGCCTTGGCGCTTTGGCTCATCGAATCGCTTCCTGAAGCGGAGGTATATCTGTGCGGCTTCACCGGTGTGGCTGGCACACAGTTCAATATGTATGCGGAGCATGACTGGACGTTCGAGCAGACCGTTCTGCACCTATTTGTAAAAAAAGGCCGCATCAAACGATTGGAAGAGAGTGATGCAGCCGCTTCGCAAAACTGGCTGTCGAATGTTTCCAAACGCTTCCCTGAATTCGATCAGGGAGAGATAGCGATGGCTGCATCTCAGGTGCTCGGCAACCGCTTTGCCGGAATGGAAAGAAGGGTCGCCAAAATTTGGGATCAGATGAAATGGCGCCGGAAGATCAAAGACTTCATCCGGCGCTTACGTCGTAAATAGCTGCATAGCGCGCGGTCTCGCCCGCGCGCTATGCTCACTAGGCGCGCTGAACAACAGTCAACATTCTATCTCGAGTAGCGAACCACTCTTCGGCATAGTCGTCGTTCTTGTATTCTTCGAAATATGGACCGCCATCGGTGAAATGGACATTGTCCGCAGCCGGATCATGGTCGTACTCGTTGACGAGCCAATTCCAGCTTGCGGGAATTTCTCCGATTAAATCTTCAGACTCGAGCCACTTGAACTGATGAAGTTGCAATCCGGTGGCCGTGTTGACGTAGTCCTTGGTCAGCGCTTTGCACTTTGCATTGTTGAA
>UCLB01000047.1 GCA_900473205.1 Hyphomicrobiales bacterium
GATGATTGGCGCACGGTCATGGCGACAGATGTTGATGGCGTTTTCTATGCCTGCCGTGCGGCCATCCCACATCTGAAGTCGTCGCGCGGCTCCATCATTAACGTCAGCTCCGTATCGGGCACAGGTGGGGACTGGGGGATGGCGGCATACAATGCCGCCAAGGGTGCCATTACCAACCTCACGCGGGCGATGGCCATGGACCACGGCAAGGACGGCATCAGAGTCAACGCGGTATGCCCGAGCCTGACGCGCACCGGAATGACCGAGGACATGATGGACGACGACAAGTTGATCGCGAAATTCAACGAACGCTTCGCGCTCAAAGGCCCTGGCGAACCAGAAGACGTTGCGGCGGTGATCGCATTCCTCGCAAGCGACGACGCTCGGTTCGTGACAGGCGTCAACCTGCCCGTCGACGGTGGAATGTCGGCGTCGAACGGTCAGCCGCCTCAGTAAGATGTCGAACGGCCCCTGAGGGATTATCCTCCGGGGCCGCAACAAACCTTCAATCTACAGGTCGTTTGTCTTCCGTCGTTGGCCGGCTCCTCAGTCACATCATCATCTGCGGGATCTGGATCATGCTCATGAGCGACCAACATGCCGTTGACCTCCACGACAATAACACTGCAGGCGTCCTCATAACTGACGCCGTTCACAACGAGACCGTCGACCAGATCTTCGAGCTTGGACCGAACCTTACGTTTCCAATCATCGGTCATTTTTCTCTCCTTTGTTTGACGGCTTTCTCCGTCAGTTCAATCCAGACAGGCGCGTGATCGCTGGTGTGCTCCCAGCCACGGACGTGCTTGTCAACGACGGCTTTCGTCAGCTTCAATGCAAGATCCGGGCTCAGCAGAAAGTGATCAATTCGAAGTCCGGCGTCGCGGGCGAACGCGTTTCGAAAATATGCCCAGAAGGTGTATACGCGTTCGGTCGGATGGAGATGCCGAACCGCGTCCGTCCAGCCTTGGGCCATCAGATTTGCATAAGCCGCTTTGACCTCTGGCCGGAACAGCGCGTCGTCTATCCAGCGCTCAGGTTTATACACGTCGAGGTCGGTCGGCATGACGTTGAAATCGCCGACGAGAGCCACGGGTACCCCGAGGTCAAACAGTTCTTCCGCGTAGGAATGCAGTCGCCGAAACCAGTCTAACTTGTACCGGAACTTCGGACCTGGGACCGGATTGCCGTTTGG
>UCLB01000020.1 GCA_900473205.1 Hyphomicrobiales bacterium
CCGCCGCCATGGTTACCGCCACCGCCGTGGTTGCCACCGCCGCTATGGCCTCCGCCATTGCCGTTTCCGCCACCGTTGCCGTTGCCGCCGCCATTACCATTGCCGCCGCCCCAACCGCCGTGATCTCCACCGCCGCCATGGTTACCGCCGCCACCGTGATCTCCGCCACCGCCATGGTGTCCGCCACCGCCATGATGGCCACCGCCGCCGTGATGTCCGCCACCACCATGGTGCCCGCCACCTCCGGGATTGCCACCGCCAGGGTTACCGCCGCCGGGATTGCTGCCGGTGCCTGGATCGGTGCTTACGGGATTTCCGTTGTTTCTGTCGTTGTCGCCCTGGTTGTCAGGGGTCGTGGGAATTGTGGCCGTTGGCCTGCACAGGAGATATTCTATCGTCCCTGGCCTCACCCGGTCGCATCTTTGTACGCGCGTTTGTGCCGATGCCAGTGTGGTACTGGACAGCAAGATTGCAATACACGAAAACACAGTTGTTATCTTACTGCTCATGGGATTCCTCCATTGATTGGCAGTTTTATGACCGCAATCTGGAGGCTATATTAAGAAAATGTTATCCACAACGTGATGATATACTGTGATTATTTCGTACTAATACCTTGACTGTAATTCAATTGAGCTAGATTCGCAGCGTTACTATCCAAAAGTATTATTCTGATTTGAGGATTTTTTTCTAATTTTTAACGTTTTTGTAGTTCGGCGTGAAGGTTGATGCCGGGTGTGGGATGTTTGTTGCGTTAGGAAAAATTCCCGATTTGGCACATATCAAAACGGGGTAGATTAATTTTTTTTTGATATTTTAGGCTAATCATGCGAATAGGTGAGCCTTAGGCGCGTTTTAGAGGTGCATTTAGTTCGAGTACGACGTGATGTCGGGTCACCTTCAGTGTGAATGCCTACTTGTTATTGCGTGAGTCGGGCGGCAGATGCCGAACCCTTGGATCACCAGGCTACCTCGAAGGAACTGGCATAATCATGAAGATTTCCGTTTTAGCTTTCGCTCTTCTGGGCGCGGCAACGCTTTGCTCTAATGTCTCCGCAGGCCAACTTCAGGCCACACGCTCCATCGCAGCACCTGAAGGTTTCTCCTCCGCCTGTCAGCGCTACGGCTGGCTCTGTTCCGCCAAGGCCGGCACGAAGATGAGCGATGAAGATGCGCTTGCACTCGTGACCAAGGTCAACAGGCAGGTCAACTCCGCCATTCGCCCCGCCGAAGACACTGTTGTCTATGGTCGCAGCAATTACTGGTCTCTGCCGAAAGACGGACGCGGCGACTGCGAAGATTACGCCATGGCAAAGACAAAGGCGCTGCTGGATGCGGGTTTTCCCGCCAGCAGAATGTCTGTTTCCGTCGTGTTGGACCGTGGTGGCAACAACCATGCTGTGCTGATGGTGCGTTTTGCGGATGGCGATTACGTTCTGGACAACATGACCAGCTCAATCAAGTCCTGGGATCGCACCGGCTACACCTTCCTTGCGCGCCAGAAGTTCGACAACAAGGCGGCCTGGGAAGTGATCCTGTCCGGCCCGCGCGCCAAGCAGTTGAGCGAAATCTGATTTAGACCGTTTCCCATTAACAATGGAAACAGTCTAGCGGTCGCGCAGTCTCAGCTCATCGGTTTGCATTTGCAGCGAACCGAGCGTGGAGAGGAAGGTCATGCCCAGCAGGCTCTGGTCCAGTTGACCATCCTGTGCAACGAGGGCAGGGACATTACGCCTTACAATCGGGCCGATGGCGATTTCCGACAGGCGAACGGGGGCGGCGGATGTCCGCCCATTGGCCGTCATGACGGTGACCGTATAGGCCAGATTATCCACATTGATGCCGACTGCCTCCGCATCGCTGCGAGACAGCACGACGGAGCTTGCGCCAGTATCGACAAGCATGTGCACTGCTGCACCATTGACCTGCGCATCGGTCTCGAAATGGCCGCTCATGGACTTGTTGAGAATGACTTCCTGCGCGCCATCCTGCGTAGTGACGACCACGGCGCGGCCGGGCATCAGCCCTGCCAGCAACCGTTCTCCGAAGCGTTGGGCATCATAACGATAGAGATAGGCCGAGACGAGGCCGAGGATGATGACGAGCCAGATGGCCAGTTGCCGCAGAACCGTTGAAAAGCCGCCGCGATTGCCCGCGAGGATGCCGACCGACAGAAGGCCCGCGATAGGCAGAAGATAAACGGCTTCTCCGAATTGCTCGTTATTGATGCCGAAGGTCTGGCCGCTATCATGATTGATGATCAGCAGTGCAAGGCCGACGCCTAGCACGAGAAAAACGAAAGTCAGCCTGTTCATGCGTTCGCAGTCTCCTCAGTATTTCCCGTATTCCTCGCAGCCAGACGGCCCGGCAGGTCAGCCATGATCTGGCTGCGCTCGGCATTGCTATAGCGCGACCATGCCATGATCTCATCTATGCTTCGATGACAGCCATCACAAAGGCCATCTTGCGGGTCGAGCGTGCAGACATTGATACAGGGCGTTTCCATCGACTTTATATCCGCACTTCACGCAATGAGAGCAAGGCCTGCGAGTATCACGATCTCCGTGATCTGCTGGGTTGCGCCGATGGTGTCGCCAGTGTGGCCCTCGATCTTGCGCAGGCAGAACCGGTTGAACAGATGGGTCGCGACGCATGCGGCTGCGAGCGCAAGACCCAACGGCACCAGCTGGAGGAAGGGCAGGCCGAAAAGAATGGCAATGCCCAAACCGAAGATGAGGGCAGTGTTGCGTTGGCGCTCTCCCGGCTGACCTGCCGATACGGCAACGCCACCGTCTCTGCCCGGTGACAGCGCCTGCCAGTGCCAGACCATCAGGCCACGACTAAGGCAGGCTGTCGCCAGCAGGGCGGCGAAGATGGCAAGCGGTGAGACTTCGCGGATCAGCGCGGCGATGGCGGCTGTTCTGACGAGAAAGGACAGAACGAGCGCGATGGCGCCATAGGTGCCGATGCGGCTGTCCTTCATGATTTCGAGCGCGCGATGCTTATTCCTGCCGCCGCCGAAGCCATCCGCCGTGTCGGCAAGACCATCTTCGTGCAGCGCGCCTGTCATCAGTGTTGCGATGACGAGCGTGATGGCGGCTGTCAGCAGCGCATCGGCATGGAAATGGGCTAGAAGCGCCGCGACGAGGGCTGAGGGCAGGGCGATGAGAAGACCGGCAGCGGGAAAGGCGCGGGCGCTTTCGCCCATGGTGCGATGTTCGTTTTCAAAGAAGATGTCGTGCACCGGAATGCGGCTGAGAAAGCTCAGCGCGCGCATCATATCCGTCAGAAAATCCCCGGCCCGCAATCGTATCTCCAACAGTTGAGGTGGCGCTTGTCGCATTTGAGGTTGTCGCTGCGCGCATCCCCGATTATGAGAAGCGCAACAAAGACCGATTTGCCGGAAAACACAAGCGTCCGGCGCGACCAGAAAGACCGATATCATGAGCATGAGCGGATTGCCTTTTGATGATTTTCGCACGCTGCTGCGCGACCTGCCGGGACCGGACACGCACGCGCTCGTGGCTGCCAAGGAGCGCAATGCGCAGCTGACGAAGCCTGCCGGTTCGCTGGGTCGTCTGGAAGAAATCGCCATGTGGCTGGCGGCGTGGTCTGGTCGTGCGCCAGCCGTTACACGTCCGCTGGTGGCAATCTTTGCCGGAAACCACGGCGTTACCCGCCATGGCGTCACACCCTATCCATCTTCCGTCACGCAGCAGATGGTGGAAAACTTCGCCGCCGGTGGTGCCGCCATCAACCAGATTTGCGTGACCCATGATCTGGGCCTGAAGATTTTCGATCTGGCGCTCGACTACCCGACCGGTGACATTACCTGCGAGCCTGCGCTTTCAGAGCGCGACTGCGCCGCCACCATGGCCTTTGGCATGGAAGCGATTGCCGGTGGCACAGATCTTCTCTGCCTCGGTGAAATGGGTATCGGCAACACCACCATTGCGGCTGCGATCAATCTGGCGCTCTATGGCGGCACCGCTGAAGAGTGGACCGGTCCGGGCACCGGTTCCGAGGGCGATGTCATGGCGCGCAAGATTGCTGCCGTGAAAGCCGCTGTCGAATTCCACAAGGATCATCTGTCCGATCCGCTGGAAATCATGCGCCGTCTGGGCGGTCGTGAAATTGCGGCCATGGCCGGTGCCATTCTAGCCGCCCGCGTGGAAAAGATTCCGGTGTTGATCGATGGCTATGTGGCAACGGCTGCGGCGGCCCTGCTGAAGGCTGCCAATCCGGCTGCGCTCGATCATTGCCTCATCGGCCATGTCTCCGGTGAGCCCGGCCATCTGGCCGCCGTTGAAAAGCTCGGTAAGACACCGCTTTTGGCGCTCGGCATGCGTCTGGGTGAAGGCACGGGTGCAGCCCTTGCTGCCGGTATCGTCAAATCGGCAGCGGCGTGCCATTCTGGAATGGCAACATTCGCCATGGCGGGTGTCGATACTCGCACCGACCACTGAGCACGCCGATGGACAATATCAACAACACGCCTTCGCCTGAACCGGTTTTTCGCAAGGAAACCGGGTTCAAGCACCTTTTCGCCGCGGCCCGTTATTCGGGGCAGGGGCTGGTGCGTCTGTGGAAGGAAGCGGCATTTCGCCACGAGGTGCTGGCTCTGGGCGCGGGGCTGGTGCTGCTTGGCGTCATCGGTGCACCATTGCCGCATTACCTGATTTTCGTGGTTCTGATGCTTCTGCTGTTTTCGGTAGAAGCCCTGAACACGGCCATCGAAGAAATCGTCGACCGCGTTTCGCCGGAGTTTTCTTCCGCCGCTCGCAACGCCAAGGATCTCGGCTCGTTTGCTGTGTTCTGCCTGCTGCTCGCCAATGGCGGCTTCGTGCTGTACTCGCTTGTCAGCACCTTATTCTTTTCGCCGGTAATGCTTTAAGCGAACGACCGCTTGCGCGGCTGGACCACCTGCACGTCTTCCACGGCGGGGATGCTTTGCAGCACGCGCTTGGCCGGTAGAATAGCGATGACTTCCGTGCCTTCGCGCAATCTGGATTTCAGCACGAATTGGCCGTCATGCTTGGCGAGAATGGCCTGAACGATGGGCAGGCCGAGGCCCGTGCCCTGTTCCGCGCTTTTGATGGCGATCGACCCCTGACCAAAGGCTGACAGCACGACGGGAATTTCTTCTTCGGGAATGCCGGGGCCATTATCCTTGATCGATACATATTGCCCGCCGCCCGCCGTCCAGCCCGCCTTGATGGAAATCTCGCCGCCTTGTGGCGTGAATTTCACGGCGTTGGACAGCAGGTTCAAAATGACCTGACGGATGGATTTTTCATCTGCCCAAACTTGCGGCAGGGTGGTTTCAAACTGCTGTGAAATGCGGATGTTCTTGGCGCGCGCCCGAAGCTGGATCATGCCGACGCAATCTTCCGCGATTTCCAGAAGCGCGATAGCTTCCTCATGCAGATCGTAGCGACCGGCTTCGATGCGCGAGAGATCGAGGATTTCGTTGATGAGGTCGAGCAGGTGCTGGCCGGAGCGGTGAATATCGCCGGAATACTCTTTATATAAGGGGTTGTTCAGCGGCCCGAGAACTTCCGATGCCATGACCTCGGAAAAGCCGAGAATGGCGTTGAGCGGTGTGCGCAGCTCATGAGACATGGACGCCAGAAAACGGGACTTCGCCATATTCGCTTCTTCTGCCCTGCGACGGGCCTCATCCGACATGGACTTTGCCACTTCCAGCTCTGCAATCAGGTCGTCCTTCTCAGACTGGAAGGACAGAAGCTTTATGCTGGAGTGATAGAGACGCTTCGTGACGTGATGGCAAAACAGCATTGCCATGGAAAACATCAGCGCCAGACCGATTTCCATGGGGCTGCGAGACAGCGCGGCGGTGACGCTGAGCGCCACCAGCACTGGCAGGAATGTCATCAACGTCGCGCGCCGCAGCAGGAAGTTGGATGTCGCCGTGATCGACAGCGCAATCAGCAGCGTCGCGCCCTTGTAGAACATGATGAGCGAGGCATCGCCGGGCTCTATGCGCTGGATCGCAAACAGCACCCAGACGAGGCCGATCACGATCTGCGTGGCGAGGAATATGTTGTTCCAGGTGACGATGTTTGCGGCGTTCAGTTCCTGTCGCGATGCGCGACGTGCAAAAAACAGCGCGAGCGCATGGGCAGTCAAAGCCAGCACGGCCCAGCCGATGATCTGCGGATCGCGGCTGATATAGATGCCGACGCCGGTGGCCAGAACGATGAAGAGCGGCATGATGGTTGCGCTCTGCAAGGTCTCGGCAATGTGCATCTGCAGCATGTCACGCTCGAAAGCGTTGGCGCTGACAGGGCCATATTGCAGGCGCTCACGCGTCGACTTGACCGTATCGAACACAGCCTTGTTGCGCCGTGTCCGAGACCGGTCGACGATGTTTTTGTCGGCAGTGGTGCTAGCGCTCTTACTCATGGACACAACGCGAGTGATCTAAAGACTTGCAGCCTAATGGCAAAATCTTAAGAAGATGCTGCTGTTAAAGGATTTGTTTGCCATTTCTGAAAAGGGTTTGTTCTTACATGAGACGAAAGTCAGGCACGCCCTTCCGGCTGGTGAAGGACGGCGTCATCGCGGCCCTTATACTGGTCATGGGAACGCTCATTGCGGCAAAGGTGGATGGCCTGAACCAGGAGCGGTTTTCGGGTCGGTTTACGGCGGTCGATGGCGACACCGTTTCGCGGGATGGCGAACGCTTTCGTCTTGTCGGCATCGACGCGCCGGAACTGGGCCAGACCTGCCTGCGCGACAGTAATGAGTGGCCCTGCGGTGCTGAGGCAAAAGCCTATGTGAAAACATTGCTGCAATCCGGCACAGTTGAATGTTCCGGCAACGAGAGGGATCGCTACAAGCGGTTGCTGGTGCGCTGTTCCGTCGATGGCAAAGACGTTGCCGCGCAGATCGTGACGGCGGGTTACGCAGTGACGACGGAGTATTTCCTGTTCTCACGCGAACAAGCACTGGCGCAAAACCAGCGCGCGGGCATCTGGTCCGGCACATTCGAGCAGCCGCGCGACTGGCGGCGGGAGCATAAGGCTGCCGATATGGATGTACCGCTGGCCGGTGTGCTTTCTCTGGTTCGTCATGCTCTCGGGTGGTAAGGTCGCGTAATGTTGGCAAAGACGGAGCAGGATGAGGCGTTGATAGCAGCATTGCGGCGGGATATCGCGTACTGCCGCATCTGTCGGGATACGCCGCTAAAAGGCGAGGCGGATTGCCTGCCGCATGAACCGCGACCCGTGGCGGTGATTTCCGGCAAGGCGAGACTATTGATTGCCGGGCAGGCACCGGGCCTGCGCGTGCATGAAAGCGGGCTGCCGTTCAACGATGCCTCGGGAAATCGTTTGCGGGATTGGCTGAATGTCAGCCGCGAGACATTCTATGATGCCGACCGTTTCGCCATCGTGCCGATGGGTTTTTGCTTTCCGGGTTACGACGCCAACGGCAGCGATCTGCCGCCGAGGCTGGAATGTGCGCCGCGCTGGCGCGAAAGCGTTATGCAGGCCATGCCGCAGATCGAGCTTGTGCTGGCCATCGGCCAATATGCGCAGGCCTGGCATCTCGGCGCACGCCGTATGAAAACCATGACGGAAACGGTGCAGAACTGGCGCAGCTATCTCCATGTAAACCAGGGCGTGCCGGTGCTGGCATTGCCGCATCCAAGCTGGCGAAACAGCGCCTGGCTCAAGAAAAACCCCTGGTTCGAGGGGGAATTATTGCCTGTGCTTCGACAGAATGTGGATAGGCTACTCTCCTGAAACAAATTTCTTTTTTTTCCTTTTTTTTAGTGTAAACAGAGGAAAATAATTCTGGAGGAGAGTAGATTGGACCGCCTCGACCGAAAAATACTACGAATTCTGCAAGAAGACTCCACCCTTGCTGTTGCCGACCTTGCCAAGAAGGTTGGTCTTTCCACGACGCCATGCTGGAGACGTATCCAGAAGATGGAAGAGGACGGTGTCATCCGTCGTCGTGTCGCCATTCTTGATGCCGGCAAGGTCAACACCAAGGTCACGGTGTTCGTTTCCATCCGCACCGCATCCCACTCCATAGAGTGGTTGAAGCGCTTTTCCGAAGTCGTCTCTGAATTTCCGGAAGTGGTCGAGTTCTACCGCATGAGCGGTGACGTGGACTATCTGCTGCGCGTTGTCGTGCCAGACATCGCCGCCTATGACGCCTTCTACAAGCGCATGATCGCCAAGATCGAAATCCGCGACGTCTCCTCTGCCTTCGCCATGGAGCAGATCAAGTACACGACGGAACTGCCGCTGGATTACATGCTGCTGGACAACCCGAAGTCCGGCGAAGAGTAATGTGAAGAGGCGTGCCGGATGGCGCGCCCACTTTTTCGTTTCTCATTCCTGTGGCGAGCACGGGAATGAGCGTAACTGACGTTACCCTATCATCCCTTGAACTTAGCAATCACCAGATGACCCGGCGTCGGGTGTCCGTCCTGCATGCGCACATTGATGTCGGTGACTTCGATGATCTCGAAACCGGTCGCAGCAAGGCGTTCGCGGACATAGGTTTCGGAATGGGCGAAACGCTGGTGCGGGCCGACCATATAGGGGCGACCGGCGAGGATATCGGCGGGCAGTGTTTCCGATGAGAAGATGAAAACGCCGCCTTCAACCATGTTTTCAGCCGCGCCGAAAAAGATCGGCTCCAGCGCGCCGAGATAGGGTAGCACGTCGGTGGCCGTGATCAGGTCAAAAGGTTCGTCGTCATTGTCTTCCAGAAAGTCTTCGACTTCCGCGACATAGAGCGTTTCGTAGAGTCCCTTTTCATGGGCGAGTTCGACCATGTTTTCGGAAATGTCGATGCCGGTAATGTCTTCCGCCATGTCGCGCAGGGCTTCACCGGTCAGGCCTGTGCCGCAGCCGAGGTCTAGCAGACGTTTGAAAGGGCCAAGTTCCAGCGTTTGCAGGCGCTGGCGCACGATCATTGGTACGGCATAGCCGAGCTGTTCGACCAGAATATCCTCAAAGGCTTGCGCCTGCTGGTCGAACAGGGTTTCGACATAGGCATCCGGTGCCTTCGGTGGCGTTTCGCCGCGTCCCATGGAGGCGATGCGAACGGCAGCGCCGCCGTGATCATCCGGGTCGATTGCCAGAACCTCTTCGTAAGCCTTGACCGCAGCATCGATATCGCCAGCCTTTTCCAAGGCAAGAGCGCGGTTATAGGCTTCGGCTAAAGCCTCTTCATCGATCTTCTGGTTCTTCGTCATGGCGCGCATCCGGGGCTTGGCTTTGAAAATTGAAGCCTGCTTAGTCCGCAACGCCGTGAGGTGCAATGCCTGTTTTCGTCAGTGGAGGATGAACTCTCCCTTGAGCGAGCGCCATTCTTGCGCGGAAATCAGCTGGCGATGGACGTAGCGCACGGAGTGCAGCGGCCCATCCAGCTTTTCCTGCCAGAATTTGAGGAAGCCCTTCATTTCGGGAAAATCCGGCGCAAGATCGTAGTTCTGCCAGAGGTAGGTTTGCAGAACGACGGGATGGTCCGGCATATGGTAGAAAATCTGGGCCGTGGTAACGCCATAGCCCTTCAGCATCATTTCCATGTCTTTGTTCATGGCGGCTGCTCCGGTTCTTGTTGGTCGCCGATACACAGGAAGTATCGTAGACCATGGGAGCATGACATGATTAACCGAACCTTGCCAATTGGTCAGATTGTCACAAATTCGTTATATTTTTCAGTCTGTTAGCATTCATTCGACATGAGTGCTGCCAAGGCTTTACCGGGTAAGGTGCCGCGTCAGACGCGCTTCCAGCCATGCCCAGACGTGACGCAATATTTCGACCATGGAGAGATAGAAAATCGCAGCCCAGAGATAGGTCTGGTAGTCGAATGTGCGCGAGAACGCATAACGTGTCTGGCCCATCAGATCATAAACGGTAACGATGGAGACGACGGCGGAGCCTTTGATCATCAGGATGATTTCGTTGCCGTAAGGGCGCAGCGCTACGATGAGGGCTTGCGGCAAGACGATCTTCCAGAATGTCACCGGCTTTGAAATACCAAGCGATGCGGCACCTTCCAGCTGGCCCTTCGGCACGCTCTGGATCGCGCCACGCAGGATTTCCGCCTGATAGGCAGCTGTGTTGAGCGTCAGCGAAAGCAGGCCGCAATACCAGGCCTCGCGGAAAAACCACCATAGGCCGACGGCTTCCATCTCAGGTCGGAAACTTCCAAGGCCGTAATAGATCAGGAAGAGCTGCGCCAGAAGCGGCGTGCTGCGGAACACATAAACATAGACATAGGCCAGCGTGCCGAGAATGCGATTGCTGGACATGCGGGCAAAGGCGATGGGCAGCGATAGCATCGCGCCGAGAATGATCGATGTTCCCACCAGCGTGATGGTGGTGATCAGTCCGTCGAGATAGCGCGGGCCATAACGCGTGAACTTGTCTGGGTCCCAATCATCGATGACGCTGTAAATGAGACCCAGCGCCAGCAGCAGCCACAAGCCGGTTACGGTAACGCCAACGATTTTGGAGGCGGAAAGCGGCTTGGCGGCGGCAGGCGGGGCAGGGCGTGCGGGAATGAGGTGTTCGGCGTGGCTCATCGGCGTGCCTCCGAACGGCGCGACCAGCGGTCGATAAAGCCAAGCCCGAAGGACGAAATCAGCGCCAGAATGAGATAGAGCAGACAGGCGATGCCATAAAAGAAGAAGGCTTCCTTGCTCACACGCGCGGCGATGCCCGTTTGGCGCAGAATATCGGACAGGCCGATGATGGAGACGTAGGACGTATCCTTGAGCAGGATCATCCAGAGATTCGTCATGCCGGGCAGCGCAATGCGCACCAATTGCGGAATGATGATGAGAACCATGGTGCGGCTGCGCGAGAGGCCCAGCGCATCGCCCGCTTCATACTGGCCCTTGGGAATGGCGCGGAAGGCAGACAGCAGCACTTCCGACGCGTAGGACGAAAAGACCACCGAAAGCGCCACCATGCCCGCAACGAAGGCATTGATCTCGATGGGGCCGGAAAAGCCGATATAGCCACCGGCGGACTGCAACAGCATCTGGATGCCGTAATAGACGATGAAGAGCGTCAGCAGTTCCGGCAGGCCGCGAAAGATGGTGGTGTAGATACCGGCGGCAAGCCGCAGCGATTTTTCACTGGATTGCGCCGCAAGCGCAATGAGAAAGCCGATGGTCAGCCCGACTGGTAAGGTGGCGAGCGCAACGGAAATGGTGATCTTGACGCCATAGGCGATTTCATCGCCCCAGCCTGCATCGCCACAGGCAACGAGTGTTCCGTTACCGAAGAGAGAGAAGATGCCGACCGGTCCGCAGAATGGATCGAAGAGATAAGTGAGATAGGTCCAGAACGAACCTACGGCGGAAAATGCTCCGCTCATGCCAATTTCCCCTGCGGTCTTTGCCGCGCGTTTCGTATTGTTTTATGACCTTGTTCTCAAACAAAAATGGCGGAAGGGCAAGCCTTCCGCCACAATATTCAACAAACAAATCGCTTACTTGCCGTAAACGTCGAAATCGAAGTACTTGTCGTTGATCTTCTTGTACTCGCCATTGGCACGGATTGCGGCGATTGCAGCGGTGAACTTGTCGGCAAGCGCCGTGTCACCCTTGCGAACTGCAATGCCTGCGCCCTGACCGTTGATGGCTTCATCAACCGGCATTGGCGTCAGGATCTTGCAGCACTTGCCAGCGTCGGATTTGACCCATTCCGACAGAACGACGATGTCGTCGATGACGCCATCGATACGGCCATTGGTGATGTCGAGCTTGTACTCGTCAGCCGTCGGATAGAGCTTCAGCTCCGAATCCGCCAGGTGCTTTTCGGCGTAGTTGGCGTGGGTGGTGGAACCCTGCGCGCCGATGGTCTTGCCCTTCAGGTCTTCAACCGTCTTGGCCGGGCTGTCCTTTGGTACGGCAATCGCTGGCGGCGTGTTGTAGTACTTCTTGGAAAAGTCGACCTTTTCCAGACGCTCTGGCGTGATCGACATGGATGCGACGATGGCGTCGAACTTCTTGGCCTGCAGGGCAGGAATGATGCCGTCCCAGTCATTCGTGACGAAAGTGCACTCTGCCTTCATTTCAACGCACAGCGCCTTGGCGATGTCGATGTCGAAGCCGGTCAGGGTGCCGTCTGCTTCAAGAACGTTGAAGGGTGGGTAGGCGCCTTCCGTGCCAATAACCAGCTTGTCCTGCGCCATGGCGGCACCGGAGAAAAGCGACATCGCGGCAATCGATGCAGCAGCTAGCAGACGGGTGGAAATACGCATTTCGATCCTCTCTTTCGGCGTGTCTTCCGCACCGGTTTGTTTATGTTTTCCGGGCGGTGAATGTTTCGCGTGGCCTCTTAGCCCGAAAGGGTGAGCGCCGCGCTTGGCGGATAGTCTTATCCTTGTCTTGAAAATGCAACCCTAATCGTTTCGCACCGCAACGAAGGCCACAATCAGTTCATGAAAAGGCCTTGATCTGTTCATTTGCGGTACAGAACAGCTTCGCCATGATGGGAACAAGACTGCCATTCAGGCGTTGTTCACGGCCTGCATGTGCAGAAGGTTTTTCAAAAGGCCGTGAGACAGCGGTATAAAGACGATCACTAGGTGAGGAACTACGATGCTCAAGAAAAACAGGCTGCTGACCGGGGTGGTATTTCCGCTCATGTCGATTGCGATGGTTGCCGAGCCTGCATTGGCTGCGGCCAACGCGGGCGCTATTCATTATACATCATCTCAAACAACGGATGCCGCCAGCGCACCCGTCCTTCTGGCACAGGCAGACCCCAATGCTGAGGAGCTTTTGAAGAAGCGCCAGCAGGAGCAGCCAAAGGAAGAGCCGAAGGCCGAACAGCCGCAGCGTCAGCAGGAAGAAGCTCCGCGCCCCCGCCGCGAGGCGGCGCCAGAGCAGGCACCTGAACAGCAGCGTCCACGCCGTGAGGCCGCCCCTGAAGCTGCACCGGAACAGCAGCAGCGCCCGCGTCGTGAAGCCGCACCGGAGGCGGCACCCGAACAACAGCAGCGTCCTCGTCGTGAGGCAGCACCAGAAGCTACGCCAGAGCCGCAGCAGCCACGCCCGCGCCGCGAAGCTCAGCCGGATGCAGCACCTGCGCAGGCTCAGCCCGAGCAGCAGCAGGAGCGCCCACGTCGTCCACGCGACCAGCAGCCAGCGGCTGAAGGCGAAACACGTCCGGAACGTCCACGTCGCGACGCCAAGCCGGATGCCGCGCCAGATCAGGCTCAGCCGGAACAGCAGCAGGAACGCCCACGTCGCCAGCAGGGCGATCAGCAGCCAGCCGCAGAAGGCGAACAGAAGCCACGCCCTGAAGGCGAGCGTCCTCGCCCAGGCCAGGAGCCTGCACCGGCAGCCGGCGAAGCAAACCCGGAAAAGCCAGCCGTTCCCGGCAAGAAGCCAGCAGCCCCAGAACCGGATGCAAAGAACGCGCCCGTACCTGCGGAGCCGCCGACACCCGGTCAGCCGCCAAAGCCAAGAGAACAGCCGAACCCCGCACCGGGCCAGCAGCCATCCGAACAGCCGCGCCCACCGCGTGGCCAGAACGGCGAACCTGCACCGATGCCAAATGCACCGACACCTGCACCGCAGGACGGCAGAACCACAGGACAGGCGCCAGCTGGCGAACCCGTTCCTGATCAGGTCGCAGTTCCTCAGCAGGAAGCACCTCCTTCGACCAAGGAACAGCTCGACAAGGCCCGTGCCGTTGCCAAGGACCCATCCAAGTCTGCCGACACTGTTATCCTGCCGGTAGACAAGGGTGCTGCGGTTCTCGACAGCGACAAGGAAGCCGAACGCACCGGTAATCAGCAGTCCCGCGAACAGCGCCGTCAGGAACGCGAGCAGGTTCAGGACTACAAGGTGCCGACATCTGACGCGGAAGCGCAGGCTGCGGCGCGTGGAAACAATCCTCCACCGCAGATCAACATTCAGGCCATCACCAATATTCAGGGTGAGCGGATCAACCGCCGTCCAGACTATGATCGCCCGGATGGCGTGCGTGAATGGCAGCCCCGCGATATGCCGCGCGGCGGCCCACGGGATCGTGACATGGGCGACCGCGTCTTCCTGCAGTTCGGCGACCGCGTTGTCGTGCGTGGCAATGACGACGACCGTTTCGTCCGTGATGGTGCCAAGCCATACTACGAGCGTCTTCCTGACGACCGCTACCGCGAAACGATCGAGCGGCCAGATGGCACGCAGGTCGTGACCGTTCGCAACCGCTACGGCGACATCATCCAGCGTTCGCGTATCGATAATCGTGGCCGTGAGTATGTGCTGTTCTACGCACCGGAACTGGTGGATGAACCGGATCGTGAATATGTCTATCGCGACCCGGGCTTGGACCTGCCCCCGATGCGCCTGCGCATTCCGGTTCAGGACTACATCATCGACACATCCAGTGATCCGGACCGCGATTACTATCGCTTCCTGGAACAGCCACCGGTCGAGCCCGTCGAACGCGTCTACACGATGGATGAAGTGCGCTACTCCGCCCGTATTCGTGACAAGGTCCGCCGTATCGACCTCGACACGATCACCTTTGCGACCGGCAGTGCCGAAATTCCGATGAGCCAGGCACAGTCGCTGCGCAAGGTGGCGGATGCCATCAACAAGGTGCTGAAGAACAACCCGGCGGAAACCTTCCTCATCGAAGGTCATACCGACGCCGTGGGCAGCGACGAGAGCAACCTTGTTCTATCCGACGAGCGTGCTGCGTCAGTCGCCAATGTGATGACAGATGTTTACGGCATTCCGCCGGAAAACCTGACGACGCAGGGCTATGGCGAACGTTTCCTCAAGGTCCAGACACTCGGACCGGCACAGGAAAACCGCCGCGTAACCATCCGCCGCATCACCTCACTGGTGAAGCCGATCGCGCAGAACTAAGCGGATCGCACGTACTAAAAAGCCCGGGAACCGAGAGGTTTCCGGGCTTTTGTTTGTTCTGCGTTACTTGCTAAAACGCAGCGCCTTCAGCTTCAGCCCAACGCAACCGCGATTTCAGCAGCAAGCCGGGCATTGTTGCGCACCAGTGCAATGTTGGTCTCAAGGCTGCGGCCTTCGGTGATTTCGAAGATTTTTGCCAGCAGATATGGCGTGACGGCCTTGCCAGCAATCTCATCTTCCTCTGCATGGGACAACGCCCGGGTGATGTAGATTTCCATCTCCTCGCTGGCGATCTCGTCTTCTTCCGGCACGGGGTTGGCGATCAGCATGCCGCCTACAATACCCAGCTGTTCGCGGGTGGACTGGAAATTGGCGATGGCCGCCGGGCTGTTGAGCGACAGCGGGCTCTTGAGGCCTGAGGAGCGCGACCAGAATGCTGGAAATTCCGTTGATCCGAAGGTAACGACCGGAACGCCCTGTGTTTCCAGCACTTCCAGCGTCTTGGGAACGTCCAGAATGGCCTTTGCGCCCGCGCAGACCACGATCACGCCGGTCTTGGCAAGTTCGGTCAGGTCGGCAGAGATATCGAAGCTTTCTTCCGCGCCGCGATGCACGCCGCCGATGCCGCCTGTTGCGAAAACCTTGATGCCTGCATGTTCGGCGGCAATCATGGTGGCAGCAACGGTGGTGGCGCCGGTGCGACGTTCGGCAATGGCAAAGGCGATATCGGCGCGTGAAACCTTCATCGCATCCGTCGTCTGCGCAAGCGCCTCGAGCTGGTGCTTCTCAAGCCCGATATGCAGCGTGCCGTGAATGACGGCGATGGTCGCGGGCACCGCGCCCTGATCGCGGATGATCTGTTCCACGCTTTCAGCCATCTGGATATTGCCGGGGTAGGGCATGCCATGGGTGATGATGGTGGATTCGAGCGCGACGATGGGCGCGCCGCGCTGTTTTGCTGCGGCAACCTCATCCGAATAGGCGATGGGCAAAAGCGGGGGCTGGGGTTTTGTCATTGTTTCTTCCAATTCTATCTCAGCGATCTCTTCACAACATTTCGGCTGCGGGGACAAGGGCCAGCATCGCTTCCAGCGAACCCGTGTCCAGTTCCGCTGCCGTCGCACTGAGCGATTGAACGGTGATGGCGGCGGCCGCCGCACCCCAGCGAAGGGCCTGCGAAGGCGGCTCACCTTGCGAAGTTGCGGCGAGATAACCCGATGCCATCGCATCTCCCGCACCGGTGACATCGCGCACGGCCTCGATCAACGGCGGATGGAGTATGGCCGTTTCCCGTTCGGAAAAGGCGACGACGTGACGCGCACCGCTGGTGATGACGCCGCCGCGAAGTCCGAGTGCGGCGAGGTGCTTTGGCCATTCGCGCACGTCATCCACGCTTTGACCCGTCAGCGCATGCGCCTCCGCCTCGTTCATGAACAGCATGTGGATATCCGGCAGTGCCGCTTTCAGCCTCACCACCTTGGCGGGGGAAATGGCGATGGCCGCCAGAGTCTTTTCGCAGACCCGCGCAGCTGTGCCGATGGCCTGCAATGTATCTTCGGGCAGGTTGGCGTCGCAGAGGATCATGTCGCTCGCCATGATCGCGTCGCGAACTGCGCGCACCCGCAGGCGACGCGGGGTGAACAGCCTGTAGAGGTCCATATCCGCAATGGCGATGACGAGATTGCCGTCGCGTTCCAGAATGGCGGTGTAGCTTGGCGTGCGGCGGTCTAGAAAGGTGAAGGGCGTGTCTTCCACGCCCGCTTCGCGTGCGGCAGCGGAAACCGTCTCGCCATTGGCATCACCGCCGCGCGGCGCGATGATCCTGACCGTAAAGCCAAGGCGCGAGAGATTGCGCGCAGCGTTGAACCCGCCACCGCCTGCCTCTTCCATCCACGCGCCGGGATTGCTGGCGCCAACCACGGTTTCGGTCTCGATCATGCCGCGGCGGTCTATATGTGCGCCGCCAAGAACGAGTATTTTCTTCACTGCAAACTTTCCTTTTGTGATCGGTCAGAATCGCGTCGATTCGTGCCTGATGACCCGTTTGGATGCTATCGCATCAGCCATTTTTTCCACAGCGTAAAAAGAAAAACAAAAGTAGAACAAAGAACTTATCCATATTTGATTTCAATATGATGATGTGCGCTTGTGGAGGGGGAACAAATAAAGTACAAAATCGCCATAGAGAGCTTCATTGCCTGTGCGGCTTCAATAACCTAAAGGTGGTTTCCAGATGGCACAAAATTCTTTGCGTCTTGTAGAGGACAAAGCAGTGGATAAAAGCAAGGCACTGGAAGCGGCGCTTTCCCAGATCGAACGTTCGTTCGGCAAGGGATCGATTATGAAGCTCGGTTCCAATGAAAGTATCGTCGAGGTCGAGACCATTTCGACAGGGTCGCTCAGCCTCGATGTTGCACTCGGCATCGGTGGTCTGCCAAGGGGCCGCATCATCGAAATCTATGGACCGGAAAGCTCCGGTAAGACGACGCTCGCCTTGCAGACCATTGCAGAAGCGCAGAAAAAGGGCGGCATTTGCGCATTTGTGGATGCCGAACATGCGCTCGATCCAGTCTATGCCCGTAAGCTCGGCGTCGATCTGCACAATCTTCTGATCTCCCAGCCCGATACGGGTGAGCAGGCGCTCGAAATCACCGATACGCTGGTGCGTTCCGGTGCGTGTGATGTTCTCGTGGTCGACTCCGTTGCGGCGCTGACACCGCGTGCGGAAATCGAAGGCGAAATGGGCGACAGCCTTCCGGGTCTTCAGGCTCGCTTGATGAGCCAGGCGCTGCGCAAGCTGACTGCTTCGATTTCCAAGTCGAAGACCATGGTCATCTTCATCAACCAGATCCGTATGAAAATCGGCATTTCCTATGGTTCGCCGGAAGTAACGACGGGCGGCAACGCCCTGAAGTTCTACGCCTCTGTTCGCCTCGACATCCGCCGCATCGGTGCGGTCAAGGATCGCGAAGAGGTTGTCGGCAACCAGACCCGCGTCAAGGTCGTCAAGAACAAGATGGCGCCTCCCTTCAAGCAGGTCGAATTCGACATCATGTATGGCGAAGGCGTTTCCAAGACCGGTGAGCTGGTGGACCTTGGCGTCAAGGCCGGGCTTGTTGAGAAGTCAGGTGCTTGGTTCTCCTATAACAGCCAGCGTCTGGGGCAGGGGCGTGAAAACGCCAAGACCTTCCTCAAGGAAAACCCTGCGGTTGCCAATGAGATCGAACTGGCCCTTCGCCAGAATGCTGGTCTGATCGCAGAACGCTTCCTTGAGAATGGTGGACCGGAAGCCGATTCTGACGGCGTCGATCCCGACGCATAAATCAGCTTAGCCCGTCTTCGGCTCGGCGATATCTCGGAATTTGAACTGTAAAGGCCGTGCGATTGTTTCGCGCGGCCTTTATTTGTGTCGTAACGCCGCCCTCTTTGGCTGGACAGGCAGGGTGGTGAGCGATAAAAGCCATTGATTTTTATGCTATGGCCGCGTGACTGCGTGGCAATGAAGGACTTCGTATGAGCGGTGTAAATGAAATCCGGTCGACCTTCCTCGACTACTTCAAGAAGAACGGCCACGAAATCGTGCCATCCAGCCCGCTGGTGCCGCGCAACGACCCGACATTGATGTTCACCAATGCGGGCATGGTGCAGTTCAAGAACGTCTTCACCGGTCTGGAAAGCCGCCCATATTCAACAGCCGCATCGTCGCAGAAATGCGTGCGCGCCGGTGGCAAGCATAACGACCTCGACAATGTCGGCTACACCGCTCGTCACCACACCTTCTTCGAAATGCTGGGCAACTTTTCCTTTGGCGATTATTTCAAGGAAGAGGCGATCACCCACGCCTGGAACCTGATCACCAAGGAATTTGGCATCGACAAGAACCGTCTTCTGGTGACGGTCTATCACACCGATGACGAAGCCTTCGACCTGTGGAAGAAGATTGCCGGTTTCTCCGATGATCGCATCATCCGCATTCCGACCAGCGACAATTTCTGGGCCATGGGCGATACCGGCCCGTGCGGTCCCTGTTCCGAAATCTTCTATGATCATGGCGATCACATCTGGGGCGGCCCTCCCGGCTCTGCGGATGAGGATGGCGACCGGTTCATCGAAATCTGGAACCTCGTTTTCATGCAGTATGAGCAGGTAACGAAGGAGCAGCGCATCGATCTGCCGCGCCCGTCCATCGATACCGGCATGGGTCTGGAGCGTATTTCTGCACTGCTTCAGGGCAAGCACGACAATTACGATACCGACCTGTTCCGCGCGCTGATTTCCGCGTCCGTCGAAGCCACCGGCGTTCCGGCTGAAGGTGCGAACCGTGCAAGCCATCGCATCATCGCCGACCATCTGCGCTCTTCTGCCTTCCTGATTGCCGATGGCGTTCTGCCGTCCAATGAAGGTCGCGGCTACGTCCTGCGCCGCATCATGCGCCGCGCCATGCGCCATGCCGAGTTGTTGGGTTCGCGCGAGCCGCTGATCTGGAAGCTGCTGCCAGCACTCGTTCAACAGATGGGTCGTGCCTATCCTGAACTGGTGCGTGCCGAAGCGCTGATTTCGGAAACGCTGAAGCTGGAAGAAACCCGCTTCCGCAAGACGCTGGCCCGTGGCCTGACCCTGCTGTCGGATGCCACATCTACGCTCCACAAGGGCGACATGCTGGACGGTGAAACGGCGTTCAAGCTCCACGACACTTACGGCTTCCCGCTCGATCTGACGCAGGATGCACTTCGCGCCCGCGAAATCGGCGTGGATGTTGCTGGCTTCACCGACGCGATGGAGCGCCAGAAGGCAGAGGCCCGCTCGCATTGGACCGGCTCTGGTGACAAGGCGACCGAAACCGTCTGGTTCGAACTCAAGGAAAAGCACGGCGCGACCGAGTTTCTCGGTTACGACACGGAAACGGCGGAAGGTATCGTTCAGGCCATCGTCAAGGATGGGAAGTCGGTCGATAGCGCTGTTGAGGGCGACAGCGTTCAGATCGTTGTCAACCAGACGCCGTTCTATGGTGAGTCCGGTGGACAGATGGGTGATACCGGCGTCATCTCGTCTGACGACGGCAGCTTCACGGTGTCAGACACGCATAAGAAGGGCGAAGGCCTCTTCGTGCATATCGGCACTGTTGCCAAGGGTGGTGTCAAGGTTGGTGATGAAGTTCAGCTGACGGTCGATCACGACCGCCGCTCACGCCTGCGCGCCAACCATTCGGCAACTCACCTGCTGCATGAAGCACTTCGCGAAGTTCTTGGCACACATGTGGCCCAGAAGGGTTCGCTGGTCGCACCCGAGCGGCTGCGTTTCGACGTCTCTCACCCCAAGCCCATGTCGGCTGAGGAATTGAAGATCGTCGAGGAAATGGCCAATGAAATCATCCTCCAGAACTCGCCTGTCGTTACACGTCTGATGAGCGTTGACGATGCGATTGCCGAAGGTGCCATGGCGCTGTTCGGTGAGAAATACGGCGATGAAGTTCGTGTCGTATCGATGGGCACGGGCATTCACGGCGCAAAGGCCAATCGTCCTTACTCGGTCGAACTTTGCGGCGGCACGCATGTTGCGGCGACAGGTCAGATCGGTCTCGTGCGGGTTCTCGGCGATAGCGCCGTGAGCGCGGGTGTGCGTCGTATCGAAGCGGTTACGGGGGCAGGGGCTCTTGCCTATCTGGCCGAGCAGGATGATCGCGTCAAGGCGCTGGCGTCTTCGCTCAGAGTTCAGCCAGCCGAAGTGCTGGGCCGCGTCGAAGGACTGCTGGATGAGCGCAAGAAGCTGGAACGTGAACTGGCCGACGCCCGTCGCAAGCTCGCCATGGGTGGCGCTTCCTCCGAGGGTTCTGCTGGCGACGTCAAGGAAATCGGCGGCGTGAAGTTCCTCGCCAAGTCTATGTCCGGCATCGATGCAAAGGACCTGAAGAGCCTTGCGGATGAAGCCAAGGGTGGCCTCGGCTCCGGCGTGGTTCTGCTGATTGCGGTTTCAGAAGATGGCAAAGCCAGCGCGGTTGCTGCCGTAACCGAAGACCTGACCTCGCGCTTCAGTGCAGTTGATCTGGTGCGCACCGCGTCCGCTGCTCTCGGCGGCAAAGGCGGCGGCGGCCGCCCTGATATGGCGCAGGCCGGTGGTCCGGATGGCGCAAAGGCGGATGAGGCCATAGAGGCCGTGGCCGCAGCGCTTGCTGCTTGAGTAAATGAATGAAAGGGCGGGCTTTGACCCGCCCTTTGCATATAAGGCTTCCTATCGCTTCGCCGCCTTGCTTGTTGCGAGGGGCAGATCACATTGAATATTGTGGTTCGTTATTTCCTCGGGAAAAGCCAGAGGAAATAACTCGCTGGGCGTTACGCTGAGACCACTACTTCGCGTTTGGCGTCCTATCTGTCGCGCGTAACCGCCATTTCACCGAAAATACGCGCCATTTCCTTCTGCACGTCGCGGTCATCAGGGTCGCTGGAGACGGCTGGGGCGACTGGCTCTGCGGTTTCCTGCGGTTGCGCTCTGGGCTCAAGGCTCACATCCGGCGCGCCGCTGGCGTTGTTCTTTTCGATTTCGGCCTGAAGAAAGCTTTCGAAATCGCTGGTCAGCTGATCTCCGAAAACCGTTCCATCCGCGTTGGGCGCAAGAGGTTCGGGCTTGGCGACGTTGGCGGTGACGCTGATGGGTGTTTCGTTGCGGAAGGTCGGCAGGACGCGCTCGCGGGCGGCGTCAAGAAAATCGACGGCGTCGTTCTGGTCGATGAACGCTTCCCGCAACGCAATTGGCTCTGGTGCCACTTCAGGTGTCAGCACCGCAGGCTGCGGCGGCTGGATGGGCTGGGCAGAGACGACCGGCGTGGGTGCTGTGATGGGCTGTGAAGCGACCGGGATAGGAGCGGGATTGGGTGCTGCCGGTCTTGCGGCAAGATCGGCCTGCAAGGATGCGACCGTGACCGCTGGGACGACCGCTGCCGCGACTGGAGGAACGATCGGCTCTCTGGCGACGGCCTTTGGAACCGGGGCAGCGTCTGGTGCTGGCTGCACTGGCGGCGTGACGGGGCGAGGCGCAGGTGGTGCCGGTGGCGTAGCGGTAACAATTGGTGCGGGTGTGGGCGTAGGGGCCGTCGGTCTTGGTGCAGGCGGCGGAACGGGGCGTGCTGCGGCGACGGGTGGTGCCACAGGTGTCGCTGCCGCAACGGGCGCGGCTTTTGCTTCCGGCTGGGGTGCAGGGGCTGCGACGGCGATGGGAGGAGCCGGGCGGAGCTCTTCTTCTTTCACAGGCGGCAGGGTTCTTTGACGGTTGGGCGCAATGGCCTTTTCCGATGTCAGCATTTCATCCTGCGGGTCGCGCACGTCTCTGAGGATAGGAATGGCACCGATGCCGCTTTCGATGACGATATCCGTCGGGCCGCCGATCATGACCAGATGCTCGACATTGTCGCGGCGCACGAGAACCAGCCTGCGGCGGGCGTCTACTGCCGTGGCATCCAGTACTTGCAGGCGTGGTTGGCGGTTCTTGCCGCCACGAATGAAGGGTGAGGAGCCACCGCGTCTGCGGATGATCCATAGGATGATTGCTAAGGCGAGAAGTGCAACGCCGACCCCTACGACAGCAACAATCAGATTGTTGCCGTAAGTGCCGATAAACTCATCCATCATCGAGCCAACCCTTCAGTCTTTTATCGGGCAAATGATTGCCGCGTTTGAATTTTTCAAGCAGTTTGAAGCGAAAAGACGATTTTTTTGCGCCAAGCACAAGTTTTTATCCGTGCTTAACCACGAAATTGCTGCACCGTTCCACCTTCCGCCACATTTCGACGTGGCAAAGGTGCCACGCAGTTGGCGATATCGCACCAATTGCGACGCATTCGCTGTGTATTGGCAAAGGTTTATGGTGTGCCGGAGCTTTTTGATATTTCTGCAAATTGCTACAAGGGATAGATAAAAGCGATTCCGTTCGAAGCATTTGTCTTGGAATGATGAAGGATCGCCAAAACTGCAAGGGTTAGAGCCTCAATGACCAAGGTGAGCCAAGCCAGCGACAATGACTTCCCCTTGGTGGATAGGCGCGCCCGTTCCGGCACGCTGTTGCGCATCCTGCTGCTGGCGCTCGTACTGGTCGCTGCTGCTGTTGGTTTCGTTTATTTCAAGAATTCGCTGGAGAACGAGGTCGTCCTCGGCATTCTCGGCGTTCTGGCCATGCTCGGCATTTTCTTTCTGGTGTCGTCCGCCATCGGCTTCATCGAAGTCATGCCGCAATCCCAATCCGATGGCATGGCCCGCCGCTTCCTGTCCTCCCACCCGGATGGCACGCTGATCACCGATCCCAAGGGCCGCCTGGTCTATGCCAACGCGACCTATTGTCAGATGACCGGCGCCAAGAAGGCGACGGATATTCAGAGCCTCGAGACGCTGCTGTCGCGCGACCGGGAATCCACGGAGGCACTCTACCGGCTGATCAACGGCCTGCGCGATGGCAATGATGGTTACGAAGAATTCCGCCTGCTGAAGCCGTTGAGTGAAAACACCTCGCAGTCCGGCCCGCACTGGTACCGCCTGAAGGCGCGGCTGCTGAAAGACCCCAGCAGCAACGATCTTCACGTCTTCCAGATTGCCGATATCACCACCGAGCGTGAGGACCAGGAGCGGTTTTTCCGTGAATTGCAGAACGCAATCGATTATCTCGACCACGCTCCGGCCGGTTTCTTCTCTGCCGGCAAGCGGGGCGAGATCGTCTATCTCAATGCCACGCTGTCGCAATGGCTGGGCATCGATCTGGCGCAGTTCTCTCCGGGCTCGCTGACGGTGTCCGATATCGTTGCGGGTGAGGGCATGGCGCTGATCGAATCCGTGCAGCCGCATGCGGGAACCAACCGCACGGAAATGCTCGATCTCGACATGCGCCGCGTGAACGGGCAGAGCATGCCTGCGCGCCTCGTACATCAGGTTACGGCCACGCGCGATGGCGCGCCGGGCGAGAGCCGTACGATTGTGCTGATGCGCTCCAAGGGCAAGGAAAATGCCGAGTCCGCATCGGCTATGCGCTTTACGCGTTTCTTCAACAACACGCCGATGGCGATTGCCTCTCTGGATGGCGACGGGCGGATTTTGCGCACCAATGCGCCCTTCCTCAAGCTGTTCTCCGGCGTCGTCGGGCGTGACGATATTGACAGTGGCGTCGTTCTCGACGCTGTGCTGCTCGATAATGACAAGCCGAAGCTGTTGCAGGCCATCGATGCCGCCAAGGATCGTCAGGGTGACATCGCACCCTTCGACTCGCGCCATCCGACCGACGAGACGCGGCATTTCCGTTTCTATGTCCATGCTGTGATCGATCAGGATGACGAGGCGCCGGAAGAGGTGGCCATCGTCTATGCCATCGAGGTGACCGAGCAGAAGGCGCTGGAAACACAGATGGCGCAGACGCAGAAGATGAATGCGGTCGGTACGCTTGCGGGCGGCATCGCGCATGACTTCAACAATGTGCTGACTGCCATTCTGCTGTCCTCCGACCATTTGCTGCTTCAGGCGCGGCCTGCCGATGCCAGCTTTGCTGATCTGATGGAAATCAAGCGCAACGCCAACCGCGCCGCCGTTCTGGTGCGCCAGCTGTTGGCCTTCTCGCGCAAGCAGACCATGCGTCCGGCGGTGCTGAATTTGACGGATGTCATCGGCGATCTGCGTATGCTGGTCGACAGGCTGATTTCCGGTACCAATGTGAAGTTGGAAGTGGATTACGGGCGCGATCTGTGGCCCGTCAAAACCGACCTTTCGCAGTTTGAACAGGTGCTAATCAACCTTTGCGTCAATGCGCGCGATGCCATGCCACAGGGCGGCAAAATTAAGATTATCACCCGCAACATGGATGCAAGCGAGGTCGTTTCTCTCGGACGTTCGGACCTTCCTGCGGAAGATTTGGTCATGATCGAGGTCGCGGATACCGGAACCGGTATTCCGCCTGAGATCATGGACAAGATTTTCGAACCCTTCTTCACCACCAAGGAAGTGGGCAAGGGGACAGGGCTTGGCCTTTCCATGGTCTATGGCATCGTCAAGCAATCCGGTGGCTATATTTACCCCGACTCGGAAGTGGGCAAGGGCACGGCTTTCCGTATCTTCCTGCCGCGCCATATCATCGAGGTGGCTCAACAGCTGGAGAATGAAGCGACTCAGGCCGCAGCAGATGCCGCAGCGGTGAAAGAGGCTGCAAAGGAAGAGCCCGTCGATCTAACCGGCAAATCAGCCGTCGTTCTTCTTGTCGAAGACGAAGAGGCCGTGCGCCGTGGCGGCAAGCGCATGCTGGAAACGCGCGGCTACACGGTGCACGAGGCGGGCTCCGGTACGGAAGCGCTGGAAGTGTTGGAAGAACTGGAAGGCAAGGTCGATATCGTCGTTTCTGACGTCGTCATGCCGGAAATGGACGGACCTTCGCTGCTGCGTGAGCTTCGCAAGACCTATCCAGACATGAAATTCATTTTCGTGTCCGGTTATGCCGAAGACGCCTTTGCCAAGAACCTTCCGGCTGATGCCAAATTCGGCTTCCTGCCAAAGCCGTTCTCGCTGAAGCAACTGGCCGTGGCCGTGCGCGAAATGCTGGATGGCGAAAATTGACAGGAAAAATCCGACGCTCCATGGTTTTCGCTGGGGTGCCGAACTGAGTTGACACAGCCCCTTCGGCCATCCCACCTCATCGGGTGGCCGGTTTTTGATGCAGAGGTATGACATCAACCAGAACCTTCTCATCAGAATGCAGAAAGCCGACACGATGGACGATGTCGCGCTGTTGCTGACCGAAGTTCAGCAGATGTTTGGTTTTCGTTATTACTGCGTCTTCGAGACCGCACGTCTGGATGAAGAAGAGCCGATTTCCTTTCTTTTTCCATCCAATGTTCCAGCCGATCTTTTTTACAAAATCGACGAGCGTATGGCGGCCTTCGCTGCCCGGCTCTCAACGCATCTACCCGGTACTTTGGGTCCGATGCCATGGGATTTGGCCGAGGTGGAAGCCAGAGGCGAGATCGAGCTGGAGACCGCAGCGTTCTATCGTGCCGCTGGTTTCATCATGGCGATCACCTTTCCGGCGCTCGGTGTTTCATCGCTGCCGCGGCTGATTGGCTTTGCGGGAGATCGACAGCATCTCGAAGAGGATGAGGTCGAGCGCTTAAGCATGCTGATGTTCCACATGCATATACGCCTGACAATGATCGGGCGTGCAAGAACGGAAAAGCGGCAACCGCTTTCCGGCCTTGAAAAGGAAATTCTTTTTCTGGCCGCAGATGGGGAAAGTTTCGAGGCGATCTCCGCAAAAGTGGCTCTCTCCAGCATTACGATGAGCTATCTGATAGAATCGATTTGCCGCAAGATGGAGGTCTCGACCTTCGAACATGCGGTTGCGGTGACACTGCGGCGAGGACTGTCACGATGAGAAGGGTTTGCGCGGGCCTCGCTTCCCGCTTCTGTTCACACTTTCCTCGTCTGTGAACGGATTAGTGATTGCAGTGCGGCAAAGGGGGCTTAAAATCACCATTGGACGACCTAAATATAGGTAAGCGAAATTCTGGCTCGTCACCCAAAAAGCCGGTGCGAGTTTGATCTGGAGAATGACAAAAGATGATCGCTAAGTCGATCTACATGCAGGGCGACAGTGAAGGGGAAGATGGCGGTGCGAACCGCGGAACGTCTGTTATTACCCGCACCAAACCGAAGACAAAAAAGCCCAATCTCTACCGTGTTCTTTTATTGAACGACGACTATACTCCCATGGAATTCGTCATTCATATTCTGGAGCGTTTTTTCCAGAAGGACAGGGAAGGGGCGACCCGTATCATGCTGCATGTTCACCAGCATGGGGTCGGCGAATGCGGGGTATTTACATATGAGGTCGCAGAGACAAAAGTAAGTCAGGTCATGGATTTCGCCCGACAGCACCAGCATCCGCTTCAGTGCGTCATGGAAAAGAAATGAGGATCGCAACGTGCCAACTTTTTCCCCAAGTCTAGAGAAGGCGCTGCATCAGGCACTGACCTTTGCAAATGAGCGTCATCATGAATATGCGACGCTCGAGCATCTGTTGCTGGCGCTGATAGAAGACGCCGATGCGGCCGCCGTTATGGGCGCCTGCAACGTGGATCTCGATGCGCTTCGCAAAACCGTTGTCGATTACGTCGATAACGAACTGTCCAACCTGGTGACGGGTTACGACGAAGATTCCAAGCCCACCTCCGGTTTCCAGCGCGTCATCCAGAGGGCGGTCATTCATGTCCAGTCTTCTGGTCGCGAAGAGGTAACGGGCGCCAATGTGCTCGTGGCTATCTTTGCCGAGCGCGAAAGCCATGCTGCCTATTTCCTGCAGGAGCAGGAAATGACCCGCTACGACGCGGTCAATTACATCTCGCACGGCATCGGCAAACGTCCGGGTTCCTCCCAGACCCGCACGCCGCGTGGTGCCGAGGAAAGCGAGAACGAGGCAAAGCCTGCCCGCAATGGTTCCGAGGATGATAGCTCTGCGCCCAAGAAGCAGCAGGAGGCTCTGAAAGCCTATTGCGTCAACCTCAACGACAAGGCCAAGGGTGGCAAGATCGATCCGCTGATCGGTCGTCACGCCGAGGTCAACCGTACCATTCAGGTTCTGTGCCGTCGTTCCAAGAACAACCCGCTTTATGTTGGTGATCCGGGCGTTGGTAAAACGGCGATTGCCGAAGGTCTGGCCAAGCGCATCGTTGAAGGCAAGGTGCCGGAAGCGCTGAAGAACGATACGATATTCTCGCTGGACATGGGTACGCTGCTGGCCGGTACGCGCTATCGCGGCGACTTCGAAGAGCGTTTGAAGCAGGTCGTCAAGGAACTGGAAGAGTTTCCGGGCGCCGTACTGTTCATCGACGAGATTCACACGGTCATCGGTGCGGGTGCGACATCGGGCGGTGCCATGGATGCATCGAACCTGCTGAAGCCCGCCCTGTCTTCCGGCGCAATCCGTTGTATCGGTTCGACCACCTATAAGGAATATCGCCAGTTCTTCGAAAAGGACCGGGCACTGGTGCGTCGCTTCCAGAAGATCGACGTCAACGAGCCTTCTATTGAAGACGCAATCGAGATCATGAAGGGTCTGAAGCCCTATTATGAAAACTACCACCACCTGCGTTACTCCAACGAGGCGATCAAGGCGGCGGTTGAGCTTTCGGCCCGTTACATCTCCGACCGCAAGCTGCCGGACAAGGCCATCGATGTGATCGATGAGACCGGCGCTGCGCAGATGCTGCTGCCCGCCTCCAAGCGTCGCAAGCTGATCACCGAAAAGGAGATCGAGGTTACGATTGCGACGATGGCGCGTATTCCAGCCAAGACCGTTTCCAAGGATGACGAGATGGTTCTCGCCAATCTGGAGAAGGAACTGCGCTCGGTCGTTTACGGTCAGGACATCGCTATCGAGGCCCTGTCCACCGCCATCAAGCTTGCCCGTGCAGGTCTGCGCGAACCTAACAAGCCGATTGGCTCCTACGTCTTCTCCGGTCCGACGGGCGTGGGTAAGACCGAAGTCGCCAAGCAGCTTGCCGCGTCGCTCGGCGTGGAAATGCTGCGCTTCGACATGTCGGAATATATGGAGCGCCACACCGTATCGCGTCTCTTGGGTGCACCTCCCGGCTATGTCGGCTTCGATCAGGGCGGTCTTCTGACCGATGGCGTCGATCAGCATCCACATTGCGTGGTGCTGCTGGACGAAATCGAAAAGGCACATCCGGACATCTACAACATTCTGTTGCAGGTCATGGACCATGGCTCGCTGACGGACCATAACGGCAAGAAGATCGATTTCCGCAACGTCATTCTCATCATGACGACCAATGCGGGGGCATCGGAAATGGCGAAGTCTGCCATTGGCTTCGGCTCTTCCAAGCGCAGCGGTGAGGATGAAGAGGCGCTGACCCGTCTGTTCACACCCGAATTCCGCAACCGTCTGGATGCGATCATTCCGTTCTCGCCGTTGCCGACTGCTGTCATCCATAAGGTGGTTCAGAAGTTCGTCATGCAGCTGGAAACGCAGCTTTCCGAACGCAATGTCACCTTCGACCTGCATGAGGATGCCATCGCATGGCTGTCCGAGAAGGGCTATGATGAGAAAATGGGTGCGCGTCCGCTGGGCCGCGTCATTCAGGAACACATCAAGAAGCCGCTCGCCAACGAGATTCTCTTCGGAAAGCTCAAGAAGGGCGGCGTCGTCAGCGTTAGCATTGGCAAGAAGGAAGACGGCACCGAAAGCCTCAAACTGGACGTGCTGCCGGAAACGGCTCCCGTAAAGCCAAAGCCCGAAGCCGAGTTGAAGGCGGCGAAGTCGCCCGGCAAGACCAAGGGTAAGGCGAAGTCCGCCAAGGCCGAAGAGGCCGAGGTGGTGGTTGCGGAGACGGACAAGGCGGAAGAAGACGCCAAGCCACGACGCAAGACCAACACCGTGCCTAAGGTGCCGAAAAAGAAGTGAGTTGATGATATAATCTGATAAGTGCCGGGCTCTGTGCCCGGCACTTTATTTTATCGATACCGGATTTAGACATGCCTTCAGACAGCGTTGTGGAGCCTATTTCCCTCTGGTTTTTCCGAGGCATGAAGGGCATTTTTTCGCTTCCAGCCCTCATTCTCATGACATCCTTCGTTGGGTTTAGCGCCTTTGCACTGGAGTCGGGTGTGAGCCGCGGCGAAGCGGTTTTCATGACGCTGACAATCTGGGCGCTACCAGCGAAGATGATCCTGATTGGTGCGATGACGAGCGGCGCGGGACTGGCCACCTGTTTTCTGGTCGTGACGCTGTCATCCATCCGTATGATGCCGATGGTGGCGTCCATCGTGCCGGAAATGCGCACTGCCAAAACGCCGATATGGCTTTTGCTGTTTCTCTCGCATTTCGTCGCCATCACCGCCTGGGTCTTTGCCACGCAAAATCTGACCAAGGTGCCGCGTGGGGCGCGGGTTGCATGGTTCGCTGGTTTCGGCATGACACTGACGCTCATCAATGCCGTCATCGTCGGCATCTGCTACGGCGTGGTCGCGGCATTTCCGCCTGTCGTGGCGGGTGTGCTTTTCTTTCTCACGCCGGTCTATTTCGTCTCATCCATCTGGGCCTCTGCCCGCCATACGGTCGTCAAGGTCGCCTTTGTCATCGGCGTGATTGCCGGGCCGTTGTTTGCTGTCATCGAGCCGGAATTCGATATTCTCTATGCCGGTATCGGCGGTGGGACGCTGGCCTATCTCATTGACCGGTTCTGGTTCCGCCGCAAGATTGCGCCTGTGACAGAGGAGGGCGAACCATGATGAGTGACGCGTGGTGGGCACCCTATCTCTTCATTGCCATTGCCGGCTGGCTCGCCACCGATCTCTGGCGCTGGCTCGGCGTCATAGCCGGCAACCGCCTGAAGGAAGGTTCGGAAACGCTGAACTGGGTGCGGGCGGTAGCCACCGCTCTTGTCATGGCGGTGACCGCAAAGCTGATCGTGTTCCCAACGGGTACGCTGGAGCATTCGCCGATGTGGTTGCGGGTTGGTGCGGCGGCGCTGGGGTTTGCGGTGTTTCTGCTTGCCCGCCAACGCGTGCTGGTCGGCGTCGTGGTGCCGATTATCCTTCTGGCGGTTGGCCTGTTGGCGTTGGACATAAGGTAAGAACAGTAACCGCATTTACGTGAATTTCAGGCTTGGGCTCTATGATAGATCGCAATGGAGAGACCAATGCGATTATTGCCAGCCGAACGCTTTTTCGCTTCCATAATTGCGCTGATGGCGCTGCTGGATATTTTGCTGATCCTGACAAAGGAGGTGAGCACGGATTGGCCTGGCTATGCGCTGCCTGCCTGCGGAGCTCTAGCATTGATTGTTGGCGGCCAATATTATCGCGTCTTTCGTGGTGAGGAGCGCATTGCTCTTGCTTTGATCGCCTCCGGCCTGTTCATCATTTTCACGCTGGTGGCATCGATCTTCAACTACATGCTGCTGCCGCTCCGCACCGCGCCGGTCGATCTCATGCTCGTAAATTTCGATGCACATTTCGGCTATAGCTGGCCCGGCGCAGTCGCTTTGGCAGCGGAATGGCCAACGGTGGCAAGGACGCTTTTCTTCGTCTATTTCAGCTCTCTGCCGCAGCTCGTCTTCGTCGTTCTGCTGCTGGGTTTTGCGGGCAAGGCAGACGCCTTGTGGCATTTTCTGTTGACCGGCGTGTTGGGCGTGATGGGCTGCATCGCCATTTGGTTCGTCTTTCCAACCTTCGGGCCATCGACGCTCTATACGCTGTCGCCGGAACTTCTTGCTAAAATCCGTCTGGGTGTGACGCCTGAATACGGTGCAGAACTGCTGCGGCTGGGCCGGGATGGGCCGACCTATATCTCACCGGCTCATGTGCTTGGCCTGATCGGCTTTCCATCGTTCCACACTGTCATGGCATGCATGTCGGTGGTGTTTTTGGCGCGCTTCAAATGGATCGTGCCATTCGCAGCGCTTTTGAACATTGCCATGGTGCCAGCCATTCTGGTTCACGGCGGGCACCACCTTAGCGACGTCTTCGGTGGCGTTGTGATGTTCGGCCTTGCCTATCTGGTGGCCGGAAAACTGCTGGTGCGTTTGTCCGTGTCCGGCAGAGACGAGGCGGACATCAAAGCCTCGCCTGCACGATAGTTCAGCAGCAAGGCTCCGAACGTCTGCTCGAAGTCCTTGGGCAAAATTAGGCTAAAGCAGCCTTAATCTTCTCCGCATGCGACTTCAGCACCTCGCTATCAGCCATTGCGCCGCTATGAGGCTTTAACAGCTCGCCTTCCTTGCGTGGAACGATGTGGAAATGCAGATGGAATACTGTCTGACCTGCTGCCGGTTCGTTGAACTGGGCAACGTAGACTCCGTCTGCATCGAAAGCTTCCTTTGCGGCAACGGCGAGTTTCTGAACGACGGCGATGGTTTTGGCCAGAACGGCGGGATCTGCATCCAGAATATTGCGGGAGCCTGCCTTGGGAACCACCAGCAGGTGACCGGGGGCTTGCGGCATGACATCCATGAAAGCCAGCGTGTCGTCGTCTTCGTAAACCTTCACGGACGGAATTTCGCCGCGCAGGATTTTGGCGAAAATGTTGTTGGTGTCATAGGCCGATGTCATGAAATGTCTCCTCGTCTTAAATTTTGTCAGTCGTCTGCTTCCGGACGTTCGCCCTTGCGGAACGGGCTGTGTTCGTCGAGATAATCGCCGATCTGCTCCACCTCGTCACGTTCGCGCTGAAGGTAGTCCGCAATCGCACGGCGCAGGCCCGGATGGGTGATGAAGTGGGCGGAATGGGTGGTGACTGGCGTATAGCCGCGGGCAAGCTTATGCTCGCCCTGCGCACCTGCCTCGACCCGTTGGAGGCCCTTTGCCAGCGCAAAGTCGATGGCTTGATGGTAACAGACCTCGAAATGCAGGAAGGGGTGGTCTTCGATGCAGCCCCAGTGGCGGCCATACAGCGCGTCACCGCCAATGAAGTTGATAGCACCGGCGATATATCTGCCCTCGCGCTTTGCCATGACGAGCAGAATGTCGTCGGCCATCCGCTCGCCGATCAGCGAATAGAACTGGCGGGTGAGGTAGGGTCGGCCCCATTTGCGGCTGCCTGTGTCCATGTAGAAACGGAAGAACTGGTCCCAGATGTCTTCGGTCAGATCGCTGCCCGTCAGCCAGTCGATTTCGATGCCGTTTTCCAGTGCCGCGCGGCGTTCCTTTTTCAGGCCCTTGCGCTTGCGGGATGATAGCGCATCGAGAAAATCCGTGTGGTCGCGGTAGCCATTGTTGATGAAATGGAATTGCTGGTCGGTGCGGGGAAGAAAGCCTTCACCCAGCAAAGCCTCGACGTCACCAACCGGTGCGAAGGTGACATGGGCGGATGATACGCCGACTTTCTCGGTAACCTGCCGCAGGCCCGAGGCCAAGACCTGGCGGAAGGCCGCGTCATCGATCCCGTTGGTCAAAAGTCGTGGCCCGGTCGCGGGTGTGAAGGGCACGGAGCATTGCAGCTTGGGATAATAATTGCCACCCGCCCGCTCCAGCGCATCCGCCCATCCATGGTCGAAGACATATTCACCCTGGCTGTGGCTTTTCAAATAGGCCGGGATCGCACCGGTCAGGTGACCTTCGCCGTTTTCGAGCAGAAGGTGGTGGCCGCGCCAGCCGGTCTTGGCGGTGGCCGATCCGGACTCTTCCGTGGATGATAGAAAAGCATGCGATATGAACGGGTTGTATTCGTTTCTTCGCGTAGATTTAGCGGTTCCGGAAAGCCTGTCCCAGCTTTCCGGATCAATGTCCTTAAAAGACGTCGCTACGCGAATGGAATATTTATCGCTCATGCGCTGGCTGTAACGCTTTCCCTTGGGTCGAAACCTTCGAACGTCATCTGGTCAGCATATGTATAGGTGGTCTCGCGACCTTTTTCATCCCGCACGGTCCAGGTAATCACCGGAAGCCCGAGTTTTCTTTGCGCTTCGATAAAGCTGTTGGGCAGATGCGCCCAGGCATAGGAGATGAAATCGAGACCGATCTGCATGGCGTCATCATGCTTGAAGAAGTCTTCCGGTTTCGCGCCTTCCGCCGTCAGGCCAAGCGGCCATGGCGAACCTGCAGCTTTCAGATCCTTCAAGAGGTGATGGTCGAAGCTCATCAGCGCGACATGACCCTCATAACCTTCCAACACTTCCAGCACGGCTTCGGCAAAACCGTCATCGACACCTTCACCTTCGCGGCCCTTGAGTTCCAGCACAAGCGGAACCTTGCCCGCGCAGAGTTTCAAGAGCTGCTTCAGCGTCGGAATCTTGTCCTTGGTCTGGCCGACCGAGAGCATGCCGAGTTCGCCCGAGGTCCGCTCGCGCACATCGCCCTTGATGCCGGTCAGGCGTGTCATCTCGTGGTCGTGGAAGATGACGGGAACGCTGTCTGAGGCAAGCTGCAGATCGCACTCGATGGCAAAGCCCGCGTCGATTGCGCGGGAAAAGGCCGTCAGGGTGTTTTCCCAGACGGCTTTGTTCTGGTCATGATAACCGCGATGGGCAACGGGGTTCGCGGTCAGCCAGGAAAGCTTCAGCGTCATAGTTCGATTTCCACGATGGCATCGATCTCGACGGCGGCGTTGAAGGGCAGGGAGGCCATGCCGACGGCGGCACGGGCGTGTTTGCCGGCATCACCCAGCACATTGGCGATGAGGTTGGACGCGCCGTTGATGACCAGATGCTGTTCGGTGAATTCAGGCACGGATGCGACGAAGCCATTCAGTTTCAGCACGCGGCGGACTTTCGAGAGGTCGCCGTTGAGGGCAGCCTTGACCTGTGCGAGAATGTTGACGGCGCAGAGTTCGGCGGCGCGCTGGGCGGTCGCAACATCGACATCGCGACCGACATGGCCGGTGACCGCAATCTTGCCGGATTCCATGGGCAATTGACCTGAAATATAAAGCAGATTGCCGCTGATGGTGAATGGGACATAGTTTGCAGCAGGCGCTGCTGCGGCGGGCAGGGTGTAGCCCAGTTCTTTCAGGCGAGCTTCGATGGCATCCGACATTTTCGTCTCCGCTTTTGTTGTAAATCTTTCAAAAATCCGGCAGACAGAGCATGATGTCCAAAAGCCGGGCGGTTGCTTGTACAATATGAGCAGCGAGTCCAACAGGAGATATTGAATGTTTGTCAGGAACCTTGCTGTTGCTTTCGCTTCCGGCGTCGTTTTCGTTCTGCCGGGTGTCGCAAGCGCTGTGCCTGCCACCGTTCCCAACCTCATCTCCCACCGCGCCGTCTATGATCTGGAATTGAAGGATGCGTCCGACCGCTCCGGCATCGAGGGAATGACCGGCAGAATGGTCTATGAGTTCACCGGCTCCTCCTGCAAAGGCTACAAGACGGATTTCCGTTTCGTGACCCAGATCAGCACCGGCGACACGGTGCGGATGACGGACCAGCAGACGACGACATTCGAGGATGCGGGCTCCAAGAAGTTCACCTTCGAGACCAAGTCCTTCACCGACGATAAGCTGGACAAGGAAGTGACCGGCTCTGCCGTCGATACCGATGGCACTATGACCATCGATCTGACCAAGCCGGATGCGCGCAAGATCGATCTGGCCGCAGGCGAATTTCCGACCGAGCATATGTTTCAGGTCATCGAGAATGCCAAGCTCGGAAAGCGGATTTTCGAATCGCGCGTGTTCGATGGCTCCGATGATGGCGACGAAAGCCTGATCACATCGACGCTCGTCGGCAAGCAGCAGACGCCAGCCGATGGCGATGCGGATGCGGGCAAGGCAGGCGATTTCGCCAAGACGCCGTTCTGGCCGGTGACCATCGCCTATTACAACGACAAGAGCGGTACCGATTCGCTGCCCATCTATCGCATGTCGTTCAAGCTCTATGAAAACGGCATCACGCGTGATCTGACGATGGACTATGGTGACTTCGTACTGACGGGGAAGCTCGCCAAACTCGATATTCTCCAGCCTGAAAGCTGTGAAAACAAGCCGATGCGCTGAACGGCGCGTCACGCGATTTCGTAATTTTCCGCATAATTGCTTGCATTTCGTTGAAACTGGCTGTATGCGGCACACCATTCCACACGCGAAGCTTGGGATGTTCCGGGAGAAATCCGGATCGTTCCGCCCGGTGGCGCCGCCTCAAAACGGTGCTGTTTGCTTCGCGGGGGTTCAACCGGAAAAGGATAACTAGGCATGGCATTGCCCGATTTCTCTATGCGTCAGCTTCTGGAAGCTGGCGTTCACTTTGGTCACCAGACACACCGCTGGAACCCAAAGATGAAGCCGTACATCTTCGGCGACCGCAGCAACATCCACATCATCGACCTGGCACAGACAGTTCCTTTGCTGTCTCGCGCCCTTCAGGTCGTGTCTGACACGGTTGCCCGTGGTGGTCGCGTTCTGTTCGTTGGCACGAAGCGTCAGGCTTCTGAGATCATTGCAGACAGCGCAAAGCGCTCCGCTCAGTACTACGTCAACTCCCGTTGGCTCGGCGGCATGATGACCAACTGGAAGACGATTTCGAACTCGATCCAGCGCCTGCGCAAGGTCGACGAAATCCTCAACTCCGACGCTTCCGGCTACTCCAAGAAAGAGCGCCTGAACCTTGAGCGCGAACGCGAAAAGCTTGAAAAGGCTCTCGGCGGTATCCGCGATATGGGCGGCGTTCCGGACTTGATGTTCATCATCGACACCAACAAGGAAAAGATCGCGATCGAAGAAGCCAAGCGTCTTGGCATTCCGGTTGTTGCAATCATCGACTCGAACTGCGACCCGGACCAGATCGATTTCCCGATCCCAGGTAACGACGACGCATCGCGCGCCATTTCGCTTTACTGCGACCTGATCGCTCGCGCAGCCATCGACGGTATCGCACGTCAGCAGGGCGCATCTGGCCGCGACATCGGCGCTTCGGAAGAAGCTCCAGTCGAGCCTGCTCTGGAAGACGAGGCTGGCGCCTGATCGTTGGCCCTTGGGCGGCATTCATGATGCCGCCTTCTCAATCAGGATCTGACAAGGCCGTTCTGGACTCTATAAGTTCGACGGCCTTGTTTGTTTACATCGCGCACTCCCGCAGGGCTTGGGCGCGATTTTGAAACTTCGTGGCGGCTGTTTCATCAGCCTGTCACAGTTCCGGGTACATTCGTTCCCAAAATCCGATTTCGGTCGGGCCGCATCGCGCCGTGACCGACGAACCGACAAGAGGCACACAATGAGCGAAATCACAGCCGCAATGGTAAAGGAACTGCGCGAGAAGTCTGGCGCAGGCATGATGGATTGCAAAAAGGCGTTGACTGAGACAGCCGGCGACATGGAAGCTGCAATCGACTGGTTGCGCGCCAAGGGCATCTCCAAGGCTGACAAGAAGTCTGGCCGCACGGCTGCCGAAGGTCTCGTTGGTATCGCTTCTGCCGGTCACAAGGCTGTCGTCGTTGAAGTCAACTCCGAAACCGACTTCGTTGCTCGCAATGATGCCTTCCAGGATATCGTTCGTGGCGTAGCTTCGGTTGCCCTGACGACTGACGGTTCTGTTGACGCTATTGCTGCTGCAACTTACCCAGCCACCGGCAAGTCTGTTTCCGATACCATCAAGGACGCGATTGGCACTATCGGCGAAAACATGACGCTGCGCCGCGCAGCCCTGCTCGAAGTCGAGCACGGCGTTGTTGCGACCTACGTTCACAACGCTGCTGGCGACGGCATCGGCAAGCTTGGCGTTCTCGTTGCGCTGAAGTCCGAAGGCGACAAGGCTGTTCTGACATCCATCGGCCGTCAGGTTGCCATGCACATTGCTGCGACCAACCCGCTCGCCATCCGCGCAGAAGAAGTTGACGCCACTGTTGCTGAGCGTGAGCGTAACGTATTCATCGAACAGGCTCGCGAATCCGGCAAGCCAGAAGCCATTATCGAAAAGATGGTTGACGGTCGTATGCGCAAGTTCTTCGAAGAAGTTGCTCTTCTTTCCCAGGCATTCGTCATCAACCCTGACATTACGGTTGGCGACGCTGTCAAGGAAGCTGAAAAGGAAGCCGGTGCCAAGATCGAAGTCGTCGGCATGGCTCGCCTGCTGCTCGGCGAAGGCATCGAAAAGGAAGAAAGCGACTTCGCTGCTGAAGTTGCTGCGGTCGCCAAGGGCTGATCTCTTCACCCAAATATGGGAAAACTACGGGGCATCGCGTGACAACGCGGTGCCCTTCGTGTATCCGCGTTCCGGTAATATCCCGTACTGCGCGGCGATCTCCAGGATTCGTCGGGCTTGCGGTTTTTCTCTAGTTTTCGCATGGCGTCATTGCAAATGCGCTGCGTAACTTTGCGTGACATGCTTTAAGGAGTCATGATGTCTTCCAAGCCGCTTTATAAACGTGTTCTTCTCAAGGCGTCGGGCGAAGCCCTCATGGGCAATCAGGGTTTCGGGATCGACGTTGCCGTCGCAGACCGTATTGCGTCTGACATTGCCGAGGCGCGAGCCATGGGCGTCGAAGTGGGTGTCGTCGTTGGCGGCGGAAACATCTTCCGCGGCGTGGCTGTTGCCTCCAAGGGCGGTGACCGGGTGACCGGCGACCACATGGGCATGCTGGGAACGGTCATCAATGCGCTGGCGCTGGCGACGTCGCTTCGCAAGCTGAGCATCGATACGGTTGTTCTGTCCGCCATTGCCATGCCCGAGATTTGCGAGAGCTTCTCGCAGCGCGCTGCCGTTCACCACCTGTCTCAGGGCCGTGTGGTGATCTTCGCTGGTGGCACCGGCAACCCCTTCTTCACCACCGATTCCGCTGCTGCCCTGCGCGCCGCCGAGATGGGCGCCGAGGCTATCTTCAAGGGTACGCAGGTGGATGGCATCTATTCCGCCGACCCGAAGAAGGATCCGACAGCCACCCGTTTCGACGAACTGACCCATTCGGAAGTGCTGGGCAAGGGGCTGGCCGTCATGGACGTTGCCGCCGTTGCGCTGGCGCGTGAAAACCACATTCCGATCATCGTTTTCTCGATCCACGAAAAGGGTGGTTTTGCTCAAATATTGACGGGCGGCGGCCGCAAGACCATCGTGCACGACACATAATTGACCGGGCGTTGATTCCACGCTGTGAAATGAGGCCTGTTCGGCCAGAACTGATGGAGTATGAAAATGAGTGGTATTGACCTCAACGATATCAAGCGCCGCATGGATGGCGCGATCAATGCATTCAAAAGCGATATCGCATCGCTGCGCACGGGCCGTGCGTCCGCCAATATTCTGGACCCGGTCACGGTCGATGCCTATGGTTCGCGCGTGCCATTGTCGCAGGTCGCCAACATTACCGTGCCAGAAGCGCGCATGCTGGGTGTGAACATTTGGGACAAGTCGATGGTCGGTGCTGTGGACCGCGCGATCCGCGAATCCAACCTCGGCCTCAATCCAATCGTTGACGGCCAGAACCTGCGTATTCCACTGCCTGAGCTGAACGAAGAGCGCCGCAAATCGCTCGTCAAGGTCGCTCACGAATATTCGGAAAAAGCAAAGGTTGCCATTCGTCACGTTCGCCGTGACGGTATGGACGGTCTGAAAAAAGCCGAAAAGGATGGTGACATCGGTCAGGATGAAAGCCGTGCACAGTCCGACAAGGTTCAGAAAATGACGGATGACACGATTTCGGATATTGATCGCTTGCTTGCGGAGAAGGAAAAGGAAATCATGCAGGTGTAAATAGCCGCAAGGCTACTGTAAGTTTTCTCTTTTTAATTCCGCGCTGCTTAAACTGGATCGAGATGTCGGACATTACACGTTCCTCACTACCTGAGCATGTTGCCATCATTATGGATGGTAACGGGCGCTGGGCGAAGCAGCGCGGGCTTCCGCGCATCATGGGCCATCGTCGCGGCGTTGAAGCCGTGCGCGAAACCGTGCGTGCCGCCGGTGAATGCGGCCTGAAATACCTCACGCTTTTTGCGTTTTCCTCTGAAAACTGGCGCAGGCCGGAAGCGGAGGTGAGCGATCTGCTCGGGCTTCTCAAGGCCTTCATCCGCCGCGATCTGGCCGACCTGCACAAGGAAAATGTGCGGGTGAAGGTGATCGGTGACCGTGAAGGTTTGAACGAGGACATCAAGGCCTTGCTGACCGAAGCCGAGCAGATGACCCGTGACAACACGGCGCTGACGCTGGTCATTGCCTTCAACTACGGCTCACGCGATGAAATCGCCCGCGCCGCTGCCTCGCTCGCAAGAGACGTGGCGGAAGGCAAGATCGACGCTTCACAGATCGATCCCGATGCCATTACCGCACGGCTGGACACGGCCGGAATGCCGGATCCGGACCTCATCATCCGTACCAGCGGGGAGGAGCGCCTTTCCAACTTCCTGCTGTGGCAGGCGGCCTATTCGGAATTTCTGTTCATTCCCGATTACTGGCCTGATTTCGACCGCAAGACGTTCTTCTCCGCCATTGACCAGTATATGACGCGCGACCGCAGGTTTGGTGGCCTGTCGGGTCAAGTCGCTCTGGCGGGCACCTAATGAACCGCGAGTTAAAGCTTCGGATCATTTCCGCCATCGTCCTTGCCGCCGTTATTCTGACCGCCACATGGTACGGCGGAATGATGTTCCGCGTCGTGGCCGGACTTCTGGCGCTGCTCATTTATTACGAGTGGAGCACCATCACCAAGCTTTCCGATACCAATCCCACCGGCTATGCCTGGGGCTGGTTTGCTGTTGCCGTGATGAGCGGCAATACGATTTTCGGCGAATCCTCGCTCGATCTCCCATTGCTGTCTGGCTTTGCGCTGACGGCGGCTCTGTTTCCGGTGCTTCGCGGCAAGAACTGGTGGCTGGTTGGCGGCATCGTCTATGCAGGCTTGAGCGGCATTTCGCTGGCAGCCATCAGAGGTGAAGAGCTGACGGGCTTTGCCGCCATGATTTTCGTCTTCGCCATCGTCTGGGCCACGGATATTCTGGCCTATTTCGTCGGACGCGCCATCGGTGGGCCTAAGCTTGCGCCATCCATCTCTCCGGGCAAGACCTGGTCGGGTGCGATTGGCGGCACGGTTTCCGGTGTGATCGCCGGTGCTGCGGTGGCTGCGATCTATCATGGACGTATCAGTTTCGTCATTGTGGGACTGGCGCTGGTTCTCTCCGTTTTCAGCCAGATCGGTGATCTGTTCGAATCCTTCATTAAACGCCGCTTCAAGGTAAAAGATTCCAGCAATCTCATCCCCGGTCATGGCGGCTTCATGGACCGGGTTGACGGTCTTGTTTTTGCCTGCTTTACCGTATTCCTCATTGCTGTTGTTCACGCGGCGATAACCGGTGATGTGCCAGGGTCGGACGGCGGCATCGTGCCGGGGTTCTGACGAGCGCGTGGAACAGGCACTCAAGCGAAAGGCTGGGAAAACATGGATATGGTAACGGCAACGGTTGGTTTCTTGACCGGTTATATGGTGCCGTTCGTTCTCGTTCTTTCCCTCCTCGTTTTCGTTCATGAGATGGGCCATTACCTCGTCGGACGCTGGTGCGGTATTCGATCCACAGCTTTTTCCGTCGGTTTTGGACCGGAACTCATCGGCTTTACTGACAAACGCGGCACCCGATGGAAGCTTTCGGCCATCCCGCTTGGCGGATATGTGAAGTTCTTCGGTGACGATGATGTGTCCAGCAAACCCGATAGCGATGGCCTTGCCGGTTTGTCGCTGGAGGAGCGGGCGCAGACGCTTGCAGGCGCAAAGCTGTGGAAAAGAGCAGCCACCGTCGCCGCCGGCCCTATCGCCAACTTCCTGCTGGCCATTCTGATTTTTGCGGCGCTGTTTACGATCTATGGTCGCATGATCTCCGACCCCATCGTGTCCGAAGTGCGTGAGAGCAGTGCGGCACAAACCGCCGGTGTTCTCCCGGGAGACCGTCTGGTCGCCATCGATGGCGAGAACGTCAAGACATTCGAAGATGTGCGCCGCTACGTGGCCGTGCGTCCCGGCACGCCGATCACGGTGACCGTTGAGCGCAACGGCCAGGAGCTTGCACTGCCTATGGTGCCGACGCGCACGGAAACCACGGACCAGTTCGGCAACAAGATGGAGCTGGGAATCATCGGCATCGTTACCGATCAGGCTCGCGGCAATTTCCGCCACGTTACGTATTCTCCGGCTGAAGCGTTGGTGGAAGGCGTGCGGGAGACCGGCCATGTCGTGACTGGTACCTTTGCTTACATCGGCAATCTCGTTACCGGTCGCATGAATGCGGATCAGCTGGGTGGTCCGGTGCGTGTCGCGCAGGCATCAGGCCAGATGGCAACGCTCGGTTTTGCAGCCCTTATTCAGCTTGCGGCCTTGCTTTCCGTTTCGATTGGCCTTCTCAATCTCATGCCTGTGCCGATTCTGGATGGCGGGCATCTGGTGTTTTATGCCATCGAGGCTGTGCGGGGCAGGCCACTGGGTTCGGGTGCACAAGAGGTTGCTTTCCGTATCGGTCTTGCGATGATTTTCAGTTTGATGGTATTTGCCACATGGAATGATATCAGCAGCTTGATCGGCTAAAAAGCGCTTTAGAGCTGATTTTTTAAGAGGGTGTTTACCTTGTTTTGAAGCCAAAGTGGCGATTGAGCCACGGTTGCTTGCGAAGTAAACAGAAATTAACGGTCGGGCTTGCTTGTAGAGGAAAAGCAGGTAAAACGACGCAGATGGCCGGAGTCGGGTTCTGCCCGCTGAGGGACAACGGGAAAAGGTAAGAATTGAAAATGAAGGCTGGTTCAAGATTTTTGAACGCGGTGTCGGCGGTTGCGCTGTCTGCTGGTGTTTCTTCGGTCGCAGCTCTGGGAGTGCTTGCTTCTTCTAGTGTTGCATATGCGGCAGTGATCAGCAGGATCGATGTTCGGGGCGCTGAGCGCTCTGGTGCAGATGCCGTGCGTTCCAACATCACGATTGCTCCAGGCCGGAACTTTTCCAACGCTGACATCGATGAATCGGTCAAGCGTCTTTATGCGACAGGCTACTTTTCCAATGTCAGCATGAGCGTTTCCGGCAGCACACTGGTCGTGACGGTTCGTGAAAATAACCTCGTCAACCAGGTCGTGTTCAACGGCAACCGCAAGATCAAGGACGACAAGCTTCAGGGCGTCGTTCAGACCCAGTCTCTCGGCCCATACGATCAGACATTGGTCACAGCCGATATCGCCCGCATCAAGGAAGCCTATGCTGCCATCGGTCGCAGCGACGTTCAGGTCACGACGCAGGTCGTTTCCGTCGGTCAGGGCCGCGTAAACCTTGCTTTCGTCATCAACGAAGGTGAACGCACAAAGATCGCCCGCATCGATTTCGTCGGCAACAATGCCTATAGCGACGGTCGTCTGGCTGCGGTTATCAACACCAAGAAATCCAACATGCTGTCGTTCCTGACACGCAAGGATGTCTACAATGAGGACAAGCTGCGCGCTGACGAAGAAGCGCTGCGCCAGTTCTACTACAACCGTGGTTATGCCGACTTCCGCGTGACAGGCTCGAACGCGGTTCTCGATGAGTCCACGAACGAATACACCATCACCATCACGGTCGATGAAGGCCAGCGTTACGCATTCGGTAACGTAGCCGTCGAGTCCACCGTTCCTGGTGTCGATGGTTCCGAGCTACAGGGTCTGGTGGACACACGTCCAGGCTCCAACTACAGCGCCAAGGAAGTTCAGCAGAGCATGGAAGCTATTTCCAAGCGCGTTTCTGCCGAAGGTTATCCTTTTGCCCGCGTGACGCCTCGTGGCGACCGCGACATGAACGGCAACACTATCGGTGTGACTTACATCGTCGATCAGGGTGAACGCGCGTACGTCGAGCGTATCGAAATCCGCGGCAACACCCGCACGCGTGACTATGTCATTCGTCGCGAGTTCGACATAAGCGAAGGCGACGCCTTCAACCAGACCATCATCACCGCTGCAAAGCGTCGTCTTGAAGCTCTGGGCTACTTCTCCAAGGTCAATATCGGCACGTCGCAGGGCAGCGCCCCGGACCGCGTCGTGATCGTGGTTGACGTTGAAGATCAGGCAACCGGTTCGTTCGGTATCGGTGCTGGTTACTCGCAGAACGACGGTGCGCTTCTCGAAGCCTCTATCGAAGAAAAGAACTTCCTCGGTCGCGGCCAGTACATCCGTATTGCTGCTGGTGCCGGTCAGGACGATGCTCGTAGCTACAACCTGTCCTTCACAGAGCCTTACTTCCTCGGCTACCGCCTTGCAGCAGGCTTCGATCTGTTCAAGAGCCAGAGCTCCAGTGAAGATTATTACGACTACGACGAACAGGGCTTTGCGCTTCGTGTGACGGCTCCGATCACCGAAAATCTGGCGACGACGTTCAAATACACGTACAAGCAGATTAACTATGACGGTAAGGGTGATTGGGATCAGCCAGGCAATCTCGCTTCGCCTTATCGTGATCTGATTGAAGGCGGTAATTGGACGCAGTCGATTATCTCCAACACCTTGGCTTATAACAGCCTTGATGACCGCAACATGCCACGCGAAGGCTGGCAGGGTGCGTTGACCAACGAATTTGCTGGTCTTGGTGGCGACTCCGAATACTACAAGATTTATGCCAAGGCTCGTTATTACCACACCCTGTCTGATGAATACGACATCATCGGCTCGATCACTGGTCAGGCCGGTTACGTAGCTCCGACAGGTGACAACCTGCTCGTGTTCGACCAGTTCAAGATTGGCGGTCGCGTTATCCGTGGCTTCGAGAATGACGGTATCGGCCCACGTATTAACGGTGACGCCATTGGTGGCACGACATACTTCGCAGCATCTGCTGAAGTGACGGCACCAATGCCAGGCGTTCCAGAAGACTTCGGTCTGCGTCTCGCTGGCTTTGTTGACGCCGGTACGCTCTACGGAAACAAGGTTAGAGTTTCTGGTGGCGAACCTGTTGATGACGACAGCTCGATCCGTGCGTCTGCCGGTATCGGCCTGATGTGGGCTTCGCCGTTCGGTCCTCTGCGCGTAGACTACGCAGTGCCGTTCATGAAGGAAGACTACGACGAAGTGCAGAATTTCCGGTTTGGCATGTCCAACACTTTCTGATATCGGCAGTCCAGAACTGCGAGTTTGAACGTTCTGGAGTATCCGTTTGATGGAGTACAACGCCTTTTTTCCGCCCCACGAAGGCATGCGATTGAAAGACATCGCAGACCGTCTTGGGGCGGAACTGTCTGATGAGGCTGCTGGAGATCGCATCGTGCGGTCTATCTCGCCTGTCTACCGCGCAAAGCACGATCAGCTTTGCTACATTCTTTCCCGCAAGAATCGCGATGAGTTGCTGACCTGCGAAGCCGCAGCGGTGATCTGTGACGAGGCTCTGCGTAAGCTCGTGCCAGCGCATATTCCGGCATTGATCGCCAAAAACCCGCATACCGTTTTTGCGCAGGCCGGAGCCTTGTTGCACGCATCGGCTATGCGGCCTTCTGCAATACTCGACCAGGCGTCGGGAATTTCTCCCGCAGCGCATATCGATCCATCGGCCAAGCTTGAAGCTGGCGTCGTGGTCGAACCTCTGGCCGTCATCGGTGCCAATGTGCATATCGGTACCGGCACGCGTATCGGGCCCGGAGCTATTATCGGCGCAGACGTTCAGATTGGGCGCGATTGCACAATTGCGGGTGGGGCAAGCATTCTTTCGGCCTTGCTGGGCAATGGCGTCATCATCCACAACGGTGCTCGCATCGGACAGGATGGTTTCGGCTATGCACCGGGACCGCGCGGCATGATCAAGATCCTGCAGATTGGTCGTGTCATCATTCAGGACAATGTCGAGATTGGTGCCAACACCACCATCGACCGTGGAACCATGGATGACACTGTCATCGGTGAAGGCACGAAAATCGACAATCAGGTTCAGATCGGCCACAACGTGCGCATCGGTCGCCATTGCGGCATCGTCAGCAAGGTGGGGATCGCTGGCAGCACGCGCATCGGTGATGGCGTGATGATTGGCGGCGCAAGCGGCATCAACGGTCACATCAACATCGGCGACGGCGCGCAGATTGCGGCTATGAGTGGCGTTGTCGCGGATGTGCCGGCGGGTGCGAAATATGGTGGCGTGCCTGCACGCCCATTGAAACATTTCCTGCGCGACATGGCTGAACTGCTGGCGCGCGCCGAGGAGCGAGACAAGAAGACAGGAGAGAAGAATGTCTGAAGAGACAAAGACGACGCTTGGCGCGGCCGACATCCTTGAAGTGATGAAGCTGCTGCCGCATCGTTATCCGTTTTTGCTGATCGACAAGATCATCGACATCGATGCTGATAATTCTGCAACCGGCATCAAGAACGTCACGGTCAACGAGCCGCATTTCACCGGTCACTTTCCGGATCGCCCCATCATGCCGGGCGTTCTGATCGTGGAAGCCATGGCACAGACGGCAGGCGCCATCTGTGCGCGTAAGCAGGGTGACGGCGGCCATCTCGTCTATTTCATGACCATCGACAATGCGCGCTTCCGCAAGCCGGTCGTGCCGGGTGACCGTCTTGAGATTTACGTCGTCAAGCAGCGCCAGCGCGGCAATGTCTGGAAGTTCCATTGCGATGCGAAGGTGGATGGCGTTCTGGTGGCTGAGGCTGATATCGGCGCGATGATGATCCCCGAGGATCAGCAATGAGCAAGATTGCGGCTTCGGCCAAAATTCATCCGATGTCTTTCATCGAAGACGGTGCTGTCGTCGGTGAAAACGTCGTGGTCGGTCCGTTCTGCCATGTCGGGCCGAAGGTCACACTGCATGATAATGTTGAGTTGATTAGCCACGTCGTCGTGCTGGGTTGCACCACCGTTGGCAAGGGCACGACAATCTGGCCCTCCGCCGTCATTGGTGGCGATTCGCAGAGCGCGCACCACAGCGCCGTCGATACGACCTTGGTCATCGGTGAAAATTGCACCATCCGTGAGGGTGTGACGATGAACACCGGCACCGTCGAACATGGCGGCACCACCATCGTCGGCAACAACAATCTGTTCCTGGCTTACGCGCATGTGGCGCATGATTGCCGTTTGGGCGACAATATCATCCTGTCCAACAATGTCATGCTGGCTGGCCATGTGACCATCGAGGACCGGGCCATTCTCGGTGGCGGTTCTGCCGTGCACCAGTTCACGCGTGTTGGCCGTCAGGCATTTATTGGCGGTCTGTCTGCCGTCAGCTATGATGTCATCCCTTATGGCATGCTTAACGGAAATCCTGGGCTTTTGAGCGGGCTGAATATTGTCGGCATGACGCGCGCTGGCATCGAGCGTGCCGAAATCCACAAGGTTCGCCGCGCCTACAAGCAGATTTTCGAAAGCGAGGGCAGTGTGCGCGCAAATGCTGCCGCCATTCGCGACGAGTTTCAGGATTGCCCGCAGGCGCTGGAGATCATCGATTTCATTGCAGCGGCAAATGACCGGGCGATTTCGTCGCCCAATCGCGGAAAGTAATTCGTGGCACCGGGTGCGGGGCGTCTGGCCATCATCGCTGGTAGCGGTTTTTTGCCTTATTACGTGGCAGAAGCCGCACAGCAGGCTGGCGAAACGCCCTTCATCATCCGGCTGAAAGATGAAGCCGATCTGGACTGGACGCGGTTTGAAAGTGTGTCCATCAGCGTTGGTGACGTTTCTGCGCTGGGCAAGCTTTTGGCCGCGCATCAGATCGACCGCGTCGTGCTGTCCGGCGGCGTGTCGCGTCGGCCAGAATGGCGCGAAATCCGCCCCAATTTCAAAATGATTGCAAAAATGCCGTCCATCATCCGAACGCTGTTGTCGGGGGGCGATGATACGGTGTTGCAAATGGTGATTCGGCTGATCGAAGCGCAAGGCGCGCGGGTGATCGGCGCGCATGAAATTGCCCCCGGTCTTCTGGCGACAACGGGCGCGCTTGGCAAGATCGAGCCGAGCGACGAAGATCGCAGGGATATTGCCAAGGCTGCGCAGGCAGCGCTGGCGCTGGGCGCGCTGGATGTGGGGCAGGGTTCTGTTTCCGTCGGTGGCCGTATCGTCGCGCTGGAAGGCGTCGAGGGCACAGATGGGATGTTGGCACGCGTGGCGTCGTTGCGCGCGGAGGGCCGCATCTCCAGCCGCAGAAAAGGTGTTCTGGTCAAACTGTGCAAGCCGCAGCAGGATATCCGCGCGGATCTCCCCACCATCGGTCCATCCACGATAGAGAATGCGGCCAAGGCCGGGCTTGCCGGTATCGCGGTGGAAGCGGGCAGGGCCTTTGTGCTGGATCGCGACGCGATGCTTGATGCGGCGAATGAGGCGGGACTGTTCGTCTGTGGTATCGATACCGGCCTTGCGGGAGAGATGATGTGAGCGACAGCGTTCTCAAACTGGCCGTCATCGCGGGCGAAGTTTCCGGCGATCTGCTGGGGGCCGATCTGGTTCGATCCCTGAAGGCGCAATATCCGGGGCGCGTCGAACTCGTGGGCGTTGGCGGCGATGCCTTGATGGCTGAAGGTCTGGTTTCGCTGTTCGATTATTCCGAACTGTCGATCATGGGTTTTACCCAAGTCCTCAAAAAGCTGCCGCAGCTGCTGGCGAGGATCAAGGAAACGGCAAACGCCATTATTGCCGCACGACCGGATGTGCTGTTGATCATCGACAGCCCGGATTTCACGCATCGCGTGGCCAAGCGCGTCCGCAAGGCTTTGCCCAACCTGCCTGTCATCAATTATGTATGCCCCAGCGTCTGGGCCTGGAAGGAAAAGCGCGCTCCGGCGATGCTGTCCTATGTAGACCACGTTCTGGCGCTCTTGCCGTTTGAACCGGAAGCCATGCAGCGCCTCGGCGGCCCGGCCACGACCTTCGTTGGACATCGCCTAAGCGTGGATACGGATTTGCTCGGCGTTCGCGAACAGCGCGCTGCGCGTGGCTTGCCTCAGCTCGGTGAGCCCAGAACGATCCTGCTGCTGCCCGGCTCCCGGTCCACAGAAACCACGCGGTTGATGGAGCCGTTTCAGACGGCAGCAGCCGCCTTCGTAGAGCGAAACGGCCCAACGCGCTTCGTACTTCCCACAGTGCCACGGCAGGAAGCCCGCATTCGCGAACTTGCTGCCACCTGGCCAGCCCATATCCGCCCCGAGATTGGTACGGATGCCGCGTTCAAATGGCAGGCCTTTGCGGAAGCGGATGCTGCCATCGCCGCATCGGGTACGGTCATTCTGGAGCTTGCGCTCGCCAATGTGCCCGTCGTCTCGGTCTACAAGACTGATTGGATTTTCACGATGTTGAGCAGGCGCGTGAAGACATGGACCGGCGCTCTGCCGAACCTGATTGCCGACTATGCCGTTGTGCCTGAATATTTCAACGAGGTCGTGCGCGCAGGCTCCATGCTGCGCTGGGCCGAGCGCCTGTCTTCCGGTACCTTGCAGCGGCAGGCAATGCTGGAAGGTTTTGCGCTGGTGCAGGAGCGCCTGCGGACGGATCGCCCGCCCGGTGAGGTTGGTGCGGAAATATTGCTGTCGGTTTATCGCAGCAAAAGCGGCGCGATGAGCCATCCGGCCTGATGCTGCCATCGCCCAATTTGTGATCGCACACCGAATGCTCTGCGATTAAAAAATTATCAAATGTGCATTTCTCCAGCGTTGCGGCATCACGTGGCGCTGGATTTTCTGTGTTCTGACGGACTGGCACGCAGCTTGCTTACCAGTCTTGTATGCAAGATAGACATACATTCGACACCGACCAAAGCGCGATAGAATCGGCCATCGTTTCCGGCATTCTTTCTGCACGCATACGCCCCGGCACACGGCTGGGGGAAAACCAGTTGGCGGAAATCTATGGTGTATCACGCACCAAAATCCGCGAGGCGATGATGCGTCTCGTGACGCGCGGTGTCGTTCAGGTCAGCCCGCGCCGGGGCTGGTTCGTGGTCGAACCTTCCGCAGAAGAGGCAGTGAAGGTTTATGGGGCTCGCCGCGTCATAGAATGCGGTTTGCTGCGCAACATGACAGTGCTTCCAGCGGCAGGTCGGCAGATACTTCTCGATCATCTTGAAGAGGAGAAGCAGGCGATGGCGGCTGCCGACCGGCAGCGGCTGACATGCCTGATGGGTGATTTCCACATTCGCATTGCCGAAATTGCCGGAAACGACATCATCATCGATCTGCTGCGCGATCTCACGGCCCGCACGATTTTGATCTCCATGCTCTACCAGTCGGATTTCCACGCCGCGCAATCGCATGAAGGGCATTGCCGCATCTTCGAAGCGATGGATGCGGGTGACTTCCTCAAAGCGTCTGAACTTGCTGTGACGCATCTGGACGAGGTCGAGACCGGCCTGGACCTGACGCGGCAGCAAGACCGCCATTTCGAGCTTCGTAATTCCCTTTCACTCCCTCCACTCCACGCAACTCTCTAGGAGATTTCAGATGTTCAACAGACGTGCATTTTTCGCCGCCATCGCCATTGCCGCAAGCACCAGCTTCGCCGCGCCTGTCTTTGCAGATGCCTTGAGCGACATTTCCTCTCGTGGGACTATCCGTGTTGCGGTACCGCAGGACTTCCCGCCCTTTGGCAGCGTAGGCACCGATATGGCCCCGCGTGGATATGATATCGACGTGGCCAATCTGATTGCCGAAAAGCTGGGCGTGAAGGCAGAACTGGTACCGGTCACCAGCGCCAACCGCGTTCCCTACCTCCAGACCAACAAGGTCGATCTGGTCATTTCCAGCCTTGGCAAGAATGCGGATCGTGAAAAGGTAATCGACTTCTCCGTTGCCTATGCGCCTTTCTTCAACGGTGTTTTCGCGCCTGACAGCGTCAAGATCGAAAAGGCGGAAGACCTCTCCGGCAAGACCATCGGCGTGACGCGCGGTGCGGTGGAAGATCTGGAACTGACGAAGATCGCGCCTGCGGATGCCACCATCAAGCGCTACGAAGACAATAACGGTACCATCTCCGCATTCCTTTCCGGTCAGGTTCAGACGGTTGCAACCGGCAATGTGGTTGCCGCTGCCATTCTGGAAAAGAACCCGCCGAAGCGGCCGGAACTTAAGTTCCTCATCAAGAACTCGCCATGCTTCATCGGTCTCAACAAGGACCAGCCAGCACTACTGGAAAAGGTCAATGCCATCATCACTGCTGCAAAGGCAGATGGCAGCCTGAATGCCATTGCGCAGAAGTGGCTGAAGACAGACCTGCCGAAGGATATTTAAGACCGTTTAGAATTCGCGCCTCGTGGTGATACGGGGCGCGGTTCCTTATATTTTTTCGAAAGGAACCGTCGTGAATTACACTTTCGAATTCGGGTGGCTTCTCGAATATTATCCTGTGATCGTGAAGGGGGTGCTGATTACCCTTCAGCTGATTGCGATTGGTGGCGTGCTCGGCATTGCACTCGGCATTTTCTGCGCATGGGTACGTGCACTCGGGCCGACATGGCTGCGTCCACCCATTGCGCTTTATGTTGAGCTGATCCGCAATACGCCGTTTCTGATCCAGCTGTTCTTCATCTTCTTCGGCCTTCCATCGCTGGGCTTGCAGCTGACGGAGTTGACGGCGGCCAATATCGCCATGGTCGTCAATCTGGGCGCCTATAGCTGCGAAATCATCCGCGCGGGCATTCAGGCCACACCCAAAGGCCAGTTCGAGGCAGGGGCCAGTCTTGCCATGACGCGGTTTGAAACGTTCCGCCATGTGGTGCTGGTGCCATCGCTGCAACGCATCTGGCCCGCACTGTCGTCACAGGTGGTCATCGTCATGCTCGGCTCTTCCGTGGTGTCGCAGATTGCGGCGGAGGATTTGACCTTTGCGGCCAACTTCATTCAGTCCCGCACATTCCGCGCCTTTGAAGCCTACATGGTATCGACCGTGATCTATCTCGCGCTGGCCATTCTGCTGCGACAGATATTGCTTGTCATCGGCGGCTTCATTTTTCCAAGAAGGAGCGCCCGATGATCGAGTTTTCCACCTGGGATATTCTGCGCAACCTGCTGCTGGCTGCGCGCTGGACGGTGCTGCTATCGCTCGTTTCCTTTATCGGCGGCGCAATGGTTGGCCTTCTGCTGCTGTTCATGCGCATTTCGAAAAAGAAATCGCTGCGGGTTTTCGCCAAATATTATGTCGAGCTGTTTCAGGGCACACCGCTGCTGATGCAGCTGTTCATTGCCTTCTTCGGGCTGGGGCTGCTGGGCATCGATGTGCCGGCATGGCTTGCCGCTGGTATAACGCTTATTCTCTGGGCCGCGGCCTTCCTCACCGAAATCTGGCGCGGCTGTGTGGAGGCCGTGTCCAAGGGACAATGGGAGGCATCCGCGAGCCTTGGCATGGGGCGGCTGCAGCAGATGCGATACGTCATCCTGCCACAGGCACTGCGCGTTGCCATTCCGCCGACCGTTGGCTTTGCCGTTCAGGTCATCAAGGGAACGGCGGTGACATCGATCATCGGCTTCGTGGAGCTATCCAAAGCGGGCACGGTTGTCACCAACGCTACCTTCCAGCCCTTCACCGTTTATGGCCTCGTTGCCCTCATTTATTTCGCGCTGTGCTGGCCGCTATCGAAGAGCAGCCAGATTCTCGAAAGGAAGCTTAATGTCGCTCATCGAAATCACTGAAGTCCGCAAGAGCTACGGCACGAACGAGGTGCTGAAAGGCATCAATCTCGATATCGAACCTGGCGAAGTCATCGCGATCATCGGCAAGAGCGGTTCGGGAAAATCGACCCTGCTGCGCTGCGTCAACGGCCTCGAGACAATCTCATCAGGCGCGATCTCGGTCGCCGGCGCCCAGTTTCTGGACGACGAGCTTCACCTGAAAGCACTACGCCTGAAAGTCGGGATGATCTTTCAGCAGTTCAATCTCTTTCCGCATCTGACCGTAGGTGGCAACGTCATGCTGTCGCAAACGGTGGTGAAGAAGACGCCGAAGACAGAAGCAGAAGCATTGGCGCGCAAGATGCTGGAACGCGTGGGTCTGGCGCATAAATTCGATGCCTACCCCGACGAACTCTCCGGCGGCCAGCAACAGCGCGTGGCCATTGCCCGCGCCCTCGCCATGCAGCCGACAGCGCTTCTCTGCGACGAAATCACCTCGGCCCTCGACCCGGAACTGGTGGCCGAAGTGCTGGCCGTTGTCCGCGAACTGGCGGCGGAAGGCATGACACTCGTCATGGTCACCCATGAAATGAAATTCGCCCGAGACGTCTGCTCCCGCGTCGTCTTCATGCACGAAGGCAAAGTCCACGAAATTGGCCCACCGGAAGAGGTGTTTTCCGCGCCGAAGACTGCGGAACTCAAGCAGTTTCTCGGTGTGGCGGCGCATTGAAATGGGTGCGCTGCGTCATCCTTGGGCTTGTCCCAAGGATCTAACGAACCCCAACATCAAACGTGGGCAGATGCTCGGGACAAGCCCGAGCATGACGGTCTAGAAACGACAGATATGAAAAAAAGCCGGGCGTTGACCCGGCTTTTCCATTCGTTCGTTGCTTGCAAGCTTAGCGCTTGGAAACCGGCACGTAGTCGCGCTTTGCTTCGCCGGTGTAGAGCTGGCGTGGGCGTCCGATGCGCTGCTGTGGGTCTTCGATCATTTCGTTCCACTGTGCGATCCAGCCGACGGTGCGGGCGAGAGCGAAGAGGACGGTGAACATGGTCGTGGGGAAGCCGAGAGCCTTGAGCGTGATGCCGGAGTAGAAATCGACATTCGGGTAGAGCTTCTTTTCGACGAAGTATGGGTCGGAAAGGGCAATCTTTTCCAACTCAAGAGCCACCTGCATGATCGGATCGTCGGAGTTGCCGGTGGCTTCCAGCACTTCGTACATCGTCTTCTGCATGATCTTGGCGCGCGGATCGTAGTTCTTGTAAACGCGGTGGCCAAAGCCCATCAGGCGGAACGGATCGTTCTTGTCCTTGGCGCGGGCGATATATTCCGGAATGCGGTCAACCGAGCCGATTTCGTTGAGCATGTTGAGCGCAGCTTCGTTCGCGCCGCCATGGGCAGGGCCCCAGAGGCAGGCGATGCCAGCTGCGATACAGGCGAACGGGTTTGCACCGGACGAACCGGCGAGACGAACGGTCGATGTCGATGCGTTCTGCTCATGGTCGGCATGGAGAATGAAGATGCGGTCCATGGCGCGGGCCAGAACCGGATCGACCTTGTAATCTTCACACGGCACGGCAAAGCACATGTTAAGGAAGTTGGATGCGTAATCCAGATCGTTCTTCGGGTAAACGAACGGCTGGCCGATGTGGTACTTATAGGCCATTGCCGCAATCGTCGGCATCTTCGCGATCATGCGCAGCGAAGCGACCATGCGCTGGTGCGGATCGGTGATGTCGGTGGAGTCGTGATAGAAGGCAGACAGCGCGCCGACCGTGCCGCACATGACGGCCATGGGGTGGGCGTCGCGGCGATAGCCGGTGAAGAAGCGGCTCATCTGCTCATGCACCATGGTGTGGCGCGTTACGCGAGTATCGAAGTCTTTCTTCTGTGCGGTCGTTGGTAGTTCGCCGTAAAGCAGCAGATAGCAGGTTTCGAGGAAGTCGCCCTGTTCAGCCAGCTGCTCGATGGGGTAGCCGCGGTGCAGCAGAACGCCTTCGTCACCATCGATATAGGTGATCTTGGATTCGCACGATGCTGTTGATGTAAAGCCTGGGTCGTAGGTAAAGGTGCCGGTGTGCTTGTAAAGCGTTCCGATATCAACGACCTTGGGTCCGATCGTGCCTTCTCGTACAGGAAGATCGACTTTACTATCGCCGAGAGTCACTGTCGCGCTATTTTCCGTCATACCATACCTCCGAAATATGCAGGCGATGCGGGGTGACGCATCAGCCAGTTAAGCGTCAGCGATTTAGCTATATGATCTCCGCGCCAATGCCAAGCTATCCAAAGGGCAAATTGTGCATTGCGACACGCCAATATCCCGAAATGGGGCATTTCATGGGAACAGTGTTTCATTCTAGGTCAATGCTTCCTTAATCGCGCAAGTGGTTGCAATCTGCCTTTCAGGGTTGCAAACTAAAAGCTTGCGGCAAGGGGCGCCGGGGCGTGAACACTAGGGAAGAACAGCAGCATTTCCGCCTGGCGGAAACGGGCTTCGTTGCGCAAACGGAACTCGATGACTTGCTGTTGCCGCTGCATGTTTCCCGGGGTGCGCTGGCTGCGCAGGATGGACTTGCCTCCACACCGCCGGGCATCATTTTCAGGCTGTGGCGCTGGTTTGTGCAGTGCATTGAAACAGAGGCGGCGCACCGGCAGGACTTTCTCTTTATTCCCGTGTTCATTGCCGCAGGCGTAGCACTTTGGTTCAGCCTGCCTGTCACGCCTTCGCACTGGCTTTTGCTGGGTTTGGCAATCAGCGTGGCGGCCATGGCGGGTGCGCTTTTCTACCGGCCCGGCGCAACGTCTGCGGTTTTGAAAGCCAGCGCATTCGTGCTGCTCGGCATGTTGCTGGCGGACTGGGAAACGCGGCGGGTGGCGACCACCATTCTCGATACGCCTGCGACGACGACGATTGCCGGCACCGTGGAGCGGCGGGAACTGGATGCGCGTGGGAACTGGCGCTATGTGGTTGCGCTTCAATCCACCTCCGCACCCAAACTGTCGCGCCCGCCGGAACGGGTATCACTGGTGTCGCGCAGCCGGCATGAGGCAATCGGCATCGGACAGACGATCAGCGGCAAAGCGCGGCTTTCGCCGCCATCGGGTCCGGCGTTGCCAGGGCTCAATGATTTCGCTTTTGCGTCGTTTTTCGATGGCATCGGCGCGACGGGCTATTTCTACGGACCGCCCAAGACAGTGGCAGCAACGCCGGGTGAGCAGGGCACTAAGGCCTGGCTCCAAAGCGCTGACAGCTGGCTTTACAAGCTCCGAAGTCAGATCGCTCAGCGCATTTGCAACCTGATCGGCGGGGATGCAGGAGCGTTCGCGGCATCCATTGTCACCGATGAGAGACGTGCGATTTCCGGCGAGACGATGGAGGCGCTGCGCGTTTCCGGGCTGGCCCATATCGTGGCCATCTCCGGGCTGAACATGGCGCTTGCCGCCGGTATTTTCTTCGTCGGCATGCGCACCATCTTCAGCCTGTTTCCCGGATTCTCGCAGCGCTGGCCGGTCAAGAAAATATCCGCTTTTGCAGCACTGCTCATGACGCTTGCCTATTACCTGATTTCGGGTTTTGCGGTTTCGGCGGAGCGCGCGTGGTTGATGATGTCCATCATGCTCATTGCCGTGCTCGTGGACAGGCCTTCGATCAGCCTGCGAAATGTTGCGCTTTCCGCCATCGTCATCATCGTTCTGTCACCGCATGAGGTGATGGGGCCGAGCTTCCAGATGTCCTTTGCCGCGACACTGGCGCTGGTGTCCGGCTACGCCTTCTGGAGCAGGTGGCGCGGCGAGAGGGAAAGGCTCGTGATCAGCAGTCCGCCATGGTGGCTTTCGGTGTCGCAGAAGGCGGCAACGATCATCGGTGGCGTCGTCATCACGTCACTGATCGGTGGCATCTCGACGGCGATCTATTCTATCGAACATTTTCACCGCATCACCACCTACGGGCTGGCAGCAAATCTCGCAGCCATGCCGGTCATGTCGCTGATCGTCATGCCTTTTGCGCTGGTGGGAATGCTCCTCATGCCCTTTGGGCTCGATGCGCCGTTTCTGAAGGTCATGGGTTACGGCATGGCGATGGTGATTGAAATCGCCAAGACGGTGTCGAGCTGGGGCGGCGACACGACCATCGGGCGGCAGAATGGCTGGTTTCTGGGTGTCTCTACCGCGGGATTTCTGATCATCGCGCTGCTGCGCACGCGGCTTGCTTTGATCGGTCTACCGCTGATTGCCGCTGGCTTCATTATGCTGGTGACGGAGCAATGGCGCAGCAAACCAGATCTGCTGATTTACGAAGATGGCTCTTTGGTCGCTTTGCTTTCAGCAGATGCCGTCGCGACAACGAAGCCCCGTGCCTCCGGTTTCATTTATGATCAGTGGGCGAGGGCGGTGCCATTGCCAGAGCGGCACGTTGCGCCGAGACTGCTGGATGCAGTGGTGTCACCTGCCGGTGATGTTTCGCAAGAGGCGGGCGAATCTGCCGGTCGTAGGCCTCGTTTGAGTGATGAGGATAAGGTGCGGGCCGCCAGAGAAATCAAAGAGGCCTTGTCGGGTACGGATCGCTTCACCTGCCGTAAAGACCAATGGTGCGTTGCGACGTCAAAGTCCGGCGTGGCCGTCGCTGTCATTCTGGATACGGCGCTGACAGGGACCGGTTGCGATCTTGCCGATCTGGTGGTGACTACGCGCAGGGTGCCTTTTTCTACATGTCGATCCGGCGCGATCCTCATCAGCAGCGAGACCTTGCGGCGTACAGGCTCCATGGAAGTATGGCTTGGTGAAAAGGGTAAACCTGTACTGCGTGCCGAAGCGGCGATGCAGGACATTGACCGATTCTGGACAAGACACCGTAGCTACGACTGGCGCAAAGGAGAGTTCGACGCGTCAGTGCCGGAGCATATCGAAAGAATGCTATCGAACGCCCCATGATATGCTTTGTTTTAAGGTGCCGCTTGCGCGCTTTGCGACACCTTCTGACTCGTTTTCACGCAGACCGTTTTACACACCCAAGTCGGTATTTCGTTCGAAACAGACGCCGTTCCAGACTTCACGACTTCGAGCGCAAATCCGCCAGCCATTCTCCGATGGCTTTGGCTTCCGCCTCGTGTTCTCCATCGCGCCACGGTTCCAGCAAGGCCGCATCCTGCCATTCCTGCATTGCGGGGAGGGCGAGGAGACGATCCTTGTAAGCCTCGGCCTCGGGCGACAAAGTCGTCGCGTAGGTTTGGAAGCGGAAGGCGACGGGGCAAAAAAACGCGTCTACTGCCGTAAATGCGTCTCCCGCCAGGAACGGGCCGCCGAAAGATGTTAGACCTTCCTGCCAAAGTGCGTCGATGCGGGAAATGTCTTTCTTCAGCGCTTCACCAACCTCGGTAGGTTGAATGCGAAGGCCGACATTCATCGGATGTTCGTTGCGCAATGTCTGGAAGCCGGAGTGCATTTCAGCCGCGGCAGAACGCGACCATGCTCGTGCCTTTGCATCATCAGCCCAAACGCCACTATGCCGTTCCGCCAGATATTCGATGATCGACAGCGAATCCCATACGGTCAGGTCGTTCTCGACAAGGCAAGGCACCTTCGCCGTCGGAGAAAATGTCGCGAAGTCCTCGGTCGAATTGCCGAAGGGCGTGAGCTTTTCGCTGAATGCAATATCGAGTGTCCGCATCAACACCCATGGCCGCAGGGACCAAGAGGAATAGTTTTTGTTGGCTATATAAAGATCGTACATTTCATATCCCTCGGTTGCATAACCGTGTTAGCGCGGGAAATTTCTCCAATACAGACGGTTTGCACGATGGTGGTCTTCAAATAATTTGATGTTTTGATTGTGTGCCCAGGTGGTGACATTGTGAATAGAGAGATCGCGGTCTGAAACTCCCATTCCGCAACTCACACTCAGGCAGCGCTACACCAAAACGTCATGCTAAAATCATTTATAGACGCTCACCGACGCGAGTGATTCGAAGATAGTGAGCCGACTAACTATTTTTGGATATCTGGACTTACCATGAGCGCAAATTTCCCCCTGAAATGCATGTAATGTGCACTTGTTCGTCAAGCGAACCAACGTGCAACCTTTGCTCTGGTACCTCGCCAACAGGCCAATCAAAACCACAAATATTGCAGGCGCGGGCAGACCTAAAAATCCGCCCGCGAAGCTATAGGCAGCAGCAGTTAGTGATATCGGCGGATCAGGCCGACGAGCTTTCCCTGGATCTTTACCCGATCCGGTCCGAAGATACGGGTCTCGTAAGCGGGGTTCGCCGCTTCGAGCGCGATGGAGGCACCCTTGCGGCGGAAGCGCTTCAGTGTCGCTTCTTCGTCATCCACCAATGCAACGACGATATCGCCCGGATTTGCGGTGCTTCCGTCACGAATAATGACCGTATCGCCATCGAAAATACCGGCTTCGATCATCGAATCGCCTTTGACCTCGAGCGCGTAATGTTCGCCAGAACCGATCATATCCATCGGCACGACCACATCATGGGTGTTGTTCTGGATCGCCGAAATCGGGACACCCGCAGCGATTCGCCCCATGACGGGCACGCTGACCGAGTTGACGTCGCGACTGTTCGACGGGGCAGGTGCGGGCGGTGGCTCCACAGCCTTCGGCTTGCCAAGGCTGCCTTCGATGACGCTTGGCGAAAAGCCGCGTTGTGGCTTGTTGGCGGGCGAATAGGACTCGGGAAGTTTGATGACTTCGAGAGCGCGTGCCCTGTTCGGTAGCCGGCGAATAAACCCGCGCTCCTCGAGCGCTGTAATCAACCGGTGAATGCCGGATTTGGACGCAAGATCGAGTGCATCCTTCATTTCATCGAAGGATGGCGGCACGCCAGACTCTTTCATTCTTTCATGAATGAACAGAAGCAATTCCTGCTGTTTGCGCGTGAGCATGAAGAAACACCCTTGGAAATTCGAGGCGAAGATTCGCGAAACAAATACAGAACGAACACTATCTGTTCCATATGTGTTCTGCAATCCCTTAAAATTCCGTGAAATTCATTTAAGCATCTGTAGATGAGCGAAATCACCATACTCGAAGCGTCTAACGCGGTCGTAATGCAGTGACTCGCAGGCTTCTTGCTGATAAGTGCGAGGCAATTGCGAGATTAAGGGCAAATGACCGGGTTCTGCCGCTAAAAGATGCCCTGCTGATTCCGAGGATAGATGATGAGTGTGACGAACAATCTGAAAATCGTGGTGGGGCAGGGCTCCAAGGCGGTTTCCTTCTCCAACACCGAACGTTTCTCGCTGATTGCCGGGCCGTGCCAGATGGAGAGCCGCGACCATGCCTTCATGATTGCCGAGACCATGGCGGAGCTGTGCGGCAAGCTGGGTATCGGTCTTGTCTACAAGTCGTCTTTCGATAAGGCCAACCGCACGTCCCTGTCGGGCCAGCGCGGCATTGGCATCGATAAGGCGCTGGAGATTTTTGCTGAACTCAAGGAGCAGTTCGGATTTCCGGTGCTGACGGATATTCACACGGAAGAGCAGTGCGCAATCGTGTCACCGGTTGTCGACATCCTGCAAATCCCGGCGTTTCTCAGCCGACAGACGGACCTACTGGTGGCAGCGGCCAAGACCGGCCGGGTCGTCAATGTGAAGAAGGGTCAGTTCCTGGCGCCTTGGGACATGAAGAATGTTCTGGCCAAGCTGAACGATAGCGGCAACCCGAATGTGCTGCTGTGCGAGCGCGGCGCGTCCTTCGGCTACAATACGCTCGTTTCCGACATGCGTTCGCTGCCCATCATGGCATCGCTTGGTGCGCCGGTTGTATTTGACGCGACTCACTCCGTGCAGCAGCCGGGCGGGCAGGGTGGTTCGACCGGCGGTCAGCGGGAGTTTGTGGAGACGCTGGCCCGTGCAGCTATTGCGGTTGGCGTTGCCGGTCTGTTCGTGGAAACGCATGAAGACCCTGATAACGCTCCCTCGGACGGACCCAATATGGTTCACCTGAAGGACATGCCGAAGCTTTTGGAAAAGCTGCTGGCTTTCGACAATATTGCCAAGGCATCATGACCGCTTTTGGCCTCAATCGATTTTTATGAAAAGACGGCGTCCAGTGATGGGCGCCGTCATTGTAATTTCTTGCGCGTCGTCTACAGCGACGGAGGAAGTTCACATCGAGTCGCTATTCCGTCGCCCTGTTTATCGCGCTGCTCATCCGAAAAGCGCTTCACAGTTTTCGGGATGCACTCTAAGACAGGCAACTGAAAATCCTGTTCCAGTCCCAAGGGAGAGATCATGACAGCCATTACCGATATCATCGCACGCGAAATCCTCGACAGCCGTGGAAACCCCACCGTTGAAGTCGATGTCTATCTGGAAGACGGTTCTTTCGGTCGTGCGGCAGTTCCATCGGGCGCATCGACAGGCGCGCATGAAGCCGTAGAACTGCGTGATGGTGGCAAGCGCTATCTCGGTAAGGGCGTGGAAAAGGCCGTTGAAGCCGTTAACACGGAAATCTTCGATGCGCTGGGCGGATTCGATGCCGAAAGCCAGATCCATATCGACCAGACGCTGATCGCGCTCGATGGCACGCCGAACAAGTCGCGCCTCGGTGCCAACGCCATTCTCGGCGTTTCCCTGGCCGTTGCCAAGGCTGCTGCCGAAACCACAGGTCTGCCGCTTTACCGCTACGTTGGCGGTCCCAACGCGCATCTGCTGCCGGTGCCAATGATGAACATCATCAATGGCGGCGCACATGCCGATAACCCGATCGACTTCCAGGAATTCATGATCATGCCGGTTGGCGCGGAAAGCATCCGTGACGCCGTGCGTATCGGCGCGGAAATCTTCCACGTTCTGAAAAAAGAACTCGCAGCACAGGGCCACAACACCAATGTCGGCGACGAGGGCGGCTTTGCTCCGGGCCTGAAGAGTGCGCCGGAAGCACTCGATTTCATCATGAAGTCTGTCGAAAAAGCTGGCTACAAGCCGGGTGATGATGTTGCACTCGCGCTGGACTGCGCATCCACCGAGTTCTTCAAGAACGGCAAGTATGAGATGGAAGGCGAAGGCCGCACGCTGGAGCCGGAAGCCATGGCCAACTACCTTGCCGAATTGGCGGGCAAATACCCGATCATCTCTATCGAAGACGGCATGGCCGAAGACGATTGGGACGGCTGGAAGTACCTGACGGACAAGATCGGCTCCAAGGTTCAGCTGGTGGGCGACGACCTTTTCGTCACCAACTCCGCACGCCTTCGCGATGGTATCAAGATGGGCGTTGCCAACTCCATCCTCGTCAAGGTCAACCAGATCGGTTCGCTGACGGAAACGCTCGATGCCGTTGAGACAGCGCACAAGGCGCGCTACACCGCCGTCATGTCGCACCGCTCCGGTGAAACTGAAGATTCCACGATTGCCGATCTGGCAGTTGCGACCAACTGCGGACAGATCAAGACCGGTTCGCTGTCGCGCTCCGACCGTCTGGCCAAGTACAACCAGTTGATCCGCATCGAAGAAATGCTCGGCCCACAGGCAGCTTATGCAGGCCGTTCCATCCTTCGCGGATAAGAATCGCTTCACACTCAATAAAAAGGCTCGCCTCGGCGGGCCTTTTTTGTGCGCTGCGGTGGGTGAGGGAATTAAGGTCAACGGATGGTTAAACAAATGCGGTTATGGTGGTTCCAGTAACGCGTTTGAAGGCTGTTTCAGAGTATGTGGACCAAGCATCACAAGAAAAGACGTTTTGGCCGTTTGGTCGTTCCGGCCATCACGGTCGCCTTTCTTTCCTATTTCGGCTATCATTCCATCCACGGCGATTTCGGGCTTCAGGCCACGGAGCGTCTGGAGCGCCAGCGTATTGCCAGAACAGCTGAGCTTGCGAAGCTGACGAAGACCCGCGTTGCGCTGGAGCGTCAGGTCGAATTGATGAGCGATGGATCGCTCGAGCGTGACATGATTGATGAGATATCGCGATATCAGCTGAATATGTCCCGTCCGGACGAAATCGTTATCATGAACGCATATTTCTGATTAACCGAATTCCGGTTAATCGACTTTTTTAATTTATTCACAGCCACTTAGGCTGAATATGAGCCATGCGTTTATGGCATTGCTGCTTTCCCTTTTCTTGCATATGGTGCGCCCCAATCCAACCATTCTAATGGCAACTCAGGGAGGGATGAATGGCGCCGCGAAAAACAGCGACCGTATCCGGCCGCAAGACTACGGCAAAGACCGCCACCAAGGAATTCACCGGCAAGAACACGCCGGACTTTGGTAAAGACGAAGAGTTGCACGCCTATCGTGAGATGCTGCTCATCCGTCGCTTCGAAGAAAAAGCCGGCCAGCTTTACGGCATGGGCTTCATCGGCGGTTTCTGTCACCTCTATATTGGGCAGGAAGCTGTCGTCGTCGGCATGAACATGTCGCAGAAGGAAGGCGATCAGGTCATCACCGCTTATCGTGACCACGGCCACATGCTGGCTGCTGGCATGAGCGCGCGCGGCGTTATGGCTGAGTTGACCGGACGTCAGGGCGGCTTGTCCAAGGGCAAGGGCGGCTCCATGCACATGTTCTCCAAGGAAAAGCATTTCTACGGCGGACACGGCATCGTTGGCGCGCAGGTTTCTCTGGGAACCGGTCTTGCCTTCGCCAACAAGTATCGCGGCAATGATAGCGTTTCTGTCGCTTACTTCGGTGATGGCGCGGCCAACCAGGGTCAGGTCTACGAGAGCTTCAACATGGCGGCTCTCTGGAAACTGCCGATCATCTATATCGTCGAAAACAACCATTACGCGATGGGTACGTCGACGGCTCGCGCCACGGCGCAGTCCAACTACTCGCTGCGCGGTTCCGGTTTCGGCATTCCTGGCGTTCAGGTGGATGGCATGGATGTGCGCGCCGTCAAGGCGGCTGCGGACGAAGCGCTTGAGCATTGCCGTTCCGGCAAAGGTCCGATCATTCTGGAAATGCTGACCTATCGTTATCGCGGTCACTCCATGTCTGACCCGGCAAAGTACCGTTCCAAGGACGAAGTGCAGAAGATGCGTGCGGAACATGACCCGATCGAGCAGGTCAAGGCACGTTTGATCGAAAATGGTTGGTCCACTGAGGAAGAACTCAAGGCAATCGACAAGGATGTCCGCGACATCGTGGCCGATAGCGCCGAGTTCGCCCAGAACGATCCGGAGCCGGATGTATCCGAGCTCTACACCGACATTCTGCTCTGATTTGGGAAGGGAGATAACATGCCTATAGAAATTCTCATGCCCGCCCTTTCCCCAACCATGGAGGAAGGCACGCTTTCCAAGTGGCTGAAGAAAGAAGGCGACAAGGTTGTTGCTGGCGATGCGATTGCTGAAATCGAAACCGATAAGGCAACGATGGAAGTCGAAGCCGTGGACGAAGGCACCATCGGCAAGCTGCTGATCGAAGCCGGCACCGAAGGCGTCAAGGTCAACACGGCCATCGCCGTGCTGCTTCAGGATGGCGAAAGCGCCGACGACATCTCGTCCGGTTCCACCAAAAAGGAAGAGCCGAAGGCGGATGCCGCCAATTCCGGTTCCGAAGCTGCTGGCGGCAAGACCCGCGAAGCCAGCGAAGAGCCTTCCGCTGCTAAGGAAGCTGCAAAGGTTCCAGCCGCACCGAAGATCGAAGTTGCTGCCGACCCGGATATTCCAGAAGGCACCGAGTTCGTAACGCAGACCGTGCGCGAAGCGCTTCGCGATGCGATGGCGGAAGAAATGCGCTCCGACGAAAACGTCTTCGTCATGGGCGAAGAAGTGGCCGAATATCAGGGTGCCTACAAGATCACGCAGGGTCTTCTGCAGGAATTCGGCGCCAAGCGCGTTATCGATACGCCAATCACCGAACACGGCTTTGCCGGTATCGGCGTCGGTGCAGCGATGACGGGTCTTCGCCCGATTGTTGAATTCATGACATTCAACTTCGCCATGCAGGCTATTGACCAGATCGTCAACTCTGCCGCCAAGACGCTTTACATGTCTGGTGGTCAGATGGGTGCGCCGATGGTGTTCCGTGGTCCTTCGGGCGCTGCTGCCCGCGTGGCTGCTCAGCACTCGCAGTGCTACGCCGCATGGTACAGCCATATTCCGGGCCTCAAGGTCATCATGCCGTACACGGCTGCTGACGCCAAGGGTCTGCTCAAGGCCGCTATCCGCGATCCGAACCCGATTGTCTTCCTTGAGAATGAAATTCTCTACGGGCAGAGCTTCGAAGTGCCGAAGATGGATGATTTCGTGCTGCCAATTGGCAAGGCACGCATTCACCGCAAGGGCAAGGATGCGACCATCGTGTCCTTCGGTATCGGCATGACCTATGCGGTCAAGGCTGTTGCTGAACTCGAAAAGCTTGGCATCGACGTCGAACTGATCGACCTGCGCACCATCCGCCCAATGGACCTTCCCACGGTTATCGAATCCGTCAAGAAGACAGGTCGTCTGGTCACGGTGGAAGAAGGCTTCCCGCAGTCATCGGTCGGTGACTTCATTTCTAACAGCGTTCAGCGCGCCGCATTCGATTATCTCGATGCGCCGATCCTGACGATTGCTGGCAAGGACGTTCCGATGCCTTATGCGGCGAACCTCGAAAAGCTGGCTCTGCCGAACGTCGACGAAGTCGTTCAGGCCGTCAAAACCGTCTGCTACAAATAAGGGGAGGGCGTTTCGATGCCTATCAACATTACAATGCCTGCCCTTTCCCCCACCATGGAAGAGGGAAATCTCACCAAGTGGCTGGTCAAGGAAGGCGACAAGGTTGGTCCTGGCGACGTGATTGCCGAGATCGAGACCGACAAGGCGACCATGGAAGTGGAAGCCGTGGATGAAGGCGTCGTCGCCAAGCTGGTCGTTCCAGCCGGCACCGAAGCCGTCAAGGTCAATGCCGTGATCGCGATCCTTGCTGCAGAAGGCGAAGATGTGGCTGACGCTGCCAAGGGCGGTGACGCTGCACCTGCAAAGGCTGAAGCACCAAAGCAGGAAGCCGCAAAGGTTGAAGCGCCGAAGGAAGAAAAGACGGAAGCTGCTCCTGCCAAGGCTGAAAAGCCTGTTGCGGATCAGGGTCCGGCACCTTCCACGCCAGCACCTGTGTCGAAATCCGGCGAGCGCATCTTTGCGTCTCCGCTGGCCCGTCGTCTCGCCAAGGATGCCGGTCTTGATCTGTCCGCTGTGTCCGGTTCCGGCCCGCATGGTCGTATCGTCAAGACCGACGTCGAGAAGGCAGCTGCTTCCGGCGGTGCCAAGGCTCCGGCTGCCGCACCATCCGCTGGCTCTGCTGCTGCTCCTGCCAAGGGTCCTTCGGACGAAAACATCCTCAAGCTGTTTGCGGAAGGCTCCTACGAGCTTCTGCCGCATGACGGTATGCGCAAGACGATTGCGTCGCGCCTGACGGAATCGACGCAGACGGTGCCTTCCTACACGGTCTCGATGGAATGCGAACTCGATGCGATGCTGAAGCTGCGCGCCGAGATCAATGCATCCGCGCCGGTGAAGAAGACGGAGAAGGGCGAGGTTCCGGCCTTCAAGCTTTCCGTCAACGACTTCATCATCAAAGCGATGGCGCTTGCGCTGCGTGACGTTCCGATGGCGAATGCTTCGTGGACATCGACTGCCCGTGTTCTGCACAAGCACGCCGACGTAGGCGTTGCCGTGTCGATCCCGGATGGTCTGATCACGCCAATCGTGCGCAATGCCGAGACGAAGACGCTGTCTGCGATCTCCAACGAGGTCAAGGATCTCGCCAAGCGTGCGCGTGACAAGAAGCTGAAGCCGGAAGAATACCAAGGCGGCACCACATCTGTGTCTAACCTTGGCATGTTCGGCGTCTCGTCCTTCACATCGATCGTCAACCTGCCACAGGCTTCCATCGTGTCGATCGGCGCTGGCGTCGAAAAGCCGGTCGTGCGTGGCGGCAAGATCGAAGTGGGCACGGTTATGACTGCAACCTTCGCCTTCGACCACCGCGTCATCGATGGCGCGCTCGGTGCAGAACTCGCATCTGCCTTCAAGCGCTACATCGAAAACCCGATGGGCATGCTGGTGTAAAAACGCTGAGCCGGAAGCCGGATGACGGTTTTCGGCTCGCTCCATTCACGAGGCTGACATGACGAAAACCGTTCTTTGCTATGGCGACAGTCTGACATGGGGTTTCGACGCCGAAAATATCGGGCGTCATGCCTTTGAAGATCGCTGGCCGAGCGTTTTGCAAAAGGCGCTGGGAACGGACGTCAATGTCATTGCCGAGGGGCTGAACGGCAGAACCACGGCTTATGACGATCATCTGGCTGATTGCGACCGCAATGGCGCGCGTATCTTGCCGACATTGCTGCACAGCCACGCCCCGCTTGATCTCGTCATCATCATGCTTGGCACGAATGATCTGAAACGCGGTATCGGCAGCGGCAACGCTGTTGGTGCGGTGAAGGGTGTGGAGCGGCTCATCAATCTGGTACGCAGCCACGTCTGGTCCTTCGATGATGAGCAGCCGGAAATCCTGATCGTGTCTGCACCGCACATTTGCGAAACGGGCAATGAGATGTTCGCGGCCATGTTTGTCGGTGCGGTCGAACAATCTGAGATGATGGGCTCGCTCTATCGCGATCTGGCGGATGACAAGGGCTGCGGCTTTTTCGATGCCGCCTCCGTGGCGGTGACGACACCCGTCGATGGCGTTCATCTGGATGCTGAAAATACACGTGCCATCGGTCGCGGCCTTGAGCCCGTCGTTCGCATGATGCTTGGACTCTAAAAAGAAATCGACTGAGGCTGCGGCATGGTTTCGCCCTCGGGAAGACAAAGGCAGGAAACAGACATGGCTCAGTCTTATGACGTCATCATCATCGGTTCGGGTCCAGGCGGTTACGTCACGGCTATCCGCGCTGCTCAACTGGGCCTCAAGACGGCGATTGTCGAGCGCGAGCATCTGGGTGGCATTTGCTTGAACTGGGGCTGCATTCCCACCAAGGCGCTGCTGCGTTCCGCCGAAGTGCTGGATAATTCCAACCACGCCAAGAATTACGGCCTGAAGTTGGAAGGCACTATTACTGCTGACGTCAAGGAAGTCGTCGCCCGTTCGCGTGGCGTGTCTGCGCGCCTCAATGGCGGCGTGGCATTCCTCATGAAGAAGAACAAGATCGACGTCATCTGGGGTGAGGCAAAGCTGACCAAGCCGAACGAGATCGTCGTCGGCAAGATTTCCAAGCCCATCGTTCAGCCGCAGAACCCGGTTCCAAAGGGCGTTCTGGGCGAGGGCACCTACACGGCCAAGCATATCATCGTTGCGACCGGCGCGCGTCCACGCGCACTGCCCGGCATCGAGCCGGATGGCAAGCTGATCTGGACCTATTTCGAAGCGATGAAGCCTGACTTCATGCCGAAGTCCATCGTTGTCATGGGTTCTGGTGCCATCGGCATCGAATTCGCCTCCTTCTACCGCTCCATGGGCGTGGATGTGACGGTTGTCGAACTGATGGCCAATGTCATGCCGGTGGAAGATGCGGAAATTTCCGCCTTTGCCCGCAAGCAGCTGGAAAAGCGCGGCCTGAAGATCATCACGGAAGCCAAGGTTTCCAAGGTCGAAAAGGGTTCCGACTCGATTACGGCGCATGTGGAAACCAAGGACGGCAAGGTACAGAAGATCACTGCTGACCGCCTGATCTCTGCTGTTGGCGTGCAGGGCAACATCGAAAACCTCGGTCTCGAAGCGCTCGGCGTGAAGACGGATCGCGGCTGCGTGGTCATCGATGGCTACGGCAAGACCAATGTTCCCGGCCTCTATGCCATCGGCGATGTCGCTGGCCCGCCCATGCTGGCGCACAAGGCTGAGCATGAAGGCGTGATCTGCATCGAAAAGATTGCCGGTCTGCCGAATGTTCACCCCATGGACAAGCTGAAAATCCCCGGCTGCACCTATTGCAACCCGCAGGTCGCGTCTGTTGGCCTGACCGAAGCCAAGGCGAAAGAGCAGGGCCGCGAAATCCGCGTCGGCCGTTATTCCTTCGCCGCCAACGGCAAGGCGATTGCGCTGGGTGAAGATCAGGGCATGGTCAAGACCATTTTCGACAAGAAGACTGGCGAGTTGATCGGCGCGCACATGGTCGGCGCGGAAGTGACCGAACTCATTCAGGGCTTCGTCGTTGCCATGAACCTGGAGACGACGGAAGAAGAGCTGATGCACACGATCTTCCCGCATCCGACCTTGTCTGAAATGATGAAGGAAAGCGTGCTGGACGCCTATGGGCGCGTGCTGAACGCTTGATAAATACCCCGGTCACTCCCTATCTCTAAGGGAGTGACTGAAAAGGAGAGCGATCATGTCGATTGCCACGGAAGCCTGGGTTGTTTTTCTGCTGATCGGCCTCGTTGCCGGTTTTCTCGCAAGCCTCATCGTTGGCGGTGGGGGCTTGATCGGGTGCCTGTTGAGCGGCGTTATCGGCGCATTTGTCGGCGGTTATCTGTTCAATGCCCTCGGCATTTCGCTCGGTATTGAAAACGCACTGGTGGTGCAGATCATTCACGCGACGGTGGGTGCCATTATCGTGACGCTGATCGCAAGATTGATTGCCTGACGGGAAGGATGACGGATGGAAAGTGTAGGCTGGATAGCAGCAATCATCATCGGCGGTTTGGCCGGGTGGCTTGCGGGCAAGCTCATGGATATGCGCTTCGGCATCTTCATGAACATCGTGCTGGGCATCGTTGGCTCGGTCGTGGCGGTTGCCGTGCTGCGCACCTTCGACGTGTTCGTGCAGGACAGCAGGCTCGGATATTTCGTCACATCTTTCTTGGGCGCAAGCCTTCTGTTATTCCTCGCCAAGCTCGTCAGGCGTTAAACCGTTCAAAGCGGTAGAAGCAGGTTACTTATGGTCACTATTCTCGACAGGACAGCACTGGACGAAAAGCGCATTCGCCACCCGGAAAAGGCGCATCGTCCAGACACCGAAGTCATGCGCAAGCCCGAATGGATCCGCGTGAAAGCGCCGACGTCCAAAGGCTATCACGAGACGCGCGAACTGGTGCGCTCCCACAAGCTGGTAACGGTGTGTGAAGAGGCTGGCTGTCCGAATATCGGCGAATGCTGGGACAAGAAGCACGCGACCTTTATGATAATGGGTGAAATCTGCACCCGCGCCTGCGCCTTCTGCAACGTCTCTACCGGTAAGCCGAATGCGCTGGATATGCTCGAGCCGGAAAACGTTGCCAAGGCCGTCAAGCAGATGGGCCTGTCCCACGTCGTTATCACCTCCGTGGATCGTGACGATCTGGCGGATGGTGGTGCGGAGCATTTCGAAAAGGTGATCTGGGCCATCCGCGCCGCTTCGCCCAATACGACCATCGAAATCCTGACGCCGGACTTCCTGAAGAAGCCCGGCGCGCTGGAACGCGTTGTGGCTGCCAAGCCAGACGTCTTCAACCACAACATGGAAACCGTGCCCGGCAACTATCTGACAGTTCGCCCCGGCGCGCGTTATTTCCACTCCGTGCGCCTGTTGCAGCGCGTGAAGGAACTGGACCCAACCATGTTCACCAAATCGGGCATCATGGTTGGCCTGGGTGAAGAGCGCAACGAAGTGCTGCAATTGATGGACGACTTGCGCACCGCAGACGTCGACTTCCTCACCATCGGTCAGTACCTCCAGCCGACGCGCAAGCACCACAAGGTCGAAGCCTATGTGACGCCGGAAGAGTTCAAGTCCTACGAGACGATTGCCTACACCAAGGGCTTCCTGATGGTCTCGTCCAGCCCGCTGACGCGTTCTTCGCACCATGCGGGCGATGACTTCGAGCGGCTGCGTGCCAACCGGGAGAAAAAGCTGCTGGCTGCTGCTGAGTAGGTTGAGATTGCGCTGAAAGGCGAGGCCTGCCAGCGCACGACGCCCTTTACTTTTCGGGCATACACCTACCCGGAACGTCATCCTCGGGCTTGTCCCGAGGATCTGACCACATTCAATGTAGGGGTTCGTTAGATGCTCGGGTCAAGCCCGAGCATGACGACTTAGGTGGTTACACCTTCAGCGCTTACCCATGCACCTTCGCGGGCCGGTGCGCCTGCATACACAGCAACACACTCACGACAACAGACACAATCGCCGCGCTCTCGATCAGCGTCGGCCCGCGCTGTTCCCACATAAATCCATAGAGCAACGCAAACAGCGTCTCAAATAGGATCATTTGCCCTACCATGGTCAGCGGCAGAAGACGGCTCATGCGGTTCCACAGCGCGTTGCCGAGGATGGAGGCGGAGATGCCGAGGCCGATGGCGACGGAGGTGAATTGTAGCCAGTCCGCGCTGGTGTGGACATCTGCACTGAAGCCGAAGGCGGGGATGGCGAGCAGTAAGGCGAGGCCGCCGGTTACGACGCCCGTCATCAGGTTCCACTCATCGGCACTGACATCGTGCAGGCGTGTCAGCCAGCGGGCATTGCCGACGGCAAAGGCAGTCCATGAAGCGAGCGCACCTAGAGCGCAGGCAAGACCAATGATGCGCGTCAGATCGAACCCGTCTTGCCCCTCCGAGAGTGACTGCCAGGAAACACCAAATATGCCAATGGCGCCGAAGAGAAGCGACGGCCACAGCCGTTTCAGTGAGACAGCACCATGGTCGCGGCTGCCGATGATGGTCACGGCCACGGGCAGAAAGCCGATGATGATGGAGGTGAAGGCGACGCCGCTGAGCTGCACCGCTGTTGAGATCAGGACATAATAGACGATGTTGCCGATGAGGCTGAGCCAGCCAAGTGCGATCCATTCCGCTTTGCCGAAGCGTGCCGCGACACGACGAAGCTTCGGACCGATTAGAATCAGCGCAAACAGTCCGTAAGTCAGGTATCGCGCGGTGGAAAGCTGCAAGGGCGTGAAGCCGTGAGGGATCAGCTTCGGTGCCAGGAAAATCCCGCCCCAGAGTGCGCCCGCCAGCATGCCGTAAAATACGCCCAGTCCCGTCTTGTTCATGTCATGTCCATTCGTTGCCCGGCGCTATCTGCCACGGCGGCGAAGGGCTGTCTTGACATAAACTACTGCCGCCGCTCCGAAAACGCGCGACGATAGGCGGCGGGCGTCGTGCCTTTGGCGCCTTTCATGGCGCGGGTGAGGGCGGTTTGATCTGAAAAACCGGCTCTGTCGGCGATTTCCGCAATCGGCAGAGACGAACCCGCCAGAAGCGCACAAATCTTTTCCATGCGTATATCGGAGAGCCAAAAATGCGGTGTTTCATCGAACTGCTCACGGAAAATGGCGTGCAACCGGCTGACACTGATATCTGCGTGGTCGGCCATGCGCTCAAGGCTCCACGGTATGAATGGATCGATTTCCACAAGCGCCTTGAGTGCGGAAAGTCTGGATGTCACATCAGGGGTTTCGCATGCGAGGCTTTCAACGAGCATCGGTGCCCATGCTTGAGCGGCTTTTGCATTTTCTTCGCCGTTCTGCATCATGCTGTGCATATACTGCGTGAGTCTGGTCGTTCTCGGGCTGAGATCGATAAAGGGCCCTGAAGAGAATTTGTCGAGAATGTCAGCACCCACCGTCTGCTCGTCCATATCAACGACCAGCGAGCGGTTGACCACGTTGCTGGTCTGGGTGTGCGACGTGTTCTTGTGAACCAGAACACCTTTGGACGGCGACAATCGTTCCTGTAGCCCGCAGACATCGATTTCCAGCTGTCCGGCGACGGGCAGAACAATCTGCACAAAGCTGTGGCGTTCATCCGGGGTCTCGTCGCGGTAGGAGCGTAGATCGACAGACACGGTTTGCATGCGATCCTCCTCCGGTTACCCAAAACGAAATATGGCCGCGACGCGGCCACTCACTGTTCCGATGATCTCATGTCATGCGGAAAACCGCCAGCCTGCATCTCAGGCTTCGGCTTCCTGCTTGACGGTCGATTCGCCACGCTTGCGCTTGCGCAGAACCGGCTTGTTCTCCCGCGCTTCGCACTTGGCCACATCGATGAGATAGGCCAGCATGGGCATGCTGTTCATGGAAGCCAGCTGTTTTGCGGATTCCAGAAGATTTATGATGTTGGCAAAGTCGTCCATCGTATCACTCGATTGTTCGGTTGCATCCCAAGGCTGCAATCACTATTGCAGTTAAATAGCGCCGAGCCCCACTTGGTTGCAATAGTCAATTTCTGCAAACTGCTATGCAAGGGTGTAGAGGATGAAAGTCATTGACGATATCCGGCAGGCCGCGTCTCTGGTCTCCAATGCGTCTCGCATTATGGTCGTCGGTTCTTCGGGCGGTGGGAAAACGACCCTGTCACGAGGAATCGCCCAAAGGTTCGGCCTCACGCACATTTCGATGGACAAGGAATTTTTCTGGTTGCCAGGCTGGGTGGCGAGAGAACGCGCCGAGCAGCGTCAGATGATTGCAGCCTCTGTCCAGCATGATCGTTGGATCATGGATGGCAGCAATCCGTCGAGCTTCGATTTGCGACTTCCAAGAGCAGACATCGTTATTTGGGTGCGTATATCGCGGATCACATGTATCTGGAGCGTCTTTAAACGGGTGGCGAAAAGCTATGGCAAGACAAGGCCGGATATGGCGCCGGGTTGCGCGGAGCAATGGCCCGACAGGGAGTTCCTCAGCTACATCTGGAATTTCGAGAAGCGTCACGCGCCGATACTTCTGCGGAATTTCGATCTTTATGGCCCGCAGGTGCCGATATTTCAGGTGAAATCCAGAGCGCAAGCGCGTCAGCTTCTTGATCTTATTGGCGCAGCGCATTAACTCCGGCTCATGCCGCACTATGAAACACGCCGCCCTGTCAAACATTCTCCCGAACAGATGTATAATCTCGTTGCCGATGTGGAGAAGTATCCGGAATTTCTGCCGCTTTGCGAAGGTCTGACCATTCGTTCGCGCAAGGAACGTGACACCAAGACGCTACTGGTGGCGGATATGACCGTTGGCTACAAAGCGTTTCGCGAAACCTTCACCACGCAGGTTCTGCTGAAGCCGGATGAACATGCCATCGATGTGAAGTATCTCGATGGTCCGTTCAAATATCTCGACAATCGCTGGCGTTTCGAAGCCACTGAAGACGGCGGATGCTCGGTCTATTTCTTCATCGACTACGAGTTCAAGAGCCGCATTCTCGGCGCCGTCATGGGCTCCATGTTCGACCGCGCCTTCCGCATGTTTGCCGAAGCATTCGAGGCGCGTGCAGACAAGATTTACGCAGCCTGAGCGAGCTCCAGTAGCATCTCCAGCGCGGTTTTGACCGTTGCCAGCCGCACCTGATCGCGGCCAATATCTCCGTAACGCATTTCACGGTGAATAACGCCGCCACTCCGTCGCGTCGCGGCAAGATGCACGAGGCCTACGGGCTTTTCGGCTGAACCACCACCCGGACCGGCAATGCCGGTGACGGCGACGGAAAACTCTGCGCAGGAGCGATAAAGCGCCCCATGCGCCATCTGAAGCGCTGTTTCTTTCGAAACCGCACCGAAGGCTTCCAGCGTAGCGGAGGTCACGCCCAGCATGTCCATCTTGGCATCATTGGTATAGGTCACGAAGCCACGGTCGACGACGGCGGAAGAGCCGGCGATGTCTGTCAGCGCCGCGGCGATCAAACCGCCCGTGCAGCTTTCCGCCGTGGAAAGCATATGTCCCCGACCGGTGAAGTCGCGCACGATCTGTTGGGCCAGAGCTTGGATATCGTCAGGAAAAATGCTCATGCTGGCCGCCGTTTATAAACCACAGTCGCCGTGGCGATGGCCGCAATACCCTCGCGCCGCCCAACGAAGCCAATGGTTTCGTTGGTGGTGGCCTTGACGGAGCAGCGGTCGAGCGAGATGTCGAGAATATCTGCAAGGTTTTCCCGCATGGCCTGGCGATGAGGCCCCACGCGCGGAGCTTCAGCAATCAGCGAGACATCGGCATTCATGATCGCGCCGCCATTGCCGCGCACGACTTTAGCGGCATGCTCCAGAAAGATGCGCGATGCGGCACCTTTCCATTGCGGATCGGACGGCGGAAAATGATCGCCGATATCGCCAGCACCACAGGTCGCCAGCAGCGCGTCGGTCAGGGCGTGGAGTGCCACGTCGGCATCGGAATGGCCCATTAGCTTCTGGTCATGTGGAATGAAAATGCCGCACAGCGTTACGCCATCACCGTCGATCAGCTGATGCACATCATAACCATTGCCGGTGCGGACATCCGGCAAATAGTGAGCAAGCTTTTCATCGGCCATGGCGATATCCCTTTTCAAGGTCAGTTTTACATTGTCGACCATGCCATCCACCAGCTTGACGGCCAAGCCAGCCCATTCGGCAATAGCAGCATCATCGGTAAAATCGCTGAGGCCGGAGGAGGCGGCTTTTCTGTGGGCCGAGAGAATGGATGGATAATCGAAGGATTGCGGCGTCTGTGCCGCGTAGAGATTGCTGCGCGATACCGTCTCGCCCACAAAGCCGTCATTGCCGCGCTTCAGCGTATCGGCAACCGGCACAGCGGGCAGAACGGCCTTTTCGCCAGCCGACAGGGTCTCTGCAATGCGTTGCAGCAGGTCGGTATCGATGAAAGGGCGCACGGCGTCGTGAATCATCACATGGGTGATGCCCTTGCTCTCCAATGCTTCCAGCCCTGACAGCACGGATTGCTGACGCGACGCGCCGCCGGTCACAGTGATAATCGTGTCGGTCGCATTCAGCCGTTTGGCGATGGGTTCGAACAGCGCGCGGTCATCGGGGTGAATGACGACGACGATTTCGGCAGTGCCGCCCCAGCCTAAAAAACGCTCCAGCGTATGCTCGATAACCGGTCTACCGCCGATGGGTCGGTATTGTTTCGGGCCTTCTTCCGGTGCACCTGCACGTTCTCCACGACCCGCAGCAACGATGACGATCCCGATTTTCATAGCAACTTCCTGCATTGAACCTATGCCGTTTATGCATCTCTTCAAAGGTTTACAGAGACGATCTAGCGTTTTAAAAAACGAATAGCCAGCGCCAATGCGCCGTGCCATAGGCTCCTCATATTCCCGTTTCGAGCCTTTTCCTCTCTTTATCCGCGATAAACACCAAATCAAAAAAACAAACGAATATGTCAGCGAAAGTGCTTGGCAACTGCGCAAACGCTGTCTAAAAATAATGCAAAACTGAAAACTGCATGAAAGATCACCACTTGGCACTTCCGTCGCTGTCAGATCCGTTCGACATCGGTACCGTTACCATTCGTAACCGGTCCGTGCTTGCACCTATGTCTGGCGTTACCGACCTGCCATTTCGCAGGCTTGCCTGGCGTTTCGGCGCGGGGCTTGTCGTCACGGAGATGGTTGCAAGCCGTGAACTTGTCGCCAATCGCGGGGAATCCTGGGCGCGCCTTAAGAATGCGGGCATGGTTCCGCATATGGTGCAGCTTGCCGGACGCGAGGCATACTGGATGGCCGAGGCCGCGAAGATTTCGGCAGATAATGGTGCGGGAATCATCGACATCAATATGGGGTGTCCGGCCAAGAAGGTCATCGGCGGTTATTCCGGCTCGGCGCTGATGCGTGAGCCAGATCATGCGCTGAGCCTGATCGAGGCCATCGTCAAGGCAGTCGATGTGCCCGTGACGCTGAAGATGCGTCTCGGCTGGGATGAGAACTCCATCAATGCGCCCGATATTGCTGCCCGTGCGGAAGCTGCCGGTGTGAAGCTCATCACCATTCACGGTCGCACGCGCATGCAGTTTTACGAAGGCCGCGCCGATTGGGATGCGATCAAGGCCGTGCGGGATGTGATTTCCGTGCCGTTGATTGCCAATGGCGATGTTGAAACGAGTGAGGACGCTGCTGATATCCTTCGCCGTTCTGGCGCAGACGCCGTTATGGTGGGGCGTGGAGCCCAAGGCCAGCCTTGGTTGCCTGCGGTTCTTGCTGGCCATGCAGCGCCGCAGCCGCATGAGATCGCCGACATCGCCACCGAACATTACGAACTGATGCTGGAATTTTACGGCGTTGAAGCCGGGCTTCGTCACGCGCGCAAACATCTTGGATGGTATCTGGATCGATTTGCGCAGGACATGAAGACAGATGACAAGGTTGACATCATGACATCAAAAAACACGGGGCAGGTGACAGCACTGCTGCGCTCTGCCCTGCAACAGGGCGCGGAACGCTGTGCCGCGAGGAAGGCCGCATGAGCGCCGGAACTGCATCACCCGGTGGCAACGCCCTTGCCATGGCCGTACTCAATGCGGTCCAGAACCCGGTCATTCTGGTGGATGGCGAAGGCTTCGTTGCCTTTGCCAATTGGGAAGCGGAAGCCTTTTTCGGCGCAAGCGCGACGCATCTGGCACGCTACCGCATTTCCACCTTCATTCCCTTCGGCAGCCCGCTGCTGGCATTGATCGATCAGGTGCGGGAGCGCCGTGCGCCGGTCAATGAATACCGTGTTGATCTTTCGTCACCGCGTCTGGGTCAGGACAAGCTGGTGGACCTCTATGTCGCACCTGTCGTCAGCGAGCCAGGATCGGTCGTGGTGGTGTTTCAGGAACGCTCCATGGCCGACAAGATCGACCGTCAGCTGACGCACCGCGCCGCCGCTCGCTCCGTCACTGGCCTTGCCTCCATGCTGGCGCACGAAATCAAGAACCCGCTATCGGGCATTCGTGGTGCGGCACAGCTGCTGGAAACATCCGTTCCCGATGAGGATCGGGCGCTGACGCGGCTGATCTGCGATGAAACGGATCGCATCGTTTCGCTGGTGGATCGTATGGAGATTTTCTCCGACGAACGCCCGGTGGACCGTATGCCGATCAACATCCACTCGGTGCTGGATCATGTGAAGGCAGTGGCGAAAGCCGGTTTTGCCCGCAACATCAAGATCAGCGAAAACTACGACCCGTCGCTGCCGCCGGTTTATGCCAACCGCGATCAGCTGGTGCAGGTCTTCCTCAACCTGGTGAAAAACGCTGCCGAAGCCGTGGGTAACCAGCCGGATGGCGAGGTCATTCTGACGACGGCCTACCGCCCTGGCATCCGTCTGTCGGTCGCTGGCACGCGTGAGCGCATTTCACTGCCGCTGGAATTCTGTGTGGTCGATAATGGTCCCGGCGTGCCGACCGATCTCGTGCCGCATCTGTTTGATCCCTTTATTACAACGAAAACCAACGGTTCCGGTCTCGGCCTTGCCCTTGTCGCAAAACTCATCGGTGCCCATGGCGGTATCGTGGAATGCGACAGCCAGAACCACCGCACGACTTTCCGCGTTTTGATGCCCGTTTCCCCCGAAGTGGCGGTAGACGACAGCATTTTGCCGAACCCGACAGGACTTAATCGATGACAGCAACGATTCTCGTGGCCGATGATGATGCGGCCATCCGTACCGTCCTCAATCAGGCTCTCAGCCGTGCCGGGTATGATGTGCGGATCACCTCTAACGCTGCCACGCTGTGGCGCTGGGTGTCTGCGGGTGAGGGCGATCTTGTCGTGACCGACGTGGTCATGCCGGATGAAAACGCATTCGACCTGCTGCCACGCATCAAGAAGGCCCGGCCCGATCTGCCGGTGCTGGTGATGAGCGCGCAGAACACCTTTATGACGGCTATCAAGGCCTCTGAAAAAGGTGCCTATGACTATCTGCCCAAGCCTTTTGACCTGACTGAACTGATCGCCATCATTGGTCGCGCTCTATCCGAGCCGAAGCGTAAGCCAGCCAAGCTGGATGACGACATGCAGGATGGCATGCCGCTGGTGGGTCGTTCCGCTGCCATGCAGGAAATCTACCGCGTGCTGGCGCGTTTGATGCAGACCGATCTGACGCTGATGATTACGGGTGAGTCCGGTACGGGTAAAGAACTGGTAGCGCGGGCGCTGCATGATTACGGCAAGCGCCGTAACGGTCCTTTCGTGGCCATCAACATGGCTGCCATTCCGCGCGACCTGATCGAATCTGAACTCTTCGGCCATGAAAAGGGTGCCTTCACCGGCGCGCAGAACCGTTCCACCGGTCGCTTTGAGCAGGCTGAAGGCGGTACGCTGTTTCTGGACGAAATCGGCGATATGCCGATGGATGCACAGACCCGTCTTCTGCGCGTGCTTCAGCAGGGCGAATACACCACCGTCGGTGGTCGCACTCCTATCCGCACCGATGTTCGCATCGTCGCTGCCACCAACAAGGATTTGAAGACTTCGATCAATCAGGGTCTATTCCGCGAAGACCTTTATTACCGCCTCAACGTCGTGCCGCTGCGCCTGCCGCCGCTGCGTGACCGTGCGGAAGACATTCCGGACCTCGTGCGCCACTTCATCCAGACAGGCGAAAAAGAGGGTCTTGAGTGCAAGCGTTTCGAGACAGAGGCGCTGGAACTGATGAAGGCCTATGCCTGGCCGGGCAACGTGCGCGAGCTGGAAAACCTCATTCGCCGCCTGATGGCGCTTTATCCACAGGAAGTCATCACCCGCGAAATCATCGAGCAGGAGCTTCAATCCGACGTTCCCGATAGCCCGATTGACCGCACAGCAACCCGCAATGGTTCTCTGACGATTTCGCAGGCCGTGGAAGAAAACATGCGGGATTACTTCTCCGGTTTTGGCGAGAACCTGCCGCCGCCGGGCCTTTATGATCGCGTATTACGCGAAATGGAATACCCGCTCATTCTCGCTGCACTGACAGCCACGCGCGGCAACCAGATCAAGGCTGCCGACCTGCTGGGCCTTAACCGAAATACGCTGCGCAAGAAGATTCGCGAACTCGGCGTATCTGTGTATCGCAGCTCAAGAACCGCCTGAGTCTGTTGACAAGCCAAGGGTGTCGTTGCATTTTCGCCACAATGTGTTGCTTGAAAATCACGGGAACGCTGGATTCGCTGAAACCGCGCCGGCGTCCTCTTTTTCAAGATTGTGGTGCCGCACAAGGCGGCATGGGAAAATGATCGATGCGCAAACCTGTCACCGATAGGGTTTCGGACCGTGCGGCGGCTGACATAGTCATTGCCGACCGGCGGATGTCCTTTGCTTTCCCGGGACTGGTTCTTGCGGGTGTTGCGCTCATCTGCGCCATGCTGACGCTGTTCGTGCTTCTGGGTCTCACACCCATCGCGCCGACCACCAACGTCGTCATCGCCTCTGTGTTCATCAACTCGCTTTTCGTCATCGGGCTGATGTATCTCATCGGTCGTGAAATCAGCCGGTTGATGAAGGCCAGACGCCGGGGCAGGGCAGCGGCGCGGCTTCACGTTCGTATCGTCGCGCTGTTTTCTATCGTTGCGATTACGCCTGCGGTTCTGGTCGCGATCTTTGCCAGTATCACGCTGAATGTCGGTCTGGATCGCTGGTTTGCCATCCGCACCCAGGCCATTGTGGATTCCTCCAGCAACATCGCCCAGGCCTATATGCTGGAAAATGCCGGATATCTGCAGGGTCAGACGCTGTCCATGGCGACAGACCTCGACCGCAACCGGGCACTTTTCTATCTCGACCGGACCGGTTTCAAGGATTTGATGACCCGCCAGGCGAAGGGACGCGGTTTTCTCGGTGCGTTCCTCGTTCAGGAAGATGGCGATGCCGTCGTTCAGGCCGATATCCAGACCGAAAAGCCGCTACCGGCCATCCCGCAGGATGCGTTGGAAAAGGCCGCTGCCGGTCAACCCACGCTCATCCCGCCGGGTATTACCAATCTGGTTGGTGCCATCATCAAGCTGGAGGGTATCGGGGGAACCTTCCTTTACACGGTTCGCGCTGTAGACCCCAAGGTCATGGCGGCGATGCGCCAGATGGAAGAGAACCGCGCAGAATATAAGGCGATGGAGGCGGGCCGAGCGCCCCTGCAAATCGCCTTTGCTATCCTTTACCTAGGCTTTGCGCTGATCGTGCTTCTAGCCGCCATCTGGACCGCAATTGCCGTAGCCGACCGTATTGTGCGGCCCATCCGCCTGCTCATCAGCGCTGCCGATAGCGTGGCCATGGGCAATATGCATGTGCTGGTGCCGGTGCGCGCGGTGGATGGTGACGTCGGTCGCCTAGCGCGAACCTTCAATAAGATGATTGGCGAAATCCGCAGTCAGCAGGAAGAAATCATCGAGGCCAAAGACGATATCGATAACCGCCGCCGCTTTATCGAGGCCGTGCTGTCTGGCGTGACGGCTGCCGTGATTGGCGTGGACGAGCATCGCAACATCACCATCGCCAATCCTTCCGCCGAAGAGTTTCTGGCAGTGTCGTCCGAGCAGTTGCTTGGTTCGCCGCTGGTTGAGGTGGCGCCGGAAATCGAACATGTCGTCACCGAAGCCGCGGCTTCGGCGCGCATGGATTTCCGCCACCAGATCAACATCATCCGGCGCGGCAAGGAGCGCACGCTCAATGTGCAGGTCACACGTGAGGATGCGCGTGATGGTCACGAATCCTACGTTATCACGCTTGATGACATCACCGATCTTGTCATTGCCCAGCGCTCGACCGCATGGTCGGAAGTTGCGCGACGCATCGCCCATGAAATCAAGAACCCGCTGACGCCGATCCAACTGTCCGCGGAGCGCATCAAGCGCCGTTTCGGTAAACAGATCAATGACGAGGCGGATCGTGCGGTGTTCGATCAATGTACGGACACCATCGTCCGTCAGGTGGGTGATATCGGCCGCATGGTGGATGAGTTCTCGGCTTTCGCGCGCATGCCGAAGCCGACCAAAGAGATGTCCGATTTGCGCACGATCCTCAAGGACGCCACATTCCTGCGGGAAATGGGCGCAGCGCATGTGAAGTTCGCCACCGAATTCGGTGACGATGCTCTTGAGGGCATGTTCGATGCGCGCATGCTGGGGCAGGCCTTCGGAAACCTCATCAAGAATGCCACCGAGGCCATCGAATCGGTCGAGACGAGCGATAGCCCGCGTGAGGGCAAAATCCTCGTCAGGGCGTCTTTTGACGAACAGAACAATCGCTTCATTGCCGATGTGATCGACAATGGTCGCGGTCTGCCCGTCGAAAACCGGCACCGCATTCTGGAGCCCTATATGACAATGCGCGAGAAGGGCACGGGCCTTGGTCTGGCCATCGTCAAGAAGATTATCGAAGAACACGGCGGTCATCTTGAGTTGCATGATGCACCCGCCGATTTCGATCATGGCCACGGCGCCATGATCAGAGTGCTGCTGCCGCATATCGAAGCGGCGGGCAGTGAAATAGACAAGGAAGTTGCATATGGCGTCTGATATTCTGGTCGTAGATGACGAAGCGGATATCCGCGAAATCGTAGCCGGTATTTTGTCCGATGAAGGCCATGAAACCCGCATGGCGTTCGATAGCGACAGTGCGCTTGCTGCCATTTCCGAACGCGTGCCGCGCCTGATCTTTCTGGATATCTGGATGCAGGGCAGCAAGCTGGATGGTCTGGCGCTTTTGGACGAGATCAAGAGCCGTCACCCCGACCTTCCGGTGGTGATGATTTCCGGCCACGGCAATATCGAAACCGCAGTCAATGCCATCAAGCGCGGCGCTTTCGACTTCATCGAAAAGCCGTTCAAGGCCGACCGCCTCATTCTCATTGCCGAACGTGCCTTGGAAAACTCCAAGCTCAAGCGCGAGGTATCCGAGCTAAAAAAGCGCACGGGCGACGCTGTTGAATTGATTGGCGCGTCGCTTGCCGTTTCGCAACTTCGCCAGACAATCGACCGTGTGTCGCCCACCAACAGCCGCATCATGATACTCGGCCCCTCCGGCTCCGGCAAGGAGTTGGTGGCGCGTATGATCCATAAGAAGTCGTCGCGTGCGACGGGCCCTTTCGTGGCGCTGAATGCCGCAACGATCACACCCGACCGCATGGAAATCGCGCTGTTTGGCACCGAAGGCCTGCCGGGCCAGCCGCGCAAGGTGGGCGCGCTGGAAGAGGCGCATCGCGGGGTTCTTTATCTGGATGAAGTCGGTGAAATGCCGCGCGAGACGCAGAACAAGATTTTGCGCGTTCTCGTGGATCAGCAGTTCGAGCGCGTCGGCGGCGGTAAGCGGGTGAAGGTCGATGTCCGCATCATCTCGTCCACGGCCCATAATCTCGAAGGCCTGATCGCCGACGGGCTGTTCCGCGAAGACCTCTATCACCGTCTGGCCGTCGTTCCGGTCAAGGTTCCGGCTCTGTCGGAGCGTCGCGAGGATATTCCGTTTCTGGTCGATATGTTCATGCGCCAGATTTCCGAGCAGGCGGGTATTCGCCCGCGGAAGATCGGTGATGACGCCATGGCTGTTCTTCAGACGCATGACTGGCCGGGCAATATCCGCCAGTTGCGCAACAACATCGAACGCCTGATGATTCTGGCGCGTCCCGAGGGTGGTGATACGCCGATTTCAGCGGATATGCTGCCGGCCGATATTGGCGACATGCTGCCCAAGATCGCGGCGCAGGGTGATCAGCACATCATGACGCTGCCCCTGCGCGAAGCACGCGAGATGTTCGAACGGGATTATCTCGTCGCACAGATCAACCGGTTCGGCGGCAATATTTCCCGCACTGCGGAATTTGTCGGCATGGAACGGTCGGCGCTGCATCGCAAATTGAAATCGCTCGGCGTATAACGATCCAAAATTACCATCTGGTCCGTAGAGAGAGCGTATGAAAGTCATCATTTGCGGCGCAGGCCAGGTGGGTTACGGCATTGCGGAGCAATTGTCGCGCGAGGATAACGAAGTCTCCGTCATCGATACTTCGGCAGCACTGATCGCGGCGATTACTGAAACGCTCGACGTACGCGGCTATGTCGGCCATGGCGCACATCCAGATATGCTGGCCAAGGCAGGTGCCGATCAGGCCGATATGATTATCGCCGTGACGCTTTACGACGAAATCAACATCGTTGCCTGCGAAGTGGCGCATGCGCTGTTTAGCGTCCCGACCAAGGTCGCCCGCATCCGCGACCAGAGCTATCTCCAGCCGGAGTATGGCGATCTCTTCAGCCGCGAGAACATGTCCATCGATGTGACGATTTCGCCCGAGATCGAGGTCGGCAAGATGGTGCTGCGCCGCATCGCCTTTCCGGGCGCGACGGATGTCGTGCGCTTTGCCGATGACAATGTCTTCATGCTGGCCATCGAGTGCATGGAAAATTGCCCGGTCGTCAACACGCCATTGCAGCAGCTCAGCAATCTCTTCCCCGATCTCGTTGCAACCGTGGTCGGCGTCTATCGCAACGGCCATTTGAAGGCCATCGATTCCTCTGAGCAGTTGCGCACCGGTGATCTGGCCTATGTCATCTGCCAGAAGGAGCATGCGCGCCGAACACTTGGCCTGTTTGGTCATGAGGAGAAGGAAGCAGGCCGCATCGTCATCGCTGGCGGCGGCAACATCGGGCAGTATGTCGCCCGTTCCATCGAGGAGTTTCAGCCCAAGACGCGGGTGAAGATCATTGAATCTGACCGGGAGCGCGCCATCGCCGCATCCGAAAAGCTGAACTCGACCATCGTTCTGAATGGCTCGGTGCTGGATCAGAAAATCCTGCATCAGGCGGATATTCAGGATGCGGACCTGATCGTCACGCTGACCAATAACGACCAGACCAATATTCTCGGCGCCGTCATGGCAAAGCAGATGGGCTGCAAGTCCAACCTTGCTTTGCTGAACGGCCCGTCTTTCCACGATGTGGCAAAGTCGCTGGCGCTCGATGCCTATATCAACCCGCGCGCTGTGACGATTTCACGGGTGCTGCAGCATGTCCGCAAAGGTCGCATTCGCTCGGTCTATGCGGTGCAGCGTGGCAATGGCGAAATCATCGAGGCCGAAGCGCTGGAGACATCGCCGCTGGTAGGGCAGGCGCTGCGGGATCTGGCCTTGCCGGATAGCGTCCGCATCGGCGTCATCTACCGTGACAAGAAAGTCATCAGGCCGGATGGAGGCACGAAAATCAAGGCCAAGGATCGCGTCATTCTTTTTGCTTCGGCGGATGCTGTGCGAGAGGTGGAACAGCTATTCCGTGTATCTATTCAATATTTCTAAAACATTGGCTTTGAATTGAAAAAAGCTCTCCCTAGTAAATCCGGGTAAGTTTTTCGACATTGCGGAACAGATCGTGATTTGATACCAGAGTTGCTGATCGGCTGACTGGGGACGAGGTTCAACCGATCCTATTATTGATTGTTTATTTCCCGGTCTCCCATCCGGGCAAAAAAGAAAGAATCGGCGCCATGGCGGAACGTTCTCAAAACCTGCAAGATCTTTTCCTGAACACTGTTCGCAAGCAAAAGATTTCGTTGACGATTTTCCTTATCAACGGTGTCAAGCTCACGGGCGTTGTTACCTCCTTCGACAATTTCTGCGTTCTTCTGCGTAGGGATGGGCATTCCCAGCTCGTTTACAAGCACGCGATCTCGACCATCATGCCGGGCCAGCCGATGCAGATGTTCGAGTCGGAAGAGGGCGCTGCGTAACAGCGCACTCAACCGCAAGTCGATAATCAAATCTTGAATTGCCAGACAACGGAACCTTAGACAGGCCCCGTTGTTTTGCATTATATGCGCTTTCGTTTATCAACGGCGCTGTCTGGATCGGTTCCAGCTTTTTTAAAACACTCGAAAGGTGCGGGCACATTTCTACACGCGACACATCGAATGAATCCATCATCCCTGAGCAGGAAAAGCACCGGGATGATATGCGCGCGGTGGTTATTATCCCGGTCTTGAAGCAGGGCCGAAATCCCAAGGAACCGTCGGCCACGACGCCGCCCCGCTCCATGGAAGCGAAGCTTGAGGAAGCCAAGGGGCTGGCTCTGGCCATTGATCTGCATATTTCCCAAGGTCTCATCGTTCCCGTCAATCAGCCTCGGCCTGCCACGCTGTTCGGCACTGGCAAAATTGAAGAAATCGGCCATCTGCTGGATGAAACGAATTCGGGTCTGGTCATCATCGACCACCCGCTGACGCCTGTGCAGCAGCGCAATCTTGAAAAGCAGTGGAACGCCAAGGTCATCGACCGCACCGGTCTGATCCTTGAAATCTTCGGTCGTCGCGCCTCCACCAAGGAAGGCACGCTTCAGGTCGATCTCGCCCACCTGAATTACCAGAAGGGCCGCCTCGTCAGAAGCTGGACCCACCTTGAGCGTCAGCGCGGTGGTGCTGGCTTCATGGGTGGTCCGGGTGAAACGCAGATCGAAGCCGACCGTCGCTTGCTGCAGGACCGCATCGTCAAGCTGGAAAAAGAGCTGGAACAGGTGGTTCGCACGCGCCAGCTTCACCGCGCCAAGCGACGCAAGGTGCCGCATCCCATCGTCGCTCTGGTCGGCTATACCAACGCCGGAAAATCCACGCTGTTCAACCGCATTACCGGTGCTGGCGTGCTGGCCGAAGACATGCTCTTCGCCACGCTCGACCCAACCCTTCGCCGCATGAAGTTGCCGCATGGGCGCACCGTTATTCTCTCGGACACGGTCGGTTTCATTTCCGATCTGCCGACGCATCTCGTAGCTGCTTTCCGTGCCACGCTCGAAGAGGTGCTGGAAGCCGACCTTATTCTTCACGTCCGCGATATGTCCGATCCTGACAATGGCGCGCAGTCTGCAGACGTTCTGCGCATCCTCGGCGATCTCGGCATCGATGAAAAAGTTGCAGACGAGAAAATCATCGAGGTCTGGAACAAGGTCGACAGGCTCGATCTGGAAACCCATGACGCGATTCTGCACAAGGCAGAAGGCCGTGCCAATGTCCGCGCCGTTTCCGCCATCACGGGCGAGGGCGTCGATAAGTTGATGGACGAGGTTTCTCGACGCCTTTCCGGCGTTTTGACGGAAACCACAGTGGTCCTCAATGTCGAGCAATTGCAGTTTCTGTCGTGGGTCTACAACAATGCTGTTGTCGATACCCGCGAAGACAATGAGGACGGCTCGGTGACCCTGGAAGTGCGCCTTTCCGAAGCGCAGGCTCTGGAGCTGGAACGCCGTCTGGGCAAGGTGCAGAAGGCTGACACGGAAGACTGGGAACGCTAGGGCGAGGTTTTTTTACCGTTTGGTTGAAAAAACGTGCATGCGTTCATAAGGAAAAGCTTTTGGCACATAACTGTTATGCGCCGCATGCAACCAATAGTCCCTTTTTTGTTAGGGTTTCGTAATCGCCTCTATGTGATAATGTCGCTCAATTCATACGAGTTGACGAGAATGTTTCAACCTTTAGACCTTAATACAGTTTTGCTGCTTCACAAGCTTTCCTTCTTCGTGGCAGCAATGTGCTTTTTGTATGTGCGTTCTCAGTCGCGTGAGAGCGTTGGGCTCGGTTTTCTGGCGCTTGGCTTTTTTCTGGTCGCCATGGCGTCCACACTTGTCAGCATCGGCAAGCTTTTAAACGGATATGAAAGTCTTCTGTCGCTGGCTGGCAGCTTTGCGGGTTTGGTCGGATACTCGATCTTCTGGATCGGCACGTGCCGTATCAGCACGCAAAGACTGCGGCGCAGGGAATGGCTGGTTCTGTGTGTTCCGGTTTTGGTTTGCGCCGTGCTTCTTGGCTCCGGCCTTTACGTTTTCTCGGAAGCCAGAACCACCGCGTTCCAGACCACGGCGGCAGTTCTTCTGCTCGCTGCCGCTTACACCGTCTACACGGATCGCCTGATCGAGCCACTTCCTGTGCGAAAGACGCTTGCCGCGACCATCGCCTTTGCCGCCTTTCTCAGCGCGCTCGTGGTCGTCGGCGTTCTCCTTCCCAAGATCGCGCTTGTCTCTTCCAGAAACGCATTCTTCGTTTCCATCGTTTGCCACTTCGCCATTGCCGTCTTCGTGCTTGCATTGGTGAAGGAACGGGCGGAAGAGAGATTGCGGCGGCTGGCCGATCTTGATGTGCTGACGGGCGTCCCCAACCGTCGATCCTTTTCAGAACATTTGCCGGAGCAGATGCGTCAGGGCGATGTCATCGTCATGATCGATATCGATTACTTCAAGCGCATCAATGACGGCTTCGGCCATCTGGCTGGCGATGAGGTGCTTGTGCGTGTGGCGCGGGAACTATCTGCCCGTATTCGGCCCAATGACAGTTTTGCGCGCTTTGGCGGCGAAGAGTTCATTCTGTTCATGCCCGCCACGGGCGAGAGTGACGCCGAAACGCTGGCCGAAAGCCTCCGCCAACTCGTCAGTTCCATCAAGCATCTGATCGACGACCAGAAGGTTGTTGCTACGTTGAGCATGGGACTCGCGGTCTGCGAAGAGAAGAATTGCACACCGCATGCGCTGATGAAAATGGCAGACACAGCGCTTTATGCCTCGAAGGCTGGCGGGCGCGACAGGCTGACTGTCTATCGCGCGGAGGAGTTCTCCAAGGATTCGTCGCTATCGAACAATGTGCGCCACGCCGGTTGAGGCTTGGCGCGCGGCGTTAATCCGCTAGCTGACGCTCGATAGCTTTGGCAGACTGCCAAAGCTCTTCCATTCGCTCCAAAGTCGCCGCCTCCAGCGTCTCGCCATTTTCGGCCAGCGATGTCTCTATGTGATGGAAACGACGGCGGAACTTGGTGTTGGTTCCCCGCAGCGCATTTTCGGGATCGGTCTTCACATGGCGGCCGATGTTGACCAGTGCGAAAATCAGATCGCCCAACTCATCCGCCACCTTTTCCGACTTGCCCTCGGCCAGAGCCTCGCGCAGTTCCCGAACTTCTTCTTCGATCTTGTCGAGAATCGGCTCGGGTGCCGACCAGTCGAAGCCGACGCGTGCGGCTTGCTCCTGAAGTTTCAGCGCTTCCGTCAGCGCCGGTTGGGTGCGCTGGATGGAGCAGAGAAAACCAGCCTTGAAATCATCGCCCAGCCCGCTCTTGGCGCGGCGTTCCGCACGCTCCCGCTTCTCCTGCGCCTTGATGACGTCCCACTGGATTTTGACCGATTCTGCCGTATCGGCTGCTGACACCGCAAAGACATGCGGGTGGCGGCGGATCATTTTGGATGTCACGGCATGGACGACATCGCCGAAAGAAAACTCGCCCATCTCTTCGGCAATGCGTGAATGGAACACGACCTGCAGCAGCAAATCCCCAAGCTCGTCGCAAAGGTCGTCCATATCGTTGCGCTCGATGGCATCCGCCACCTCATAGGCTTCCACGACGGTATAGGGCTTGATCGTCTCGAATGTCTGCACGATGTCCCAGGGGCATCCCGTTTCCGGCTGGCGCAGTGCTTCCATGATCTCGATGAGACGGGAAATATCCTTCGAGGCTTCCATATGATTTTGCTTTCTGCGGAGAGTGTCAGTTCAGGGGAATGTTGTTGTCGCCCTTGGACGACTGGTAGTTCACCGACAGGTCATCATAGGCCGCCTTGATGCGCGCCGTCTGCTCCCTGAGTTTCGACTTGAGCGGATCTTCCAGATTTTCCACCAGGTCGGAAATGAAATAGGAATTCCAGAACGCATTGTTGCGGCGATAACCGCCGGGCTCCAGACCGAAAACCTCTTTCAGGATTTTCAGATCATGCGGAATGGCGAAAGCATCGCGAGAATCTTCATGGCTGAAGAAGGAGTAGAAATTATCGAAGCCAGCCCATGTGATAGCGGACATGCACATGGTGCAAGGTTCATGGGTCGATAGGAAAATCAGATCCTTGGTGTTCGGCTTTTCGCCAAGCTCATAAAAACGCTTAAGCGTGTGCACTTCGCCATGCCACAGCGGATTCTCGAGTTCGTTGTTGGTCTCCGCCACCACCAGTGACAGGTCGGATTTGCGCAGGATGGCTGCGCCGAAAACCTTGTTTCCGAGCGACACGCCGCGTGCGGTCAGAGGTAGGATATCGTTCTCGATAACATCGAGCAGGCGTGACGCTATGGTGTGTTCAGTCAAGGTATTTTTCCCGTTCGAGTAATGCCTGTTTATTGGCCAATTTTGGACGAATTCTGCCGATAAAATGCACAAAATTTGTAGAAAATGTGTGGAATTACAACAGCGTGACGTTTTTTTGTCATCGGTTTGTTTTCCTCCAAATCTGCGCTTGCCGAGAAATAAAAATCTACTGCACTATAGCAAGCGAATTTCTGTACCTTCAATCCTTGCGCTCGATCGGACATAGTATGGGCATGCTTCAAAACGCTTCAGATAGGGCTGATCAACGGCTTACGACTTTTCCTGCCTTTTTCAAGGTGGACCAGCGTCCTGTCGCGGTTTTTGGAAATGGCGACGAAGCCTTTGCCAAGGTCAGACTGCTTCTCAACACGAGCGCTGAAATTCGCGCCTTTGCCGATGAGCCGCAGGCTGACTACGCCGCGCTGCTTTCGCAAGGTCAGGTCGCTCACCACCCCATTCCATTCTCGCCGGAACTGGTAGATGGCATGGTCCTCGTTTTTGCCGCGACCGGGCATGAGGCACTGGATCGCCAGATCGTTGACGCTGCCCGCGCAAAGTCCATTCCCGCCAATGCTGTCGATCAGCCCGGCTACTGTGATTTCTACACGCCCGGCCTCGTGTCTCGCGCACCGCTCGCCGTTGCCATCTGTACCGAAGGGGCAGGGCCGGTTCTGGGCCAGATGGTGCGTGCGCGTATCGAACAGATGCTGGCGCCGTCGCTCGGTCGCCTTGCGCGTCTTGCCGTTGAATATCGTGATGCCGCGGAACGCAGCATTCCCAAGGGTGCGCTTCGCCGCAACTTCTGGCGTCGTTTCTTCTCGGGTGGCGTCGCGGATGCCGTGGCGCTCAATGATATCGACACCGCCCACAGCGCCGCAGCCAAGCTGCTGGCCTCGCCGGAAAGCCCCGAGGGTTATGTTTGGCTGGTGGGTGCAGGTCCGGGCGCGAAAGATTTGCTGACGCTGCGGGCGCAGCGCGTTCTGATGCAGGCCGATGTCATCGTTTATGATGCGCTGGTGCCGCATGAAATCGTGGATATGGGGCGTCGCGATGCCGAGCGCCTGTCCGTTGGCAAGCGTAAGGGCTGTCATTCCAAATCCCAGTCCGACATCAACAAGCTGTTGGTGTCGCTGGGCGAAGAAGGCAAGCGCGTCGTGCGCCTTAAATCCGGTGATCCGCTGATCTATGGTCGCGCAGCCGAGGAAATGGCGGCGTTGCGTGAGGCTGGCATCGGTTATGAAATCGTGCCGGGCATTACGTCCGCTTTCGCTGCTGCCGCCGATTTCGAACTGCCGCTGACCCTTCGCGGTGTTGCGTCCTCGCTGATCTTCACCACAGGCCACGATCTGGCGGGCGATGTGCTGCCTGATTGGGCGCGGCTTGCCGTGTCTGGCGCAACGATTGCCGTCTATATGGGTCGCTCCGTGGCTGCTTCGGTTGCCACACGCTTGATGAATGCGGGACTCAACGCAGACACGACGGTTGCCGTGATTGAGAACGCCAGCCGGTCCTATCGCCGTCTCATGCACGGTACATTGAAGGATTTGCCAGCACTGGAACATCGCGATGAACTCAGCGGTCCGGTCATGGTCATCATCGGTGATGCGGTTGCCGGTGCGAATTTAGGACGGTCTGAGGCGCTGGTTGCGGCTGGCACGGTTTCGGACCTGAAGCAGGAGTATGCAAATGGTTGACAAGGTTCTGACAGCCAATCGTCTAAGCGATGGCATTGCCGTCTGGCTCGACGCAAGCGGCGAGTGGAATGAAGACCTCCAGTCGGCTCTTGTCGCACGCCATGCGGAGGCGGAAGCCTCGCTGGAGGAAATCGGCAAACGCGACTTTTCCGCCAACAAGGTGGTGGATGTGAACATCGTCGATGTCACCGAGGAAAATGGTCAGCTTTGGCCAACACGCCTGCGCGAACGCATTCGTGCGGCAGGACCAACCATGCATTACGCCAAAGGCTTTGAGCCAGCGGACGCAGCATTTATCGCAGTCTGAGGAATATCATGTACCGCTACGATGAGTTCGACCATGCTTTTGTTCAAGGCCGCGTGGAGCAGTTTCGCGATCAGGTGGAACGTCGCCTGTCCGGCGAGCTGGCCGAAGATGCCTTCAAGCCGTTGCGTCTGATGAACGGCGTTTACCTGCAATTGCACGCCTATATGCTGCGCGTCGCCATTCCCTATGGCACGCTGAATTCCAAGCAAATGCGGATGCTGGCCCATATTGCCCGCAAATATGACCGTGGTTACGGCCACTTCACCACGCGCCAGAACATTCAGTACAACTGGCCGCGCCTTGCCGATACGCCGGATATTCTGGCGGAACTGGCAAGTGTGGAAATGCACGCGCTGCAAACATCCGGCAACTGCATTCGCAACGTTACCGCTGACCATTTCGCAGGTGCTGCTGCCGATGAAGTTGCGGACCCACGCCCATATGCTGAAATTCTGCGCCAGTGGTCGTCCGTTCACCCGGAATTCTCCTTCCTGCCGCGTAAGTTCAAGATTGCTGTGACGGGGGCGGAAAAGGATCGCGCTGCCATTCAGGTCCACGATATCGGCCTGCATCTGAAGAAGAACGACAAGGGCGAGATCGGTTTTGCCGTTTATGTTGGTGGCGGGCAGGGCAGAACGCCAATGATCGCCAAGAAGATCAACGACTTCCTTCCCGAAGAAGATTTGCTGTCCTACACCACCGCCATCATGCGCGTTTACAATCTGCATGGTCGTCGTGACAACAAGTACAAGGCCCGTATCAAGATCCTCGTTCACGAAACGGGTGCCGAGGAACTGGCGCGTCAGGTGGAAGCGGAATTCGCCGAACTGAAGAATGGCGAGCTGAAACTGCCGGATGCCGATATCGCCGCCATCACCTCCTATTTCGCGCTGCCGGATTTGAAGCAGCGTCCCGAAGGCTGGGAAAGCGTTGCGCGATGGAAGAAGGCGGACGCGGATTTCGCACGCTGGGTGGACCAGAACGTGCAGCCGCATCAGCATCCCGATTACGGCATGGTGACGGTGTCGCTGAAGCCCATCGGTGGGATTCCGGGCGACGCATCCGACGAGCAGATGGATATCGTGGCCGATATCGCAGAAGAATACGCGCTGGATGAAATTCGTATCAGCCACGAACAGAATATCATCCTGCCGCATGTGGCCCTTGCTGATCTGGAGCCGGTCTATCGCGCGCTTGCAGGCGCTGGCCTTGCCACGGCAAATGCCGGCTTGATCACGGATATCATTGCCTGTCCCGGGCTGGATTATTGCGCGCTGGCCAATGCACGCTCTATTCCAGTATCGCAGGAAATCTCCAACCGCTTCGGTTCGCCGGAACGCCAGGCGGAAATCGGTGAGCTGAAAATCAAGATTTCCGGCTGCATCAACGCCTGCGGCCACCACCATGTCGGCCATATTGGTCTGCTGGGTGTGGAAAAGAAGGGTGCCGAGCTTTACCAGATCACGTTGGGTGGATCGGGTGACGAAAACTCGTCCATCGGTGAAATCATCGGTCGCGGCTTCGAGCCTGAGAAGGTAACGGACGCGGTGGAAACCATCGTCGATACCTATCTCGGTTTGCGTCTGTCGAAAGAAGAAACCTTCCTTGAAGCCTATCGCCGCGTCGGCGCGCAGCCTTTCAAGGAAGCGCTCTATCCGGCAGCAGCCGCAGCCGCATAAGGAACCGCATCATGACGAAAATCTGGAATGAGAGCGGTTTCGTTGATAACGATCCGTGGGTCATCGAGACCGAAGAGGTCAAGGCGCAGGATGGTCAGAGTGCCATTCTCGGCCTCGACGCCTTCATTGCACGGGCCGAGGAAAGCAACGACATCGGCCTTGGTGTTCTCGTGACACCGGCTGACGACGTTGAGAAGCTTCGCCCGTTTATTGATCGCATCGCGCTGGTCGCGGTCAGCTTTCCGGCTTTCAGCGACGGCAGAGGTTTTAGCCATGCATCGCTCTTGCGCACCCGTCTGAACTATCAGGGTGAGTTGCGGGCTGTGGGTGATGTGCTAATCGACCAGGTGCCGCTGATGCTGCGCACCGGTTTCACCAGCTTTGCGGTGACGAACGAGACGGCGATCCGCCGCCTTTCCGAAAATCGCTTGCCGGGCATCGATGTCTATTACCAGCCGACGGCAAAGCCTGCTGATGGTCAGGAGACCTACAGCTGGCGTCGCCGTGCGGCAATATGAGTTCTTGCGCATAAATATGAGTTTTAGATACATATTTCCACGCGCATAGCACCAATGACATTCCTGTACCTTCAAAAGTCAGGGCGGATGGTATATTGCCCCATCTGCAAATGTCGCACACCATGTGAAGATGGACGGATAGAGAATGAACGCTCCAGCCAAGACGGAAGAATTTGCGGTGAAAATCCCTGACGGCGTTTATGCCGAGACGGTGCTTTCGGTCGAGCATTACACGGACCACCTGTTCCGCTTCCGCATGACCCGTCCTGCGGGCTTCCGTTTCCGCTCGGGCGAATTTGCCATGATCGGCCTCATGGTGGGTGAAAAGCCAATCTATCGCGCCTATTCCATTGCCAGCCCGGCCTGGGATGAAGAGCTGGAATTCTTCTCCATCAAGGTGCCGGATGGTCCGCTAACCTCCCATCTCCAGCAGATCAAGCCCGGCGATACGGTGCTGATGCGCAAGAAGCCGACAGGGACGCTGGTTCTGGATGCGCTGACGCCCGGCAAGCGCCTGTATATGTTCTCCACCGGCACGGGCATTGCACCCTTCGCAAGCCTCATCCGGGACCCGGAAACCTATGAGAAGTTCGAGGAAGTTATCCTCACCCACACCTGCCGCGATGTTGCCGAACTGAAATATGGCTTCGATCTGGTCGAGGAAATCAAGAACCACGAGTTTCTGAGCGAGTTGGTCGGTGACAAGCTGAAGCATTACGCGACAGTGACGCGCCAGGACTACGCCTTTACAGGCCGCATCACCGACCTGATCGAGAATGGCAAGATGTTTGCCGATCTCGGCGTGCCTGCCTTCGACCCCGCCACGGACCGTGGCATGATCTGCGGTTCATCCGCCATGCTGAAGGACACCAAGGCATTGCTTGAGAAGGCGGGCCTGAACGAAGGTGCCAACAACAAGCCGGCAGAGTTTGTGATCGAGCGAGCTTTCGTGGGCTGAGTGTTGCCACCAGCGATGAGTTATAAAGGAGGCCATTGGCCTCCTTTTTCGTTTCAGCCGTCCGTGGCCTGTCTTGGCGCGATATCGTGGCGGAACATGAGGAACAGCACGATGGCAATTGCGGCAATGCCGCCACCGACGAGATGCGAAAGCGCGTAGCCGCCTTCCGTGGTCAGCCAGCCCGCGACACCATTGCTGAGTGACGCGCCGATACCCTGGATGGTCATGACGCCGGCGAGGCCGACATTGAAGCGTCCGGTGCCTTTCAGAATGCGCTCGACGGCCACAGGCGTCGCGATACCGAGAAGGCCAGCGCCGATACCATCCAGCAACTGCACCGGATAGATAACCCAGAATTCGTGGAAACTGGCCGCCAGCACGCCGCGCACAGGCAGAGCTGCAAGCGCAATCAGAAACACCGCAGACAGGCCAAAGCGGCGGATGAGCCATGGCGCCATGGCTGCAACGAAGATCATCGCAAATTGCGCAACGCCGGTAATGATGGCGGTGGTGCGAAACGGCGTGTTCAGCTCAATGGCGAAGTTCTGCGCGATCAGCCGGCCCATCGGTGCATTGCCGAAATGGAAGATCAGCAGGATGATGGAGAGGAAGATCAGTCCGCGTTCTTTGAAAAGAACCTTAAAGCCGGAGGGGCCGGGCTCGCCTTCATCCTGCCCAAGCCCGCGCGCCACCTTATGATCGACCCGTTTGGGATCGATGGCCACGATCGCGGCAAGCGCTCCGATAGTAGTCGCCACCATCAGGCCGATGACGCCGGAGACACCAAAGGCCGTGACCGCGAAATAGGTGGCGAACAGCGAAACGAAATTGCCGCCATGGTTCCAGAATTCATTTCGTGAGATTTGGTGCGAGAACAGCTTTTCGCCGACCAGGCCGAGGGTGAGGCCAGCAAGGGCAGGACCGACCACGGCACCGACAACGGCGGTCATGATCTGACCCGTCCAGACAACCGCCTCGTTGGTGAACATCAGCGTAATCAACGCGCCGATGGTGACGAGGACGACTGGCACGGCAATCAGCGTGCGCTTCCATGTGGAACCATCCACCAGCGCACCGCAAAGCGGCGTCGCGGCCAGTCCAACGAGCCCGCCAACGGTGGCGATAACGCCCAGCTGCATGGCCGACCAGCCATTGGTGGCTAGAAACGCATCCAGAAAAGGACCGAGCCCATCGCGCGCATCTGCGAGGAAAAAGTTGAGGACAGCGAGTGCAAAAATGGAGCGGTCGGATATGCCGCTCTCCGGGGATTTCCCGAGAGAGTGACCGCTGGCATCGATTGGCGCTGTTAGCGTTGTCATGGAAAGCTCTCCGGGACGCTGAGATGAAGCTGGCGAGAAACGCGCCGACCCGGATTAGGTTGCTTTGGCCTATAACATTGCTGGTGAAGGAACAATCGGCAGGGCGAGACGTTCGGACTTCACAAACAAGGACCACGCGAATGACATGCAAGCTGATTTCTATCATAGCACTCGCGACCGCACTGGTGGCGCCGCCGGCCATGGCTGATGAAAGCCAATTTCTCGCCTCGCTCAAAGGCAGCTGGAAGGGCAGTGGCACGGTCACCACCCGGATCGGCGCCAGGCCCATCAATGTGAACTGCACATTCGAATCCACTGCATCTGGCCCGTCGCTGCGCATGAACGGTACCTGCCGTGGGCTTGTGGTGATCCGCCGCGCTATCTCGGCAGATCTGAGCGCCAATGGCAGCCGTTACAGGGGTAATTACGTAGGCCCATCCGGCAGACCATCCGCGCTTTCTGGTAGCCGCAGCGGTAACTCGATCAACCTCGCGATCCGCTGGACCCGTGACATCAATGGTGACCGTGATGCCGCCATGACCATCACCAAGATGGGCAACAACGGCTTGCGTCTGCGCACGACGGACAAGGATGGCGCGGGTGGCCCGACGGTGGTAACGGCCGACATCAGGCTAACGCGCTAAGACCGGCGCGCTTTACCACCAAGACATTCGAAAAGGCCAAGCCCCGGTTATTCTGCCGGGGCTTCTTTTTGCCATTCGGGCAGCGGAAACAGCCGGTCATAGCACCAGTTGAAGACGAAGGCGTAGACGACGTAAAACAGGGCGAACGACACATCCATGACCAGCGCGTGCATGAAGCTGATGTTGAGATACCACGCGATGAAGGGCATCAGCACGATCAGCAGGCCCAGTTCAAACAACAGCGCATGTACGATGCGAATGGCCGTGGTTTTCTGCGTCGTACCTTTGGCGCGCTGCATGACGTGGTCGAAACCGAGATTGTAGAGATAGTTCCAGGCCGTAGCGATGGTGGCGCTGACGACGCCGACAATGCCGACATCGGTCATGGGTATGCCAAAGATCATGGCGCCGAAGGGAATGATGAGCAGAAGGCCGATAATCTCGAAACTGAGCGCGTGGCGAACGCGGTCCTTGAAAGAACGCATGGGATGCTCCCGTGTTATCGGGCCGTCCCGAAGTCATGAATAAGGGCGGGGTCGTCCCCGCGGGACTCATATAGAGGCTTGCTCTGGCACGTTCAAGATTTTTGCTAATATGCGATATGAAAAGGCCCCGGAAAGATGCTGTCCGGGGCCTTGGTCTTGGAACAAGGGATCGCTTTAGCTGAAGCGTCCTGCCGCGTGGGCAAGCATCGTATAGACCTTGCCCGTATCTGAGGTGAGGTAGGACTGCGTGATAGTGCGGTCGCGATCCGTTCTCGCCACGTCTGCAAGCAGCTTTTCAAAATCCGAGATGTAGCGATCAACAGCGGTACGGAATTCCGTTTCGCGCTCGTATTTACGCTTGATCTCGTCGAAGGTCTGCTGGCCCTTCAGCGTGTAGAGGCGGCGTGTGAACACATCGCGTTCGCCACGCTGGTAACGGCCCCAGAGCTCTACCGATGCGTCGTGATCGATAGCGCGGGCAATATCCACCGACAGCGAGTTGAGCGATTCCACGACATGGCGCGGGTTGCGCGGATCGGCAGCGCGGGTCTGCGGTTCGGCGGACTGGCGCGTAGCCTGGGTTGCGGGTGCCGATGCATCCTGACCATCGCGGGATGCGCCGCGCAGCAGATCGCTGATCCAGCCGCCACCATCTTCACGGCGCTGCGCCGGGGCGGCAATACCGGCCTGCGGCGGAACGCTGCGGGTTTCGAGCGGCTGCGTCGTGCGGAACTGCGGAGCAGATGGCTGCTGTGGTGCGACCGGCTGCTGCACTGGGCGGGCGAGGACCGGCGACGGCGGCACGACCGCTGCTGCTGGCTGCGGGCGCGGCTGTTCCACGCGAGGCTGCTGCGCAACCGGCTGAGGCTGTGGCTGCTGTTGTGGAGCAGGAGCGGGCTTCGTGGCAGCGATTGCGCGGGCGGCTGGCTCGGAAATTTCCAGCTGCTGTGTGGAACGACCCACCAGCTGGGAAATATCCTGCAAGGCCTTGATCTGTTCGGAAACCGCGCGGCGCATGGCAGCGGCGCTTTCCTTAGCTTCTTCCGGCAGGTCGAAGGCACCGCGCTTCAGTTCCGCGCGGGTCGAATCCAGTTCCTTGCGGATATCGACGCTGGAACGGCGGATTTCATCCGTTGCACCGGCAAAGCGGGACACAGCCTCTTCCACGGCTTCGCGCAATGTCTCGCGCAGCACGGCTGCGGCGGCATTGGACTTGTCCGTGGCGTTGCCCAACAGCTTGTCAACGTCCGAGAGCGAGGAGGCGACGCCACCGCGTAGGCGGTTGACCAGCTCGTCTGAATATCTCTGCGCATCCGCCATCGTACCTTCGATGGAGCGGCTTGCATCTTCACCGGCAGCAGCCAGTGCGCCGCGCATGTTCTGTGCTGCCGTCTGGGCGCGCTGCTCGGTCTCATCCAGCGAACGACCGATCTGGTCGAAGGAGGAGCTGAGATTGTCGCGCAGATTGCCTGCAACATTGGCCGAACGCTGTTCTGCCTGTGCGAGGGTCTGTTCGACCACGCCCATCACGCCGCGCATCGAATTTTCGATTTCCTCAGAGCGCGAGAGAAGGCCGACCGAAAGCGTGCGAAGTGCTTCCTGACGCTCTTCCAGCGTGCCGACGAGGCTTGTCTGGGCGGCGCTGAGAAGTTCGGAGGCCTGCGACAGAACCGTGGAATGCTCTTCGAAGCGACCGACGATACCGGCAACCTGCGAAAGCGTCTGGCCGGAGATATTCGCCAGACGGTCGATCTTGCCTTCCAGCAGGCGGCTGGAGCTGGACACCATGTCGGCGGCCCGTGATGCGGAATCGGAGAAGCTGGAAGCAGCCGTATTGAGAGACTGGTCCGCCGCCTTGAATTCCTGCGAAGCGCGCGCAACGGCAACGTTGAGGCTATCGACGGCACCCGTTACCACTTCAGACATGCCGGAATGCGTTTCGGACAGCATGTTGGTGCTGTTGCGGGTTGCGGCCACCAGCTTGTCGGCGGCGTCCGTGCCTGCCTTGGCGTAGTCGCCGATGGCCTGCTCCACCAGTTGCACCATACCGCTGTTGCTTTCGGCCAGAAGATTGGCGCTCTGCTGTGCGGCGGTGACGATCTTTTCCGCGGCATTCTGGCCAATCGTCGCATATTCGTTGACGATGGGCTTGGCTTTTTCTTCGATGAGGCGTGACAGCTCGGCAGAGCGGCTGGCCAGCATGGAGTTGAGTTCGCGGGTGCGGCTGTCGAGCGTGGAGCGAATGGATTCGCCGCGCGCATCCAGCGAGCTTTCGACGCCGGAGAGTGTTTCCGAGATGGCGCCAACCTGCGAGCGAACGACGGCTTCTGCTTCGGCAACCTTGTTGACGATGGCATTGCCAGCTTCCGAGAAGGTTTGGGCGACGGCTGCTGCCTGGCCGGAGAGGCGGCCCTGGGCTTCCGAAATGCGCCCGACGATTTCTTCCGAGCGCTGTTCGATGGCGCGGGTGAACTCGTCGTTGCGGTTCTTCATCTGGTCCGCAAATTCAGAGCCGGTCTTGGCCAGAAGTTCGGTCGAACGCAGCGCTTCGCCATCCATGGTCTGGGTGGCATTGACCACCGCGTCGCGCAGGCTGACGGCGAGGTTGGTCGCCTTGCCTTCAATGGTGCGGTTGACGTTTTCAAGGCCGATATTCAGAGCGCGGTCCATGGTGCCCAGACGCTCATCGATGCGTGCCGTGCCCGTGTCGAGAACACCGGCAATGCGCTGCGTGGCGTCGTCGCTGGTGCGAACGAAATCCGCCGTCTTGCCGTCCAGTGTTTCGGAAATCTTGCGGCTTGCATCTTCGATGGAAGCATTGACGTTACCAAGATCCGACTGAATGCGGGTCTGCAAGCCACCGATATTGGTTTCCAACCGTGCGCCGGTCTCATCCAGACGGGTGGAAACGTTGCTGACGGACTGTTCGACACGCTGGGATAGCGCATCCGCAGCGCCGCCGATTTCGCGGGCGGCTTCATCGATGCGGGTGGAAACGGCGCTGGCGCTGTTGCGCAGACGCTCTTCCAGTGTTGCACCGCTGGTGTCGATGGTGCGCTGAATGGCTTCCTGCTGGGTTTCCAGAGACATTTCCAGCATGCTGGCGCTGGACGCAATCGTGGTGCCGATGGACATAGCCTGCTCGGACAACAGATCGTTGATGCGCTCCTGCGCAGAACCGAGTGTTTCGGTAAATGCGCCGTGATGCTCATCAAGCGTGCTGCGAAGCTGCTCATGCGAGGAAACGAGATTGTTTTCCAGGCGCGAAACGCCGCTTTCCATCGTGTCCGAGAAACGGCCTGCGCCGCCCTCGATGGCCGTTTCGATGCGGGTGGCCGCAGTGCCGACGGTCTGTTCGATCAGGTCGCTGTTGCGCTCGACGGTGCGGGTAATCGCATCTGCCTGGACACCCAGCATCGTATCGAGACGCAGATGACCGACGGACAGGGCTTCCTCGATTGTGGAGGCCGTGGACGAAAGGCGCTGTTCGGCACCGGCAACGGACTGGGTGAGGGCGGTGGTGCGGGTATCGAGCGTTTCGGTAATGCGCTCTTCGGCACCCGAAATTGCCATGTCGATGGCCATGGCGCGGCTGTCGAGTGCGTCGGCGATGCGTTCTTCAACGCCGGAAACGGCATTGGCAAGTGCAGCTGTGCGGCTATCCAGCGTATCAGCAATACGACCCTCGACGCCGGAAACGGCGCTGGTCAGCGCGAAGGTGCGGGTATCAAGGGTTTCGGCCAGACGTTCTTCGGCACCGGAGAACGCCATGTCGATGGCAAGCGTGCGGCTGTCGAGCGTATCTGCAATGCGTTCTTCAACGCCGGAAACGACGTTGGTCAGAGCGGCAGTCCGGCTATCGAGCGATTCCGCGATACGTTCTTCTGCACCGGAGAATGCCATATCGATAGCCATGGTGCGGCTGTCGAGCGTGTCGGCAATGCGCTCTTCAACGCCGGCGACAACGCTGTTGAGCGCAGCCGTGCGGCTATCAAGCGTTTCAGCGATACGTTCTTCCGCGCCGGAGAATGCCATGTCGATGGCCATGGTGCGGCTGTCGAGTGTATCAGCGATGCGTTCTTCAACGCCAGACACCACGCTGCTGAGTGCAGATGTGCGGCTTTCCAGTGTTTCCGAAAGGCGGCTTTCGACGCCCGAAACGACAGTGGTAAAGGCTGCCGTGCGTGCATCCATGGTTTCAGCGATGCGTTCTTCCGCACCGGAGAAGGCCATATCGATGGCCATGGTGCGGCTGTCGAGCGTATCGGCAATACGTTCTTCGACGCCGGAGACGGCTGTGGTCAGCGCGCTGGTGCGGCTTTCCAATGTTTCGGCAAGGCGCTCTTCTGCGGTCGAGAATGCCATGTCGATAGCCATGGTGCGGCTGTCGAGTGTGTCGGCGATGCGCTCTTCGACGCCGGAGACAACGCTAGAGAGCGCTGCCGTACGGCTTTCCAGCGTTTCGGCAATGCGATCTTCCACGCCGCTAACGGCATTGGAAAGTGCTGCCGTACCATGCTGGATGGAATCGGAGATGCGCGTTTCGACGCCGGAAACAACGGTGTTGAGGGCGGCTGTTCTGAGATCGAGCGCTTCGGTGATCCGCTCTTCCGCACCTGAAAAGGCCATGTCGATGGCCATCGTGCGGCTGTCGAGCGTGTCGGCAATGCGTTCTTCTGCACCGGAAACGGCGCTGGTGAGCGCGCTGGTGCGGCTTTCCAGCGTTTCGGAAAGACGCTCTTCGGCGGTCGAGAATGCCATATCGATAGCCATCGTGCGGCTGTCGAGTGTGTCGGCAATGCGCTCTTCGACGCCGGAGACCACGCTGTTTAGTGCAGCAGTACGGCTATCGAGCGTATCGGCAATGCGGCTTTCCGCGCCGGAAACGACATTGGCAAGCGCTGCGGTTCTGGTTTCCAGCGTGTCCGCAATACGATCTTCCACACCGGCAACGGCGTGGTGGATCGCTGCAGTGCGAACGTCGAGCGTATCGGCCAGGCGTTCCTCGACGCCGGAGACCGCGCCGGTGATGGCGGCTGCGCGGCTGTCGAGCGTTTCGGCAAGGCGGCGCTCAACATCGGCAACAATGCTGTTGATGGCGGCGGCGCGCTCTTCCAGAAGGGCGGCCAGATGCTGGGCCGTGCCAGACATGGAGCCGGTGATGGCTTCCGCGCGGCTGGCAAGCGCCGTGTCGAAACGATCCTGCGTGGCCGTCAGTGCGCCGAACAGGGCAGTGCTGCGCTCTGCCAGAACCGCATCGATCTTCTCATGCGTATCGCTGAATGCGCCGGTAATTTCCGCCGTGCGTGCGCCGATGGCGTCGCTCAATTCGCGGGTATGGCTTTCCAGAGAGCTTTCGAGCATTTCCTGGCCGGTGCCCAGTGTCGTCGCCAAAGCGAAGGACTGGTCGGTGAGGGCGGTGCTGAGGCGCTCGATGCCGGAATTCAGCATGCCATCGATGGAATCGGTGCCACCGGCAACGGTTTCATTGATGCGCGCAAGGCTTTCCATCAGCTTGCTGTCGAGGCTGCCTGCGCGCTGGTCGAAGGCGCTGGTGAATTCTGCCACGCGCTCGTCGAATGCCGAATTGACGAGGCCAACCGTAGTCTGCAGCTTTTCTTCGAACAGGCCGGAGCGCAGATCCATGTCCATGATCGCGTCATCGGCGCTGCTTTGCAGGTTCTGACGGAAGGACAGGCCCTTTTCTTCCAGCGTTGTCGTTAGCTTGTCGAGGACGTTGTCCAGCGAGCCGCCGATAATGTCCTGGCCGCGGTCGATGTTCTGGCTGATTTCCAGCGTGCGCTTGGATAGGATATCGTTGAGAAGGCGCGTGCGCTCTTCCAGCGACTTGTTGAGGTTTTCCGTGCCAGTGCTGAGCGTGGAGGCCTGCGTTGCAAACTGCTCCAGAAGCAGACGGCCGCGATCATCCAGCGTGGTGCTGAGATCGTGCAGGCGCAGGTCGAATTCGTTCGACAGCGTCGCGCCGGATGTGTTGAGCGCCTTGAGAAGATTGTCGGTTTTGGCCGCAATCAGGCTGCCCATGGCTTCTGTGGAAATACGGGATTTTTCGAGCAGCGCGGCAGAGCGAGTGTCGATCATCGAGGCAAAAGCTTCGCCGCTGGTGGCCAGACGCATGGAAAGCTCTTCACCGACGATGGAGAGTTCTTCCTTGATCTGGTCCTGTGCGCCGACGATGGACGAGCGAATACGCTCGGCGTGATTGATGATGGCATCGCGCTCTGCGCTCAGTTCCTGAACGAGGCTGCGAACGCGCAATTCATTGTCGGCATAACTGCGCTCAAGCGCATTGACTTCGGAATGAACGAGCGTTTCCAGTTCGGTGGCGCGTGCAATGGTGCGCTCGATGCCGTCATTCATGGCCGAAACTTCGCGGCGCACGGCCTGACCGACGGACATGATGCGCTCGGACGCGATGGTTTCCGGCTCTGCGAGACGAAGGGCGACTTCCGCCATGGAGCGGGCAGCGTTGCGCAGGTCCTTGGCGCGCGCCATCATGATGGCGAAGGCGAAGAACAGCATGATCGGAACGATGACGCCGACAATGATGGCCATGACGCCGGGAACGGCAAACAGTTCCGCAATCGAGCTGACGTTCCAGATGAGGTTGCCATAGATGACATTGGCAAGACCGGCACCGGCAATGGCCCAGAGAACGGAAACAATGGTCGCATTACGCAATGCGCCGGCCATGGAGCCGGCATCCAGCGATTTGAGGATCATGGCGGGGCTACGCTTGGAGCCGTCATTGGCCGCTTCGAGAGATGGCGATCTCGGTGCTGGCTCCGGCGCGGGGCGCTGCTGTTGAGGCGGTTCAGCCGCGCGGGCTCTGTTTTGTTCTGGCACTCTTGTCTGTTCTGGCACTCTGGCCTCCGCAGGCTTTGGAGTGGACCTTTTCCGAGGCTCCGGCTTATTTTCGTACGCGCCAAGCTGCAAGGCATCTTCCAACGCCTGAAACGCAGTCTCGTCAATCGAGTCGCTGATCTTGTTGTTCGCCATGCGGTTACGCCTCGTTACTCTACGCCCGGCCTCATGCCGTTCATCCGTCCGCCGCCTGCTTTCGGATATCCGCCATCATGCCTCAAGGCACGATACCAGCCGGTATATAGTGCCTCGTTTCTTACTAATTCCTGAGAGCACGTCGCTAAGCTTTCAGGCAAAATTACATTTACACACCGAATTTACAAAACCGGAACTCAGGTCAGGCAAGACGGCAGTACCGTAGTGACACATTTGAGCCTTTGAAACAATTAATGCCACGGGCAAGCCTATGCCAAGTGGCGGTTTGTTAACAGTTTTTAAACCTCGGTAGCAAGCGGAAGGCCTTGTTTCGCATAAGTTTAACATAAATTAACCATAGCGAAAGATTTCCACCTTCGTCGCGCCCCAATTTAAGCTCATCGCAGGCCTAACCTGCCTAAAAGCAGGACATATGTGCCTCAAAACAAGAAACTGGCCCAAACGAGGAATCTAACAAAATGGCAGCGTTGAGTATCGCATTCGAAGCTCCGGACAATTATGGTGGTGCAGCGCCGGTCAGCCGGAAGCCCATCGACTTCATGCATCTGGCCCGCCAGACCGTGGGCGACAAGGAGCTAGAGATCGAAATCCTCCAGCTTTTCACCCGCAATGCACGCACTTTGCTGCACGAACTCGCTGCTGGCAATGACATTGAGATGAAAGCGATTGCGCATCGTCTGAAGGGTTCGGCAGATGCCGTGGGCGCCTTCAACGTTTCGGCTGCGGCTGAAGCCGTGGAAAATGGCAGCCGCGACAGCGCCGCGCTTGCGAAGGTCGCAGCATCGGTCATCGAAGCCGAAAACTTCATTCTGAAGCTCTGCCGCTAACGCTGATTTTTAGACGTTTTTTGAGGCCGGTTCTGCTTCGTGCCCGCATTGACGGGTTGCCAAGCGGACCCGGCCTTTCTATTTGTTTGGAAACATTCTCAAACATCGCTCTGGAATTCCGACATGACCAAACTGACCATCGTTGCTTTCGACGGCACGCCGCATGAACTCGAGGTGAGCAATGGCTCTACCGTTATGGAAAACGCCATGCGCAACTCCGTTCCGGGTATCGACGCCGAATGTGGCGGTGCCTGTGCCTGTGCCACCTGTCATGTCTATGTGGATGATGAATGGGCTGAACGCGTTGGCCCGCCGGAGCCGATGGAAGAGGACATGCTGGATTTCGCTTTCGACGTTCGCCCGACGTCACGTCTTTCCTGTCAGATCAAGATCACCGACGCCCTCGATGGGTTGGTCGTGCATGTGCCCGAGCGCCAGGGCTGATCCAGGCATCGCCTGAACCGCTGATCGTCTGTTTTCCGAGAAAAAGCCTCGCTCTCCGTTTCGCGGGATAGCGAGGCGAGGTGGGCACGTCACCATCAGGCGAAGGAGGAGACACCTGCGGTTTAGGACGCGCCGGGGGAACCGGCAACACACACAAGCAAACGCAACGGCTGAACGGGTGGAAACTTCTGATCTCACAGATACGTGAGTCGCGCATTCTGAACCACGCCAAGAATTCAACGATCATTATCCGGCAAAGCGCGGAGCTTTCTCGCAATTCTTGGTTGATAAAATACTTGAAGAGATCCGCATAGATATTTGCACGGATTAGCATTGTTTGTCGCGCCCTATTGAGCGGACCTGTTCTGCATGATGCGGTGTTTGAGCAGGCGGGTCATGCGGGCGTCGAAGTTTTTCGACTCTACAACATCGAAACGCAGCTGGTCCTTATCATGGGCATCCATGACCTCTTGCGTCGTCTTGCCAACGAGTGCCTGCATTTCCTCGCAATTCTTCTGCGGACGAAGGGATTGAAGTCGCTTTTCCAGCGTGCGGGCATAGTTGCGGGCAATCTCCGCATGGCGCTCTTCGTGCCGCTTGATATCGGCTGCGAGCGTATCCCAGATCAACGCCAGCTCTGCCGTTGTGCGCTTGCGGTTCGTCCAGCGCGGTAGCAGGATTTTCGTGTGAAGCTTCACTTTTACAGTGCCTACGCCGCAGCGTCCATTCTGCTCGACATAGGTGAGTTCACCGCCGAATTTGATTTCCGTCGCACCCGGATGACGTGCACCGGTGGCCTTGGTCATAGGGCCGCGATGGGAAAGTTCGTGGTCCAGATCTTCCGCTGTCTTTCCACCAATGGAGAAATAGGAAAAAGATTTGCTCATGATCGCTTCGGAATGGGCGATCTGTGTGGCTGACATCAAAATCGCGCCCGAAAGGAACGCGCAGAGCATGCGGGATTGGCGCTTCATTTATCAGCCTTCCGGTTGAACTTGGCAGATGATTGCTGCATAGGCGGAGTCGTGACGATATGAATGGCGGACACTCCGTTATTCCGGAAAGGCGTGATGTTACGTGATAACAGCCAGTGACAATGTGTGGCAAGTCGCGCATGGGCGCTCCCTGAAACTTGATGGGGATGGCCTTATTATGGCTATCGTCAATGCGACGCCGGATTCCTTTTCCGATGGCGGGCGATATCTGGCGGCGGAGCAGGCGGTTTCGCACGCGCTCTCCTGCGTGAAAGACGGCGCACACATCATCGATATCGGCGGTGAATCCACGCGCCCGGGTGCGGAGAGCATTAGCGATGCACAGGAACAGGACCGCGTTCTGCCTATCATCGAAAAACTGTGCAAAGAAACCGACGCCCTGATCTCCATCGATACCTACCGCGCCTCGACTGCGAGGCTGGCGCTGGAAGCCGGGGCACATATCGTCAACGACGTCTTCGGCCTGCAGAAAGATGCGGATATGGCCGGTGTCGTTTCAGCCGCAAAGGCTGGCGTCTGCATCATGCACACGGGCCGCGAGCGTGAGAAACTGGCCGATGTCATCGATGACCAATATGCCTTTCTCAACCCGTCACTTGAGATCGCCGATAGAGCGGGCATTTCGCGAGCCGCCATCGTCCTCGACCCCGGCTTCGGCTTTGCCAAGGATACGGATGAAAATATCGCGCTCATGTCGCGTTTCGATGCGCTTTCCGGTTTTGGTTTGCCTATTCTCGCCGGAACGTCTCGCAAACGCTTCATCGGCGCTTTGACGGGGCGAGATGTGGCGGAAGATCGCGATGTCGGCACGGCAGCCACCACCGCGATTCTAAGGCTGGCGGGAGCGGTTGTTTTTCGCGTACACAATGTATCGATGACGCGTGACGCTCTGGCGATTGCCGATGCTGTTCTGAGGCAGAGAAAAACCAATAAAGGGGAGGGCCGATCATGAGCCTTTACACGATACTGCTGAAGAACTGTTCCTTCTTCGCCCGCCACGGCCTGCTGGCGCAGGAGGAAACGCTCGGCCAGCGCTTCTTTGTCGATGCGGAAATGGAAGTCGAGGCCGGAAACGCGCTGGAGACAGACGACATATCCAACACCGTCGATTACGGCGTGGCCTTCGATGTGATTGAGAAGATCGTGGCCGGTCAGCGGCGTTATCTCATCGAGGCGCTGGCCAATGACATCGCAACCGCGCTGCGCAAGCGGTATCCGCAAATCGTGCGGGTCAGGATCACTGTGCGCAAGCCTTCCGCGCCTGTGCCCGGCATTCTGGACTATGCGCAGGTGAGCGTCGAACAGCATGGCTGATGGCATGACCTTGGCGGCCTTGGGGCTGGGCGGCAATATCGGTGATCCACCAGCCGCCATGGCGCAGGCCCTAGATAGCTTCGCCAGACACGACAGCTGCCGATTGCTCGCCGTCTCGCAGCTTTACAGCACGCCGCCCTGGGGAAAGACCGATCAGGCCGATTTCTTCAATTGCTGCGCTTTGATCGAGACATCGCTGGCGGCGGAGGCGCTGCTCGACCTTTGCCTCGAGATCGAACGCGGCATGAAGCGGGTTCGTATCGAACGTTGGGGCCCGCGCACTATCGATATCGATGTGCTGACCTTTGGCGATGAGATTATCGCCACTGAGCGCGTTGAAATTCCACATCCCCGTATGACGGAACGTGCCTTCGTGCTAATGCCGCTCTGCGATATCGCACCGGACCTGGTGGTGAATGGTAGGCCAGTGTCTCAATGGCTGGAAATGGCAGATAAGACCGGCATCAAGGCCGCAAACGAAAAACGGGAGTGGTGGACACTCCCGTTTTCGAAATCTTGAAGCTGCCGAAAGGCTTTATTCCTTGATCGAACCAACCGCCATCTGATCGACATTGCGTGCTAGCGTCAGGCCGATGACCGGGACCATCTGGTCTGCGACCTTGACGGAAATGGTGATGTTCATGGAGGTGTTGTTGGTTACGCGGGCAACCATGGCGCCATTCAGCTTGGCGCGGTTGATGCCGACCACGACCTTGTCGCCGCTGACCTGACCGGAAACGATATCCAGACCCTTGCCCTCGGCGCCATCGAGGAACTTGCCCTCATAGCTGTTGCCCTTCTTGGCAATGACGGCGGACATGGGCTGCTTGAAGACGCCGACGCGGCATGTGCCGCCCAGCTTGATGCCCGTGTCCTTGTCGCCCAGCGGCTCGCCGGTCAGATCGCAGGTGAATTTCGTGCCCTTGTATTTTCCGGCCACGATTTCGCCGGGGCCAGACCAGACGCCGGCAACGGAGCCGAAAAACTGGTCATCGCGCGAGGCGGCCTGAACGTCGGAAACTGCAAGCCCGCCACTGACGGACATAACGGCGGCAAGTCCGCCCAGTAGCGAAAAGAAGCGCGAATACATGATACTTTCCCTGGCGAATTGGCCGCTTTGTGTTGGGTCAATCTATGTCGGGAATGGTTAATGCTTGGTTTATTCGGCTTGGATTAGGCGCGTGGATCGTAACCTTTGGGCGCACGCAAGCCCTGCGGATCAGGGCTTTTCGCTGTTTTTACCACCCGTCAAATCCGGTGTCAGATCGGAGACGAAATCGCCTATGCCGGGGCGTCGCAGCGCGCGGAACGGCAAGGGACGGCACAAATCCATGGCGGCAATACCGATTCGTGCGGTCATCAAACCATTGATCACGCCTTCACCCAGGCGGGCGGATAGGCGCGAGGCGAGCCCGTGGCCCAGCACCTGTTGCGCCAAGCCATCGCCAACCGCAATAGATCCCGTCACCGCCAGATGAGCGATGACATCGCGCAGCAGCCGCAGCATGCCGAGCGTGCCGGGACGTCCGCCGTAAAGCTCCGCCATGGTCCGCACCAGCCGCGTAACCTCGAACAGCACATAAGCAAGATCGACCACCGCACGCGGGCTGACGGCGGTGACGACAGAGACGCGCTTGGATGAGTTCAGGATCAAGGCGCGCGCCTGCCGGTCGAGAGGGCTTAAAAGCTCGCGTTCGGCCAGTTCGATCAGGTGCGGCCCGTCGATCACATCGTTCTCTGTCTGCTTCAGCGCGGCACGACCCTTGGCCGTTTCCGCCCGGTGAGAGAGGACGGTATTAAGGCGGGTGATGACCGCGCGGGCGGCAGAGGGTTTCTTCTCCAGCGCCGCCGCTTCCGCATCTGCTTTGAGAGACTGAACGGCGTTCAGCCGCATGATGCCGAGTGCCTCACGGGCCACCAGGGCCAGCACGGCGAAGACGGCGATGATAAGTGCCACGCTTGCCGTGTAGCCCAGCCAGTCGGAGCGCGAAAATAGATCACGGATGAGCTGATCCGCCCACAGGCCAAAGGCCAGCGAAAAAAGCACGCCGAGCGCACCCATAGCCAGCTTGGCGAAGGAGAATCGGCGCTTACGCGGTGCGGCGACGGGCAGGGCGGCAGCATCCACCTCCTCAGGCGCCAGAAACGGGTCTTCCTCATCCGGCGTCAGAGAAAAATCCGCATCGAAACTACGCGGCGCGCGTCTGGCTTCGACGGTGCGAGGCTCTGATGTTTCGCTTTCCAGCGTGAATGCAGCCGGGCGACGGCCGGGCGTGTTGTTCTCGTCTTTCATGCGAGCCGGTCTCCAAACAAAAACTGCATGGCGCGGTCGAGCCTGATATGCGGAACGGACAATTTTATGCCGCCACTGGTTTCTTCCAGCCTGGGCGGGCGGAAGCGCACGACATTCACATCCGGCAGATCAGCGGCACTGCCTTCCGCATCCAGCGCGCGAAAGAGCGGTTCCGGGTCTTCCGGCAGGTCACCGGGGAAAATGGCCGTGGTGCGGTTGCCGTCGAAAATCTCGCCATTGATCTTTTCGCCCGCAATCGGCGTGCCGACGATGACAGGCAGCGCGTGGCCATCCTGCCGCACACTGGCTTCTTTTGTGGCACGCACGGAGGCCAGCGCCATGACATCGATACCAGCGCCACTCATGCCGATGGTGGTGATGGCGCGGTCTACCAGTCGGCGCGTCAGATATTCCAGCCGGTCGTGGCTTTCATGGTGCAGATGGTCGGCCTTCGTCGCTGCCACCAGAACCTTGTCGATGCGGCGACCCACCAGCGAAGACAGCAGGCTGTTCTTGCCGGGACGGAAGCATGCCAGCACATCGCCCAGCGCCCGCTCCAAGTCCTGCACCGCTTCCGGTCCACGATTGACGGCCTGTAGCGCGTCGATCAGCACAATCTGTCGATCAAGACGGGCGAAGTGCTCGCGGAAGAACGGCTTCACCACGATGGATTTGTAAGCCTCATAACGCCGTTCCATCATGGCGCGCAGCGAACCCTTGGGTGCCCTGCCTTCGGTCAGACCCGGAAGCGGGGAGAAGGTGAGGGCAGGCGAACCTTCCAGATCACCCGGCATCAAAAAACGGCCCGGCGGCAGCGTGGAGAGCGAACGCTCATCCGATTTGCAGGCGCGCAGATAGGTCGCAAAGCTCTCTGCCAGACGCCGCGCTGTCATTTCATCGGCAGGAGCGTCTATGTCGAGGGAATTGGCAATCTCCAGCCAGTCTCTTGCTAGTTCGGCCCGGACGCCGCCAGATGCCAGTGCCAGCGTGTTGTCGCTGAAGGTCTTGTAGTCTTGGGAGAGCAAGGGAAGGTCGAGCAGCCATTCGCCGGGATAATCGACGATATCGATTGCAAGATGTCCACGCGAGAACCAGCGGCCCCAGCCGCTTGCGCTCTCATAATCCAGCGTGATGCGCAGCTCTGAAATGGCACGTGTCGAATCGGGCCAGATGCGGTCTCGCACCAGCGCCTGAATATGATCCTCATACTGAAAGCGCGGAATGGCATCATCCGGCTGCGGTTCCAGCCGAACATTGGACACGCGACCGGATCGGATGGCCTCGAACAGGGGCAGGCGACCGCCATTCAGCAAATTATGCACCAGCGAAGAGATGAAAACCGTCTTGCCCGCGCGGGATAAGCCGGTCACGCCCAGCCGCAATGTCGGGTTGGTCAGCGCGCTTGCGCGGTCTGCAAGGTTGTCTATGGCAATCAGTGCGCTATCGGTGACTGACGTGAAGGATGGCGGCAATGAAGTTTCCCACAAATATTTTACTGTCCAAAAATATATAGGGTGGCCGCCTGCTCAAAAAAGAAGCGGCCTGTGGAAAGTTTTTCGGGGTGGGGACGCGACCTTAGGGATGCAGGAATTCGCTCAGCTGCCAGCCAGCGCCATTGGTGCCCGGTGCGTCCTGCGCGTCGAGCACGGCAAATCCGGCGGTCGGAAAACCAGAGGGCAGAAGTGAGGCCATAGCCTGCTGGCCGATAAAGGCCTCAGCAACCGCATCCATCGTCGGGTTATGACCGACCAGCATTACCGAGCGGGAAGCCGTCTGGGCGGCAATCAGCGCGAGATAGACCGAGGCCTCGGCATTATACATCTCATCGACATAAGTGATCTCGAATGTGTCGTTGAAAGCCCGCCGCACGGCTTCTGCGGTTTCGCGGCAGCGCAATGCGGTGGAGCTGAGAACGACATCTGGCGCATAGCCCTTGTCAGCGGCGCGGTCCGCGATGATTTCGGCCTCCGCGTAACCGGCATCATCCAGCCGTCTGTCGAAGTCTCTTTCGCCGGGAGCAGCCAATGCGGCACGGGCGTGGCGCAGCAGATAGACCCGAAACGGTGGCGGTTGAAGCACTGGCATTTCCGGGCTGTCCTATGCGGCTGTAAACATCGTGCAAAAGCTTTACAGGAATAGACTGCCGCCCCGCAAGTGGCAGCCGGTATAGGCAAGTCCTGATAACGTGATCGAAGAAATAATCCGTGTTCTGCCAATAAAGCATAAAAAATAACCATTTAGCTGAATTTTGTGACAGATTTAAAAATGCCTGAAAACTGTTCTGCGCACTTGAACGGCCATATGTCATTGGAGTATACCCGCGCAATATGAGATGTTCTTCGAGGAGAATCGCGTGAGTGAGAAGATCGATCTTAGCAACTATGTGCTCTCGGAAAGCGATGAGTTCATGAATGCCAACCAGCGGGCCTATTTCAGGTCGAAGCTCATTGGTTGGAAGAATGACATTTTAAGAGAAGCCAGAGAGACCCTCGGCCATCTCGCGGAAGAAAGTGCCAACCATCCGGATCTGGCCGACAGAGCCTCATCCGAAACAGACCGGGCCATCGAACTTCGCGCCCGCGACCGCCAGAGAAAGCTCATCTCCAAGATAGATGCAGCCCTTCAGCGGATCGAGGACGGCACCTACGGTTACTGTGAAGAAACAGGCGAACCCATCGGCATCAAACGACTGGACGCTCGCCCCATCGCAACGCTGTCCATCGAAGCCCAGGAACGTCACGAACGCCGCGAAAAAGTCTATCGCGACGAGTGAGCGACCGGTCCATCGTGGACGTGATTATGTGTCTCTAGGGGCATGGTGATTGACGACGTTGAGAATCCGTATCGGAGACGATGCGGCTTTTTTGATTTCGCTGGTGGGTGGGTATGATGTAGTCCGCAGCGCGTAACCTGCGCATCCCTGACACCATAGCTTTTAAGAGTGCCGCCGGGGCGGCTATTGCAGTGCTGCGTTAGCAATCGCTATCGATTGATGAGTCGAGACTTGAGGCCTTGGGGATAAAGCTGCGGTTTTTTGTCCACATCCAACTCGCGTAGATCATACCAGCCTGCGACCATCGAGGTCCCATCATCCTCCTGAAATCGAATTCGTTCTTGACTCTCAAAAGCGCCTTCAGGGAATTCCAGATCAAAAATAAACAGGATTTCGTGGCGGCGTTCGCCCTCGTGAACGAAGACATTCTCCAGCACCATAGGCCCTGCTAGAACGGATACGTCGGTATCGATTTCCTCTTTGAATTCCCTGATGACGGCATCTTTTGCGGTCTCGCCAAACTCGACGCTACCACCAAGCGGACGAACCCCTTTTATCAGTCCCTCTTCATCGTAAACCTCAAATGCAAGGAGCCGAGGTCCGCGCCAATGCAAGCCAAGAGCTTTGACGCGGATTTCGCTGGACTTTGATGTCGTTGTCATTCTTTCCGACTACCGGACTTGTGTTCGTGGTGCAACACGTCGGAGCGACTGGCTTGGCTGTGGTCGGGTCTGCGTCTCCGTGTTGATGGCGACGAGTTTGGCGGTCAATATTGTCTGGGATCGACATGCTGGAGCCTACTGGTTTCTACGAGCGAAGCGATAGTCGTTGAGTTGCTGCGCTCGCATTGTGATTGGCACGGTGATTTGGCTTTTGGTGAAAGCGTAAGATGTAAGCGGTAGATTTACAGGCGGCAGCGTTTGCGGCTCACCCCCCTCTGTCCTGCCGGACATCTCCCCCTCAGGTGGGGAGATTGGCTGGGCGCGCAGACATCGCTCTTGTCTCTAAGTATGGCATAAGTACCCGCCTCCCAGGGGATAAAAAATGGCTGCGGGCTCATCCCTTGGACGTATGAGATTGCCAGGACGTCGCCGCGAGTCGATCTCCCCACCTGAGGGGGAGATGCCCGGCAGGGCAGAGGGGGATGAGCCACACCCAATGCCGCCTATGTTTATATTCTCACCCAAAACAAAAGAGGCCCCGCAAATGCGGAGCCTCAATCTCTTTTCTATCTAAACCCGTGGCTTAGAAAAAGCCGCGTCTTTGCCACCAGCCGCCCTTGCGGGGCTTGGTGGGGTCGGCTTCGCCGCCTTCGTTGGTGGCGGAGGTTACGACAGGCTCGGAGGACGAGACGTTGTCGCCGCGGTTGGCGCGGACCGGCTTGTTGGCTTCAGCAGGCGCTTCATTGCCGAGATCAGCAGAAGCTTCGCCTGCTTCCTCTATGGCAGCTTCAGCGACCGTGGTGTCGACGACAACCGGTTCCACCGTTTCGACAGGAGCGGCAGCAGCTGGCGCTTCCGTAGCGACAGCAGGAGCCGAAACAGCGGTAGGAGCAGGAGCAGCTTCCGCTTCTACGACATCGCCAACCTTTTCCTTCGCCTTGCGGGTCCGGCGTGGCTTCTTCGGCTTTTCGGTTTCTTCAATGGTTGGCGTTGCCGCGTCGGCTTCGACGGCCGCTGCAACAGCGGGTTCGTCTACGCCTTCAATGGCAGCGGGAGCAGCGCCGTCTTCGACACCCTCGGAGGATTCGGCGTCAGCTTCTGCACCGTTTTCTTCGATGATATCGCCATTCTCATCACGATTGCGGCGTCCGCCACGCTTGCCACGACGGCGGCGCTTGCGTTTGTTCTCTTCAGAACCGGCAGCGTCGCTACCGTTTTCTGCGGAGACGGTTGCGTCCTCGTCCTGATCGGCGTCGCCATCATCGTCCTGGTCGTCGGACGAAGTGTCGTCACCAGCTTCAGACTGCGATTCCTGACCGTTCTGGCCTGCACCCTTGCCGCGACGGCGACGACGACGCTTGCGCTTGCGCTTGCCGTCTTCACCATTGTCAGCCTGTGCCTGGCGCGGCTCGGTCTTTTCGGTCTTTACGATTTCTTCCTCGTCTTCATCCTCATCGGCTTCGATGATGATGTCGTCCTCTTCTTCCTCGATTTCAGGAAGCATCTGGATGAGGCTTTCGATCTTGACCGGGTTTTCGACGGCTTCGCCGCGATCGATCGCGAAGTGCTGTGCACCGACGCTGGCATCCGCCGCGATGATGATGGCAACGCCGAAGCGGCCTTCATAATCGACAATGGTCGCGCGCTTGTGGTTGAGCAGGTAGAGCGCCGTTTCCGGTGTGCAACGAACCGTAATGTTGTGGGTCGTGTTGCGCAGCAGATATTCTTCCACACCACGCAGAACATGCAGGGCAATGGAGGATTCGGAGCGAACATGGCCGGTTCCGCCGCAATGCGAGCAGACCTGCGTGGTTGATTCCAGGACAGACGCGCGAATGCGCTGGCGCGACATTTCCAGAAGGCCGAAATGCGAGATGCGGCCGACCTGAATGCGGGCGCGGTCGTTCTTCAGGCAATCCTTCAGCTTCTTTTCGACGGAGCGGTTGTTGCGCTTCTCTTCCATGTCGATGAAGTCGATGACGACCAGACCGGCAAGGTCGCGAAGGCGCAGCTGACGGGCCACTTCTTCTGCTGCTTCCAGGTTGGTCTGAACGGCAGTCTCTTCAATCGAATGTTCACGGGTCGAACGACCGGAGTTCACGTCGATGGAAACCAGAGCTTCCGTCTGGTTGATGATGAGGTAGCCACCGGACTTCAAGGTCACCTGCGGCTGCAACATGCGGTCAAGCTGCGCTTCGATACCGGAGCGCGAGAAGATCGGGTGAATATCGCGGTAAGGCTGAACCACCTTGGCGTGGCTTGGCATCAGCATCTTCATGAAGTCTTTCGCTTCACGATAGCCTTCTTCGCCGGACACGATGATCTCGCTGATATCCTTGTTGTAGAGATCGCGGATCGAACGCTTGATCAGCGAACCTTCCTCGTAAACGAGGCAAGGGGCAGTGGAATTCAGAGTCAGCGTGCGGACATTTTCCCACAGGCGCATCAGATATTCGAAGTCGCGCTTGATTTCGACGCGGGTGCGGTTGGCACCGGCGGTACGAAGGATAACGCCCATGCCCTGCGGCACTTCGAGATCGCGCGCGATTTCCTTGAGACGCTTGCGGTCCGTCGGCTGGGTGATCTTGCGGGAAATACCGCCGCCACGCGCTGTGTTCGGCATCAGAACCGAATAACGGCCTGCGAGCGACAGATAGGTCGTCAGAGCAGCGCCCTTGTTGCCGCGCTCTTCTTTCGCGACCTGGACCAGAAGAATCTGGCGGCGCTTGATGACTTCCTGAATGCGGTACTGCTTGCGCGGCTTGCGAGAAATGCGGTCTGGAACTTCTTCCATCGCGTCTTCGGCGCCGACCGATTCGATGACTTCCTTTTCGTGATGATCGTCATCATCGTCGTCGTCATCATCGTCATTGCGACGGCCAAGGCCTTCGACTTCTTCGGAAATCGTGTCCGTATCGACCATGGCAGCCATTTCGCCACCCTTGCTGCCATCGTCTTCGGAACCTTCGTCCGAGGAGGCGGCATCGGCGGAAACGTCGTCCGTTTCGGTCTTCTTCTTGGCGCGAGAACGGCGAACGCGCTTCTTCGGCTTGTCTTCTTCGACAGGTGCTTCCTCGGCAACAGCCTCTGTGGCCTCGACCTCGGTCGTGGCTTCCACTTCGGTTTCAACTGTATCGGAAACGGCTTCTGCCGTTACGGTTTCTTCCGCCGCAGGTGCCGCTGCTGGCACGATGCCAATATCCGGCTGATCGACCTGCGAGAGATCGATAGCGGGGGAGATGGGGTCATGAGGTGCGTCGGCAGGTTCGAAGTCATCGCCACGGCGATGGTCTTCGGCTTCCGCTCTCAACAGAGCCTGACGATCAGCCAGTGGGATCTGGTAATAATCCGGGTGAATTTCTGCAAAGGCCAGAAATCCGTGGCGGTTGCCGCCGTAATCGACGAAAGCTGCCTGAAGAGATGGTTCGACGCGCGTCACCTTGGCAAGATAGATATTGCCGCGGATTTGTTTTTTGTGTTCCGACTCGAAATCGAATTCTTCAATCCGATTTCCACGAACGACTACAACGCGTGTCTCCTCTTCATGGGAGGCGTCGATAAGCATTTTGTCTGCCATGTAAGCTGTGCTCCTCGGCGCAGCCCTGTCTTATACGAGAACAGGCCCGCCACGAGGACAGGCCTTTCATCTATTTTCAAGGGTGTGCCGGAAATGAAGTGTCTTGCCCGGCGTCTGTAAACTGGCAGCATCCGGACGACTGGCAAAGCACTGTGCCTGCTCCTGGTATCCGGTTCATGTGAAAGCTGCTGCAACGACATCATTGGCCAAGCGAGAACGACTATAATAAATAGACCCCGAAGGATCCGATGAAAATGCTCTCCTCGAGCGTGCGGTGGCGTGCCACCGGGTATTGTTCTGGCCACGGCCAGAATTGATCCAGTTTCAGGAGAAAAATGCAGCGACGGCAGATGATTGCCCGAAATTACAGCGCCAGCGTCTTTGTCGATTGGCAGCCGGCGGGCATCTATCCCGTCAACACTTTTAACCCTCATTCATGTTGTATGTTTTATCTGTCATAATAGCAATAGGGTGGCTAAATATGCCATATCATTGGTGGAATTTCCCGGTTAAGAAATGCTTCACCAAGGGCTGCGATTGTTGCGCGGCAAAGCAAATCAGGCCATTCTGGCGACGATAAACGCGATGATTGCGCCCAGGCGGCGGCATCTTTTGTCGAAATGACTGAAATACGGAAATGACGTTGGCGACCATCAAAAACTTGATCGACGGGGCAAGGGCATCACGGACGGCTGTCCGGTTGGGGCGAATCGCCTGCACTCTGGCCCTTGCCTCTTTCTCCATTCTCGCCGTCTCCCTGAATGGTCACGCCACGGAAAAAGCCCCGTCGCTGGTTGTGAATGCAGCCCGCATCATCGGAGAGGAGGCCCGCACGCGAATTGTCATGGATTTCAACGAGGAGCCGGAATTCGAGGTGCATTATCTCGATGCGCCAGCCCGCATTGTGGTTGATTTCCCTGCCGTTGGCTTTTCCTTCCCAACCAAAGACCTCGCACCCACAGGCCTGTTCAGCGATATCCGCTTTGGCAGCATGGGCGAGGGCAGTGCACGCTTGGTGCTGACGGCAAAGAAACCCGTGCAGGTGGCCATTGCCGAAACCAAGGTTGAAGACGAGGGCAAGGTTTTTCGCTTCGTGCTGGATACGGAAATCGCCACCAAGCAGAAATTTGCCGATCTCTTGAAGAATCAGAACTGGCAGGCCCTGGCACCCGCGACGACTGCCTCCGTCACGCCAGATATCGTCCAGAAGTCCAGCCGCCAGTCTGATTTCATGATTGCGGTTGATGCTGGTCACGGCGGTATTGATGCCGGTGCCAAGGGCGGCGTGACCGGTACGGATGAGAAGGTCATTACGCTGACCTTCGCCAAGCAGCTAGCCGACCGGCTCAACCAGATTCCAGGCATCAAGGCATTTTTGACGCGAGATGACGACGTGTTTCTGGCGCTTTCGGAACGCGTGACGCTGGCGCGGCAGCAGAACGCCAATCTCTTCATCTCAATCCATGCCGATACGCTCAAGCAAAAGGGCATTCGTGGCGCGACTGTCTATACGATTTCAGACCGCGCTTCCGACCGCATGGCGCAGGATCTGGCCGAGCGTGAAAACCTTTCCGACCAGATTGCTGGTGTGGCTGTGCAGAACGCCCAGCCGGAAGTTGCCGATATCCTTCTCGACCTGACAAGGCGCGAGACGCAGGCCTTCTCGGTGACTCTGGCCGAAAACATCGTGAAATCCTTCGAAGGGCAGGTGGGTCTCATCAACAACCCGCACCGTTACGCCGGTTTTCAGGTTCTGCGCGCTCATGACGTGCCGTCCGTTCTTCTGGAACTCGGCTTCCTGTCCAATCCTGACGACGAAAAACTGCTGCTGGATGAGAAGTGGCGGGCCAAAGTGGCCGATACGCTTGCTGTCGCCGTGACCCGCTACCGGGCGCAGGCTCTGGCCAATGGCGGCTGAAAGCCAGTGTAATTTTTCAATTGCACCGTGATCGCAACGATGTGCAGCACTGTGACATCTCTGCGACCCCTTGGACCAAAAGAGTTCAACTCTTGTCCATGAGCGCAGTTTGTCGGCTCCAAGCCCTATTTTACTCACATTCCCCACGTTACTCGGAGGCAAGATTCGATGGTGATGTCCGCTTTTTCCAGTCAATGAAGATGGCGGCTCACGGTAACATATAAGAGAATGCCGCTATTGGCAGCTTGTCATCGATGAAGCGGTGTGCAAAACGGCACGCTATATGCAAGAATGTGCTCATAACGGTGGGCGCAACCAGTTACGATTCGAAGTATCGGTAGCTTAATATGATCAGACTTATTGGATATTTCTTCGGCTTGGCCAGCATGCTGTTCCTTGTTGTGGCTGGTGGTGTTGCCATTTATTTGGTGACGATAACGAAGGATCTCCCGGATTACGCAGTGCTGAACAGTTATGAGCCGCCGGTTACGACCCGCATTCATGCTGGCAACGGCGCGCTGATGGCGGAATATGCCAAGCAGCGCCGTCTGTTCCTGCCCATTCAGGCCATTCCAGACCGTGTTAAAGCGGCCTTCCTTTCGGCGGAAGACAAGAACTTCTACCAGCACCCCGGCATCGACGTAACAGGTTTCGCACGCGCTGCTGTCGCCTACGTCACGGGTGGCCCGACGCAGGGCGGCTCCACCATTACGCAGCAGGTGGCCAAAAACTTCCTGCTGACCAATGAACAGACCATGGAGCGTAAGGCGAAGGAAGCGATCCTGTCCTTCCGCATCGAGCAGGCCTATAGCAAGGACAAGATTCTCGAACTCTATCTCAACGAGATTTTCTTCGGCCTGAACTCTTACGGTATCGCCAGTGCCGCGCTGACCTATTTCAACAAGTCGGTCACGGAGCTGACGATTGCCGAGACGGCCTATCTTGCGGCGCTGCCCAAGGGCCCGGCAAACTATCATCCCATTCGCCGTGAAAAGGCAGCCATCGAGCGCCGTAACTGGGTGATCGATCGTATGGCCGAGAACGGCTACATCACCCAGGCAGATGCTGCTGATGCCAAGACGCAGCCGCTTGGCATCAATATTCGCCGTGGTGGTGCCCATATCGCCGCGTCCGATTATTTCTCCGAAGAAGCGCGCCGCCAGATCGTCGAGAAATACGGCGAGAAGGCCTTGCTGGAAGGCGGTCTTTCCGTTCGCACATCCTTCGATCCTGACATTCAGATGGAGGCCCGCAAGGCGCTTCAGGATGGTCTGCTGGATTACGATGAGCGCCGCGGTTTCCACGGCCCAGTCGATCAGATCGAGACAAGCGGTAACTGGAGCGATGCGCTGACCAAGATGCGCCCGCTGCGTGATGTGCCGGAGTGGAAGATGGCGGTCGTTCTTGCTGTTTCCTCCGATGGTGTCGATATTGGACTACGTCCGGATGGCGACAGCGACACGCCTGATCTTCGCAGCCGTGGCCATATCAAGCCTGAAAACATGAAATGGGCTTACCGCGATGCCAAGGGCCAGCGTGCAACTGCCAAGTCACCCACAGGTGTTTTGAAGACCGGCGACGTGATTTACGCTGAGCCTTTGTCCGACAAGGGAGACGAATACCGTCTTCGCCAGCCTCCCAAGGTTCAGGGCGGCATGGTTGTGATGGACCCACACACAGGCCGCGTTCTGGCCATGGTCGGCGGTTTCTCCTACGGCCAGTCCGAATTTAACCGCGCAACGCAAGCCATGCGTCAGCCGGGCTCGTCCTTCAAGCCATTCATTTACGCAGCGGCTCTGGATAACGGCTATACGCCTGCTTCTGTTGTCATGGATGCGCCTCTGGAAGTCGTGTCCGGCGGTCAGGTCTGGAGTCCGAAGAACTACGGCGGTGAAGTGGCTGGTCCATCGACCCTGCGTCTCGGTATCGAAAAATCCCGTAACCTGATGACCGTGCGTCTCGCGCAGGATATGGGCATGAACCTCGTCGCCGAATATGCGGAACGCTTTGGCATTTACGACAAGATGCCACCGCTGCTCGCCATGTCGCTTGGCTCGGGTGAAACGACGGTTATGCGCATGGTTTCAGCTTATTCCGTGATTGCGAACGGCGGCAAGCAGATCAAGCCGACGGTGATTGACCGCATTCAGGACCGTTACGGCAAGACGATTTTCAGGCACGAAGAGCGCGGCTGTGAAGGCTGTAATGCTGCCAACTGGCAGGGTCAGGATGAACCGACGATCGTCGATAATCGCGAGCAGGTTCTCGATCCGATGACCGCTTACCAGACGACATCCATGCTGGAAGGCGTCGTGCAGCGCGGTACGGCGGCAGGCAAGATCAAGGTTGATCTGCCGGTAGCAGGCAAGACCGGCACGACCAATGACGAAAAAGACGCCTGGTTCGTAGGTTACACGCCTGATCTGGTCGCTGGTCTCTACATCGGTTTCGACAGCCCGGCACCGCTCGGTCGTGGCGGCACCGGTGGCTCTCTGGCTGCACCAATTTTCGGTGAGTTCATTGCGCTGGCGGCCAAACATCTCGAGCCAAGCAAGTTCATCGTGCCGAACGGCATGCAGTTCATTGCCGTCAACCGCAAGACCGGCATGGCAGCCAATGAGGGCGAGCCGGACACGATCATGGAAGCCTTCAAGCCCGGCACAGGCCCGGCCAGCAGCTTCAACGTGATCGGCATGGATGGCGCCATGTCGCAGGAAGATATCCTGCGCGCTTCGCCACAGGCCCAGCAGGCCATTACAGGCGGCGGCGGCGGCCTCTATTAAACCCAATTGATGGAAAGGCGAGGGGCGCGGGCTTTACATCCGCGCCCCTCGCATTTATTCACACGACCAGTTTTCAAAGAAGGCGAAGAATCTGCGAGATGCGCAATGAAATCGTGAATGTAGTCGACGAAATCAGGCAGGCCATAAGCCTGCTGAGGAGGCATCTTTGACTGGGACCAGGCGATAAGACGACTGGACTGGTTGAACAACAAGGCCGAAGACCCCAATCTCTGGAATGACGCCACCGAAGCGCAGAAGCTGATGCGCGAGCGCCAGCAGCTGGACGAATCGATCAATGGCGTCAAGCTGCTGGAACAGCAGGTCAACGACAATGTCGAGCTGATCGAGATGGGTGAGGCCGAAGGCGATGCCGATATCGTCAAGGAAGCCGAAGATGCGCTGAAGGCGCTGAGAAGCGAAGCCAACCGCCGTCAGGTGGAAGCGATGCTCTCCGGTGAAGCCGACAGCAACGACACCTATGTCGAAGTTCATTCCGGCGCCGGTGGCACGGAAAGTCAGGACTGGGCCAACATTCTGCTGCGCATGTATACCCGCTGGGCTGAACGCCAGGGCTTCAAGGTGGAAGTTCTGGAAGTTCACGAAGGCGAAGAAGCGGGCATCAAATCCGCGACCATTCTGGTCAAGGGCCACAATGCGTTCGGCTGGATGAAGACAGAATCGGGCGTTCACCGCCTCGTTCGTATTTCCCCATATGACAGCAATGCGCGCCGCCATACATCCTTCTCGTCCATCTGGGTTTACCCCGTGGTTGATGACTCGATCCAGATCGACATCAACGAAAGCGACTGCCGTATCGATACCTATCGTTCGTCGGGCGCGGGTGGGCAGCACGTCAATACGACTGACTCGGCGGTGCGTATCACGCATATTCCGACCGGCATCGCAGTGGCCTGCCAGCAGGAACGCTCCCAGCACAAGAACCGCGCCAAGGCGTGGGAAATGCTGCGTTCGCGCCTCTATGAAGCCGAGTTGATGAAGCGGGAAGCGGCAGCGAATGCGCAGGCAGCCTCCAAGACCGATATCGGCTGGGGCCACCAGATTCGCTCTTACGTTCTGCAGCCCTACCAGCTGGTCAAGGACTTGCGCACGGGTGTAGAAAGCACTGCGCCGAGCAACGTTCTCGATGGCGACCTGAACGAATTCATGGAAGCCGCACTCGCCCACCGCATCAGCGGCGGCGCCGACATCGAGGTTGCCGATATCGACTGATCGCTGAATCGCAGCGCTCAAAAGTCATTGGCCTCTCGCAAATCCTTTGCGGGAGGTTTTTTGCATCTGAGCATTTCAGGATGAGATCGAACGTTCCGGGAGGTCAGCGTGAAGCAGGTACTTTATATCGTCGATGTCCAACCAAGCTTCAATCCACCCGCCCAACTGGTCAGCGACATCGCCACTATCGCCAAGCAAATGCCCAGTGTCGCAAGTGTCGAGCGCCACGATGAAGGCATCACGCCCTTCGAACGACAGCTTGGGTGGAAACCGGGACCATCCGACGATTCGCTTGTGCCCGCAGATCGCATCTTCATCAAACACGGCTACGCACCGACGCGGGAAGCGGTGGAGTATCTAAAGTCTCTAAACCCAGACCGCGTCCTAGTCTGCGGCATCCAAGCCGACACCTGCGTCCTGGCCGCCGGCTTTGCCTTCTTCGACGCCGGACTGCACCCGACGCTCATTCCATGGCTAACAGTCGGCTCCAGCCTGGATCGCTCCGGCGCACTGGGCGCGCGCCTGTGGAAACACCATTTCGGCGCGGTGCTGAATGGTCCGGAGGAGTTGGGGCTTTAGAGAGACTAACCTGATGATGGATCAGCTCAGTTGCCTGCGTGTAGTATCTGGACGCTGGTCTCCCGGATACCTTTCTACCCTCAAATATCCAGATTCTCCGCAAACGCGGAGCGATCCTGAATGAAGCGGAAGCGTGCATCCGGCTTGGTGCCCATGAGATTGTCCACGGCTTCGCGGGTGCCTTCGAAATCCACGTCATCGATTTCCACGCGCAGCAATGTGCGCTTTGATGGGTCCATGGTGGTTTCTTTCAGCTGCGCTGGCATCATTTCGCCAAGGCCTTTAAAGCGACCGATTTCGACCTTTTTGCCTTTGAAGACGGTTTCCATCAACTCGGCGCGGTGTGCGTCGTCGCGGGCATACACCGTTTTTGCACCCTGGCGGATGACATAAAGCGGCGGCACGGCGAGATAGAGGTGGTTGCCGCGGATGAGTTCCGGCATTTCCTGATAGAAGAAGGTAATCAGCAGAGAGGCGATATGTGCTCCGTCTACGTCGGCATCGGTCATGATGACGATGCGTTCGTAGCGCAAATCTTCGTCGCGATACTTGGTGCGTGTGCCGCAACCCAGCGCCTGAATGAGATCTGCGATCTGCTGATTGGCAGACAGCTTTTCGCGGCTGGCGCTTCCGACGTTCAGGATTTTACCGCGTAGTGGCAGAATGGCCTGATTGGCGCGGTTGCGCGCCTGCTTGGCCGAACCACCAGCCGAATCACCCTCCACGATGAAAAGCTCTGCACCCTCTGCCGTGTTCTGCGAACAATCCGCAAGCTTCCCGGGCAGGCGAAGTTTGCGCACTGCGGTCTTGCGGTTGACTTCCTTTTCCTTGCGGCGGCGAAGACGTTCTTCGCAACGCTCGATAACCCAGTCCAGCAGCTTGGCCGCTTCATTTGGGTTACCGGCAAGGTAGTGGTCGAACGGATCGCGAAGCGCGTTTTCAACGATACGCTGCGCTTCGACCGTTGCCAGCTTGTCCTTGGTTTGACCAACGAATTCAGGCTCACGAATGAAGACGGAGAGCATGCCGACAGCCGAAATCATCACATCATCTGTGGTGATTTCGCGAGCGCGCTTGTTTTGCGTCAGTTCGGCGTAATTCTTCAGCCCCTTGGTCAGCGCAATGCGAAGCCCTGCTTCATGCGTGCCGCCTTCGGGCGTGGGGATGGTGTTGCAATAGGAATGCAGCTGGGCATCGCCACCGTACCAGGTGATCGCCCACTCCATGGCGCCATGGCCGCCAGTTTTTTCCGTGCGACCGGAGAAGATTTCCCGCGTCACGGTGAAGTCCTTGCCGAGCGTCGCCGCCAGATAATCCTTCAGGCCGCCGGGGAAGTGGAACACGGCCTTTTCCGGGATGTCACCATCGGGTGGCACCATGCCGGGATCGCAGCTCCAGCGTATCTCGACTCCGCCGAAGAGATAGGCTTTCGAGCGTGCCATGCGGAAAATGCGCGCCGGTTCGAACTTTGCGTGATCGCCGAATATTTGTGGATCAGGATGGAAGCGCACACGGGTGCCGCGACGATTGTGCACATCACCCAGCTCTTCAAGGCCACCCATGGGAACGCCACGCGAAAAGCGCTGGCGATAGAGCTTGCGATTGCGCGCGACTTCGACTTCGAGAAGATCGGACAGAGCGTTGACGACGGACACGCCGACGCCATGCAGACCGCCTGATGTCTCATAGGCCTTGCCATCGAACTTACCGCCCGCATGCAGCTTGGTCATGATGACTTCAAGCGTAGACTTGCCCGGAACCTGTGGGTGGTTTTCCACAGGAATGCCGCGACCATTGTCGCTAACCGTCAGAAAGCCTTCCGCATCCAGATGCACTTCGATGAAGTTGGCGTGACCGGCGACGGCCTCATCCATGGAGTTATCGATGACTTCGGCAAACAGATGGTGCAGTGCCTTCTCGTCCGTGCCGCCAATATACATGCCGGGGCGCATGCGCACGGGCTCCAGCCCCTCCAGCACACGGATGGAGGATGCACCGTAATCATCGCCCGATGAGGTGGTCACAAGCGTAGGCTTCGGCGTTGCGGCAACAGCTTTGGCCGCAGCAACAGGCGCAGCCTCGCGAGGCTCTGGCTCTTCGCGTTGCGGTGCGGCTTGGCTTGAAAATAGGTCGTTGCTATCGTCCATTGTACCCAGTTCAGTCAGAATTTGGCCATGCGAATCAGTGTTGCTTTGCCTCTGACGGCAAGAGATGCTGTTACTCAAGCACGGAATAATCGGGTTTGCGTCATCTGCAAGGATTGCGCTGCCCCCGCCCGGATGACAAGTGTTCTGGCCCAAATGAAACGGTTACTCAAGGCATGTCCACAGCTATCTTCACCTTTTGTACTCTTTTTTGCCTGTCTGTTGCGATAACGCCCGCTCAGGCGCAAAGCACGGGCGGCCCGCTGAAACCCTTTAAGGACGATCTGTTTTCCAATCAGCCCGTGCTTTCCACGGGTGATGGCGGTGCCTCAGTGGTCGTCGACTACAATGAAATGCGCGACATCAATGGCCGCGACGAGACGCCGGAACGGCGGGTGAAGCGTCAATATGTCGATCTGGCACCGAAGAAATTTCAGGAGCTGGAAACACTCTCGGTTGAGGGCAGGGCGCTGGATGTCGGGCGCGTGGGGGCGGCCTCCGGGCAGGCCTTTACGGTGATTTTCATTCACGGCCGCGGCGGAGACCGCAGGCTGGGCATGAACGACTACACCTTCGGCGGCAACTTCAACCGGCTGAAAAACCTCGCCGTCGCCAATGGCGGCACCTATTACGCACCGAGTGTCAAAAGCTTCGATGAGAAGGGCGTTGCCGATATCGCCGCGTTGATTGCCGATGCGAAAGCAAAATCCGGTGGGCATCCGGTCATCCTCGCCTGCGCCTCCATGGGCAGCTTCATCTGCTACGGCATCAGCCGCGATCAGAAAGCCGTTTCGGACCTGAAGGGCATGGCCATTTTGGGTGGCGCGGTCGATCCTGAATTTCCCAAGAGCGCTTTCGTGAAAGCGAAAAAGCCCGTGTGGTTTACCCATGGCAGCGAAGACAGGGTTTATTCCGCAGACCAGCAGGCTGGCATTTTCCGCACATTGCTGAAAGCAGGGCAGCCCGCGCGGTTCACGCTGTATAAAAGCGGAACGCACGGTACGCCGGTACGCATGACGGATTGGCGGGCGGTACTGAACTACCTGATATCAAGTTGAACATAAAAGAAGCGGCCAGCTGATCAAAAAACGACAAAATGCGACGATTTTGACCAAAGTTTTGAACCAAAACCTTTCTTTTTTGTACCAAATGATCTCGCTAGCCTTTAAGACTTAGCCAGTACCTGCCGTTACCGGCGTCCAGTCTTTTTGGACGCCCTTTTAGTTAAGAGGAATGGATCGCTTATGACCCCTGATGTTCGCCCGCTCGTCGCTGGAAACTGGAAGATGAACGGAACGCGCGAGTCGCTTGATCAGATCAAAGCGATGGCCGAAGGTGTCAAAGGATCGCTGTCTGAAAAAATCGATGCGCTGATCTGCCCACCCTCCACGCTGCTTTATGTGGCGACCGCGCTGTGCGATGACAGCCCGCTTTTGATCGGCGCGCAAGATTGCCACCAGAATGCATCCGGCGCGCATACGGGTGACATTTCTGCCGAGATGATTGCCGATTGCTTCGGCACGCACGTCATCGTCGGCCATTCCGAGCGTCGTACGGACCATGCCGAGACCGATCATCTGGTGCGGGCCAAGGCTTCTGCTGCCCACGCCGCAGACCTCGTTGCCATCGTCTGCATCGGTGAAACGGCAGATGAGCGCAAGGCAGGCCAGACGCTGGATGTGCTGAAGCGACAGCTTGCCGGTTCTCTGCCGGATGAGGCGACTGCCGCAGATACGGTCATCGCCTACGAACCCGTATGGGCTATCGGCACCGGCCTGACTCCGACGACACAGGATGTGCGGGAAGCGCACGCTTTCATGCGTGATGAGCTGGTCAAGCGCTTCGGTGCGGAAGGCAAGGGCATGCGCATTCTCTATGGCGGCTCGGTCAAGCCTGGCAACGCGCTGGAGCTGATGGGTGTTGAGAATGTGGATGGCGCGCTGATTGGCGGGGCCAGCTTGAAAGCATCAGATTTCCTGTCCATCTATGCGGCATACGAGCAATTGACGGCTTGATCGCTTCTTTCGTCTTGCAGGGGCTTGGAATACGCTTTCGCCTCATGTAAAGAGCCGCAAACTTCTTCATTGTGCTCCCAACGGGGCATGGAATGGATTGTCATGCAGAACGTACTGATTGTTATTCATCTCATGATCGTGCTGGCGCTTGTCGGCGTGGTTCTGATCCAGCGTTCCGAAGGCGGTGGCCTTGGTATTGGTGGTGGTTCGGGCTTCATGTCCGCACGCGGTACGGCAAATGCCCTGACGCGCACCACGGCCATCCTCGCGGCGCTGTTCTTCGCAACGTCCCTCGGCCTTGGTCTTCTGACCCGCTACGAATCGCGCCCGACCGATATTCTGGACCGCATTCCCGCCACTCAGGGGCAGGGTAACGGCATTCTGGATACGCTCGGCCCGTCTTCGACGGCGCCAGCGACGCAGGCCCCGGCTGAGGGCGGCGTTCCGTCCACGACCAATGGCGCTGCTGCTCCGGCCACAGGCGCTGCGCCTGCCACAGGTACGGCACCGGCCACGACGCCTGCCACTCCGGCACCAGCGACACCGGCTCCGGCCAACAACGCAGTTCCGACCGGCCAGTAAAACCGGTTCAAGCATATCACTCCGGCAGGCCAAAAGCCTGCCGGTTTTCTTTTGTTTACATTCCGGGCAAGCCTGCCGCATTCCATCAACAAATGAATGCGGGCGTTCAGAAATTTGGGCTGGCGGAATCACTCATTTAAAGGTAAGCGGTGAATCCCATGGCGCGATATGTATTCATCACAGGCGGCGTGGTCTCCTCACTTGGTAAGGGCATTGCGGCCGCAGCACTCGGAGCGTTGTTGCAATCCCGTGGTTATCGGGTGCGGCTTCGCAAACTAGACCCCTATCTCAATGTCGATCCCGGCACCATGAGCCCCACCCAGCACGGTGAAGTGTTCGTGACGGATGACGGCGCGGAGACTGACCTCGATCTCGGTCACTACGAACGCTTCACGGGGCGCTCGGCCACCAAGACCGATAACATCACCACGGGTCGCATCTACAAGAACATCATCGATAAGGAACGCCGCGGCGATTATCTCGGCGCGACGGTGCAGGTCATTCCGCACGTCACCAACGAAATCAAGAATTTCGTGACCGAAGGCAATGAAGACTACGATTTCGTCATCTGCGAAATCGGCGGCACGGTGGGCGACATCGAGGCCATGCCGTTCATGGAAGCCATCCGTCAGGCCAAGAACGACCTGCCACGCGGCACGGCCATCTTCGTGCATCTTACACTGATGCCTTACATTCCCGCAGCCGGTGAGCTGAAGACCAAGCCAACGCAGCACTCCGTGAAGGAACTGCAGGCGCTGGGTATTCATCCTGACATCCTACTGGTGCGTGCCGACCGGGAAATCCCGGAAGCGGAACGCCGCAAGCTTTCGCTGTTCTGCAATGTGCGTCCATCCGCCGTTATTCAGGCGCTGGATGTGGCCAACATCTATGACGTTCCGATCGCCTACCACAAGGAAGGCCTCGACAACGAAGTACTGGCCGCTTTCGGTATCGAGCCTGCGCCGAAGCCACGCCTTGAGCATTGGGAAGAAGTCTGCAACCGCATCCACACGCCGGAAGGCGAAGTGACCATTGCCATCGTCGGCAAATATACCGGTCTGAAGGATGCGTATAAGTCGCTGATCGAAGCCCTGCATCACGGTGGCTTTGCCAACCGCGTCAAGGTCAATCTGGAATGGATCGAATCGGAAGTCTTCGAAAAGGAAGACCCGGCTCCGTATCTTGAGAAGGTCGATGCCATCCTCGTTCCCGGCGGCTTTGGCGAACGCGGCTCTGAAGGCAAGATACGCGCGGCGCAATATGCCCGCGAGCGTCAGGTGCCTTACTTCGGTATCTGCTTCGGCATGCAGATGGCGGTCGTGGAAGCGGCGCGCAATCTGGCCGGTATCGAGCAGGCATCCTCCACCGAGTTCGGCACGACATCCGAGCCGGTCGTCGGCCTGATGACCGAATGGGTCAAGGGCAACGAGCTTGAGAAGCGCAACGCAGCCGGCGATCTCGGCGGCACGATGCGTCTGGGCGCCTACAAGGCGTCGCTCAAGAAAGACACCAAGATTGCCGAAATCTATGGCTCCACGGACATTTCCGAGCGCCACCGCCATCGCTACGAAGTCAACGTAGACTACAAGGACCGCCTCGAGAACTGCGGCCTCGTCTTCTCCGGCATGTCCCCGGATGGCGTTCTGCCTGAAACCGTAGAATATCCCGACCACCCATGGTTCATCGGCGTGCAATACCACCCCGAACTCAAGAGCCGCCCGCTCGACCCGCACCCGCTGTTTGCGAGTTTTATTGAGGCTGCGCTGGAGCGGAGCCGATTGGTTTGAGGCCGAGGTTATTGAGTAGAAATACAAAGGGCCGCAGTGATGCGGCCTTTTTTGTTTGTCTAAGACTGCTTTGCGCCAATACCGGACATTCCAGTGCGCCTGTCAATGAAGGCGCTGCTGAAGGAGTTCTTCTCGTTTAGCAATCGCTTTCTCAAGAAGCCAAACGTCCGCTGGGCGTGTCTGCAACCTTGCGGTCAGGAGAGATGCGCGTGTCTTCTCGCTGAGTAGCCATGATCTCGTTCCTTGCAAAGTCTCGTCGGGCACGCCCTTCCAATACGCTCGCTCGGAAGGATCGCTCGCAAAGATCGTGTCGGAGAGCAGGAGGTAGGCGATTTGCAAGGCGCAGTGCTCGTTATCGGATGCGGCGACCTGAGCCTGCAAATGACCGAGGTCCATTTTCAGTAGCGCGACGCCGATGAGCCACCCGCCTGCGAGGCATTCATCCGTGTGCTGATGGAAAGCATCCACGCAGGCGTAGACGAAGATTTTTTCGACAGCTTGCTGCTCGTTCGTCGGCCATGCCCGCCATTCCGCCATCGTAAGCTTCAGAGCAATCATCGGGGGCTCAATGACACCGGATTGCGTTGCAAGGTCAAGGAGCCGTGGCAGGAAATGCTTGTAGTCCTCGGCAGTACCCACGGTCGTACATGCTGCCAATGCGTATTGTTGAACATCCTCAACGTCCAGAAGCCTGAGTGGTTTTGCTGTCAGTTGTTTTAGTAGCTTTTCGGGATCGCATAACGGCGAAGCGTCAAGAACTTGTGGACGGCGGTACCGACCAAACGTCTCGTAGGCAACGTCAAGCAGTCTGCGTAGGTGGTGGGCATCAGACACAGGCGATCCTTTATCAGTTTTCGCTCCGATCAGCACTGATTGTCACTACCGCCATAGTCAAGTCCGCTTTGGGCCAAATGCAGACGCGAGTACTGTTATATATTGAGGAAGACTTATCGCTGGGGCGAATGGCGATGCGTCAGAGATCCAGCATCATGCCTTGGACTCTCAGTGTTGCTTGCACGAGATCACGATCGCCGATCGATGCGCGCCCGGTGTAACCAGCACATCCACCCGCCGCGGCGATGCGGCCTTTTTTGTTGGATTAATACGACTGCGCGGCTGTTACCCACATAGAGCGCCGCTTTCTGAAAATATCGCGGGCATCCCAAAAGTTTGCCTTTCGGAACCCTTTCAACAATTGCGCATTTTAGATCACGATATATTCAATCGATATTGCATGGGGGCCTATATTGAGTGAGATTGCCGATACAAATCATCTGACGATCACGGATGTTACCGTCATCGAAGATTCCAAATTGAAGAAAGCCATCACAGCTGCCGCGCTTGGCAATGCGATGGAATGGTTCGACTTCGGCGTTTATGGCTTCGTAGCCGCCACTGTGGGAAAAGTCTTCTTCCCAGATGCCTCTCCAGCGGTTCAGACTATAGCAGCCCTCGCAACATTCTCTGTGCCGTTTCTTGTGCGCCCGCTGGGCGGTCTTTTCTTCGGCGCAATGGGCGATAAATTCGGGCGTCAGAAGGTTCTCTCGCTGACAATCGTCATCATGGCGATTAGCACGTTCTGCATTGGTATCATTCCCGGATATGCAACGATTGGCATATGGGCGCCGATTCTGCTTCTGTTGTGCAAACTCGCGCAGGGCTTTTCCGTCGGCGGCGAATATACAGGCGCAGCCATCTTCGTGGCCGAATACTCGCCGGATCGCCGTCGCGGCTTTCTGGGAAGCTGGCTTGATTTCGGCTCCATCGCGGGGTTCGTGCTTGGGGCCGGGCTGGTCGTTATACTCAGTGCCATCATGAGTGAAGCCAACTTCCTGTCCTGGGGCTGGCGTATTCCGTTCTTTCTCGCTGCGCCCCTCGGCCTTATCGGGCTTTACCTGCGCCATGCCGCGGAAGAAACTCCGGCCTTTACCGAGCGTCTCAAGCAAACGGAAGCCGAAGACAAGGATTCGCTGAAAGAGCGGCCAACGGTGCCTTTTGCGGAGATTTTCAGAGAACATCCGCGTTCCCTGTTGATCTGCATCGGCATGGTTCTGGTCACCAACGTGACCTACTACATGCTGCTGACCTACATGCCCACCTATCTCTCCAAGACCCTTGGATACACCGAGGATCACGGCGCGCTGATTATCATTGCCGTCATGGTCGGCATGCTATTCGTGCAGCCACTCGTCGGTTTCCTGAGCGACCGCGTCGGCAGACGTCCGTTTCTTGCCATTGGCAGCACCATCGTCCTGACCTTGTCGCTTCCAGCCTTTCACCTCATCGCGGGCGGCAATGTTATCGGCATCTTCTTCGGTCTATTGATCCTCGCTATCGGCCTGAATTGCCTCGTAGGCATTATGGCTGCCACGCTGCCGTCGCTGTTTCCCGCACGTATTCGCTACAGCGCTCTGGCAATTTCGTTCAATATCTCCATCATCGTTGCGGGCCTGACGCCCACGGTGGCCGCGTGGTTGGTGGAAGCGACCGAAAACATCTACATGCCGGCCTACTATCTGATGATCGCCGCATTGGTTGGACTGGTGACGACGTTGTTCCTGAAAGAGACCGCCAACCGGCCTCTCTATGGTGACACCCCCAATGCATCCAGCCGTAAGGAAGCCAAGGCGATTCTTGCCGAGCACTATCTCCACATCGAAGAGAGCGTCGACAAGATCGACGAGGCGATGTGCGAGTTGAAAGAGCAAATGGATTTGCTCCAGCAGAAACGCGACAGGCTCGTGGGTCAACATCCCGAACTGACTTGAAGTGTCGACCTTAACGAAGCGTGATGGCCAAACACTCCGTACCGGCAGCGCTCTCCGATACGTGGGGTGGCCTGATGATGAGGCAATCCGAACTCGCCATGATTTTCATCATGGATGAGTCTTGCTTGGTAAATGCCTCGACAACCGGCAGGCCGTTTTCATGGCCGATGATGCGTGCACGCAGATAATCTTGCCGCTGGTCGTTTGTTTTCAGTGCGGTGGAAGTCTTGGCTTTGATTTCTCGGGATGTGATGGAGCGGTGGCTGAGTGTTTGGATAAGCGGTTCCAGAAACAACAGGCTGCAAACGAGGCTGGCGACGGGGTTTCCCGGCAGACCCAGCACCTGCATGTCGCCGATAGAGCCCACCATTAACGGCTTTCCGGGGCGCATGGCGATGCGCCAGAAATCGAGCGCCATGCCATGGGCTTTCAGTGCTGCTTGCACGAGGTCATGATCGCCGACCGAAGCACCGCCGAGTGTGACGAGAACGTCCGCCTTTGCGGCGATGGCCTTGTCTATAGCTGCGCGGATCACGGCCTCGTCATCGGCGACGATGCCGAGATCGAGGATATCGGCCCCGGCTTTGCGGGCCAGCGTGGCGACGCCAAAGGTGTTGGAGGCGATGATCTGGGCGGGGTTAGGTGTGCCGCCGGGCGGGATCAGTTCGTCGCCGGTTGCCAGAATGGCGATGAGCGGTTTGCGATAGACGGAAAGCTCTGCGTGGTTCATGGCGGCGGTGAGCGTGATGTCCGCGAAGGTGAGTTCCGTTCCGGCTTTTAGCCCCGTTTCGCCTTCCAGAAAATCCTGTCCGCGCGGGCGTATATGTCTTCCCTCGGTGACCTCGAATGTTGTGCGGATTTTGCCGCCTTCGAGCTTTTCCGCGTCTTCCTGAATGAGAACCGTATCGGCACCCTCGGGCAAAGGCGCGCCGGTGAAAATCCGAACGGCCTGACCCTCGCTCACACGGCCCTCGAACGCGTGGCCCGCAGCAGATTCGCCGATGACGGTGAGGACGGAGCCGATCTGCGGGGCGTCGATGGCCCTCAGCGCGTAACCATCCATGGCAGAGGCGTGGAAGGGTGGCTGGGTGAGGCGGGCTTGCAGGTCCTGCGCCAGTACGCGCTGGTCCGCCTGGTCCAGTCGCACGGTCTCGACCGACATAACGGGTCTGGCTGCACCCAGCAACCGCGCCTGAGCTTCCGCAACGGGCAGGAGGGGTTTCATGGCGTTTCCTCTTCCTGTGGCCGTAAGGGTGGATGCGCCGCATGCCCACCGGACCCATTCAATGTCTTAGTCTTGTGCCTTGAAGTGCCCGGATTTTCCGCCGGTTTTTTCCAGAAGACGGATAGAGCCAATTTCCATGCCCTTGTCGGCGGCTTTCGCCATATCGTAGATCGTCAGGCAGGCGATGGAAACAGCGGTGAGCGCTTCCATTTCGACGCCCGTCTTGCCGGATAGCTTGACGGTGGCCTGAACCCGCAGGCCGGGCAGGGCGTCATCCTCGGTAATATCGACGGCAACCTTCGTCAGCATCAGCGGATGGCAGAGCGGAATGAGGTTGGAGGTCTGCTTGGCGGCCATAATACCGGCCAGACGGGCCGTGCCGATGACATCGCCCTTCTTGGCATTGCCTTCACGGATCAGCGCCAGCGTTTCCGGCTTCATTTTCACGAAACCTTCGGCCACTGCCACGCGCGTCGTCTCAGTCTTGTCACCGACATCGACCATATGCGCCTCGCCGGACGCGCCGATATGGGTGAGTTTCGGGTCAGCGCTCATTCGGCAGCCAGAATGTCACTGCGGCCCGTGAGCAAGGTGCGTGTGGCGGATGTCACGTCATCCTTACGCATCAAGCTTTCACCCACAAGGAACGTGGTGATGGCTGATTTTTGAAGGCGGATGCAATCCTCATAGGTGAAGATGCCGCTTTCGCCCACCAGCAGCTTGTCCGCAGGAACCATCGCCGCCAGACGCTCGCTAACATCGAGGCTGACCTCGAAAGTGCGCAGGTTGCGATTGTTGATGCCGAGCAACGGCGATGCGAGCTTCAGCGCGCGTTCGGTCTCTTCCTCGTCATGCACTTCAACCAGAACATCCATACCGAGCGAAAACGCCTCGTCTTCCAGACGCTTGGCTTCATCGTCAGAAAGCGATGCCATGATGAGAAGAATGCAATCGGCACCCCAGGCGCGGGCTTCATGGACCTGATAGGTCTCAAACATGAAATCCTTGCGCAGCGCGGGCAGGGCGCAGGCATTGCGGGCGGCGGTCAGAAATTCCGGTGCGCCCTGAAAACTTGGCGTATCCGTCAGCACGGAAAGGCAGGCCGCGCCGCCAGCCTCATAGGCTTTGGCCAGGGATGGTGGATCGAAATCCGGGCGGATCAGACCCTTTGACGGGCTGGCCTTCTTGATTTCGGCAATCAGCCCGAATGCGCCATCCGCCTGTTTGCGCTTCAGGGCCTGATAGAAACCGCGCGGTGCCGTCTGGTCAGCCGCCATGGCTTTCAGATCATCGACAGAAACCTTTACCTTGGCAGCGGCGATCTCTTCGCGCTTGTAGGCTTCGATCTTTTTCAGAATGTCGCTCATGGCTTTGTCTTACTCTTCGTTCGAAACAGCAATCAGTCTGTCGAGAGCTGCTGCTGCTCTGCCTTCGTCCAGCGAGGCACTTGCGATTTTCATGCCGTCTGCCAGCGTCTGCGCCTTGCCAGCCACGACGAGAGAGGCCGCGGCATTGCACAGCGATACGTCGCGGTAAGCGTTCTTGTGCCCGCTTAAGACGTCGCGCAAGGCCGCCGCATTGGCAACGCCATCGCCACCCTTGAGATCCTCTATGCTGGCGGTATCGACACCAAAATCCTTTGGCGTCAGATCGAAGCTTCTGATCTTGCCACCTTCCAGCGCGGCCACATGGGTGGTGCCTGTGGTGGTGATTTCGTCCAGCCCATCACCGTGAACGACCCAGACACTTTCCGAGCCCAGATCGCGCAACACTTCTGCAAGCGGCACCAGCCAATGCGGCGCAAAAACGCCGAGCAACTGCTTCTTCGCGCCAGCCGGGTTGGACAGCGGGCCGAGCAGGTTGAAGATGGTTCGCGTGCCAAGCTCAACCCGGCTGGGGTTGACGTGGCGCATGGAGGAATGGTGACGCTGTGCGAACATGAAGCCAAGACCGGCCTCGCCGATGCAGCGGCTGATCAGCTCCGGATCGATATCCAGCTTCACGCCTAAAACGGAGAGCGCATCTGCCGTGCCGGATTTGGAGCTGAGCGCGCGGTTGCCGTGCTTGGCAACCGGTACGCCTGCGCCCGCCACGATGATGGAGGCGAGCGTGGAGATGTTGTAGGTGCCCAGCCCATCGCCGCCGGTGCCAACGATATCCATGGCATCGGCAGGGGCCGTGACGGGCAGCATGCGCGAGCGCATGGAGGAAACAGCACCGACGATTTCGTCCACCGTTTCACCGCGCACCCGCAAAGCCATGAGGAACGCGCCGATCTGCGAAGGCGTCGCTTCGCCGGACATCAGCACGTCGAAGGCCTGACGCGCTTCGTCGCGGTTCAGGCTTTCACCGTTGGCCACCTTCGCAATCAGCGGCTTCAATTCAGCCATGTCGTCACGTCCCCCGAATTGCGGCTTAGAATGCTGTCATGGCCTGGTCTGCGACAGCCTGATTGATGGTGACACCATAATCATTCTGAAGACGGTTGACCATCTGGTCGAGCATGTCATCGCCGGCAGCGGTTGCCATGGCAGTCAGCTGCTGGTCGTTGTTATCAAGCGCGTCGGATGGCGAGTTGGTGACATCCGTGACCTTGAACAGAACGCGGCTGGAGCCTTCCGTATCCGGTGCTGTACCGACGAGGCCGTTTGCGCCCGCAAAGACGGCGGCCACGGCCTGCTGGCCCAGCAATGCGTCTTCGCTGGTGCGGCGAAGGCCCATCTTGGTTTCCACGGCAAGGCCCATCTCGCCAGCAATCGCAGCCAGCGTTTCGCCCTTTTCAACACGTGCCTTCAGTTCGTCGGCCTTGGCGGCCAGCGCCGTGCGCTGCTGTTCGGCAGTCCAGTCGGCCACGACCTGATCCTTGACTTCGTTCAGGGTGCGGTCGCGCGGTGCGGTGATCTGCTGCAGGTCGAACCAGACGTAACCGTCACGACCGATATTGACGGCAGGCGCATCGCCTCCCTGATCGGCCTTGAAGACTTCCGTAACGAGGGCAGGGGTCGGCAGTCCCTCGACAGGCTTGCCCTTGTCGTCTTCGCCATTGGCGTCGATTGCTTCGACCGTCACCGGCTTGAGCTTAAGCTGCGTTGCTGCATCTGCCAGCGACGAGCCGCCGCCACGCAGATCTTCGTAACGGTCGTGAACATTGTTCAGCTCTTCGGCAGCATTGGCCGTGGCGAGATTGGTGCGAATCTCTTCCTTCGCCTCATCCAGCGTCTTCATGCTTTCGTTCTTGATGCCCGTCACACGCAGGATGACCGGGCCGAAGGCACCCTCAACGACAGGAGACACGCCGCCATCCTTCTGGATTGCGAAGGCTGCTTCGGCGACCGACTGGTCGGGAACCGTGTCCTTGGTGAATTCGCCCAGCGTCACGTCGGCAGGCTGCTTGCCCTGATCCTTCACGACCTGATCGTAAGTCGTGGTGCCCGCGCGAATCTGCGTCGCAGCGGCTTGCGCCATTTCCTTGTCGGAGAATGTCAGCTGCTCGATGGTGCGACGTCCGGCGGTCCGGAAGTTATCCTTGTGGCCTTCGTAATAGTCGGCAATCTGCTGATCGGTGATGGCGGCCTGATCGGCGATGTCGGACGGCTCAAGCTTCACATAGGTGAACTTGCGATATTCCGGCGCGCGGTAATTGGCTTTGTTCTTTTCGAACCATGCCGCCAGCACATCGTCACCAGGTGCTTTGACCGGATCGATATTGGCGTTGGACAGCAGGATATATTCGATTGAGCGCTGTTCATCGCGATAATGCTTCAGCGCATCGACCAGAACCTGCGGCGGCTTGAAGCCGTCGGAAATGGCATCCACGATCTGGCCACGCACGGCAACCTTGCTGCGCTCCTTCACGTAATCATCTTCGTTGAAGCCCGCGCCGCGCAGACGCTGGCTGAAGAGACTGCGGTCGAACTGGCCGTTTGGAGACTTGAATGCCGGGTCTTCGGCAATGAGGGTCGCGAGGCGATCTTCGGAGAGGCCGAGGTTCATCTTCGAGGCCAGTTCGTCCAGCGCCGCACCTGCAGCAAGCTGGCTGAACACCTGACGGTCGATGCCGAATGCCTTGGCCTGCTCCGTGGTCAGACGCGTGCCGAACTGGCGGCCGACATCTGCCAGCTGGCGCTGATAGGCAAAGCGAAATTCATTGGGCGTGACCGTCTGGTCGCCCACCGTCATGACGGCATGCGAATTTGTCGACACCAGAGATGCGGAAACACCCCACACGCCGAAGGACACGACGAGGAGAAGAAGAAGAATCTTTGCCGCCAAAGTTCGAGAAGCATTTCTCAGGGAATCGAGCATCGTTATGCAAACCTCACAATATTCGCCCGTTACGCCGGGTCTATGGGGCTTCCTTAAATCAATCCTCTTTGGAATTGAAGGCTAAATTCCGCGGAAAGGCGTGCTTCTTCAAACGATGGCGTGAGCAATTGCGTCAGTGGGAGTGCCAGCCAGAGTTATCGAGCGCACGCTGCGAAACGCCAGACACCAAAAAGCCGCCTGACGGGCGGGCGGCTTTCAAACTTTGAATATGGTATCGAACCTTCAGGGTCTGGCGGTCAGAACGCCTTGCTGCGTTCCATCAACGCTTTGAAATCCTCATCTTCCTTACGAGACTCCGTCGCCACCGAGATGACGGATGCCACGAACATTGCGCTGATCAAGGCTGTTAGCAGTGTCAAGAATGTAAGCATGGCATAACTCCAGAAGTGATGAGTATTTCACTCCCGCTGGATCAATAATAATTCATATACTGAGAGCGGGCAGTAAGCTGCGGAAATTCAGGGCCGTTCTGTTCTGGCTTCTGACCATAAAGGCTGAACGTTGTTGCTACCATCGCGATAACCAACATTGTCCAGGCTGTGCTGATCACGCCGATTTTCGCCGAAGTAGACTGTTTTTCTCTGATAAACATGTGTCCGTTCCTTTACTGCGATCTGAACGCGTGGCAGCTGATCCAGTTCCGCGTTATTGTTAAAAATCGATTAGCATCGCGCCTCTGAAGCTTTGTTGAATGCTTCGTTCATCTGGCGTTCAGGAAATCGGCAGTTCACGTCAATCCATGAAGACATATTCAACGACGAAGGATGTCGCGATTGTCAGGATCATCATAAATACCAGCATTTCCGTCTCCGATTGGGCCGAGTGCCCGTTTGCGATGCGATGAGACGTTTATAGAGATATGCTTTGAAGCCGCGCTGAATGGCGCGTTCATGTGGTGTTCAGTGTAATATTGAGGCTGCGCGGCGAAAAGCCTGCCACTCCGAGGTCTTGCGAAGCTTTGTCTTACATGACAAAAGGCGGCACAACTAACGTTAAATATCGAGAGCGGTATGACGATTGCCTTTTATCCCGGATCTTTCGATCCGATGACCAACGGACACTTGGATGTTTTGATCCAGTCGTTGAATGTTGCGTCGGAAGTCATCGTCGCTATCGGCATTCATCCCGGCAAAGCGCCAATGTTCAGCTTCGAGGAAAGGGGAGAACTCATTCGCCGTTCTTTGACCGAAGCAGTGCCGGATGCCGTTGATCGTCTTCGTGTCGTTTCCTTCGGCAATCTTGTCGTAGACGCCGCCCGCGAGCATGGCGCGACTCTTCTGGTGCGCGGCCTGCGGGATGGCACCGATCTGGATTACGAAATGCAGATGGCGGGCATGAACAGGCAGATGGCGCCTGACATCCAGACCGTTTTTCTACCAGCCGGAACGGCATCGCGGCCCATTACCGCCACATTGGTTCGTCAGATCGCCGCAATGGGCGGTAATGTGGAGACTTTCGTGCCGAAAGCCGTTTTGCAAGCCCTCAACAGCAAGCTGAAACAATAGTTTCGGCGATTATTCTGGAGCCTATTCCAATGAAACTGCTTCGATTTGCCTTTGCTGGCGCCCTGTTCGTCAGCGCCATCGCCGCCAGCACATTTGCTTCGGCTGCGGAATTCCTCACGATCCAGCTGAAAGATGGCCCCGTCGTCATCCAGCTCATGCCGGAAGTTGCGCCCAAGCACGTTGCGCAGATCAAGGCGCTGGCTGAAAAGGGTGCCTATGACAACGTCGCTTTCCACCGCGTCATTCCCGGCTTCATGGCCCAGACGGGTGACGTGCAGTACGGCAATATGAGCAAGTCGTTCAACGCCCAGCGCGCCGGCACCGGCGGCTCCGACCTGCCTGATCTGCCAGCAGAGTTTTCCAAGACACCGTTCGAGCGCGGCACTGTTGGCATGGCCCGCTCGCAGGACCCGAATTCTGCTAACTCGCAGTTCTTCATCATGTTCGATCAGGGCTCGTTCCTGAACGGCCAGTATACCGTTGTCGGCAAGGTTGTGTCCGGCATGGAATTTATCGACAAGATCAAGAAGGGCAAAGGCGGAAACGGCGAAGTTTCCGATCCTGACCGCATGGTCAAAGTCACCGTTGGCAAGAAATAAAACCGGGCGCATGCCCACGTAAAAGGAGAGATACCATGGCCGAGATCAAATATCCCGAAAACACCCTCATCATGGAAACCACGACTGGCAAGGTCGTCATCCAGCTTATGCCGGAAGTGGCTCCGGGCCACGTTGCCCGCATCAAGGAACTGGTTTCCGAACAGGCTTACGATGGCGTCGTTTTCCACCGCGTCATCTCCGATTTCATGGCGCAGACCGGCGACGTGAAGTTCGGCAAGAAAGGTTCTGAAAGCTTCAACCCAAGCCGCGCTGGCATGGGCGGTTCCGAGAAGCCTGACCTTCAGGCAGAGTTCTCCGCTATTCCGCACGTTCGCGGCACCTGCTCCATGGCCCGTTCGCAGAGCCCGAATTCTGCCAACTCGCAGTTCTTCATCTGCTTTACGGACAGCCCATGGCTGAACAAGCAGTACACCGTCTGGGGCCAGGTCATCGAAGGCATGGAAGCCATCGATAAGGTCAAGCGCGGCGAGCCCGTGAAGGACCCCGATTCCATCGTCTCGATCCGCCTTGCTTCTGCGGCCTGAGCATAGGATATAGACACTTGGCCCGCCTCGCAGGTTCTGCGGGGCGGGTTTTGATTGGGTGACATAGAGACGAACCCTCTCCGTCGTCATCCTCGGGCTTGTCCCGAGGATCTAACCACGGCTGATGTTGGGGATCGTTAGATCCTCGGGACAAGCCCGAGGATGACGCAGAGTTTGGAGAACGCCCTGTCACCCGAATTACCCGCCCGCGCTGACGCAGGGCGGGTTTTGATATTTTCGAAAGCCCATCATGCGTGTAGACCTGTTCGACTTCGACCTTCCTGACGATAACATCGCGCTTCGCCCGGCGAACCCGCGCGACAGTGCGCGTCTGCTTGTGGTTGATCCGACTGCAGGCGGCATGACGGACCATCAGGTTTTTGATCTTCCGAGTTTTCTGAAACCCGGCGACGCCTTGGTTTTCAACGACACCCGCGTCATTCCCGCCCAGCTCGAAGGCGTGCGACTTCGTGAAGGTGCGCCGGAAACGGCCGTTTCCGCCACGCTGCATATGCGCGCAGATGCCAGCCGCTGGAAGGCATTCGCGCGTCCCGGCAAGCGTATCAAGCAGGGCGACCGCATCCGCTTCGGTTACGAGCATGACAATGCCTGCGGCTTGGCTTTCCTTGAGGCGACCGTCGAGGAGAAGGGCGAGGAGGGCGAAATCACGCTGCTGTTCGATGTCTCCGGCCCCGTGCTGGACGAGGCCATCGCGTCCGTCGGCCACATCCCGCTGCCACCTTACATCGCGGCCAAGCGCCCCGAAGACGCGCAGGACCAGACCGATTACCAGACAATCTACGCCCGCGAAAAAGGTGCCGTCGCAGCGCCCACCGCAGGCCTACACTTCACGCCCGCTCTCTTCGAAGCTCTGGATGCCGCCGGTATCGAGCGGCATTTCGTAACGCTGCATGTCGGCGCTGGTACGTTTCTGCCTGTGAAGGCCGATGACACCGAAGAGCACAAGATGCACCTCGAAATCGGATATGTGTCCGAAGAGACCACGGCCAAGTTGAATGCCGTCAAGGCGAGGGGCGGGCGCATCGTCTGCGTCGGCACCACGTCGCTGCGGCTGATCGAGAGTGCGGCTGCCGATGATGGGCAGATCATGCCCTGGTCCGGCCCAACCGGCATCTTCATCACGCCGGGATATCGCTTCAAGGCGGTCGATATTCTGATGACGAATTTTCACCTGCCGAAATCCACGCTGTTCATGCTGGTTTCGGCTTTCTGCGGGCTGGACACCATGCGCGAGGCCTACACCCGCGCTATCGAAACCGGCTACCGTTTCTATTCCTATGGCGATTCCAGCCTCCTTTTTCGGAAGACCTGATGCACGAGAATTTCTCCTTCACCCTCAAAGCAACCAGCGGCGGCGCGCGTCTTGGCGAAGTGGCCATGCCACGCGGCACCATCCGCACACCCGCTTTCATGCCGGTCGGCACGGTCGGCACCGTCAAGGCCATGTATCTGGATCAGGTGCGTGACCTCGGCGCCGATGTCATTTTGGGCAACACCTACCACCTGATGCTGCGCCCCGGCCCGGAGCGCGTACAGCGCCTTGGCGGTCTGCATGAGCTGATCCGCTGGCCGCACCCGATCCTCACCGATAGCGGCGGCTTTCAGGTCATGTCGCTGTCTGGCCTGCGCAAGCTGGATGAAAAGGGCGTGACGTTCAAAAGCCATCTTGATGGCTCGCTGCACCACATGTCGCCGGAACGCTCTATCGAAATTCAGGGTATGCTCGATTCGGACATCCAGATGCAGCTGGACGAGTGCATCGCCCTGCCTGCCGAACGCAAGGAAATCGAGCGCGCCATGGAAATGTCCCTGCGCTGGGCAGAGCGTTGCCGCGTTGCCTTCGGCGAGCAACCGGGCAAGGCCATGTTTGGCATCGTGCACGGCGGCGATCAGCCGGATTTGCGCATTCGCTCGGCGGAAGGCTTGAAGCAGCTTGATCTCAAGGGCTACGCCGTCGGTGGTCTTGCCGTAGGTGAACCGCAAGACGTGATGCTGGCGATGCTCGACACGACGCTTCCGGTTCTGCCAACGGAAAAGCCGCGTTATCTGATGGGCGTCGGCACACCGGATGATATCCTGAAATCGGTCGCCCGTGGCATCGATATGTTCGATTGCGTCATGCCGACCCGTTCCGGTCGCCACGGTCTGGCCTTCACCCGCCGTGGCCGCGTCAATATCCGCAACGCCCGCCACGCCGAAGACATGCGCCCGCTGGATGAGCAGTCCAACTGCCCGGCGTCACGTGATTACTCCCGTGCCTACCTGCATCATCTCGCCCGCTCCAACGAAGCTTTGGGCGGCATGCTTCTTTCCTGGCACAATCTCGCCTACTATCAGGAGCTCATGCAGGGCATCCGCAAATCCATCGAGGAAGGCCGCTTTGCGGATTTCTACGCCGAGACCATTGAAATGTGGGCGAAAGGCGATATCGATCCCATCTGACCTTTTGAGGGATTGAACGGATTTGCTGACCGCGCCTTATGTGCTTTTTCGCGATGATACCACCGGTTCGGTAACGCTGTTTACCGACCCGGAAGAGATGATCGTTGCGCATGAGGCGGCAGACTTCTTTTCCGCGTTGGCTCGAATGCAGGCGGCACGGGCAGCGGGTAAATATCTCGCCGGTTATATGTCGTATGAGGCCGGATATCTCTTCGAGAAAAAGCTGGCGCCATTGGCTGGCGCAAAGCGCGATGTGCCGCTGCTGTGCTTTGGCGTGTTCGCGTCACCATGCGGTGATGTGGCGAAAGCCGCGCCATCAGGCGCACTGATGAATGCTGATGACTTTCTGAGCGACATCAAACCCGGTTGGACGCTGGAAGACTACCGAGTGCAATTCTCAAAGCTGCACCAGCATTTGCGGCAGGGTGATTGTTACCAGGCCAATCTCACAATGCCGATCCATGCCCGCTGGCACGGCGATCCGCTGACCGCCTTCTGGTCGCTGATCGAGCGCCAGCCGGTGAAATACGGCGCGCTCGTCAATCTCGGTGGCCCGATAATCCTGTCCCGCTCGCCGGAGCTTTTTTTCTCGGTTAGCGATGGATGGATCGAAACGCACCCGATGAAGGGCACGATCAAGCGTGGCGCCTCGGTAGAGCAGGATGCCACGCTGGTCGACGGCATGCTGAAAGATGAAAAGACGCTTGCCGAAAACCGCATGATTGTCGATCTGCTGCGTAACGATATTTCCCGCATTACCGAAGTCGGCACGTTGGATGTGCCGAAGCTGTTTGAAATCGAAACCTATCCCACCGTCCACCAGATGGTCAGCCATGTGCGGGCAAAGCTTTTGGCCGATATGACGGTGGAGGATATTTTCGCGGCACTTTTCCCCTGCGGCTCCGTCACCGGCGCACCGAAAATGCGGGCGATGGAAATTCTGCACGATCTGGAGATCGGACCCCGCAACGTCTATTGCGGCGCAATTGGTGTCATCTCACCTAATGGTGACATGCGCTTCTCCGTCGCCATCCGCACCATCACCCTGTTCGAAGACGGCACCGCCACCTTCAACGTAGGCGGCGGCATTGTCTTCGATTCCACTGCGGACGCGGAGTATGACGAATGTCTGCTGAAGGCGAAATTCGCGACGGGTGAAACGCGGCTGGTTTAATCTATCGGCAAGAATGAGATAAGCCGCCGATCGTCTCGGCGGCTTCTTTGGTTTTCAGCTCAGTATCCGCTCAACGTGACAAGAGCGTCAGAGCAGTGGTCTTGTCCAGCACTGTGCGCGTAACGCCGCCAAACAGCATCTCCCACCAGCGGGAATGACCATAAGCGCCCATGACCAGCAGATCGATGCTGTTATCCGACAGGCGCTGCTCGATTGCCTTTTCGGCAGACAGGCCATGCGCTTTTTCCTGCGAGGTGACGCTGACATTGATGCCGTGACGGGCGAGGGTGGAGGCGAGTTCTGAGCCCGCAAGCGCACCGGACTGAACATCACTGTCTTCCGCACCGACAGAGAAAATCTCTACGCTATCTGCTGCCATCATGAAGGGCAGGGCATCGAAGGCGGCGCGGGTGGCCTCTCGCGAACCGTTCCACGCCACTAGCACGCGTTTGATGGGTTTGGGCTGCTGCAAGATGTGTGGAACGAGAAGCACCGGGCGGCCGCTTTCATAGAGAAAATTGTCGAGCTCCGCACGGCTATCCGACATGGCAGAGGCACTCGTCTGCCGCGCCAGCACGATATCGGCGCAGCGCGCGCTCTGAACGGCCGTGTTGGAAGAGTAACCGACGGAAGAAACGAAGCTGCGCCATTCGTGCGAAACGCCTTCGGCAGACATTTTCTGATCGAATATCCGCCCCACATCCGTGGTTTCCTGATGCGCGACTTCCTGAACCGCCTGTACGGTTGCCGGATCTGGCATTTCCATGGGAGCAACAAGCGGAACAGCTGCAAATGTTTCCATATGCAGTCCAATGACGTGTGAGGAGAATGTGTTTGCCAGAGAAACGGTAAAATCGCCCAACTTTCGGGCATTTTCCGCGGTGTCCATAACGGCAAGTATCGTCTTGTAACCCATGGTCGGGCTCCCTCATCATGGTGAAGCTGTGCAGCTTGGGAAATCTGCAATCCGCTTCGTTTAAGCCAGCACTCTGCTGCCTTCAGCCTAGCGAAACCTTGATCACGATCAACACCAACGCAAGGCGGTTTCGCCTTGCGTAAACGTTCGACGGCTACAAGCGTTCAAACGGCGCGCGCTGCTTTCTCGCGGGTGATGGTCTCGATCATCGCGGTCACGTCCTGCGCTGCGGCGCTGAGGGCCGCTGCATCGCGGGCGCGAACGACGATCTCCGTTGAGAAACGCTGGCCGTCATACTTGGGGTAGGAGCCGATGCTCGTTTCGGGATGGGCCTTCTGAACGCCGGTCAGAAGCGTGCCGATATCACCTTCGCCATAGGGCGAGCGAACGGCCTGTGACAGGATTTTCGATCCGGTTCGAAGTGTGGGAATCACATTATCGAGCATGGCCTGAAACACCTGCGGTACGCCTGCCATGACGTAGACATTCTCCACGATGAAGCCGGGTGCCACCGATACCGGGTTGGCTATGTGCTGCGCACCACGCGGCATGCGGGCCATGCGCTTGCGGGCATCGGTAAATTCCATTTCACGCACGCGGTACATCTCGCCCAACAGGCGCATCGCCTCGTCATCATGCTCGCAGGGCAGACCGAAGGCTGCGGATACGGCATCGGCGGTGATGTCGTCATGGGTGGGGCCGATCCCGCCCGATGTGAAGACATAGTCATAACGCTTACGCAGCGCATTCAGCGCCTCGATGATGGCGGGCTCTTCATCCGCAACGATTCTCACCTCCTTGAGATCTATGCCAGACATGGTCATGACGTCGGCGAGGTGGCCGATGTTCTTATCCTTCGTCCGACCAGAAAGAAGCTCATCGCCAATGGCCAGCATGGCGGCGGTGACGATTGTGGAGGAAGACTGGGGTGCAGACATGCGCGTTACTCACAAGAGGCTATTGTCAGACGTTAGCGCCCCGCACGCCGAATGCAATAAGGTCTCTATCGAAAAAAGTTGATGAACAAAGTCGTGAAGCGCAAAAACAAAATGCGGCACAAAGGCCGCATTTTTGCATCGTCATTTTAAATAACGTTGTCTGATAATCACTCTGATATTGCTATCAAATGATAGGGTTAACCATCATAAGGCAAGTAACAACCACAAAACCAAGTAGTGAAACTTCAAGCAGACTGTTGAGACCGTCACGCATCGCTTTACCCTCCATGTTCGTGGAAGAAGAACGTGCAAAACTTAACGGAGTTCCGTGACGCTGACATGAATTGTTAGGAATTCTATGGGCAGCAGACATGCCCGGCATTTGCACTCAGGTCACGACGAGTGCAAAAATCCAGTGCCCGACAATGCTGATCAGCAGGCAGGCCAGAATAAGGATGAAAACGAACTTTTTCATTGAGAAGAGTGCCTCGGTATTTTTTGATTTTCGTCAACATCTTAGCGACAAGGCAGCCGGTTTTTAAGATGGCAAAATCACCTGCGTCACTATGACTTTACGTCTAGACCAGCTTCAATCGCCGCATCGATGAAGGCCTTGCGTGCATCTTCGGGCTTTTTCTTGCCAGCATCCACAGCCGCAAAGACGAGAAGTGCACGATCCAGCATCTCGCCGTCCTCTTCCGGCCAGTCTTCGATCAATGCCCAGGACGCCGCCTGCGTCGATTCGATGCTCACATAAACGCCGGGCTCTTCCAACGCGATGAGAACCGGCTTTTTCCAAGGCGTCTGCATGGCTTTTCCCGTTGCTTCCAATACTAGAAGGGCGTTTAGAAGGTTCAGGGTGGCTGTTCAATGTCTATCTGCACGCTACCGGCATTATGTTGCCAGCCTAGTCATCCCGACCAAGGAACGACCAGTCCCTGATGATACGGCGGTCGATAATCTTCAGCGAACGATCCGGCTGAATCTGATACGTCTCAATCACGCGGTCATCGAAGCGGCGGAAATTATGCGTAAACGTGCTGCCGATGGGCGATTTCGTCAACTTCGTTCGCGGCTGTCCGCCGTAAGTAATGCTACCGGGTATCGGCTCAAGGCTGTAGGAAGAGATAGACGTGGCCGTAAAGCCGCCAGCCGTACAACCGCCAAGCCCCAACGCCAGTCCTGCACTCACTAAAGCAACGGTCAATCTCATGGCGCTCTCCCGAAAGTCGATTGGTTGCATATCGCAACACTACTCTTGTGTCGCGGTAAACTGCAAAAGCCGATTGATGTTCCGAGGAGGTGGGGGAATTAGACAACGCGGTACCTTCCGTCAGTCACACCATCCATGGAGTGACTTTAAGGGACTGCTGTAAAACTTTGAAATCTCGGTGATTTTTGTTGGAGGCCTCGCCCGGAATTGAACCGGGGTACAAGGATTTGCAGTCCTCTGCGTCACCACTCCGCCACGAGGCCTCACGGGCTTGTATCGCTCAAGCCATGGCGGGGATTTAGAACGAATCCATTTTCCACGCAATAGGGTAGGTTTGAAAAAGCCGAAGAAGTTTTGTGGAAAAGCCGCATGTCCTTTTTGATGGGACGATGCGGCTATTACAGGGACGTTAGATACGGCCGAGGAGGACCAAAATCAGCACGATCACTAGAACAAGGCCGAGACCGCCTGAAAGACCATACCCGTAATTATGGTAACCCCAGTTTGGCAAAGCGCCGATCAGGAACAGAACGAGCAGGATGATGAGGATTGTGCCGAGCATGCTGGCCTCCGAAGGTTGTTGAGCGTTTCCAGTCCTTTATCAATGATTAGGCGGATAAAAAGTTCCCGCTTTTGGAGTGTTTTGCGCAATCTGGATGCTAAAATCTGCGATGAAAGTCACAACCTGCCTTTTTCCACCCTCTGCGGTGTGCTTGTGCTTGAAAGCCAACGCGCAGGCAATTAAGACGGTAGCCAACGGTGGTCTGAATTTCAGGCTGCTTTCGAGCTTGTATTTGAGGCGAACACGACATGATGGATTTCGAAACCGCACGCGGCAAGATGGTAGACAGCCAGTTGCGCACGACCGATGTGACCTCGCATTCTGTGCTGAAGGCCTTTCTTGCGGTGCCGCGGGAAGAGTTCGTGCCCGCTGGTGTGAAGCAGATTGCTTATGCGGATGAGGATTTGCAGATCTGTCCGGCCAAGGATGGACTTGGTCCTCGCTACGTAATGAAGGCATCGCCACTGGCCAAGCTGTTGCAGCTTGCAGCCATCACCAAGGATAATGTCGTTCTCGAAATCGGCGGCGGTCTGGGTTACGTTTCAGCGGTCTTGTCGCAGCTGGCCGGTTCGGTCGTTTCGCTGGAATCAGATGAAGAGTTGAGCGCAGCGGCCACGGCAACGCTTTCGTCGCTCGGTTTCGATAATGTCGCCACCGTCACCGGCGCGCTGGACAAGGGTTATGCCGCAGAGGCGCCTTACGACCTCATCTTCATCAACGGTTCTGTGGAAGACGTGCCTGCGGCTCTTCTCGGTCAGCTTAGTGATGGTGGCCGTCTCATCGCTGTCGTCGGTTACGGCAACTCTGCCAAGGCAACCGTTTACCGCCGCGATGGCAAGGGCACATCATCCACCTCGTTCTTCAATGCTTCGGTCAAGCCGGTTCCCGGTTTTGCCAAGGCACGTGACTTCGTTTTCTGATCGAAGACTTCAGTTTTAAATAGATGTTGAGATGCCGGGCCGGCAAGGGTCCGGCATTTCTGTTTTTCAGCCGCGCGAAATAAAGCTGTGTAACAAGCGACTTACTGCCGTCAGGTGGATTCATTTCTACCCATGGGTGCCCTACACTAAAGGTGATTCGGAGTGCGTATTTTGCTCCGTTCCGTCTTGAACGTGAAAACCGGGGATAAAAATGGCTCAGCCAAGTGTAGCGCGCGAACCATCCATGGAAGAAATTCTGGCATCTATTCGCAGGATCATCGAAAGCAATGAGCCTGCGTCATCAGATGCTTTTTCGGCGCCGTTGCCTCCGGTTTACGATGAGGAAGAAGAAGCGGATTCGTCTTTCTCCGCAGAGCTTGCCAGCCCGCCTGCACATGTGCCGCCAGCCGCAAACCAGGGTTACGGCGCGCGCCAGCCCGAGCCATCCTTTGCAGAACGGCCTGATGTGACCGGTGCAGATTCGGCGGACAAGACCATGTCGCTGGCAGATGTCGCGGCCCGTGTCCGTGCTGCTGCGGATCGCAATGCGTCGCTTGGCCCTCAGGGCTACGCCGCCCAGCGTCTGGTAGAGCCAGCCCCGGTTTCGCAGCCACCGTTCCAGCAGGAGCGTGCAGCCGCTGCATCCATTCGCCCGACCGACATGCGCCCGCTGCTGAATGCAACGCAGGCCCCCGTTCGCCAGCAGCCAGAACCCGCGCCGGTTTTCACGCGCCCTGTCGTTACTGCGCCAGAACCGCAGCCTTTGCCGGTTTGGGAAAATATGGCCCTTCGCGGTGCCGTTGAGCCTGAGCAGCCAGCCCCGGCACCTGCTGCTCAGCCGGAAGTCGTTATGGAACAGCCTGTTGCTGAACAGCCGGTAGCAGCCGAGCCGCAGCACAGTCAGCCTGAACAAACTGGCCTTTCGCTCAACCTCATTTCCGCTGCCGCAGGTGCGCAGATCGCGCAGTCCTTCGGCGAACTGGCGGAGATGTTCGATGGCGTGGAGCGTCCCTCCGTCGAGCAGATGGCACAGGATATGCTGCGCCCGATGCTGAAGGATTGGCTGGAAGACAACCTTCCAACGCTGGTCGAGCGGCTGGTGCGCGAAGAAATCGAGCGCGTGGCCCGCGGCCCGCGCCGGTGATCACAGCAAACAAAACCAACGCAAAGCCGCTCCAGAACCCGGGGCGGCTTTTTTGTTTGTTAGCCTTTGCCGTTGAAAACGCCACTTTCTGTTGACTCTGCACCGCCCATCCTTATTTAAAAAATCAAACATATGGCGCATTGCGATCCCAAGGATTCGTGGTGCACTGTAGATTCCTTGTATTGTCGTATGTCGTTTCCGCAAAACCGCTGCAAATTTGCGCGACATACTCCAGAACTCTAAAATTCAGGTCCGTAAATGCTCGAAAAGACCTACGATTCCGCATCCGTAGAACCCAAAATCGCCAAAGCCTGGGATGAGGCCAATGCGTTTCGCGCTGGCGCGAACGCCAAGCCGGGCGCGGAAACGTTCACAATCGTGATACCGCCGCCGAACGTGACCGGCTCTCTCCACATGGGGCACGCGCTCAACAACACGCTTCAGGACATTATGGTCCGGTTTGAGCGCATGCGCGGCAAGGACGTGCTGTGGCAGCCGGGTATGGACCACGCCGGTATCGCAACGCAGATGGTGGTCGAGCGCAAGTTGATGGAAAATCAGCTTCCGGGCCGCCGCGACATGGGCCGTGAGGCCTTCATCGAGAAAGTCTGGCAGTGGAAGGAAGAGTCCGGCGGGTTGATTTTCAACCAGTTGAAGCGCCTTGGCGCATCCTGCGACTGGTCGCGCGAACGCTTCACCATGGACGAGGGGCTTTCCCAAGCCGTTCTCGAAGTCTTCGTCACACTCTACAAGGAAGGCCTGATCTACAAGGACATGCGCCTTGTGAACTGGGACCCCAAGCTGCTGACAGCGATTTCCGACATGGAAGTCGAGCAGCTGGAAGTGAAGGGCAACCTCTGGCACTTCCGCTACCCCTTGGAAAAGGGCGTAACATACGAATACCCAATCGCATTCGATGAAGAGGGCAAGGCCACCGAATTCGAAACCCGCGATTACATCGTCGTTGCCACCACGCGCCCGGAAACCATGCTGGGGGATACCGGCATTGCCGTGAACCCGGATGATGAGCGTTACAAGTCCATCGTTGGCAAGCACGTTATTCTGCCGATTGTTGGCCGTAAGATTCCAATCGTTGCCGATGATTACGCCGATCCAACGGCGGGTACCGGCGCGGTCAAGATCACGCCTGCGCATGATTTCAACGACTTCGAAGTCGGCAAGCGTGCTGGTCTTCGTGCTATCAATATTCTCAACATCGACGCCACCATCACCATCAAGGAGAACGAGGAGTTCCTCGAAGGACTGGATCATCCAGCCGCCCTGCATGGAGCATGGGATCGCCTCGAAGGTCAGGATCGTTTCACCGCTCGCAAGATTATTGTCGAGATATTCGAAGAAGCGGGTCTGCTGGACAAGATCGAGCCGCATAAGCACATGGTGCCGCATGGCGACCGTGGTGGCGTGCCAATCGAGCCGCGCATGACCGATCAGTGGTGGGTGGATAACAAGACGCTTGCCAAGCCAGCCATCGAATCCGTTCGCGAAGGCCGCACCAATTTCGTGCCGAAGAACTGGGAAAACACATATTTCCAGTGGATGGAAAACATCCAGCCATGGTGCATTTCGCGCCAGCTCTGGTGGGGTCACCAGATCCCGGCATGGTATGGTCCCGATGGCCAGGTTTTTGTCGAGAAAACCGAGGAAGAGGCACTTCAGGCCGCTATCCAGCACTATATTTCCCATGAAGGTCCATGGAAGGCCTGGGTTGAGGAGAAGCTGGAAAACTTCAAGCCGGGTGAAATCTTGACCCGAGACGAAGATGTTCTGGACACATGGTTCTCGTCCGCGCTGTGGCCGTTCTCCACACTCGGCTGGCCGGAAAAGACGCCGGAACTGGCGCGCTATTATCCAACCAACGTCCTGGTCACCGGCTTTGACATCATCCCGTTCTGGGTCGTGCGCATGATGCAGATGGGTCTGCATTTCATGAAGGACGATGCCGGCAACCCTGTCGAGCCGTTCCATACGGTCTATATCCATGCGCTGGTCCGCGACAAGAACGGCCAGAAGATGTCGAAGTCCAAGGGCAACGTCATCGATCCTCTGGAACTGATCGATGAGTATGGTGCAGATGCGCTCCGCTTCACGCTGGCCATCATGGCGGCGCAGGGACGTGATGTGAAGCTGGACCCGGCCCGCATCGCCGGTTACCGCAACTTCGGCACCAAGCTGTGGAATGCGACGCGTTTTGCCGAGATGAACGGCGTCAAGCGCGACCCGCACTTCCTGCCGGAAGCAACGACACAGACGATCAACCGCTGGATTTTGACCGAACTTGCCAATGCCGCAAACGACGTCACATCGGCCATCGAAAACTACCGTTTCAACGATGCGGCAAGCGCGCTGTACCGCTTCGTCTGGAATCAGGTCTGTGACTGGTATCTTGAACTGCTGAAGCCCGTTTTCAGCGGTGAGGACGAGGTTGCCAAGAAGGAAGCACAGGCTTGCGCAGCCTATGTTCTGGAAGAAATCTACAAGCTGCTGCACCCCTTCATGCCATTCATGACAGAAGAACTGTGGGAGCATTCGGCGGGTGAGGGCGAAAGCCGCAAGGATTTGCTGTGCCACACGGACTGGCCAACGCCTGAATTCCGCGACGATGCTGCTGCTGCCGAAATCAACTGGCTGGTCGATCTCGTCTCCGGCATTCGCTCGACCCGCTCGGAAATGAACGTTCCGCCGGGCGCGACTGCACCACTGGTCATCGTTGCGGCGAACCCGACGACGGAAATGCGTCTCGACCGTCATTCCGCTGCAATTCGTCGCCTGGCCCGCGCAGATGAAATTCTGGCAGCCGATGTCGCGCCGAAGGGTTCGGCACAGCTGGTGCTCGGTGAGGCGACTGTGTGCATTCCACTCGGCAACCTCATCGATATTGCGGCTGAAAAGGCGCGTCTCGAAAAGGCGATCGGCAAGGCAGAAAGCGAACTCGAACGCATCGACAAAAAGCTATCGAACGAGAAGTTCGTGTCCAATGCCGACCCGGAAGTCGTGGCCGCCGACCGCGACCGTAAGGCGGAGCTGGAAGTCCAGATCAAGAGCCTCAAGGTCGCGCTTCAGCGGGTCAACGAAGCAGGCTGATCAAACTGCATTTCAAAGAGAAGCCGCCCTTCACCGAGGGGCGGCTTTTTTGTATCTGCTTTGGACTGTCAGGGTGGCAGGACGAAGAATCACTTTGCCCTTGCTCCTCAATCACGAAGATGGTTCTGGCGGCTCCACCTCAAGCAGGCAAAATCACGGCTTTTGCGTGTGAAAATTGTGGATGTGGTCATGGGGTCACACCTGCGCGCGCAATTGACATATCATTCTATTTTGAAACGTATTAATCCAAAATCATTAGAATAATCATCCAAATAGAAACGATGAAATCATGTTGATCAGCATCTTACGTAACAATTTTTCGCACTGCAAAAAAGACCCGGTCCGCTGCGGCAGATTGTCTTTTGTTTCAAAGCCCTGCACGTTCACCGTCACGACATTGCCTTGATTGGGGAGAGAGATGGCAACACAAAATCGTATTATTAGTGGCGCTTTGGGCCTTGCTGTCGGTATCACATCGATGACACCTGCTTTTGCGGGCGGTTTGGAGCGTGGTGGATATAATATTGACCTGCTTTTTGATAGTTCAAGATTCGCAGCTGAATCGACGGCAACGTTTGTTGCGCCTCAGCGTAAGCTGAAGAATGCAGTTGATACGAACACCGCTTCGCCACTACTAGGCGGCAACGGCAACAACAACAATTTGTCTTCTTCCGCCAACGATAGTGAAAATTATTGGGTTCCTAGAGTCGGGCTGAAGGCAGGCTTTGGTGACGCGGTCGATTGTATGGTCGATTACTCTCAACCGTGGGGAGCTCACACGAAACCAGGTGCAAACTGGGCCGGTGCTAACGAAAACATTGAAACAAAGGTCAAGAGCGATAATTACGCTTTAACGTGCTCTTATAAATTTGATGTTGGCCAAGGGCAGTTGCGTTTTATCGGCGGTGGATTCTATCAGGAGCTTTCCGGATTTAAAGAGCGCCAAGTTCTTCCTGCCAACTTTCTTGGGTTGGGCGGTACTGGTGTTGGTCGACTCGACTTGAAAGGTGACGGTTGGGGTTGGCGCACCGGTGTTGCGTATGAGATACCCGAATATGCGCTTCGTGCGAGCTTAGTTTATAATAGTGAAGTGAAACTTGACGATATCACTGGTACGCTAAATCTGTCTCAAGTGCCTCTTGCTGGCGGTGGCATATCGAATGTGTACGGCTCTCAAGATATGCCGGATTCTCTCGAATTTAAGTTTCAGACTGGTATCGCTCCAGGTTGGTTAGCTCTCGGGTCCGTAAAGTGGACTGACTGGAGCCAATTCTCCAAGGTGCCGTTCTGCTTGACGAGCGTAAGCTCTTGTTCGGTTGCTACGAGTGCCACCACGCTTGATTTGGGTTACCGCGACGGTTGGACTATTTCCGGTGGTGTTGGACACAAATTCAATGATCAGTGGAGCGGTGCGGTAACGGTGACGTGGGATCGTGGAACTTCTCAAGGCTTTGGCACGCAGACCGACACATGGACACTTGGCACTGGTGTATCTTATGCACCAACTGAGAATGTTGAATTCCGCCTTGCTGGTGCCATCGGCATTCTCACGAGCGGAAGTTCGGGTGAAGTCGTCCTAAATGGAGAGACTTACGGTGATGAGGCTTCTTACAGCTTCGGTAACGACTTGGTCGCAGCCGTTTCCACCTCAGTAAAAGTTAAGTTTTAACTTTTACTGATGCCAAATCCAACCCGGCCCTCCGTGGCCGGGTTTTTTGTTGCTCATCCGCAATATTGTGACGATTTGGCAACATATTTCTGCAACCTTCACGTAGCGTAAGAATGCGGGCTTATTTGTCCATTTCCCGCCACAAACAAGTTGCTTGTTTGTCTTCGAAGACGCGGGGAATGGAAGAATATGCAGGCTTCGAAAGTGGTTCTGCGGAAGTGGTTAATGTGAAAACAGGTGTGGATTCAGTGTCTAAGCAAGTAAAGGCGGGAATTGCCTGTCAGGTCTTGCTTGGCGGAATCCTTCAGGTGGTGAAACGCCGTTATGTTGCCGGAAACGGCGCCTATATCTGTTGGCATGCAAATACTGATCGACCGCCGCAAATGATCACTGGCAGCACGATGAAAAGTGCGGCTGGAAAGACGCAGTGTGTTCTAAAATCGCAGCCCGGCGTGAATTGGCTTTGCAGTATTGCGTAAGTATTCGCTATACGCCGGGAAGAGTGAGAGAAGTCCGTTGAAATGCTGAAATGTGACATCAACGTTTTTAAGCCGCTGTGTACGGGAATATTGCTTGTGACGCTTGCAATGCCCGCTGCGGCTTTTGATATCAATTCCGGCGTGACCAAGGAATCCGGCCCTTTCGACCTGTTCAAGTTCGGCTTCAAGTCCTACAAGAGCGGCAAGAAGGAAGACGCCGTCGAGGCCTATCGTTACGCAGCTGAAAAGGGCCATACCGGCTCGCGCTGGGCGCTTGCCAATATGTATGCCTTCGGCGATGGCGTGACCAAGAACGACTTCGAAGCCTTCAAGATTTACAGCGAAATTGCCAGTCAGGGTGTAGAGCCCGGCTCTGAGGACACGGGCTTCTTCGTGAACGCTCTTCTGTCGCTGGCAGACTACTATCGCCACGGCATTCCGGGCAGCCCGATTAAGACCGATCTGTCGCAGGCCCGCCAGCTTTATTTCCAGGTTGCATCCACCTTCGGCGTTGCTGAAGCGCAGTTCGAACTGGCGCAGATGATTCTGGCAGGCGAGGGCGGTCGTGCGGATGCGCAGCAGGCCAAGAAGTGGCTGAACCAGGCACGCAAGCATGGCCATGCTGGCGCCATGTCGATCTTCGGCAATCTTCTGTTTCAGGAAGGGCAGACCGTGCGTGGGCTCGCTTTCATGACGGCTGCGCTGGACAAATGTTCTGCCGCCAATTGCAAGTGGATTCAGAACCTGCAGGAACAGGCTTTCTCCGTGGCAGCAGAAGACGACAGACGCGTCGCCATATCGCTGGCGCAGAATATTTCAGCGGGCGACGCCGACTGATTGCTGACGTCAGTCAGGCTCCCGACCAAACATTTCTATTCGTGATGTTTACAGCCACGCGGAGACGTGGCTGCTGGATACCGGGGCAACTACGGAAGATCGGAGCTTGCCCTTAAGCTGCGGCTACGCGCTTCGATATGAGCCGTTCGATCAACATCGCATCCAACTCATCGAAATTATCGATTGTCACGTCCGGTCCAAGATCGGACATCGGTACGTCCGTGTAACCGAAAGTCACGCCGATAGAGGGCACATTGGCGTTCTTGGCGGCAAGAATGTCGTTGCCGCTATCGCCCACCATCACGCTTTTGGCGGGGTCGCCGCCAGCCTTTTCAATGGTGCCGAGAATATGGCGTCCGTCCGGCTTGCGCCACTCGAAGGTATCTCCGCAGGTGATGGTGCTGAAACGGTTGCTGAGGCCAAGTTTTTCCAGAAGTGGAAGTGCCAGAACTGTCGTCTTGTTGGTGCAGACGGCCAGCGTGAAGCCCGCGCTCGACAATCTGTCCAGCGCCTGGGTTAGGCCCGGGTAAGGCACGCTTTCACCCGGCATTTTCTCGATGTAGTGCGCAATGAAGCGCTCATAAAGCGGCTCCAATTCGTCGTCGGCAAGCGGCTTGTTGCGCAGGGCGAAGGCCCGCTTGATCATGACGCGTGCGCCCTGGCCGACCAGATGGGTGAGATCAGCAAAGGTTGTAGGCGCAAGGCCATCGGCCGCGATGGCGTAATTCAGGCTGTCGATCAGGTCGGGTGCGGTATCGACCAGAGTGCCGTCGAGATCGAATATGACGAGGGGAGAAGTCAAGGAATGCCTCATGATGAACTGTCTATCTTCGGCGAGGCTAAGCAAAGGCGCAGGCATTTGCAACGAAACCTTTGAATCGTCGCCTGCTGCATTCCGAAAAGGGCTTTCGTTTGCTATTCGACCCGTGTAAACAGCACGCCAGCGTCAGGCCGCAAAAGCAGGTCCGAAGCGCGGATCGAGTGGATTAGACCCGGAGTTTGCAGCCGCATGGATGCCCGCCAAATGAAGATCAAGGCCGCAGAAGCGGCGTTGTCCCATGTCGAAGACGGAATGCGTCTTGGAATTGGTACCGGGTCTACGGCTGAGGAATTCGTCCGGCTTCTGGCGGAAAAGGTTTCATCCGGCCTGAAGGTTCAGGGTGTTCCGACATCCGAGCGTACGGCGCGTCTGTGCGTGGAACTGGGCGTTCCGCTCAAGTCTCTGGATGAATTGCCGGAACTGGATCTGACCATCGATGGTGCGGATGAAGTCGATCATGCCTTGCGGCTGGTCAAGGGCGGCGGCGGCGCTTTGCTGCGCGAAAAAATCGTGGCTGCAGCCTCGTCTCGCGTCATTGTAATTGCCGACCAGACCAAGGTGGTGGACACGCTGGGTGCGTTTCCACTGCCCATCGAAATCAATATTTTCGGTCAGGTCGCAACGCGCATCGCTATCGAAAAACTGGCTTCAAAGCTTGGCCTTTCAGGCGAATTGAAGCTGCGTTCTTTGGAGGATGGTCCCTTCAAAACGGACGGTGGACACCTCATTCTCGACGCATCTTTTGGCCGTATTCCTGATGCAGAAGCACTGGCACGCGAGCTGAACACCATACCCGGTGTTGTCGAGCACGGACTTTTCATTAATCTGGCATCGCTTGCCATTATCGCCGGGCCTGATGGCGCCCGCGTAATGCAGGCGAAACTATAACAGGAGCGAGAGATTTCATGATCAAACTTGCGGGACTGGGCAAAGCTGCCGCTGCTTCGATCCTCATTTCCGGCGTCGTATTCGGTAATGCCGTGCGCGCACAGGAAATTTCGCCGGAGCATGTTGCCGCTGCAAAGCAGGCAATCGCCGCTCTGGGCGTGACCGACCGTTTCGACGACATTCTGCCGGGTCTTGCAGAGCGCCTGAAGGCCGAGCTTATTCAGGCTTCGCCGAATGTTCAGAACGCGATCACTGAAACTGTGGATGCAAAGGCACTGGAACTTGCACCACGCCGTGCCGATCTGGAGCGTGAAGCTGCGCTGACCTACGCACGCGCTTTCTCGCTGGATGAGCTCAAGGCAATATCGACCTTCTACAGCAGCGAAGCTGGCAAGAAGCTATTGAAGGATGGCCCGATTGCCACGCGCGAACTGATGAAGGCTGCCGACATCTGGGCCGCTGGCATCAACCGCGATCTCAACACGTCGAGCATGACCGAACTGCAAAAGGTAGCCGGCGCTGATCTTCAGCCACTGCCTGCAAACAGCGCCAACACCGGCGGTGCACCGGGCGCAACAGCGCCTGCTCCAGCGGCACCGGCTGCCAAGCCAAAGCCCTGATCCTTTTTGCCAGTGTCAGAATTTTTCAAAGCCCGGATAACAGTCCGGGCTTTTCATTTGTGCGCTGCACCACCTATATGAATGCCAAACGGGATGGCTTGCAGCCGTCTTTCCTATCAGAGGCTCTTCCATGACATCTTATGATTATGATCTTTTCGTTATCGGCGGCGGTTCCGGCGGTGTGCGCAGCGCCCGTGTGGCCGCGTCTCTCGGCAAGCGCGTCGGCATTGCGGAAGAATACCGTTACGGCGGAACCTGCGTGATAAGAGGCTGCGTGCCGAAGAAGCTGTTCGTTTATGCCTCGCAATATCAGGAGTATTTTAAAGATGCTGCCGGTTATGGCTGGACCGTGGGCGAAAGCACGTTCGACTGGAAGAAGCTGATTGCTGCCAAGGACAAGGAAATCGAACGTCTCGAAGGCCTTTATCGCAAAGGGCTGGAAAACGCGAAGGCAGATATTTTCGACAGCCGCGCCGAACTGGTCGATGCCCATACTGTGAAGCTGACGAAGACCGGTAAGACAGTGACGGCAGAACGCATCGTGATTGCGGTTGGCGGCACGCCCAATCCGCATGTTTCGCTGCCCGGCCACGAGTTGACGATTTCCTCCAACGAAGCTTTCCATCTCGAGGAACTGCCGAAAGCCATCCTGATCGCTGGTGGCGGTTACATCGCCGTGGAGTTCGCCAACATCTTCCATGGTCTGGGTGTCGAAACGACGCTGATCTATCGCGGCAAGCAAATTCTGAATGGCTTCGATAACGATATGCGTAAGGGCCTACATGCCGCGATGACTGAAAAGGGCATTCGCATTATCCTTGAAGATGTCATTCAGGAAGTGAGCAAGGACGGCGCAGACGGTCTCATCGCGCGCACCAAGCAGGGCCATTCGCTCAATGTCGGGCAGGTCATGCTGGCACTGGGCCGTGATCCGAACACGCAGGGGCTGGGTCTGGAAAACGCCGGTGTCGCGGTCAACGAAAAGGGTGCGATCATCGTGGATGAGTATTCGCGCACCAACGTGCCTGGCATCTCTGCGCTGGGCGACGTCACCGACCGGGTACAGCTGACGCCTGTCGCTATCCATGAGGCCATGTGCTTCATCGAAACCGAGTTCAAGAGCAACCCGACCAAGCCGGATCATCACCTGATCGCAACGGCTGTCTTCTCCCAGCCGGAAATCGGCACCGTCGGTATTTCCGAGGAAGAGGCTGCGGCCAAATTCGAGGAGATCGAAGTCTACCGCGCCCAGTTCCGCCCCATGAAGGCAACGCTGTCCGGCCGCACGGAAAAGACCATTATGAAGCTCATCGTCAACGCCGCAGACCGCAAGGTCGTCGGCGCGCACATTCTGGGCCATGAGGCAGGTGAAATGGCGCAGCTTCTGGGTATTACGCTGAAAGCCGGTTGCACCAAGGACGATTTCGACGCCACCATGGCTGTGCACCCAACAGCTGCGGAAGAACTGGTGACGATGTATTCGCCAAGCTACCGCATCAGGAACGGGGAAAAGCTATAACCGAGCTTTTGCTTCGGACGGCATTTTCCAGCCGTCCTTCGAAAAGGGCCTCGTTGCGCTTCAACAGCGCAGCGAGCCGATCAATCAGAGTCCGCATCTCCGGCGAATGGCGGTCGTCGTCATTCACGGCAAGCCAATGCGGGTGAGACAGCTCTCCAATGGCCTCACCATCTCGAACAACGCCTGTCAGCCCATCTCCGATGAAAGAGGGCAGAACGCCCCGTCCTGCACCGCTCGCTATGAGTTTCGGCAAAAGTTCCGGTGCGTTCGTCCATGTGTGGATCAAGGACTCGCGGTTGCGAAACACCCATGTCTCCGCATCCGAAACTGCAACCTCCGTGCCGATGGATATCCATGGCGTATCGCTCGTCTCGGGCAGGGCTTCGGCACGGTAGGCGTGGTATGAGACAGTGACGGATTTGAGCGTGGCGAAGTTTCCGCGTTCTGGCGGCTTATCGAAAATCGCCACCATGCCTCGCCGATAGGTCAGATCATCGTTTGCGCCAAAGAGTTTGCAGCACAGCCGGAATTCATCACCTTTTCCGCGAAGCGCATCAGCATGGTCGGCAATAAAGCCCATGATCCAGATGTTGCCGGCGACGGAGACGATGGGCAGGGCGAAGGCGTCGCCATGCCACTGGCTGATGTCGGATGCTGTGCGCCGCATGGATTGGACATGTTCGAAAAGAGTGAGCCCATCGGGCGCAAGCCGGTAGCCTTGCTGGCTGCGGATGAAAAGCGTGCGCCCCATGGTGCGCTCCAGAAACAGCATCCGTCTGCCGATGGTCGGCGCACTGATGCCGGTCTGCGATGCTGCTCCGGCGAGACCACCCTCCGATGCGACGATATGGAAGAGCTTCAGATCGTCCCAGTTCACATCTTTCATGGCAATTACCCCCCGCTGCTCGCAGCCATTATAGGCCACTCTTTCAACAGGCGCATCGCACGCGGATGAAATACCCGTTTCAATCCTGCATCTATGAGGTTTCTGCCGCCTGTCTTACCTCGGACACATGGAAACAGGGAGACGATGCCATGTCACCGGAAACGATGTTTGTGATGGAGCGCCTGCGCAGAGATCAACTTTCAAACAGCGGAAACGCTTTCTCCGATCCACTTGAGGAATGGCCTTCGACCCGGTTGGAAAGGGCTGCCTTATGGTTTTCGCGGTGCATGAATACGCAGAAGAGATTTTCCGTGGGAAAACGCTGCGATGCAGCAGCCAGAACAGGGCGAAGTTGGGCTTTGCAAGCGGTGGCGAAAATGTTTATAAGCGCCCGATTAACAGGGACAGTTGCGGCCTCGTATAGAACGTGGCGTCACAGGCGAGAACAAAATGGCACAGAATTGGACACCCGGTAGCTGGAGACACAAACCTATCCAGCAGGTTCCCGAATATCCTAGCGCGGCGGCAGTTGCGGCAACGGAAGCGACGCTTGCGACCTATCCGCCGCTGGTGTTTGCGGGCGAGGCGCGCCGTTTGAAGAAGCAGCTTGCCAGCGTTGCCGAAGGCGAAGCGTTTCTGCTTCAGGGTGGCGATTGCGCTGAGAGCTTTCTCGAGCATGGCGCAGACAATATTCGCGACTTCTTCCGTGCCTTCCTGCAGATGGCCGTCGTTCTGACCTATGGCGCACAGCTTCCTGTCGTCAAGGTTGGCCGTATTGCCGGCCAGTTCGCCAAGCCACGCTCGTCCAACATCGAAACGGCTGATGGCATCAGCCTGCCGTCATACCGTGGTGACATCATCAACGGCATCGAGTTCAACGAAGCCTCGCGCATTCCGAACCCTGAGCGCCAGCTGGATGCATACCGCCAGTCGGCTGCCACGCTGAACCTGCTGCGCGCCTTTGCCATGGGTGGTTATGCCAATCTCGAAAACGTGCACCAGTGGATGCTCGGCTTCGTCAAGGATAGCCCGCAGGCAGACCGTTACCGCAAGCTGGCCAACCGCATTTCAGAGACCATGGACTTCATGAAGGCCATTGGTATCACCGCTGAAAACCAGCCGAGCCTGCGCGAGACCGATTTCTTCACCAGCCATGAAGCGCTGCTTTTGGGCTACGAAGAAGCGCTGACCCGCGTCGATTCCACCTCCGGCGACTGGTACGCAACATCCGGCCACATGTTGTGGATCGGCGACCGTACGCGCCAGTTGGACCATGCCCACGTGGAATATTTCCGCGGCATCAAGAACCCAATTGGTTTGAAGTGCGGCCCATCCTTGCAGCCGGACAATCTGATCGAACTGATCGATGCGCTGAACCCTTCCAACGAAGCTGGTCGCCTGACCCTGATCTGCCGTTTCGGTCACGACAAGGTTGCCGAGAGCCTGCCGAAGCTGATCCGCGCTGTTGAGAAGGAAGGCCGCAAGGTCGTCTGGTCCTGCGATCCGATGCACGGCAACACGATTACGCTCAACCACTACAAGACGCGTCCGTTCGAGCGGATTCTGTCGGAAGTCGAAAGCTTCTTCCAGATTCACCGCGCCGAAGGCACGCATCCGGGCGGCATCCACATCGAGATGACCGGCAAGGACGTGACGGAATGCACCGGCGGTGCGCGCACCGTCACGGCCGACTCGCTGTCTGACCGCTACCACACCCATTGCGACCCACGCCTCAATGCCGATCAGGCGCTGGAGCTTGCGTTCCTCCTGTCCGAGCGCATGAAGAGCGGTCGCGACGAGAAGCGTTTGGCTGTTGTGAACGGCTGATTCCGTTTGAGAGACAAGCAAAAGCCGCCGGAGCGATCCGGCGGCTTTTGTGTTTTGTGGTTTTTACTGCACCAGTGCCGGGTGCATGCAGCGTAAATCCGTGACCCGTACGTCGGCCTCGCCAACTTTGACGCCGAGCAACGTAAGCGTGTTGTAGAGCAGGCCGTCGATTGGAACCGTTGCGACGGAAAGCGTTTCTGCCAGCGCCGCCTGCACGAGTGTCGGTGTGCCGATAGTAAGGAAGAGGACGTTGATATCGACGTCAAGATTCTTCAGCAGCGACTTGATAAGCGAGGTCGAGATATCCTTGGTGGAGGCGGTCTTGACCGTGGCCTGGGTGATGTCGGCCTGCTGGAAAGTCAATTTCGTTTTGGTCATGTTGGCCGCATCGACATGGGCCATGCCGTTGATTTTCAGGACCAGCGAATCCACGATGGCGGCTTTGGTTACGCGCGGGTCTCTTCCGAAATTGTTGAATGCGGTCGTATCGACATTGCCGAGCGAGATTTCAGCGATGCCGGGAACGACATCCACATCCACCGCACCGGTGCCATTGGCGTTGCAGCGAATATCCGTCAATTTCGCTTCCGCATTCGCCACCTCGATATAAAGTGGCAGGTTGACCGATAGACCGAGCAACGCTTTCAGCCCATCGACCTTCGTTTCGATGGATAGACGTGTCTGAGAGGTTCTAACGATGGTGCCGGGCGATCCGACGGCGAGTGACGGCGTGCCGACAGGCGGCTCTCCAATGGCCAGCGTGATCTTGGTGGAGGCAAGTCCCGGTACGGTGACACCCGCATCCACCGCAACCTGCTTGCCGCCATTGGCCGCCGTCGCCGCTGCAGTGATGAGATCGAAGATGCCCGCTTGAACATTGAGGTTTTCCGAGTTGCCAATCTGCTTGTCGAGAATGGGCTCCAGCGCCAGCACCTGTTCCAGGCGCAATTTGACGGTGGTCTTGTTGAGCGTCTTTTCCAGCGTCTTCAGCGCCGCCGTCACCACGGGCTTGGTGCCGGTGGCTTTCGTCAGTGCCGAAATGAATTTGCCATAGGTGATTTCGGTGTGCAGAACATCGCGATAGGTGCCGGCGGTGATGTTGAGATCGGTGGCCAGCGCGTCGATGATGGATAGCGCATTCACGTCGGCGGCGACGAGCGCCTGATAGTCCACGAGGTTCAGGTTGACGGTAGTTCCCAGCAACCCGCTCAACAGGCTGTTCAATAAGCCGCTGTTGAGGCTGGCGACGCGCGACCCGACGGAGAAGGCAGCAACCCGTTGCGCGGCTGCCGTTCCGACAGCACCCAGCGTGGGTGGCGTGGTGAACGTCCCGGCGAAATAGATGCGGCCTTTTTCAAGAATATTGACCTTCACCGCATTGGTCGGCGTAGCATTTTCCACGAAACGTTGGCCGACCGCGACGCTGGCGTCAGGCACATAGCGGCCTTTGATGACTTCGGCGTAACCATCGCGATTGGAGAAAACGGTCGTGGCATCGAAAGGGATCGTGCCGGTGTCCGTCAGGATACCGGTAGCCGTCTTGACGCCGATGTTCTTGTTGTTGAGCTGGAAATACTGAAACACAGCCTGCTCCGCATTGGTAGCAGATGCGGCGGAGACGGCAGCGAGATCAGCCGTCTGCTGCAACTGCCGCTTTTGCAGCGTCAGCGAGCCATAGTCTACGCCCAATGCCAGCACACCCATTATCATCGGTGCGGTAATGGCCGCCATGATGGCGATGTTGCCGGATCGGTCACGCGACAGGCGCCGTATCAATGAAACAGATGTCCGCATCTCAGATCCCCCCGATCCGTATCGTGGAAAAGCGCCTGATGGTCTTGTCCGGAAGCGCATAGGTGTAGAGGCTCCAGATGGGCAGTTCCGTCGCGTCATATTCCACGGTGACCGTGAACTGGTTGACATTGGCCGGGTCGCTGCCGACGCTGACATTCACATATTTCTTGTCGAGGAAGATGTAGTTCAGCGCGCTCTTGTCGATGAAGTCCTTAGCCAGGCTCTGACGTTCTGTCGTGTTGATGCCGGCGACAGCAGTGCGGGCCGCATCGGCAGCCACCTGCTGCACGGCGTAAGCTGCCGTCAGGTAAATGCCGTAGGCGATCATGGTCAAAAGAACGAGGATGAAAACCGGAGCGACGATTGCGAACTCGACCGCCGCTGAACCGGAACGATTGCGGATGATTTCTGCCACATGTTTCATGGCGCCCCCCTGATCCGAATTATTATTTTCGAATAATCTAATTTAGATAAATTGATTTTTGATTAAGGGAGCAAATTCGCGGTTGTGCCGTTTTTGGGCACTGATCTTCGGGATGGTTATTGGGTGGCGCAAGGCGCGCGGAATACAGCCGCAGGGCGCGCACGGCAAGGATTTGGGCCTTCCCTCAGTCATGTCCAAAGCGCAGGAATGAGGGAAGACGAGGGTGGCTTTACGAGCAAGTCGCCTTGCCGCATGTGCGCATGTTGGCAATTTTTTCCTTCAACGGGACTGCGCCGACTGCACCGAAGATGGCTTCGTTGCCGATGACATAGGAAGGCGTACCTGTGATGCCGAGGTTGGTGGCGAGGGTGTAGGCTTCCTTTACCTGGGCGTCGTTGGGGTTTGCTGCCATGGATTTGCGGATGTCGGCTTCCTTGATGCCGAGTGATTCTGCGACTTCGATGGCGCTGGCCTCATTGGCGCGTCCGTTGCTGCCCAGAAGGGTGCGCTGGAATTCCGGGTATTTCTCAGGTGCGATGAGCTTTACGGCATTGGAAACCTTGTGAGCTTCCATGGATTCCGGTCCGAGAATCGGGAATTCCTTGAGAACGAAACGCACCTTCTTGTCGGTCTTTAGAATGGTGTCGACATCGCTCATGGCGCGCTTGCAGTAACCGCAATTGTAATCGAAGAATTCCACCAGCGTCACGTCGCCATCGGGATTGCCGAGGGAGAGGTCGTATTTGGATTGGAAAATGGTCTTCTGATTGTCCGCTACGGCTTCCGCTGCCTTGGCATTTCGTGTTTCATACTGCTTACGCTCAAGCGCTTCCTGAACCTCCAGCATGATTTCCGGGTTCTCGATCAGATATTCCTTGATGAATGCCCCGAATTCTTTTTTCTGCTGATCATCCAGCGCGTGGGCGGGCAGGCACACGAAGAGCGTCGAAAGGGCCGTCAGGCTGGCAAGAGCCGTGGATTTGATCGAAAGTGCCATGTCGGTCCTCATAGATTCGTTATGCGTGATGATTCTGTTATCTCACGCAATTACCGTAATTTAATTTAATTGCCATATCGCAAAGTAATCTGTCCGTTGCGATCTCGTCATTGTGAAGACAGCAATAATACGGCAAATCTCCGACAGTTTTCCAAGAAAGAACATGCTTTTGATAACCTTGTCCAAGCGAAGCGCGGTTGAGCCATTTCATGCCATGGATATTCTGGCAGAAGCGAACCGACGCAGACAGGCGGGGCGTCCCGTTATCTCCATGGCGGTGGGGCAGCCTTCGCATGCTGCGCCGAAGGCATCGCTGGAGGCTGCCGAACTTGCGCTGAAACATGGCCGCATTGGTTATACGGATGCGCTTGGGCTTCGGGAACTGCGTGAGGCCATCGCCACAAGCTATCGGTTGCGCCATGGTACGATTGTCGATCCGGCCCGAATTGTCGTGACGACGGGTTCTTCTGCGGCGTTCAATCTGGCCTTTCTCGCGCTCTTCGACGTGGGTGATGCTGTTGCCATCGCTCGCCCCGGATATCCGGCCTACCGCAATATCTTGAAAGCCCTCGGTCTCAATGTCGTGGAAGTGCCCGTCACTGCCGAAACCGGTTACACGCTGACGCCGGCAAGTCTGGAGCGGGCGGAAACCAAGGCAGGCTGCAAGCTGAAGGGCGTGCTTCTGGCAAGCCCTGCCAACCCGACTGGGACAGTCACGGGGCGTGAGGCGCTGAAGCGTCTAGTGAGCTATTGCGACAGCCGCGACATCGCTTTCATCTCTGATGAGATTTACCACGGCCTGACTTTTGTGGGTGATGAGACAAGCGCCGTCGAGATCAGCGACAACGCCATCGTCATCAATTCCTTCTCTAAGTATTATTGCATGACCGGCTGGCGCATCGGCTGGATGGTACTGCCGGAAAAGCTGATCCGTCCCATCGAATGTCTTGCGCAGAGCATGTATATTTCCGCGCCTGAGCTCTCCCAACTTGCTGCAACGGCTGCTTTCTCCGCGGAAGAAGAACTGGATGTCTATAAGGAGAGCTACCGCACCAACCGCGATTTCCTGACCACACGTCTCCCGGAACTGGGCCTGCCGCTGGCGTCGCCTATGGACGGCGCGTTCTACGCTTATGTCGATACCAGCCGTTATTCCAATGACAGTATGGATTTTGCCAAGCGCATGCTGGCGGAAATCGATGTAGCGGCGACACCGGGTATGGACTTCGATCCGCTGGAAGGGCATCGCGCCTTGCGGTTCTCCTATGCGGGATCGGTATCGGATATTGCCGAAGCCGTAGGGCGTATCGAGGGTTGGCTGAAGTAAGGGCACAGCCTTGCAGGATTTCTGCACTCTCTATCAATGATTTTGGTTCGAATTTGCTGGCGAAGCCGGATAAGCTCGGAGCAAATTTCAAGGGAGAACAAAGATGTCGGCGGAAAAAGTAGCGGTGGTCACAGCGGGCGGCAGCGGCATGGGCGCTGCGGTCGCAAAGCGGTTGGCTGCCGATGGATATAAGGTCGCGATTTTGTCGTCCTCCGGCCAGGGTGAAGCTTTGGCGCGTGAGCTTGGCGGGATTGGTGTGACGGGATCCAACCAGTCCAACGACGATCTTCAAAAGCTTGCCGATCTGACGCTGCAGAAATTCGGCCGCATCGATGTGCTGGTCAACAGTGCCGGTCACGGGCCACGCGCACCGATTCTCGATATTACGGATGAGCAGTGGCACACCGGGCTCGATGTCTATCTGCTCAACGTCATTCGCCCAACGCGTATTATCGCGCCGACCATGGTGTCGCAGAAGTCCGGTGCCATCATCAATATTTCCACGGCATGGGCTTTTGAGCCAAGCGACATGTTTCCGACGTCAGCCGTGTTCCGGTCCGGCCTTGCCGCCTACACCAAAATCTTCTCCGACACATATGCGTCTGATAATGTGCGCATGAACAATGTTCTGCCTGGATGGATCGATAGTTTGCCCGCAACGGAACAGCGGCGCGAGATGGTGCCGATGCAGCGTTACGGCAAAAGCGAAGAGATTGCCGCGACCGTTGCCTTTCTGGCGTCCGAAGGGGCAGGTTATATTACCGGCCAGAACCTGCGTGTCGATGGCGGGCTAACACGTTCTGTGTAAACGCTATTACCGCTAATCTATCGCTCCGGTTGCTCCAGCTACCCTGCATAAACACCTAGAGAAGGCCTGTTTCCACAGGTCTTCAAGGAACAAGCACCCCATAGGGACGTTGTTCAATCCAAGGGTAAAGAGTTCACATGAACTCGACGCTCGGATGTAGAAGTAGGTAACGGAACAATGGGACAGAGAAATCCATTCGCCAGACAGGTGGTGTTGGTTGTCGAAGACGACCCGCTTCTGCGTATGATGGCGGTAGACATGGTGGAGGACGCGGGTTTCGATGCAATAGAAGCATCGGGCGCAGATGAAGCCGTGGAAATTCTCGAGAGCCGTTCCGATGTCGAAGTTCTGTTTACCGATGTCGATATGCCTGGCAGCATGAATGGCGTTGCGCTGGCCAACTGGGCGCGCGCAACGGACATACCGCTTGGTATCGTTCTGACGTCTGGTCACCGCAGACCGGAAGATGAAGACTTGCCCGTCCGCAGCGTGTTCTTTTCCAAGCCGTATGATTTTCAGAAGGTTGTCGATACGCTAAGACGCATGACGGCGTGACCCCTATCTCCGTTATTTATCGCTAATGAACGTTTGTGAATAAGTAACCACAGTTTAAATGCGGTTTTTGTAATTAATTATTCTGAAAACAGCCTGACTTATAGTGATTCCCAAAGCGTTATGTGTTTTGGGGGCACTATGAATTTTCTGGGTATTACGGGCATGCAGTATTCTGGCGTGCCATTTCATGACACAAGAATATTGCTGGCCGAGGACTCCAATGTCTTCACCCAGATGATCGGTGCACGTCTCAAGGAGTTGCTTGGCCTGACTGTGGAAGTCTGCCGTAACTTCGAGGAGTTGCAGGAATGCTACGAGCATTCTACTGAGCAAGTAACGCTCGCAATTTCCAACATCAATCTGCCGGGCGCAGAAAATGGCGAGGCGCTGGAATATCTCATCGATCTTTCCATCCCGACCATCGTCTTCACAAGTACCTTCCATGAAGACACGCGTGAAAAGCTGATCACCAAGGAAGTTGTCGACTATATTCTGAAAGACAATGTCTTTGCCGTGGATATGCTGACGGAATCGGTTTGCCGCTTTCTCACAAATCATCGCCACCATGTGCTCATTGTGGATGACAGCCCAACGGCGCGCGCGCTGCTGTCGAGCCGCCTGAAGCGTTACAATTTCCGTGTGAGTCTGGCCGAAAGCGGCGCCAAGGCGCTGGAGTTGTTGAAGGCCAACAAGGATATTGGCCTTGTTGTCACCGACTATAACATGCCGGATATCGATGGTTTTGAACTGACGCGCCGCATTCGCACCATGCGCGGCTCGCACGAGCTTCGCATCATCGGCGTGTCGTCCTCCACCAACCGGCTGTTGTCTGCGCGCTTCCTGAAAGCTGGCGGCAACGACTTCATGCTGCGTCCGTTCATCGAAGAAGAGTTTTACTGCCGCGTAAACCAGAATCTGGACACGCTGGTCCAGATTCAGGCAGCAAAGTCTCTCGGCAAGAAGGCCGCCTGACGTATCAGGGCAGGGCGGCTTCCGGCTCCTGCTCGATCGGGCGACCGAGAGCCAGTTTTTCGGCAAGTTCCGGACCAAGCTTTTTGACATAGGCTTGGTCTGGAGATGTGCCAAGCGCATCCAGTGTTTTGGAAAAGAAACAGCGGGCAGCGGCAGCAGCGACGATATCGAATATTTCCGCATCGGTCAGAGCATGCGTCTTCAAGGCGTCTATATCTGCCTGCGTGATTGACGTCGCATCATGCACGACCTTGGAAGCAAAGATCATGATGGCGCGCTCCTGCTCATCCAGCGGCGCGTCTTCTGCGTTGGAGACGATGGCGGTCAGTTCCTCGCCGGAAACACCTTCACGGGCCAGCACGGCACTGTGGGCCAGCATGCAATAAGATGATCGCAATTCCCGCGCTGCCGCCAGCGTTACCAACTCATAGCGGCGTGGCTCGATATTGCCGCGCAGGCTGACCAGCAATGCACTCCAGCTTTCCATCACCTCAGGCCGGTGGCCGAAAGCGCGGTACATGTTCGGCAGGTATCCGTAAGTATCCTCCGCATTGCGGTACATTTCTGCGGTTTTACGGCTGGTTTTCGGCTCTGGCGGGTCGATGAACATGATACGTCTCCTGCATTTCACTGTTTCTAAAATGCGTGAGCGGGAAATTCGATCAGTTCAGAGATGCGCTTTTTTCCTAAAGCTGCGATTCCAGCGGCAGCAAACCCATGAGGCTGACCAAAGCGCGGCGGCTGAAACTGGCATAGGGCTCGTGCCTGTAGTGGCGGGGCTCACCGCGAACCAACCCTGTCCACGTCAGATTTCTGCGTTCATTGAGCGTCAGTTCGAAGCTCATCTCGCGGCTTGTCTCGTCCTTAAAGATCTCCTCCATCTCGCCCACCAGTCCAGCGGATGAAAACAGCACACCCATCTCGGTGTTGAGCGACATGGAGCGAGGATCGAAATTAAGCGAGCCGATGAAGCCGATCTCGCCATCGCGTGTAAACGCCTTGGTGTGAAGGCTGGCCTGGCCTGAACCGCGCAGGGAGAAGGATTTGTGATGATCGGCCAGCGAGCGCAGTTCGTGGATTTTGATGCCGTTGATCAGAAGTGGCCGGCGATATCGCGAATATCCCGCATGCACGGCGGCGACGTCGGTCGCTGCCAACGAGTTGGTGAGAACGCTGACTTTGACACCTTCGGCGGAGAGGCGCGACAGCGTTTCCACGCCTTTCAGGCCGGGAATGAAATAGGGCGAGGTGATGCTCAGCTTTTTCTCGGTCTCTTCCATCACCGGCAGCAGCGTTTCCATCAGGAAATTGTGGCCGCTGCGGCGTTTTCCGGCAGCTTTCTCCGGCGGGTCGGCAACCACCTGCGCACTCTCAACCCAGTGGAGATTGTCGGACATCAGGAAATTGCCGGAATGATGCTGGCTTTCTACCTGCGCCAGATAGGGACGTGCGGCATTGCCGGAGGCCAGAACATCCATGCGGCGGCGAAGCTTGGCGAGTTTGCTGGGGCGCCGGGCCAGCAGCGAACGCACCGGTACGGCCACCGCACTGTTCCAGTAATCGTCGAAGATTTCTTCAGCCTGCGCGATGCAATCACCGTGAGCGATCACATCGAAATCGCGGAAATTCGCCTGTTCGGCGGCATCGAAATAGGCGTCACCAATATTGCGCCCGCCGACGATCAACACCCGGCCATCGGCAATCCAGGCTTTGTTGTGCATACGACGATTGACGCTGTGAAACCGCAACAGAAGTTCCAGCCCGCGCCGGAAGACGTTCTCCCGAGCCTTGGTGGGGTTGAACAGTCGCAATTCGATGTTGGGGTGGCTGTCGATGGCGTGAAAGGCGCGATCTGAGATGGACACGCCGAGATCGTCCAGCAGAAGACGGACGCGCACGCCACGGTCTGCCGCAGCGATGACTTCGCGCATCATCAATTGCCCAGTCAGATCGGCGTTCCACATGTAATACATGAGATCAAGGCTGCGCCCGGCGGCGCGGGCGGCTTCTACCCTCGCGGCAAAGGCACCGAGGTTGGACTGGATGAGAGACAGGGCATTGCGCTCTGCATGAGCGTTCTGGAGATTGGTCCAGTGACGGTCGAGCGGTGTTGCGTCCGGCTCCTTCCGCAAAGCTGCGGAGGCGATTTTGATGATGATTTTGTCACGGTGACGGGAAGCGAGGGCGATACCCGCGACAAGGACGACCACGATTGAGATGGCGAAGGCTACAATGGCAGTCACAATTATGGTTTCACCCGCGTCGGTTCCCTGTCCCGGATATTGCTTGTCGTATCAATGGATTTCAATATTCCGCTTGTCGGCTTCTTCCTTGATGATGTCTTCCACCATCTGCCGCTTCAAGGCCGGGTCACCAAGCAGATAATCTTCTGCAAGTTCAAAAATGGATTTCGGGCTTTCCTTGCGGGTGAGCGTATCAAGATCCTGGCCGATCTGTTGGCGAAGTTCGCTATAGTGGTCCATATTGGTTCTCCATTTGCGAAGAGAATGCGCGGGGCGGGCAGCGGTTCCGGTACTCATGGAAATGAAGCGGGGGCTCTTGCGTCGCGATGCTCTGGCGGTCATAAAGCCGCCAGTCAGGTGCCTGCTTTCAAGCGGGAGAATCGGGAACGCGGTGAAAGCCCGCGACGTGCCCAACGCTGTAAGGTGGACGCGAATTGCCATAGACCACTGAGAAATCGGGAAGGCGGCAATGCGCGGACGAAGCCAAGCCAGAAGACCGGCCTGATGCCATAGACCGAACCGCTTGGACGGCGGCAGGTTGTTGATGGGTGGGATGCTTCATGCGTCCGGCCTGTGCATTGTTGGGGATTGACGATGCGGCCCGATGAGTTTCAGAACGCGCTGGTGAAAGCGTGTGAGTTTTCAGACAGCGACAAGCAGGCGGTTTACCGCGCCATAGAAACGCGCCGCGATGTGCGCGACCAGTTTCTGCCCGATCCGTTGCCGGAAGAGCTGGTGGAACGCCTGCTTAAGGCCGCACATGCCGCCCCCTCGGTCGGCTTCATGCAGCCATGGAATTTCACGCTCGTCACCGATGCTGATGTCAAAGAGCGCGCATGGCAGGCCTTTTCCCGCGCCAATGCCGAAGCCGCCGAGATGTTCGGGCAGGAGCAACAAGCGCTTTACCGCAGTCTGAAGCTAGAAGGCATTCGCAAGGCTCCACTGTCGATCTGCGTGACTTGCGATCCGACGCGCGGCGGCGATGTCGTTCTGGGCCGCACCCACAATCCACGCATGGATGTCTATTCCACCGTCTGCGCGGTGCAGAACCTCTGGCTTGCAGCACGCGCCGAAGGCATCGGAGTCGGCTGGGTCAGCATTTTTCATGATGCCGATATTCGCGACATCCTCGCCATTCCGCAGCAAATCGAAATCGTCGCATGGCTCTGTGTCGGGCGGGTCGATACGCTTTACGGCGAGCCAGAACTGGCCGTCAAAGGCTGGCGGCAGCGGCTGCCGCTAGAGGAGCTGGTGTTTCGGGATAAATGGGGCGCGAGGTAAGGCAGAAGCGCTCTAAATCAACCGCAGACCCTTGAAGCTGACATGCCCATCCTTGCCGATGATGATGTGGTCATGCACGGCAATACCGAGCGGCTTTGCCGTATCGATGATGGTTTTGGTCATGTCGATATCAGCGCGAGACGGGGTCGGATCGCCGCTGGGGTGATTGTGGACAAGGATGATGGCGGTGGAGGATAGCTCCAGAGCCCGGCGCACCACCTCGCGCGGATAGACGGGCGTATGATCAACCGTGCCGTGGCCCTGCACTTCGTCGGCAATCAGCACGTTGCGCTTGTCGAGGAAGAGGATGCGAAACTGTTCGCGGGATTCATGCGCCATGGCGGCGTGGCAATAATCGATGACGGATGACCAGGAGCCCAGAACCTGCTTGTTGCGGATTTCGCTTTTCAGCATGCGTTGCGACACGGAGGCGATGAGCTTGAGATCGAGCGCCACCGCTTCGCCAACGCCTTTCACTTCCTGAAGCAGAGCAATCGGCGCACCCATGACGCCGCCGAAGGTGCCGAAGCGCGCGATCAGCGCTTTGGCAATTGGCTTGGTGTCGCGCCTCGGGATGAGCCGGAACAACAGAAGCTCCAGCAACTCGTAATCGGCCAGCGCCGCATCGCCATTGTCGCGATATTTGGCGCGCAGACGCTCGCGGTGGCCGTGGTAGTGCGCCATGTCACCATCCGGTGATGGCGTTGGCGCCGCCTTCATCTTTTTGGAGACTTGCCGAGGTTCGGCAAAGAAGCCGCGTTCGTCCATATCTTCGGCAAGGCCGCCGATCACCTTGTCCGCGCCGTCTTCGGAGTTGAACATTGTCGTTTGATCGGCGGGGCGTTTGGCCATCGGCTTTATTCTCTAAATCAGAGCGGTGGCAGGCCAGGACGGTGCAGACCGCCGGGCGAAAGCGTGAAGATTTCGCAGCCCGTCGCCGTCACGCCCACGGCATGTTCGTATTGCGCGGAGAGGGAGCGGTCACGCGTGACGGCGGTCCAGCCATCCGACAGTACCTTCACATGCGGCTTGCCGAGATTGATCATGGGCTCGATGGTGAAAATCATGCCTTCACGAATTTCCGGGCCGTCGCTTTCCTTGCCGTAGTGGAGAATATTCGGCGTATCGTGGAAAAGGCGTCCGACGCCATGGCCGCAGAAATCCGTAACCACAGAGCAGCGCTCACCTTCCGCATAGGCCTGAATGGCGGCACCGATTGCGCCGGTGCGGGCACCAGGCCGAACGGCGGCGATACCGCGCAATAAGCATTCATAAGTCACTTCCAGAAGACGCTCGGACGCGCGCTTGATCTGCCCCACCGGATACATGCGGCTGGAATCTCCGTACCAGCCGTCGAGAATATAGGTGACGTCGATATTGACGATATCGCCCTCACGAAGCGGCTTGTCATCGGGAATGCCGTGACAGACGACGTGGTTGATGGAGGTGCAGACGGACTTGGTGTAGCCGCGATAATTCAGCGTGGCGGGCAGGGCGTTGTTGTCCATGCCGAATTCAAACACGAAGCGGTCGATGGTATTGGTGGTGACGCCCGGCTTGACGATGCTGGCCAGTTCATCGAGGCAGCGCGCGGTCAGCTGGCTTGCCTTGCGCATGCCCGCGAAGTCTTCCGCATTATACAGGCGAATGACGCCCGTATTCTTCATGGGTGCCTGTCCCGCGTCGATGTAAGTAACCATTATACCGCTTTCTTGTCTTCAATGCTACGTTTCATAAAGCAGCAGGGTACCAGTCGTCTATTGCAACCATCTCGTTTGCGACGATTTCCAACGAAGAGACGCTGCATTTTATTGCGTAAGCCTCCACACCGCGCGTCATGGCACGCTGAAAGGCGGCCGAATAGACCGGATCGAGATCGCCACAGATGCGAAGGCGGTCGCAATCGCTGCGCTGGATGAGGTAGAGCATGACGGCGCGATATCCTGCCTGCGCCGCGTCGCCCAGCTCTTCCAGATGTTTTGCGCCGCGCTTGGTGGCGGTATCGGGAAACTCGGCGAGGCCTTTTTCACGCATGAAATGCACGTTCTTCACCTCCACATAGGCATACGGCCTGCCGGGAGCAGACAGCAAAAAATCGATGCGGGAATTGATGCCGTATTTCTGTTCGCGCTTCAGCGTGGAGTAACCGGCAAGGGATGGGATTTTGCAGGTCTCTATGGCTTCCTGCGCAAGCTTGTTGGGCATGCCGGTGTTGATGCCGACCACCGTGCCATCCGCCTCCACCATCTCCAGCATGTGGCGATATTTGCGGGTAGGGCTGTCGTGTTCGGATAACCAGATCCGTGATCCCGGCGTCGTCAGCCCGCGCATCGAGCCGGTATTAGGACAGGAGCCGGTGATCTCAGTACCGTCTTCCAGCACGGCATCGAACAGGAAACGCTTGTAGCGGGCAATCAGCGTGGCGGGAATGAGCGGAGAATCAAAAAGCATGGTGCAGTGTCGTGTTCGCTGCGTGCTTATTCAAGCACATAGGTGCCGGGCGCATCGCGAAGCGCGGGCAGGGCGGCATCACCGGGAATGCGGGCCGCGACTTTGCGCTTGTCCTGCGTCTTGATCCATTTTTGCCAATGCGGCCACCATGAGCCCTTGTGAGCGCTCGCCTGCGCCTGCCATTCGTCAAAGTCACCGCCCGGTGATGTGCCTGTCCAATATTGATATTTCTCCATCTCAGGCGGATTGACGACACCGGCGATGTGGCCGGAGGCGCTCAGCACGAATTCCACGGGTCCACCGAAGCATGCGGCTCCCGTAAAAACGGATTTGGCGGGCGCGATATGGTCTTCGCGAGTGGCGAGATCATAGACCGGAATGTCGATGTCCTTGAGATCGACCACCTTGCCCGCCACCTTCATTCGGCCCTGCGCAAGATTGTTCTCCAGATAACAATTGCGCAGATAGAAGGAGTGGTTGGCGGCAGCTACCCGGGTGGAATCGGAGTTCCAGTAGAGCAGGTCGAAGGGCGGCGGTTGCGCGCCGCGCAGATAATTATCAACGACATAGGGCCAAATGAGATCGGAGGCGCGCAGCATGTTGAAGACGCTGGCCATGATCGCTCCATCCAGATAACCCCCAGCCTTCATGTGCGCGTCGAGGGCTGCCAGTTGCTGCTCGTCTATGAAGACCTTGAGGTCGCCAGCATGGGTAAAATCCGTTTGGGCTGCCAGAAATGTTGCTGAGCGGATGCGCTTGTTCTTTTCTTGCGCATGCAGCGCCAGCGTGGAGGCCAGCAGCGTGCCGCCGATGCAGTAGCCCACGGCATTGATCTGCTTTTCGCCGGTCGCCTGTTCGATGGCATCCAGCGCAAAATCGATTCCCTCACTCGTGTAGTTGTCCCAACCCTTTTCCGCGTGGCGCTTGTCGGGGTTGACCCATGAGATCATGAACACGCTATGGCCCTGATCCACGCACCATTTGACGAAGGATTTGCGGGCGTTGAGATCGAGAATGTAGAATTTGTTGATCCATGGCGGGATGATCAGCAGTGGGCGCTTCAGCACCTTTTCGGTGGATGGCGCATATTGAATGACTTCGCAGAGATCGCTGCGGGCAATGACCTTGCCGGGAGTGACGGCAATGTTCTGGCCGATGACGAATTTGCTGTAATCGGTCTGGCGAAGTTTGATGTTGCCATTGCCAGCTGCCATGTCTTCGGCAAGCTGCGCCATGCCTTTGACGAGATTGGCGCCACTGGTGGCCACGGTTTCGCGAAACACCTGCGGGTTGGTAAAGGCGAAGTTGGCGGGTGAAATCGCCTCCGTCACCTGCCGCATGTAGAATCGCGCCTTCTGGCGGGTGTGCTCATCCAGCCCGTCTGCCTCTGCCACCATCTTCTCGCCCCAGCTGGCGGTGGCGAAATAGACCTTCTGCAAAAAATCGAAGAACGGATTGGCCTGCCAGTCTTCGTCGGCAAAGCGTTTGTCCTTGCGGTGGTTACCCGGCTGTTCCGGCGCGGATTTGGGCTCGCCAGACATTTGCGAGACGGATTTCTGCCAGATATCGAAATAGCTCGAGAGAAGATGCGTCTGTGCTTCCACCGAACGCTTCGGCTCCGCCATCCAGTATTCGGCGACATCGGAAAGTGTCTGAACCAGATCGCTCATGGGACTGGCACTGGTTTGCGGAATGTCTCCACGCTCTCTGGGTGCCAGCCATTCGGAAGCTGCCTTGCCCAGATTTTCCAGGGCTCTCGCCACGTTCATGGCAAAGGCCTGCGGGTCACGCACAATATAGGCGTCGGCGGATTTGGGGTCGAAGCCCTTTGGCTTTTCCTCCTCGTCGTTCACCCCGCCTTCAGTGCCTGCCATACATTGTCCTCCGGCGCATTTTTGTGTTTGCACATTCTGCATGAAAACGAATACAAGTTCCAGCAACAGCGACGCCCAAGAAACACGGCGTCCGGCATTCGAATACTACGTTACAGGCGGGACAGTGAAATGGGCAAGCATATGGAATGCGTAAGAGCGGCAACGGTGCTGTCGGTTTGCGGCATCCTTTTGCCATTGCTGGGTGCCTGCAAGACGCTCGACCCCGTCGTCGCGCCTGCCAATATGAAGCGCCCCGCTGCACAAGTCGTTGGCCCGCAGAAGGTCGATGCTTCGCCGGTTGCGCAAAAGCGCGACACCGGAACCTACCCGACTTTCGCCGCCCCCATGACCGCCGCTCTGCCGCAAATGGACAAAGAAGAGGCCGACTCCATGGAAACGACCATGACGCGCCTCGGCAGCGCCCGTCGCAAGGGCCAGATTTCCGAAGCGGAATACAAGCGTCGCGTCGCAGAACTTCGCGCGTTGCAGGAACAGCAAAAGCCTGTCGCGACACCAGCAGCCGCTCAGTAATCTGCTGATTAACACAGCGTAAACAGGCATCTGGCATTTTTACGCAATCCGGAAAGCACCGGCTTACCGCGTTCCTTAAGCCCGTATAGGCAACTTACGCGATATAACTCTCCCCATGAAACACCACAGTTTCACTGGCGCTGGGGAGCGTTAAAATGAAGTGCTTTTTTGTTTGTCTGATCGTTGCAGCCGCCGTGTTCAATCCGGCGCAGGCGAAGGCGCCTTACATGATCACCAGCCATACCGGCCACGCAAGGTGAGCCAATGTCCGCAGGGTCAGTCGTTACCTGCGGCGAGATTCAGCTCATCCATGTCAGGCACGGTGATGTGACGGTTGTTCTCGATCTGGATGATGCCTTCCTTGCGCAGCTTGGTCATCTGACGGCTGACGGTCTCGATGGTAAGGCCCAGAAAATCCGCAATATCGGCGCGTGACAGCGGCAGATCGAAGCAGGATTTATCTTCATTCTCAGGATCGATATGCGTGGCGATGAGATAAAGGAAGCTCGCCACTTTTTCCTGAGCGGATTTGCGCCCAAGCGTCAGCATCCAATCGCGCGCTTCGTCCAGCTCTTTCAAGGACTGGCTGTGAAGTTTTCGCTGCATGCCTGACACATCATCTGCCATGCGGTCCACCACACGGCGCGGGAAGAGGCAGATTTCGACATCTGTGGCTGCTTCCGCTGTCATATTGCTTTCTGCCACAAAAGGGCGACCCAGAAAATCCGGTGCGAATTGCAGGCCAACGATCTGCTGGCGACCATCCGACATCATCTTGGACAGCTTCACCACACCCTTCAGGATGTTGGCGTAATAGGGAACCTGCTCACCCTGGCCGAGCAGCTCATGTCCCAGCTCGATCTTTTTGCGGCTGGAATGGCGGCTCAGCTCGACGAGCTGGTTTGGTTGCAGCACGCCACAGAGCCCACCGTGCCTTGCTTCGCAAGAACGGCAAACCACAGGAATATCCGAATTGTGGATGTTTCGCTGCAACGTATCCATAGTGAATGTCCCGATCGCAAAGACCAAGGCAAAGGGTGGCAACCAATTGCTTGATATGCTTGTCGCCCCGCCCCGATAAGCCGTAATCCCCCACGGCTTTTGATAGGCGATGTTTACGACCTGACTTGATCGAAGTCAAAGTTGCAAACTGTCGCAGGCTGTATCCCATAGTCGCAGAATTGATACATGCTAAGGGGGAAATCTGCCGTGACCGAGCATCTCATCCGTAAATATGCCGCCGCCGTGCCGCGTTACACCAGTTATCCAACTGCGCCGCATTTTCATGAGGGAATCGATTCGGGTGTTTATGTTTCCTGGCTAAAAGAGCTCGACGCGGATAACCGTATTTCGCTCTATCTGCATATTCCCTATTGCGACCGGCTCTGCTGGTTCTGCGCCTGCCACACCAAGCATACGCTGAAATACCAGCCCATCGCGACTTATCTCAAATCCCTGCACCACGAGATCGAGAAAGTTGGCCGGCTTGTGTCTGGTGATGCCAGGGTGACGGCGGTGCATTTCGGCGGCGGTTCACCGACCATGGTCAAGCCTGATGATATGATTGCGCTGATGGACTGTCTGCGCAGTGCATTTTCCTTTGCGCCGGATGTTGAGATCAGCGTCGAGATGGACCCGAACGATTTGGATGAGGGGCGCTACGACGCGCTCGCCGCCATCGGTATGACGCGTGCCAGCCTCGGTGTGCAGGATTTCGATCCAAAAGTGCAAAAGACCATCAACCGCATTCAGACCTTCGAGCAGACGAAATCCGTTGTCCATGCCGTCAGGGCGAGGGGTGTTCACTCCGTCAATTGCGACATTCTCTACGGCCTTCCGCACCAGACGCTGGAAACGCTGAAAGACACGGTCGAGCAGATCATCTCACTCGACCCGGACCGTATCGCGCTGTTTGGTTACGCCCATGTGCCGTGGATGAAAAAGCAGCAGACGATGATTCCCGAAAAGGCGCTGCCGGATGTGATGGAGCGTTACCGGCAGATGACTAAGGCGGCGGATATGCTGGTTGCTGCCGGATATGTCGCCATCGGCATCGACCACTTCGCCAAACCAAACGACACACTGGCCCTTGCTCTGAACGACGGCGCGTTGAAGCGCAATTTTCAGGGCTACACGGATGACTGTGCCGATGCGCTGATCGGGTTCGGTGCTTCCGCCATTGGCAAATTGCCGCAGGGTTATGTGCAGAACATGCCCGCCACCGGTGAATATGAGCGCATGGCGGATGGTGACGATCTCTGCGTCGTGCGTGGCATCGAACTGTCTGCGGACGACAGAGTTCGGGCCTTCGTCATAGAGCGGATCATGTGCGATTTCGCTCTTGATCTTGCAGCACTCTTCCAGCTCTACGGCCCCGTCGCGGCTGTTGCCATTGCCGAGGCAAAATACTTTGCTGAGAACGAGCGGGATGGGCTGGTTCAGCTGGAAGGCGATGTTTTCCGGCTGACCGAGGCGGGCCGACCTTTCGCCAGAAGTATCGCCGCGACCTTCGATACGTATCTTTCTACCGGGCGAGGGCGGCATTCGGTTGCTGTTTGAGCAACACTTTGCGCTGAAAATTCAAGGATACTTCACGAACCCATTGGCTTTTTTGCCCAACTTCCCTATGTGGTGCGTCTGAAGAGACCTTTATAAATAAAGAACACGAAGGATTATGGGCGTGACAGCTACATTCGACAAGGTTGCAGACATTATCGCTGATACAAGCGAAATCGACCGCGAAACCATTACGCCGGAAAGCCACACGATCGACGATCTGGGCATCGACAGCCTCGACTTCCTCGACATCGTTTTCGCGATCGACAAGGAATTCGGCATCAAGATCCCGCTTGAGCAGTGGACGCAGGAAGTCAACGAAGGCAAGGTTTCGACCGAGGAATACTTCGTACTGAAGAACCTCTGCGCCAAGATCGACGAACTGAAGGCCGCCAAGGGCTGATTTTGACGGGTTCGCCCAAGGGCGGGCCGATGTCGATGAGAACTGCCAAAACCTCCGTCATGCTCGGGCTTGTCCCGAGCATCTGCCGCGGATCGATTGTTGCGACGTGATTGGGTCCTTGGGACAAGCCCGAGGATGACGCAGGGACGATGCGGCGTTCTCATCACCATACGCCCGCCGATCAGGCGGGTTTCTGTTTTTGGCTCTGCCTTAAAACAACTCCCACGCATTTCATGGACGGAACATGCTTCTAGAATATTTCCAGATGGTGGACCGCGTCGAGTCCATCGACCGCTCCGCCCGCATTCTCAAAGCGCGTTCCGTCGTGCCGCAGAACAGCCCGGTCTTCGAGGGGCATTTTCCTGGCATGCCGCTGGTTCCCGGCGTCCTGCTGATTGAAACCATGGCGCAGGCGTCCGGCATGCTGGTGCTGGCCATGACCGATTTTGCGGCCATGCCGTTTTTGATGACCGTTGATGGCGCAAAGATGCGCACCTTTGTCGAGCCAAACGCTGTTCTCGATATCGAGGCCTATCTGGAACATGACGGTTCGGGCTTTGCTGTGACGAAGGCGAAAATCACGTCTGAGGGCAAGAAGGTGTGTGATGCGCAGTTGAAGCTGCGGACCATGCCGTTTTCCGAGATTCCCCTGGGACCTATCGTCAAGAAGCGCGCCGAAGAGGTGGGGCTGATGGCGGCGATTGCGGCTGATAAGTCGGTTTAAAACGTCCAGAGAGTCATAGGGCGCGGCGGCGGGTGTGGTTTACCCCCTCTGTCCTGCCGGACATCTCCCCCACAGGTGGGGAGATCGACTCGCTGAGACATCTCGCCCATCTCTAAGGTTGCAGTTGGAGTGGGAGTAAGCGCCCAGCCGATCTCCCTCCTTGTGGGGGAGATGCCCGGCAGGGCAGANNGGGGGTAAGCCACACCCACCGCCGTATCCCATGCCAAAAGCTGAGTTTTTTCACCGTTGACCTCTGAAAATCCATGCATTGCGACGCGTCTTTGGGCCTTCGCCATTGCAAAGCTGCATCTCGCCCTTTATTTCGCATGGCATGTGCGGTCTCCAAGACCGCTTTGAAAAGCTGGCCTACTTCTTCACGGGCAAGCGACGAAGGATGACAGATAATGAAGTCTGACAATGATGTGGTGATTACCGGGGTCGGTATCGTGACCTGTCATGGTGTCGGTATCGACGCCCATATTGCGCTGCTCTCTGCTGGCGCTGCACCCGAGGCAATCGTTGAAACCGAGAAGTTCGCGCCCTATCCCATCCATCCGCTGCCGGAAATCGACTGGTCGAGCCAGATCGGTCGCAAGGATCAGCGTCAGATGGAAAACTGGCAGCGTCTCGGTGTCTTCGCCGCCGGTCTGGCGCTGGATGATGCTGGCCTGAAGACGGATGCCGAGGCCTGCGGTACCATGGACATGATCGTTGCTGCCGGTGGTGGCGAGCGCGACATCAATGTTGATACGCTGATTGTGGACGAAGGGCTGAAGCGCAACGACCGCGAAGTCATGCTCAATGAAAAGCTGACGACGGAACTGCGCCCGACATTGTTCCTTGCGCAGCTGTCCAACCTCATGGCTGGCAACATCTCCATCGTCCACAAGGTGACCGGCTCGTCGCGCACCTTCATGGGCGAAGAGGCCGCCGGCATCTCCGCCGTAGAGACGGCATTTTACCGCATCCGCTCCGGCGAATCGAGCCACGCCCTCGTTGGCGGTGCCTTCGCTGCTGAGCGTCCCGATATGACGCTGTTGTTCGAGGCCATCGGCGCCCATGCGCAGGGTGAGTGGCAACCCTTGTGGTCGCGCACAGACGGTGAGGGCGGTGGCATGATCACCGGCTCCGTTGGCGCATTCCTCGTTCTCGAATCACGCAAGCGCGCAGAAGCGCGCGGCGCAAAGATTTATGCCCGCATCGATGCTATCGAAGGTGATCGCGGTGCGCGGGACGAAAACAAGTTCGAGCAGCGCTTCGAGCGGCTTCTTTCGCCTGCCCATGATGATGCCACCACAATCGTGTTTTCCGGCGCCAGCGGCCATGATGCTGTCACCGCACGCGAAAAGGCCGTGTTGGACAAGGCTTTGCCGAAGGCAGCACTCCGGGGTTTTAGCGGTGTTACCGGTCATGGGCTGGAAGCGCAGTTTCCGCTGGGTCTCGCGCTTGCAGCCCTTGCTTTGAGCAGCGATGCGAAGGTCCCATCCTTCGATGATAAGGCCGAAAAGCCAATGGCGGCAATCGCCGCTCAGGCCGTCGTCACCACCGTTGGCCATGTTCGCGGCGAAGGCGTTGCCGTGCTTTCCAAAGATTCTTGAGGAGTAGACACCATGGCGTCCAGCAATTTCAAGGATCACCTCGGTCGTCCCATCGTCGCCGTTACTGGCATGGGCATCATCACCTCGCTCGGTCAGGGGCTGACGGATAACTGGGCGGCGTTGACGTCAGGAAAGTCGGGCATCCACAAGATCACCCGTTTCCCGACAGACAACCTGTCCACCCGCATTTGCGGCACTGTCGATTTCATCGAGATTCCCAAGCCCAATTCCGTCGAGCGTTCCTTCGCATTTGCCCGCGAAACCACCATCGAGGCGCTGGCACAGGCCGGTCTTTCCGGTGATTTCAATGGCCCGCTGTTTCTGGCCGCACCGCCCATCGAGCCGGAATGGAGTGCCCGTTTCGAACTGGGCGATCGTTCGCCGCCCGCTGCAAAGCCCGGCGATGCCTATGATCGCTTCATGGCCGCATTGCGCGAGCGTCCCGATCCCGAGTTTCAGGAAGCCGCCTTGTTCGGCGCGATTTCCGAGCGTCTGGCCGACCGGTTCGGCACACGCGGGCTGCCCGTCACGCTCTCCACCGCCTGTGCATCCGGCGCGACCGCCATCCAGCTCGGCGTTGAAGCCATTCGTCAGGGCCGCACGGATCGTGCACTGACGGTCGCGACCGATGGTTCGGTTAGTGCCGAGGCGCTCATCCGCTTCTCGCTGCTTTCGGCGCTGTCGACCCAGAACGATCCGCCGGAAAAGGCCTCCAAGCCTTTCAGCAAGGACCGTGATGGCTTCGTGATTGCCGAAGGTGCCGCAACGCTGGTTCTGGAATCGCTCGAAGCCGCCGTCGCCCGTGGCGCGAAAATCCTTGGCATCATCAAGGGTGCCGGTGAAAAGGCAGACAGCTTCCACCGCACCCGCTCTTCGCCGGATGGCGGTCCAGCCATTGCCACCATCCGCGCGGCTTTAGCCGATGCGGGCGTGGCCGAAGGCGATATCAACTACATCAACGCCCATGGCACCTCGACGCCTGAGAATGACAAGATGGAATATGGCTCCATGCTCGCCGTGTTTGGTGAGGGGCTGAAATCCATTCCTGTCTCGTCCAACAAGTCGATGATCGGTCATACGTTGACGGCAGCCGGTGCGGTGGAAGCGGTGTTTTCCCTGCAAACCATGCTGACGGGAACGGTTCCGCCAACCATCAACTACACCAATCCCGACCCGACGATTGCGCTCGATGTGGTGCCGAATGTGAAGCGCGATGCGGATGTTACCGCCGTGCTGTCCAACTCCTTCGGCTTCGGCGGACAGAACGCAAGCCTTGTCATGACGCGGGAACCGGCTTAAGCGGTTCCCCAACTCGAAAACAAAAATAACGCCTCCGGGCGAAGGACTTCATTATGCGCGCCTTGCAACTCGTTGATGATCGTAAACTTGAAAGAGTGGACCTGCCCGAGCCGGAAGCCCCGGCACCCGGCGAAGTCACGCTTCGGGTCAAGGCCGTGGCGCTGAACCATATCGATGTATGGGGCTGGCGCGGCATGGCCTTCGCCAAGCGCAAGATGCCGCTCACCATCGGTGCGGAAGCATCCGGCGTGGTGGAGGCCATCGGCCCCGGCGTGTCGAATGTTCTGCCGGGCCAGCTCGTCTCCATCTACGGCGCACGCACCTGCGGTCGCTGCCACCACTGCGTGGCGGGTCGCGATAATCTGTGCGAAAATGTCGGCGGCGTCCACGGCTTCCATCTGGATGGCTTTGCGCAGGAAAAGATCAACATTCCCGCCCGTCAGCTCGTTCTGGCACCGCCGGGCGTCGATGCCGTTGCTGCGGCCCTTGCGCCTGTGACGTTTGGAACCGTCGAACACATGCTGTTCGACAACGCCAAGCTCCAGCCGGGTGAAACCATTCTCATTCACGCCGGCGGCTCCGGCATCGGCTCCGCTGCCATTCAGCTTGCCAAGAAAATGGGCTGCACCGTCATTACGACCGTTGGGTCCGACGACAAGATCGAACGCGCCAAGGCGCTGGGTGCCGACCACGTCATCAACTACCGCGTCGATCGCTTCGAAGGCGTGGTGCGCAAGCTGACCAAGAAGAAGGGCGTCGATGTCGTCTTCGAACATGTCGGCAAGGACACCTGGGCTGGTTCCATGTTCTGCCTCAAGCGCGGCGGTCGTCTCGTCACCTGCGGCTCCACATCCGGCGTGTCCTCTGAAATCAACTTGATGATGCTGTTCCAGCAGCAGTTGAAACTGCTCGGCTCCTTCGGTTGCCGCATGGAAAATATGGCTGATGCGATGCAGAAAATGGCGCGCGGTCTCGTTCACCCTGTTATCGACACCGAAGTCACCTTCGACACCATCGAAACGGCGCTGGAGCGTATGGAGACCCGTCAGGTCTTCGGCAAAATCGTTCTGCGGATGGACTGACGCCATTGAAAATGTTCATCACGCGCGTCGTTCTGGCGCTCGAAAACTTTCGGCAGTGGCTGAATGCGACGCTCGCATTCGGCTTTCTGAACCTGCTGAAACTTTTACCTGCCGATCCCGCCATCAATTTCGCAGACAGGATTGCCCGTAAGATCGGCCCGAAGACGCCGCGTCACAAGCTGATGCTGTTCAATCTGGGCCGTGCCTATCCCGAGAAGTCGGAAGCGGAGCGGCTGGAAATCGCGCTGGACAGCTGGGGCAATATGGGTCGCCTGGCTGCCGAATATGTCTTTCTGGACCGCCTGTTCGATTTCGATCCGACAAAGACAGAACCGGGCAGGGTAGAAGTCATCGGCACCGAGACATTTCTCGAGCTGCGCGACAATCCGCGTCCGTTCATCGTGTTTACCGCCCATTCCGGCAATTTCGAGCTGTTGCCCGTCGCAGGTTCGGCCTTCGGCCTCAATGTGACGGTGCTGTTTCGTCCGCCAAACAATCCCTATGTGGCAAAGCGCATTTTCGATTTCCGCAAGGAGCGTATGGGCCATCTCGTGCCGTCGCATGCGGGCTCTTCTTTTGCGCTTGCGCGTCAGTTGGAAAAGGGCGGCGGTATCGGCGTTCTGGTGGATCAGAAGTTCAGAAAAGGCCTGCCGACGCAATTCTTCGGCAATGACGTGCTGACCAACCCGCTTTTGGCAAAGCTGGTGCGCCAGTTTGGTTGCGATGTTTTTCCAGCGCGCTGCATTCGCTTGCCGGACAATCGTTACAGGTTGGAAATCGAGCCGAAGGTCGAGATACCCTTGAACGAAAAGGGGGCGGTCGACGTTCAGAAAACCGCACAGCTTCTCAACGACAAGGTGGAAAGCTGGGTGCGGGAACACCCTGGCCAATGGCTTTGGTATCACGACCGCTGGCACATCAAGGACAGTATCAAAGACTAGAATAGACCAGATTTGGTTCTTGTTAAGCGCTAACATCCCAGGATTGTGTATGTATATTTTTCTTCACAATTTCTGGGATTTGTTAAAGACGTTCTGCGTGTGTTAATTTATCTTGTGTTTGTAATGGCGGTGCTGTTTCTCGTTACGTCATTTTTTACGGTGATACCTTATAACGAGTCTCGCGCCACGGAACCGGAAACGATTTGAAAGTGCGGCAGGCGCACGATCTTCCGGGGGAGAGTCGAGTTGAAAGCTTTGATTGACTTGTTCTGGCAACGATATTCGGAGCTGAAAGGTGCCGTTGATCGCAACGACGCCCAGAAAATCACGATGCTTGATCGTGAGCTTGATCCGCTGCTCGAGAGCATAACCAGCAGAAAGACCAAGAATTCCTCAGAGGTTCTTGAGCAGTTCCGCTTTGCTATCGATCTCCTCAACGAGGAGGCCGAGGATACGGGCTGCGTGCAGCGCAACTCCGAACTTCTGCGCAAACTCGTGGATCGCTATATCGGCGCGGGTCTCCCCTATGATGGCGCGACACCGGATGGCGAATCGGCCTCGTGGAGCCCCTATGTCATTCTGGACGAAGACCGGCTGGATGATCTGGACGAGCGCGTCTTCGTCGTCTCTCCCGGCTACCGCATCAATTACACCAACGCCCTCAATGCGCTCTGCTACGAAGCCAAGACCAACGACCTTGTTGGTCGGCATATTGCCGAATTCATTGGCATCCACCACTTCCAGCAGGCTCTGCGTGAGAAGCTAGACGCGTGCTTCAAAGGCGAGGCGGCGAAATATACCTATGCAGAGGACATCGACGGACGCACCGTGGTGCGCTCCTATGAGATGTCGCCGTGCTATTCTCCGTCCTATAAGCTGGTGGGCGCGATCATCATCGTAAAGGAACTGGCTGATCGTAGGAACCGCGCGGTAGCGTAACAAGCTTCGTTCGCCCCAAGTTGGTGTGAGCTTTTGCTCAGGTGTATGTCATTTGACACGCCTGTTAGCGTTAATTTGGCTCCAATAAACTGTCCTCGCATTGCGATTCTTCTTGCTGCGGGCAGGCACCCAATACGCGTTTCTGATTTGTCGGACAGATTTATAGCTCTCGCCAAAATTGACTTTCGTCAAAAATCGCCCATCCAATGAATAAAAGTGATGTTGCGACCAATTTTATGAATATATTGGCGCATCGACGACAGTATTGTTGCCCCAGCATTCGAAGTCTTACGTTCGGTTTTGTTGCTTATCGGAAAATTCGCCTCCTATAATAAATATTAATCGCCTCGACGGCGCTCCATAGGTGAAAACTAGTGTATTGACGGTTTGAGCCTCTGTGGTGTTCATGGTGTCAGAAGGCTGGACGTTCGAGCACGCCGTTTCATCCGTGAACGTCTCCGCTTCTTTAGGGAGGAAGCGTCGTCTCGTGAGACGGTGGATTGGGTCTTGATCGGCCCGGCGTGCTTTAGAAAAAAGGAAGTTCTTCTGACCGCGTTCGGCCAAGCCTTAGGGTGGCGCCGTACATCAAGAACTTGGGTGATGGAATGGAGGCTCCATTGTTAGGACTCTTCGACGCTTTTTCGCTGAAATGCATGCAATTGAAACAGGCTGTTGCTTGCGGGCATGACGATCTCGTTCGTCTGCTGGACAAGGAGCTTGAGCCGATGATCGCGGATATTCTGTCCTTAAGGGCAGAGAACCGTGAGGAAGCTCATATGCAATTGCAGTTCCTCAACGGCCTGATCCGGGACGAGGCAGACGACAAATCAAGCGTGACACGCCGCAGCGCTGCCATGGCCATGCTAATCGACAGGTATTTCCGCACTGGCGGCGATGGCAAGGAGAGTTTGCAGCAGCCGCTTTCCCGCCCGCTGGAAAAGCCTGCCGCATTCGAGCTCGCCGAGCAGCCTCTGCTCAACGAAGCCATTCTGGACAGTCTACCGGATCGCGTCGGCGTGATTACTAGGGATTATCGCTATCTCTATTCCAATCAGGAAAACGCAAAGTTCCTGGGTCGCACCGCCTTGTCCATGATCGGCTGCCACGTCTCCGAGTTCGTGGGTGAAGAGAGCTTCAGCAAGTTGGCGAAGCCGGCTTTCGACAAGTGCTTCAAGGGCGAAAAGATCGACTACATCCACAAGGGACGTCGCAATCGTGAGAACTTTGCCACGCGTTGCAGGATGACGCCGCTGCGTGGTGTTCAGAACGAGATCATCGGCGCGGTCATCGTGTTGCAGCACGCCGACCAGTCCGCCACGCTGGCGTGCAGCTGAGCTTTCTCAGCCGCCTATCAGGCGGGAGATGAACGCGCCAAACGAAGAAAATGCGCCGGAATCCATCAGCAGTTTCGTCGCCATGGCGATGCAGGAGATGACGAGCAGCGGGCGGATGATCTTCGCGCCGTTGCTCATGGCAAGGCGAGAGCCGATCTGCGCACCCAGAAACTGACCCAGTCCCATCACCAATCCCAGCTTCCACAAAATCGCGCCGTTCAGCGTAAATACAAGGAAGCTGCCAAAATTCGACCCGAAGTTGAGAAGCTTGGTGTGGGCTGTCGCCTTCAACATGCCGAAGCCTGCCAGTCCTACAAATGCCAGCATATAAAACGAACCCGCGCCCGGGCCGAAAATGCCGTCGTAAAAACCGACGAGCGGAACGACTGTCAATCCGAAGACGAAGGGCGTGATGCGCTGGTGGCTGTCGATGTCGCTGAGATTGGGTTTGAAGGCAAAATAAAGGGCAATTGCAATCAGCAGAAACGGCATGATGGCGCGCAGGATATCAGGCGGCACATAGGCGGCGATGATTGCGCCCAAAATGCCGCCGACAAAGGCCATGAACGCCATGGGGAACTGCTTTTTCAGATCGACATGACCACGTCTTGCATAAGCAATCGTCGCGGAAGCGCTGCCGAACTGCGCTTGCAGCTTGTTCGTTCCCAGCGCCTCCAGTGGCGACACGCCGAGGATCAGCATAGCCGGAATGACGATCAAACCTCCACCGCCGGCAATCGAATCAACGAAGCCCGCAAAAACGGCGACAAGAAACAGGATGAGAAACAGCTGAAGGGCAACGTCTTGCACGGGAGTATTCCGGGAGGGGATATGGATGGCTGCTTCTGTCACCGAATTGTGCAAGGTGCAACGTTTTTCATCTGTTGCGAGGAAGCCATTGCGTCGATTGCGCGTCCGTTTATTGTGCGCTCGCTGCTTCGCCATCGATTGGGCGATTCCGCCCGCATATGAATTCGAGGACACTGCATGCATAAGGTAATTTTCGACACGGACCCCGGCATTGATGACGCAATGGCGCTGCTGTTTCTGCACCGCCACCCGGACATTGATCTGATTGGCGTGACCACCGTGTTCGGCAACGCGCCGATTGAGATCACCACCCGCAATGCGCTTTTCCTCAAGCAGCAATGGGCGATGACGGCACCCGTAGCCAAAGGCGCGGACGTGACCTTCGATCCATCCCGCCCGGAAGGCCACTGGCCGACATTCATTCATGGGGAAGATGGACTCGGCAATATCGGTGTGCCCGAGACAATCGATCTGCCGCTCGATCCGCGTCCGGCCCACAACTTCATCATCGATACGGTCAAGGCGAACCCGGGCGAGGTGACGTTGATTGCCGTTGGCCGCATGACGAACCTTGCGCTGGCGCTGCGGGAAGACCCGGATTTTGCTGCCCTGGTCAAGGACGTCATCGTCATGGGCGGCGCGTTTGATATCAACGGCAATGTCAGCCCAGCGGCGGAAGCCAATATTCATGGTGACCCGGAGGCCGCAGACGTGGTGTTCACCGCGCCATGGCGCGTTACAGTCGTCGGCCTCGATGTGACGACTCGCACCGTCATGACATCTGCCTTCATGGCCGAAATGGCGAAGGAGGGCGGGGCACCCGTCCAGCTTCTGTCAGATCTGTCGCAGTTCTACATCGAGTTCTACAATCAGCGCACCGGCGACGGCATGGTGGTGCATGATAGCTGCGCTTGCGTCTATCTGACCAACCCCGAGCTTTTCGAGACCCGCAGCGGCGCGATTCGTGTGGTCTGTGGTGGTCTGGCTGATGGCCAAACGATTCAGAAGCCGGATGGCGTGGGCTTTCCGCCCGGCAAATGGGATGGCCATCCCAGCCAGCTCGTCTGCACGGATATTAAGCCGGAACGTGTGCTTTCGGTCATTCGCAGCGCAATTGTGCAGGGTGAACGCGGCTGATTGAGCCAAGGCGTCGCCAAACGCGGCGGCTTGCCTTGCATTTTTGAAAAAACTCGCGTTATGCAAGTCCATTGAACCTGCATGGATATGCGGCGAATCTGCGCCGCCTCTGCTGCCCGATGCTTTCCCTCACGAAGGCACTGTAGTGTCCTGCCGAAAAGCAATTCGTGTTTTCCGGCGCATGCGGTACAATAAATGATACAGGCCCGATGTGTTCGTGTCGGCTGTGTTTCAAACCAAAAAACGAACGTTATGTGAGCCGGGTTGTCTGGCTCATTTCCATGAGGAAAGAGATGGAAGAGTTTCACAAGGTCAAGCGTCTGCCGCAATACGTGTTCGAACAGGTCAACCGTTTGAAAGCGAGCGCGCGAGCGGGTGGAGCCGACATCATCGACCTTGGCATGGGCAATCCAGACCTTCCAACCCCAAAGGCGATTGTCGATAAGCTGTGCGAAGTCGTTCAGGACCCACGCACGCACCGTTACTCGTCCTCCAAGGGCATTCCCGGCCTTCGCCGCGCGCAGGCGGCTTATTACGCCCGCCGCTTCGGTGTGAAGCTGAACCCAGATACGCAGGTCGTCGCCACACTCGGCTCCAAGGAAGGCTTCGCCAACATGGCGCAGGCCATCACGGCGCCGGGCGATGTCATTCTGTGTCCAAATCCGACATACCCGATCCACGCCTTCGGCTTTCTGATGGCAGGTGGCGTTATCCGCTCGATGAATGTGGAGCCGGATGAGAGCTTCTTTGGACCGCTGGAGCGTGCCGTGCGCCACTCCATCCCAAAGCCGCTCGCACTTATCATCAACTATCCGTCAAACCCGACGGCTCATGTCGCGTCGCTGGATTTCTACAAGGACATCATCGCCTTCGCGAAGAAGCATGAATTGATCGTGCTTTCGGACCTTGCTTATTCGGAAATCTATTTCGACGACAAGAACCCACCTCCGTCCGTTCTGGAAGTGCCGGGCGCCATGGATGTTGCCGTGGAATTCACCTCCATGTCCAAAACCTTCTCCATGCCCGGCTGGCGCATGGGCTTTGCCGTTGGCAACGAGCGGCTGATTGCGGCTTTGACGCGTGTGAAGTCCTACCTCGATTACGGCGCTTTCACGCCGATCCAGGTGGCCGCCACTCACGCGCTCAACGGCGATGGCTCCGATATCGCGGAAGTCCGCAATGTCTATCGCCGTCGCCGCGATGTCATGGTCGATACATTCGGCAAGGCCGGTTTCGAAGTGCCACCGCCAGCAGCCACCATGTTCGCATGGGCTAAGATTCCAGAAAAATTCCGCCATCTCGGCTCGCTTGAGTTTTCCAAGCTGCTGATCGAGAAAGCCGACATCGCGGTTGCTCCGGGTGTAGGCTTCGGCGAAATGGGCGATGATTATGTTCGCCTTGCGCTCGTTGAAAACGAGCATCGAATTCGTCAGGCCGCGCGCAATCTCAAGCGCTTCCTGTCGACAGCAGACGATACGTTGCACAACGTCGTCTCGCTCAACGCCCACAGATAAGGGCATTCCACTAGGGTGGCCGGTTCCGGCCACCTCTCAACTCAGCAAATCAGGAATATACCAATGGCAGATTCATTGAGAATCGGCGTAGCGGGACTCGGCACTGTCGGCTCTTCGCTTGTGCGCATCCTCCAGCAGAGAAGCAAAGAACTTGCGATTACCTGCGGACGCGCAATTGAGATTATCGCCGTCAGCGCACGCGACCGTTCGCGTGATCGCGGCATTGATCTCAAGGGTATCACCTGGTTCGACACACCTGAGGAACTGGCGGAAAAAGCCGATATCGATGTCCTCGTGGAACTGGTCGGCGGTGCGTCCGGCCAGGCGGAAAAGGCCGTTCGTGCGGCACTGTCGCGTGGTCTCCATGTGGTGACGGCCAACAAGGCGCTGCTTGCCAAGCACGGCGTCGAGCTTGCCATTCTGGCGGAAGAAAAGGGCGCGCTGCTCAACTTCGAAGCGGCTGTCGCTGGTGGCATTCCCATCATCAAGGCGTTGCGTGAATCGCTCACGGGCAACCATGTGTCGCGCATCTACGGCATCATGAACGGCACCTGCAATTACATCCTTACCAAGATGGAGAAGGAAGGCCTGTCCTTCGAGGCCTGCCTGAAGGAAGCACAGCGTCTGGGCTATGCCGAAGCGGATCCGGCTTTCGATATCGAGGGCAACGATACGGCGCATAAGCTCGCCATCCTCACCACGCTTGCCTTTGGCAGCAAGATTTCCGCCGACGATATCTATCTCGAAGGCATCACCAATATCTCCATCGAAGATATTCAGGCCGCCTCCGATCTCGGTTACCGCATCAAGCTTCTTGGCGTCGCACAGATCACCGAATCCGGCATCGAACAGCGCGTTCACCCGACCATGGTGCCGCTGGATTCGGTCATCGCGCAGGTCGATGGCGTTACCAATGCTGTCGCTGTCGAGTCGGATATTCTTGGCGAATTGCTGATGGTTGGTCCCGGGGCTGGCGGCAATGCTACGGCATCCGCTGTTCTGGGCGATATCGCCGACATCGCCAAGAGCCGCCCGGGCGTTCAGCAGGTGCCGGTGCTCGGTCGTCCGGCCAAGTCTCTGACGGATTATCGCCGCGCCAAGATGAAGAGCCACGAAGGCGGATACTTCATTCGTCTGACGGTGAAGGACAAGGCCGGTGTTTTCGCCTCCATCGCGACAGCCATGGCAGACAACAACATCTCGCTGGAATCCATCGTGCAGCATTCGCGCGTTCCAGCCGAAGGCGGTGCCCAGAACATCATTCTCGTCACCCATGCAACGATGGAAGATGCCATCCGCAAGGCCGTGAAGGCCATCAAGAGCGAGAAATACCTCGTCAGCGAACCACAGGTCATCCGCATCGAGCGGACCTGATCTGTCCGTTTTCAGACTATGAGATGAGAGCCATCGGCAGCAGTGCCGGTGGCTTTTTTCGTTTGTGGACCGGCAAGTGCTTGCACTCTGCGATGATGACCGCAAAAAAACTGCTGCGCCTTGTCGGCAGGCGCGTTACTTCTTCGTCTTCCATGGGAGAAGGAGAGCAAGATGCATTACGCCATTCTGTGTTACGCCGATGAAGAAGCCGTCTTTGCCTGGTCCAAGGAAGAAGAGGAGGCGGTCATGGGCAGGCTTTATGCGGTGCAGGAGCCGCTGACCAAGGCTGGCAAGCTCGGTCCTACCGGTCGGCTGATGCCGACGACGGCAGCCACCACCGTTCGCAAGGGCAAGCAAGAACCTCTGGTTTTGGATGGCCCTTTTGCCGAAACCAAGGAAGTGCTGCTCGGCTTTTACACGATAGATGTCGAAAATCTGGAAGAAGCGGTGAGTTTTGCCAAGCAGCTTTCCGCCGCCAATCCGGGCTCGACCTCTTATGAAATCCGGCCCTTTTACGTCTTCCACCCCACAGGTGCACCCACATGACAGACATTGCATGGATCGACCTTGCCTTGACGGCGGCGCGTCCGCAGGCGCTGGGCGCATTGCTGCGTTATTTCCGCGATCTCGATACGGCAGAGGAGGCCTTCCAAGAGGCCTGCCTGCGCGCCGTACGGACTTGGGTCGAGAAAGGCCCGCCGCGCGATCCGGCAGCATGGTTGATCTTTGTCGGGCGCAACAGTGGCGTGGATGCCATTCGCAAACATTCGAAATCCGTGCCTCTGCCGGAAGAGGATGTGCTGTCCGATCTTTCCGATGCGGAAGCCGACATGGCGGAGCGGCTGGACAACTCCCATTACCGCGACGACATTCTGCGTCTGATGTTCGTCTGCTGCCATCCAGACCTGCCGGCAACGCAGCAGATCGCGCTTGCGCTGCGCATTGTCTCCGGTCTCAGCGTCACGCAGATTGCCCGCGCATTTCTGGTGACGGATGCTGCGATGGAGCAGCGCATTACCCGCGCCAAGGGCCGTGTTGCCAAAGCTGGTGTGCCCTTCGAAAACCCGACCGCCTGGGAGCGGCAGGAGCGTTTGGACAAAGTCTGCGCCATGCTCTATCTCGTTTTCAACGAGGGCTATTCGTCGGCCATTTCCAATCCTGACAGCATGGCGATGTGCGAAGAAGCAATTCGTCTGGGCCGTATTTTGCTGCGCATTTTCCCGTCTGAAACGGAGATCATGGGGCTTTTGACGCTGATGCTTTTGCAGCATTCGCGCCGTGATGCACGCTTTTCACCTGACGGTGACATCATTCTGATGGAAGATCAGGATCGCGACAACTGGGACCGACAGATCATCGATGAAGCGCTTGCCTTGCTGGACAAGGCGATGCGCCATCGGAAACCCGGCCCATACCAGCTTCAGGCAGCAATCGCGGCTCTGCATGCGCGGGCAGCGACGGCTAAGGATACTGACTGGTTTGGCATTGACCTGCTCTATCAGGCGCTGGAGCATCTCCAGCCATCGCCCGTCGTCACCCTCAACCGAGCCGTGGCCGTTTCAAAAATGGATGGACCGGAAGCGGCGCTGGCCGTACTTCAGACCTTGGATGGCAAGCTGGACGCCTATTTCTACTACCACAGCGTTCGCGGCGGGCTTTTGATGCAGGCGGGCAGGGCGGCGGAAGCCCGTGAAGCCTTTGATCGCGCCATCGCCCTTGCCAACACGCCAGCCGAAGCCGCGCATATTCGCCAGCAGCTGGACAGGCTTGCACTGGAAAATACAAAATAATTTTTGAGTGCGTGTCGGGTGGGTGTCTGCTCAGACGTCCTTCCAGCATCATCAAGACGATGAACCAACCAAGCGAAAGGAAAATGACCATGACAACTCATCACGGTGCCCACGATCTGGTTCTGATGCGCGAATTCGATGCTCCGCGTGAGAAGCTTTACCGCGCATGGACCGATCCTGAATTGCTGAAGCAATGGTTCTGCCCCAAGCCATGGGGCGTTTCGCATGCGGAACTGGACCTTCGCGCGGGCGGCTCCAGCTTTATCATCATGAATGGCCCTGATGGCGAAGTGGTTGAAAATCGCGGCGTCTATCTGGAAGTCATCCCCAATGAAAAGCTGGTCTTTACCGATGCCTACACCAGCGCCTGGGTACCTGCAGAAAAGCCATTCATGACGGGCGTCGTTCTTTTCGAAGATTTGGGCGATGGCCGCACGAAATACACTGCAATCGCCCGGCACTGGACAGAAGACGACAAGAAAGCCCATGAAGCGATGGGCTTCCATGAAGGCTGGGGAATGGCAGCTGACCAGCTGGCTGCGCTGGTCGCGACACTCTAAGGGGCGGGGGAGGAAAGCTCATGTCTTACGCTACTTTTTCTACGCCTCTGCCGCGCTGGCAAAGGCTCGCCGGGTCGGTGATGAGCGGGCTCGTTATAGCCTTTCTGATTTTCGATGGCGCCATCAAGCTCGCACCCATTGCGCCCGTGACAGAAACGCTGGTCGCGCTTGGTTATTCCGGCGATCCATCGCTGGCGCGCGGGCTTGGCATCATGACGCTGATCATTGCGCTTCTCTATGCCATCCCTCGCACATCCGTACTTGGCGCAATTTTACTGACCGGGCTGTTGGGCGGCGCAATCGCTACCCATTTGTGAGTTGGTAGCCCGGTGTTTTCGCATCTGCTTTTCGGCATGTATCTGGGGCTGCTGGCATGGGGCGGGCTCTATCTGCGGTCTGAAGCTCTGCGAATGCTTATCCCGCTACGCCGCAAAAGCTAATGCTGAGAGAGGGTATACTGGCCGAATCACGCTCCCGGTGCTTTATTCGTCGCAATTACGGAGAGCTTGCTTGATTACCATTCGCCCAGCCAGAGAAGGTGACGCTGCCATGCTCGCGGCCATCGGTCTGCGGGCGTGGGCGGATGCGACGACCGTCATTGGTGTGACGGAAGAGTTGCGGGAAAATGCCCGCTTCGCTTTCGGCAATTTCGTTCGCTCATCCTGGAATGCCATCACCGTCGCAGAGCTGGATGGCGCGGTTGCGGGCTGGGCCGCGCGTGAAAATTTCGATGACACGATCAGCGATTTCTGGGTCGATCCTGCCTATCAAAGGCTTGGCGTGGGCAGCCGTCTTTTGTTGGTCATCGAACGGCAGATCGTGCAGCGTGGCTTCTTCGCCGGCAAGCTGGAAAGCCACGCCCACAACGATCCGGCAATTTCGTTCTTCCGCAAGCATGGATATAGCGTCAGCTGGCTATCGCTGAAATATTCCCAAAAGCTGGATCGTGAGGTGCAATCCATCGGTCTGCAAAAGCAGCTCGTGGAAATGGAAAGCGAATCTTACGGCTTTGGGTTTTGAGCCATCGCCAGTAGCTGGATCAGCCAGTCAGGTATGATGAGCAGGGACACAGCGAGCGCGATCTGGAAGATGATGATGGACAGCAGAATGCTGCGGAACGGTTCCTTGCGGGTTTTGTGACGCAGCATGCGCTGGGCGAGAATGGCCCCGAGACTGCCGCCGAAGAGGGCGAGCCATAGCAGGGTGCTTTCACGCACGCGCCATTCGCCTTTTCTTGCCGCTTTCTTGTCCCACCCGTAGATGAGGAAGACCAGCAGATTGAAGGTGAGATAGGCCGCGAGTGCAAGGGCGAGGGTCAGCATCATCCAGCCTATCGGAATTCAAAATTGTAAATATTCGATCTTCAACTTGGCCAAAAAGTCAGAGCTTTGGCGGGTAACGCGTGACAAGCCTTGCGCCACGGTGTCAATTGTTCTACCTCACGACTGACAGAAATTCCGTATATTAAGAGCTTGATATGACCCTTGTAGACGTGCGCACGCCAGACCCGAAACGCTTCATTCCCGGCGCGACCGGCGATTGGGAAATCGTCATCGGCATGGAGGTTCACGCTCAGGTTCTCTCCAATTCCAAGCTGTTCTCTGGTGCCTCAACCACATTCGGCAATGCGCCGAACTCTAACGTCTCGCTGGTGGATGCCGCGATGCCGGGCATGTTGCCTGTCATCAACGAGGAATGCGTGGCGCAGGCCGTGCGCACAGGCCTTGGTCTGAAGGCGCAGATCAACAAGCGCTCCATCTTCGACCGCAAGAACTATTTCTATCCGGATTTGCCGCAGGGCTACCAGATTTCGCAGTTCAAGGACCCGATTGTCGGCGAAGGCAAGATCGTCATCTCGCTGGGCCCGGATCGTCAGGGCAATTTTGAAGACATTGAAATCGGCATTGAGCGTCTGCATCTGGAACAGGATGCCGGCAAGTCCATGCACGACCAGCATCCGACCATGTCCTTTGTTGACCTGAACCGGTCCGGCGTGGCGCTGATGGAAATCGTGTCCAAGCCGGACATGCGCTCGTCCGACGAAGCCAAGGCCTACATGACCAAGCTGCGCTCCATCGTGCGCTACCTCGGCACCTGCGATGGCAACATGGACGAAGGCTCCATGCGTGCGGACGTAAACGTGTCGGTTCGCAAGCCGGGCGAAGCTTTCGGCACTCGCTGCGAAATCAAGAACGTTAACTCCATCCGCTTCATCGGTCAGGCCATCGAATACGAAGCGCGTCGCCAGATTGCCATTCTGGAAGACGGCGGCTCCATCGATCAGGAAACACGCCTGTTCGATCCGGGCAAGGGCGAAACGCGCTCCATGCGCTCCAAGGAAGATGCGCATGACTATCGCTACTTCCCCGATCCCGACCTGTTGCCACTGGAATTCGATGACGCCTATGTCGAAGCGTTGAGCAAGGATCTGCCGGAACTGCCTGACGACAAGAAGGCCCGTTTCGTCAACGAGCTAGGCCTCTCGGTCTATGACGCCTCGATCCTTGTGTCTGAAAAGGCAGTCGCGGATTATTACGAGCTTGTGGCCGAAGGCCGCGATGGCAAGATCGCCGCCAACTGGGTCATCAATGATCTGCTTGGCGCGCTCAACAAGTCCAGCAAGGGCATCGAAGAAACACCTGTTTCCGCAGATCAGCTGGGTGGCATCATCGATCTCATCAAGGCCAACACCATTTCCGGCAAGATCGCCAAGGACCTGTTCGAAATCGTCTGGAACGAAGGTGGTAATCCGGCAGAGATCGTCGAGAGCCGTGGCATGAAGCAGGTCACGGACACCGGCGCCATCGAAAAGGCCGTGGACGAGATCATTGCTGCCAACCCGGATCAGGTCGAGAAGGTTAAGGCCAAGCCGACGCTGGCTGGCTGGTTCGTCGGCCAGGTCATGAAGGCCACCGGCGGCAAGGCGAACCCGCAGGCCGTGCAGGATCTGGTCAAGGCGAAGCTGGGGATTGAAGAGTAAGGGACTGTTGGCGTTCCGTCAGCTTTGCTGAGCGGTGGAGCGCCCCCGAAACCCTTTCATCCGTCATCCTCGGGCTTGTCCCGAGGATCTAACGAACCTCAACATCAAACGTGGTTAGATCCTCGGGACAAGCCCGAGGATGACGTCGAGTATGATGAGGCGTTAAATATCGACACCAACGGGTTCACACCCGGCTTTTCATTCTCAGACGGAGTTGACATGGTGTTCTTCATTCGCACGGCCAGTGAGCGAGATATCGAGCCGGTGAGGGCGCTTTTGGCACGCACCTGGCATGCGACCTATGACGCCATCTATGGTGCTGATCGTGTGGCGCAGCTGATTTCGGACTGGCATTCGCTCAAGGCAATGAAAGAGCGCGTCGAGAAAAAGGGTGGCGAGTTTCTGGTGGCGGATGATGGCAGGCGCATTGCCGGCATGGGCTTTGCTGCCATGTCCACCAAAATGGCCAAGACTGCTCTGTTGCACCAGCTTTACGTCGATCCGCAGTTCCAGCGACAGGGCGTGGGCCGCGATATTTTCGCCGAACTGGAAACCTGCTTTCCAGATGCCGAAATCATGCGCCTTGAAGTCGAGCCGAAAAACACGGTTGCGATTGCCTTCTATGAAGGTGTCGGCTTTGCCGAGGTGGACCGCGTGGAACGCATGGCGGGCGTTGAAGGTTTGCCCGGCATTGTCATGGAAAAGATTCTCGCCCGATGAGCACGACAATCGAAAATATCGTCATCCGTTTTGCGCGTGAAAGCGATGTGCCGGCGCTAGCCGCCATTTTTGCCGCTGATGAGATTGGCGGCCATGGAGATACGGCGGACGAATCGGCGTTGCCGGATTATCTCGCCGCCTTTCATGCCATCGAAAACTCGTCGAACGAAACGCTCTATGTCGCGGAACTGAATGGCGAAGTCGTCGGGACGTTCCAGACGGTGATTCTCACCAAGCTGGTTGGCCGTGGTGCCGTATCGATGAAGATCGAGGCGGTGCAGACCCGCTCCGATATGCGCGGTCGCGGCATCGGTGCGGTGATGATCCGTTACTGCATTGACGATGCCAAGCAGCGGGACGTCAAAAACATTCAGCTCATATCCAATATGGCGCGGCTGGATGCGCATCGCTTCTATGAGAGGCTGGGTTTCGACAAGCGGCATTTCGGCTTCAGCATGAAACTGAAATAGTGTCGATATCGCGGGAAATACTGGACAATCGGCCCATGGGGCGGCATAAGCTTCTGTTGTGCTGCGCACCTCAAATCACCGCAGTGCACTCAAGCCCGAGGAACTGACAATGAAGACTCTCCTGACGCAAATCTTCACCTGGTGGAACGGCCAGACCATCGGAACGCGCTTTCATACCTGGCGTTTCGGAAAGAAGGTTGGGCAGGACGAGTTGGGCAATACCTATTACGAAGGCGGCACCACCTCCTGGGGCATGCCCCGCCGCTGGGTGATCTATAACGGTTACGCCGAAGCCTCTGCCATTCCTCCGGGTTGGCACGGCTGGATGCATTACCGCACCGACACCCCGCCAAGCCAGGAAAGCTACACGGCTCGTGACTGGCAGAAGCCGCACCAGCCGAACCTCACCGGCACATCGCAGGCTTACCGCCCACCGGGTTCGTTGGCCGTTGCAGGTGAGCGACCACAGGTCACCGGCGATTACGACGCCTGGACACCTGGCAACTAAGGTGACGGCGAGGGTGGCTGGCTGCTATATAAGTGCTCGGTTTGTTGACGCGATCGACACAGGCCATCACCCGTTTTCGCCACATTCCGCCTGTAGGCGTTGAGCCCGCACTGACCGGTGCGGGAAATCTTTCTGGAGACGGTTCGATATGGGAAAATTCACGCGAGATGGTTCTTTGCGTGCACTGGCTGTGTCGCTGATCGCGCTTTTGCCTGTGGCAGGCACCGTCTCTCCTGCGTCTGCCGCCCGCATCGAAAACCGCGTCGCCGTCTTCTCTGGCATCGACAAGATCACCGGCCGCATCACATCCTTCGATGTCTATCTCAACGAAACTGTCCAGTTCGGGGCACTTCAGGTAACGCCGAAGGTCTGCTATTCGCGTGACGACACCGAAGCGCAGAAGATCGATGCCTTCATCGAAGTCGATGAAATCACCCTCGACCGGAAGATCAAACGCATTTTCACCGGCTGGATGTTTGCCGACAGCCCCGGTCTGAATGCCGTCGAGCATCCGATCTATGACGTGTGGCTCACCGGCTGCAAGCAGGAATCGGACGTCCCGGCTCCGTCTTCGGCGGCGAAGACGAACTGATCCTCATCATTCGATATTTTAGTCGCTGCTATTTTTACCGACGACTTTGGACTGGATGGTAAGTGGCAGTATAAGCCACTCACCAGCAACAGCTGCGGGTGGCACAGGAAATTTTCGCTCTTCGATCAGGCGCTGAATAGCAATCTTTGATTCTGGTCTTGCTCTGGTATCTTCAGTGAATGATATCGACTGCGCCTTGCCGTTCCCGTCTATCCGAAACCGAATGTAGAGCGTCTGCAATTCGCCGGTTGCCAACGCTCTCAGGTCTGGTTTGTTTACGATTGGAACGAGCTCACTGGCGAGCTGCCTTTTCCAAGAAATGACATCTTCCTCTTGGGACGACGGTGCAGCACTTGCGGCAACGGTCATGAACGCAATTATTGAAATGAGCGCAAATAACCGCATGACACCCCTGTTTAGATATTCGTCCTGAAAGGGTTAGGTCAGCACTTTGCGTCAAGCAAGTTGCGAACTATTGCCCGTCATCGATTTTGTCCCCGCCGAAATCCAGATGTTCCGAGCGCATTGCCGCATCCAATATCTTCGCATACTCAGCCTTCGGCACGTCAATGGCACCAAATGTCTTGAGATGCTCGGTCGTGAACTGCGTGTCGAGGAGAGCAAAGCCTTTTTCGCGCAGGCGTTTCACGAGATAGACGAGGCAAATCTTCGAAGCGTTGGTGCGTCTGGAGAACATGCTCTCACCGAAGAAGGCGGAGCCGAGCGAGACGCCGTAGAGCCCGCCAACCAGTTCGTCTCCTTCCCAGGCTTCAACGCTGTGGGCGTGACCGATCTCGTGGAGTTCGGTGTAGAGGCGGCGGATGGTGGTGTTGATCCAGGTGCTGGGGCGATTGTCGGCTTCCGCAGCGCAGCCTGCCATGACGCCTTCGAAATCCGTATCGAATCGGATGTCGAACGGCTTTTTGCGAATGACTTTGGCGAGGCTTTTGGAGACGTGGAAATCGTTGAGCGGGATGATGCCGCGCAGTTCCGGCTCGACCCAGAAAAGCTCCGGGTCATCTGCCGCATCGGCCATGGGGAAGAGGCCGATGGAATAGGCGCGCAGCAGAATATCGACGGTTATATCGTTATTTCTGCTGCGCCTTGCCATCGATCAGCTTTTGTCGCCGGCCAGATATTTTTCCAGCCAGTGAATGTCGTAATCACCCTTCAGGATGTCTTCGTTCTGAAGAAGGTCCTGGAAGAGCGGCAGCGTCGTCTTGATGCCGTCGACCACGAACTCGTCCAGCGCGCGGATCAGACGACGAATGCATTCGTCGCGATTGCGGCCGTGCACGATCAGCTTGCCGATCATGCTGTCGTAGTAAGGCGGAATCTTATAGCCCTGATAGGCACCGGAATCCACGCGCACGCCGAGACCGCCGGGCGTGTGGAAATAGGTGAGCGTACCGGGAGACGGAACGAAGGTGCGTGGGTCTTCGGCGTTGATGCGGCATTCAATGGCGTGGCCGTTGAATTTTACTTCATCCTGCGTGACCGAAAGGCCCTGGCCGGATGCAACGCGAATTTGCTCCTGCACGAGGTCCATGCCGGTGATGGCTTCCGTGACCGGATGCTCCACCTGAAGACGGGTGTTCATTTCGATGAAATAAAACTCGCCGTTTTCGTACAGGAACTCGATGGTGCCGGCACCACGATATTTCAGTTTGCGCATGGCATCGGCGCAAATCTCACCGATCTTCATACGCTGCTCGACCGTCAGTGCCGGAGAGTTGGCTTCTTCCAAAACCTTCTGGTGGCGGCGCTGCAGCGAGCAATCGCGTTCGCCCAGATGGATGGCGTTGCCTTCACCATCGCCGAATACCTGCACTTCGATGTGGCGCGGCTTGCCGAGGTACTTTTCCATGTAAACGGCGTCGTTGCCGAAAGCGGCCAGTGCTTCGGAACGCGCCGTGGAAACGGCCTCTTCGACTTCCGATTCGGTATTGGCGACCTTCATGCCGCGTCCACCGCCGCCAGCCGTCGCCTTGATCAGAACCGGGAAGCCGATTTTGCGGGCGATATCAAGAGCGTTTTCGGGCTTCACTTCGCCGTCAGAACCGGGAACGACGGGAATACCGAGTTCCTGCGCGGTCTGCTTGGCGGTGATCTTGTCACCCATAATGCGGATGTGGTCGGCGGTCGGTCCGATGAAGGTGATGCCATGCGCGTCCAGAATATCCGCGAATTTGGCATTTTCCGACAGGAAGCCGTATCCGGGGTGAACGGCGTCCGCACCGGTGATTTCGCAGGCCGCAACGATCTGGTGGATGTTGAGGTAGCTGTCACGCGAAGGCGGCGGGCCGATGCACACGCTTTCGTCGGCAAGGCGCACATGCATGGCATCCGCGTCAGCCGTGGAGTGGACGGCAACCGTTGGAATGCCGAGTTCCTTGGCGGCGCGCAACACGCGAAGGGCGATTTCGCCGCGATTGGCGATGAGGATTTTGGATACCATGAAATCAGCCCTTATTCGATGACCACGAGGGCTTCACCATACTCGACTGGCTGCGAGTCGTTGACGATGATTTCCGTGACCTTGCCGGACTTTGGTGCCGGTATCTGGTTCATGGTCTTCATGGCTTCAACGATGAGAAGCGTCTGGCCTTCCTTGACGGTGGCACCGACTTCAATGAATGCGCGTGCGCCCGGAGCAGGCGAAAGATACGCCGTGCCGACCATGGGCGATGTTACGGTATTGGCCGGGTTGCGGGCAGGGGCGGCGGGAGCTGTTGCTGCTGCCGGTGCAGCCGCTGGCGCAGGTGCGGCAGGTGCCTGTGCGTAGGATGGCGGGGCTGCTGCATAGACCGTTGCTGGCGGGATGGAACGCGAAACGCGAATGCGCAGATCGTCCTGCTCGACCTCGATCTCGGAAAGGTCGGTGTCGTTGAGAATATTCGCGAGATCGCGGATCAGCTCTTTATCGATACCGTTTTTCTTTTCAGACATGACAAACCCTATTCTGATTGTTTCTTTTTATGCCGTGATATTTTTCAAGGCGTTAAGCGCCATGATGTAGCCATATGGCCCGAAGCCACAGATCATTCCCTTTGCGGCGGGCGCTATCATCGATTTATGGCGGAATTCCTCGCGTGCGTGGATGTTGGAAATATGAACTTCCAGCACTGGAACGGAAATGGCTCTGATAGCATCATGCAACGCAATGGATGTATGTGCATAAGCGCCGGGATTGATGACGACACCGGCGGCGCGTTCGCCAGCTTCGTGCAACAGGTCTACCAGAGCACCCTCATGGTTGGATTGGTGACACTCGACCACAAAGCCAAGCTCTTCACCGGCCTTGATGCAGTCGCTCTCAATATCTTTCAGGGTCTTGCCGCCATAAATGCCCGGCTCCCGTTTTCCCAACATGTTGAGGTTGGGTCCGTTGAGGACGAAGATCGTGTTGCTCATTTGCGGTTCCGTCAAAAAATCAGGGCCACCTATAGACCGCGCGACCGCGAAGGAAAAGCCCCGAAGCGCGTAAAGCGCGGGTTGTCCTTAATGTTCTGGCTTTTATGGATGATTTTGCGTTGGTTTTACTTGGATATTGCCGTTGCGGCTTCATCTTTGCAGCAAGCAGAGAGATGAAAAACGGAAGATCGGCTTTGCGATCGACGCTTTTCCAGGGGCGGCGACTGGATCGCGAATACGTTCCTCCCGGAAAAGCATACCTACTGCTGCTGTGGCTGCGCGCCCTTCACCGCTGGGTTCTTGAGGTCGATGCGGCTGGTTTCCTCGGGTAAGAACTGCGGGCCAACGATGCGGACCTTGTTGTTTTTTGGGTCGTAGTCCCGCTCTGGAATGGGCTCAGCTTTCTCCACAGGCTTCGTCTCGGCCGGCTTTGGTGCCGCGTCAACCTTGGGCGATGTGATGGAGGTGATGCTGGAGCCGTTCTGCAGGGCAGTGGATTGTGGTGCCTGCTCGTGTTTTTTCATCTCGTCATGGTAAGCGGCCATGTTGCAACTGCATGAGGGTGAGCGGGAAGAGCTGGAATTGTTGCGGTAGGCGAAGGCTGTGGGCATCGAGGCGTATGGCTGGCCGGTTTTGGCGGAGACCATGTCGGAACTCTCCTGACCCTCAAGCGAGTGGTAGAAAAGTTCGGTCTGCGTGCCGGGGCACATGCGCTCACATTGTGCGGCCTGCGCGCGGAAATCGAGCGGCGTTGCGTCTGAAGAAATCGGGAAGAAGGCGCCGTCGCAGGTACGCACACACAGCGTTCTCAGCCCGCCCTGCATGGGGATATCCGGGTTGGGTGAATAATCCAGATTGTCTGGTTGGTCGAATGGATCGTCGGGGCCACGCATATCCCGGTTTTGCGATGGATCTGTTGACGTAAAGGATGGCGATTGCTCATCGAAGCAGCCCTGCGCATCCAGCGCGGCCATGATGCGTTGGCGACCGTCCTGAGCATTGTCTGCCCGTTGTGCGGCCAGCATCCGGTCGCGGTCTTCCGCGATCATGTCCCTCTCGGCCTGCGCCTGTACCAGCGCGTCACCAATTTCCCCGCAAAGCTGGGCGTTGGGATTGCCGTAGACAATGATGCTGCCAGATGAACAGCCGTAGCTTCGCATGTCGTTCTTGATGCGGCGGATGACGATGTTCTGCTGGGCGAGCGCATTGGCGTATCGGCGAACTTCCGCGGTGTTGCCGATGATCTGTGTCGGTTGGTCCAGTTGCGCGCGTAGGGAATCGCAGACCGCGCTTGCCTGCGCAGAAAGGGGCGCAGCAAACAGCAGCGTAACAAGCGTGCCGAACAATCGGCTGCGGCGCGGGATCAATGGTCCGTCCGTTTCCTGACCCGCCATCATGCCGGTCATATCCTGTTGATTATCGCCCGCGATGGGTGGGCGAATATTCTTTAGCTCAGGATAACATAGTGCTGTGCCGCAAAGCGGCAACAGTCGGTTCAAAATTATGTTAACCCGCGCTTACTCGGATGGGTTGGACGCCTGCACCACGGCTAGTGCCGCCATGTTGACCACGCCGCGCGATGTGACTGTCGGCGACAGAATGTGGACGGGCAGGGCAGAGCCGAGAAGGATGGGGCCGACATGCAGGCCTTCCGTCATGGTGCGCACGACGCCGAGCGTGATGTTGGCCGAATCGAGGTTCGGGAACACCAGAAGGTTGGCTTCACCTGAAAGCGAGCTATTGGGCATGGCACGCTTGCGAAGTGTTTCCGACAGCGCCGAACCACCCTGCATTTCGCCATCGATTTCCAGTTCCGGCGCTGCATTGCGCACCAACTGAAGCGCACGGCGCATCTTGCGGGCGCTTTCGGAATCCCGTGAGCCGAAATTCGAATGGCTGGCGAGAGCGATCTTCGGCGTGATGCCGAAACGCTTGATTTCCTTGGATGCGAGGATCGCAAGTTCCGCGATGTCTTCTGCCGTCGGCTCGTAATTGACGAAAGTGTCGGTCAGGAACAGCGCGCCCTGCTGGGTAATCAACAGGCTGAGACCGCCAAATGTATGGGCATTCTGCTGCTTGCCGATGATCTGGTTCACGTCGCGCAGATGTCGGTCGAAACGACCTTCCAGACCGCAGATCAGCGCATCTGCTTCACCGCGCTTGACGGAGAGCGCGCCGATGACGGTGCTGTTGGTACGAACGATGGTACGCGCAGCTTCCGGGTTGATACCGGCGCGACCGACCAGCGCGAAATAGTCATCGACATATTCACGGTAGCGTGGATCGTCTTCCGGATTGACCACGGCAAAGTCGGCATTGGGGCGAATGCGAAGGCCGAAGCGCTTCAGGCGCGTCTCGATGATCTGTGGACGACCGATGAGGATCGGAACGCCGGTGCCTTCTTCCAGCAGCACCTGTGCAGCGCGCAGCACGCGCTCGTCTTCGCCTTCTGCAAAGATGATGCGCTTCTTCTCTGCCGTTTTCGCCAGATTGAAGATGGGCTTCATGATGAAGCCGGAGCGCCACACGAAGCGGTTTAGCTGATCGAGATAGGCGTCGAAATCAGTAATCGGACGCGCTGCGACGCCGCTCGCTGCAGCAGCGCGTGCAACGGCTGGCGCAATGCGCAGGATGAGGCGCGGATCGAAGGGCGAGGGGATGAGGTAGTTCGGTCCGAAGATCGGCGTTTCATCGCTATAGGCCTTCGCCGCGACTTCCGAAACTTCTTCACGTGCCAGTTCTGCGATGGCGTGAACGGCGGCCATCTTCATTTCTTCGTTGATGGTGGTCGCGCCGCAATCCAGTGCGCCCCGGAAAATATAGGGGAAGCACAGCACGTTGTTGACCTGGTTCGGGAAGTCGGAACGACCCGTGCAGATCATGGCATCAGGGCGGGCCTGACGGGCCAGTTCCGGCATGATTTCCGGGTTCGGGTTGGCCAGCGCCAGGATGAGAGGCTTTTCGGCCATGCGCGCCAGAAGTTCCGGCTTCAGAACGCCAGCCGCGGAAAGGCCTAGGAAAACGTCGGCATCATCGATTGTTTCGTGGAGTGCGCGTTTGTCGGTCTTCTGGGCGTAAACCTCTTTCCACTCGTCCATCAGCGTGTTGCGGCCATCGTAAACGAGGCCTTCAATATCGTGGACCCAGATGTTTTCCCGCTTTGCGCCCAGTTCGACCAGCAGGTTGAGGCAGGCCAGTGCTGCAGCGCCTGCGCCCGACGCGACGATCTTGACGTTGCTGATGGTCTTGCCGGCAAGCTCCAGCGCATTGGTTACCGCAGCAGCAACGATGATGGCTGTGCCGTGCTGATCATCGTGGAAGACGGGGATGTTCATCTTCTCGCGAAGCTGACGCTCCACCTCGAAACATTCCGGTGCCTTGATGTCTTCGAGGTTGATGCCGCCGAAGGTGGGCTCCAGCGCCGAGATGGTGGAAACCATGTCATTGATGCCGGGTGCATCGATTTCGATGTCGAACACATCGATGCCCGCAAATTTCTTGAACAGAACGGCCTTGCCTTCCATAACTGGCTTGGACGCCAGCGGGCCGATATTGCCGAGGCCGAGAACCGCCGTGCCGTTGGAAATGACTGCAACCAGATTGGCGCGCGCCGTATATTGCGCAGCCGTTTCCGGATTTTCGTGAATGGCAAGGCAAGGCGCGGCAACACCCGGGGAATAGGCAAGCGCCAGATCGCGCTGGTTGCCCAGCGGCTTTGAGGCCTGAATTTCCAGTTTTCCGGGGCGCGGATAGCGGTGGTAGAAAAGCGCCTGTTCTTCCAGATCCGCATTGGCGTTTTTGTTTTGCGTGTTGCCCGTGTCCTGAGAACTCATTCTATCACCGCTTATTTCAAGTTTCTTGGAGGTCTTTGCATACAACAATCGGCCAGTGCGTACAGCCGTTTATTTTATCCGAGGTCGGCAAAATCGGTAGTTTAGATATCGCGTAAAAATACGGCCCGCTGCGTGTAAATCTCGTTTTGTCATCTTGCTGAAACACGAGTCTGGTTTTGCAGGGGATGAAAGTTGCCGAGACAGGGGGAAGATTTCCATGGCCGCGCAAACCGAAGCCAGACAGTTCAGAACGCTTTTCATTTCCGATGTGCATCTTGGCTCTAAAGCGGCCAAAACGGATTTCCTTCTGGATTTCCTGCGTCACCACGAGGCTGAGACCATCATCCTCGTCGGCGATATCATTGACGGCTGGCGCCTGCGCCGCAACTGGTACTGGCCGCAAGGCTGTAACGACGTGGTGCAGAAGCTTCTTCGCAAGGCGCGCAAGGGCACCCGCATCATCTATATTCCAGGAAACCACGACGAGTTCCTGCGGGAATTTCCAGGCACGCATTTTGGCGGCATAGAAGTTGCCGAACGCATGATCCACGAAGCCGCAGACGGCAAGAAATACCTTATCATCCATGGCGATGAATTTGACGTTGTGGTTCGCAACGCCCGCCTGCTGGCCTATCTGGGCGACTGGGCCTATGACGCGGCGATTGCCATCAACGTTTTGCTGGCGGCTATCCGCCGCAGGATCGGGCTTCCTTATTGGTCGTTTTCGGCCTGGGCAAAGCTTCAGGTCAAGCACGCCGTCAACTTCATCGGCGAATTCCAGCGTGTTGTGGCGGAAGAAGCCCGCCGCAACAAGGTGGACGGCGTCATCTGTGGCCATATTCATCACGCGGTGATGGAGGATATTGAAGGTATCCGCTACATCAATACCGGCGACTGGGTGGAAAGCTGCACGGCGGTTGCCGAAAACGCCGATGGCACTTTCGAGCTGATCACCTGGATGCAGGCTGGTGACAAGACCGAGGACCACACGGTGGGCGAACTGGAGCCAGTCGCTTTCCCGAAGCTCATCGGCACCTACGCCGCATAACGGACTTGGCCGTTCATCCCCACAGCTCCGGCTTTGGCGGATACACGAGCGATCCTTCATAGATGAGGCCCGGGACACGATCCCGTGCCAGAAGCAGCGGGCCGTCTAGATCGGCAAATTCCGTATCCTGCGCCAGCATCAGCGCTGGTGCCATGCCGAGCGATGTTCCCAGCATGCAGCCGACCATGATCGTATAGCCCAGACGCATCGCTTCTTTCTTCATGATGAGCGCCTCTGTCAGCCCGCCGGTCTTGTCGAGCTTGATATTGATGGCGTCGTAACGATCGCGCAGCGAAGCGAGATCAGCGGTCAGATGGACGCTCTCATCGGCACAGATGGGTACTGCGCGGTTGATGCGCGAAAGAATACTGTCCTTGCCAGAGGGGAGGGGCTGTTCGATCAGCGCGATGTCCAGCTCCGCCGCGACTTTCAGGTGATGCTCGATATTCTCATCCGTCCAACCCTCATTGGCATCGATAATAATGCGAGCCTTGGGCGCCGCAGCTCGCACCGCGCGCAGGCGCGCCTCATCATCGTCCGTTCCGGTCTTGATCTTTAACAACGGCCGCTCGGCATTCTCGGCAGCTTTGGCAGCCATTGTGTCCGCATCGCCCAGCGAAATTGTATAGGCGGTGACGACAGGCCCGGGGGCGACTGGCAGGAGCGAGGAGGCAACGGTTTTGCCCGAGAGCTTGGCTTCCAGATCCCACAGCGCGCAATCCACAGCATTGCGTGCGGCACCCGGCTTCATCGCGTCTTGCAACGCGTGGCGGTCCATGCCCTGCGACATCGCCTGTTCCATGGCGCGGATGTCGGCAAACACGCCGTCAATCGATTCGCCATAACGCTTGTAAGGAACGCATTCACCCACGCCTTTGACGCCATTTTGCTCGATCGTGCAGATCACGACCTCCACTTCTGTGCGGCTTCCGCGGGAAATGGTGAAGCTGCCCGCAACCGGGAATGTTTCAGCTGTGGCTTGAATGTAACGATGCATCAAAATTGCCTTCGCGTTGGGGGATAAACCGGTAAACAGACGAAAAAACTCCGGAATTCGTCCGCAGTGCTGTGGCTTGGTGATCCGTCACTCGATATGAATCGTTAAGAATCTTTAATAGGCTGCATTCGCTTGGAGCAAGATGCAAGAACTTGAAACACGGCAACAGGCGCAACCGGCAGCAATCTCGGCGAATGATGACGCCCAGAATGGCGCTGCGCGCTTTGCCTTGAGCGGATCGTGGCGCAACGCCAACATCTCTTCGGTTCTTCCCGATATCGAAAAGCTCGAGAAATCCAAGCCTTCCGGCTCGATTACCATTGATCTCTCGGATGTCGACAACATCGATACTACGGGTGCCTGGATTTTGCGGCGCATGCGCCACCGCATGGAGCAGTCCGGCACGCAGGTTGCGTTCGAGGGCAATGAGAAGATTGAGGAAATCATCTCTGCTTTGCCGGAGGAAGCGCCTCTTCCGCCCAAGGAAACCAGTAAAAAAGGTCTCGTCGAGCGCGTTTTTGATCCCATCGGCAAGAATGTCGTGCAGGCGGGCGCAGATTTTCTGGCGGGCATGTATATTCTCGGCTCCGCCGTGCGTGGCGCGCAGATGAAGCTGGGGAGAGGGCGCGGTGTTTCGCCTGCTGCCATCGTCAACCAGATCGACCATATGGGCGTACGCGCCGTTCCCATCATTCTACTGATGTCGTTCCTCATCGGCGCGATCATCGCGCAGCAGGGCGCGTTCCAGCTGCGGTATTTCGGCGCTGAAGTCTTCGTTGTCGACCTCGTCGGCATTCTTCAGTTGCGTGAAATCGGCGTGTTGTTGACCGCCATCATGATTGCGGGCCGTTCCGGCAGCGCGATCACCGCCGAAATCGGCTCGATGAAAATGCGCGAGGAAATCGATGCGCTAAAGGTCATCGGCTTGAACCCGGTCGGCGTTCTCGTGTTTCCGCGGCTGGTTGCGCTGACAATCGCGCTGCCGCTTTTGACGATCATCGCCAACTTTGCGGCTCTGTTGGGCGCGGCTGTCGTCTCGCTGCTTTACTCGGGCATCACCTTCGAAGTCTTCCTGTCGCGCCTTCATTCTGCGGTGGAAATCTCGACCATCGCATCGGGCATGATCAAGGCACCCTTCATGGCGTTGATCATCGGCATCGTCGCGGCAGTTGAAGGCATGAAAGTGGGCGGCAGTGCTGAGTCGCTCGGTCAGCATGTGACATCATCCGTGGTGAAGTCTATTTTCGTCGTGATTCTGGTCGATGGCGTCTTTGCCATCTTCTATGCAGCCATCGATTTTTAAGGAGCGGCTGTGCAGGATCAGGAACGGAAGACAGATAACAAAGAGAACAATAAGGATCGGGAAGTCATTCTCTCGGTCGAGGGCGTGACGGTTGCATTTGGTGACAAGGTCGTTCTCGATAATCTTGATCTTGATGTCTATCGCGGCGAAATTCTTGGTTTTATCGGGCCATCAGGCGCTGGCAAATCCGTTTTGATGCGCGCAGTTTTGCGCCTGCTAAACCGTCAGAGTGGCACGATAAAGATTCTGGGCACGGATTATGACAAGGCGACGGAAGAAGAGCGTATGGCTCTCGACACCCGCCTTGGCGTGTTGTTCCAGCAAGGCGCGCTGTTCTCCGGCCTGACCGTGAAGGAAAACATCCAGCTGCCCATGCGCGAATATCTGGATTTGCCGCAGCAGTTGATGGACGAACTGGCGTCGTTGAAAATCGAGATGGTGGGTCTGGCTGCCGATGCGGCGGACAAGTATCCGTCCGAGCTTTCCGGCGGCATGATCAAGCGTGCGGCTTTGGCGCGCGCGCTGGCGCTCGATCCCGACCTCGTCTTTCTCGATGAGCCGACATCTGGCCTCGATCCCATCGGTGCGGCAGAATTTGATATGCTGATTGCGCGGCTGCGCGATTCGCTGGGACTGACGGTCTATATGGTGACGCATGACCTCGACAGTCTGTTTTCGGTCTGCGACCGCATAGCCGTTCTGGGCGACAAGAAAGTCGCCGTGGAAGGCACACTTGAGGAAATGTTCGATAGCGACGATCCTTGGGTTCAATCATATTTCCGCGGAAAGCGGGCACGCGCCGTCGTCCTGCCGGATGGCACGCAACACATTCCGGGGAGTGACGGATAGCCATGGAAACCAAGGCAAATTACACCATCGTCGGGATTTTCACGCTGATCGTGATCGCAGCCGCCTTTGGCTTCGTTTACTGGATGGCGGAATTCGGACGCGGTGGCCCAACAGCCCAGCTGACGATCCGTATTCCCGGCTCCGCCAATGGTCTGTCGGTCGGCTCACCCGTGCGCTTCAACGGTATTCCCGTGGGCACCGTGCGCGGCCTGTCCATCGACCGGGACGATCCGGCTTACTCGATTGCATTTACGGAGGTGCAGGCCGATGCGCCGGTGTTTCCATCCACCCGCGCCGTGCTTGAAATTCAGGGCCTGACGGGTGCCGCCTATATCGAACTTTCCGGCGGTCGTAACAATGAAGAGCGTATTCTGCAAAAGTCCTTCGACACCGGCGTGCCGGCAGAGTTGACCGCCGATCTCTCCAGCGTGACTAACCTTCTGGCGACGGCAGACAAGATTTTGCGCCGCGCCGATGGCGCAATTGGCGAGTTGCAGGGCTTCGTGCAGGACGCCCGTGGACCTCTGACGCAGACCGTGCGGAATGCGGAGAAATTCTCCAATGCGCTGGCCTCGAATTCCGATGGCATCGAGAATTTTCTGGAAAGCCTGAGTTCGCTCTCCACCACCGTTCAGTCCGTGTCCGTGCGTCTGGATAGCACGCTGACGGCGGTTGAGGATTTGGTTAAGGCCGTGGATTCGCAGAAGATCGACTCCATTCTGACCAATCTCGACAAGGTCACAGCCGATGTGGCGGCGTCTTCCGGTGGCATTCAGACCGTAATGGAAACCGTGCAGCGCACCTCGCGCAACTTCGAGCAGGCAAGCGCCGAGGTTCAGACAGTTGTGAAGCGTGCGGATGAATTGCTGGCATCGGTTGATGCGGCAAAGGTCAGCAATGCGGTAGAAGATGTTTCCGCGGCAACTGCCGATGCCCGTCAGGCAATTTCCACCTTCCGCCAGATTGCGGACGATGTCGGCACACGCCGTCCGGATATCGATCAGGCGATTGCCGATTTCACCGATATGTCGCGCAAGCTGAACTCGGCTTCCAGCCGCGTGGATGGAATTCTGGCGAAAGTTGACGGTCTGCTTGGAACCGATGACGCCAATTCGCTTTTTGCCAAGGCGCGTGAGACGCTTGCTTCCTTCAAGGCGGTTGCGGATAATCTCAACACACGCATTGGTCCGATTGCCGATAATCTGGCGCGGTTCTCCAGCTCAGGTCTGAAAGATTTCCAGGCGCTGATCGGCAGCACTCGCCAGACTGTGGACAATCTGAACAACACGATCACGAATTTCGATCGCGATCCGCAGCGCCTGATCTTTGGCGGCGAGAACGTGAAACAGTATGATGGCCGGACAAGGCGTTGACGGGGGTTGAGGATTTGAAAGTTTCGTTGATGCGCTGGCAGGGGTCTGTCCCGGCCCGAACCAAGGTTCTCGTCGTAATGCCGCTTCTCGCCGGGCTTCTAGCCGGTTGTGGCAGCAGTGCTAAGAACGATACGTTCGACCTTTCCGTATCGTCCGCGCCCGTCAGCCAGGCACCGTCGCTGCGCTCACGCCAGCTTCTGATTGCCGATCCGACGGCACTCAAGGCACTGGACAGCGAAAACATCGTGGTCCGTCTGTCTGGCTCCGAAGTGCAGTATCTCGCCAACTCGCAGTGGAGTGATCGCCTGCCGCGCATGGTGCAGTCCAAGCTGGTGGAAGCCTTTGAAGACACCGGCAAGCTCGGCGGCGTCGGTCGTCCGGGGCAGGGTCTGGCCATCGACTATCAGGTCGTGACTGATATCCGCGCCTTTGAGGTCGATACGGCCAAGAACATCGCCTATATCGAGATTTCCGTGAAGCTGCTGAACGACAAGAACGGCACGGTCAAATCGCAGGAAGTGTTCCGCTCCAGCGCCCGCGTCAGCGGTTCGGGAAATGCCAATCTCGTAAAGGCACTGGACAACGCATTCGCCTCATCTTCGCGTGAGATCGTGGCCTGGACGTTGCGCTCGCTGTAGGCGGGCGACAGACGTTTCACGGCGACCTGCCGCATTCACCATTTTGCAGCACTCAAATTGAGATGCTCTGAATCAAAAGGCCCGGATCGCTCCGGGCCTTTTGCTTGATGGTTTGGCTTATTCCGCCGCTTCTGCATACTCGCTCATCGGCGGGCAGGTGCAGATGAGGTTGCGGTCGCCATAAACGTTGTCGACGCGGTTAACCGGGGACCAGTATTTGTCCACGCGGAATGCACCCGGCGGATAGCAGGCCTGTTCGCGGGAATAGGGACGATCCCAGTTTCCAACGAGGTCTTCCACCGTGTGGGGCGCGTTCTTCAGCGGGTTGTTGGTCTTGTCGGACCGACCTTCCTCGATATCGCGGGCTTCCTGACGGATGGCCAGCATCGCGTCGCAGAAGCGGTCGAGTTCGGCCTTCGGCTCGGATTCGGTCGGCTCGATCATCAGCGTACCGGCAACTGGCCAGCTCATGGTCGGGGCGTGGAAGCCGCAGTCGATCAGTCGCTTTGCCACATCGTCCACCGTCACGCCGCAGCTTTCGTTGAGCGGGCGGGTGTCGATGATGCACTCATGCGCCACGCGTCCGGCTTCGGACTTGTAGAGCACGTCGTAGGCGCCCTTCAGCCGTGCCGCGATGTAGTTGGCGTTGAGGATGGCGACCTTGGTTGCCTGCGTCAGTCCTTCGCCGCCCATCATCAGGCAGTAGCTCCAGGAGATCGGCAGGATCGATGGCGAGCCGAAAGGTGCAGCAGACACCGCACCGGTGCGTCCATCGCTGGCCGGGTGACCGGGCAGGTAGGGAGCAAGATGCGCCTTGACCCCAATCGGGCCCATGCCGGGACCACCGCCACCATGCGGAATGCAGAAGGTCTTGTGCAGGTTGAGGTGCGACACGTCGGAGCCGATATCGCCCGGACGGGAAAGACCGACCATGGCGTTCATGTTGGCACCATCGAGATAGACCTGACCGCCGTGTTCGTGGGTAATCTCGCAAATCTCGCGAACGGTTTCCTCAAACACGCCGTGGGTTGACGGATAGGTGATCATGCAGCACGAGAGGTTTTCCGCGTATTGCTTTGCTTTTTCACGGAAATCTTCGATATCGATATCGCCGTTTTCTCTCACCTTCACCGGTATAACGCGCATGCCGACCATCTGTGCCGAGGCAGGGTTAGTGCCATGCGCAGAGGTTGGAATGAGGCAGACGTCGCGATGGGCATCGCCGCGTGCGAGGTGATAGTTGCGGATGGTCAAGAGGCCCGCATATTCGCCCTGCGCACCGGAATTCGGCTGCATGGAGAAGGCATCGTAGCCGGTGACCTGGCACAGCTTGGCCGAGAGATCGTCGATCATTTCCTTGTAGCCAAGCGCCTGATCGGCTGGCACGAAGGGGTGAATGTCGGAGAATTCTGGCCAAGTAATCGGCAGCATTTCGGCTGTCGCGTTCAGCTTCATGGTGCAGGAACCGAGCGGGATCATGGAGCGGTCAAGCGCCAGATCGCGGTCCGAAAGACGACGGATGTAACGGGTCATCTCGCTCTCGGCGCGGTTCATGTGGAAGATCGGATGCGTCATGTACTGGCTGGTACGCAGCAGATCCTTTGGCAGGCGATAATCCGGCTCGAAATCCGAGATGGAGAAGTTGCCGCCGAAAGCACGCCACACGGCTTCCAGCGTTGCCGGGCGCGTGCGCTCGTCAAGGCTCATGCCGATCTTGGTGGAGCCGACCTTGCGCAGGTTCACGCCTTCGGCAACGGCTGCGCGCAGGATGAGTGCCTGCATATGGCCGACATCGACCGTGATCGTGTCAAAGAAGGTTTCGGGCTCGATGACGAAGCCAAGTTTCTCCAGACCCTTGGCCATCAGCACAGCCTTCTGGTGGGTCTGCTGAGCAATGGCCTTGATGCCCTGTGGGCCGTGGAACACGCCATACATCGACGCCATGACAGCCAGTAGCACCTGTGCGGTGCAGATGTTGGACGTGGCCTTTTCACGGCGGATATGCTGCTCGCGGGTCTGGAGCGACAGGCGATAGGCGCGGTTACCACGGGCATCAACCGATACGCCTACGAGACGGCCGGGCATGGAGCGCTTGATCGCGTCCTTGACGGCCATGAAGGCTGCATGTGGGCCGCCGTAGCCGACGGGAACGCCGAAACGCTGCGACGAGCCGATAGCGATATCGGCATTCATTTCGCCGGGTGATTTCAGCAGCGTCAGCGCCAGAAGGTCAGTGGCGACTGCCGCGATTGCGCCGGTCTGGTGCAGGCGGGAAATCAGGCCGGTGAAATCATTCAATTGGCCATGGGTGCCGGGATACTGGAACAGCGCGCCGAAGACATCGACCGGATCAAGATCGGTGAAGGGATTGCCGACGATGACGTTCCAGCCGAGCGGCGCTGCGCGGGTTTCGATCAGCGCAATCGTCTGCGGGTGGCAGTTGGCATCCACGAAGAAGGCGGTCGCCTTGGACTTCGCGACACGCTGGCACATGGCCATGGCTTCGGCAGCAGCCGTTGCTTCATCCAGCAGCGATGCGTTGGCGACATCCAGACCGGTGAGGTCGGAAATCATGGTCTGGAAGTTCAGCAGAGCTTCCAGACGACCCTGAGAAATCTCTGGCTGGTACGGCGTGTACGCCGTGTACCATGCCGGGTTTTCCAGAATGTTGCGCTGGATGACCGGTGGCGTGATCGTGCCGTAATAGCCCTGACCGATCAGCGAGGTCAGAACCTTGTTCTTGTTGGCGGTTTCGCGAAGACGGTCCAGCGCTTCGCGTTCCGTCAACGCCGCACCCCAGGTGAGCGGCGTTTTCTGGCGGATGGAAGACGGCACGGTCGCATCGATGAGGGCATCGAGGCTGTTGTAACCGATGACCTTCAACATATCCGTCATTTCCGACGGCGACGGCCCGATATGACGTCGGTTGGCAAAGTCATAGGGCTGATAGTCGGTGAAATGGAACTCTGTAGGAGTTGTCATTACGCAATAAGCTCCTTATAGGCCGCTTCATCCAGCAGCGCATCGGCGTCGGACGCGTTGGAAAGCTTGAGCTTGAAGAACCAGCCGGCACCCTGCGGATCGGAGTTGACCAGCGATGGGTCATCCACGATGGCCTGGTTGATCTCAGTGATCTCGCCATCCAGCGGACAATAGACGTCGGAAGCCGCCTTTACGCTTTCAACGGTTGCGGCATCGCCATCCTTGGAGAAGGTCGCGCCGACTTCCGGTAGTTCCACGAAAACGAGATCACCCAGCTGCTCGGCAGCATGCGTCGTGATGCCAACGGTGGCAACATCGCCTTCGATCTTCAGCCACTCGTGTTCTTGAGTAAATTTCAGCATTGGTCTCTCCGGAAATTAGCGTTTGTAAGTGGGAGTAATAAAGGGCAGGGCGGCAACGGCGACAGGTAGATACTTGCCGCGGACTTCTGCGAAAATGGCGGTGCCCGGCGTTGCGAATTCTTTCGGCACGTAACCCATGGCAACCGGACCTTCTACAGTCGGGCCAAAACCGCCGGAGGTGACTTCACCAATCTCCTTGCTGCCTTCTGCATCAGCAAAAAGCTTGGCATGGCCACGCACAGGCGCCTTGCCTTCCGGCTTCAGGCCGACGCGGCGGCGGGCGGTTCCTTCGGCAAACTCACCCAGAATACGCTCGGCACCCGGGAAACCGCCTTCGCGATCACCGCCGGTACGGCGTGCTTTCTGGATTGCCCACTCAAGCGAGGCTTCGATAGGGGATGTCGTAGTGTCGATGTCGTTGCCATAGAGGCAAAGCCCGGCCTCGAGACGGAGGCTGTCGCGGGCACCGAGACCGATGGCCTCGCAGTCTGGATGTTCCAGCAGTGCCTTGGCAATGAATTCAGCCTTGTCGGACGGAACGGAAATTTCAAAACCGTCTTCGCCGGAATAGCCGGAACGGGAGACAATGCAAGGCACGTCATGCAGCGGAACTTCCCGCACATCCATGAACTTCATGCCCGAAACGCCAGCCCAGAGTTCCGCCAGAACGGCTTCGGCGCGTGGTCCCTGAAGCGCGATGAGCGCGCGATCTTCCAGCAGCGTCACATCGCAGCTATCGGAAAGATGCGCCTTCATGTGTGCCAGATCAGCATCCTTGCAGGCGGCGTTGACGACGACGAAGAGGTGATCACCACGGTTGGTGATCATCAGGTCATCCAGAATGCCGCCATTCTCATCGGTAAAGAAGCCATAGCGCTGACGGCCTTCCTTGAGACCGAGGATATCGACGGGAACCAGCTTTTCGAGAGCGAGGGCTGCGTCTTCCACCTTGCCGGACTTCGCCTTCACGATAACCTGACCCATATGGGAAACGTCGAACAGGCCGGCGGAGGTACGCGTGTGCAGATGCTCTTTCATCACGCCTGCGGGGTACTGCACCGGCATGTCGTATCCCGCAAAGGGAACCATGCGGGCGCCAAGAGACACATGAAGGGAATGAAGCGGGGTGACTTGTAACTCGGCTGTATCGGCCAAGGACGCCTCCAGGGTTACGCGATGTCGCGCGGGCTCATGTCATGGCGCTGTTTAAAGCGCCGGGTTCAAGAGCCCCCTCTGTCCTTGTCGCCTGAGATTGTTATCCCTTCGGCGAGCCGTCCTTATGCAGGTGGCTTCTCTCCAGAGTTCCGTCCTCGTCCGCTGGTCCTTTTGCCTGAGAGTTTCCGGGGCGGTTGCTCCTTCGGCCCCGCCATGCGGCGGTGTCTCCCAGCGGGATGGAAGTTCATTATCTGCTTAGCCAGTTTCTTGGCAAGGACCAAATGACGCAGTCAAACAGTTTTTTGTTCAGCCTGCGCCATCGGTTCATGGGAATGGTTGGACTTGTAACCAAGCCAAGTCAGCGTGACTCTACTCTTCTTTCTTTTCCGGCAGCTTCTTGTGCTTGGTGGATGCCAAATCTTCCAGTTCCTTTTCTGTCATGGACTTAGCCATGGTTTTTGAAGCGCCTTGTAAACGGGATTTGGGCATATCGCCGCGTTTTGCGGCCAATGCTGCGCCGGCTGCTTTCTGCTGAGCCTTGGATTTTGCGGGCATGGGAACGGTCTCCTCGCTGTCTTCGACTGCGCGGAGAACGTAGCTTCAAACGCAGCGGTTCCGCCTGCAAACAATTGCACTTTGATTTACAGCAAAAACCGCGATATCGCTTCGTGTCATGAGAGCTTCCATGAGCAAGCAACCGACATTGGCGACGAGACTTCTGCGCATCTTCTGCGCCACGCTGATGCTGTCGCTGGGTTTCGCTCACAAGCCAGCAGTCGCGATTGCCGCCACAACGGTTGCCTTCGATGAGGCCTATCGCCTTCCTGACGGAAGTTTTGCCGAAATCTGCGAGGGCCATGCGGGTGTGCAAACCGCGCATGAGAAGGGCAGGACGGATCACTCCGGTATATCCCTGTTCTGCGAAGCCTGCCTTCTAGCCTCTTCGATTCTTTTGCCAACACCGGATATAGATTCCTGGGTGAGGGCGCATTTCGCCTGGCTGGATAATCGCCCGACGCGACGCGTCGCCATCGTGCATCATGTCGATGGCCAAAGCCCCAAGGCACGCGCCCCGCCTGCCTATCCTTTGATCCCCCAACAGCCACCCTATACGACCGCTACATAGACGACCTGCGATGCTTCAACAGCCGCAGTCGAGAGGATCACAAGATGAAAATTCACAATGTTACGCTTTGCGCCGCTCTGCTGGCATCCGTTTCCACCGTCCCGGCCTATGCCCATACCAGCTTCGTCAACCCAACGGCGGAGCAGGAAAGCACAATCGTCGCCGCACTTCAGGTGCCGCATGGCTGCGATGGCGGCCTGCCCACGACGGAGGTGCGTATCCAGTTGCCAGAAGGTTTCATCTCCGCCAAGCCTCAGCCGAAAGCGGGCTGGGATATCGAGATCATCAAGGATGACTACAAGAAGAGCTACATGAACCACGGCGCCGAAGTGAAAAGCGGGCCGATTGAAATTCGCTGGACGGACGGCGACCTTCCGGATGCCTATTACGACACATTCAACGTGCAGGGCAAAATCTCCGGCGTCGATGCAGGCACCAGCCTGCCATTCAAGGTCACGCAGATTTGCGGAGACAGGGGGACGGCCAATTGGGACGAAGTGGCCGAAAAGGGTCAGGACCCGCATTCCCTGAACAACCCGGCACCGACGATCAAGATCGTTGCAAAGCAAGCGATGGCCGAGGGTCACGACCATGATCACGCCGCGCACGATCACGGTGCTGGCGAACATGCCGCAGATGTCATGAAATCCGGTGATATCGAGCTTTCAGGCGCTGTTGCCAAGGCCATGCTGCCTGGCCAGCCGGTCGGTGGCGGAACCGTGACAATGAAGAATGACGGCGCTTCTGACGACCGGTTGGTATCGGTGGCGTCACCGCTCGCCGGGCGCGTCGAGATACACGAAATGGCAATGGTCAATGATGTGATGAAGATGCGCAAAATGGCTGCCGGTATCGTCATTCCCGCGGGCAAGACCGTGGATATGACATCCGGCGACCTGCATTTCATGTTCTACAATGTCAGCAAGCCCTTCGCCGAAGGTGACAAGGTGCCGGTAACGCTGACGTTTGAAAAGGCCGGAAAGGTCGATGTGATAATGGATGTGGGCTCTGCCAAGGGCGGCCATGAAGCGCATCAGCATAACTAAAAGAGAGGCTGCCGGGTATCGCTGTAATCCGGCAGCCCTTCCGTACTGACGCTTGTTTTTATTTTGTGACCGTCAGTCTGGCCTGCATTCCGGCCGCATAGTGGCCTTTTATGTTGCAGAAAAGAAGATAGGTTCCGGGAGTGAGCTTCGCTTTCAGCATGCCGTTCTTCCTGGGTTTCAAATCCGACACTTCGCCGACGCTCTTGAGCTTTTTCTCGTCGATCCGGTTCTTTGCTGTATCGACGGGAATTGTCTCATCCGCAGATTTCAGCTTCACAAGAACCATTTCATGCTCTTCGGACATGGCGTCGTTATGAACCACGAATGTAGCGCTTCCAGCCTTGACGGTTGGTTTATCAATAACGAGCGACATCGGTTGCCCGGCCTCGCCGTTCTCAGTTACTTTAATGGTTGTCGCAGCGAAGGCGGGTGCCGCGATGAACAGGGCGGCTGTTGTGGCCAGAATACATGTCGACGCGATTTTCATGAAGTTGCTCCCAATTTGCATCGTCTGGGAGCTTTTGTCAGCTGGCTGACAACAGGCTGAACGCTGAAGATAAAACGCATAAGATGATTAGTCAGATGCGGCTTTGTTTTCCTCATATGCTTCAATGACTTCTTCGAGAGTCGCCTGCGGGTTCTGATGCTTTCCGGCTGTCAGAAAATGAAGCGATAGTGCAGGCTGGCTTACCACGGCGACCATCTGACTAAGCTGGCTCTCATCACTTTTTCCGGTCTTGCGTGCCAGTTCGCGCGCAGCCTGCTCGATTTCCATCTTTCGCGGCGCGCGCTGCACGGACTTGATGCTATCGGCAACAAATGCTGCGGTGGTCGCTGAAACTGTCAGAACCTGTACCATGCGATCACCCTCCCTATCTTGGATGATCCAACTTATCAGAGGTGAATTGACTCCCGATTAAATCCAAGGGTTGCATTTAGGTAAAGTTTTAACGAAGTGCGGAATGCATTTTTTACCCTATGCGATGCTTCGGGAATTTCTCTTTGGCCTTGTTTGTCGTAGACAGGGCTCATTCGCTTTCACATCCCGGAGAATTCTATGCTCAACATCGCGCTTGTTGCCCTTGGCGGTGCAATCGGTTCCGTTGCCCGTTATCTGGTGGGGCTCTGGGGCGTGCGGCTGGCAGGCGCGAATTTTCCCTGGGGCACACTCACCGTCAATGTGGTTGGAGCTTTTCTGATCGGGCTGATGGTGGAGATGGTGGCACGCCGTTTCGATGCGTCCGCCGAGATGCGGGTGTTTATCGTCACCGGCATTCTCGGCGGCTTCACCACGTGGTCTTCCTTCACGCTGGATGCCGTGGTGCTGTTTGAACGTGGCGATATGGGGCTTGCAGCGCTTTATCTTGGCGCGAGTCTCGTCGTTTCTTTCGCTGCGATCTTCGCCGGGCTGGCCTTGGGCCGCGCTTTGTTCTAAAGGCAACGGAAAATACCGCACGCTGACGATGCGGACGCGAGAAAAGAAAGAACGGATTAGCCATGGCAGGTATCGAGCACATCAAGGTTGAGCCTGAAGAGGGCGGAATGCGCCTCGATCGCTGGTTCAAGATCCACTATCCCGGCCTCGGCTTCGGGCCGCTGCAAAAGCTGCTGCGCTCCGGGCAGGTGCGTGTGGATGGTGGCCGCGTGAAAACCGATGCGCGCGTGGAAGCCGGGCAGACCGTTCGCGTGCCGCCACTGGATGTCGATTCCAAGGTCAAGGGCGGGCCGATCAGCTCGACCGACCTCAAGAACTCCGACGATGTCGATCTGTTGAAGCGTATGCTGCTGCATGAAGACGAGAAGGTTTTCGTTTTCAACAAGCCCGCCGGTATTGCCGTGCAGGGCGGCTCCGGCATCAACCGCCATATCGATGGTTTGCTGGAAGCATGGACGAGTTCCAAGGGCGAAAAGCCGCGCCTCGTTCACCGCATCGACCGCGACACATCTGGCGTTCTCGTCGTTGCCCGCACCAGAGGTGCCGCACAGAAGCTGACGGCGGCATTTCGTGAGCGTGATACCAAGAAGACCTACTGGTCCTTGGTGAAGGGCGTTCCCCGCAAGCATCAGGACAAGATTTCGACCTGGCTGGTCAAGGAACAGACGCCGGATGGCGACCGTATGCGCATCGCCAAACATGGCGAGGAGGGTGCTGACCACGCTGTTTCCTATTACCGCGTCATCGATACCGCCGCGCAGAACCTGGCATGGCTGGAAATGGAGCCCTATACGGGCCGCACGCACCAGCTGCGTGTTCACGCTCTGCATATGGGCCATCCAATCATCGGCGATCCGAAATATTACATCGAAGATGTCAACTGGGATTTCCCGGGTGGCGTTCAGAAACGCCTGCATCTGCATGCGCGAAAGATCGACATTCCGCATCCATCCGGCGGACGCCTGCGGGTGACGGCACCTTTGCCACCACACATGGTGCAGACATGGAACCTGCTGGGCCTTGATGTTGCCGATGGCGACAGGGACGACGAATGAAACTGGTTCTGTTCGATTGCGATGGCACGCTGGTCGATAGCGCTGCACTGATCCATGCAGTGATGTCTGATACGTTTGCAGATTTTGGAAAGCCGAGACCGCATCTTTCTGCGACCAAATCGATCATAGGTCTCACTCTGGATATCGCTATTGCCCGCATGCTCGGAAAGGAGCACGTGGACGACGAAGCGCGAGCGATGACGGAGCATTATCGGAAAATCTACCACCCTCTGCGCGAGCGGCCCGACATGATTGTTCCCCTGTTTGATGGAATAGATCCATTGATCAGTGATCTGATAAAAAGGGAAGATTTATTAATTGGAGCTGTAACCGGTAAGGGGCGTCACGGCCTTACGCATATTTTGGACACGCACGGTTTCCGCCAGCATTTCATCGTGTCACGCACGGCGGACGATTGCCCCTCCAAACCGCATCCGGCCATGGTGACGGAATGCTGTGACGAAACCGGCATGGTTCCCGCCGACACTATTGTTATCGGCGATGCCATTTACGATATGCAGATGGCAAAGGCGGCGGGCGCCAAGGCGATTGGCGTCGCCTGGGGCTATGCCTCCGTTGACGATCTCTGGAAGGCCGGAGCCGACGCCATCGTCAACCATCCAAGCGAAATTCCCGGCCACATTCCGGGCTGATGAGGACGTATCATGCGTGACCTGTTGAATGATCTGACGGAAGGCTTGAGCCACCCGGACCCCATTCGCCGTTCCCAAATCCAGATGCAGAAGCCTCTGCCGAAGCGTTTCTATAAGGATGTCACGGTTGGTGAGACGGAGGAGGGTGCGTTCAGCGTTCTTCTGGACGGTAAAACCATGCGCACCCCGGCCAAGAGCCCCTTGGCCGTGCCCACCCGCGCGCTTGCACAGTTGCTACGCGACGAGTGGGATGCGCAGGTCGAGGTCATCGATCCGACGGTCATGCCGGTTTCCCGCCACATCAATACGGCCATCGACGGTATTGCCAGCGATACACAGGCGGTGTTCGAGGATATTCTGCGCTTCTCATCCAGCGATCTTCTTTGCTACCGGGCAGGCGAGCCGGAGGCATTGGTTGTGCGTCAGTCCGAGCAATGGGATCCGATCATCGACTGGGCATCCCATACGCTGGGGGCGCGGTTCATTCTCGTCGAAGGCGTCATGCATCAGGAGCAGCCGCGCGAAGCGATTGCCGCCTTTGCCGTGACGCTTAGGAAATACGATACACCCATCGAACTCGCCGCCCTGCACACCATGACAACGCTGACCGGCTCCGCCATTCTGGCGGTTGCTCTGGCAGAGGGTGAGCGCAGTCTGGAAGAAGTCTGGGCGCTGGCGCATCTGGACGAAGACTGGACCGCCGAGCAATGGGGCGAGGATGAGGAAGCGCAGGAAAGACGCGCAAAACGGCTCATGGAAATGCGAGCCGCCGTCCATGTTCTCACCGCTGCAAGAGATGGTAGAGTGTAAGGCTTTAACGCTTTTCTAACCGTAAATGTTGATGATAGATGCGGAACCTGACGTAAGGGGAAGCGTCTATCATGCACCACTCGCTGAAGCGCCTTGGCATTATTTTGCTGGCGTCTCTCGCGCTCATGTCTTTCAGGCTGGAGCCTGAAACGAGCGATGGCGAAAGGCTGCTTTACGATGTGCGCGGCGCCTTCGTCGCGGCGCGGCCGGATATCTCCGCCGAACTGATGCAATCCATCCAGTACCAGATGTCGAATGCGATCAAGTCTACTACGCGGGATAGAACACGCCCGCGCGTGGTGCTGACCATCCGCCTGATTTCCGTCACCAAAGGCTCATTCATCTTTGGTGAACGCGCCTCGGCCCGCGTCGTGGTACGCGCTGCCGCCGTGCAGACGGGGGAGGTGGTCGCAGAATCAGCATTTACCGCCAACATTCTCGGCATCGACAAATCCGCCATAGAGCAGGAACTCGCCTACGGCATTGCCGAGCGCGTCATCGCCGAGTTCCGCCTCAACCGTCCTGCGTCGCTGGCAACGGCCTTGTTTCCGGGGCGGTTTTAATTCACCGTCATATGCTTGGGTTAGGGGGAGTGCGTCGTGACCGCAGGAGCATATGATGAAATTGATTGGCGTCGTTGGTTTAGCAATTCTGGTTCTCATGCCCCTTCATGCTTCATCCACTGAAAACCGTATAGATCGCATCCGACCCGATGCCCCTGAACTGGCGCCCTATGGCAGCTATCCGGTTGGCGTTCGAACGATTACGGCGCTCAATCCGGACCAGATAGATGTCGTCAATATCCAGCCCGGAAAGCCGCGTCCCCGTTACGACCGCAAGCTGGTTCTGGAGGTCTGGTATCCGGCCAAAAATGCAGGGCAGGGTGGGGATTACAGAGTTTTCCTGCGCGACGGGAAGACCGAAGTTTCCATTGCAGGGCAGGCGCAGAGAGATGCAGAACCGCGCAAGGAAGACGGCAAAACATTCCCGCTGATCATCATCTCCCACGGCTATCCTGGCAACCGCTATCTGATGAGCCCGCTTGCAGAGAATCTCGCGAGCAAGGGGTATGTCGTGGCCTCCATCGACCATACCGACAGTACATATAACGACCAGCGCGCTTTCGGCAGCACCTTGGTCAACCGCCCGCTCGACCAGCGTTTCGCCTTGCAGGAAATGGCACGGCTGAGTGGAGCGACTGATGGCTTCCTATCCGGCCTCGTCGATGTCTCGCAAACCGGGCTGATCGGCTATTCCATGGGCGGGTATGGCGCGGTCGTCACCGCTGGCGCTGGCGTCTCGGCAAAAGCGGTTGCGGCGGACTGGAGCGCCAGGGAAGGTGCGCTCTCCATTCATCAAGCGGGATCGAAAGAGCATACTGACCTTTTCGACCCGCGCTTCAAGGCCATCATCGCCATCGCCCCCTGGGGCATGCAGCGCGATATGTGGGATGCGCAGGGGCTTTCGGAAATCAAGGTTCCGGTCCTCTTCATGGCGGGTAGTGCCGATGATGTTTCGGATTACCAGAAAGGCATACGCCGGATTTTCGAAAGCAAGATGCCGGTTGACCGTTACCTGCTGACCTTCGCCGATGCCAACCACAATGCGGCAGCCACCATGCCAGCGCCGGTGGAAAGCTGGGCCTTCAACAAAGACCTGGGCTTCGCGCCGTTCGAACATTACGCCGATCCGGTCTGGGACACGGTGCGCATGAACAACATCGCCCAACATTTCGCAACGGCCTGGTTCGATCACAAGCTGAAGAACGATCAGACCAAGGCGCCGTATCTCGATCTGGTCGAAGATTCGGACAAGGGCGTGTGGGCTGCCAACAAGGATGGCAGCCTGAAACCGGAGCATAGCTACTGGAAAGGCTTTGCCAACCGCACCGCCAAGGGCCTGCAGCTGGAACACCGCAAGCCAGACTGATGCCGCGTATCAGCCAAGACGCTCCGCATGCCATTTCAGGTGGTCGTCCATGAAGGTCGATATGAAATAATAGGAGTGGTCATAACGCTCGTGCATGCGCAGCGTCAGCGCAATGTCCGTTCCCTTGATCGCCTCTTCGAACAACCAAGGGCGCAGACCCTTTTCGAGGAAGTTGTCGGCCTTGCCCTGATCGATCAGGAATTCCCGGAAGCGCGCGCCATCTTCCACCAGCGCGCAGGCATCGTATTGACGCCACGCGGCCTTGTCTCCGCCCAGATATTTCTCGAAGGCAGGCTCCGACCAGTCGGCGGAGGAGGGGGCGACAATGGGGGCAAAGGCCGAGCAGCTTTTAAAGCGATTTGGGTTTTTCAGCGCAATCGTCATCGCACCATGGCCGCCCATGGAATGGCCGAAAATGCCCTGGCGGTTCATATCCACCCTGAACTGCTCCGCGATCAGCGCCGGTAACTCCTCGGTGACGTAGCTATACATCTGATAATGCTCGGCCCAGGGCTCTTGCGTGGCGTTGAGGTAGAAGCCAGCGCCCTTTCCCATCTGCCAGTTGGTCAACTCATCAGCCACATCATTGCCGCGCGGACTAGTATCGGGGCAGACCACGATCAGGCCAAGCTCCGACGCCATACGGCGATATTCGCCCTTATCCATTACATTGGCATGGGTGCAGGTCAGACCGGAAAGATACCACAAAACCGGGCAGGGCTCCTTGATCGCTTTGGGCGGCACATAGACGGCAAAGGTCATCTCGCAATTCGTGACGTCTGAATCATGCGCAAAAACGCCCTGCATGCCGCCAAAGGCGGAGTTTTGAGAGATGATTTTCATGAAGCTATTCCTTGTATGAAGACTGCATTCAGCCCGCCAGCGATACGGCGGCGTTGACAGCCGCTGCGACGAGAACGGTGTTGAAAAAGAACGAGACGATGGAGTGTAGCAGTACCACCTTGCGCATCGATGTCGTGGTCACCGCGACGTCAGACGTCTGTGCCGTCATGCCGATGACGACGGAGAAGTAGAGGAATTCATAAATTCCCGGATCGTCCGTGTTTGGAAAATCCATCCCACCACGCGGTTGCTTCTTCTCATGCGCTTTGGAAGGCCGCCAGAAGAGATGGGCGTAATGGAGCGCGGTCATCGTATGAATGGTGAGCCAGCCGAAAAAGACCGATAAAAAGGCAAGCGCTAGCGACCACACGGTTTCTCCCGCCGAGTGATTGAGCGCAATGAATAGGGATGCGACGGAAACACTGACCGCCAGAAAGGTGATGGCAATGATGGCGATTGCCGGCAGATCGTCACTGTCAGCATGTGCTTTCATATGTGCGGCGGTAAGGCGAGGGAGGTGGAAACAGATGATCGCGAGATAGGTCAGGAAGAACGCGATGGCTGCGCCTTCCACCGCCAGAGACGGTATGACGACGAGCAGCCCCACCAGCACCAGTGCACTGAGCGCAACAGCGATCAGAAACGGCCGATGCCTGGAGTAATTGCTGACCTTCTGCTGCGGTGTTTTCATGGATATATCTCCAACCCGGACTATTTTTTGACCCGACGGCACATGCGGTCAAGCGTTTCCAGAAATTGCGAGCGGTCACGCGGTGAGAAGGCGGCGTTATAGCCCTTGCTCTCACCGGTTTCCCGCAAGTGTGCGCCAAGATCACGCATGGCCGTTGCCATGCCGATATTGCTTTTATCGAAGATGCGCCCGGTCGGTCCCGTTACCTGCGCGCCATTGGCAACGCATCGCCCCGCCAGAGGAACGTCGGCGGTAATGACGATATCGTCTTCACCCGCATGTTCCGCAATCCAATCATCGGCAGCATCGAACGACGCAGAAACGATGACGTTCTTCACCATCGGATCGCGCGAAGGACGCAGACCGGAATTGGCAACGAATGTCACCTCCAGCCCATGGCGCTCGGCCACCTTCAAAATCTCCGGCTTTACAGGGCACGCATCGGCATCAACATAAATCTGCGGCATCAACACTTCTTCTCAAACAAACTCACACGGTCTTTTAGAAGCGCAGCCTCAATTTCCCAAGAGCAATTTGCGTGAACGACTACGTAGCCGCTTGCACCGCCGAGGCGTCGCTGCGCAAAGCCACCTCCGCCACTACAAGCGCGGTGATGCCCGCAGCGAAAAAGCCAACGGATAGATACACGACCGTCCCATCATAAAGTCTGCCGAAAACAAGGGCGAAGAGCGTCGAAACGAGGCTCGATCCAGAGGCGATAATAGATGCGCCGAAGCCGGCGATCTGTCCAAGGGATTGCATGGCCAAGGCATTCAGATTGCCGAACAGCAGACCCATGGTGAAAAAGGTTATGAAGAGCATTACGAGAAAGGCGGGAAAAGGCAGGTGGTTTCCGTAAGCTATCGAGGCAATCATCATCACGAAGGTAACACTTGCCAGACCGATGAAAGCCCAGCGCGCCATCGCCTCCATGCCGAAGCGCTGAACGAGTCTGGCATTCATGAAGAAGGCCAGCGCCATGGAAATGGCGAGCCCGGCAAAATAGAAGGGCAGGGTCTCTGCGACGCCATAGGCATCATAGAAGATGTCGGCAGCCGTGCTGAGATAGAGCAGTTGCGCGCCGAAGACGAGGCCGCTTGCCACAAACAGCAACGTCACGCGGCGGTTGGAAAGGATGCGAACGCCATTGGCTACAAGCAGACGCGGGCGAAATGGAATGCGCCGCGCAGCAGGCAATGTTTCCGGATGCCGGATGGCCAGCCAGAGGCCGAGAGCGAGGGAAATCACCAAATAGGCGACGAAGACGCTGCGCCATCCCGCAATGGAAATCAGGCCCTGCGCAAGTGCCGGCGCAATCATCGGCACCAGAATGAAGAGCGTAAACATGAAGGACATGACACGCGCCATCGCGTTGCCTTCGAACTGATCGCGGATCATGGCGCGCGTCGCGATCTTCGGGCCGGACACACCGATGCCCTGCAAAAAACGCCCGATAATGACCATCTCCAGTGAATTCGCCAGCATCGCAATGACGGTGCCACAGAGATAGATGCCGAGCCCGAACAGAAGCGCGCGTTTCCGCCCAATCGCATCGGATATCGGCCCCAGCAACAGCTCGCCAAAAGCCATTCCGAAAATGAACAGCGAAATGACGTGCTGGGTAGAGAGCGGCGGTGGCGTACCCAGCTCAGCTCCAATCGCCCGCAAACCGGGCAACAGAGCGTCGATGCTGAGCGAGGTCAAGGACGTGAGGAGTGCGTAGAGGACGAGGCGTTCGCGAAATTGCATGGAGATGAAACAAGCCATTGTAGAAAAGGATCAGAACAACCTATACGAAATGCGTAAGGCCACAATGGTTTGATATCATTGAAATTTCTGAATACTCAGCTTTATCGCGCTCAAGCTGCCGAGCAGATCACCGAACGATCAGGACAACATCGCCGACTTTGCGCCGAGGCTTCAGTACCGATTCGATTTCTACGCCGTTGTCACCATGGAAGATTTCAAACGACCGTTGGTTCTGCAGACCCATCCGCGATCGACCAGATACAAACGAGCAGTCCTCAGGACACTGAACGACCATCGTGCCAAGCTCACCATCTTGCTGTCGCTTGAGTGTGATGGAAAGTTTGATACGAGACTCAGCGTTGAAAATCACATCACACTCTTCATTCACCCGGCACATGGCCGTTCCCAAAAAGGGGGCAGCGGCGCCATTTAGGATGATTGCTGCCTGAATATGACGGATCCCTGCATTTTCTGTCTGAGCGAAGATGGGCGACGCCGATCCCAAGACAAGCAGAAGCATCAGTTGAATAAGTCGACGGAGGCTCATTACGGCAGCCCTTGGTCCATTTCTGACGCCATCTGCGTCAACATGGCTGATGTTACATACGGCAATTACGATGTAGTGATCTCAGCGGTATTGTAACGTCATGGCTGGAAATATTCAAAAATGTCAGACTGGGTAGATTGGTTTCCGATTGTCTTCTTTCCGTTGAAGATACTCGTATTGGGCACGGGCATGTTTTTTTCCATCAAGTGGCACTACGATCAGGGGAAGAACAAGAAGTAATGAGACTGGCGGACTGTAGGCGTCCGACGTCCTGCGACATCGACGCAGCAGTCATGAGAGAGGGTGTCGCATCTATCGTTCTTAACGGTCATGTTCATATATCAAAGCTATACACAGAGATCGCATAAGATAGATTATGGAACTTTTGTGAGTGTTGATATGGCAGAATCCTTGTAGAAACGGAACATGGTATGGCCCAAACTGAGGTTTCGTGGCCCAAAACGGAACGAAGCGTGGCCCAGGTTTGTTGAACGGCTCTTTTTCAGATTCAATGTTCGTAGTGGAACTGCTTTAGACGTTGCTTTGCCTGCTCACACGATAGCGTTCCGCGAGCCCGATTTGCAAATTGGGTGACAAGTTGAACGTTATCGGAGGCATAGCCACGCGAATTGTCGATCCGGTCCAGCGAAACCCGATCATCTTGCAATCCGCTGTCCTCATTCCCTCGGAGATCGAATTTTTGCCCGGTCAGGGCGCACCGTAAAGACGCCGGAGGCACCCATCGCACCGCGCCACAAATTCCGTCTGCTCCATCTCCTCGTAGCCTGCGGCGTTGGGTGGAGACGCTGGAAAAGTCGAATTTCGACCCTGTCGCACTCTGCAATGAAAATTGCTCGAAGTACCGCCGTGACCATTTCACGCCAGAGGAACTGGTGCATATCAACAAATACGTCTGGAAATACGCGACGGAAGATCGCCTTCCGATCAAAGAACTGCACGAAGCTCTGTCGAATGCAATGACGGATGACAACGCGGTACGAGAAGCCAAAAATGCCGAATTGGGCACAGCAGCCCTGCCACTTTTGCGTGTGCCTGATATTGATACGTTCAGCGCACGCATCCGCAAACTTCCTCGATCATATGTTGACCTTGGCCGTTACGGAACAGACTATGCCACCGCCAAGTACCGTTCGATTATGTCAGGCATCGATCTTCTGCGGCCGCTCGAACAAATCCAACTCGATGAATGCTGGATCGACCTTCAAACGCTTTTGATTCAAGCCGAAGAGTGGGAGAAGCTCACTCTGAAAGAAAAGAAACGTGTGGCTCGCGTCAGGCTGTACGTCACTGCGGCAAAAGACGTGGCGACCAAGTGCATTGTTGGGATGCGTATCCACCATACATCACCCAATACTGCCAGCGCCGTTTCTACACTGGAAATGGTGACGCGAGACAAAACCGAACTCGCCAAAAGCATTGGCTGTGAGACGCCGTGGGATCAGCATGGGGTATTCGGCGAGGTCTCTCTGGACTCGGCAACTTGGAACGCCAGCAATGAGGTTCGCATTGCGGTGAACGACATGGGTGGCACGCTTTTTCAGCCGAAGTCTGGTGATGCAGCTGCGCGGGGCACCTTGGAAAGGTGGTTCCGTAGTCTGAACCGTCAAGCCTTGCACTTCTTTACAGGGCGCACTTGGGGCTCACCGGCGGAAAAAGGCGACTATGATGCTGAGGGGGAAACAAGTGTTGTCTTCCACCAAGCTGCCGAACTGCTCGTGCGTTTCGTCGTTGACGTTTTCCACAACACTCCCCACCACGGACTGAATGGTGAAACGCCCCGACAGGCTTGGGAGCGATTGAACAAGTTCTACAAACCTGCTCCTCCGCTTTCCTCCCGTGTGCGCCGTGGCATTTTCGGCATCACCGTTCACCGGAAGGTTTCCCGTTCAGGTATCCGCGTGCTGGGGATTCAATATTCCTCCAGCAAGCTCCAGAAATTGTTTCGAGATGACGATCTGGAGGTCGAGGTACGGATTGACCGCTATGATCTGGGTGCAATCTCGGTCCGACACCCGCAGGGTTGGCTGACCGTACCGGCAGTCCATGACGATCTGATCGGAATGAGTATCTGGAAGTGGCTTGCATTCAATGATCGCCTGCGCCTCACCAATCGCAAAAACGCGGAAGTCCAAAAAGCTGTTGCGCAAAGGACCAAGGAATGGCTGCAAACACAGGCGCAAATCTCAAGGGCCGAAGCTGAACTCGGCAGCGCCATTCTGACAGAACGCGACATCCTGCGCTTCGAGAAGAAAGTCCCCTACTCCGTCACTATCGTTGAAGACGCCCGGGCCAAAGAGGATGCACCTCCTGAGGAGGCGGACATCTCGACCCTCATCGAGGACTGGGACATGTTCGGAATCACGCAAGACCCCAAGGCGGAACAGCCCCCAGAACCTGCACCAGCACATCCCACGACTTCCTCAAAGCTGAACACCCTCAACCCCGACTTCAATCGCTGAGAAAAAAATCCGCAAGCTGTCTTGCGAGTTGAGAATTCCTGTCATTTTTAACGGAGAATACCATGAATTTTGCCCATTTTCCAAAAGCAGAGATCGCTCGTATCCGTGCAATGATGCCGCCTGACATCCTCGCGAAGGCCGACCGTGTAGCGAAGATTAATGGCCGTTACATCGGACTCGCGCGTGATACAGTGCTGAAAAAAGCGCTCGATGCCATGGTTGCAAGCATTGCAGTTCTCGGCATCTCCGACATGGCCAAACCGGACAAGCGCCGTATTGTTGCGCTCTGCGGGGAATCCGGCGCAGGTAAAACGACAGCCCTTCTGACGCACACGTCTGAGTGTGCGATTATGCAGCCTTACGTGAATGACGATGGCAACACTATTCGACCCCTCCTCATGATGACTGCGCCAAGCCCTTGCACGCCGAGGCTCTTGGCATACGAGGGCCTGCATGCCTTGGGTTACCCCGTCCGCCAAAGCCTCAAAGAAAATGAGATGTGGGAACTGTTTCGCGACGTTTTGAAAGCTTACGGGGTGATGTGGCTTGTCATCGACGAAGCTCAGCACGCGGTAGACGCCTCCAACAGCACTGAAATCACGAAAATTGGAAATGCCCTGAAGAACCTCGTCCAGATGCCAGACTGGCCCGTCCGCATTCTCCTGGCAGGGGTGCCTCCCCTCAATGACTTCCTTTCGCACAAGCAGTTGGCCAATCGTTGCACGAAGATTCCATTCGGTAAAATGAGGGGTGCCAGTGGCGAAGCAACGATGGTCCAGGTGACACGTCTGATCGTATTCGAACATGCGAATATGGAAACATCCATGCACTTGAACCCGGAATTCATTAAACGGCTGATGCATGGCTGCGACAAGGATTTTGGAACCATGGTTCAAATGATCCGAGGTGCCGTCGAACTCGCGATATACGCAGACGAACGTGTGATCACGAACAAGCATTTTGCAGATTACTACGAAACCAACACTGGTCGCGACGAGGATGAAAACGTCTTTCTTGTGAAGAACTGGGAAGATACCAAACCATACACACCACCGGCAAACGACGTCGTTGCGCGGTACCGTCAGCAGCGCGGTTCGCTGAAGAGAGCGCGGTGAATCACATGGCCAAGCTGTCTTTGACATTGCCCATCCAGCCCAGTGAGACGCTGCCAAGTTATTGCTCCCGCATCGCTGCGGTGAACGGTATTAAGAGTGCCTCGGAGTTTTCGTCACATTTCGGATTCCGTTTCGACCGCCTCGCGAAAGGTTGGCATGTGGACATGGAGGTGTTTGCGGAACTTGTGGGGAAAGAACCCGATAAGCTCCTTGTTGGGCAACTTGCTCAATTTGGGAAAACAGTTGAGACTTATGGAGACGTGTTCACGCGGGAGTTTATCGACACCGACAGTTGCCGCTTTTGCCCAGCATGCGTGCTCAACGACATTGGCCCGAAATATTCATTCCATCGCGCTTACGGTCGCACCGAGTGGATGCTGAGGTTTGTCCATACCTGCCCTGATCACGGAATTCCTTTGATCAGACTTGCCAGCAAACGCACGAATGCGTCTGACTTTGCGAAGCAACTGCGTACGGTAGTGGGCAATCTTGAGCTTCATGCGAATGAGCCTCCGTCAAACTTCCCTACCCGTCTCCAGGACTATGTGATCAATCGGGTCCGTGGCGGTAAATCGCAGGGCATCTGGTTGGACCGTTTCCCATTGCAAGCGGCAGCACATTTCACCGAACTTCTCGGTGCCGTGGTCCGGGATGGTTCAGACCCTGAATTGGAAAGCTATACCTCAGATGACTGGATAGAGGTCGCCGATATCGGTTTTGAAATTGCAAAAGAGGGATTGTCTGCTGTGAGAACCGCTCTCCAGGTATTTCTCACCCCCACGCCATCCGCCCGCAGGATTCGAGCTTCGGTGTTTTTCGGTCGGTTATCTGCAGAACTTCTCGAACGATTTGACCAGCCGGGATATCTGGATTTGATGAAATTTTTGGAAGACGTCGCACGTTCACGATATCCAAAACTGGTGTCCGATTTCCCTATCTAATCCAATTACGCATTCTTCAGAAAAACCGGGTTTCGACCCGGTTTTTTTGTGCCTGAATTCAAGTGGAAATTGGGCCACGCTACGCTCGGTTCTAGGCCTCGGACATTCCGTTTTCATTGAAAATAAAGGGCTTTTTGCCCGGATTTGGGCCATACCTTGTTCCGTTTTTACAATCCTGTTGACGAAGAATGCCTTTAATCAAACAAAATCAAAATCATCCGTTCAATTCCCCAACCAACCTATATCTCTCCCGATGCCTCTCTACGTCGGATTTCCAACTCTTCGCTGTAGCGTCTCAGTGTGTGGCTTTCCGTCAGCAGACCCACGGGTCGGTTTTCGATTTTGTCGTTCACCACCGCCAGTGCTTCGCTTTCTGTGGCGTCGAAGGACGCTGCGGCTTGGCGGGCGTTCATGGTTGGTAGAAGCACGTCGGTCTTGTATCGCAGATAAGTTTCAAGGCTGATCGTTTTGGAGTCGCGTTCCATGGGATCGGCGTAGATTTCTGGCACCAGAATGATGCCGGCGTAACGGCCGTCGTCGTGGGTCATGATGACGCGTTGCGTTGAGCCGAGTGGGAATTTTTCCTTGAAGGCTGCAAGGCCGATGCTGACCGGTTCCTTGCGGATGTCGGCGCGCATCATTTTTCCCACGGTCAGGTCGCGGATCCAGCCGATGTCATGGGCGCTGCGGATGCTTTCGCCACGCAAATGGAAGCGCCATGTCGCAAAGGAATAGCCGAACGTCGTTCGGACCACCAGCGACGTCGTCATCACCGCTGCGAGAACCAGCACGGTGATCTGGAAGTCGCCTGTGAGTTCCAGCGCCAGAAACGTCATGGTCAAAGGCCCGCCGATGATGGCTGCTGCGAAAGCGCTCATGCCGATCACGGCATAGACAATGGGCTGGGTATCGCCGTAGCCGATATAGGGCGCGCAGATGGCGAAGATCTTGCCAAGCAGCGATCCCATGAACAAGGACGCGAAGAACAGGCCGCCGCGAAAGCTGGAGCCGATGGAGATCGCGCTGGCTGCGGCTTTAAGAATGAAGATGCCCGCCAGCCCGGCAATCGTCATGTTTGCATCGAGATTGAGATGCAGTGCCCCGTGGCCGCTGGACAGCACCTGTGGTGAAATCAGCGCCAAGATGCCGACTGCAATGCCGCCGATAGCAGGCCTCAGCCAAATCGGGATTTTGCTTTTCCGCGCGGTTTCCTCGATGAAAGACACCGCCTGCATGAGGACAATGCCGACGCCGGCGCAGACTGCACCGAGAAAAATTGCCGGCACATAATCCGGCGGCGTGACTTCGCTGGAGCCAAATATGTCGATGCTGAGACCGTGCTGGGACAACAGCCCCGTGACGATGGTCGCCACCAGCGCTGAGACGATCAAAGGCGCAAGTGTGACGATGGTATAGGTGCCGATGATGAGTTCGATGGCGTAAAATGCGCCTGTCAGCGGGGCGTTGAAGGCGGCGGCAATTGCGCCTGCGGCACCGCAGCCAACGAGGATACGCATGTCCCCTCGCCGCAGCTTCAGCTTCACGCCTAGCTTCGATGCGATGCCACTGGCCACCTGCGTATAGCCAGCTTCCAGCCCGACGGAAGCGCCAAAACCGTTGGATACGATGTTTTGCAAGCAGACGATAACGCTATCGGTCAAGGACAGACGCCCGCCATGCAGGGCGTTTGCCTCGATGGGGTCGATCATCGGCTTTTTTCGCGTTTTGGAGATGACGAAAATGATGATGCCGAGAACGACGCCACCCGCCAGTGGCCCCAGCAAAACGATCCAGCCCGAGAGATCGCTGCTGCTCAAGCGTTCGACGCCGAAGATGAGCACATGAAGCGCGGTGGTTATGGCGCCGATCAGGACCACAAAAAGGCCCGAGGCAATTCCGACGAAGAACGCCAGAATGACAAGTGCGATTTCACCACGTCGGAAAATAGCACGCAAGCGGCTGGAGCGCAGATTGTCGAAGAAGCTGGCCATACTGGGCGCACGGAACGGCTTGGTCGACATGATTTCTCCTCCGGCAGTTCGCTTAAGCTTTCAGGTCAGAACGCCTCAGCCGACATATCGATTTCAAACCGCATCTGGTCGTAACCCGGCTCGACGTGATCGGGCGTCTCACCCATGACTATGTCATAATCCAGAGGCGTGTGCATGTGTGTGAGGATCGCCCGTTTGGGTGCCAACCTCTCGATCCAGCCCATAGACTGTTCCATGGAAAGATGGCTGGGGTGGAAACGATATTGCAGCGTATCGATAATGAGCATATCGAGCCCACTCAAATTGGCGATGGCCTGTGCCGGAAAATCGCTGACATCGGTGCAGTAGGCCACATCGCCGATGCGAAATCCCAGCGAATGGGTATCGCCATGCTGTTGCAGATGCGGCTTGAACGAGATGGTTCCGCCTGCCCCATTGATTGCGATTTCGGCGTCCAGATCGTCTATGAGATGCGGCTCGACGATGGGCGGGTAATTGCTGCCCGGCGGCGTCTCAAGGCAGTAGGGAAAGCCGTCGCGAATGCGCTGCATCGTAACCGGGTCGGCATAAACAGGAATGCGAACTCGGCTGGAAATGAAATATCCGCGCAGATCATCGATACCATGCAGATGGTCGGCATGGGCGTGGGTATAGAGAACCGCATCGATATGCGCGACTTTCGCGGCAATCAGTTGCGCGCGCAGATCCGGCCCCGTATCGATAACGACAGTCGTGACGCCGCCATCCGGGGCGAATTGCTCGACCATGAAGGCGGCACGGGTGCGTTGGTTCTTCGGGTTATCAGGATTACAGGCACCCCAGTCGCCGTTGATACGCGGCACGCCGGGCGATGAGCCGCAACCGAGTATCGTGAACCGACGCCGAAAGCCTGCCACTGCCTACACCTTCGTCATTTTCGAAAAGCAGCGAAGCGCGTTCTCGGTGGTGATTTCTGCCATGCGCTCATAGGCAATGCCGTGAACCTCGGCCAGAACTTCCGCCGTGTTGACGACGTAGGAAGGCTCATTGCGTTTTCCGCGCCAGCGCTTCGGTGCCAGATAGGGCGCATCGGTTTCCACCAGCAGCCGATCCAGCGGAACGGTTGCGGCGATATCGCGAATATCCTGCGACTTTGGGAAGGTCAGAATGCCTGAAAACGAAACGTAGCCACCAAGCTCCACGCCAACTTTTGCCAGTTCAGGCCCAGCCGAAAAGCAATGTAGAATGAAGGGGAAGGCCCCCTTCCCGCTTTCTTCGCGCAGAATCGCAATCATGTCGTCATCGGCGCTGCGGCTGTGAATGACGAGCGGCAGCTGAGTGATCCGCGCAGCCTCGATGTGACGTCGCAGGCCAGTCTTCTGGTCTTCCGGCTTTTGCGTATCGTAGAAATAATCCAGACCCGCCTCGCCGATTGCCACGATCTTGTCATGGCTGTTGGCCAGCTGAACCAGATCGTCTGCCATGATATCGAGTTCTTCATCTGCATTGTTCGGATGCGTGCCTACCGAACAGAAGACCGAGGGATATTTCTCCGCGATCTTCAGCAGTTCGCCCAAGCGCGCGACGCGGGTAGAGATCGTCACCATCTGACGAACGCCGGATGCGTGAGCGCGCGCGATGATATCGTCGCGCTCCGCATCGAAATCGGCAAAATCCAGATGGCAATGGGTATCGATCAGCATCTGTCTTTAAGCCTCTGGCGCTACATAACGCGGGAAGACCGGCTTCGGTGCTTCGAGCGGCGTGCCCGGCACCAGACGACCAGCCTCACCCAACGCCGTGAAATCGCGCTTGTCCGCAGGCGCGGCCACCAGATCGAGCAGCTTTTCGCAAGAACCCGGCATGAAAGGCTGAAGCAGAATGCCGATCTGGCGCACCACTTCCGCAGTCACGTAGAGAACTGTGCCCATCCGCTCCGGATCGGTTTTCTTCAGCGCCCACGGTTCTTGGCCTGCGAAGTAGCGGTCGGTTTCCGAAACGACGGCGATGATGGCGGCCAGCGCCTTGTGGATCATCTGCTTGCCCATCTCGTCGCGGCATGTTGCCAGCAATGCATCGGCCGCAGCCAGCATGGCCTTGTCTTCTTCCGTATAGGCGCCGGGTGTCGGAACCTGCCCGTCGCAGTTCTTGACGATCATGGAGAGCGAACGGCTGGCTAGATTGCCGATACCGTTTGCCAGATCGGCGTTGATGCGGATGCCGATGCCTTCTTCGCTGTAGCTGCCGTCCTGTCCAAAGGACACTTCGCGCAGGAAGAAGTAGCGCACCTGATCCAGCCCGAAATGGTTCACCAGATTGACGGGATCGACCACGTTGCCGAGCGACTTCGACATCTTCTCGCCCTTGTTGAGCAGGAAGCCATGCGCATAAACCCGCTTGGGCAGCGGCAGGCCGGCGCTCATCAGGAAGGCAGGCCAGTAGACCGCGTGGAAGCGGATGATGTCCTTGCCGATAATGTGAACGTCGGCTGGCCAGTACTTGGCACGCGGACCGTTCTTGTCTTCGATATAGCCGGTCGCGGTGATGTAGTTGGTCAGCGCATCGACCCACACGTACATGACATGCTTGGGATCATTAGGAACCTTGATGCCCCAATCGAAGGTGGTGCGCGAAACCGAGAGATCCTTGAGGCCGGATTTGACGAAGGACATGATCTCATTGCGGCGCTCGGCCGGACCAATGAAATCCGGGTTTTCTTCGTAAAGCTTCAGCAGCTTGTCCTGATATTCGGACAGCTTGAAGAAATAGCTTTCTTCCTCGACCCATTCGACCGGCGTGCCCTGCGGCCCGTAGCGAACGCCATCGGCACGCACTTCCGTTTCGTCCTCGGCGTAATAGGCCTCGTCACGCACGGAGTACCAGCCGGCGTAGCTGTCCTTATAGATGTCGCCGCTATCGGCCATCAGGTTCCAGATGTTGCGCGACGTCTCGTGGTGACGCTCTTCCGTGGTGCGGATGAAATCGTCATTGGAGGCGTTGAGCAGCTTGCCCATTTCGCGGAACTGGTCGGAATTACGCTGTGCCAGCTCTTCCGGTGCGATGCCCTCGGCGCGTGCGGTCTGCTGCATCTTCTGGCCGTGTTCGTCCGTGCCCGTCAGAAAGAAGACGTCCTTACCATCCAGACGCTGAAAACGCGCCATGGCATCCGTCGCGATCAGTTCATAGGCATGGCCGATATGCGGCTTGCCGTTGGGATAGGAAATCGCTGTGGTGATGTAGAAAGGTGTCTTGTCTGTCATGACGCTCGATCGGCTTTACGGTCTGTTTTTGAGATAGACCGCTCTTAACCTATTGCAGGGCCGAGTGAAACACCAACTTCCCCAAAATGGGTATGATTTATACCTAGGCCTTCAAACCGAGCGCATGTCTTCCAGAATGGAAAGCACCATCTGCTTCTTGTCCAGATTGTAGGCCTGCGCGATGGTGATGCGCTCTGACAGCGAAGACGACAGGCGCGCATGACGCTCGGCGGCGTTGAGGTCACCCGCCATGGCCGCTGCTCTTGCCCGGTCCATCAAAGCTTCGGTGGCATGTTCCATGAAGAAGCCGAGAACGATATCGCCATCCTTCTGGGCCAGAACATCGGCCAGCTTGTGCATCTGCTTGCGGGCGGAGGGTCCGGTCGCCGCCATGACCTCGCCGAAGACATCGACGATATCTGCGCCACCGTAATTCAGCAGCTTCAGCGCCTGCGAAACGCTACCCTTCGAGGCTTCCAGAAGCGTATCGCGCTTTTCGGCAGACATGCTCAGCCCGAGGTTCTGCAGCGCAAGCTCCATATCTTGGTTCTGCAAGGGCAGCAGACGAAGCGGCATGCAGCGGGAGCGGATGGTGGGCAAAAGCTTGCCCGGCGCGTGTGATAACACCAAAAACATCGCCCGTTTTGGCGGTTCTTCCAGTATCTTCAAAATCGCGTTGGCGGCGTTGCGGTTCAGGTCATCAGCGGGATCGATGATGACGATGCGCCAGTTGCCGGTGCCAGAGGTCTGCGAGAAGAAATGCCCTGCCCTGCGCACCTCATCCACCGTGATCGCGGATTTGACCTTACCGGTCTTTTCATCGACCGGACGTGTCAGATGCAGCAGATTATGCGATGCGCCTGAGGAAATCTGGCGGCTGACCATCGAATCGTGATCGGGATCGGCCATTGTTTCCGGTGCCTGCGAAGGCTCCGGGTGTGACAGGACATGGTTGGCAAAGCGGAAGGCCAGTGTCGCCTTGCCGATACCCTCAGGTCCTTCGATGAGAACGGCATGATGGCCTTTTCCGGAGCGGTAGGATTGCGCCAGAAACTGCTCCGCCTCGTCATGGCCGAACAGCTTGGTATTTTCCTGCGGCGGAATCGCACCGTCCAGAACGCCCTGTACGTCGCTCATTCCGCGACTTCCGAAAGGCTGGCCATTTTGGCAAGCAGCGGTTCTACGAATGAGAGAACGTCTTCCGTTACTTCGGTCTGAGGCTGGTCTGCATTGACGATGCGGCAACGACGCGGCTCGTTGAGAGCAATGTCGAGATAGGCCTCGCGGCGCTTCTCGTGTGTCTCAAGCTCTTCTTTTTCGAAACGGTCAGGTGCAGCACCCTCGTCCGCTCTTTTGCGTGCACGGGCAAGGCCCGCGGCAGCTGGAATATCGAATATCAACGTCATATCCGGCATGGTACCATCAATGGCGATGCGCTGAAGGGTTTCGATGAATTCCGGCTCCAGATTACCCGTTGTGCCCTGATAAACGCGCGAGGAATCGAGAAAACGATCGCACAGAACCACCGCACCTTTTTCCAGAGCCGGGCGAATGACTTCCTCGACATGATCATTTCGCGCAGCGGCAAAAAGCATGGCTTCCATACGCACGCCGAAGGGTTCTGCCGCGCCGGACAAAAGCACATGCCGCACAGCTTCCGCACCCGGCGAACCACCCGGCTCCCGTGTTACCACGACATCCAGCCCGCGCGCGCGCAAGGTTTCCGCCAACAGGCGAATCTGGGTGGATTTGCCAGCGCCCTCGCCGCCTTCAAAGCTGATGAACAATCCGTTGTTTTCGGGCAAAATCTCTTCCTGACTTCAGGTTTACGCCAGTCCGTGTTTAACGCATATCAGCGCATTGCGAAACCTCAGGCGCTACAACCAAAAGAACAATAGTTCTTTCAGCGCGCCTGCCGCGTTTTGCGTCAGCGTTCCCGTTTCCACGGCTGCCGTCGTGTAAAGCGGCACTTCGCGCAGGAGTTTTTCGCCGGAATAAATCTTTAGCGTCGCGGCGTTGTAATCGGCCGCCAGTGGCGCATTTAGCGGCCAGTTATAGACGATGCGACCGGACAGTCTATCTGGGTTGTTGATCGGGACCAGTACGCTTACCGCTTCATGCACGGTCAAATCCACAGCAGATGTCGCACCGCCATAGATGCCAATATTTCCGACTGTTTCGTTCTTCTGGAACAGATTGCGCTTCTCAAAGGCTGTCAGGCCCCATTCCACCACTCGACGTGCTTCTTCCTGCCGGGTCTTGTCGTCGGGCAAACCGGCAAGCGTCAGATAGATGCGGCGGCCATCGCGTTCGGCGGAGACAACGGCAGAAAAGCCATGGCCTTCGGCAAAGCCTAGCCCCATGCCATCAATGCCATTGCCAAGAAGCGAGTTCTTGTTGCGCTGAAAAATACGGTTCCACTCGAAATCCGGCTTGCTGAACAGGCTGTAGCGTTCTCCGAATGTCTCATGAATGTGCTTGGCCAGCACGACCATGTCTTTGGCCGTCGTGTTGCTGACCTGATCCGGCAGTCCGGTGGAATTGGCGAAGGAGCTGCCGGTCATGCCCAGTTCCGCCGCGCGGGCCGTCATGCGCTTGGCGAAGGCTGGGTCGGAGCCAGCCATGCCCTCTGCAATGATGAGGCAGCCGTCATTGGCGTTCTGAACGATGATACCCGTCAGCAGATCATTGATGCTGACCGAGGACTTCAACGCCGCAAACATGGTGGATGTGCGAGAGGGTGCGCCACCGGTGCGCCAGGCATATTCGGAAACCGGATAGCTGGTGTCTGCGCTTACCTGCCCTTTGGAAAGCGCATCCGAAATCACCTCCACCGTCATAAGCTTGGCGAGGGACGCAGGCGGAAACTGCGTGTTTTCATTGACGGCTAGCAGAACTGTACCGGTTTCGGCGTCGATCATATAGGCCTGCTGGGCTTTGGTCGCCAGAGGGCCGGATTGCGCCTGTGCGGCAGAAACGCCAGCGCCAATACAGGCCGCAGCAAAAAGCGCAATGCGAAGATGTCGGTTGATTGTTTTGCGCATGAAAACGCCAGCCCGCCGTCCTGTAGTGTTAAGCCCGCGCCTCACGACGTCAACGATGCGACGCCGACGAGGGCACGCACATCGAGAATCGCTACGCAGTTACGGAGAGTATGCGCAAGACTGCTGCAAAGGGCAAAGATCAGCGACCCTTGCCCTGCTTGTTTTTCACGAAATTGAGGATGGACTGCTCGGTCAACTGACCGCGCTTGACGAGAACCGTATCGAAAGCGCTTGCGGCCTTGGAGACGGGTGCCTCTTCCGAATAGGCAGAGGCAAAGCGGGCCGATGGTGTCGGCGCGCGCAGGAAGTTGCCTTCCGGGCGCTCAACGATGAAAGGACCGATTTCCGGCAGGATCACGAACTGCTCAGCGCCCTGCCCCATAACGGGTGCCGGACCGTTGACCAACGGCATGGCCTGCAACGCAGCGTTCTTCTTGGTCCCCGCCATGGCCATCTGCGCGGAACCGCCATAGGCCGGGCTCTGAGGGATCGGAATATTCGTCGCCGAAGCGGATGCGACCATCACGCCCGTTGCGATCTGACCTTCAGGATTGATACCCGGGTTGCGGGAACCCTTGGGTGAATAGGACGCCATCAAATAGGGCATGTCGTGGCCGTCAAGCGGTGCGCGACCAACATATTGCACCCGCACATTGGCGGTGCCAGTTGCCTTCATGTCCAGCAGATCAGCCGTCTTGCTGGAAACATCGATCAGGCGGCCTTCGTGGAAAGGTCCGCGGTCATTGACGCGAACGATGACGGAAGAACCGTTGTTGAGATTTGTAACGCGGGCATAGCTGGGCAGCGGAAAGGTCGGATGCGCGGCAGAAAGATGTTCCTTGTCGTAGGCCTCGCCGTTGGCGGTCAAGCGGCCGTGGAACGCGGAGCCGTACCAGGATGCAAGGCCGGACTTGTCGTAATTCTGCTCTTCCTTGGGGAAATAGCGACGACCCTTGACGGTGTAAGCATTACCAACAAGAAAACGCCCGCCGCCCTTGGGAATGTTCGCGCCATCGGCAACACGCGGGCTTGCCTTCACGCCATATTCCGACTCGGAAAAATATTCCTTGCTGCGCTTCGGCTTTGTTTCGGTCTTCGACGTGGTCGAACAGGATGCGGTCGCTGCGCACAGAACGGCAATGCCGAGCCACTTCGCGCTCACACCGACTTTCGTAACCGTAGAGTTCAAATCCTATGCCCCGTGCTGCTGCTGGGTCGCCTTTGCGACAACCCCTCTCTCGCCTCGATTGTCATGCCCCTGACACCGAAGCACCTAACAGGCCCTTAATCTTGCCCGTAACATGGCAAAAATGCGAACGGCACATACGAATTCGATAAAATTGTAATGAACGTGGTTAGCCATTGGTTAATGCGCAACGCATCCAAACCATGCCGAAATGCCCGCGCAGACGGATTGACGGGATAGGCCAAACAGTTATAAAGCCACGCGTAAGACGGATGGGTGTCCGAGTGGTTTAAGGAACCGGTCTTGAAAACCGGCGTGCGTGAGAGCGTACCGTGGGTTCGAATCCCACCCCATCTGCCAGCGCCTTGAGAATGTCGAACACCGCCGTTCGCTCTCGTCCTCCCTGAATTTACCACTTCCTCTGCCGCATGTTCGCCATTGCGATCGGTATTGGGAAAGCTGTCACAAAAACGGCCTGATCGCCATTTCGCATCCCAGCACGAGAAGGCTGACGAGGAACCAGCGGCGGAAGGTTGTTGGGCTGATGCGGTTGCGTACGCGTTGCCCCACCCACATGCCCGCAAGTCCTGGAAGAATGGCCACAGTCGAGATCGCGAGGTTGGCGGACTGAAACGCGCCGTGGCTTCCAAGCCCGATGGCTAGCGCGATTGTCGAGACGGTAAAGGACAGGCCAAGCGCTTGAACTAGCTCCACTTTTTCAAGGCCTAGCGCTTGAAGATAAGGCACGGGAGGAATGACGAATACGCCCGTTCCGCCAGTAACGATGCCGGTGATAGCCCCGATGAGCGGCGAGAGCCAGGGCTCCAGATTTTCGGCTATACTGAGCTGTTGGGCAAACAAGGTATAGGCAGCGTAGACGACGAGTGCCACGCCGAGCAGCGTCGTCGTGACGCCGGTTTCGCCGCGCGCGATCCATGCCGAGCCCAGCACCGTTCCCGCCACGATCGCCAGCATCATCGGCCAAAATCGACCCAAGAGCTTGCCGAAATTCGGCCCTGCCAGCAACTGCCAGACATTGGTGACGAAGGATGGGACGAGTAGCAGACTTGCAGCGGCCAGCGGTGAAATCAGCGCTCCCAGAATACCCATTGCCACCGTCGGCAAGCCCATGCCGCTGACGCCTTTTACGAGGCCGGCGACGAAGAATGTTGCGAATATTGCGGCGAGCAGAGGAGCTGAAAAGTCTGACATGCCCTCTTGAATATCGTCCTTCAGACGGCGAACAATGCGGATGTGCCGATTGGTGACTTCGGCTATGCCGAAGGCTGGATGTGAAAGGTTCGATGAAATGCGCTTCGACTTGACCGATCTTCGCCTTTTTGTTGCCGTAGTTGATGCGGGCAGCATCACCCATGGGGCCAGCGATGCTGGCCTGTCCCTGCCCGCTGCCAGTGAAAGGCTACAGGATATGGAGGCCGCAGGCGAAGTCCTGCTGCTGCATCGTGGGCGGCGGGGTGTGGTTCCCACCGAAGCTGGCGAAGCACTGGCCCACCATGCGCGCACCATCCTGCATCAAATGGCACAAATGCGCGGCGAACTCGGGCGTTATGCCAAGGGCATGCGTGCAAGCGTGCAAATTCTCGCCAACACAGCTGCCATGACCGAGTTTCTGCCACAACGCCTCGCCACCTGGATGGCTGCCAACCCGCAAATCGACATCGACCTTCAGGAGCGACAGAGCACCGATATCGCCCGCAGTGTCTCCACGGGCTCAGTGGAAATCGGCATACTCTCCAGTGCGGTGGAAACGGACGGTCTCACATTGAAACCATTCGCCGTCGACAGGCTGGTTGCTGTCTTCGCTCAGAACCACGTCTTTGCGCAGAAACCATCCCTTCGCTTTGCCGATCTGTTGGGCGAGCATTTTATCGCGCTGACGGATGGTGCTTTGCAGCAGCATCTCGATATGCAGGCTGCCCGCCTCGGCGCGAAACTCAAGGTCCGAGTGGCACTTCGCAATTTCGATGGCATCTGCCGCATGGCAGGCGCGGGAATCGGCGTCGGCATCGTGCCGGAAACAGCTGCGCGTCGCTTCAAGCGGTCTACGCGAGTGGCCATGACCCGGCTTCAGGACGATTGGGCAACCCGAAAATTGTCCGTCTGCGTCCGTAATGATGCTGAAGTGACAGTACCGGCAAGAAGCCTGCTGGATCATCTGGCCAAACCCGGTCGATAAGGCTTACATCAGACGCCAAAATGGTTTGAGACTTTTGCGCATGCATTTATAACGTGCGCAACTGACGATTCTCTAAGGGCTTTTGATAATGTGGATTGAAGTGACAGCGGCAAGTAACAACCAGAAATTCGCCATCAACTTTGACCATGTGACCCAGATATCGCCGCTTGTTCAGGGCGCCCTTATCCTGCGCGCAGGAAATGAGCGAGTACAGGTTATGGAGAGCTACGATTATCTCGTCGCGCGCCTGCACGCCGCCGCTGTGAAGTAAGTCATATACCGGCGAAGACCGCTGCGAGCACCAGCGCCGCAGGCACGGACTGAATGAACAGGATCTTCTTGTTTGCGGTGATGCCACCAAAAACGCCCGCGACGAAAACGCAGGTGAGGAAGAAGATGGCAAAGGTCCGGTCGTGCATCACGCCGAAGATCAGGCCCGCTGCGAGAAAGCCGTTATAGAGACCCTGATTTGCGGCCAGAACCTTGCTGGCTTCCGCAAACTCGGGCGAGAGCTTGAAGGCTTTGCGACCCGCAGGTTTGGTCCACAGCGCAGTTTGCAGAACGAGAATGTAAAGATGCAAAAGGGCAATCAATAAAATCAGTGTGTTGGCAATCATGCTGCGCCCTCCCAGACAAGGTGATGAGATGATGCGGCGTTTCAAACGCGCGCATCACCCCAAGAATCAGGGCTTCAGCAGTACTTTGCCCACCTTACCTGAAGCTAGCGATGCTTTGATCGCCTGGGAAATGTCGGCCAAATCATAAATGCCATCGACGGGCAGGCGAATCGTCTCATTGGCCACATGCTGGATCAGTTCGCCGATCAAGCGGCGGCGCTCATCCGGTGGCATGGAGCCGATGACCGTGCTGCCCCAGAACCCCTTGATCGTCAGCTGCTTGAAAATCACCGGACCGGAAGGAATCTGCATCGCCTCCCCGGTCATGCTGCCGAAGGAAACGAGAAGGCCGTTTTCACCCAGAAGCTCGACAATATCCTTGCTGGCATTGCCGCCAATGGAATCGACACCAGCGCGGATCGGGTTATCGCCCGTGAGCCCACGAACCTTGTCTTTCCAGTCCTTCTCAGCTGTCGAAACACCGTTGACGATGCCAAGCTCGGCCAGCTCAGCGACACCTGCATCGCGTCGAACAAGATTAATGACATTGATGCCGCGCGCCTGCGCCAGCATGGCAACCGCCTTGCCTACCGCACCATTGGCCGTGTTCTGGATCATCCAGTCATTTTCTTTGATGCCGAGAAATTCCAGCAATGTAATGGCGCTGAAGGGCATGGCGATGAGTTGAGCGGCGGCCTCATCTGAAATCGCATCCGGCACAGGCACCAAGCCCTCCGCAGCCGCCAGAGAATATTCGGCCCATGAACCATGGACGCCAGCGGCGGTCATGCGTTTCCCCAGCAAGCTGGAATCTGCCCCCTCACCCAAAGCGTCGACGATGCCAACGGCCTCGCTGCCACCGATGGCGCCGGGCAGTGGTGGCTTGTATCCGTAGCTTCCGCGCACGGTCCAGATGTCGTGGTTGTGGATGGGCGAGAGGATTGTGCGGATGCGAACCTGGCCTTTGCCCGGCTGCGGAACGGGTGCTTCCTTCAACTGAAGCACGTCTTGCGGTTCACCGAAAATATCGTGGGATGCGCTGCGCATGGAATGATCCTCGTCATGAAAATTGCTGATGCGCCAGCGTTTCGAAACAATAAGGCATTGATATGAATTTGAATTGTCCGCGCTGAAAACAAAAAAGCCGACCCAAAGGCCGGCTTTCGATTGAGAGATGGCATATGCCTTACTGGCAGACGCGGAAGCTTTCCATGTGCCAGCCGCCATCATAGGCATTGCGGACCTGACGGTCTTCGAACCAGCAGCGTGGTGGAGGTGGTGGCGGCGGCTCCACATAGCGTGGGCCACTGCCGTTCACCAAAGCGCCGCCGATAATGCCGCCGAGAACACCGGCTGCAATGCCACCAGCGATCACTCTGCCGTCGTGATTGCGGTGCTTGCGCGGCGGGTCACGATAGGGAGGTGGCGGTGGGCCGCGACGGTCGTAGCGATACGGACCATCGTAATATTGGGCCGAAGCGGTTTGCACGCTGGCCAGAACTGCGCCGCTGGCGATGACCGCGGCAAGCGTTGTGAGAAGAATTTTTTTCATTGCGGGCTTCTCCATGTGAGCCGAACCGTCCTGCGGTAGCGCCTCAATATGCTCGCAAAATGGCACGATATTGATGAACAAGTCCTGAACGTCGAAAGTTGAAATGCACCAGATTTTCTTTCCGGGCTTTTCTGAAGAGGCGTACCGATAGCCAGCACACTGGCCTTTCGCGCATAGGTAATGGAGGCTATGGCTGATTTGCTTCCTCCACGGGAGGAGCTCCCAAGTCCTGAAAGCCAATCAGGCAATAGCTTAGCCCCGCCTTTTGGTGGGGCCTTTTTTATTGTACGCGCTGCTCCGCACCGTCCTCAAATATTTTTTCCTATTGCACGCAACCTTTTTCATGGCTCCGCGGTTATGCAGCCGAGACTTCACGTCTCGGTTCCCCTCTCGACTGATAACCCGCCTCGTGCGGGTTTCTTTTTGCGCGTTAAATTATGTCGCGATTGCTGACCTAATTATTTCGCAGAGCGTACCAATTATGTGCAATATGCACTATCTCGTCGCTGCTATTCTGATTTATGAAATTGACATCGCTCAAGGGCTTTGCCCAACTTTTCCCCGAGCGAACAACCTGCCCCGCCCATGTCGCGGGGCTTTTTTGTTTCGAAAATGGAAAAGAGTGTCAGCGCAGCAATGGCTGCACGGGTACCGCGACATCCACTCTTGGCCCAACCCGACCATGATCGTTGTGGTCATTCAGCAGGTCGCGGAACAGGTCGATGATGGCCGGAGGCATGTTTCTGGAAAAGTCGTCAAATATCTCGCTGGCGCGATTCCATGAATAGATCGCCATCAGCGTCAGAATGAGCAGCAGCAACCATGGCCAGATGGGCTTTCTGCGTGGCGGCCTGTCTTTTACACTCTCTTCGATCGTCATCGTAAAGACCCTCAGCTCCTGGCTTTATCGTCTTCCGTAACGCGGCTCGCCGCCCGGAGCATAGGCTGCCTTCTGCAGGAAACGGAAGATATTGCCGCATTGGGCGCAGCGTATCATGTACTCGGCGGGATTTCCCGAAGGACGTTCGGTCCTGAAACCGGCAGGCATTTCGTCCACCCGAAAATCGACGTCGGGATTGACCTTCTCATCGATCTCCGACGCTTCCGCAAAGCCGCTATGGCCGCATTTGGAACATTCGAGTTTGCGGGAATATCGATCGCGCGAGGCCATGGTGCATCCTTTGTTTCGGGACAGGTAGCAATCGGCACGCGCCAGTTCAATACATATTGCCGCGCCACGCACCTCCTTACCCAGGAAGCTCTGTATTGTTTTCAATCAAGCCCGGCATTTTATCGGCTTCAGATACCATTCATAAACCACTTGGTAACGCCATCGCTCTAAAGTTGGCGGGTGAAAAGTCTGGCGGGGCGTGTCGGACGGAACAGTGGCATGCGATTAAAGAGTTCAACCGTGTTGAAAAAAATATCTGAGGGACTACGGCGCGCTGTAGGCGTGACGTCTTTTGCAAAGGCAGTGCTATTTGCGACGGCGGTAACGGTAGCATCCGTTTCTTCCGTGCAGGTGGCGAATGCTGATCCCAAATATGCTGGTATCGTTATCGATGCCAAAACAGGCAAGGTTTTGTACAGCGAAGATCCAGATGGTTTGCGCTATCCAGCGTCGTTGACCAAAATGATGACGCTCTATTTGACCTTCGAGGCTCTAAGCGCCGGCCGCATATCCTTGAATTCGACTGTCCCCGTTTCAGCAAATGCTGCCAAGGAGCCTCCAACCAAGCTTGGCGTGCGCGCTGGTGGTTCTGTAACGGTAGAGCAGGCCATTCTCTCGCTTGTTACTTTGTCTGCCAACGATATCTCGACCGCACTCGGTGAGTATATTGGTGGCTCTGAAGAGCGTTTCACACGGATGATGACGGCTAAGGCTCGCGCCCTTGGCATGACGCGCACAACCTATCGCAACGCCAATGGGTTGCCAAATACCGCCCAAATGACCACGGCTCGCGACCAGGCCCGTTTGAGTATGGCATTGCGTCAGCATTTCCCGCAATATTACGGCTACTTCAGCACGCGCTCCTTCAATTTCGGAAAGCGTGTCATTGGCAGCCACAACCGCCTCGTAGGCACCGTTCGTGGCGTCGACGGCATCAAAACCGGTTACACCCGCGCCGCAGGCAGCAACCTTGCAACATCCGCACAGCTCGATGGCCGCTCTATCGTGGCCGTTGTTCTCGGTGGTCGCTCCAGCGCGGCGCGTGATGCGACCATGCGCAAGCTAGTAGCCGAATATCTTCCGCAGGCATCTCGCAGCGGTAGCGGCAATCTTATTGCTGCAACACCATCTGCACCTATCGAAGAGCCTGTTGCTGTCGTGGCGACTGCACCAACCTCCTCTGCTGGTCTTCCAAATGCCGGCCCTGTTCCGCAGGCCCGTTATGCAGATGAAACACCGGTTTCCGCTTTTGCTCCGGCACCTGCTAATGCAGCCGTTGCTGCCATGGATGTGGCAACGCGTCCAAAGGCTGCCGCACGGCCTGTTCCGCCTGCACCTGTCAACATGAAGCCGGATCGTTCGCTCGTGACGAACTCCACCAAGGTTGACAACATCGTGACGGCATCAACCGCCCCTGCCCCATCGACTTCCGCCAATGCGGGTTGGGTTATCCAGATCGGCGCATCGCCGGACGAAGGCTCTGCACGCAATCTGCTCCAGTCCGCACAGGACAAGGGCGGCAGCCTGCTTCGCACAGCCAAGCCCTTCACGGTCGCCTTCAGCAAGGACGGCGCCCAGATGTATCGCGCTCGTTTCGGTGGCTTCGGTGACCAGAACCAGGCGGTCAATGCATGCAACGCTTTGAAAAAGAAGGGCATCAGCTGCTGGGCATCGCTCCAGTAAGCGGAAGACGTTTTGGGCACCGGTGATGGTTATGAAAATTCAGATTACCGGTTCCTCTCCTCGAATTGTATTGTGTAACGAGGCTTTCCAGATGGCGATCAACGAAAACTATTCGGACATTGCAGCAGGTAAAGGCAGACAACAGAGTCTTTCCGTGCTTCACCCGATCCATGAAGCAGCAATGAGAATTGCCGATTTAGGCCTGAACAAATCGCGCCATAAGACGCGCGATCTGGTCAACCTTCTGCTTTGCCACGGCGCACGCGCCTGGCGCAGCAACCAGCCGGAAGCGAAGATTCATCTTCATATTTCGTGCCGTTCTGGCCGAAGCGCAATCCATATGCGCCTGCGCTGACCACCCACAATCCACAAAAAAGCCCTGCGAAACATCGGTTCCGCAGGTTTTTTTTGGGGGGGGGGGTAAATAAAAGCTTGCTAGCAAGTTTGGTGAGCCATTGAATACTTTCGGCCTTAAGCGGTCATTGCTGAACTTGTGCCAAAAAGCTGCCTTCGTTACGCTGGTCCAAGTAAATCTCGCTTCGGGAGACTGGCGTGGCAAAACAGGCTTTTATTATTGGGGCCGGGCAGATCGGTCGTGCGATTGGTTTGAAGCTCTTGAAGGAAGGTTGGAGCGTTACCTTCGCGAGTCGTCGCGGTAACATGCCAAATGAAGCTCTGGGCTTCGATGCCAAAGCGATTTATCTCGATCGTAATGAAGCCGGCGCGCTGGCACGAGCTATTAGCGAGGGCGCAGATGCCGTTATCGATACAGTTGCATACGACGAAACGCATGCAAACCAATTGATCGATATCGAGGCATCTGTTGGGCAGTTTGTGGTGATCTCGTCATCTAGCGTCTATCGCGATGAGACGGGAAGGACTCTTGATGAAGCGAGGGAGAACGGCTTTCCTAATCTCCCGGACGGAATGACAGAGGAGCAGCCAACGGTTGAACCGGGGCCAGAGAACTACTCGACGAAGAAGGTTGCAATTGAACGGCGACTGCTCGACGGCGCGAAGAGGCATGTCGCTATTCTGCGACCCGCCGCAATCCATGGCACCCATTCCACCCACCCGCGAGAGTGGTGGTTTGTTAAACGCATGCTGGACGGTCGAGAAATCATACCACTCTGCTTCGAAGGAAAAAGCCGTTTTCATACGACTGCTGCATCCAACATTGCTGAGGTTGCTGTCCATGCCCTTGCCGAGCCAAGGAAACTTATCCTCAACGTCGCAGATCCAGTAGCCTTAACCGTGTATGAGATTGGTACTCTCATAGCGGAAGCTATGGAATGGACTGGGAAATTTGTGCGGATCGACATTGGTGACCCACGTTTTGGTTCACCCATCGGCTGGACGCCTTGGTCTGTACCGGCTCCTTTCACCTTAAGCACCAAAGCTGCGCGGCAGATCGGATATGAACCTGTCACCGACTATGCACGATCGGTTCCATATACTTGCCAGTGGCTCCGAGGCGATATGTCCGGAGATTGGCAAGAACGGTTTCACGTGTTGGCTCGCTATACCGTCCCTTTGTTCGATTATGTCACGGAAGACGAATTCTTTGCCACTCAAAGGGCTAAGTGACTCTTACCTCAGCCACGCGAAGGCCAAGTGTCATTATCTCTAATACGCGAATAGCGGAAGATCGTTAACAGCAACGAGGTGCCGCACTCAATGCAAAGCTGTCTTGTACTCTTTCAAAGCAAGGCTCTGTGATACTGAAATTGATAAAAATTCAATTTATTTGTGAAAACGTTCAGGTGTTATTCCGCATCAGCCTAAAACAGGCATCTGAATAGAGAGCGGCGAGACTTTTCACCCGCCGCCCCCAACTATCAATCTCAGCTATCGCTTTCCGGCGTCGGATCGGTCGGCGTGGTATCGCTGTCAGCAACCAGGCCATCTGCTTCGGCTTCACCGAGCGCTTCGACCTCGTCTTCGCCTTCCGGCTCATTGATACGCTCGACAGACACGACCTTTTCGTCCTTGGCAGTCGAGAAGATCGTCACGCCCTTGGTGGCGCGGCTGGCGATGCGGATGCCGTTGACCGGCACGCGGATCAGCTGGCCACCATCGGAAACCAGCATGATCTGGTCCTTGTCCTCAACCGGGAATGCAGCGATCAGCTCACCGATTTCCGCAGTCTTGGAGGTGTCGGTGGCACGAATGCCCTTGCCGCCACGACCGGAGGTGCGGAAGTCGTAAGACGACGAACGCTTGCCAAAGCCCTTCTGGGATACGGTCAGCACGAACTGTTCGCGCAATTTTAGTTCCTGATAACGGTCTTCAGGAAGATCACCTTCTTCAGAGACCTCTTCGCCAACCAGCGTGATGTCTTCTTCATCCACACCTGCGGCACGGCGCTCGGCAGCCGAACGCTTGAGGTAAGCCGCACGCTCCCATGGCTGGGCATCGCTGCTGCCAACGATGGTCATGGAGATGATGCGATCACCCTCGCCCATGTTGATACCACGCACACCGACCGAATTACGGCCCGCAAACACGCGAACATCATCGACGGAGAAGCGAATGCACTGGCCCAGAGCCGTCGTCAGCAAGACATCATCGCGGTCGGTACAGGTTTCGACGGAAAGGATTTCGTCACCCTCTTCGTCCAGCTTCATCGCAATCTTGCCGTTTCGGTTGACCTGAACGAAGTCCGACAACTTGTTACGGCGAACCGTCCCGCGAGTTGTCGAGAACATCACGTCCAGAGTTTCCCACGTCGTCTCGTCTTCCGGCAATGGCATGATGGTGGTGATGCGTTCACCTGCCTCGAGAGGCAGCATGTTGATCAGCGCCTTGCCCTTGGACTGAGGCGTGCCGATGGGCAGGCGCCAGACCTTTTCCTTGTAGACGATACCGCGCGAAGAGAAGAACAGAACCGGCGTATGCGTGTTGGCCACGAACAGACGGTTGACGAAATCCTCGTCGCGCGTTGCCATGCCGGAGCGGCCCTTGCCGCCGCGACGCTGAGCCTTGTAGGTCGTCAGCGGCACGCGCTTGATATAACCCAGATGCGATACAGTCACGACCATGTCTTCGCGGGCGATGAGATCCTCATCGTCCATGTCAGGACCGCCTTCGACGATGATACTACGGCGCGGTGTGCCGAATTCATCACGCACGGCGGACAGTTCATCCTTGACGATCTGCTGGATGCGGATGCGCGACGACAGAATATCGAGATATTCGCTGATCTCAGCGCCGATCTTGTTCAACTCGTCGCTGATTTCATCGCGACCGAGAGCCGTCAGACGGGCAAGACGCAGTTCGAGGATGGCACGCGCCTGCTCTTCCGAGAGGTTGTAGGTGCCGTCTTCGTTGATGCGGTGGCGCGGATCGTCGATCAGAAGGATCAGGCTTTCCACGTCGGATGCCGGCCAGCGGCGCGTCATCAGCTGTTCGCGCGCCGTCGCCGGGTCTGGTGCCTGGCGGATAACGCGAATGACTTCATCGATATTGGCAACCGCAATCGCCAAGCCCACTAACACATGCGCGCGGTCGCGCGCCTTACGCAGCAGGTACTTGGTGCGGCGACTGACGACTTCTTCGCGGAAGGAAACGAAGGCGCGCAGCATGTCCAGAAGCGTCATCTGTTCCGGCTTGCCGCCGTTCAGCGCAACCATGTTGCAGCCGAAAGAGGTCTGCAAAGGCGTGTAGCGATAAAGCTGGTTCAGAATAACTTCGGCATTGGCATCACGCTTCAGTTCCACCACAACGCGGTAGCCCTGACGGTCGGACTCGTCGCGAAGGTCGGAAATGCCTTCGATGCGCTTGTCCTTCACCAGTTCGGCCATCTTCTCGATCATCGACGACTTGTTCACCTGGAAGGGAACTTCGGTGATGATGATCTGCTCACGGTCCCCACGCATCGGCTCGATGGTGGCGCGACCGCGCATAATGACAGAGCCACGGCCCGTCTCGTAAGCTGAGCGGATGCCAGAGCGGCCAAGGATAAACGCGCCAGTCGGGAAGTCCGGGCCCGGAATGATCTGCATGATATCCGGCAGCTCGATTTCCGGATTGTCGATCAGAGCGATACAGCCCTCGATGACTTCGGAAAGATTGTGCGGCGGAATGTTCGTGGCCATGCCGACAGCAATGCCGCCTGCGCCGTTGACCAGCAGGTTCGGGAACTTCGCAGGCACCACGACGGGCTCGGAGAGCGTGCCGTCATAGTTATCGCGGAAATCGACGGTTTCCTTGTCCAGATCGTCCAGCAGCGAATGCGCGGCCTTTTCCAGACGGCACTCGGTGTAACGTTCGGCTGCTGGTGGATCGCCATCGATAGAGCCGAAGTTGCCCTGACCATCAATCAATGGCAGGCGCAAGGACCAATCCTGCGCCATACGCGCCAGCGCATCGTAAATGGCGGAGTTGCCGTGCGGGTGATACTTACCCATCACGTCCCCGGTTACGCGGGCGCATTTTACGTATTTCTTGTTCCAGTCGATGCCAAGCTCGGACATGCCGTAGAGAATACGGCGATGAACTGGTTTCAGTCCGTCACGAACGTCTGGAAGCGCACGGCTGACGATAACGCTCATGGCGTAATCGAGATACGACCGCTGCATTTCCTCCATGATGGAAATCGGCTCTATGCCTGGCGGAAGCTTTCCGCCGCCTGGGGGGCTCTGGTCAGTCAAATCGGATCACATTCTATGTTAAGAATCGGATGGATTTTTATAGCGGAAACAGCGCTAAAGCGCCAATTTCCAGCACCGTTATGAACAGTCTTTTGCGTCATTTGCAAGACGATACACAGTTTTCTCCGCAGCCACGGCAAAAACCGGCAGATCGGGGTTTCAAACACGCGCCGACTTGCCTACCATTGCCAAAAAACAAGCACGTAACGCGGCGGCGCAGCCTTTGATTTGCGGCTCATAAGCGGGGAAAACATGGCAAGCACGGAACTCCTGGTCAACGCGCTGACCACAATGCTGGTAACGCTGGACCCGCCAGGCCTCGCGCCCGTGTTTCTGGCGCTGACGGCAGGCATGACGCGTGCGCAGCGCGGCCAGGTCGCTCTCAGAGGCTCCATCATCGGCTTCGGCATTCTGGCGATGTTTGCGCTGTTCGGTGCGTCCATTCTTGAAGTGCTGGGCATCTCGTTGGGTGCCTTCCGCATTTCCGGTGGCCTGCTGCTGTTTTGGATTTCCTTCGAAATGATCTTCGAAAAACGGCAGGAGCGTAAGGAAAAGACCTCGGAGATGGCGATCACGCTCGACCATATCCAGAATATCGCCGTCTTCCCCCTCGCCCTTCCGCTTATAGCCGGGCCGGGTGCGATCTCCGCGACCGTGCTGATTTCCGGCTCCATGGAAAACAGCTTCGAGAAGGCCATCTTCATTCTGCTTCTGGCTTTCAGCATGCTGCTGGTTTTTGCCGCGCTGCTGGCCGCAGATCGTCTGGACCGCTTCCTCGGCAATACGGGCCGCGCCATCCTAACCCGCCTTCTGGGTGTGCTGCTGGCGGCGCTTTCCGTGCAGTTCGTGGTCGATGGCGTGAAATCGGTAATGGCCACCTGACGAGATACAGACAGCGCGGGCTTTTCTGCTAAAACGCCAAATCCCGACGAGAATCGAGAGTTTGCAGAATGCGAAATCTGTTGCGCCTTATCGTGCCCGAAGCGATGCCGGTCAGTTATAAGGAGCGCTTTCGCTCCGCAACCGGCGCTCTAATCGGAATTCTCATCACGGGCGTCATCGGTCATCTGGCCGTTGGCAACAGTGCCGCCCTGCCAGCGCTGATCGCACCCATGGGTGCCTCCGCTGTACTACTCTTTGCCGTCCCCTCAAGCCCGCTTGCGCAGCCCTGGTCCATTCTCTGCGGCAACATCGTCTCAGCCCTCGTGGGCGTGACAGTGGCGCTTCTGGTTGCCGATCCCTTCATCGCTGCGGCGCTCGCCATCAGCATCGCCATAGCCGCTATGATGGCGCTGCGCTGCCTGCATCCGCCAAGCGGTGCGGTGGCGCTGACCGCGGTTCTGGGTGGGTCGGCCATCCATGATCTCGGTTATGGCTTCGTGCTCTGGCCGGTGGCTGGCAACTCAATCGCGCTTCTGGCCGTGGCGATCATCTTCAACAATCTCTCAGGTCGCCGCTATCCGCACGCCATGCGTCCGCAGCCCGCCAGTCACGGCACGAAAGACCCTGCCCCCATCCAGCGCATCGGCTTTTCATCCGCCGATCTCGATGATGTTCTGAAAGACTTCGATCAGGTTCTGGATATCGACCGAGACGATCTCGAAACCATTCTGCGCCGCACGGAACTGCGCTCCTACCGCCGCCGTGCCACCCATCTCGATTGCGCCAGCATCATGTCCCGCAACGTGGTGGGCGTCGCCCCAGACGATGCTTTGAAGACCGCGCACGCGTTGATGCGCAACCACCATTTCAAGGCATTGCCAGTCACAAACGACAGCGCCGAGGTTGTCGGCATCGTCACCCAGACGGATTTCCTCGACAAGGCAAGCTGGACCAGTGGCCGTCCCACCATCGGCCTCCTTCAGCGGATCAGACTGATATTCTCGGGACGCAGCGCACCGAACGGAACCGTCAAGGACATCATGACCGCGCCGGTCAAGACCGTGTCACCCAAGACGCCGATAGAAGATGCAATCATCATTCTGGCAGAACAGGGCCTGCATTATCTCCCGGTCGTTGACGACAACAACAAACTCGCTGGCATCATTTCACAGTCGGATGTGATGGTGGGCATGCTGGTGGACAAGGCCGAAAACACACACTGAGGAAAGATCGCGCTTGAGATAATCCTCACGCCAGAACAATGACTGACCACCGGTCTTCCTTCGGCAACATCGGAACATATGAGCACTCGCAAGGAGACAGCGACGAGCATCACCCGCCGCAGCTCGTCTCGATGAGGCCAGCCCTACCGCTTCGCCTTCAAAATCCGCTTCCAGATGGTACCACCGAGAAACTTGTTGAAGACCACGAAATAGGCAACCATCAAGGCAAAGGACAGAAGGGCTGGCATGCCATTAAGCTGGAAACCGTCCTCCGTCCGCCCTCCAAAGACTGTCGCTACTAAAAAGCCAAAGACCCAGAAAGCCGTAAAGAAATCCAATATGAAGGCAAGTACGATGCGCCATGTGGCGGGTTGACTGCTGGGTGTTGCTGTCTCTGTCATGCTTGCCCCCTAAATTGAAACTTAAAAATCAGAACGGAATGTCGTCATCCATATCATTGGAGAAGTTGCCCGCAGGCTGGCCGCCGCGGGAAGCGCCGCCGCGAGAAGACGATGGCTGATCGTTGCCGCCGCCATAATTTCCACCGCCACCGCCATAGGAAGAGCCGCCAAAATCGTCTCCGCCACGGCTTGCGCCGCCACCACCGCCTTCACCGCGGCCATCGAGCATCGTCAGCGTGGAGTTGAAGCCCTGCAGCACGATTTCCGTGGAATAACGGTCGGCGCCGGTCTGGTCCTGCCATTTGCGGGTCTGAAGCGCGCCCTCGATGTAGAGCTTTGCGCCCTTTTTGACGTATTGCTCGATGACCTTGCAAAGACCTTCGTTGAAGACAACGACAGAGTGCCATTCGGTCTTTTCTTTTCGCTCACCGGAATTGCGGTCGCGCCAGCTTTCGGAAGTGGCGATACGCAGGTTGGCAATGGGGCGACCATCCTGCGTGCGGCGAATTTCCGGATCTGCACCGACGTTTCCGAGCAAAATTACCTTGTTTACGCTGCCAGCCATCTTCTCATCCTGTCCACCGGCCCTCATGGCCAGCATATATCCTGTTCAAAATCTGAGGCCACCATAGACCATCGTTCGACACCATGGGCAGCAGATGGAACGACAATCCACAAGGAATGTTCTTTCATCAAGCGTCCACTTGCCAATCGTTCATCTTTTGTTCTATTAAAGCTGCACCAATGAGTCAAGCGCTGCGAAAAGCCGACATGAATTACCTAATATACCTCGACACACCGTTCTGCGTCATTACATAAGAGCCAACGCCTCCCAACGAGTATTTCCGAGCCATCTCATGAGTGAATTAAAGACGATTTCGATCCGTGGTGCCCGCGAGCATAATCTCAAGGGCATCGATCTGGATTTGCCACGCAACAAGCTGATCGTCATGACCGGGCTGTCGGGCTCCGGCAAATCCTCGCTCGCCTTCGATACGATCTATGCGGAAGGGCAGCGACGCTACGTCGAGAGCCTTTCGGCCTATGCGCGCCAGTTTCTGGAGATGATGCAGAAGCCTGATGTGGACCAGATCGAAGGTCTGTCGCCTGCCATTTCCATCGAACAGAAGACGACCTCGCGCAATCCGCGTTCGACGGTCGGCACTGTGACCGAAATCTACGACTATATGCGCCTGCTGTTTGCGCGCGTCGGCGTTCCCTACTCACCGGCAACCGGCCTGCCGATCGAAAGCCAGACAATCAGCCAGATGGTGGACCGCATCCTCGCCTTCGAGGAAGGAACACGGCTTTATATTCTCGCACCGATGATCAGAGGTCGTAAGGGCGAATATAAAAAAGAGCTGGCCGAACTGATGAAGAAGGGCTTCCAGCGCGTGAAGGTGGATGGGCAGTTCTACGAGATTGCCGACGTCCCGGCGCTGGATAAGAAATACAAGCACGACATCGACGTGGTTGTTGACCGCGCCGTGGTGCGCCCGGATATGGCCGCACGTCTGGCAGACAGTCTCGAGACCTGTTTGAAACTTGCAGACGGTCTGGCAGTTGCGGAATTTGCGGACAAGCCACTGCCGCCGGAAGAAACGTCAGCGGGCGGATCAGCCAACAAGTCGCTCAACGAAACCCATGAACGAGTGCTGTTTTCGGAAAAATTCGCCTGCCCCGTATCGGGTTTCACGATCTCCGAGATCGAGCCGCGCCTGTTTTCCTTCAACAATCCCTTCGGTGCCTGCCCGACCTGCGATGGCCTCGGCTCTCAGCAAAAGGTCGATGTCGCGCTCATCGTGCCCGAGCCTGCGCGCACGCTGAAAGATGGGGCCGTGGCACCCTGGGCCAAGTCCTCGTCGCCCTATTATAACCAGACGCTGGAAGCGCTTGGCAAAGCCTTCGGCTTCAAGCTTTCCAGCCGTTGGAACGAGCTGACAGATGCGGCCAAGAAGGCGATCCTGAATGGAACGGATGAGAAGATCGAGTTCCAGTATCAGGATGGCGCTCGCTCCTACAAAACGGTCAAGAATTTCGAAGGCATCGTTCCGAACCTCGAGCGCCGCTGGAAGGAAACCGACAGTGCTTGGGCACGGGAGGAAATCGAGCGCTACATGTCGGCGGCCCCCTGCCCGGCCTGCGCCGGTTATCGCCTGAAGCCTGAAGCGCTGGCGGTAAAGATCGACAAGAAGCATATCGGCCAGGTCACCGAAATGTCGATCAAGGTCGCGCGCGACTGGTTCGAAGTCCTGCCGGAATCCCTGAACGCCAAGCAGAATGAAATCGCGGTCCGCATCTTGAAGGAAATCCGTGAACGCCTGCGCTTCCTGAATGATGTCGGGCTGGATTATCTCAGCCTGTCGCGCAATTCAGGCACCCTGTCCGGTGGCGAGAGCCAGCGTATTCGCCTAGCCTCGCAGATCGGCTCGGGCCTGACAGGCGTTCTCTACGTTTTGGACGAACCCTCCATCGGCCTGCACCAGCGCGACAACGCTCGCCTCTTGGATACGCTCAAGCATCTGCGCGATATCGGTAATACCGTGATTGTGGTCGAGCATGACGAAGACGCCATTCTGACGGCGGATTACGTGGTCGATATCGGCCCTGCCGCCGGTATTCATGGCGGCGAAGTCATTGCCGAGGGCACGCCGCAAGAGGTCATGGCCAATCCGAAGTCGCTGACCGGTAAATATCTGTCCGGCGAACTGGGTGTGGCCGTTCCGTCAGAACGCCGCAAGCCGAAAAAGGGCAAGGAGATCAAGGTCGTCGGCGCGCGCGGCAACAACCTCAAAAACGTGACCGCATCCGTTCCGCTCGGCGTTTTCACCGCTGTCACCGGTGTGTCCGGCGGCGGCAAGTCGACCTTCCTGATCGAGACACTCTATAAGTCAGCGGCACGTCGTGTCATGGGCGCGCGTGAAATTCCGGCGGATCATGATCGAATCGATGGCTTCGAATTCATCGACAAGGTCATCGATATCGACCAGTCGCCCATTGGTCGCACACCGCGCTCCAACCCGGCCACCTATACAGGTGCATTCACGCCGATCCGTGACTGGTTTGCAGGTCTGCCGGAGGCCAAGGCGCGCGGTTATGCGCCGGGCCGCTTCTCCTTCAACGTCAAGGGCGGTCGCTGCGAAGCATGCCAAGGCGATGGTGTCATCAAGATCGAAATGCACTTCCTACCTGATGTCTATGTCACCTGCGATGTCTGCCACGGCAAACGCTATAATCGCGAAACGCTGGATGTGACTTTCAAGAGCAAGTCGATTGCCGACGTGCTGGATATGACAGTCGAGGAAGGCGTCGAATTCTTCTCCGCCGTTCCAGCGGTGCGCGACAAGCTGCAATCACTCTTCGATGTGGGCCTCGGCTACATCAAGGTTGGGCAGCAGGCGAATACTCTGTCAGGCGGCGAAGCGCAGCGCGTGAAGCTGGCCAAGGAGCTGTCAAAACGCTCGACCGGTCGCACGCTCTATATTCTCGATGAGCCGACCACCGGCCTGCACTTCCATGACGTCAACAAGCTCCTGGAAATGCTGCATGAGCTGGTCAACCAAGGCAATTCCGTCGTCGTCATCGAGCATAATCTCGAAGTCATCAAGACCGCGGACTGGGTGATCGATATCGGTCCCGAAGGCGGCACGGGCGGCGGCGAAGTCGTCGCGACCGGCACGCCGGAGCAGATCGTCAAGGAAAAACGGTCCTATACGGGCCACTTCCTCAAGGAACTGCTGGAGCGCCGTACGGACAAGAAGGTTCAAGCGGCAGAGTAATCGACCAGACTGGCATATAATAGCGATGTTGACGGGAGGCGAGAATGAGCAAAACAGGCACGATCCGCACCGGCATTGGCGGCTGGACCTTCGAGCCATGGGAAGGCACATTTTATCCTGAGAAACTTCCGAAGCGACGCCAGCTGGAACATGCCAGCAGCCTGCTCAAAGCCATCGAAGTCAACGGCACCTATTATGGCAGCCAGAAGCCAGAGACCTTTGCCAAATGGGCATCGGAAGTGCCTGAAGGTTTCGTCTTTTCGCTGAAGGCCAGCCGCTTCGTGACCAATCGCAAAGTGCTGGCCGAGGCCGGTGAATCGATGACCAAGTTCCTGACGCAGGGACTGACAGAGCTTGGCGATCATCTCGGTCCGATCCTCTGGCAGTTTGCGCCGACGAAGAAATTCGAGCCGAATGACTTCGCGAGCTTCTTGGCGCTGCTTCCGGAGAAGCAGGATGGGCTGACGCTTCAACATGTCGTCGAAGTTCGCAATCCGAGTTTCCAGGTGCCCGAGTTCATCGAGCTACTGGCCAAGCATAAGGTCGCCGTGGTCTGCGCCGATCATCATGATTACCCGATGTTGCCAGATGTGACCGCGGATTTCGTCTATTGCCGCCTGCAAAAGGGCGAGGACGATATCGAGACCTGCTATCCCGAAAAGGACGTGAAGGGCTGGGGCAAACGTCTTCAGAGCTATGCGGAAGGCGGTGTGCCGGATGACCTGCCATTGATCGCGCCGGATCGCAAAGCAGAAAAGACTCCGCGCGATGTCTTTGCCTTTTTCATCACCGGCGGCAAGGTCAATGCGCCCGATGGTGCGCAATTGTTGCAGACGCTGGTCTAGCCAACAAAGTCTGGGCCCGACTTAGACAGCGATGCTGTCCGAGCTTGCATCAAAATTGATAGCGGCGAATGCTGCGGCGATCACCTCTGGCCCAGCACCCGGGCGTGTCGCGTCGCTGGAGAGGATCTGGCGGAAGCGGCGTGCGCCCGGCAGGCCCTGAAACAGCCCGACCATGTGGCGGGTGACATGGTTCAGCCGCCCGCCCTTGTCGATGTAATCCTGCGCATAATCCATCATGGTGTCGCGCAATCTCATCCAGTCCGGTGCCGTTGCCGCTTCTCCGTAAATGCGGTGATCGACATCGGCCAGAATGGATGTGTTATGGTAGGCCGCGCGGCCCAGCATCACGCCATCCATATGCTTCAGATGCTCTTCGGCCTGAGCGAGATCGGTGATGCCGCCATTTATGCCGATGAAGACATCAGGATTTGCCTGCTTCATGCGATAGACAAGCTCGTAATCGAGTGGTGGCACGTCGCGGTTTTCTTTCGGTGACAGGCCCTGCAGCCAGGCCTTGCGCGCGTGAATCCAAACCGCATCTGCGCCTGCGGCGACAACGCGCACAATAAAATCGGGCAGCACCGTCTCCGGCTCCTGATCATCCACGCCGATCCGGCATTTGACGGTAACGGGCACGGTTGCAACGGCTTTCATCGCCTCCACGCAACGCGCAACCGTTTCCGGCTCACGCATCAGGCAAGCGCCGAAGGTGCCAGACTGCACCCGGTCGGACGGGCAGCCGACATTGAGGTTGATTTCGTCATAGCCATAATCGCTGGCAATCTTCACCGCTTCGACAAGCTTCGCCGGATCAGACCCACCGAGCTGAAGCGCTACGGGATGTTCCTGCTCGTGATAGCCCAGCAACTTGTCCCGCTGACCATGAATGATCGCGTCGGCCACAATCATTTCCGTGTAAAGCAGCGCATGGCTGGAGAGCTGCCGGTGGAGAAAGCGACACCGGGTATCCGTCCAGTCGATCATAGGTGCCACGGCGAAAATCTTGCTGCCGGTTGCGAGTGCGTGCTTATACATGGATTGCGAAACCTCTTTCTGCGGGGCTTCTACCGCAATGCGGGCAATAATGCCAGTTTTCTGCCTGCGCCGATTTTAAACTGGAAATCCCGGCAGAATTGCGGGACAAACATCACCTGAAATCAGGAGCCAAACCTATGTCCGCGACCGTCATTCCCGTTCCCCCCACTGTTTTGCTGCCGGTTGAAGGCACCGACGAAACCTTTCCCGTGCGCCGGGTCTATTGCGTCGGGCGCAATTATGCCGACCACGCAATCGAAATGGGGCACGATCCATCGCGCGAACCGCCGTTCTTCTTCCAGAAGAATGCGGACAATCTGCTGCCTGCGGGCAAGGACTTTCCTTATCCGGCGCTCTCCTCGAATGTGCATTACGAAGTGGAATGCGTGGTTGCCCTGAAAAGCGGTGGCTCGGATATATCAGTGGATGACGCGCTGGAGCATGTCTGGGGTTATGGCGTCGGCATCGATATGACGCGCCGCGACATGCAGGATGCGTTGAAGAAAATGGGCCGTTCTTGGGAAAGCGCCAAGGCATTCGAATTTTCCGCGCCAGTCTCCCCGCTCGTCCCGGCTTCCAAAATCGGCCACCCGGCAAAGGGTGCAGTCTGGCTGGAGGTTAATGGCGAGCGCAAGCAGTCGGGTGATCTCGACCAGATGATCTGGAAGACGGCGGAAATCATTGCCGAGCTTTCCAAGCTCTTCACGCTGGCCGCAGGCGATGTCATCATGACCGGAACACCGGCAGGTGTCGGCGCTATCGTGTCTGGCGACCGGATTGATTGCGGCGTGGATGGCGTCGGAACACTGTCCGTGAAAATCGCTTAAGCGAGGATAGGATATGCCGCTTTACCGGCTTGGCGAACGCGTACCGCAAACCCCTGCCCCTGAAAACTACTGGGTGGCGCCCGATGCCAATGTCATCGGGTCCGTCACGCTTGGTGAGGATGTCGGCATATGGTTTGGTGCGACGCTGCGCGGTGATAATGAGCCGATCACGGTCGGTCGCGGCAGCAATATTCAGGAAGGCGTGATGGTGCATGCCGATCCCGGCTTTCCGGCCATCATCGGCGAAGGCTGCACCATCGGCCACCATGCCATCATCCACGGCTGCACGATTGGCGATAACTCGCTGGTCGGCATGGGTGCTACCGTGCTGAACGGCGCGAAGATCGGCAAGAACTGCCTTATTGGAGCCAATGCGCTGGTGACTGAGGGTAAGGAATTTCCTGACAATTCACTGATCGTCGGCTCGCCTGCCCGCGCCATCCGCACACTGGATGACACGGCAGTCGAGGGCTTGAAGAAGTCTGCGGAGAACTATGTCCACAACTGGCAGCGCTTCGCCAGGGATTTGCAGCCGCTCTGACGTCAGGCGGCGCAGGCTTCGCAGAGGCCGCGAATTTCTATTGTCGTCTTTTCCGCCTTGAATTTCTTGCTTTTTACCCAATCGCCCAGACGATGGTCGATCTCGTGATCGTGGAACTCCGTCACCTGTCCGCAGGCGTTGCAGATGGCAAAGGCCACCGTGCCATGGTGATGCGTGCAGCAATCTGACTTGGTATGCGAGCAGGCAACGAAAGCATTCAGACTTTCAAGCCGGTGCACGAGACCGAATTCAATCAGCTTTTCCAGCGCACGATAGACCTGTAGCGGTGCGCGGAAACCTGCGTCGCGCAGTTTGTCGAGAATGACATAAGCGCTGAGCGGCGCCTGCGAACGGGTCAGCGCATCATAAACCAGAGACTGGTTGCGCGTGAGGTTCTGAGTGGTCATGGACGGCCTCCTTGCTCTGCCTTTTGCGCCAGTTTCGGCGCGGGCAGAAGACTCAAGATGAAAAGCATAACGGCGGCAACGACAATGGATGGGCCGGATGGCGTGTCGTAATGTAGCGAGCCCATCAACCCGCCAACAACGGCTACTGCGCCGATGACAGATGCCAGCACGGCCATGATTTCCGGCGTGGAAGAAAAACGGCGCGCGGTGGCTGCGGGAATGATCAGCAGCGAGGTGATCAGCATGATGCCGACGATCTTCATGGCGATGGCGATGACGAGCGCCATCAGCAGCATGAACAGCAGCTTGGAACGCTCCGGCCGCATGCCCTCCGCCTCCGCCAGTTCGGCATTGACGGTCGAGGCCAGCAGCGGCTTCCAGAGATAAGCGATGGCAAACAGCACCACCACGCCACCACCCCAGATCAGATAGATATCCGAGACGGAAACGGCCAGGATATCGCCAAATAAGAAGGCAACGAGGTCGATGCGGACCCATGTCATGAAGGCGACGATGACGAGGCCAAAGGCGAGCGCGGAATGCGAGAGAATACCCAGCAGTGCATCCGCCGACAGAGCCTGACGGCGTTGCAGAAACAGCAGCAGCAGCGACACCAGCGACGCGACGATGAAGACGCTGACGATCAGGTTCAGTTGAAACAGCAAAGACAGCGCCACACCCAGAAGGGCGGAATGCGCCATCGTATCCCCGAAATAGGCCATGCGCCGCCACACGACGAAACAGCCCAACGGGCCCGCCATCAGGGCGACGCCAATACCAGCAACCATGGCCCGCACGAAGAAATCGTCAAACATGCTTTTCTCCATGGGCATGGTGGTCATGGGAATGGTCGTGGCCAACGTGATCGTGATAGTCATGCCCGCAGCCGCACGCATCGTCGTCGCCATGCGCATGCGAGTCGTGATGATGACCGTCATCAGGGTGGCAATGGTCCGTTACCGAACCATCTGCATGCTGCACACGTCCGTCCGGCAGATGGGTGTGATCATGATCGTGGCTATAGACCGCAAGCCCGCGCCCTGCCATTCCGCCAAACAACTTCATGTATTCAGGGCTCTGGCTGACGGCCTGCGGTGTGCCGCGGCAACAGACATGGCCGTTGAGGCAGATCACCGTATCGGTCTCGGCCATCACCACATGCAGATCGTGCGAAATCAGCAGAATACCGCAGGCGGTGGAATTGCGGATGTTCTTGATAAGATCGTAAAGCGCGATTTCGCCGGAGAAATCCACCCCCTGCACCGGCTCGTCCAAAACCAGCAAATCCGGCTTGCGGGCAATGGCGCGGGCCAGCAACGCGCGCTGAAACTCACCGCCAGACAGATGCTGCACTTCGGCCTTTGCCAGGTGGGTAATGCCGGTGGCATTGAGAGCGGCATCGATTTCCCGCGCCGGCAATTGTCCGGTCAGCGTCATCAACCGGCGCACGGTCAGCGGCATTGTCCAGTCGACGGACAGCTTTTGCGGCACGTAGCCGACCTTCAATCCGGCAATGCGGGAGACATGCCCCTCATCCGGTTTCAACACGCCCGTCGCCATTTTGGCGCTGGTGGATTTTCCGGAACCGTTGGGGCCGATCAGCGTCACGATCTCGCCGCGGCTGACGGAAAACTCCACGCCACGCACCAGCCAGCGACCGTTTCGCCTCACGCCCGCATTGGAAAGGGAGACGAGATGTCCGTCACTTTTGACTGGCGAATGAAGCATGTGTTTTTCCGATTGTCGGTGTTGCCTATGGCTATTGCATACGTTATAGCGTTACGCAACATATGTAATAACATAACAAATCCATACAAGTGGAGCATACCGCATGAAATCACTCGCCACGCTTCTTCTGGCCTCCGCAGCCATGATCGCGTCTTCCAACGCCATGGCTGCGCCCAATGTGGTGGTGTCGATCAAGCCGATCCATTCGCTGGTCGCCGCCATCATGCAGGGCGTGGCAGAGCCGAAGCTGATTGTCGATGGCGGCGCATCTCCGCACACATACAGCCTCAAGCCTTCCAATGCGCGGGCGATTGAAAGTGCCGACGTGGTGTTCTGGGTCGGTGATGGCCTTGAGAAATTCCTGGAAAAGCCGCTGCAATCGCTGGCAGGCAAGGCCACCGTGGTAGAACTGGATGATGCGCAGGGTATCGAGAAACTGCCCTTCCGCGAGGGTGGCCCTTTCGAAGCGCATGACCACGGCGATGATGAAGGCCACGACCACGCGGAAAAAGCTGGCCACGATCACAGCCATGAGGGCGAGCAAAAGCACGACCATGAACACGCAGATGACCATGACCACGGCGAGTTCGACATGCATCTCTGGCTCGACCCCGCCAATGCCAAGGCCATGGCTGTCGAGATCGAAAAGACATTGATGACGGCCGATCCGGCCAATGCGCAGGCCTATCAGGATAACACCAAAAAGCTGGTGGATAATCTCGATGCGCTTGACAAGGAAATCTCGGCAACAGTGGCGCCTATCAAGGACAAGCCATTCATTGTCTTCCATGATGCCTATCAGTATTTCGAACATCGCTACGGCGTGAAGACGGCGGGCTCGATCACTGTCAGCCCGGAAAACATTCCCGGCGCGGATCGCATCAAGCAAATCCACGCCAAGGTGAAAGAATTGAACGCCACCTGCGTCTTCGCCGAACCGCAGTTCGAGCCGAAGCTGGTCAACGTCGTTATCGAAGGCACCAATGCCAAGTCCGCGACGCTCGATCCCGAGGCCGGCACGCTGGAAGCTGGCCCTGACCTTTACTTCAAGCTGATGCGCGGCATCGCGACATCGCTAAAAGACTGCCTCTCTTAAATCGAAGGCAATGGATGGAAGGTGGCTTTGGCCGCCTTTCATTTTCATTGCATATGTAATGGTATAACAAAACAGGAATACACCATGACACGGAAACTGCCTGTAACCGTCCTGTCCGGTTTTCTCGGTGCGGGAAAAACCACTCTCCTCAATCACATCCTGGGCAATCGCGAAGGCCTGCGCGTCGCCGTCATCGTCAATGACATGAGCGAAGTGAACATCGATGCGGCGCTGGTCCGCGATGGCGGCGCCAATCTTTCGCGCACGCAGGAGCAGCTGGTGGAAATGACGAACGGCTGCATCTGTTGCACATTGCGCGACGACCTGTTGAACGAGGTTCGGCAGTTGGCCGAGCAGGACAGGTTCGATTATCTCTTGATCGAATCCACTGGCATTGCAGAGCCCCTGCCCGTCGCTGCGACGTTTGATTTTCGCGATGAGAATGGCCAGAGCCTGTCCGACGTCGCAGTGCTGGATACGATGGTGACGGTCGTCGATTGCGCCAATCTGCTGAAGGATTATGGCTCGGCAGATTTTCTGGCGGATCGTGGAGAAACGGCTGGCGATGGCGACAACAGGACACTGGTCGATCTGCTGGTCGAACAGATCGAATTCGCCAATGTCGTCATTCTCAACAAGGTGGCCACGGCCACGGAGGCACAACGAGACGCCGCGCGCAAAATCATCGTCGGCCTCAATCCCGATGCGAAGCTGATCGAGGCGGATTTCGGCAAGGTAGAACTCAAATCCGTTCTGGGCACAGGCCTCTTCGATTTCGCCGAGGCGGAAACGAATCCGCTGTGGTTCAAGGAGTTGCATGGCTTCAAGGGCCATGTGCCGGAAACGGAAGAATATGGCATCCGCTCTTTCGTTTACCGCGCTAAACGCCCGTTCGATCCTGCTCGCTTCCACGCTTTCATCAACAGGGATTGGCCGGGCGTCATCCGCGCCAAGGGCTTCTTCTGGCTGGCCACGCGGCCTGATCATGTCGGCGAAATCAGTCAGGCGGGCGCGTTGGTGAAAACGGGCAAGATGGGCCTGTGGTGGTCATCGGTACCGAAAACCCATTGGCCGGAAGACCCTGGCTTCGAGCGGATGCTCGCGCCCTATATGGACAATGTCTGGGGAGATCGCCGACAGGAAATCGTCTTCATCGGTGCCGACCCTATGAGTGAGGCCGCCCTTCGCAATGAACTGGATGCCTGCCTTGTAGATACCAAGGTGTTTACACCCACGGCGTGGCGGCACCTCACAGATCCATTCCCGGACTGGAGCCGACAGGCAGCATGAGGAAACCGGAACGCGTATCGAATTTTCGCTGCGAAGCCGTGACGGATGACATCGCCTTCGAAAACGACTGCGGCCATGGAGGAACTCCACGGCCGCAGCAGGAAAGACAGGTAGGCTTAACGCGCAGCGGCAAGACCGATGATGAGACCGCTGACAGCGTTGATCAGCAGGTACTGGTTATCGACGCGAACCCAACGCTCACCACGACGCGGCTCTCTCAGATTGTGGCGGCGGTAGTCGCGACTATCCACAAAGTGACGACGGTCTTTCGCCGCTAGGCGCTGGCCGCGGTCCCAACGATGCTTCTTGACGACGACCTGCTTCTTGGTGATCGTCCGCTCCACGGTCACATGGCGACCGCGATCATCGTGACGGCTTTGAGCCTGAGCTGCCAGGGGAGCTGTAAGAACGGTTGCAGCGAGAAGAACGGAGAAAAACTTTTTCATCGGTGTTTCCTTTCGTGAAGTGATGGCCTGACCCTACCGTCACAACAATGAATGGAAACTGAACCGGGAAATTACAATTCCGTAATGGTTCTTAATGCTTAGCGCGATCACTTAAAGTTTATATCGAGTATCTCGCAGGGAAAGCCGCCCCGAAACATCCGGGGCGGCCTGCTGTCTCACTTCTTCAGTTCGGCGGATTTTGCCCAGAGATTGATGTCCGCATCCTTGGCGAAACGGTCGATTTCCGCCAATTCTTCTGTGGTGAAATCCGGCTTGTCGAGCGCTTTGACGCAGTCTTCGACTTGCTCGGGACGGCTGGCACCAATCAGTGCCGTGGTGATGTGACCGCCACGCAGCACCCAGGCAATGGCCATCTGCGCCAGCGTCTGGCCGCGACGTTCCGCAATCGCGTTCAGCCCGCGAATGTTTTCGATATTGCGTTCATTAAGGAAGGCAGGGTTCAGCGACTTGCCCTGGCTGGCGCGGCTGGCTTCCGGCACGCCACCGAGATATTTCGTGGTCAGCATGCCCTGCGCCAGCGGCGAGAAGACGATGGAGCCGATGCCCAGTTCTTCCAGCGTATCGACCAGACCATCCTCTTCGATCCAGCGGTTGATCATGGAATAGCTGGGCTGGTGGATGATGCAGGGCGTTCCGAGTTCCTTCAGGATCGCGGCGGCTTCGCGGGTGCGCTGCGAATTATAGGAGGAGATACCGACATAAAGCGCTCTGCCCGAGCGGACGATATGGTCCAGCGCACCGCAGGTTTCTTCCAGCGGCGTATCGGGATCGAAACGGTGGGAATAGAAGATATCCACATAATCCAGCCCCATGCGCTTCAAGCTCTGGTCGCAGGAGGAGATGAGATACTTGCGGCTACCCCACTCGCCGTATGGACCCGGCCACATGTTGTAACCGGCCTTGGACGAGATCACCAACCCGTCGCGATAACCGGCAAAATCCGTGCGCAGGATTTCGCCGAAGGCCGTCTCTGCGCTGCCGGGCGGTGGACCGTAATTGTTGGCGAGATCGAAATGGGTGATGCCCAGATCGAAGGCCTTGCGGCAAATATCCTGCTTGGTCTTGTGTGAAAAATCATTGCCGAAATTGTGCCAGAGGCCCAGCGAGATCGCCGGAAGCTTCAGCCCGGATTTGCCGCAATGATTATACTTCATAGACGCGTAACGATTTTCAGCCGGTTGCCAGGCCATGGATAGTCCTCCCTGTATGGATATGTGACCTGCGACAATTGCCGCAGGCTTTGGTGTGGTTAAGCTGGAGCGTAAAGAGATGCCGCTATCGTTTCAACCTTGCGATTGCGACGAATAGAGATCGAAAATCTTGAAGGTTGGACGGGATGTTTGTTCCCCGTCCAGTGGCGAAAACACGATCCGTCTCGTCTCGCCTGCGGCCAGATCGAATAGATTGTCGGAATAGCGCCCGGCGACATCGGCTTCGATCATCACGAAAAGCGCAAGTCCGGTGCCGGAGACCTCCACCTCGAACTGCCCGTCATCCAGTGGCCTGACGTGGTGCGTAAGGCCGGAGGACTGCAGGTCAAGCGCCTTGTAAGTCTCCGGCACATGATGCCCCTCACCGGTCATGCCGTTCGAGGCAATGAAGTTCCATGAGAGCAACGCGCCAGCGGCCAGCTGCTTCATGTCGATTTCCGTCATGGTCACGGCTGCGTCCGGCCCACAGGTGCCGCTGGCGGATTTCAGCGGCGTGCGTGTGCCATCGGTCGCAAGTGCGAAGATGTTCATGTCGATCTCCACCTCCTCCGCCGTGTCGTTGACGGTGGAAAAGCGAATGGTGCCGCCATCTTCGGATGGGATGGCCGAGACAGTCACGGGCTGGAAAAAGCGCCGCGCAGCATAATGCAAGGCCTTCCAGCTGCCGCCATAATCGAGGCTCGACCACGAAGCCACCGGCCAAGTATCGTTCAGCTGCCAATAGAGCGTGCCCATGCAATGAGGTTTGAGAGAGCGCCAGTATTCGACCGCGGTCTTGATGGCGAGAGCCTGCTGGACCTGACTGATATAGACGAAATTCTCAAAGTCCTTCGGAAAACGGAAATAGCGGAACATGGTCCCCGCAATCCGCTCATTGCCACCGGCATTCTTCTGGTGAAGCTCGATGACGGGCGAAGAGATATTCATGTCCTTCTCATCCGCATAGGTTTTGATGACAGGCATGGATGTGTAGGACTGGAAACCGAATTCCGAGCAGAAGCGCGGCTTTACGGCGCGGTAATTGTCGAAGGATTTGTTCTCGTGCCAGACGGACCAGTAATGCATGTCGCCGGAACCATCCGCGTGCCAGGCATCGCCGTAATCCATATAGCCGGAAGCCGGGCTGGAGGGCCACCAGAGCGCGGACGGTGCTGCCTTTTTCAGCGCCTTTTCGATGGTTCGGTTTAGCCGGTCGTAAGCCACGAGGTAGCGGTCGCGATTATCGCGGGATTGGTCGAACCATGTCAGCGCGCCGACAAGCTCATTGTCACCGCACCACAGCGCAATGGACGCATGCGACGACAGGCGCTTTACCTGATAGGTGACTTCGTGTTCGACATTATCAAGAAAGTCGTCGGTGCAGGGGTAAAGATTACAGGCAAACATGAAGTCCTGCCACACCATCAGGCCCATCCGGTCGCAGAGATCGTAGAACCAGTCCTGCTCGTAAAAGCCGCCACCCCAGACGCGGATCATGTTCATGTTGGCTTCGACAGCCGAGGACAGCAAATCCCCGGTCTTTTCACGGCTGCTGAGCGAATGCAGCGCATCAGCCGGAATCCAGTTCGCACCCCGGCAAAAAATCTCACGTCCGTTGACCCGGAAGGCAAAGCGGCTGCCCGCCTCATCCTTGTCGGTCAGCAGTTCGATGGTGCGAAAGCCGATCTGCCGCGTCGCCGTTTCATCCGGCAGTTCCACGGTCAATGTATAAAGCGCCTGCTCGCCGCTGCCCGCTGGCCACCAGAGCTTTGGTTTTTCGACGAAGAAGACATGCCGCAGCACGGTCTCGCCAGCATTGACGCCGCAATCCAGCCGCAGCCTTTCATCGCCGAGTGAAAGGTGGATCGGCACGCTCGCCGCTTGCGCAGCATGCAGTGCGACCTCCACATGCAGTTCCACACCGCCATCCACATGCTGCTGCGAGGTACTGATATGTTCGATCCGCGCCGTATCCAGACGCCGCAATGCGATGTCGCTATAGATTCCGAGCGGTGCCAGCGCGATGTTCCAGTCCCAGCCGAAATGGCATTGCGGCTTGCGCAGCATGTTGCCATGCGGGATGGGGGAATTGCCGGGATGGTACGGAACATAGAAAGGCTGCGCCGCCTGCCGCTCTTCTCCGGCCTTGATGCTGGAGTGGAAATGAATGCGGATGACATTTTCACCCGGAACGATGGCACTGGTTACATCCGGTCTGTAACGGCGAAAGCAATTGTCGGCAGACAGAACCGGCACGTCATTCAGGAAAACGACGGCGACCGTATCGAGATAATCGACATCCAAATACCAATCCGCATCTGCATCATCGATGTTGAAGCGGCGCTCGATAATCCAGTCCCGCTCTGCCACCCACTGCACGTCATTCTCATTGCGCCCGAAATAGGGGTCTGGAATGATTTTCGCCTCGCGTAAGGCACTGTGCACATCGCCGGGAATTTCAATCCGGGCGTCATGCTCACCATCTGAAGATGAGAGTTTCCATTCACCGGAGAGGTCGATTGCAACGTCGCTTGCGTAAGATGATGTCATGTCCTGCCCTGTCATTTCGCCATGCCGCATTGGAAGAATTTTCAGGCACGCAACTGCGGCAAATCTCGTACACTTGCCGCGAAGCAGTGCACGCAATCTGTCCGCAAATGTCCACGAAACATGAAATTCTCCTCCCGGCGGCAACGTTACCGGAAAATTTTCCGGCGGTCACGGGGGATTAGCGGAAATGACGGAAGCGTAGGCCTGATGGGACGAAACACCGCCGTAGTCTTTCGCGATAAATGAAGTAAAACTATTTTAAATCATAATGATATTTTATTTTATTAAAGTGATTTAAGCGCTACTTGGAACATCACTTTAACCCTCACGCCACCCAGCGAAGGCGAAAAGCATTTTAGCCCATCCTCAATAAAAACTCGACAGAGGAGCTGTATCGTTACAGTTTATCGTGCGGCGGCGACCTGAGAAAATGGCTCCGTGCTTTGCAATGTGAAAAAAGCAATCTACCATATGACGTACAGGTTATGGTGAGTGGCGACATGAATGATGGCATGAAATCCGATACGAGCGGCCAGGCACTGGCAGGTTACGAACGCCCCACACTCAAGACAATCGCCTATATGACAGGCCTCGGCATCACCACGGTTTCCCGTGCCTTGAAAGATGCGCCTGACATCGGCGCCGACACTAAGGAGCGCGTGCGTCAAGTCGCGCAGCAGATCGGTTATCAGCCCAACCGCGCCGGCGTTCGTCTGCGCACCGGCAAGACCAATGTCATTGCATTGGTGCTGAGTGTCGATGAGGAACTGATGGGCTTCACCACCCAGATGGTGTTCGGCATTACCGAGGTGCTGTCCAGCACCCAGTATCACCTCGTCGTCACGCCACATACGCACGCCAAAGATCCGATGATCCCGATCCGCTATATTCTGGATACGGGCTCTGCCGATGGTGTCATCATCTCCAAGATGCAGCCGGATGATCCGCGCGTGCGCTTCATGACGGAACGCAACATGCCGTTCGCCGCTCATGGGCGCACCGATATGGGCATCGAGCATCCCTATCATGATTTCGACAACGAGGCTTACGTCTATGAGGCGGTGAGACGGCTGTCGCAATGCGGGCGAAAGCGCATTGCCGTTCTTCTGCCGCCCAAGCAGTTTTCCTATCACGACTTCGCCCGCCGCGGCTTCGAGCGTGGCCTGCGCGATTTCGGCCTCAGCGAATTTCCGCTGCACGGCATCATCAGCAACGACACGCCTCTGGACCAGATCAAGGAAGTCAGTCGGACGCTGATGAGCGGAGCGGATTGTCCCGACGGGCTGGTATCGATCAGCGGCAGCTCCACCATCGCCTTCGTCGCGGGTGTTGAGGAGACCGGCAAGAAGGTCGGCACGGATATCGATGTCGTATCCAAGCAGTCGGCAGATTTCCTCAACTGGCTGCGACCGGAAATTCACACGATGAATGAGGATATCAAGCTGGCGGGCCGCGAACTGGCGAAGGCCCTGCTGGCGCGCATCGATGGAAAGCCGGTCAAGGGATTGCAGACGCTTAGCCAACCGGTCTGGTCCAGCCGCGCTCCGAAATTCGGCGCGTAAGAAAAAGGCCCGCTCGAAGCGGGCCTTTCAGTGTGGTTCTTAGAAAATATCCAGACCGCTGCCCCAAGGGCCGTGCGGCTTGTCGACACCGTCGGTGCGCTCGAAACCATGTGCGCCAAAGAAGTCGCGCTGCGCCTGAATGAGGTTGGCACTGCCACGCGCACGACGATAGGCATCGAAATAGCCGAGTGCGGAAGCCAGGGCTGGAACCGGCAGGCCGGACAGAACGGCGTGGGAAACCACGCGACGAAGCGGCGCGTCCGTATCCTTCACCATTTGCGCAAAGGCAGGTGTGACGATGAGGTTGGCGACATGCGGGTCCTTGGTGAAGGCCGATGTGATTTCATCCAGGAACTGCGACCGGATGATGCAGCCAGCGCGCCAGATGCGAGCGATGGTCGGCATCGGCAGATCCCAGCCAAATTCCTTGGAAGCAGCAGCCATCACTGCAAACCCCTGCGCATAGGCGCCGATCTTGGCAGCCAGAAGCGCATTTTCCAGATCGGCAATGAAGGCTTGTCTGTCGGCAGGCGCTGGCAGAGCCTTTGGCAGACCGAGAATGGTCTCAGCAGCTTCACGCTCGGTCTTCTGCGAGGACAGGATACGGGCAGCAACGGCAGCTTCGATGGCGGTCGCGGCAACACCCATGTTCTGCGCTTCGATGACGGACCACTTGCCGGTGCCCTTCTGGCCAGCCTTGTCCAGAATGAGATCGACCATCGGCTTGCCGGTGATCGGGTCTGCGGCGCGCAGAACCTTTTCGGTGATTTCGATGAGGTACGAGTTCAGGCGACCCTTGTTCCACTCACCGAAGACATCGGCGATTTCGGCAGCGCTCAGCTTCAGGCCATCGCGCAGAATACCGTAAATTTCCGCGATCATCTGCATGTCGGCATATTCGATGCCGTTGTGAATGGTCTTGACGAAGTGGCCTGCGCCATCATTGCCCAGCCACGCCACGCATGGATCATTGTCGTACTTGGCAGAGATGGAGGTCAGCACCTTCTCGACACGCTTCCAGCTTTCTTCCGTACCGCCAACCATGATGGACGGGCCGTGACGCGCGCCTTCTTCGCCACCGGAAACACCCATGCCGATAAAGGTCAGGTCGGTGTCATTCAGCGTCTCGAAGCGGCGGATCGTATCGCGGAAATTCGCGTTACCCGCGTCGATCATGATGTCGCCGTTTTCGAGATGCGGCTTGAGAATTTCCATCTGCTGATCGACCGGATCGCCAGCCTTGATCATGATGATGATCGGGCGCGGCGGGCGGATGGCGGCGATGAATTCCTCAATGGTTTCGCAAGGAATGATCTGGCCCTGCAACTCGCCAGCATCTGCGTAGAATTTCTTCGTGACTTCCGGGGTTCGGTTGAAAACAGCAATCTTGTTGCCTTTTTCTGCGATGTTGAGCGCGAGGTTGGACCCCATTACGCCAAGACCGATCAAACCGATTTCTGCCTGTTCCACGGATGTATCTCCAAATTGCTTTTAACGGCGATGTTGTGGCACTCTAATATGAAAACGGCAAGGCTAGGGCGAACTGAAACGATTATATTTTGATGACGCAAGTCAGCTTTGCGACACGCGCATGGGAGCTATGATTATCGCCCCGGCCGATCGTCGCCATCATCCAGCGCCCGCCATGCGGAACCGTCCATATCGTCATACTGGCCGCTTTTCAGCGACCACATGAAGGCGAAAAGACCAAGCCCGCCCAGAAACAGCGCCACCGGAATGAGGAACATCAGCATATTCATGCGAAGCGCACCTCCGGGCTTTTGCCCTCGCTTCTGTCCGCCGCGATCATGGGTTTCGCAGAGCCATTCAGCCGCAGGGCATTGACGACCACGATGATCGATGAGGTCGACATCGCGATGGCGGCAATCATCGGCGTGGCGTAACCGGAAAGTGCAATCGGCACGGCGATGATGTTGTAGCCAATGGCGAGCGCGAAGTTCTGCCGTATCAGACGCCCCGCCTTTCTGGACGTATCGATGGCAAAGGAAACGGCACGCAGATCGTCCCGCATGAAGACAAAATCCGCCGCCTGCCGACCGATGTCCGCAGCTGTGGCCGGTGCCATGGACACATGGGCGGCAGCCAGCGCCGGTGCATCGTTGATGCCATCGCCCACCATAAGAACCTTGCGGCCTTCCCCTGTCAGTTCAACACAGCGATTGGCCTTTTTGGCAGGCGACAGCCCACCCTGCCCGGCATCGATGCCAACCCGTTTGGCAAGTGCTGCTACAGCGGCTGGGCGATCACCCGAAACGATCTGCGTTGAAAAGCCGCTCTCGTGAAGCTGCGCAATGGCTGCGGCGGCACCGGGGCGAACGCTGTCTTCGAACTGAAACTGCGCGACCTCGCGCCCATCCAGTGACAGAACGACCTCCGACGTCGCATCATCGTTTTCCGCAACCTCTTCAGCACAGGCAAAGCGCCGGTTACCAAGCCGGTAGATGCCATCAGATGTCTTCACCTCGACGCCCGAACCCGGAATTTCGGCGACATCCTCAAAGGCAGGCAGGGGACCCTTCATCTCCCGGCAAAGGCTTTGCGAAAGAGGATGGCGGGAATTCGCGGCGATGGCAGCGGCAAGCCGCATCGTTTCTGCTGGTATCGCTCCACCATTCACCAGCCGTGGCTGGCCTAGCGTCAATGTGCCGGTCTTGTCGAACAGAACCGTATCAGCCTCCGCCAACCGCTCCATGGCCGAGCCGTCTTTCACCATGATGCCGTTTTTGAACAGCCGCCCGGCAGCAACGACCTGAACGACCGGCACGGCAATGCCGAGCGCACAGGGGCAGGTGATGATCAGCACCGCAATCGCAATCAGCATCGCCTGCTTCCAGTCACCACCGAAAATGCCCCAGGCGACGAAGGAGGTCAGCGCCAGCAGGTGCACGACCGGCGAATAATATTGCGCAGCCCGGTCTGCCAGACGACGGTAACGCGCCCTGCCCCCTTCGGCAGCTTCCATAAGGCCGATGATTTCCGAGAGAAAAGAATCCCGCGCCAGCGCCGTCGCTTGCATCAACAGCGGGCCTGTCAAATTGAGCGTTCCAGCCTGAATGAGATCGCCCACGCGCACCACCCGCGGCGCGCTTTCGCCATTGGCGATGGACACATCCAGATCGCTATTACCGCTGACGATCCTGCCATCCACCGGCACCCGCTCGCCCGCCGCAATCGCCACCCGGTCACCGGGTATGATTTCACCGACGGGACGATATTCACGGTTGCCATCCTCAAGCAGAACAGTCGCGCCGCGTGGCGATAGCCGTGCCAAGCCTGCGATGGCCGAGCGCGCCCTGTCGCGCATCACGTGATCAAGCGTACGGCCAATCAGCAGGAAAAACAGCAGCGAAACCGTGGCATCGAACCATGCATGCGCGCCGCTATGCATCGTCTCCCAGATGGACACGCTGTAAGATAGCGTGATCGCCAGCGCGATGGGCACATCCATATTGGTTCGCCCATGTGTCAGTGCGTTGTAGGCGGATTGATAGAAAAAGCGCCCGCCATAAATCAGCGCCGGTGTCGCGATCAGCGCCGAAATCCAGTGGAACATATCGCGCGTCGCCGCATCCGCACCGGACCACACCGAGATCGACAGCAGCATGATATTGACGGCCGCAAAACCAGTAAGTCCAACGGCGCGGATCAGCCTATTGCGCATGTCATCCGAGGTCTCTTGCCCAGAGCCGAAAAGATGCGCCTCATAGCCTGTCGAGGCCACGGCCCTCGCGAGATCGGCAGGGTCCGTCCGCTCGCCCGTCACCTCCTCCTTCCAGACGATGGAGACGCGTTTGGAGGAAAGGTTGACGCGGGCGCGCTCCACCTGCGGCATCCCCACCAGTGTGCTTTCGATGGTACTGATGCAGGCGCCGCAATAAACGCCGGGCACAGAAAGGTCCGTCTGCCGCAGCCCCTGCCCCAGATCGCGGCTGGACAGCATCAACTCTTCTGACGAAGGCAGCGCTCTCTTCAACCCAGCCTGTTCAAGAGCAATTTCCGTTCCGGGCGCGCAGCAGCTCATCTCACACCTCCGGCAATGTCGATGCGTGTTCCTTCATGCACGATCACAGCCCCATCCTTTACGGCAATAGCCTCGACGATCCAGTCGCCTGCGGCCAGTTCATGCCGGGCGGAGAATGTGTTGGGGCCGTGCTTTTCCAGAGGCAGCGAAAAATCCTGATGCTCACCCACCGGACGACGGAAGTTCAGCGTGACCGTATCGGTATCGACGACGCCGCGCTGAGGGTGAGACACCTCATATTCAACGTTACTTCCATCGATATGAAGCTTGCCGACGATGCCGCTGGCGGCGCGGGCCTTTGCCGCCTCCGCCTTGCCGTTGAACTGCTGACTGGCGACGTAGGTATTCTGCACCACCAGCCCGCTCCAGCTGGTAACGGCGTTCCAGGCCATGGTCACATTCACGGAAATGATCGTGCCGAAGAACAGCAGCATGATGACCAGCATGTGCCAGCCGGTGAAGGTAAAGCCCGGCTTTTCGCCCTGTTCAGCGCTCATTTCTTTGCTCCCGGCCCGTTGAAGACGGCCTTGTAATGTGCGGTTTCGGAATATTCGTCATCGACCGCTATGAAGTTGAAATCATCAGCAGCACGGACGGCTGCCCCGCTCGGCGTGGTCACGAAGACCCGCAGATTGGTCACTTCGTCCGGCTTCACATCGATGCTGAAGGAACGCGCAGGCTCCGCTGCCATGCCGTTGATCTTCATCACCGCGTCCGGCAGCCCATCCAACGACAGGGTAATGGTACGCGGCTGGGCGATCATGTTTAGCAGCCGCACCGTATAGCCGTTGCGGATCGAGCCATTCGACTCCATCACATATTGCGGATTGCGGTCATGCAGCACATTAACGGACAGCCGCTCTCTGGTTGCCAGCGTCACCAGCATGACGACACCAACAAGGCACCAGATCGTCATGTAAAACACGGTGCGCGGGCGAAAGATGATGCGCCAGTTGAAGTGCCTGACGGCATCGACAAAAGTCCCATCTGGGTTTCGAACATCGGCGGGGCGGATGTCATGCGCACCGCCACCGGTGGCAAGCGCCATGTTGTTCTCATACTCGCTGAGCGTCGCATAGGCGATCAGGCCGCGCGGCTTGGAGAGCTTGTCCATGACGCTGTCACAGGCATCGATGCAAAGCGCGCAGGTAATGCACTCCATCTGCTGGCCATCCCGGATGTCGATGCCCATGGGACAGACCGCAACGCAGGCATTGCAATCCACGCAGTCACCCACCGGCTCTCCGGCAGCAATGGCCTTCTTGGCATGGCGCGAACGACGTTCGCCACGCCAGTCATTATAGGTTACGACCAACGAATGCTCGTCCAGCATGGCGCCCTGAATACGCGGCCATGGACACATGTAGGTGCAGACCTGCTCGCGCATCAGCCCGCCCAGCACATAGGTCGTCGCCGTCAACGTGGCCACGGTATAATAGGCTATCATTGCGGCACTGCCGGTCAGAAACTGCATCGCCAGCGTCGGCGCATCGGCGAAGTAAAAGATCCATGCACCACCGGTCAGAACGCCGATGACGATCCATATCGCGTGCTTCGCCACCCGCTTGCGGACTTTCTCAAACGTCCACGGCCCAACATCTAACTTCATCCGCGCATTTCTGTCACCTTCGATGAACCGTTCGACCACCAGAAACAGATCGACCCACACTGTCTGCGGACAGGTATAACCGCACCATGCGCGCCCGACGGCAGAGGTCAGCAGAAACAGCCCGAACCCGGCCATGACCAGCAACCCGGCAACATAGAAAAACTCCTGCGGCCAGATTTCGATGAAGAAGAAGTAGAAGCGACGATTGGCAATATCGATCAACACAGCCTGATCCGGCGCGTAAGGCCCACGGTCCCAACGAATCCACGGCGTGAGATAATAAATGCCAAGCGTGATCAGCATCACGATCCATTTGAAGCGACGGAAACGGCCCTCCGCACGCTTGGGAAATATCTTCCTGCGCGCTTCATAGAGAGGCTGTCTGTTTAGAGCGGAATTCACCGGCTCTGCGTTCAGTCTCTCAACCGTATCGGAGCCGTTGCCATTGTTTCCGGCGCTGTAAATGTTCATGGGGCTAGTGTCCGGTTTCTCACCCTTGCGTTTTGGCACTTCGCCGGGCAACCATCCTTGACTTAGGTCAAGTCAGGACAAAGTGGCGCAGGCCCAATCTCGCTAGCGGTCGATTGCCTTGCCCATCACCATCATGTATTTATCTAATAAACGCAGTGCATATATCTGATGCAGGAGATTGCTGTGCTACCTTCGACAAAGATGCCTGAAATCATAGACAGCAAGTCGGTCAAAAACCTCGTCAAGGCTCACGCCCTTGCCGGTGCCGTGGTTCTTGGTCGCCCTGGTGGCTTCGCGATTCTTGTGAAATATGGCGGTAACGAGCGCGCAATTTCAGCGCAACGATCCGGGCGCATGCGCATTTGGCGCAATCTCAACACCGCCGCCGCGTTTATAAGAGATGAACTCGGCATACCGCGTTTCGAGATCGATATAGCGGATCATGAGCCTGACACGGTGACACGTAAGCGGCCCGACACGGCTGAACGGCAGCGTAGAATGCACAGCGCAGTTGAACACGATACATGGTTCAGAGAACAGGTTGAGAAAACGCTCGATAAGATCGATTCCGGTGCTGCCGAACTGGTTTCAAACGAAGACCATATGCGCAAATGGCAGCATAAACGCGCCGAACTGCTTGCACGCGCCACCGGAAAAAGATGACAAGCCATATGTCGAGATTGGAATGGTTACAGGATGCTGAAGCAGATCTTGATATTCTGACGGATTACATCGCGCAGGACAACATTATGGCTGCAATCATCATGCGCGATGAAATCGAAAATCAAATCCAAAGGCTTATTGATTTTCCATTATCGGGTCGCACTGGTCGTGTCGAAGGCACCCGAGAAATGGTCGTCGCGAGAACACCCTTTGTCGTGATCTACAGAATGACAGTTGATATAGTCATTGTCCGAATTTTGCACGGCGCTCAACATTGGCCGCCATTGCTTGGTTAGATAAGCTGCCTACCGCAAAGTCACGGAGGAGATGATGGCAACTCTCACAACCCGCATCGTTCACCTTTCCATCGATCGTCCCTGGAAAGAGGTTTATGCCTTTGCAGCCGATCCCACCCGAATGCCGCAATGGGCTGCCGGGCTTGCCAGTGGTTTGAGGCAGGATGGCGATGAATGGATTGCGTCCGGCCCGTTGGGCGATGTGCGGGTGAAATTTGCTCAGCTGAACGATTACGGCGTCATCGATCATGTGGTGATGTTGCCGGATGGGCTGGAGGTTTATAATGCATTGCGCGTCACGCCCAATGGAGATGGGGCGGAGGTGGCGTTTACCGTGCTGAAACTGCCTGGCATGACAGATGCCGAGTTTGAGCGCGACGTTGCTGCCGTGCTTGCGGATTTGAAGACACTGAAAACGCTGCTTGAAGACAACTATGGAAACAACAATGACCGACCGTCATAACAAGATTGACTACATCGAATTCAACGTCAGCGATATTGAGAAGAGCAAGGCATTTTATGGCGCCGCATTTGGCTGGACATTCAAGGATTATGGCCCGGAATACTGCGAGTTTTTGGACGGCAGGCTGACTGGCGGCTTTGCCAAAACCGCACAGGTGAATGCAAAAGGCGGAGCGCTCGTCATTCTATTTGCGGATGACATCATTGCTGCGCAAGAGCGCGTGAAAAAGGCCGGTGGTACCATCACCGTGCCGCTTTTCGAATTTCCCGGTGGCCGACGCTTCCACTTCGCAGACCGGGACGGTTATGAACTTGCCGTATGGTCAGATCGATAGAGTCGAAAGGGCCGCGCAATGCGGCCCTTCCTCTTTCCAGATGCCGCCCCCTATTCCCCACCACCTAGCGAATGCACAAACAGTGTCAACTGCTTGACCGTCGTATCGCCAAGGCGCTCTCCCCATGCGGGCATTACACCGTGCTTGGGCGCGCGTATCTGCGCGATGATGCCATCTTCACCGTGTGCCTTCAGCCAGATGGCATCGGCGAGGTTGGGTGCGCCCATGTCGCGGTTGCCCTTGGCGTCTTCACCGTGGCAGGACGCGCAGTTATCGGCGAAAATCTGGGCGCCTGGCTGAACCATGGACACATCGCGTGGCGTACCCGTCAGGCTGACGACATAGGCTGCGACCTCGCGGATTTCGTCGGCTTTGAGCATTTCCGCGAAGGCTGGCATTTCCGAGATGCGTGTGTCGGCATCCTCGGCAAAACGAATGCCATGCGTAATCGTGGTGTGGATGTCGTTGACGGTCCCGCCCCACAGCCAGTCGTCATCGTTGAGGTTGGGATAACCATTGCCGCCCTCAGCGCCGGAACCGTGGCACTGAATGCAGTTAATCTTGAAGGCAGCGGCACCGCCGGCGACGGCGAACTGCATCAGCTCGCCATCCTTCTGGATGTCTTCCAGCGAAGACGAGGCGATCTTCTCAAGGTAGACATTCTGCGCCGCCTTGGCATCGGTCACCTCGGCCACGAAATCTGCGCGGCTGTGCCAGCCCAGAAGTCCTTGCGTGCTGCCAGAGATCAGCGGCCATGCCGGAAAGGCAATCGTGTAGCCAATGGCCCAGAGGATGGTGACGTAGAAGGTCCACACCCACCAGCGCGGCATGGGGTTGTTCAATTCGCGGATGCCATCCCACTCGTGACCGGTGGTTTCGACGCCGCTGACATCGTCAATGTGTTTATCGGACATGATCAGTCCTCCCTAAGCGGAATGCTGGCGGCATCGTCAGCGGATTTCTTGGAGCCGGGGCGCAGGGTGAATATGATCGTGCCCGCGAAGAACAGGGTCATGACAAGCAGGCCCCAGCTATCGGCGAAGTGGCGCATGGCCGTGTAGGTTTCCATGGTGTCTCTCCTCAGCGATAACCGGCGGCATCGTCGTAGGTCGAGAAATCGACCAGCGTGCCGAGCATTTGCAGGTAAGCGACCAGCGCGTCCATTTCGGTGACCTTGGTCGGATCACCATCGAAGTCGCCGATCTTGGCCTTCGGGTAGCGTGCCTCCAGCGCCGTCGTATCGGCATTGGGGTCGGCCTGCCCCTTCAGGTCGGTTGCCGCGTTTTCGATCATCTCATCGCTATAGGGAACGCCGACGGCACGGTTGGCCTTCAACTCCATGGCGGCATCGGGGATTTGCAGCGGTGTCGATTTCAGGAAGGAATAGCTCGGCATGACCGACTCGGGCACCACGGCCCGAGGCTCCACCAGATGCTGGACATGCCATTCGTTGGAGTAGCGACCGCCAACGCGCGCAAGGTCGGGGCCCGTACGCTTGGAGCCCCACTGGAACGGATGGTCGTACATGCTTTCCGCCGCCAAACTATAGTGGCCGTAACGCTCCACCTCATCGCGGAACGGACGGATCATCTGGCTGTGGCAGACATAACAGCCTTCGCGGATGTAGATGTTGCGGCCTGCCAGCTCCAGCGGCGAATAGGGCCGCATGCCTTCCACTTTCTCGATGGTGTTTTCGAGATAGAAGAGCGGCGCGATTTCCACGATCCCACCGATCGAGACCACGGCCAGAGAGCCGACCAGCAGCAAGGTCGCGTTTCGTTCGATGACGCCGTGTTTGTCGAGAATAGACATCGTTGAAACTCCTTATTCCGCAGGCTGCAGCTTGGGCGCTGCGGTCTTGAAGCCCGCCTCGTTTCGCTGGTAGCCCAGAATTGTCATGGTGACGTTGTAGGCCATGATCAGCGCGCCCCCGAGGAACAGCGCCCCGCCCAGTGCACGCAGCACGTAGTATGGGAAGAGTGCGGCGACCGTTTCGGCAAACGAGTAGACCAGGAAGCCCTGCGCATCATATTCGCGCCACATCAGTCCCTGCTGAATACCGGCTACCCACATGACGGCGGCGTAGACGACGATGCCGAGCGTGGCGAGCCAGAAGTGCCAGTTGACCATGCGCACGCTGTAGAGCCGCTCACGACCCCAGAGCTTCGGCGTCAGGTAATAGATTGCACCGAAGGTGATCATGCCGTTCCAGCCGAGAGCGCCGGAGTGAACGTGGCCGATGGTCCAGTCCGTATAGTGGCTGAGCGAGTTGACGGCCTTGATCGACATCATGGGGCCTTCGAAGGTCGCCATGCCGTAGAAGGCAACGGCCATGATCATCATGCGCACGATCGGGTCAGTGCGAATCTTGTCCCACGCGCCAGACAGCGTCATCAGACCGTTGATCATGCCACCCCACGAAGGCATCCACAGCATGATGGAGAACACCATGCCCAGCGTCTGCGCCCAGTCGGGCAGTGCCGTATAATGCAGATGGTGCGGACCGGCCCAGATATACATGAAGATCAGCGCCCAGAAGTGGATGATCGACAGGCGGTAGGAATAGACCGGGCGGTTCACCTGCTTGGGAATGAAGTAGTACATCATGCCCAGGAAGCCCGCCGTCAGGAAGAAGCCCACGGCATTGTGTCCATACCACCACTGCGTCAGCGCATCCTGCACGCCGGAGAAAGCCGAGTAGCTTTTCACGCCAAGAAACGAGACCGGAACCGCCAGATTGTTGACGATGTGCAGCATGGCAATGGTGACGATAAAGCCGAGATAGAACCAGTTCGCCACATAGATATGCGGTTCCTTGCGCTTGAAAATCGTGCCTAGGAAGGTGACGAGATAGGCGACCCAGACAATGGTGAGCCAGATATCGACATACCATTCCGGCTCCGCATATTCCTTGCCCTGGGTGATGCCGAGCAGATAGCCGGTGGCCGCCATGATAATGAAGAGATTATAGCCCCAGAACACGAACCAGCCGAGATCGCCGCCGAATAGCCGCGCGCGCGACGTGCGCTGCACGACGTAGAAAGACGTGGCAATCAGCGCATTTCCACCAAAGGCAAAAATCACCGCCGATGTGTGCAGCGGGCGAACGCGACCGAAATTGAACCATGGCTCGATGTTGAGATCGGGAAAGGCCAGTTGCAGCGCAACGACCACGCCGACCAGAAAACCGACGACACCCCAGAACACCGTGGCAATCACACCATAGCGAATGACCTCATCGAAATATTCGGATTCGCGCTGCTCCTTGGACACCGGCTTGACGGGCGCGAAAGATACGCGGCGCAACATCAGCGCGGTGCCGACCAGCAGCACGAAAAACAGCACCCACATATGGGCGGCGAAAAGATTGTCGTGAGCGAAAGCCGCCCCGAGCAAGGCGAGGAAGGCCCCCACGGCCACCATCGCAGTTCCAAGCATAGAGTTCATTGTTGGTTTCCCCCAACGTCATCGCAGTTACGACGCGGCGGGACGAACCACAGATAAGGCGGCAAACGTGCTTTCGCGTCGTCTGCTGCTTTGCCACTGTGTTGGGCAAGTGGCCTTGATTTGGATCAAGTTGGGGGTCGGAGGGGCGGCAATCGGGCGCCAGAGCGCTACATTATAGGGCGGCGGGTGTGGCTCCCCCCCTCTGCCCTGCCGGGCATCTCCCCCTCAGGTGGGGAGATTGGCTGGGCGCTTGCTCCTTGCCCCATCAAGGCCTTTGCGAAAGCCTCTCAGCTAGAAACATTGCCGCCTCAGCGACGTTAAAGATGGCCGATAGCTAACCGCGATTCGATCTCCCCACCTGAGGGGGAGATGTCCGGCAGGACAGAGGGGGGTGAACCACGCACTCTGCCGATCGCATGGGCGAAACAGCCCCTACCCCTTCATCCGCAACGGCAACCCCGCCGCCACGAAATAAACCTCCCGCGCCACAGCCGCGATCTGCTGGTGCAGCCGCCCGGCATGGTCGCGAAACTCCCGCGCCATCCGATTGTCAGGCACGATCCCCAACCCAACCTCGTTGGACACGAAAACAATCTTCGCCCGCGCAGTCCCGACATGCGCAACCAACGGAGCAAAGGCTGACTCAACATCACACCCTTCCTCCATCATCAGGTTCGTCACCCAAAGCGTCAGGCAATCGACGAGAATGACGTTTTCCGGCTGGTCCAGCCGCTGCAACACATCCGTCAGAGCAAGCGGCTCTTCATGCGTCGTCCACACGTCGCCGCGGCGCTCGCGGTGGTGGGAAATGCGGTCTTTCATCTCATCGTCCCAGGCACGACCGGTGGCGATGTAATGTGCGGCGCCCTCGCCTGAGAGAACCAGATTTTCGGCAAAGGCCGACTTGCCGGAGCGCGCGCCGCCCAGCACAAGCACAGAGCGGGATGCGTCAGTCATGAGAATTGCCATGTGATGTCGAAAGAGAAGATCCGGCAGCCATTGCGATGTTTATCGCAAGCCTTGAAGCCGTCAGCATGAAAAGAGAACGATTCGTAGATATGGAGGCGTTCTCCCGGTCAATCATGCCATGCTGTCGCGGTGATCTATCGATATTTGCCTACCCGCCCGCACCATGCGGACATGTCGATAAACGCAGTCGAAGAAAAGCGCCGGATCGTCTTAAATAAGGTAGGGATGGCAGGGTCTCTTGTCAATTTCCGACAAGCAAAAACCGCGCTGCATCGAGACGCAAACGCGGTCTTGGGTGCCCCTGAAACTTAAAGAGGCAAAAGCAGCACCGGTACGCAAAACCAAATCCGGCGTGCACCCACAGTCATAGCGGCACATTCTTACCGGATGGTTAGCGCGAACATGAAAAGCTTTCACCTATCGATTTTTTCACCCAGATTGCCATGCACCCAAATCGCATCAATATTGGGCCGGGAGATTCGGAACGGACAGGACAGAGGTTAGACAGCCACCATGACGATCATCGATTACGTAGCCCTCGTCGTTTTCGTCGCGCTTTGGTGGTCCTATACCTATGTCACGACAGCGAAGACGCCGTTTTCGCGCACCAGCCTCAATCAGGCCATGGGCGAGCGTCGCCGCAAGTGGATTTACAATTCGCTGACCCGCGATCTGAAGATGATCGACACCCAGATCATGGCCGGCCTGCAAAACGGCACGGCGTTCTTTGCCTCCACCTCCATCTTCGCCATCGGTGGCTGTTTCGCTCTTCTGGGCGCGACCGACCGGGTGGAATCGGTGTTTCGCGACATGCCCTTCGTGCAATATGGCGGTCGCACAGCATTCGAAATCAAGGTCATAGGCCTGACATGCCTATTCGGCTATGCTTTCTTCAAATTCGGCTGGTCGTATCGCCTGTTCAACTATTGCACCATCCTCTTCGGCGGAATGCCGATGCTGCACGAGGCGAATGCCAACCGCGAAGCGGCGGAACGCGCAGCGGAAAACGTCATCCGCATGAACATCATCGCCGCCAAGAATTTCAATGACGGGCTTAGAACCATCTTCCTGTCCATCGGTTATCTCGGCTGGTTCATCAGCCCTTATGTCTTCATGGCATCCACCCTCATCATCACGGTGGCGCTACTGCGGCGGCAGTTTTTCTCCGAAGCGCGCCGCGCCATCATGGACGATTTCTGATTGCCATGAAATTGCCGCACTTCGCAGGCGAAGCGCTGGCACCAGACTGTAACCGTTGCAAAGGACGGATGAATGAGTAACGCTCCGGCAGATGCAACGGCAACACAGGGCAAAGGCCGTATCGGCGCGCTGGATACGCTGCGTGGCATCGCGCTCATCGCCATGGCAAGCTACCATTTCACCTGGGATCTGGAGATGTTCGCCTATCTCGATCCCGGCACGGCGACGCAGGGCTGGTGGCGAATCTATGCCCGCGCAATCGCAAGCTCGTTTTTGTTTCTGGCCGGTTTCAGCCTGTATCTCGCCCATCGGCGCGGCATAAACTGGCCGTCTTTCGGCAAGCGCTTTGCGATGGTTGCAGGCGCTGCCCTGCTGATTTCAGTCGCGACCTATTTCGCAGTGCCGGATGGCTGGATATTCTTCGGCATTCTGCACAATATCGCAGCCGCCAGCCTCATCGGCCTGCTCTTCCTGCGCCTGCCCTTCTTTCTAACTCTGGTGGCTGCCGCGCTCGCATTGCTGGCACCGCAATATCTGAGTTCGGATAGTTTCAATACCATTTGGCTGTCATGGATCGGCCTTTCCACTGTGCCGCCGCGCTCCAATGATTACGTGCCTGTTCTGCCGTTTCTAGCGCCGTTTCTTCTGGGGCTGGCGGTCTCGCAATTCGTCACGCCACGCGGCTGGCTGAATCGCTTCAGAAAGCCTAGCGGCAAGCGCAATCTGCTCGCTCTCTTCGGTCGTCACAGCCTGCTGTTTTATATCGTCCACCAGCCGATCCTGATCGGCATCGTTTATCTGGCGTCGCTTATCGCCCCGCCACCGCCGGTGGATCAGGTCGAAGCCTATAAGAGAAGCTGTGAGGCAAGCTGCATGCAGCAGCAGAATGGTCTGGAACTGTGCCAGAGCTTTTGCGGATGCACGCTGGAAAAACTTCAGGCCGAAAACCTGTTCGACTCTATGATGTCCAACAGCCTTCAGCCTGAGCAGCAGTCAAAGATTGGCGAGATTGGCGCGCAGTGTTCGAACCAGATCCAATAAGAATCAGGTGCCGACGCCGATTTCGGCGAGGCGCGTGAGACAGGCCTCTTCGACATTGTCGAGCTCGGCCAGCGTCTCTTCGATGTCCTTGCGCTTCTGGCGCAGGTCGGCGCGCTTCTCGTCAACCTTCTTCATCAGAAGTTCGAGTTGCCCGGATTCGCCCGGCGGCTCCTTATAGACCTGAATGATTTCGCGAATTTCAGCGATGGTGAAGCCGATACGGCGACCACGAAGGATTTCCTGAATGAGCCTGCGGTCAGCCATGCGGAAAAGCCGCGTGCGGCCCCGACGTTCAGGGTGGATCAGACCCTCATCCTCGTAAAAGCGAAGGGTGCGGGTGGAGACCCCGAATTCACGCGTCAGTTCCGTAATGCTATAATACTTGTTCAAAGCTTCATCCGATTCTGGAGCACAGGACCGAAAATGACGGGCGATTTTCGGATTATCCGTTGCTCAAACAACAAGATAGAATGACGAAGCGCGATACGCCTCACAACTCTCCTTTATTAGAAACACTATGATTGACCTTCACGTAAAAGTCAATTTTCAAGCATTTAGATCGGAACGCCGAACCACCAGGTCGCAAGACCGAGAAACGAGAAGAAACCGACAATGTCGGTGACGGCGGTGACGAAGACAGCCGATGACACAGCGGGGTCCGCACCGAATTTATCCAGCAGCAGTGGAATGATGATGCCGGCGATGGCCGCTGCAAACATGTTGATCAGCATGGCGGTCGCGATAATACCGCCCAGATTGACATCATGGAACCACAGACCTGCGATGACGCCAATGGCACAGCCGAACAGCGCACCGTTTAGCAGCCCCACCCCCGCTTCGCGTCGGATGATGCGGGCGGCGTTGTGGATATCGAGGTTTCTGGTCGCCAGCGCGCGCACGGAAACGGTCATGGTCTGGGAGCCAGCATTGCCGCCCATTCCGGCAACGATCGGCATCAAAACGGCGAGCGCCACGATCTGCTCGATTGTCGCGTCGAAAAGCCCGATGACGGATGCGGCCATGAAGGCCGTGATGAGATTGACCGCCAGCCATGGCACGCGGGAGCGTGACGTCACGGCAATGGAGTCGGAAAGCTCTTCGTCACCCACACCACCAAGGCGCAGCAAGTCTTCTTCCGCTTCTTCCTGAATGACGTCCACCACGTCATCGATGGTCAGCACGCCGACCAGACGGCCATTGTCATCCACCACCGCAGCCGACAAAAGGTCGTATTGCTCGAAAAGCTGTGCGGCCTCTTCCTGGTCCATCTCCGCTGCAATGGGATGGTTGGTCTCGTGCATGATCGATTCGACCTTCACCTGCCGCTTGGAGCGCAGCAGACGGTCGAGATCAAGCGCGCCGACCAGTTTGAAGGTCGGGTCGACAACGAAGATTTGCGAGAAGGATTCCGGCAGTTCTTCTTCTTCGCGCATATAGTCGATGGTCTGCCCGACGGTCCAGAAAGGCGGAACCGCCACGAATTCCGTCTGCATGCGGCGACCAGCCGAGCTTTCCGGATAATCCAGCGCGCGCAGCAACCTAACACGCTCGGTAAATGGCATTTGCGCGAGAATATCTTCGCGGTCTTCGCGGTCGAGGTCTTCGAGAATGTAGACGGCGTCGTCCGAATCCATCTCGCCGATACCGGCGGCGATCTGGTCGTTCGGCATCTGCTCCACGATGTCGAGGCGGATGGCTTCATCCACCTCGGTCAGCGCTGTCATGTCGAAGTCGGAGCCCAGCAGCCGCACCATGGCGTGGCGCTGTTCCGGCAGAATGGATTCGAGCAGGTCACCCAGTTCCGATTCGTGCAGCCGGGCTACATTCTGCCGCAGGAACAGCACGTCGCGATCCGCAATCGCAGCGCCGACCATCGCCAGAAAATCGGACCGTATCGATCCGTCTTCGGCATAGATATCCGCCATGATTTCCGGCCTTTTGGCGTCTTCCGGCACGGAATGATGGTCGTCGGTCTGTGTCAACGTGCGCCCCTTTTTCCGGCTGAGTGGCCTGCTTCGCGAAAGCGCAGGAGAATGGCTTTTAAAAGCACAATGTCAACAACAGGATAGGACAAAAGAAGTTGCAATTTCCTATCCGAACTGTGCTCTGCGACGAGGTTTTCCATTAACCAGTCGTGAAACAGTCTCGCGGATTTGAACGCCCGGGTGAAGTCACCGTAAAGTTACGAGTTGACATATGGTAGTTATGCGGGAATCTGAGGCAAAGCGCCGCAATAACAATCGATCCGGTTGGCACCGGAAACGAGCGGCGCAAAAAGAAAAACAGATCAGAAAGAGACCTATCAAATGGGCAAGATGGATTTCATCGGTAAGGCCTCCTCCGCTGCGGGCGGTTGGGGTGCACTCAAAAGCGTCGGCAAGCGTCTTCTGGAATCGGGCGCACCGATTTCCGGCGCAAGAACCCTGTTGAAAGCCAATCAGCCTGATGGTTTCGATTGCCCCGGCTGCGCATGGGGTGACCCCGAACACGGCTCCTCCTTCGAGTTCTGCGAAAACGGCGTGAAGGCCGTTGCGTGGGAAGCAACCGAAGCCCGCGTTCCGCCAGACTTCTTCGCCAACCACAAGGTGGCAGAGCTTCGCACATGGTCGGATTACAGCTTGGAAAAGCAAGGCCGCCTCACCGACCCACTGCGTTACGACCGCGCGACCGACAAATACCTGCCGGTTTCCTGGGACGATGCCTTTGCTGAAATCGGCGGCGTTCTGAAGAGCCTCGACAGCCCTGACCGCGCCGAGTTCTACACATCCGGTCGCGCCTCCAACGAAGCAGCCTTCCTCTACCAGCTGATGGTTCGCCTTTACGGCACCAACAATTTCCCCGACTGTTCCAACATGTGCCATGAAGCCAGCGGCGTTGGCCTGAAGGCCTCCGTCGGCGTCGGCAAGGGCACGGTTCTCTTGGAAGACTTCGAAAAGGCGGATGCCATTTTCGTCATCGGTCAGAACCCCGGCACCAACCATCCGCGCATGCTGGGTGACCTGCGCCGTGCGGCCATTCGTGGCGCGCGCATTGCCGTGTTCAACCCTATCCGCGAAAAGGGTCTGGAGCGCTTCACCGACCCGCAGGACAAGCTGGAAATGATCACCGGCGGCAACACAAAGATTGCCACCAATTATTACCAGCCACGCCAGGGCGGCGACATGGCTGCCGTGCGCGGCATGAGCAAGGCTGTCTTCGCGGCTGACGAAGCCGCCCGCGCGGCTGGCAAGCCTGCCATCATCGATTATGACTTCTTGGCAGAACACGCTGTCGAGTTCGAAGCCTATCGCGCCGCCGTCGAGGCAACCAGCTGGGAAACCATTCTCGACCAGTCTGGCCTGACGCGTGAGCAGATCGAGGAAGCTGCTTCCATCTATATGGCATCCAACGCCGTCATCACCACATGGGCGATGGGTGTTACGCAGCACAAGCATTCTGTCATCACGATCCGTGAGATCACCAACTTCATGCTGCTGCGCGGCAATATTGGTCGTCCCGGCGCTGGCCTCTGCCCCGTGCGTGGTCACTCCAACGTGCAGGGCGACCGCACCGTTGGTATCGACGAGAAGGCCCCACCTGCCCTGCTCGACGCACTGGAAAAGGAACTGGGCGTGCCAATGCCGCGTAACCGTGGCCACAACACGGTCGAAGCCATCAGCGCCATGCTGGATGGCAAGGCACAGGCCTTCATCGCGCTGGGCGGCAACTTCCTGCGCGCCACGCCGGATAGCCCGCTCATCATCAAGGCGTTCGAAAAGCAGAAGCTGACGGTCAACATCGCCACCAAGCTCAACCACTCGCATCTGGTGCCGGGTGAAACATCCTTCATCCTGCCCTGCCTTGGCCGTACTGAAATCGACCGCAACTCGCAGGGCAAGTCGCAGATCGTGACCGTGGAAGATTCCATGAGCATGGTGCATGGCTCCGGTGGTATCAACGAGCCCGCCTCGCCTGAACTGCGCTCTGAAGTCGCCATCATCGCGGGTATCGCAGCCGCGACGCTCGGCAATGAGCGCGTTCAGTGGGCAAAGCTGGCCGACGATTACGATCTCATCCGCGATATGATCTCCCGCGTTCTGCCGGGCTTCCATGAATTCAACGAGCGTGTACGCGTGCCGCGTGGTTTCCACCTGCGCAATGCGGCAGCAGAACGCGAATGGAACACGCCTGCCAAGAAGGCCACCTTCTTCACCGGCCCGCTGCCGGAAAAGACGGACCATCAGGAAGCGCTCTCTAAAGAGGGCATCTTCGTTCTGCAGACCTTCCGCAGCCACGACCAGTACAACACCACGATTTACGGCATGGATGACCGGTATCGCGGCGTCTATGGCGAGCGGCAGGTGATTTTCATGAACCCGAAGGACATGGAAAAGCTGGGCGCGCATGCCAAGCAGCGTGTGAATGTCATCGGTGAATATGGCGATGGCGTCGAGCGCATTGCGGAAAACTTCCGCCTCGTGCCCTACAACATTCCCGAAGGCAGCGTCGGTGGTTATTATCCTGAGCTGAACGTTCTGGTGCCACTGCACAGCTACGGCGAAGGCAGCTTCACGCCGACATCGAAATCCGTTCTGGTCTCGGTTCGCCTGCGCACAGAGGCAGAGGCCGCCCGATGAATGACGATCAATCCGCCGCGCGCTTTCTGGCCGTGGTGGAACAGATCAGCCAAACGGCCCCGGTTGCGCTCGACGCCAACGGGGCCGCGCTCATTGCAGCGGTTCACCTTGGCATCGGCAGTGACAGTCGCAGCCTTTCCAACAGGCTGGGCATCGCCCATGCGTTGGTGCTGCGGGAAATCAACGGTCTCTCCGTCCGCATGCTGACCATTGTCAAGCGAGATCCGCGGACGCAGCGGACATGGGTGGAACTGACGGATGAGGCGGTGTCTCTTGCGCAATCCGCGTCCGAATTCCTGCTCAAAAGCTCGCTTTCAGCCACAGAATAAACGGAACGCCTTATGCCAATTCGTTCTATCGTGCCCTATCCGCGTCCGGCACTTGCCTCGCATTGCGAGCCTGTGACCGAGTTCGGGCCTGAACTGGCGCAGCTAGCACAGGATCTGCTGGATACGATGCGCGCCGCCCCCGGTGTCGGCATCACGGCGGCCCATATCGGCGTGCTGCAACGCGTCTTCGTGCTGGAGCTTAAACCGGGTGACGTCAGAACCTACGTCAATCCCGAGATTTTGGAAGCCTCCACTGAGACCTTGCGCCACGTCGAAGGCAGCGTGTCCATGCCGGGCTTTACCGAAGAAGTGGAGCGCCCGTCCAAAGTGACGCTGCGCTTTCAGGATATCACCGGCCAGTGGCACGAGGAACAGACGGAAGGCTTTCACGCCATCTGCATCCAGCATGAAATCGACCAGTTGAACGGCATGTTCTGGCTGAAGCGCCTATCTAAGCTGAAGCGTGACCGGCTGGTGAAAAAATGGGAAAAGGCGCAGCGCTGATCAGTCGACCGAGAGCTTGAACGCAGCATCCCCACGCAGCGTGTTGCTGACGGTGCAAATCTCCTCGGCCTGATGCGCGATGGCCTCTCTCGTTTCCGCATCGAAATCGCCGGTGATCTTCAGGCGCATATCGAAATGCGTGATCCGCGCTGGCTCACCCTCGGACTTCTCGCCGGTCACGCGCGCTTCCACGCTTTCGAAACGATCCAGTACGCCCATACGGCTGGCAGCGATGCGTGCGCTGAGCACCAAACATGCGGCGAGCGAAGAATAGAGCAGGTCCAGCGGGTTGAAGCCGGGCTCGGACGCAGCAGTGACAACGGCGAGCGCACCGCCTGTCGGCGTTCCAATCTGCGGATGGCCGTTGCGCCCAAGTGTTGCCGTGGCACCAGTCTCGCGCTTTTTCACCCTGAGTTCGCTCATACCAATGTCCTTAATTTCGAATTTTCAAAAATTACATTTTGCACAATGGAACCAAAAGACAAGCTTGCGCTTTTACTCACGGAACGGTGATCGACCGTTACAGATTTATAAAATAGGAGCTGGGACATATGGCTACAGGCGCACTCGTTAGTATTCTGATCACATTTCTGGTCATCGTACTCATTCTTTGGCTGATCAACCGCTTGCCTGTCGCTGGCAGCGCAAAGCAGATTGCTCAGATCATCGTTATCATCATCGGTATTATTTCGCTGCTGAAGTATCTCGCAGTCTTTTAATTAACCGGACATAGACATCAAAAAGCCCGACCGATTTCAAATCGCGGTCGGGCTTTTTGTATGTGAATCAGGCCGGGAAATATCTGACATAAGCAAACTCATCACCGCCAGGTGACCAGTTGGGTGAATTCATCGTTCCCTGCCCGCCGAACAAATCGAACAGCGTTTCCACATTGCCGCCATCCGTATCCATCATGCGCACACGCACATTCAGATCACGCGGATGATCGAAAACATCGGCGTCATAGGAAACGAAGACAACCTTGTCACCTCTTGGTGACGGATGCGGAAACCAGTCGCCGTACTGGCTATCCGTCACGCGCTCGACAGCGGAGCCATCTATCCGCACCCGCCAGATCTGCATCTGCCCCGTGCGGCTGGAATTGAAATAAATCCATTGCCCATCTACAGAGTAATCCGGTCCGTCATTGCGCCCCTCGCCATGGGTCAGTCGCGTTTCGGTCGCCGTTTCGACGTCCATCGAATAGATATCGAAGACCTGATCGCGAATGCCGCAATAGGCAAAGCTTTTGCCATCGGGAGACCAGCCATGCCAGTAGGACGGCAGATTATGCGTCATCAGCTTGGGCGAACCACCGGCAGACGGCAGAAGATAAATCGTGCTTTTGCCAAACTCCACCTTGTCGGAAATCGCGTAAAGCGAACCATCCGGCGAGATTCCGTGGTCGTTGTTGCACTCGCTGGCAAAGCCGGTATCGACCTTCTCGATTGCTGCATCACCATCCAGCGACAGACGGTACAACAGGCCTTCGCTGTTCAGCAAAAGATACGACCCATCCGGCGACCAATTGGGTGCCTCGAACAGTTCCGGCGTTTGCCAGACAACCCGGTTCTCCCGGGTGCGAATGTTGAAGATTTCAACGGAACTGCGCATCGTACCTCCCACTGTATTTCAAATCCTGACAGGCTGAGAACCATATTTCGTTTGCATCAGCCAAGACCGTGGCTATGATCCTATTGTCGTAGGCACCGTCCTGCAAATTTAAAAACGGAAGACAGCAGCGTTGCGGCACCGCCCGTATTCTCTGAACTGGCTTTTCCCAATATTGAGGTCTCGCGATGACGACCATCGCTGATCAAGCCATTCGGTTTGGCCGAGTGGCGCCGATGCTTCCCGTCAAGGACATCCAAAAAGCCCAGGATTTTTATGCCAAGGTGCTTGGCTTTAAAAAGACTTTTGAGAACGGAGATCCAGTGGGTTTCATGATCTTGAAGCGGGATGATGCCGAGCTGCATCTGACATTGCAGCCGACTTACAAATCCCCGCCGTTCAATATCGCGCACATGCTGGTGAGCAATGTGGATGAACTCCACCGCCTTTGCAGCGACTACGGACTACGGATCATCAAAAGGCTGGAAAACAAGGACTACGGCCTGCGCGCGTTCGTTTTCGAAGACCCGGACGGTAACCGGATCGATGTAGGCCAAGTCATCTAGGCGTGCAGGCGGCGCGGTCTATTCCGCGCCGCTTTTCCCTCTACCGATCCCTGAAGCGGTTGGTGATCGGATAGCGGCGGTCACGACCGAAATTCTTCTTGGTTATCTTCACGCCCGGCGCGGATTGGCGGCGCTTGTATTCTGCGAGATAGAGAAGATGCTCGATGCGGTGCACGGTGGCGATATCGTGGCCGCGTGCGACGATCTCTTCCACCGACATTTCCAGCTCCACGAGGCATTCCAGAATATCGTCCAGATTGGGGTATGGCGGCAGCGAATCCTGGTCGGTCTGGTTGGGGCGTAGTTCTGCGGATGGTGCCTTGGAGATGATGTTGGCGGGGATGACTTCGCCTGAGGGACCGAGCGCCGTTGGCGGCACATGACCGTTGCGCCATTTTGAAATGGCGTAGACCTGCATTTTGTAGAGGTCCTTGATGGGATTGAAGCCGCCGTTCATGTCGCCATACAGCGTGGCGTAACCGACAGACATTTCCGACTTGTTGCCTGTGGTCACCACCATGGAGCCGAACTTGTTGGAGATGGCCATGAGAATGGTGCCACGGGCTCGGCTTTGCAGGTTTTCTTCGGTGATACCCTCTTCGGTGCCTTCGAAAAGCTCCGAAAGCGCAGTCATGAAGCCATCCACCGGCTCGGCGATCGGCACGATGTCATAGCGGCAGCCAAGCGCCTTGGCGCAGTCCGCCGCATCCTTGAGCGATTCTTCGGAGGTATAGCGGTAGGGGAGCATGATGCAGCGTACCCGCTCTTCGCCCAACGCATCCACCGCGATTGCCGCGCAGATCGCCGAATCGATACCGCCGGAAAGGCCGAGCACCACGCTCTTGAAACCGTTCTTGTTCACATAATCGCGAAAGCCCAGCATGCAGGCGCGGTAATCCGCCTCCTCGCCTTCAGGGATTTGCGAAAACGGGCCTTCGCTGCAATGCCAGCCCTTTTCCGTGCGCTTCCAATCCGTGACCGAAAGTGTCGCCTCGAACTGGCTCATCTGGAACGCCAGCGTCTTGTCCGCGTTGAAGGCGAAGCTTGCGCCGTCGAATACAAGCTCGTCCTGACCGCCGACCTGATTGGCGAAGACCAGCGGCAGGCCGCTTTCGATGACCTGACGCAAGGCCACCTGATGGCGCACATCCACCTTGCCGCGATAATAGGGCGAACCGTTCGGCACCAGCAGGATTTCCGCACCGCTCTCGGCCAAAGTTTCGCAGACGCCAAGGTCGTTCCAGATTTCCTCGCAGATGGGAATGCCGATGCGAACACCCCTAAAATTATAGGGGCCGGAAATCGAGCCTTCGCTAAAGACGCGCTTTTCATCGAACTCGCCGTAGTTCGGCAGATCCACCTTGTCACGCAGCGCAACGATCTTGCCGCCATCCAGCAGCGCGACCGAGTTGTGCCGCCCCGTTTCGCCCTGACGTGGGAAGCCGATAATAACACCGGGACCACCATCCGCAGTTTCCGCCGCTAGCTCTTCCACCGCCCTAAGGCAAGACTTCAGGAAGGATGGCTTCAAAACCAAATCTTCCGGCGGGTAACCGGAGATGAAAAGCTCCGTAAGAAGCAGCAAATCCGCACCTTGTGATGCGGCATCGGCACGCGCTTCGCGGGCCTTGGCAAGGTTGCCCGCAACGTCGCCGACGGTGGGATTGAACTGCCCGACGGCAATTCGCAAAACATTGGGATTGGTGTGTACTTGGCTCATGACTCTCATTTACCGTGGCTCTGCACGCCGCGCAACGCAAGCCTTTAAACTGGCATAAAAAATGGCGATCCGCAGCGTGCAATGCGCCTCACGCAAAGGTTATTCCCGCCGCTTGTGGATTCTGCAGAGTTCATGTCGCATTCACCCCGCTTATGTGACAGTTACATGACACTTTCATGACGCCTGATTCACGGGCACATCACAGACTGCCGGAGTTGAAATATTGAGGAATTCGGTGCCCAAAACAACGGTTGCCGAAAGGATGAAGCTCGTCCTTTCAAAGCCATTGACGCGGAACCCAGACAGAGTTGCAGGCGACGTCCATCCGTTGCTCAATCTCACGCTTGCAGCCCTGCTTTTGATTGTTTGCATGGAGTGGATTGCGCGCGGTTCTCTTCATGATGTCGGCACGTTCCTGGCATCTCCGGCTCGCCCCGGCTTTACTACGCTGGCCGCCGTGGTGCTCTGCCTTATGGCGCTCGATGCGCTGTTCGGCAGACATTATCAGTCGCTGCTGATCGCCGCCCCGCTTCTGCTGGTTACGGCATTTATGTCGCATCAGAAGCAGCTTTATCTTTCCGACCCGCTCTACCCATCCGATCTGCTGTTTGGACGTCAAATCCTGCAGCTTCTGCCAGCGATGCTGAAAGCACAGCCGTTTACCGCACTCGCTCTTGTCATCGGCCTCGTGCTGGCCGTTGCAGCTGGTGTGATGATGTGGCGTTTCGTCCGCAGCCACACACCGGTTATGCCTTTCAAGGCACGCATCTGGCGGCTTACGCTCGCTGTGCCGCTGCTGGCGGGACTTGGCTCGCTGATGGAATATTCGAACCACTCCTGGGTGCGGGACCGGCTCAACATCATTCCTATGATGTGGGATCAGAAGGAAAACTACCGTCACAACGGTTTCCTGATGGCTTTCGCCTTCAACATTCCCATGGCGAATGTCACGGCACCCGCAGGTTACGGCGAAAACACCATTGCGGATATCGCCTCGGACGGCTCGGCTTTTGCCGTCAACCACAGCACGCGGCCTGATGTCATCATGATCATGAGCGAATCGCTGTGGGACCCGACGCGGCTTTCCAATGTCTCGTTCTCGCAAGACCCGATGCCAACCATTCGCAGCCGGCAATCCGGCCACGTCTTCTCACCCGAGTTCGGCGGCATGACGGCCAATGTGGAATTCGAAGCGCTGACTGGTTTTTCCAACGCCTTCCTTCCCTATGGCAGCATTCCCTATCAGCAATATGTGCGCCAGCCCGTGCCTTCGCTCGCCACCTTCTTCCGGGGTGAAGGCTATTCCGCCATGGCCATGCACCCGTTTCAGGACTGGTTCTGGAACCGCCGCGAGGTCTATAAATCCTTCGGTTTTGAGGAATTCCGCTCGGAAGAAACGCTGCCGCCGATGGAAAAGCGCGGCATCTTCGCCTCTGACGAAGCGCTCACATCGGAAATCATGCAGGCGGTGGATGCGGTGGACAATCCGCTCTTCCTCTTCGCTGTCACCCTTCAGGGACACGGCCCCTATGAGCCGAACCGCTACGTCAACAACTCGGTCTCCATCAACGGTCCGCTTTCGAATAGTGCAACTGAGGCGCTCACCACCTATGCGCAGGGCGTGGCAGAAGCCGATGAAAGCTTTGCCCGCCTGATCGAATGGGCGAAGAAGCGTGAGCGTGACACGGTCATCGTCCTGTTCGGGGACCATCTGCCACCGCTGGGCCAGGTCTATGTCGAAAGCGGCTATATGCCCGGCATGGTCGCCACCCGCCGTGCGCCCTTGGAAACGATGAGACAGGAGCATGAAACGCCGCTGGTCGTCTGGTCATCCAAGACCGGCCTGCATAACCGGATCGGCACGATCAGCCCGGCTCTGCTGCCCTATCATGTGCTGAAAACCGCAGGTTTCGACGATCCGTTCTATACCGGCATCCTTGGCAAGGTTCAGTCCTCATACTCAGTCATCGATCGGCATATGTTGGTGGAAAAAGACGGCTCGGCTGTGCCGGACTGGGCAACAGCGCCAGAGGAAATTCCTTCGGTGATAAATGAATATCGTCAACTGCAATTCGACATGATGTTCGGCAAGCAGTTTGGCAAAGAACGCTTCTTCCCCGGCTTCAGCTGGATCAATGCCGCCCAGCCATCGAGCTGAAAACCATGAAAACGCTGCCGATTTCATTTGAATTCGGCAGCCCTCCACGCTTATCTCTTCGGCAGTGTCGGAACCCGTCCTCTCACGCGGTTCTGAGTCAGTTTGGCTGGAGACCAACGATGTCCGCTATTCCCGATTACATCACCTCTCATTTCAGGCGCTCATCAAGAGACATAGGCGAGGTGGAAAAGCACATTCTCGAAATGGCGCACCACAAGAAGCTGATCTCTACCAACACCAATGACGCCTTCTCGAAAGACTCGTCCGTTGGAGAGCGGCTGGCAGACAGCATCGCCCGCATCGGCGGCTCCTGGGGCTTCATCATCAGCTTCATGGTGTTTTTGGGCGTCTGGGCGGTGATCAATACCATCGTGCTGGCATCGAAAGCCTTCGACCCCTACCCCTTCGTCTTTCTCAACCTCATCCTTTCCATGCTGGCCGCCATTCAGGCACCCATCATCATGATGTCGCAGAACCGGCAGGCCACGCGCGATCGCTTCGAGGCCGAGAAGGATTATGAGGTTAACCTCAAGTCCGAACTGGAGGTGCTGTCGTTGCATGAGAAGATCGATGTGAAGGTCTTGGCCGAACTGGCCGCGCTGCGGCAGGAAATCGCCAAGCTGCACCACAGGCGCGAAAGCGGCAACGAACTGCCGTAAGAATACAGCGGCAACGCACAAATCCAATTATAGTCATTTTGCGCCTTTTTCTGCGCTGGTTACGAATCCGTCAGATTCTTCCGCTACAGATTGACGCGGGCATTTGTTGCATTGCACTCTTGGTGCAGCGACGCGGGAATCACTTCCGTATCAGAATGGCATCACGCTTTTCCGAGCAGCGACGCCTCCGCGCTGGAACACATGTTTCCAGTAATCGCAAATTCTGTTCCGAGGCTTTTTCATGAACCAGTACGATCTCATTGTTGTCGGTAGCGGCCCCGCTGGCAGGCGCGCTGCCATTCAGGCTGCAAAGCTGGACAAAACTGTTCTGGTCATCGAGAAAGGCCGACGCGTCGGCGGTGTATCGGTTCACACTGGCACCATTCCCTCTAAAACCATGCGCGAAACAGCGCTCAACCTGTCCGGCTGGCGCGAGCGTGGCTTTTATGGCCGCTCCTACCGCGTCAAACAGGAAATCAGCGCCGAAGATCTCCGTCGCCGCCTGCTGATCACGCTCGACCATGAAGTCGATGTGCTGGAGCATCAGTTCGCCCGCAACCGCGTCACCCACATTCGCGGCAAGGCGACCTTCCTGACATCGGATACAATGGAAATCACCAAGGATGATGGCGAGATCGTCGTCGTCAAGGGCAAGAGCATTCTGCTGGCCGTCGGCACTCGCCCCTTCCGCCCGGATTACATGCCGTTTGACGGCAAAACTGTCATCGACAGCGACGAGCTGCTGGAGCTGGAAAAGCTGCCGCGCTCCATGGTCGTCATCGGCGCAGGCGTTATCGGCATTGAATATGCGACGATTTTCAGCGCGCTAGACACCGCCGTCACCCTCATCGATCCGAAGCCCACCATGCTGGATTTCATCGACAAGGAAATCGTCGAGGACTTCACCTACCAGCTGCGTGACCGCAACATGAAGCTGCTTCTGGGCCAGAAGGCGGAAAAGGTTGAGCATACAGCGGACGGAAAAGTCTCGCTCACGCTCGACAGCGGTCGCACGCTGACGACGGAAATGGTGCTGTTTGCAGCTGGCCGCATGGGTGCCACCGATTCGCTCAATCTGGCCGCTGCGGGTCTGGAAGCGGACAATCGTGGTCGTCTCTCCGTCAATCCGGAAACCTTCGAAACCTCAGTGCCCGGCATTTATGCCGCGGGCGACGTCATCGGCTTCCCAAGCCTTGCCTCCACCTCTATGGAGCAGGGGCGCATCGCCGCGCGTGTGGCCGTCGGTGCCATCGCCATGGAACCGCAGAAATATTTCCCTTACGGCATTTACGCCGTGCCGGAAATTTCCACCTGCGGCCTGACCGAAGAAGAGATGAAGGAGCGCGGCATTGCCTATGAATGCGGTATCGCCCGCTTCCGCGAAACATCGCGCGGCCACATCATGGGTCTCGATACCGGCCTGCTGAAGCTGATCTTTTCACTGAAAACCCGTCGTCTTCTCGGCGTCCACATCGTCGGCGAAGGTGCGACCGAACTCGTCCATATCGGACAGGCGGTTCTCAACCTCAAAGGTACGGTCGAATATTTCGTTGAAAACACGTTCAACTATCCGACCCTTGCAGAAGCCTACAAGATTGCCGGTCTCGACGCCTGGAACCGCATGGGCGACATCAAGAACGAAAACGCCACCATCTGATGAAGGCGTGAACGCCCCTACCAGCGAATATTATAGCGGGCGTTCACCGATGGTCGGAAGCTGTCTTCATAACCCTGGTTCAGCTTGCCGGTGACGGTGAAATTATCACCGAACTTCTGCTCCACGGCAACGCTGGACGTGAACTCGTCGAATGTCTCGCGACTTGCACCGGTCAGAACGAAGGCGGTGCCCATGGCGGAGCGCGTCAGCCGCAGCGATTGCGAGACATCAAGCCCGCTCCATTGCTGGGCGGTGCCATCATAGCGCACCGTCATGTTGCGGTTGGATTCCACATCAAATTCCGGCGTGGCGATCCGCTTTTGCGATGTCGTCATCGTCCATGCGCTGGAGCCGGTCAGTGCATTCATCAGCACGGCAATATCACCCGCAACCCTCGCACCCGGCAGGTTAGAGGAAAGCAGCGTGACATTGCCCCAGAATTTCACCGGCGTATCCACCAGCGCCCCGCCCTCCGAGCCGACCATGCCCATTTCAAGACCAGCACGGATCGGCGTTTCGGTCGGCAGTTTCGCACCGATGCGGGCGGAATAGGACTGATCGGAATTCTTCGCGGGAGACCAGATCAGGCCTTTCTCCTGCGCATGCGCAGATACCGATGACAAGCCAATGGCGACGGCGGCGATGATGACGCCGTGACGTTTTCCTAACACCATGTCTGTTCCTCAAGCTTTGAACATGCACCATCTCTTGGGAGGAAGACGGCGTATGTTCCAGCAACTGGCGGGCGGCCAAGCCCGGCCTAAATCGCTGTTGAGTTTGCAGATCACGCAACGATGGCGCCGCGGCCATCTCTGTGGGCATCACCATGCCAGCACAGGCGCGTCGAAAATCATCCGGCGCAACAATGGGATCGATAGCGCCAAACGGAGAATTGAAACTGAGGGCTTAAAGCCGGGCCGCACATGTCGCGCGACAGATTTGCCGTGCATCAGCACCTGCAAATCAATGCAGAGATTCTGCCAGATGAATGGAAGATGAACAAGAGCAGATGCAGCAAAAAATCATTGTGCGCTGCATTGTGATCGAAACGTCACTGCCAGCTACGGCTCTCAAGTTGGACAGGCCCAAAAAGCAAAAGGCCGCAGCTTGCGCCACGGCCTTTCGAAATGTCTTGAGAAAGAAGCTTATTCAGCGTCGCCTTCGGCGGCCTTCTTCTTGGCAGGAGCCTTCTTCTTAGGAGCGGCTTCTTCGCCTTCAGCGGCTTCGGCCTTCGCAGCAGCCTTCTTCTTGGCGGGCTTCTTCTCAGCCTTGTCGCCTTCTTCGGCGTCTTCAGCCAGCAGCTCTTCCTTCGTTACGGTCTTGTCCGTGACAGAGACTTCTTCGAGCAGCTTGTCGATGACCTTCTCTTCGAAGATCGGAGCGCGCAGCGAAGCGGAAGCGCCTGGTGTGTTGCGGAAGAAATCGAGGATTTCCTTCTGCTGGCCAGGGAACTGCTGCAACTGCTGGAACAGCGCGCGCTGCATTTCTTCTTCGGTAACTTCTACGCCAGCCTTCTCGCCGATTTCGGAGAGAACGAGGCCGAGACGAACGCGACGCTCGGCAAGCTTGCGATATTCTTCGCGGGCTTCTTCTTCGGTCGTGTCTTCGTCAGCAAAGGTCTTGCCGGACTGTGCGAGATCGGTGTTGATCTGACGCCAGATGTTGTCGAACTCGGCATCAACCAGACCAGCAGGTGTCTCGAACTGGTAGACTTCGTCCAGCTGGTCGAGGATCTGACGCTTGACCTTCTGGCGTGTGATGTTGCTGTACTGGCTTTCGATCTGGCCGCGAACGATTTCCTTCAGCTTTTCAGCCGATTCGAGACCGAGCTTGGTTGCCAGTTCGTCATTGATTTCAACGGCGGCTGCAGATGCAACGTCCTTGACGGTGATGTCGAACACGGCTTCCTTGCCAGCAAGTTCTGCAGCAGGATACTCGGTCGGGAAGGTAACGGTGATCGCCTTCTCATCGCCAGCCTTGACGCCGACGAGCTGGTCTTCGAAGCCAGGAATGAAGCGGCCCGAACCGATGACCAGTTCTGCATCTTCCGCTGCACCACCATCGAACGCAACACCATCGACCTTGCCGAGGTAGTTCATGGTGACGCGGTCGCCTTCGGCGGCCTTGCCCTTCTTGGTTTCGTAGGTACGTGCGCTTTCAGCGATCTTGAGGATCTGCTCGTTGATTTCGTCTTCGGTGACTTCAACGACTTCGCGCGTAACCTTGATGCCTTCGTTGGACTTCAGCTCGATGGCTGGAATGACTTCGTAGGCGAGGTTGAATTCAAAATCGGCTTCCGCAGCCAGGATCTTGTCGGCTTCTGCCTGGTCTTCCGTCATGGAGATTGCCGGCTGCGTTGCGGACTTTTCGCCACGGCCGGAAATGATTTCGGATGGCTTGTCACGAACGAGTTCGTTGACGAGATCAGCCATGATCGACTTGCCGTACATCTTCTTGAGATGTGCAACCGGTACCTTGCCCGGACGGAAACCGTTGATGCGAACCTTGTCCTTGGCGTCGACCAGGCGCTCGTCGAGGCGAGCCTTCATATCGGCGGCCGGAATAACGACCTTAATTTCGCGCTTCAGCCCTTCAGCGAGCGTTTCGATAACCTGCATTTTCATACCTTCACATCATGGCGGCGGTGCTCAGACAGCCGTTGGTTTACTTTCGAGCACAGCGCCGGAACCTAAATTCACCGGCCGTGGCTATATAAAATCCATGCACAAGCATTTTGCCGGGCAAAAACTGCGCTTGAGCCAGAGAAGCGGCAAAGCAGATGCTTCACACATTCTTCCCGGCGATTCATGTGGTGCGGGTAGAGGGACTCGAACCCCCACAACTCTCGTCGCCAGAACCTAAATCTGGTGCGTCTACCAATTCCGCCATACCCGCGCTCTTGAATCCTGCATAAACAACATCTGGCACATGAGGCCTTCCGGAGCGCGCGTCTCTATATCACCCGTTTTCTGGAGCGCAAAGGAAAAATGACGGTTTTACGTCGCTATTTACGCCGCCTGCCCGGCGAAACCGCTTATTCAGCGATGCCACCGGTGCCTTCACCTCATATCCTTATGTCATCAAGATATTCTGGCCACCCTGATCAGGATGAGTCGCGCCTGCGTGTACCGTCTTTGACGCATGGCTCCGCCGTGCCGTAAACATCCCGGACTCGGGATAAAAAGAACGGGTTAAAGCCACACTAAAAACCCGAAAACAGATTGCAAACACAAAAAACACATCAAAAACGCGAGTTTGCGCCTCTCGTGGCGCAAAAATGGCGTCAAATTATGCATTTGTTAATGATCGAGGCGAGGAATCGCTCGCCGCAATGCGTCTGATGCATAGGTGGCATACTCCTTTGTCTGTTTTTGTTTCTTCTAAACCGATTATATTCGGGATCAGCAAATGAGTTCGGCGCTGGTCCCAAGCGGCGCTGACAGACGAACCAAAGGAAACGACCATGAACATCACCCGCTCGCTGAACAACTGGCGCAAGTATCGTCAGACCGTAACTGAACTTGGCCGCATGAGCGACCGCGAACTGAGCGACCTCGGCATCGGCCGCAGCGACATCCGTCGCGTTGCACGCACCGCAGTCGGCATCTAATATAAAAGAATATCGGCGGCATTCGTCGCCGTGTTGGGTACTGCCCTAAAAAGGTCTTGAGCTTCGGCTCCGGGCCTTTTTCGTTTTTGGTACTATGCTTCTGCGCCCGGGCTTTCAGCCGCCCTTGGCACCCTTCCCGCCTCGTTTTTCCTCAGCCTAAAAAACACGCAGCATCCGGCAAAAGATGCAAAATTAGCCGACACACTGCACAAACGCATGGCAGTCGCCTAAATTCTGCACTCCACATCAGCGCTCTGCATATGTATATACACATCAACAACAGAGAGCGCAGACAGATGAGCCTCTGCACAGAGTTTAAAAGATTAACAAACAAAGATTGAGGAAACGACCATGAACCCTATCCGTATCGCTAAGAACTGGATCAGCTACCGCCGCACAATGAACGAACTTGGCAACCTCTCCAGCCAGGCTCTGAGCGACATTGGCCTGACCCGTTACGACATCCGTAACGTTGCTTCCCGTTCGTTCCGCTAATCAGCGTAAAACGTCTGCCTGCTGACCGACCTCCCACGGATGCAGGCTGACCGAGCGACAGGTATCGAAACGGCGCCTTGTGCGCCGTTTTTGATTCCGGGAACTCCCCGGAACGAGGCTGCTCCTTGACGGAAGCTAACGACGATTTCGGTGTTGAGCGCTGATTGCGCGAATGCGACCGCACCCTCTTCACAGCATCATTTTAAAATCGCCCGAATCGCACACTTGACAAATGCTGCCAATTAATAGAACATAAAGTGAACAAATGGAGTTGCAGCAATGACAGCAGCAGATAAAACCATTGAACACGCCATGTCTCTGGTCGCCCAGTCCCGCAGCCTCCGCGAACGAGCGCTTGAACGCCGTCGCGAATTGCAGCGACGCACGGAAATGATGACGGCAAAGCCGGTTTATATTTTGAAGAAGAATGGCGGCAGGCAACTGTCTCTGCGTCTCGACAGCTAATCGAGCTTTGCAGACATGGTGATGGATCCGATGTGAGAGTTTTGGACGTTCTCCGAGTTCACCGTTGGAAAAACAGGTGGTTTGTAGTCACGCGCTCACCGGCTGAACTCTCCTCATCGGCTGCTGAAATTGTCACAAAAAATCCCGTGCTGGAGTTCACTCCGCACGGGATGTTTTGGAACAATATTTAGCATTGATATCACTGCATGCGTTGAAGTGCTGACTGTGGTGATGCGACGATGGCCGTTTCCGTCATGCCTGGCAGCCGGTCTGTCTTTCTCAAAACGACGACGGGCTTTTGTGCAGGTTCGGTCGGCGGCGTAATGCTGGCAGTTCTAAATTCGCGATCTACAGGTATAGAGGCGTTGATGTTCTGGTGCATAAGGCAGTCGGCAAATGTCGCAGAAGCGGATAAGCCGATCATGGCTGTGATTACGAGAATTGTCTTCATGTCATTCTCCCTTCTTTTTATATTAGAAAAATATATTCTATTATTTGCCTGATTTGGAATCACGCTTTAGTGCTAGGCGGGCGGGTACCGGCCTAATTCTTTCGGGCATCAAATGTATTTTTGAGAGAGCGGCGGAAAATCATCGCAACATACGTTCCTCTGAGCGGTATAATCAGAGGCTTGTATGTAGAGACTGCGGCGCTGTTTGCGGCCTGTAGCGTGCGTCGAGTATCTGAACTGTTTTGCGACTTCATGTCACCTCTCCTTCGTGCAAAACAAACGGAAGGAAAGCTGTTTGGTTCCTGCGCCACGTTAGTAAAGGTTAACAATTATAGCCAAAATCATTCAACACGCTTTCACAGGCCTGTGAGCGCGTCATCGCTGGCGTATGAAAGGCCAGCAGAAAATCAGATTTCGAGCGTTCCCGTGGCCACGCGCACGGCATGTCCGCCGATTCTGGCGCGGGAAATCTCGTTTTCCTTTACATCCATGATCAGCTGGATATGCGACGGGCGTCCCATTTCGGCGCCCTGCTCGATGAGGATGGGGTAATGCCCGTCCGCAAGACCATCGAAATGGTGAATGGCACCAGACAGCGCCGCCACGGCTGCGCCCGTCGCCGGATCTTCGGCAATGCCCATATCGGGCGAGAACATGCGGGCGTGAAATTTTGCGGCGTGGTTGACGCCGCCGCGACAGTAAAGATAGGCGGATGTCAGGCGACCCTCGACCAAAGGTGCCGATTTCACCCAAAGGCCCGCATCGAAATCCACCTCTTCCATGGCGGAGATGTTCTGGATAGGGATCGTCAGAAACGGCACACCTGCAGTCCATATCGACGAGACGTGATTTTCAAAGCCGATCTGCGATGTGGCAAGGCCCAGCGCATCGGCAATCTGGCCGTGGTCAAGCGGAAGGTGGACGCGGGAGGATTTGCGCGGCAGATCGAATTCGGCAAAGCTCGCCTCGCCGTCCCGGATGCGAATGGCGCAGCGCACCGGTCCCACCTTCTCTTCCAGCACCGTCACCATGTCGGCATCGCCCTGCCCGTGATTTTTCTCGGCAATGGCAATGGCGGCACCCACGGTCGGGTGACCGGCAAAGGGCAGCTCCGAAGCGGGCGTGAAGATGCGCAGCGATGCCGCATAGGCCGGGTTTTCAGAGTTTCCGACAAAGACGGTTTCGGACAGGTTCATCTCGCGGGCAATCGCCTGCATGGTGGCATCATCGAGGTGATCTGTGTCGAACATGACGGCCAGAGGATTTCCGGCCAGTTTCTGGCGTGTGAAAACATCGTAGATACTGTAACTTATCGCCACGTCCCACTCCTTGCCAATCTGTCTTCGCACCGCAAACTGCCCGACCTCACCGGCCTCTGCAACCCTGTTTGCTGACACATGGCCAAGAAGCTGTGGACTTCGCCACCGCCTTTGGGCCGTTTCGCAAGCGCGGCAATATGATCGCCCGAAAGAGCTTGTCCTGACTGCACGTCTTCATGTACCAAAGGTCGTCAACAGGGGTGACGGCATGTCGCATACAACTCAGCCTTTATGTTTCGTAGCCTCGACCACGGATGATGCGCAAGCCGCAAGAGACGAGTTGATCAAGCATTACGGCAATGCCCCATTCGATGAGGCCGACGTCATCGTCGTTCTTGGCGGCGATGGCTTCATGTTGCAGGTGCTGAACGAGACAATGAATTCCGGCAAGCGCGTCTATGGCATGAACCGCGGCTCCGTCGGTTTCCTGATGAATGATTACCGCATCTACGGGCTTCAGGAGCGCATCGCGGTTGCCACCGGCAATGATTTTCATCCGCTGCGCATGACCACTGTGGATGCTGACGGAACCGAGTTTTCGGCCCTTGCCATGAACGAAGTCAGCCTTTTCCGCCAATCCCACCAGGCTGCGAAGCTGCGGGTGGATGTGGATGGCAAGACACGGCTGGAAGAGCTGATCTGCGATGGCATGATGGTGGCGACACCCGCCGGCTCTACCGCCTATAACTTCTCCGCGCACGGCCCCATCCTGCCGCTCGAATCCCCGCTTCTGGCACTGACGCCCGTCAGCGCCTTCCGCCCGCGCCGCTGGCGTGGCGCCCTGCTTCCCAATAAGGTGACGGTGGACATCCACGTTCTGGAAAGCGAAAAACGCCCGGTCAATGCCGTGGCGGATCACACTGAGGTCAAGTCGGTGCAATCGGTCCGCATCGCGCAATCTCAGGATAGAACCGCAAAAATCCTGTCCGATCCCGACCGATCCTGGTCGGACAGGGTGCTTGCCGAACAGTTTACGAATTGATGAAACGCCCATGATGAAGACACTCCTCGCCACCACATTTCTCGCTGCCAGCATTTGTTGCGCCCAGGCGCAAACCGCAGACATCGAAGCCCTGCCCGCCTCCACCATTTTCGTAACGAGCAGCGGCATGTGGGAACAGGACATGCTGTCGCCCAAGGAAGGCGACGCGAAAACGCCAGCCAACGCTCCCCACACCCGCGGATATTACAAGGTCGTCGCGATCCGGCAGGGCGATGGCACCGCCAAAATCTACCTCCAGCAAATCGCCTACACCGCCGCTGGCCCAAGCCTCGTCGAAACGGTGGAGCTGGAAGAGTTCACCCAGATGAAGGCCTATGTCACGGATATCAGGCCCGAAAGCTCCAGCGGCGCATCTGATGTGCCCGGCCTTTTCGTCACCGTGCACCTCAAGACTGACCCCATGCAGAAGGAAGCCGATGCATGGACGGTTCTGATCGATGAACTCGGCGACATGAAAATCGAGAAGGCATCTAACTGACGCCGTTCATGAAGCTTTTTGGGACTTCCCTCATAAGGTCGATTTCTTATCAAGTTTTCATATTTTCTGAGCCTCGCATTTGCGATGACGATGATGTGTCGCATAGGTCGAAGATCAAAAGATGCGCGTGCGATTGCGCCAGGCCACGACCTTTCTTTCACCGCTGCTTCTCAAATGCCAACAACGCATAGGCGATATGTGCGAACGGCCTTGATTTTTTGCCGTTCATGGCTGGAAATCGTCCGCCACCATGTTATTTAAGAACAAACGAAGCAGCGGCCTTGAACCGCGTGTGAAAGGAAATGGCCATGAGCGGCATTCACGATATGATCGACGACGAAGTGAAGGGTAACGATATCGTCCTCTTCCTCAAGGGCACACCGCAGTTTCCGCAGTGTGGTTTTTCCGGTCAGGTCGTACAGATTCTTGACTATCTCGGCGTGCAGTACAAGGGCATCAACGTGCTTGCCGACGGTGACCTGCGTCAGGGTATCAAGGACTATTCCAATTGGCCAACCATTCCTCAGCTCTACATCAAGGGCGAGTTTCTCGGCGGCTGTGACATCGTGAGAGAGATGTTCCAGTCTGGCGAGCTTCAGGATCATCTTCAGGAACAGGGTATCAGCGTCCGCGGCGCGGCATGATTTCGGCCGGGTTTTCCGGCCCACCCTACTTATTAAAACTTGTATAGGCGTTGCCCCAAGCAACGCCTTTGCCGTTCTTTTGGGACAAAGTCTGTGACAAATCCTTCACAATCGGATTCGACGCGCACCGTTGCTATGGGGCGTACAGAATTTATCGGCCTTGCAGCGGCGCTGATGGCGCTGAATGCTCTGGCCATCGACATCATGCTGCCCGGCTTGCAGGAAATCGGTGCTTCGCTGGGTGTCGATAATGAAAATCATCGCCAATACGTCATTTCCGCATATCTCATCGGCTTCGGCATTGCGCAGCTGTTTTACGGACCGATTGCGGACCGTTTCGGTCGGCGTAAGCCCATGCTGTTCGGCCTCGGCATCTACATCCTTTCTTCCATCGCCGTGGTTTTCGTGCCGTCCTTTGCCGGTCTTCTGGCCCTGCGCTTCATTCAGGGCATCGGCTCGGCGGCAACGCGCGTCATCACCATTTCCATCGTTCGCGATATCTATGGCGGGCGGCAGATGGCGGAAGTCATGTCCTTGATCATGATGGTGTTCATGGTCGTTCCGGTCATCGCGCCGGGTACGGGGCAGATCGTGCTGTTCTTCGGTGACTGGCACCTCATCTTCGGCTTCATGGCGGCCATCGCAGCTATCGTAAGCGTATGGATGTATTTGCGTTTGCCGGAAACGCTGCATGCGCAGGATGTGCGTCCCCTCACCGTCTCATCCGTCATCGGCGGCTTCAAGATCGTGCTGACCAACCGTGTTGCGCTTTGCTACACAATCGCCAGCACCATCATTTTCGGTGCGCTGTTCGGATTCATCAATTCGGCTGAACAGGTTTACAAGGGCATTTACGATCTGGGTGCATGGTTTGCAGCGGCATTCGCAGCGGTGGCCCTGTTCATGGCGGCATCATCCTTCCTGAACTCCCGGCTTGTTGGAAAGTTTGGCATGAGAAAGCTGTCGCATGGCTCGCTCATCCTCTTCATCCTCATCACCTTCCTTTGGCTTCTGGCGCAAATCTTCGGGCCACAGCCCATGCCTTTCGTCCTGTTCATCGCCATGTTTGCCCTGTCGATGTTCCAGTTCGGCCTCATCGGCTCGAACTTCAACTCGCTGGCCATGGAGCCACTCGGCCATGTCGCAGGCACTGCGTCCTCGGTCATCGGCTTCATGAGCACGATTGGTGGTTCTTTGATTGGTGCGGCCATCGGCCAGGCCTTCAACGGCACAGCTCTGCCAATGGTGACGGGCTTCTTCGTCGTTTCGGTGCTGGGCCTTGTCTTCGTGCTGATCGGTGAAAAAGGCGTTCTCTTTCATCCGCAGAACAAGCCGACACACTAAATACGCCCCATAATGCAAAAGGCGCGGATGTCACCATCCGCGCCTTTTTGTTTTGATCTCGAATTGACTCAAACCGTGAAAATCTTCTCGCGCAGCAGCGTCCAAGTCTCCTTGTCAGGCGCCAGAAGAAGCCCGCCGCTGACATGGTGCGGCAGATAAGGCGAGCCGTCCAGACGCGCTGCATAAGCGCCTGCTTCCTGCGAAATCAACGTACCGGCCAGGTGGTCCCAAGGCATCAGCTTGTTGTACATCAGGAAGTGCATGTGGCCGCCGCAGAAGACGCGGTATTCGTGGGCCGCGCAGCGATAGCTGGTGAAGAGACGAACATCGGCCAGATTGTTCAGAAGCCGACGGCGGACTTCGCCTTCGAAATAGCCGGTATTGGCAATGCCCACCATCTGCGAAAGCTCAGGCGCTGGCACCACATTCATCTGGCTCTGCGAACCATCGGCGCTGCACATCCACGCGCCGGAGCCCTTTTCCGCAATTACCCAGTCATTGCCCATGGGATCGAAAATGATACCGGCGACCGTCTCCCCCTTGGAAACCACGCTGAGCATGACGCCGAACAGTGGAAGCCCCGCCGCGAAATTGAAGGTGCCATCGATGGGATCGACCACCACGGCCAGATCCGCTTCGCCCAGCTTGGAGAGCAACGATGGATCGGCGGCGACGGCCTCCTCACCCACGAAAAGTGCTTCTGGCATGAACTCGGCCACGCGGGCGCGGATCAGGCGTTCGGCTGCTTCATCCGCTTCAGTCACCAGATCGATGGCTTCCGTCTTTATCCGCACATCGCCTTCGCCCAGATTGCGAAACCTTGGCAGAATTTCCACCGCCGCCGCCTCTTGCAGGGCGTTGGCAAGGGATGCGATGTCGAGTTGAACGGTCATGGGTGTTCCTTTCTGGTATCGAATCAAAGGCCGACGATTTCGCGGCGAAGCATTTTCCAGCTGTCCTTGTCGGGCGCAGATAAGATGCCGCCGGTCAGATCGCCGGGTCGGTAGGGCGTACCATCGAATTTGGCCGTATAACCGCCCGCTTCCTGATGCGTCAGCACACCGGCCAGATGGTCCCACGGCATCAGCTTTTCATGGCCGATGAAGTGCAACTTGCCGGTGGAAACCAGCCAGTATTCATGAGCAGAGCAATTCAGCGAAAGCGCCATCTTGGCTTTGGTCATATTGGCAGCGATAACCGGGCGACGCTCTTCAAAGCTGTGCCCCCAAGAGAATATGCCGACCATCTGCGAGAGATCAACCGCATCGGCCACGCGCAGTTTCGCCTCGCTGCCATTCTTGCGTTTGAGCGTCGCGCCCGCGCCTTTGACAGAGACAATCGTGTCACCCATCACAGGATCATGGATGATGCCCGCAACCGTCTCACCCTTGATGGTGACGGCGAGCAAGGTGCCGAAGGCTGGAAAGCCAGAGGCGTAGTTGAATGTGCCATCGATAGGATCGATCACGAAAGCAAGCTCTGCAGTGGTAAGCGCCTGGATGACAGAGTGGTCGGCATCATAGGCCTCTTCACCCACGATATGCGCCTTTGGGAAACGCTCCAAAAGCGCTGCGGTGATGCGCTTTTCGGCCAGAATATCGGCCTCTGTCACCAGATCGACAACCGAGGTCTTCTGGGAAATATCGGATGCGCTGAGATTGCGGAAGCGCGGAAGAATTTCGGTCACGCCTGCGTCGGCGACGGTGGCCACGAGGAAATCAAGATCGGTATCGGAAAGGGTCATGAAGGATTTCTTTGAAAAGATGGGAGAGGCTTCACGACCTATTCTCCTAGCGTGACGGATCAGTGACAGTGAGCGCGGAGAAATCGAAAAGCTTGGTATCCAGCAAATGCGACGGATTGACGTGCGCCATGGCGCGCAGCATCACGTCTTTGCGACCCGGCATTCGGCGCTCGATATCGGCCAGCATGTCCTTCATGGCATTGCGCTGAAGCCCATCCTGCGAGCCGCAGAGATCACATGGGATGATCGGGAATTCCATGGCCGAGGCAAATTTCGCCATGTCGTCTTCGGCGCAATAGGCCAGCGGACGCAGCACCATCAGGTCGCCTTCGTCATTCATCAGCTTTGGCGGCATGGCGGCTAGCCGCCCGCCATGAAAGAAGTTCATGAAGAAGGTTTCGAGAATGTCTTCGCGATGGTGGCCGAGCAAAAGTGCATCGCAGCCTTCCTCTCGGGCAATGCGGTAGAGATTGCCGCGGCGCAGCCGCGAACAGAGCGAGCAATAGGTACCGCCAGCCGGCACCTTTTCCTTCACGATGGAATAGGTGTCGCGATATTCGATGCGATGCGGCATGCCGATCTTCGTCAGATAATCCGGCAGAATGTGCTTTGGGAAATTCGGCTGACCCTGATCGAGATTGCAGGCAATCAGTTCGACCGGCAGAAGGCCGCGCCACTTCAAATCCAAGAGCAGCGCCAACAGCCCATAGCTGTCCTTGCCTCCGGAAAGGCCCACCAGCCAGCGCTTCTGGCCTTTCAGCATATCGAAATCGTCAAAGGACTGGCGCACATTGCGCAACAGCCGCTTGCGCAGCTTGTTGAAGGACACGGAGCGTGGCGAACTGGCAAACAGCGGATGCGCGCCACCCTGCTCGTCAGGCTCGAAGCCTTCGGGCATGTCATCGATATCTGCGGCAATGTTCATGGCAATCTCGCTCGTTCCTGAACGCGCGTCAGCGTTCAGCTTCAGGGAATGCCCGCATATGAAGTGAAGATCAAGCCCCGAATACGGACCAGCCCATTTCGTTTGCCAGCATTTCCAGCGCTTCCGAACCCAGAGCGGAGTTGCCGACCTCGTTCAGGCCGGGAGACCAGACGGCGACGGAAGCCTTGCCGGGTGCCACCACCAGAATGCCACCGCCCACGCCGCTCTTGCCCGGCAGACCGACATGATAGGCGAAGTCGCCCGAGCCATCATAGTGACCGCAGGTCAGCATCAGTGCATTGATACGCCGCGCCCGCCGGTCGGAGACTACGGAGTGGCCGGTGATCGGATTGCGACCGCGATTGGCCAAAAACAGCCCTGCCCGCGCCAGCTGAACGCAGTTCATGGAAATGGCGCACTGGTGGAAATAGACACCCAGCGTATGCTCGACCGGATGGTGCAGATTGCCGAAGCTGCGCATGAAATTGGCCAGCGCAAAATTTCGATAGCCCGTCGCCTGCTCGGATTTCGCGACCTTGTTGTCAATGGAAATGGTTTCGTCATCGGCCAGATAGCGGATGAAGCGCAGCAATTCGCCGATCGCCTCACGCGGCTGATGCCCCGCCAGCACCATATCCGTCACCACGATGGCGCCTGCATTGACGAAGGGGTTTCGCGGAATGCCTGACTCCCGCTCCAGCTGAACGATGGAGTTGAAGGCAGAGCCGGACGGCTCACGCCCCACGCGCTTCCACACGCTTTCGCCAGTCTTGCCAAGCGCCAGCGTCAGCATGAAAACCTTGGAAATGCTCTGGATAGAAAACGGCGTCTGGGCATTTCCCGCCACGAAGGTTTCACCTTCCACGGTCGTGACGGCGATGCCAAACTGCTTGGGATCGATCTTGGCCAACTCTGGAATATAGTCGGCAACCTTCCCCTCACCCAGCCGCGACTGCATGACCTCATAGATGGAATCGATAACCGGCTGAATGTTTTGCATGGCCTTGTCCCAAAAGAAAAAGCGCCATGACGGCGCTGAAATGACGACGAAGGCTCCCCCAACCTCGACGTCATCCTCCGGGTCAAGCCCGAGGATGACGAAGGAGAGGTTTGCGATCTGAATCGCAAACCTCAGCATCAATATCAGATGGAGGACGCCCGTGCCTTGGTCGTCGCGTCGAAGGCCTTCATGACATAGCTGTCACGGTCGTAGACGTCATCAAAATACTGCACTTTACCGTCCTTGTCCGGCCATGCCGTGAAGTAGGCGACGTAAACCGGAATTTTCGTCGGTACCTGCACGGCGCGGTTCTGACCGGCGGCAATCTGCTTGTTGACGTTATCAAGCGTCGTGCCGAGAACCGCAGCTGCCATGCGGCGCGGATCGACCAGACGAATGCAGCCGTGGCTGAGTGCACGCATATCGCGGTTGAAGAAGCTCTTCGACGGCGTGTCGTGCATGTAGATGGCATGCGCGTTCGGGAACAGAATCTTCAGATCGCCCAACGCGTTGTCGCTGCTCGGTGGCTGACGCACGGAAATGGCATTGGTGGACCCGTACCAGTTGACGCTGGAAGACGACACGGCGCGACCGTTGACGGAGACCTCGTAACCGAGGCGATCCAGATAAGACGGATCGTTGCGAAGCTTCGGCAGCATTTCGTTGATGATGATTGACTGCGGAACGCCCCAGTAAGGGTTGAATTCCACGGTCTCGATTTCATCCTGGAAGAAATAGGTCTGGTTCGTCTTCGAACCGATAACCACCTTCATGCCGAAGTCTTCCTTGCCCTCATTATGGTAGTAAGCCATGAAAGCGGGCTGGTTGATGAAGACGAAACGGTCGCCCAGATCGGCTGGCAGCCAGCGAACCTGTTCCATGGCAACTTCAAGCTTGGCAATCTTGGCTTCGTTGCTGTCGCCGGTCATGGCGCGCACGGTGGCGCGGCCAATGACGCCGTCAGCCTTGAGGCCGTTCTCGCTCTGGAAGGCTTTGACGAGATCAACCAGTTCCGGCGTGTATTCCGGTGTCTGCTGATATCCAGAAAGCGTGGTGGCGTGATCGGTCTTCAGGGTCGCCGAGGAGCGGTGCTCGATGGCTTTGACCACGGTTGCCATATCGGCATTGTTTTCGCCCGGCTTCAAAACGAGGTTGGCTGGAACGACAACCTTGTGCGTCGTGTCCTTGTCTTCGTTGCGCAGCTTCGCGAGCTCAGCCTTCAGCGCCTGATATTCCGGGTTGGAAGGCTCGCGGCTGCGAAGATAGGCGGAAACATCCGGGCTCATGCTGGCGAGTTTCAGCACGGGCGCGAGATTGACCGTCTTGCGCTTGAAGTCATGATAGCCAGACAGCTTATTCGGATCGACGCGGCCACGGGTCGTGTCCTGCACATAGGCCAAAACCTTGGCGGAAAGCGCAAGTTCAAACTGCATCATTGCGGGCGCAATGGGCTTTTCTTCGGAAACGGAAACGTTCTGCACCTGCGCCTGCGGCTCAGACGAGATGCTTGCGGTCACGTCCTGCGAAGGCGCGGAGATGGAATAATCGGCAGGGTTCAGGCCGCTGTCGCCAACCGTTTCAAAGAAGGCGAGAACGGCGCTGGCGCGCTCGTTGAGATCGCCATTGGAAACCCAGATTGGCGCGCCGCCCGCATTGTAATAGGCTTCCAAAGCCTTGGCGATCTCAGGCGTCGCAGAGAGCTTAACGCCTGCCAGACCGGACGAGAATTTCGACGTATCGACAGCACGCGCGCTATCAGCCTTATAAGTGTAATAGCGAGGACCGGAAACGCGCGGCAGCGGCTCCGGGTCGACATCCCGTGTCGATGCATTGCCCTGCATTGTCGTAACACCGGGAAGACCGCGATCCTGACGCTCACGCTCGACCTTGCCCGGTCCGCCGCGCAGCAGGTCCATGAGGGTCACCGCACCAGCAGTACCCGGAACGCCCGCCGAGACGGAAAGACCGAGAGCCAGTATCAATGCTGCCGACGTTTTTCCTGATGTAATTTGCAATTTAGTCCTCGCCGCGTCCGCGCCGTCATTCATCGAGGCGCATGTAAAGAGTATGTGTCTGTCTAGCTAATTGGTCTTCTTTTGGAAAGAAACGCACGAAGTCCAATCCGGTGCCAGACACGAGTTCCCATCACGAAAATTTTCGTTTTGGCATGGGCTCCACGTTTGGCGAGAATAGTTAAATTTCTCTTTAATTTCTTAACATTGCGCAAACAAGTTTTCGGCAGGCACGGGTCCACCAGACACCTATTGCGGCTTTCCAGCCACGTTACCCAAAAGCCACGCAGCCGGACTTTCGAAATCAGCTTGCCGCCATTTCGAAACTGTTGGGAAATATGGCAATGCCCTGCACGACAGGCTTTCCATGCTTGCGCTATCGCTTTATATGTCGGCGCGCGCGCAGGACTTGGCGAAGACGCCGCCCGGCGAAGGACACACAGGAGAGGCAGGACTGATGACAGCCACACGCACCGAAACCGATACATTTGGCCCGATAGACGTTGCAAGCGACCGTTATTGGGGCGCACAGGCACAGCGCTCGCTCGGAAACTTCAAGATCGGCTGGGAAAAGCAGCCCGCATCGGTCGTTCGTGCGCTCGGCATCGTCAAGCAAGCAGCCGCCCGCACCAACATGGCACTGGCCGGGCTCGATGCGCAGGTTGGCGAAACCATCATCAAGGCCGCGCAGGAAGTCATCGACGGCAAGCTCAACGACCACTTCCCGCTGGTTGTCTGGCAGACCGGTTCCGGCACCCAGTCCAACATGAATGCCAATGAAGTCATTTCCAACCGCGCTATCGAGATGCTGGGCGGCGTGATGGGCTCCAAGAAGCCGGTTCACCCGAACGACCACGTCAATATGAGCCAGTCGTCCAACGACACCTACCCGACGGCCATGCACATTGCCTGCGCAGAGCAGATCGTTCACCACCTGCTGCCGGGCCTCAAGCATCTGCATGCGGCACTGGACGCCAAGGCCAAGGGCTTTGCCCACATCATCAAGATCGGCCGCACCCATACGCAAGACGCGACACCGCTGACGCTGGGTCAGGAATTCTCCGGTTACGCCGCGCAGGTCGCTTCCTCCATCAAGCGCATTGAACTGACGCTTCCCGGTCTTTGCGAATTGGCACAGGGCGGCACCGCCGTCGGCACCGGTCTTAATGCACCGGTCGGTTTTGCCGAGCAGGTAGCAGACGAGATCGCCAAGATCACCGGCCTGCCCTTCGTGACCGCGCCCAACAAGTTCGAAGCACTGGCCGCACATGATTCCATGGTCTTTGCACATGGTGCCATCAACGCCGCCGCTGCAGCCCTTTTCAAGATCGCCAACGACATCCGCTTCCTTGGCTCCGGCCCACGCGCTGGTCTCGGCGAACTGGCCCTGCCAGAAAACGAACCCGGCTCCTCCATCATGCCGGGCAAGGTCAACCCGACACAGTCGGAAGCGCTGACGCAGGTTTGCGCGCATATCTTCGGCAATCAGGCAGCGATCACCTTTGCAGGTTCGCAGGGTCACTTCGAACTCAACGTCTATAACCCGATGATGGCCTACAACTTCCTGCAGTCCGTCCAGCTTCTGGGCGATGCCGCCGTGTCCTTCACCGACAATTGCGTTGTCGGCATCGAAGCGCGCGAAGACAACATCAAAAAAGGTGTCGAAAACTCTCTGATGCTGGTTACCGCGCTCAACAGCAAGCTTGGCTACGATGCCTGCGCAAAGATCGCCAAGACTGCTCACAAGAATAGCACGACGCTTCGCGAAGAAGCCGTCGGTGGCGGATATCTGACGAACGAAGAATTCGATCAGTATGTACGCCCGGAAAACATGATCGGCCCTAAGTGACCGATTAAAAAAAGACGGCTCTTCGGAGCCGTTTTTTGCTACCTTTGCATGAGCGAAACCCGGTGGCGCGGTTTAAGCCCACTGGAAATGTTGATAAAAATTGAAAATTTTAATGTCATACAAGATTTTACCTCTACAAAATCACCCGTAAAATGCTATGGGAAGTAACCTTTTCTGTTTTAGCCGATTCTAATTATAAGAAGCCTAAAAATAAGACAGAACACGGTTATACTAGGCTATCTTCTTACGAAATAATATTTATTTCAGTCAGTTAGATTGCGAACGACGTTTTGTAAGATTAGACAGCAGATACTAACTTTATTTCCGGGAGTGACTTGATGAGTACATCAACGCCCAAGGCACCAGGACCTGATATAGCTGCACAAATACTGTTTGCCATGCGCAACATGGGTGTCGTTCCCATTCCGCGGAACTATAACCTCTTTTATGAAGCCTATATTGGTTCCAACCCTGCTCTGACGAAAGAACTCGCAGCGCTGGGCGGTCGGGCAACGCAGGAAGAACTGGACGATCTTGGCGCACGCTATTTCGACCACACACACGGCCAACTCATCGAGGCCGCCCGCGACAAGCTTCATGCGGAGCTGAATGCCCTACTCGTTGTCTTGCAGCACGAGCAGACATGCCTTGAGAATTACAACCGCATTCTGGATGAAACCCGGGCCGGTATTGCGGACAAGAACCATTCCAGCACGCATCTTCTGCGCACCGCCATCTCCATGCTGGCGGAAGCCACCGGCAACAAGATGGCGGAGAACGAAAGCACGTCGAAGAATTTCGACCGTCACGCAGAAGAAATGCAGCAGGTTCGTCTGGAGCTTGATGAATACAAGCGCATCGCCAACACGGATTCCCTGACACGGCTGGCCAATCGTCGCGCTTTCGATGAGAAGCTGGCCTCCATCTACGATACCAGCATCGGCCTTCACCTGTCGGCGCTGGTGCTGCTTGATGTCGATAACTTCAAGCGCATCAACGATACGTTCGGTCACCCTGTGGGCGATAAAATCCTGGCAAGCGTCGCATCCGTCATCAAGATGAATGTGCGCAAGGATGGCTTCGTGGCCAGAAGCGGCGGCGAGGAATTCGCGATTATCCTCGAAGGCAACAATCAGGAAGAAATCCATGTGATGTGCGAACGCATCCGCCTGTCGCTGGAAAAGACGCCGTTCCGCAATTCCAAATCCGGCATCGATTATGGCCAGGTGACGATATCCATCGGTTACGCGTTGGCCTCACAGGCGCAGAACCCCGGTGAACTCTATGCTCGCGCCGATACCGCCATGTATCACGCCAAGGAAACGGGCCGTAACCGCACCGTTCTCTTCGAAGACGGCATGCAGAAGAATTATGCCGCCAAGAGCTGGCTGATTTACAAACAGTGAGCCGATTTCTCGGCTCTCCTATCCTTCTTTACCACATGGTCTTGGCGGCGCGTTCCGGCCATTCCCGGTCATAGGTCTCCCGGTCGAAATCCGCCTTGGCAGCTTTCAGCAGCGTGCCGGGGGTCGGCAGCGATGCGGGATCGACAAAGTTTTCCGCTTTCCAAAGTTCGGAGCGGATGAGTGCGCGGGCGCACTGGAAATAGACCTCGTCAATCGTGACCACCGTCACGGTGCGCGGATGCTTCCCATCCATCTCGAAACTTTCAAGCAGTGCGGGATCAATAGACACCACGGCTTTTCCGTTGATCCGCATGGTCGTGTTGGAGCCGGGAATGAGGAACATCAGCGCGACACGCGGGTCTCGCACGATGTTCAGCAATGAGTCGACACGATTGTTGCCGCGCCAGTCGGGCAGCAAGACGGTCTTTTCATCCTGCACCCGAACCACGCCACCCTTGTCACCACGCGGTGAGCAGTCCATTCCTTCCGGCCCGACGGTTGCGAGCGCCAGAAACGGCGCTGCCTCGATCATCTGGCGATACTCAGGCGTCAGCGTGGATGTGACCTTCGCCACAGATGCTTCCGACATGCCGTCGTAAATTTTCTTCAGTTCGTCCACAGAGTGAATGATGGTCATAATGATCCCCTTCCGTGATTTCGCTTTAAATCGCGCTGCTGCGACAGAGATGTGACAGTGCGGCTTAACTTTCCTCTCGCGCCTCTTCCCGCGCTTCGCGTTCGGCGCGCTCGCGTGCCGTGCGGGCCGCAACGATATCGGCAGGCTGCGCATTGCCGCGAATGAGCGAGCGACCGGCATAGACGCCGCCGACGACTTCGAGCGCGAAACGCTCCTTATCGACATCGCGAAATTCTTCAATCAGACGTTCTGCCAAATCGACCTCCTCACCCACTGCCGTCAGCACTTTTTCGCTGAAGTTGAGCGCGGATTCGTATGTCTCGCGGATCTGGTAATCCACGCCTGCCTTCAACAGATCGAGCGCGTGGCCGCGGTCATAGGCACGGGCCAGAACCGGCACCAGCGGGAACTCATGCTTGACGATTTCTGCGATGCGAATGGCCGCTTCCTTGTCGTCCACGCAGATCAGCACCGCGCGGGCCGACCCGGCACCTGCCGCATGCAGAATTTCCGCGCGCGAGCCATCGCCGTAATAGACCTTGAAGCCGAAGCCTGAGGCATCGCGCACGAATTCTGCGTCCTTATCGACCAGCGACAGCGTGTAACCCCGCGCCAGAAGCGGCTGGGAAACGATCTGTCCGAAACGACCGAAGCCGATCATCAGAATGCTGCCATCGACATTTTCGGGCAGATCGAGATCACCGGTTTCGGGTAGCTTTTTCGGCATGATGCGATCATGCGCGATTACCATCAGCGGCGTCAGGATCATGGAGATGATGATCGTTGCCGTCAGGACCGCATTGGCTTCGGCATCGAGAATACCGGCAGCCACGGCTGCGGAGTACAGCACGAAGGCAAATTCGCCGCCCTGCGCCATCAACACTGCCCGCTCTATGCTTTCTCGCTGGCAGGTGCCCAGCACCCGCGCGACGCAATAGATCAGCAGCGCCTTAACGAGCATATAGGCAACGACGCTCATCAGCACGAGCTGCCAGTTTGCGGCGATGACCTTGAGGTCGATAGCCATGCCAACACCGAGGAAGAAAAGGCCAAGCAGGATGCCACGGAAGGGTTCGATGTCCGCTTCCAGCTGATGACGGAAAGAGGATTCCGACAGAAGAACACCGGCCAGAAACGCGCCCATTGCCATGGACAATCCGCTGACCTGCATGAGCAAGGCCGAGCCGAGAACGACGAGCAGCGCCGCAGCCGTCATCACTTCCCGCGCACCGGACGCTGCGAGCAGCCGGAAGAACGGGTTCAGCAGATAACGCCCGGCGACAATCAAGGCGGCAGTTGCGGCCAGTGCGATACCGATTGACGTCAACCGTTCCGTCAGCGTCACTGCCTCACCACCTGCCCCTAGAAACGCTACAAGCACCAGAAGCGGCACGATAGCCAAATCCTCGAACAGCAAGATAGCGATGATGCGCTGGCCCTTCAGCGTCGACATGCTGTTGCGCTCCTGCAGCATCTGCATGACGATGGCGGTGGAGGTCAGCACAAAGCCGGTACCGGCGACGAAGGATGGGATGAGCGAGAAACCGAGGGCGAGGCCGACCAGTGTCAGGCCCGCCATGCAGGCCAGCACCTGCAAGGCACCGAGCCCGAAAATATCCTTGCGCATGGACCACAGCCGCGAAGGCTGCATTTCAAGGCCGATGATGAACAGGAACATCACAACGCCGAGTTCGGCAATATGGATGATAGCTTGCGGATCGGAGAAGGCACCGAAGCCGAAGGGGCCGATTACCAGACCGGCGGCGAGATAACCCAGAACGGAGCCGAGACCAATTCGCTTGAACAGTGGTGCCGCGATGACACCCGCCCCCAGCAGGACGACCACTTGCGCCAGATCATGTGCATTTCCCTCGACCGCCAAGTGTCACCCCTGTCCCTGTCTGAAATATACGTTGCTGCTAACGGATTCTGGGCTCCCGGCTCAAGCCTTTTTCCGCAAGTTCGCCCTCATAGGCCGTGAACAGTGTGTCACCCCTTTCGCCCAGTTCCAAAAGATACTTCCACGTATAGATGCCACTGTCATGACGGTCATCGAAAGCGATGCGGACGGCATAGTTGCCGGTGGCCACCAGAGAGCGAATAGTGACGTTCTTTTTGCCGGGCACGGTAATCTTTTGACCCGGCCCATGACCCTGCACTTCGGCAGAGGGAGACAGCACCCGCAGCATCTCTGCGGGCAGGTCGAAGGATGCGTCATTGTCGAATGTCACGACGAGATGTTTCCTGTCTTTCGACACCCGCAGTTCGGTTGGCCAGGGCTCACTCATTTTTCATTTCCGTCGCATGATAATATACTGCACACTTATGACCTTGCCCGTCCGTGGGCAAGCCACTACATGAAGGCATCAGGCCACACGTACCTCATAGAATGCAATGGAGATTTCAGCTTGAACAGCTTCCTCGGATCGCTCCCCAAAGCGCAATCCCTGACGGAAAGCACTGCCCCGATGGTTGACCCCTTCGGCCGGGCTGTAACCTACCTGCGCGTCTCCGTGACAGACCGCTGCGATTTCCGCTGCACCTATTGCATGTCGGAACACATGACCTTCCTGCCCAAGAAGGATCTTCTGACGCTGGAAGAGCTGGATCGACTCTGTTCCGCCTTCATTACCAAAGGCGTGCGCAAGATAAGGCTCACGGGCGGTGAGCCGCTGGTGCGCAAGAACATCATGCAGTTGGTGCGCGATCTCGGTCGCCATGTTCAGGCAGGCACGCTGGACGAGTTGACGCTGACCACCAACGGATCGCAGCTGGCTACCCATGCAGCCGAGCTGTTCGATTGCGGTGTGCGGCGTATCAATGTCTCGCTTGATACGCTCGACCCTTACAAGTTCAAGCAGATCACCCGCTGGGGAGATTTCTCCAAGGTCATGGGCGGTATCGATGCGGCGCTCGACGCTGGCCTCAAGATCAAGCTGAATGCTGTCGCACTCAAGGATTTCAACGAGCATGAAATCCCTCAGCTCATGCAGTTCGCGCATGAGCGCGGCATGGACCTCACCGTCATCGAAACCATGCCAATGGGTGAAATCGAGGAAGACCGCACGGATCGTTATCTGCCGCTGTCACAGGTCCGGGCTTCACTGGAAGAACAGTTCACGCTTGATGACATCGGCTACCAGACCGGCGGCCCGGCCCGTTATGTCTCGGTGAAGGAAACCGGCGGCAGACTCGGCTTCATAACGCCGATGACCCATAATTTCTGCGAAAGCTGCAACCGCGTGCGACTGACCTGCACTGGCACGCTCTATATGTGCTTAGGGCAGGACGATGCTGCCGATCTTCGCACGGCGCTGCGCGCCTCCGATGACAACGCGCTTCTGTCGCAAGCAATTGACGATGCGATCCTTCGCAAGCCCAAGGGTCATGACTTCATCATCGACCGTACCCACAAGCGTCCAGCCGTTGCGCGCCATATGAGCGTGACCGGCGGTTGATCGGCCTTTATTCAAGTCTGCTGAAATTATTCGATTGAATTCCCAATAGTAGCGTGCCACCCATTCAATGTAAGAGGAGTGGGCGGAGTCGTACGATGTGCATCGACGCCGTTTCGTATCTGGGATTTGGAATAATGGCATTGACGGATAATACGCGCGGCGCGTTGCTCATGGCGCTCGCGATGGCCTGCTTTACGGTCAACGACGCATTCACCAAATCCGTCACCCCCTACATCAACACAGGCCAAATCCTCTTCGTGCGTGGCCTCATGACCTGCGCTCTGGTCTATGTCATCGCCCGCCACATGGGAGCCTTAAGGCCACTGAAGACCATTCTTAGGCCCATCATCCTGCTGCGCTGTCTGTGTGAAGTCGGCGCCTCCATTCTCTATCTGCGCGCGCTGGCTACTATGGGTTTCGCCAATGTATCCGCCATCATGCAGTCGCTGCCGCTGGCGGTGACGCTGGGCGCAGCCATTTTTCTGCGCGAGCCTGTCGGCTGGCGGCGCTGGACGGCGATCCTTGTCGGCTTCGTCGGCGTGCTCATCATTCTGCGGCCCGGCCCGGATGGTTTTACAACAGCAGCGCTGCTGGTCGTCGGCGCCGTTTTCGTCACCGCAGGCCGTGATCTTCTGACACGGCGCATGTATACGGACATTCCGTCGCTAACGGTGACGATGACCACCGCTGTCGTCAACACGCTGTTCGGTGCAGCGCTCATCATGCCCTTCGGCGGCTGGCAGCCGATGGATGGCTATGTCTGGTCACATCTCTTTGCCGCCGCCATTCTGGTCGTTGTTGGATATCAGGCGGTTATTCTGTCCATGCGCAGCGGCGATATCGCCTTCGTCGCACCTTTCCGCTATACGAGCATGATCTGGGCTTTTTCAATCGGCTATTTCGTGTTCGAAGACAGTTTGAATTCATGGATTTTGCTTGGCACGGCCATCATCGTCGCGTCCGGTCTTTACACATTCTATCGTGAAAGCAGGCGTCATCAGCCGCCGCTCGCCAAGACGTCTACGAGAATACAATGAAGTCCGTTCGCTTCCTCGACAGATCGACGCCGCCGCATCTCGGAACGCTTGTTCTGGTGTCCGGCGTTGCGGCGCTCTGCATGAATATCTTTCTGCCCTCGCTTGCCGCCATGGCGGTGTATTTCGAGACCGATTACGCGGTCATGCAATTTGCCGTATCAGGCTATCTGGCCGCCACAGCGGTTGTGCAACTGATCATCGGCCCGCTATCCGACCTCTTCGGTCGTCGCCCCGTTCTTCTGGGCGCTCTTGTGATCATGGTGATCGCAACGGTGGTTTGCGCTATTGCTCCCAACATCACCGTTTTCATGATCGGGCGGCTGTTTCAGGCCGTCATTGCCTCTGGCTTTGTTCTATCCCGCGCTATCGTACGCGACATGGTGCCTGCGGATCGCGCCGCTTCCATGATCGGCTACGTCACCATGGGCATGTCCGTGGTTCCCATGGTTGGCCCCACGATAGGCGGTTTTCTCAATGATTTCTCGGGCTGGCAGTCCAGCTTTTTCCTTGTCGCCTCATGCGGCGCAGCGATGCTGTTTCTAGTCTTTTTCGATCTGGGCGAAACCAACCGTCAAAAATCCGCAAGCTTCGCTGCACAATTCCACGCATGGCCGCAGCTTTTACGCTCCAGCCGCTTTTGGGGCTACGCGCTTACCTCCACCTTCACCTCCGGCCTGTTCTTCTCCTTCCTCGGCGGCGCTCCCTTCGTGGGCAGCGTCCTTTACGAACTGACGCCAGCCACGCTCGGCATGCAGTTCTTTTTCATGGCAGGCGGTTATATGCTCGGAAACTTCCTGTCCGGTCGCTACGCGCAACGCGTTGGGATCGCGCGGATGATGGTCACCGGAAATATCATTTCCACCATCGGCATCATCGGCGCCATCACCCTGCCCCTTCTTGACCTGAACAGCCACTATGAGTTCTTCCTGCCGCTTGCGCTGATCGGCATTGGAAACGGAGTCACCCTGCCCAGCGCCAATGCAGGTATGGTCAATGTCCAGCCGCATCTGGCCGGTTCCGCATCGGGCCTGGGAGGAGCGCTGACGATTGGAGGCGGCGCTGCTCTTGCCGTACTGGCCTCATCTCTTCTGTCGAAAGAGGCCGGGACCACACCGCTCCTGCTGGTCATGTTGATCATTGCCGCTCTTGCCCTTATGGCAAGCGCCTACACCGGCATGCAGGAACGCAACCACCGGAAAAGCATGCAGCAAGGCAAAGCATGAGCAGCATTGAAAACACCCTGCCCGGCCTCATTCTGGCCGGCGGCCTTTCCCGGCGTATGGGAACGAACAAGGCGCTGAGCCCTCTGGGTGGCCAGCCGCTGCTGTCGCATGTCATCGAGCGCGTTGCCCCACAGGTTTCCACGCTGGCCTTGAATGCGCCTGAGAGCTGGGCTGAAGCATTCGGGCTGCCACTGGTGCCAGATACCAAGGCCGGTCATGCGGGACCGCTGGCGGGCGTTCTGGCCGGTATGCATCACTTCGCTATCCACGCTCCGCAAGCGACACATTTCCTGACTGTCCCGGCAGACAGCCCTTTCTTCCCGGCTGATCTTTCATTGCGACTTGCGGATCATATTACCGGCGACAATGCCATCGTCATCGCAGCCTCCAGTGGCCATGTGCATCCGGTCTTTGGGCTATGGCCCATCTCCATCGCTGACGATCTGGAGCACTGGCTGGCGGATGACAACAACCGCCGCATTCGCAGTTTTCTGGCGCGGCATTCTACGCTTGGCGTGTCCTTCTCCCCAGTAGAGAGTACCACGGCCTCCATCGACCCATTCTACAACATCAACACGCCGGATGAACTTGCGACGGCGGAGGCGTTTTTCAAGAGTATGAATGCATGACCCAGAAAGTATTCGGTATTTCCGGCTGGAAAAATTCGGGCAAGACCGGCCTTGCCGTTCGCATTGTGACCGAACTCACGGCACGCGGTTACCGCGTCTCCACCATCAAGCATGCGCATCATGATTTCGATATCGACAAGGTCGGCGCCGATAGCTGGCGGCACAGGCAGGCGGGCGCGCATGAAGTGACCATCGTCTCAGGCACCCGCTTTGCCATCATGCACGAGCTTCGGGGCGGACCGGAGCCATCCTTCGAGGATATTCTGGCGCGCATCGCGCCCTGCGATCTGGTTCTCATCGAGGGCTATAAATACGAGCCTGTTCCCAAGATCGAGGCCCGCAGGCTGGAAGCGGCCAAGACCGAGCCCTTAGCGCCGACCGATCCGCATATCGTCGCCATCGCCGCCGACCACGCTGTGCCGGATACCGCGCTGCCAGTGTTCGATCTGGACGACACGGCAACCATTGCAGACTTCATCGAACGAACGGTGGGTCTGACCAGAGCCTGAAACGTGAAAAAGCCGGGCGTTGACCCGGCTTTTTCGACCCTTGAGACGCAGTACCTATTCAAGGAAAGAGGATGGGTTCACCGGCGTTGCATCCTTGCGGACTTCGAAGTGAACCTGCGGACGCTTGGCGCTGCCGGTCATGCCCGAAGACGCAATGGTCTGGCCGCGCTGAACCTTCTGGCCACGCTGCACGTCAAGGCTGGCAGCGTTGCCGTAGACGGTGACGCGACCGTCGTCGTGGCGGATCAGAACCGTGTTGCCGAGCTGCTTCAGGCCGTTGCCGGAGTAGATGACGACACCGTTTTCCGCAGCCTTGATCGGCGTACCCTCAGGCACGGAAATGTTGATACCGTCGTTACGGCTGCCATCGACGTTTTCACCGAAGCCGGAGATCACGGCACCACGAACCGGCCAGCGATATTTGCCGATGCCCGTGGATTCTGGCGCAAGCGATGCCATGTCGGACTTCTTCTCGACATCGCTGACGCTGGCTTCAGCAGCAGGTGCCTTCGGCATTTCAGCCTTGGCAACGGCCGGTGCTTCCACCGGCTTAGTTGCGGCTGGCTGTGCCGCTGGCTGATGCTGGACGGAAGCCGTCTTGATGCCATCCGTGCCTGCTCCCGGGATTTTCAGCGTCTGGCCGATACGGATGTTGCCGTCGGTGATGCCGTTGGCAGACTTCAGATCAGCAACGGAAACGCCGTTTGCACGGGCAATCTTCGCAAGGCTGTCACCGGTCTGAACCTTGTAACCCCCGGTCGGAGGAAGCGGCTTGCCGCCGGGAGGCGTCAATTTGCCGGCTTCTGCCGAGGCCTTGTCACGCGCTGCATTCTGCGAAGGCAGCACGGCGACGTTCTGCTCAGGACCACGCGTTGGCGCTGGGCCGTTGTTATTCTTGCTCAGATCGATATTGCCAGAAGCAGCGCGGGCTGCATTGCGGGACTGACCGAACTTGGGAATGATGACCGACTGGCCGGGTGCCGCGGCAGAGGCGCTGGAAAGGCCGTTTGCCTGAAGCAGAGCCTTTTCAGGAACGCCGTAGCGCTTGGACAGCGTCGCAATCGTTTCGCCGGACTTCAAGGTGACCGAAGAGGCGCCATCCGTGTGCCAACCATTGCCATCGGCCTTGATCGAACCGGTGGACAGGTTGTCACCGCTGCTGGAAGGAACGCGGGCCGATGCCACCGACGGCGCCGAATTTGCAGTAGCAGACGGGAATGGCTGCGCCATTGCCTGACTACGCGTGGATGGATCGCGATTGGTTGCTGGCGACGGAGCGGCAAGCTCTGAGCGCTGGATAGGCGCAGAAGATGAAGCCGTACGTGCCGACGATGGCTGCACCGAACCGTAGCCGCCGTTTGAAGCGGGGTAAGGCTGGTTCATGGCCGAATTACGGGCCGAATTCTGGTTCGCGTAGCCACCCTGCGGCGCAGACGACGCATAACCACCGCTGTTCACATCACCCTGCGGGACAGGAGCCTGCCCGTAAGCGCCACCGGCTGTGCGGTTTGGAATGGATGCGGTCGTCATTTGGTCCGGTCCACTGGAGAAGAGGCCGCCAAATCGCGTGGCGTCCGAGCTACAACCCGTTGCGACGCTTGCCAGCAATGCCGCTGCGAACATCTTTGCGATTGATTTTCCGATTTTAGGCGAATTACTCATACGCATGACTCGATCTACACTGACGCCAACCGCCGCATCGGGATCGATCCGGCTCTAACAACACTCTGCAAGGCCCCTCTCCCGTGACGGGAAAACCATGCGTTGATGAGGTTGATTAAAGCGCGTTAGTGTTACCACGCCGTTAAAACGTTAAGGTCTTCGAACATTTTTTGACACTTCGATAACCATGAAACGCCGGAAAACGGGCCATTTTTCGCAAAAATTGACGGGAAAATAATTTCAAATCAAAGGCTTGGAAAAAATCTGCTTTCGTTCCACTTTTGGCCGCGGAATTTCATTTTGCTACAGATAGCGCGCAATGTGCGTTTCAATGGGCAGATAGGGCGTTTCGAACATCTCTTCACGCTCGAAGCGGCTGCCGGTCTTGGAAAAACGGGTCATAATGCATCGCCCATCCTCCATGATAATGGGGGCAATCATCATGCCGCCTGAAACGATCTGTTCGGTAAAAAAGCGCGGCATGGCTGTAAATGCCGCCGTAGAGATGATTCGGTCGAAGGTACCCTCGCCCACCAGACCGTTGGTCCCATCGGCCTGGCGAATCACCACATTGCGGATGCCGAGATCATCCATGCGGTTCTGCGCCATCTGCACCAGCGTTTTATAACGCTCTATCGAGACGACACGCTCAGCGCGTTTTCCCAGCACAGCCGTCATGAAACCACTCCCAGTGCCGATTTCCAGCACGCGCTGACCCGGCTTGACCTGAAGACGGTGAACCGTCTTCACCGCCATATCGGCGCTTTCCATGAAGGCACCGCAATCAATGGGAATAGTGCGGCTGGAATAGGCTTCCGCCGTAAATTGCGCTGGCACGAATTGCGAGCGCGGCGTCTGCTCGACCGCCGTCAACAGGTCGATATCGGAAATGCCTTCGGCTCTCAACCGCAGCACAAGGGCTGCAAAGCCCTCTTTCTCGACCATTGCTGATTTCAATCTTTCACTCCAAGCCCAAGCGCCGCCGCCACGCGATCCTTCACGGTATAATCCGTCAGGTCAAGCTTGAGCGGCGTGACCGAAATCTGGCCATCCTTGACGGCATGGATATCCGTGCCTTCGCGGAAATTGCCCAGTCGCTCTCCGAATCGCAGCCAGTAATATGGCAGGCCGCGACCATCCTGACGCTGATCGACAGTCAGGCCGAAATCAAGCTTGCCCTGTTCAGTGACGCTCACGCCCTTCACATCGGCGGGCGCGCAATTGGGGAAATTGAGATTGAGGAAGGTTTCACTGGGAAGATCGACATCGATCAGCTTGCGAATGAGATCGGGCGCAAAAGCCTCCGCCACTTCCCATGGCACGACGCGTTCGGCGTGGCCGGTATAGGCGAAGGCCTGGCTCAGCGCAAAGGAACGGACACCCTGCAACGTGCCTTCGATGGCACCGGCAATGGTGCCGGAATAGGTCACGTCATCAGCCATGTTGGCACCGGCATTGACACCCGACAGGATGAGGTCAGGTTTACCCGGCAGCACTTCGCGCACGCCCATGATGACGCAATCGGTCGGCGTTCCGCGCAGCGCATAATGCTTGTCGGAAATCTTGCGCAGACGCAGAGGCTCAGACAGCGTCAGCGAATGGGCAAGGCCGCTCTGGTCCGTTTCCGGTGCCACGATCCAGACATCGTCGGAGATGGTGCGAGCGATACGCTCCAGCACCGCCAGCCCTTCGGCGTGAATGCCATCATCATTCGTCAGCAATATCCGCATCGTGTTTCCTCCAAAACGATTCTTCCACGTCGCCGCCTCATGATCTGCGACTAAGCAAACCGACTAAGGAGTGAACCCAACTCCTTAGTCATCCCGCACTTGGATAGCGGGATGACAGAGGCGCTGTTATCACGCCGCCTTTTCGATCCGCGTCAGACCGCCCATGTAAGGCAGCAGCACGTCCGGTATCGTCACCGAACCATCCTCGTTCAGGTAATTCTCCAGAACAGCGATCAGGCAGCGACCAACCGCCGTGCCGGAGCCATTAAGTGTGTGGACAAACTTCGTCGACTTCTCACCCTTGGCGCGGTAGCGCGCATCCATGCGCCGTCCCTGGAAATCGCCACAGACAGAGCAGGACGAGATTTCGCGGTAAGTGTCCTGACCGGGAAGCCAGACTTCGAGGTCGTAGGTCTTGCGTGCGCCAAAGCCCATGTCGCCTGTGCACAGCGTCATGGTGCGGAAATGCAGGCCGAGACGCTTCAGCACTTCTTCGGCGCAAGCCGTCATACGCTCGTGCTCTTCGATTGCGCTTTCCGCATCGGTGATCGAAACGAGTTCGCACTTCCAGAACTGATGCTGGCGCAACATGCCGCGCGTATCGCGACCGGCAGAACCTGCTTCCGAACGGAAGGATGGCGTGAGCGCGGTAAAGCGCAGCGGCAGCTTTTCCTGCTCCAGAATTTCACCCGCAACGAGATTGGTCAGCGTGACCTCGGCAGTCGGGATCAGCCAGCGACCATCGGTCGTCTTGAACAGGTCTTCCGCAAATTTCGGAAGCTGGCCGGTGCCATACATCGCTTCGTCGCGCACCATCAGCGGCGACGACACTTCCGTATAACCATGTTCCGAGGTGTGCAGGTCGATCATGAACTGGCCGAGCGCACGTTCCAGCCGGGCGATCTGGCTGGTCAGCACGGTGAAGCGCGAGCCGGAAAGCTTGGCAGCACGGTCGAAATCCATGTAGCCGAGCGCTTCACCGATTTCGTAATGTTCCTTGGCAGCATGGTTCCAGCCGGGCTTCTGGCCAACGACGCGGGCGACCACATTGTCATGCTCGTCCTTGCCCATGGGAACGTCATCAAACGGCAGGTTGGGAATGCGCGACAGGGCATCGGTCAATTCAGCCGAAACCTGACGATCCTCTTCCTCGAGGCGCGGCATGCTGTCCTTGATGTCGGCCACTTCGGCCTTCAGCTTTTCGGCCAGTTCCATGTTCTTCTGCGCCATCGCCGCGCCGATTTCCTTGGAGGCGGCGTTGCGGCGGGACTGCATGTCCTGCAGGGTCTGGATGACGGAGCGGCGCTTTTCGTCGAGCGCAATCAGGCTTGCGGATTGCGGCTCGGCATTGCGACGGGCAAGGCCTGCATCGAAAGCTTCAGGGTTTTCGCGTATCCATTTAATGTCGTGCATCTTGGTTCCAGACCGTAATTTGCATCATGTTTTGAAAAACAAAACGCCGGGACGAATGGCCCGGCGTTTGAAGAAGGTCCTGACGAAAACCGTCAGTCGTCACTGGAATTTTCAAGCTCACGGCCTGCATTTTCCTCAGCGCGCTTCTTCTCCACGAGTCGAGCCAAATGTATGGAAATCTCGTAGAGAAGGATTGCGGGCAACGCAAGACCGATTTGGGACATCGGGTCCGGCGGTGTCAGCACGGCAGCCACGACGAAGGCACCGACAATGGCGAATTTGCGTTTTTCCTTCAGCCACTGGCTGGTCAAAAGGCCGACGCGTGCCAGCAGCGTTGTGACAACAGGCAGCTGGAACACCAGACCGAACGACAGCACCAGCGTCATGATGAGGCTGAGATATTCGGACACCTTCGGCATCAGCGAAATCGCAACTTCACCATCCTCAGGCAGCTGCTGCATGGCCAGAAAGAACCACATGACCATGGGCGTGAAGAAGAAATAGACCAGCGCACCGCCCAGAAGAAACAGCAGCGGAGACGCGATCAGGAACGGCAAAAACGCCGCACGCTCGTTCTTGTAAAGGCCCGGTGCCACGAACTTGTAGAGCTGCGAGGCGATGACCGGAAAGGAGATGACCAGCGCGCCGAACATGGCGACCTTGATCTGCGTGAAGAAGAACTCCTGCGGCGCGGTGTAGATCAGCGAGGATTTGGCAACATCCAGCCCGGCCCAGATCACTGCCCATTTGTAAGGAATGACCAGCAGGTTGAAGAGATGCTTGGCAACGGCGAAACAGGCAATGAAGGCGACGAAGAATGCACCGAGCGACCAGATCAGTCGCGTGCGCAGTTCCATGAGGTGTTCGATAAGCGGCTGTGGCTTATCATCTGTTTCCCCACTCATGCTTCACCCTTCTTGGCCTTGGCCGTCTTCACTGTTTTGGCAGGCGTTGCCGCCGCCGTCTGTTCCGTATCGGTCTTTTTCACCATCGCCTTGGCCTTCTCGACCATGGGCTTTCCAGCCTCGACCGTAGCCCTTGCAGCCTTAACCCGGGAAGCCTTTGCGGCAACGTCGGTCAAGGCGGCAGGCTTGCTGCTTTTCGGAGCAACAGGCTTTGCACCGGCGGATGTCGCCGCTTCCGTTTTAGCGGAAACAGTTTTGGCCGCACGCTTCGGCTTTGCCGCAACCGTTTCGGCTTCCACTTCCTGAGCGGACTTGACAGGCGCGCGTTTGCGCACAGCTTTCGGCTTCTCGGAAGGTGTAGCGGATGGCGCGACTGCTGCAGTGGCGACAGAGGATGGTGCAACGGATGCAGGCACTGTGGTCGGGGCCGCAGTTGCCGGGCCAGTGGAAACGCCAGCTGCCACAGAAGCAGCTTCAGTCGCAATCGCAGGCGGACCATCCGGCAGCTTCATCTCTGGCTCAGACAAGCTGACCGAAGGCGCACCAGCGGGTGCGCTGGTTGCCGCAGAACCTGGCGGCGTCGTCGCGCCCTGAAGATCGGAGCGGATTTCATTGCCCAGCTGGCGAAGCGGGTTCATCGCATCGCGCAGCGAATTTGTCGGGTTGAGATTGCGCACGTCGGAAATCGTCTGGCGCACGTCGTCCATGTCGGCCTCTTTCAAGGCCTCATCGAACTGCGTGCGGAAATCTCCCGCCATCTTGCGCAATCCCGCCATCGTCTTACCGAAGGCGCGGATCATGGGCGGCAAGTCTTTTGGGCCAACGACAACGATCAAGACGACCGCAATCACCAGCAACTCGCTCCAGCCGATATCAAACATCACAAAGCTCCTGACACGCCTAAGGGTGCGGCCCGATTTTCAACCCGCGCCGCAAGATCGATTACTTGATCTCGTCAGCCTTGTGGTCGACCGTCTTGGAATTGACGTTGCTGGTTGGGTCTGCTGCTGGCGGTGGCGTGTTGTCTTCGTCAGCCATGCCCTTTTTGAAGCTCTTGATACCCTTTGCAACATCGCCCATCAGTTCCGGAATCTTGCCGCGACCGAATAGGACCAGCACGATGACCAGAACGATGAGCCAATGCCACACACTAAAAGAACCCATAACGCAAACTCCCTGAATTTTGCTTTGATCCGATGTAAGACGTTTGCGGAGGTTTTTCAAACACCAAAATGGCTATCAACAAACGATAAGACACTATAAATCCGCTGGTTGCCAAATGTTGGCAACTCTTTGTGATGACGGCAACAATAGAATGCGCTCAGCTTTCCGGCTCATCGCCGCTGGGTGCCAGCAGCCCGAGTTCTTCCAGATCGAGCTGCGTGATCGGATCTTCATCGTCGGTCAGCTCATCGTTCATGGATGGCAGTGGGATACCGAAGTTGGACGGGATACGGCCAGAAAGCAGCCCTGCCCCCTTCAACTCATCCAGCCCCGGCAGATCGCGCAGTTCTTCCAGCCCGAAATGATCGAGAAACTCCACCGTCGTTCCCATGGTCACTGGCCGACCCGGCGTTCTGCGCCGCCCGCGAAACCGCACCCAGCCCGCTTCCATCAGCACATCCAGCGTGCCGCGCGATGTCTGCACGCCGCGGATTTCCTCGATTTCCGCACGCGTTACCGGCTGGTGATAGGCGATGATGGCCAGCACTTCCAGAGCAGCCCTTGAAAGCTTCTTCGGCTCTTTCTCATCCATGCGAATGACGAAGGACAGATCGCCTGCCGTGCGGAAGGCCCAGTTTCCGCCGACCTGAATAAGGTTGACGCCGCGCTCGGCATAGACGCCCTTGAGCTTCCACAGCAGCGCCGCAACATCGATACTCTTCGGCACACGCTCGGCAATGAAGGCTTCGGACACGGGCTGCGCGGAGGCAAAGATCAAGGCCTCAGCAATACGCTCGGCGTCTTTCAGCTGCCGCTCGGTAACCGTGGGTTCGAATCCCACCCCATCTGCCACGATGGCATCATCATCCGCATCCAGTTCACTCGACATCACGTGTCCTTTCACGGCCAGACCCTTTGCGCATGAAAATCGGCTGGAACGCGCCGTCCTGACGAATCTCCAACGATCCCTCGCGCACCAGTTCCAGCGAGGCGGCAAAGGCACTAGCCATCGCTGTCGCCCGCATGGAAGGGTCGGCAACATATTGCAACAGATAGCGATCCAGCTCCGTCCACTCGCCGATCTCGCCCAGCATAGAGGTCAGCAACTCACGCGCATCGACCAATGACCAGACATCCCGCTTTTCAATGGTCACCTGGGTGATGGCTTGGCGCTGACGCAAATTGGCATAGGCGCTGAGCAGATCGTAAAGACTTGCCTCGAAGGAGGAGCGGCTCTTGTGCGGAATGTGCTCAGGCGCACCGCGGGCAAAGACATCACGGCCCAGTTGATTACGATTGACCAGACGTTCCGCCGCCTCACGCATGGCTTCCAGACGCTTCAGCCGGAAGGCCAGCGTTGCGGCCATCTCCTCGCCGCTCGGGCCGTCATCCTTGCTTTGCTGGGGAATGAGCAGCTTGGACTTGAGGAAGGCCAGCCACGCCGCCATGACCAGATAATCGGCGGCCAGCTCAATGCGTACGCGCCGTGCCTGCTCCACGAACACGAGATATTGCTCGGCCAGCGCCAGCACGGAGATGCGGGAGAGATCGACCTTTTGCGTTCGGGCAAGATGCAGCAACAGATCGAGCGGACCTTCAAAGCCCGCCACATCGATCATCAATGCTGCTTCACCGGTGGCTCGCTCTGGCTTGATATCTTCCCAGAGCTTTTCCATCGGCGCGCTACCGCGCGATTTATCTGCCGCCATTCATCCGTCCACCGGGCCCAACATTAAAGACGCCCGGCTGGTCGCTTATCAGGCAACCGGCAGCATGGCGTTGAATTCGTCTCTGAGCGCCGATTCATCTGCGCCGTCAGCCGCCGGGAAACCAGCTTCGACAGCCCGAACACGCTCCAGAGCCTTGCCGGAAAGAACAGGCACTTCTTTCACGACCTGCAGCATTTCATCCATCACACCGTTGCAATGCAAGACTATATCGCAACCACCCGCAACAATATTGGCAGCGCGCTCGCCGAGTGTGCCTTTCAGGGCATTCATGGAGCTATCGTCGGAGATCAGCAGACCATCGAAACCGATCCGCCCACGAATGATCTCATCGATGACGATGGGCGATGTCGTCGCCGGACGCTGCGCGTCGATGGCTGTGAACACCAGATGCGCACTCATGGCCATCAGCTCTTTGTTCAGCGCGCGGAATGGCACGAAGTCATGCGCATCAAGCTCGTCCAGGGGAACATCCACAGCCGGCAATTCGTGATGCGAATCGACCAGACCTCGTCCGTGGCCGGGAATGTGCTTCATGACAGGCAGCATGCCGCCCGCCTTCAAGCCATCCGCTGCCGCCTGCCCCATGGCAGCCACCAGCGCTGGATCAAACCCGTAGGCACGGTTGCCGATGACGTTGCTCGCGCCCTCCACCGGCACATCCAGCACCGGCAGGCAATCCACTGTGATGCCGAGCTTCATCAGGTCGAAAGCATGCAGGCGTGACATCAGCCATGCGGCGCGTAGGCCTTGAGCCGCATCACGCAGATAGATTTCACCCAGCGCCTGCGCATTGGGATAGAATTGCAACAAAGGCGGACGAATGCGCTGCACGCGACCGCCTTCCTGATCGATCAGTACAGGTGCATCGGGCCGACCAACCGCATCACGCATGGACGCCACGAGGTCCGTGATTTGCGCGGCATCACCGATGTTGCGCCCGAACAGAATGAAGCCCCAGGGACGCTCGGCCTTATACAGCGCGATTTCTTCTTCGGTCAGGGTGAGGCCGCTACAGCCAAGGATCATAGCTTTCGTGTCGGTCATGGATGTGTCCTGCTTGGAAACTTTGGGGCGTGAAAAGTCGAGAGCGATAACGGTCCGGGAACAAGGCCCTCCCTCTGTGCCGTCATCCTCGGGCTTAACCCGAGGATCTAACGAACCACAACGTCGGACGTGATTAGATCCTCGGGTCAAGCCCGAGGATGACGTCTCGGTTGGGGGACGAAGCGGACGAGTTGAAACCTGCCATCAATAAAGCCGGGACAGCAGAACCATCCCGGCTTCAATTCTTGTCAGTCTAAAATCAGCGGGCAATCAGGCAGCTGCCACCGGCGGAGCGCAGGCGCTCGCACAATGCTGCCGCTTCGTTCTTGTCGCCAGCCGGGATGCGAACACGATAGAACGTACCCTTGCCAGCAATTTCAGCTGCCTTGATGTCGACGCCGCGACCGCCGATGACGGAGCCGAACTTGACCGACAGGTTCTGGTAGGACTTCTGCGCTTCCGCCTGGCTCGGCAGCGAGGCAACCTGCACAAAGTAACCACCCGTGGAGGACGCGTTCGTCGTTGCCGTTGGCGCTGCAGCAGTTTCCTGTGCGGGCTGCGAAGGCGGGGCCGGGCGAACGTTGCCCTGATTTGTCACGGTCGCCACGACATTGGCAGGCTGAGCCGCCGGACGCGATGCTGGCATCGGTGCTGCCGTCTGGGCAGGCTTCGATGCAGCGGCAACAGGAGCCGGTGTCTGTGGCTGGGCAGGCTGTGTCGGTGCAACAGGAACACGCGATGCGGAGATCACAGCCGGTGCGCCTTCTGCCGGAGCGTTAGCCTTCGGTGCGGCTAGTTCTTCAACCTTGTCCGCCTGTGGCGCGGAGGCAGCAGGCGCAGGAACTTCCTGCGCAACCAGCGTACCGTCAGGCTTTACGATCATGGTGCGGACCTTGCGCGGCGAAACATTGACCGGCGAACCGCCCTGATTTTCAGCGGCCTGCGCCTTCTCTTCAGGAGACAGCAGACGTGGGTCTTCCGTTTCACCAACCGGCGTGGAAGTGACCGCGTCCATGTCTTCGTTTTCGCCTTCAAGCGGCAACTGCTCGGGGATCAGCGTGCGCTGAACCACATCGACTGGCTGCTCGTTGGTGGAAATCAGCGAAGGCTGCTTCGGGTCGACAGGTGCGCCACCGGCAACACGATCATAAACCGCCTTGTCCTGGTTTGGCACCACGCGACCACCCGGATTTTCCGGCACGACCTTGGTCGGCTCGCTGTCAGCGGAAATGATGACCGGCGCTCCGTTGGAGCCCTGCCCGCTGCCATTGCCGAACATCAGCGCGTAAGTACCGCCACCGACGAGAACGACACCCAAAACGGCTGCCATGGGAACGAACCAGCGGCGTGCACCACCGCGTTCGTCATCGGAGTAGCGAACCTGCTGGGCAAGATCGGTCGGCGCAATTCTTTCGCCGGATGCGCGCGTTTCTGCGGCTTCCTGCATGCTGCGACGGAAATCCTGTTCCAGCGCGCGCTCGAATTCGTCCACTTCTTCCGGGCTCGGCTGCGGCTGAGCCTGACGAGGGGAGGCATTCTTGTTGCGATCCAGCCCACCGGAAACGGCAGGCGCGAAAAGCGTAGCAAGCTCAGTGTCGAGATCAAGGTCTTCTTCCTGACGGCGCGGCGCTGGCTTCGGTTCGAACACACCAACGGGCAGTTCCGGCACTTCCATCTCGGTGATGGTTTCCGGCTGATCTTCCGTCTCACCGATCTGCGAAGGATCGAACGGGAGGCTTTCGAGCGTAGCAGGCGGTGCAACAACGACCGGCGTGACCGGACGTGGTGGCTCCTGACGGGCGACCGGAGGTGTCACGACAGGCTGTGGACGAACGGGCGCTGCGGCAACAGGTGCGGGCGCAGGCGGTGCTACAACAGGCTTCGGCTGAACGACCGGGGCCTGCGCGACAGGCGCTGGCTGCTGGGCAACGACAGGCTGTGGCGCTAGTGCGACCGCGACATCGATATTGGCGATTTCAGAAAGATCGATATCGAAATCGATATCATCCAGAGCAAGCTCGAAATCATCATCCTTGAAGGCATCGAAATCGCTGAGATCAGGCTCAGACTTTGCAAGACTTGGCTCAAAGGCAGGCTCTGCGCGCTTCGGCGCAACAACCGGCTGTGGCGCAACAGGCGCGGAAACGACCGGCGTCGGCGCAACAGCAACGGGCGGCGTAACGGCCACAACCGGCTCGATGCGCGCTGCTGGAGCAACGACACTACCGATTTCGTATTTCGCAACGTCGTAGATCAGCTCATCCATGGCCGACAGCTTCTGTCCGGCGGGAATGGCAGGCTCGACGTGGTTTGCTGGCGCTTCCATGGGCTGGGTGAACTGCGCGGCAACCGGTGCCGGTGCAGCGACCACAGGCTCTACCTTCGGCGCAACCGGCGTCGCACGAGGAGCACCGAAATTGGCCAGCGGAAGGCGCAGGCTGGAATAATCAAGCGACGAGCGACGGGCAATCGGCGGAGAAACCTGGAGCGGAGCCGGAGCTTCATCCGCCACGGACAGCTCCAGTTCGCTGGCAAGATCGATGGCCACTTCGCCAGACGTCTCCGCCATATGCTCCCAGTTCGGCTGGTGCGCTACGGACGGCTCGACGTGATGATGGACTGGAGTTTCAACGACCGGCGCGGAAACGACAGGCTCCTCATACTGAGCAACCGGCTGCTGTGGCTCGGCATAGGTTACCGGCTCAACATAGGCTGGGGCCACCTCAGGCTCTGGCTGGTAAACCGGCTCAGGAGCGACGTTGCGGTGAGCGACATCGAACAAGGCCGCAACCGATTCCGGATCATCGCTAAAATCGTCACGCAGATTGGAGGCCGCAGCGGACGCGTGTTCGGCGACCAGATACTCTTCCGTTTCGGCAGGCGCATATTGCTCGACCGGCGCAGGCGCAGGCGGTGCAAGCTCAGGCTCCTTGCGGGAGAAAACGGATTCGACGCGTTGCATGAACTCGCCAGCCGGAACGGGCGAACGCACGTCATTGGCCGCATCGAGCGCTACAGGCTCGTAGCGTGGCGAATCGTAGATCGCGAATTCGCGAAGCAACTCGTCTTCGAGATTGAATTCAGGCTCCCGACGCTCCGCCGGGTGCTGCGCAGCCGGGGAAGCGACATGGGAAGGACGATCCTCTTGTCCGACGAGACGCGCAAGCTGCGCCAAGGGATCGTTGTCGGCGAATTCTTCTGCCCGGTTATCCCGGTTATACGCGACATTTTTTTCGACCATTACGTGTTCCACCATCTACGCATCACAGCTCTTGCCAGCGTATTGTGAGCAAATAATGGTGAGATGTTATCGCATTTCGTCAGGTGCGTCCGCTCCCAAAAGCGTCAATCCAGACTTCAGTACATTTGCGACAGCATTCACCAGCCCTAACCTGGCAACGCTTAATTCTCGGTTTTTATCGTTAACAAAACGTAATTCTGGCTGATCTTTACCTTTATTCCAATGGCCATGGAAGGAACTGGCCAGATCATAAAGATAAAAAGCAAGCCGATGAGGCTCGTGATTGAGTGCTGCAGACTCAATCAGGCGCGGGTATTCGGCCAGTTTAGCAATCAGCTGCAACTCATTGACATCACTGATCAAAGACGCACTGGAGGCCATGGTCAACTGGGACACATCCAGGTCCAGAAATGCCTCGTTTGCCTGCCTGAAAACCGACTTGCAGCGAGCATGTGCATATTGCACATAAAACACTGGATTATCTTTGGATTGCTCCGTTACTTTGGCAAAATCGAAGTCCAGAGGCTCAGAATTCTTCCGATAGAGCATCATGAATCGCACCGGGTCGCGCCCGACTTCATCCACAACATCGCGCAAAGTGACGAAATCGCCGGAGCGTTTCGACATCTTCACCGGCTCACCATCACGGAAAAGCTTGACCAGCTGGCACAGCAAAACCGTCAGTTTAGATTTGCCTTCGGAAACCGCCCGCGCAACCGCTTCCAGACGCTTGACGTATCCGCCATGGTCGGCACCCAGAACATAGATCATTTCGCCGAAGCCACGGTCGAACTTGTCTTTGAAATAGGCTACGTCTGCCGCGAAATAGGTATAGGAGCCGTCAGACTTGATCAGCGCGCGGTCCATATCGTCACCGACTTCGGTGGAACGGAACAGCGTCTGCTCGCGGTCTTCCCAATCATCAGGCAGCTCGCCCTTTGGCGGTGGCAGCGTGCCCTTGTAGACATGGCCCTTGAAAGTCAGATCGTTGATGGCAGACAGAATAGGTCCAGCATTGCCCGCATGCAGCGTGCGCTCCGAATAGAACACGTCGTGCTTCACGTTCAGCGCGGCCAGATCCTCGCGAATCATCACCATCATTGCGTCGATGGCCTTGTCCTTGACGATGGGTAGCCACTGGTCTTCCGGCATGGCACGCAGCTTGATACCGAATTCTTCAGCCAGCGACTTGCCCAGCGGCACCAGATAATCACCCGGGTAAAGACCCGGCGGAATGGCACCGACCTCTTCGCCCAAGGCTTCGCGGTAACGCAGGAAGACCGAACGTGCCAGCACGTCGATCTGCGAGCCCGCATCGTTGATGTAATATTCCTTGGTCACCTCATAGCCGGTGAAGGCCAGAACATTCGCCAGCGTATCGCCCACAACGGCGCCACGGCAATGGCCAACATGCATCGGACCAGTCGGGTTGGCAGAGACATATTCAACGTTGATCTTCTTGCCAGCACCCACAGTCGAGCGTCCGTAATCAACGCCCTGCTCTATCATGCCTGCCAATAGGCGCTGCCAATAGGCGACGGATACGCGGATATTGATGAAGCCCGGACCGGCGACATTGACGCTGTCCACATCCTCATCCTGCTCCAAAGCTGGAACGATCAGCTCGGCCAAAGCGCGCGGATTGGTGCCCAGCGGCTTTGCCAGCACCATCGCAGCATTGGTCGCAACATCACCATGGCTGGGGTCGCGCGGAGATTCAACGGTAACTCGGCCGAAATCCACAGCATCGCGATGGGCTTTGACGAGGTCGATCGTCTCAAGCGCGTTTTTGATTCTGGTATCGAAATCGGCGAAAAGGTTCATCATCATATACCTGCGCGAAGGCTGTCATCTACGTCCCGGCAATATTGAAACCGGGTCTGCGGTTGCCGCTGCCTATCGTAAATCGGGGGTGTGGTCAAACAGGCGCTGGTGGGCTTTCAGTGCATAACTGTCGGTCATACCGGCCAGATAATCCCCGACATGCCGGGCTTTTGCGGCCACGCTCATGCCAGGAATGCTGTCTACCCAATAGTGGCTCTGCATTTCTGCCGGGACCTCCATATAACGGTGGAAAAGGTCGGTCACGATCTGCGTGGCACCGGCGCGGATACGCATGATTTCCGCATGGCGATAGATATGGGCAAACAGCAGCTTCTTGATCTGCCGGTCCGTCTCCGCCATCTCGGGCGAAAACGTCGCCACGGTGTAATCAGCCCCACGAATATCCGCCGCAGATTTCGGCTTTAGCTTGCTCAGGTTCTGCTGCGCAACGCCGATAACATCTTCCACCATGCGGGTGATTTGCCGGCGCATGATTTCATGGGCGAAGCGGTCGTCTTCGAGGTTGGGATATTTCGCCCGCACTTCCGCCATCAGGCCGCTGAGGAACGGCACCTCTTCCAGCATGTCGAAAGTCAGATAGCCCGCACGCAGACCGTCATCGATATCATGGGTGTTATAGGCGATGTCATCGGCGATGGCCGCGACCTGCGCCTCCAGGCTGGCGAAGGTGCCGATCTCGAGATCCTGCAATTGGCAATATTCGAGGATAGGCAGCGCAACGGGGCCATGACCGCCCTTCGCATTTTCGCCGATCAGCGGGCCATTGTGCTTCACAAGCCCTTCCAGCGTCTCCCATGTCAGGTTAATGCCGTCATATTCCGCGTAGCGACGCTCCAGCTTGGTAACGATGCGCAAGGACTGGGCATTGTGGTCGAAGCCGCCATAGGGCTTCAGCACCGCATCCAGCGCATCCTCGCCGGTATGGCCGAAGGGTGTGTGGCCAAAGTCGTGAACCAACGCCACGCCTTCCGCCAGATCCTCGTCCAGCTTTAAGGCACGCGCCAAGGCCCGGGCGATCTGCGCCACTTCCACCGTATGCGTCAGCCGCGTGCGATAATGGTCGCCGTCCGGGCTGATGAAGACCTGCGTTTTGTGCTTCAGCCGCCGAAAGGCAGTCGTGTGGACAATGCGATCTCGGTCACGCTGAAAATCGGAGCGCGTGAGGCTGGAGGCTTCGGGAAACAGCCGCCCGCGTGTCGTCCATGGATCGGTGGCATAGACCGCCCTCTCTCCGCTTCCGAACCCCAATGCGCGCTGATCGATAATCATTCCGTATCCTGCTGAACTTTATCCCACGGTCTTGCCATTGACCTTTTCATCTACCCTTCATACCTATCTCGAAGGTTGCCGCAAAGCGTCATCGCCGCGCAACAAGGCTATAGACCGTTAATTTGACTGGTTTATAATCGCGTTTATACAAACATAGCTCTCCGGTTCTTGACCCCGGTTGGAGAAATCACATGACCACACCGATTACACTTTCCGAATCCGCCGCAAAGCGAATCGCCCAGATCGTAGCGGCCGAAGAGGGTAAACAGTCTCTGCGCGTCTCCGTCGAAGGCGGCGGCTGCTCCGGCTTTTCATACAAGTTCGATCTCGATGGCGCGCCGACGGATGACGATCTCGTCATCGCCCGCGATGATGCCAAGGTGCTGATCGACAGCATGTCCGTGATCTACATGGAGGGTTCGGAAATCGACTTCGTTGACAACCTGCTCGGCCAGTCTTTCCAGATCAAGAACCCGAATGCGGTTGCAAGCTGCGGCTGCGGCACCAGCTTCTCCATTTAAGCCAGCCGTCATTCCGCCTGTTGAAACCGTGAAAACGGGTGGCATTCGCCAGCACTTGGTTTAAAACGGACTCCATCACACAATGGAATGTCCGATGAAGATTGCCACCTGGAACATCAACGGCGTCAAGGCGCGCATCGAAAACCTCTGCCAATGGCTGAAGGATTCGAACCCAGATATTGCCTGCCTTCAGGAAATCAAATCCGTCGATGAGAATTTTCCGCGCCTCGAAATCGAAGCGCTGGGCTATCATGTGGAAACGCATGGCCAGAAAGGCTTCAACGGCGTAGCGCTACTATCGAAGATGATGCCGGATGAGGTCAATCGCGGCCTGCCGGGTGATGATGCCGACGAACAGGCCCGCTTCATCGAGGGCGTGTTCTCCGCCAATGGCGGCGTGATCCGCGTCTGCTCGCTCTACCTGCCCAATGGCAACCCGCCGGATGATCCGGTCAAGTACCCTTACAAGCTGGCATGGATGGAGCGCCTGCACCGTTTTGCAGAAGACCGCCTTCTGCTGGAGGAGCCGCTGATCCTCGCAGGCGACTACAATGTCATTCCCGAGCCTTTCGACTGCTACGACCCGCGTGCGTGGGAAGGCGACGCCCTGTTCCTGCCACAGACCCGCGCCTCGTTCCGCAAGCTGGAAAATCTGGGGCTGACGGACGCCGCTCGCACCACGACCGATGAAGCTGGCCTCTATACCTTCTGGGATTATCAGGCTGGCGCATGGCCAAAGAACAACGGCATCCGCATCGACCACCTGATGCTGTCATCGGAGGCGGCGGATAAGCTGCTATCCGTCTCTGTCGAAAAACACGTCCGCGCCTGGGAAAAGCCATCCGACCACGTTCCGGTCTGCGGCTATTTCGACTTCAAGGTCGCCAGCTGACGTTTCACGATATCGCCAAACGTCTTTCTCTTCAAAAACCGCCCAACAAAAAAGCCGCCTCGAAGGGCGGCTTTTTCTATGACTGACACGCGTCGATTAACGCGAGTAGAATTCGACCACGAGGTGTGGTTCCATGACGACTGGGTATGGAACGTCAGACAGAGCTGGAACGCGAGCAAATGTCGCAACCATCTTGTTGTGATCAACTTCGATGTAGTCAGGAACGTCGCGCTCTGCGAGAGCAACAGCTTCCAGGACGGTTACGAGCTGCTTGGACTTCTGGCGAACTTCGATAACGTCGCCGACCTTGCAACGGTAAGAACCGATGTTGACGCGAACGCCGTTAACCGTGACGTGGCCATGGTTTACGAACTGGCGAGCAGCGAAAACGGTCGGTACGAACTTTGCGCGGTATACGATCGCGTCCAGACGGGACTCGAGCAGACCGATCAGGTTCTCGGAGGTGTCACCCTTGCGACGGTTAGCTTCGTCGTAAGTTGCGCGGAACTGCTTCTCGCGGATTTCACCATAGTAGCCCTTGAGCTTCTGCTTGGCGCGCAGCTGCGTGCCGAAGTCGCTCATCTTGCCCTTGCGGCGCTGGCCGTGCTGGCCTGGGCCGTATTCGCGACGGTTTACCGGGGACTTAGGACGACCCCAGATGTTTTCGCCCATACGGCGGTCAATTTTATACTTAGACGATTCGCGCTTGCTCATCGTATTTCCTTTCAGAATGTTACACCGGTTTGTTGCCAAACCGGATCAAGGAAACACGCCCTCCTCTGAAGTCCGATGAAGGACCTCTGACAGGTTTCTCACATTTGCGAATGGAGAAGCCACGGGACATGTCGGTGATGTTGACTACCGAACGTCAGTTTATAAAACTGCAAGGCAGTCAACGAAACACACCGAGCATTGCTGCCCGGTGTTGAGCGGCTTCTAGGTGTCCTTCATAAAAATGTCAACGAGAAAAAAGTTTGGCAATCCTCTTGAAACAGGATTTAGCCACATTATTTCATCGTCGTGATCAGAACTCGGGCCCCTCTGGCGTATTACCGGACAATACGCGATGTCGAGTTTCTTAAGGTTGGGGCCACGTTTATATCTGTCACGTTCCCCATCCGTAAAGCCAACCTCGTCCGGCTAAAGGTTGACTGATGGACTTCCTCTTTTCGGATTTTCTCGGCACGCCCACATGGATGTGGGGCGTCTTCATTTCTCTCGTATTGGGTCTTCTCGCTCTCGATCTTGGCGTTCTGCATAAGAACTCCAAGGAAATTGGCATGCGCGAAAGCCTCTTGATGTCCGGCTTCTACATCGCCATCGGCTTGGCCTTTGGCGGCTGGATCTGGTATCAGTCCGGCCAGCAATCGGCCATGGAATATGTCACCGGCTTCGTGGTCGAAAAAAGCCTGGCGATGGATAACATCTTCATCATCGCCATGATCTTCTCCTACTTCGCCATTCCCCGCCAATATCAGCACCGCGTGCTGCTGTGGGGTATCCTCGGCGTTATCGTCCTGCGCGGTATCATGATTGCGGCGGGCGCTGCCATCGTCGAAAACTTCCACTGGGTTCTTTATATCTTCGCGGCGTTTCTGGTCTTTACCGGCCTCAAGATGCTGTTTTCGTCCGACCATGATGAAAACGATATCGGCAACAACAAGATATTGAAGTTCCTGCGCCGTCACCTGCCGGTGACCAATGCGCTGCACGGCGAAAAATTCATCGTCAAGGAAGTCGATGAAAAGACCGGCAAGCTGAAGACCTTCGTGACGCCGCTGTTTCTGGCGCTGATCATGGTCGAAATCGCCGACCTTATCTTCGCAGTTGATTCGATCCCGGCGATCTTCGCGATCACGACCGATCCGTTCATCGTCTACACCTCGAACATCTTCGCGATCCTTGGCCTGCGTGCGCTCTACTTTGCACTGGCCGCGCTCATCCACCGCTTTGCGTATCTGAAATATGCGCTGGCTGCGGTTCTGGTCTTCGTCGGCTCGAAAATCTTCGTGGCTGACATGCTGGGCATTGCCAAGATCCCGCCTGCCCTGTCGCTGGGCGTGACGGTTGCGATCCTCGTGACGGGCGTCGTAGGCTCGCTTCTGGCCACACGCAAGAAAACGAAGGCAATCAAGTAACTTACATACGGAGGCGGCGAAAGCCGCCTTCATGCATTACTCAGCCGCCAGCTTTGCAATATCCTCAGCCGCATCCGCATCGCCGGGTGCGGTTTTTGCGTCGAGGTCGGGGAAGGCAACGATGCGCTTGCCGGAGAAATCGGCGTGGACGACCACGAGTTCCTTCTCCTCGAAATAGCCAAGCAGCATGCGCGCACGCCGGGCTGAATGCGTGCCATAGGCACGGGCGATCCGCGCGTCAGACGGGCAAGGCTCTTGCGCCAGTGCCGCCTTGACGAGCAGCAGGAATACACCCTGCAAATCATCGGAGACGTTCTTCGAAAGATCGAGCGCCTTCTGCCAGTCCTCGCTTGCTGCCATCTCCGCATCCACGCCGGAACGGGTGATGGCCACCTGCCGGCGGAACTCGGAAAGCGCCATGGGCGTGCCGGGAATGCGGCGCATGCGGGCGCGCACCAGAAATTCCTGATAGAGCACCGCATCGGTGCGGTATGCCGATTGCGGGTCGTCCATGATTTCGGTCAGCACCAGCGAAATCTTCTCGGTCCGCTCTTCGGGCGAAAGCTCCGGCTGGCTGCTTCGTTGCGGCTGCTGCGGTTCCGGCCCGCCAATAGCCGGCGTGGAACGCGAAAGCTCTGCCAGAATATCCGTGGTCGGGCGCGGTGCCGGAGGGGTGCGGCGCACGGGCGTGCGGCTGAACTCTTCCGGGTCGGGCGTGAAGATCAGGTCTTCGACATCCTGCGGCGAGTCGGGCAGCGGCATCAGCTTCGGCGAGGACGATCGCGCCGAGGTCTCGACGTTGCCAATCACGATCGGCAGCGGACGGCGCGACAAAGCGGGTCCGAGCGCCACGAAATTGCCGCGCTGGAGATCGCGGAACATTTCCGCCTGACGGCGATCCATGCCGAGCAAATCTGCGGCGCGCGCCATGTCGATATCGAGGAAGGTGCGGCCCATCAGGAAGTTGGAGGCTTCGGCGGCAACGTTCTTGGCAAGCTTGGCCAGCCGCTGCGTGGCAATAACGCCTGCCAGACCACGCTTTCGGCCACGGCACATGAGGTTCGTCATGGCGCCCAGCGACATCTTGCGCGCGTCTTCCGTCACCTCACCGGCGACCGATGGCGCAAACATCTGCGCTTCGTCCACTACGACCAGAACCGGATACCAGAACTCGCGGTCGGCATCGAACAGGCCGTTGAGGAAGGCGGCGGCGGCGCGCATCTGCTGCTCGATATCGAGGCCTTCCAGCGTCAGAACGCAGGAAACGCGGTGCTGCCGGATGCGGTTGGCAATGCCTGCAAGCTCGGCTTCAGTGCGCTCTCCATCCACCACCACATGGCCGAACTTATCGGCCAGCGTAACGAAATCGCCTTCTGGATCGATGATGACCTGCTGCACCCAAGGGGCGGATTGCTCCAGCAATCTGCGCAGGAGATGCGATTTACCGGAACCGGAATTGCCCTGCACCAGCAAACGTGTGGCAAGCAATTCCTCGATATCAAGCTTGGCCACCTGCCCGCCCGATAGCGTTCCCATGTCGATACCGACCTGCAATTTGAATTTCCCTGCGACTTAGAATGGATGATGCACCGGCACTGTCGCCACGCGAACCATCTCTTTACCAAAGTTTTAACCCAATGCCCCTGTCTATCGCAACAATGCACAGAGAATATCGCCCATGTCAGCTCACGGCACGCCGCCATGACAGCCGTCGCCCGAAGACATTGAGCGCGAGGCCTGCAACCACCAGCGCACTGCCGATGATTTCCAGCAGCGTGATTTCCTCGGCAAAGGCGAAGTAGGCCCCGAGAAAACCGACAATCGGCACCAGCAGCGAAAACGGCGCAACCGTGCCCGCCGGATACCGCAGCAGCAGGAAACTCCAGATACCCGCGCCGACGATGGTTGCTCCATAGGCCATGTAGATAACGACGAGAACCGTCATGAGATTGGCAGAGGCCAGCCCGGCAGACATGGCCTGCGGACCTTCCAGCACCAGCGAAAGGGCAAGCAGCGGCAGCACCGGCACAAGGCTGGTCCACGCCACGAAGGCGATTGCATTGACCCTGCCGACCTTGCGGTTGACGATATTGCCGATGGCCCAACTGAAAGCCGCACCAACGCACATCAACAGCGGCACCATGGCCGTGATGTTCAACCGCTCCAGCCCGATGACGGCCAGACCGCCAAAGGCGACCGCCGCACCAGCAATATGAGACTTCAACGGAATTTCACCCAGCATCGTCACCGCCAGTGCCATGGTGAAAAACGCCTGAGACTGCATGACCAGCGACGCCAACCCTGCGGGAAGTCCCCATTTGATCGCCGTATAAAGAAGTCCGAACTGCGCACAGCCCATGACCATGCCGTAGATTACCATATGCTTCCACGGCACCTTGGGTCGCGGCAGGAAAAAGACGAGCGGCACGGCAGCAAACAAATATCGCAGGGCGGTCAACAGCAAGGGCGGCATATCCATGACGCCGACCTTGATGACAACGAAGTTGAAGCCCCACAAAAACACGGTAACGAGGGCGAGAAAGATATGCGGCACGGCCATTTTGTTTTTATCCAATAGGGTGCCGCATAAGATGCGGCGTTCTTAACCGGCGGCGCGTTTCCAGCCCATGGTCAGCAGGCCAGCACCGATCAGCAGGCTGCCGCCTGTACGGTTGACGATGCGCTGAACATTGGGCTTGCGGATGGTGTTGCGGGCAGCACTTGCCAACAGTCCATAAAGCGCCGCGTTGCAGGTGGCAAGCACAAGAAACGTCGCTTCGAAGATCAAGACTTGCGGCCAGAAGGGCTGAGTTGGCACCAGAAACTGCGGCAGGAAGGCCACGAAAAAGACGATGCTTTTCGGGTTCAGCGCAGTGACGACATAGGTATGCAGGAAAATCCGCAACGGGCTTTCCTTAGCCGTACCATCGGACGCATCCACCCCCTGCCCCATGACAGGCGCACGCCACAGCTTGATACCGAGATAGATCAGATACGCAGCACCCACCCATTTCAGCCCGGTAAACAGAGCAGCCGATGTAGCCAGCAAAGCGCCAAGCCCCAGCATGGATGCCGTCATGGCCGTAAAATCACCCAGCGCAACGCCGGCGACGGTTGCGGTACTCGCCTTGCGACCGTGCCCCAGCGCATAGGAAATAACCAGTAGGATCGTCGGGCCCGGAATTGCGAGCATAACAGCAGATGCGGCCGCAAAGGCCAGCCAGTTTTCAATCGGCATTGGGATGTCCTCCGAGTATCGAGAACCGGAGCAAGCCACCAAGCCGAACCTATGTCAATCGGCAGGATAGGCCTTGCACCATCAGTGTCTCATTTTACCGATGGAGTATGGAGAACAAGGGCCATCAGCACCTCATCATAGTAGGTCTGCCCAATCTTCAATGCACGCCGTTCCAATCCGTACTGCTCAAACCCCATCTTGCTATAAAGCTTGTGTGCCGCAGTGTTCGTCGACCCAACGATGATGGTGACCTCTTCAACCATAGGCCTGATATGATCCACCGCGTGTTTGATCAGAGCGGCGCCGATACCCGAACCCCGCGTCTCTGGTCGCACATACATGCCCCAGATCGCGCCTTTATGTCTGGTCTTGGATGCAGTCGGAATGCGAAGACCAACGGCGCCAACCAAAGCCTTCGTATCGTTGCGACGAGCGCCGAACACGATGTTCGTTTCAAGACGTTCAGCGAAGTCTTCCACAGACAACACAGACTCGTCCTCCCATGAGGCTCCGAAGGCTTCTGGATGTGCAGAAAGTCCCTCCAGACGAAGATCGCGATAGTCGTCAGCGTCGGAGGCTGAAAGTTTGTTTATGGTCACCTGCATGGGTGATCTCCGATATTTTAGTTTTTTCATTTTAAGCCTTCCCGGCAGAACGCCTGCCGAGAAGACTATCCCCTCAAAAGCGCGGGAACCAGGGTGGTATCAATGGCTGGCCCGGCAAAGGTCCCTTGACTGGCAGGCCGACATCGCGGCGCATGCGGTCGGACAGGTGCGAGACATGCGTGCGCACCCGTCGCTTTTGCCATGCCACCACCAGCACGGTTTTTAACGTCGTCCAGACACCGAAATGGCGGACCAGATCATCAACCGCTTTCGAAACGTCATTTACACGCAAAGATTGTTCATTGGACATAGGAAATCCGTCCCGGCGCGATCAAGCGACCAGGTCCTTTCGTGATGAGAAAAGACGTGCAAGAGCGACGGACGCAGCTAGTCTGCTACGACAGATCGATTTGCAACGTGTTTAGTGTGTGAAATGCCTTGAGACAGAGAAAAGCCTGAGAATAGGACTTTTATCGGAGGGATGCGCCAATAATCACGGTCAACACCGTTGGCATCCGTCGAGCTACGCCAGAGAGGCAATGATGCATAAATGTAGTCATGTAACGCCTCCTGTTGGTTTGAGTTGCGAGCCTGAGTTTTGTGACACAGCTCTTTTCAGATTTCAAGATGCGCAATCTCGAATTGCAATCGATAATGACATTTGGTGCAAAAATACAACAATCACGCCTAGGGCGTGGCGATCTTCAAGCCGAAACCCTGCATCAGGCGACGCGTAGTGAAGTCCGGCTGGCCTGAGGTGAAGAGCGCGAAGTCAGATCCTTCGGGATGCTCCACCCCGTGAACGAGCTCTACCTTTCGCCGCGCCTGCCGGGCAATCGCTTCCGCAGGGTCCAGCCAGTCCACCGGCCAGGGAGCCAGCCTGCGGAAAACATTGGCCATGAAGGGGTAATGCGTGCAGGCTAGCACGACGATATCCGTTCGCCTGCCCTCTTCCTCGATAAAGCATGGCGAAATTTCCGCCAGAACCGCCTCGTCCGAAACCGGCTCTCCGCGAATCCACGCCTCTGCCATGCGGGCGAGATTTTCCGAGCCAACGAGGCGCACATGGCATTGCGAGGCGAAGGACTGGATGAGATCGCGCGTATAGGCACGCTTTACGGTGCCGGGCGTGGCCAGAACGGAGACGAGGCCTGAGCGCGTGCGCTCTGCTGCGGGCTTGATGGCGGGGACTGTGCCCACAAAGGTCATGTCGGGGAACTCTGCCCTCAGAGCCGCACCGGCCAGCGTAAAGGCCGTGTTGCAGGCAACAATGCAAATTTCCGGCTGATAGGTTTCGATCAGCCGGGCAAACAGCGACAGAAGCCTTTCGCGCAAGGCGTCTTCTTCCCACCCGCCATAGGGAAAGGCCGCGTCATCTGCGACATAGACAAAACCGCGCTCCGGCATCAACACCCGAGCTTCACGCAAAACAGTCAGTCCGCCGATGCCACTGTCAAACACCAGCAACGGCTTGAGTGTCGTCTCTACGGTATTACGCGTTGTCGCCGTCATTGTCCGCAGTGCTCCCGTCAGCATAAGGACCGTTGCTGCCGCGTGGTGTCTGGCGGCCATATTTGTCGAAAGTACCAAACACGCCGCGCAGCACGCTGATTTCCTGCGAGGTCAGCGCCCGTCTCGACAGAACGGCTCGCAGATTTTCGATCATGCGCTGCTTCTTGCCTTCCGGGCGGAAATAGCCGCGCGCATCCAGCGCTTCTTCCAGCTGTTCGAAAAGACCGTAAAGCTGCTCCTTCGTCGCCTGCTTCTGCTCGAGAGGTTCGAACAGCGTCTGGCTCAAATCCTCCATGCCTGACTTCATCCATTCATAGGACATCAGCAGCACGGCCTGCGCTATATTGAGCGAGGCAAAGGCGGGGTTGACCGGAAAGGTCACGATCTCATCGGCCAGCGCCACTTCCTCATTGGTCAGGCCCCAACGCTCACGACCGAAGAGGATGCCGGTTTTCTCACCCGACTTGAATTTAATGCGCAGCGTCTCAGCGGCAACGACGGGCGCACGCACCGGCTTGAAGCCGTAGCGCTCCCGCGCCGTTGTCGCATAGGTGAATTGCAGGTCAGCCGTCGCTTCTTCGATTGTGTCGAACACCCGCGTATTATCGATGACGTGATCGGCCTTGGAGGCGGCAGACCGCGCCTTCTCATTCGGCCAGCCATCACGCGGATTGACCAGCCGCAGCTCGGCCAGACCGAAATTGGCCATCGCGCGTGCCACCATGCCGATATTTTCGCCCAACTGGGGTTCGACAAGAATGATTGCCGGACCTTCCGCCAGAAGCTCGAGCTCGCTGTTTGTACCTGCCATAGTCGCCTTCCAATATTTCGGCGTTTCACTGGCACAGTTTTCTGGACAAATCAAAGGCAGCAGCCCGCGAAAGCGGCTTATTCGCCCTTGATGATGTTTGTCATCTCTTGAACGACGGAATCACGGCCCTCGTCACCCACGCGGTGGATGTCGTTGATAACGGGTTTGCCGTCTTCCTCGATCACGTCGAAATTGACCTGATCCACGGTCGCCTTCATCTCGGCCTCATCCATGCAGGCCCACAGCTTGAACTTGACGGTGACATCCGTCACGCCATCCTCGGCCGGCGCTGGCGTGATGCTGATGTCCTGCAGCGGGCAACCATCCTGCGAATTGGTGACCACGTCGTAGCCGAAGGGGTCTCCCTTATCGCCGCTCTCCACATCGGACGCGGGCTTCTTGGACGCTTCGCGGTACTGCGCCACGAAGGCCTTGCTGAACAGTGTCGTCAGCAGATCCTCATCGAAGATGTACTTCCAGTCATCCGCCTCGCCCGACCAGTTCTTGACGGTGATGTCCATCACCTTTTTAACCGGCTCCGTCGGGTCTGCCGCAAAGGCGTTGGTCGCAAAGAGAATGGCGGCGGTGGCGAGCAGAATGTTCCGCATGATGATGTCCTGGCACGGGGCTTACCCTACGTAAGCGATTCGCCAGACTTTAATTCGCGGATGGTTTTTGGCAATGAGTCTCAGGTTGTTTTAGAACCAAAAAAGCATGTCTATGGCTTTGCCTTCGACGCTCACGATGCTATAGCGCCACGGGATATTTTTTGCATATCGCGCCCTCCCGGCGCAATCGTTCTCGAAGGTGAGGAATTCATGACAAAGATCAAGGTAGCCAATCCGGTCGTCGATCTCGACGGCGACGAAATGACCCGTATCATCTGGCAGCTCATCAAGGACAAGCTGATCCTGCCTTACCTCGATCTCGATATCGAATATTACGATCTTTCCGTTGAAAACCGCGATGCTACCAACGACCAGGTAACGGTCGATGCGGCCCATGCCATCAAGAAGCACGGCGTCGGCATCAAGTGCGCGACGATCACGCCAGACGAAGATCGCGTCAAGGAATTCAACCTCAAGCAGATGTGGAAGAGCCCGAACGGCACGATCCGCAACATTCTCGGCGGCGTTATTTTCCGTGAGCCGATCATCTGCAAAAACGTGCCGCGCCTCGTTCCCGGCTGGACCAAGCCTATCGTTGTTGGCCGTCACGCCTTCGGCGACCAGTACAAGGCAACCGATTTCAAGTTCCCCGGCAAGGGCAAGCTGTCCATCAAGTTCGTTGGTGAAGACGGTCAGGTCATCGAGAAGGACGTGTTCGACGCGCCCGGCGCTGGCGTTGCCATGGCCATGTACAACCTCGACGAATCGATCCGCGAATTCGCCCGTGCATCCATGAACTATGGCCTGATGCGCAAGTGGCCGGTTTACCTGTCCACCAAGAACACCATCCTCAAGGCCTATGACGGTCGCTTCAAGGATCTGTTCGAAGAAATCTACCAGACCGAGTTCAAGGCGAAGTTCGACGAAGTCGGCATTACCTATGAGCACCGCCTGATCGACGACATGGTCGCATCTGCTCTCAAGTGGTCCGGCGGTTATGTCTGGGCGTGCAAGAACTACGACGGCGACGTACAGTCCGATACGGTTGCGCAGGGCTTCGGCTCGCTCGGCCTGATGACATCCGTTCTCCTGTCGCCAGATGGCCGCACGGTGGAAGCTGAAGCTGCGCACGGCACGGTTACGCGCCACTACCGCCAGCACCAGAAGGGTCAGGAAACCTCGACCAACTCCATCGCATCGATCTTCGCCTGGAGCCGTGGCCTCGCTCACCGCGCCAAGCTGGACGACAACGCGGAACTGGCACGCTTCGCCTCCACGCTGGAAACTGTCTGCGTCGACACCGTCGAAGCCGGCTACATGACCAAGGACCTCGCGCTGCTGATCGGCCCCGACCAGCCTTGGCTCTCCACAACGGCGTTCCTCGACAAGATCGATGAAAACCTCAAGAAGGCCATGGCTGCCTGATAGGCCATTCGTCTTTTTTAGACACGATACCCGCGTCACCGACGCGGGTATTTTTTTGTCCGGATGCCGCCCGCCAGCCGCGACATGCGCCGTATGATTGCTGATGACAGAAATGTTATAAACTGGTAATGTAGCGACAGATGAAAGTGCCCGAATACATAATAAATGCTCTTCTCGAGGGTGGTTATAATGGGACTTTTGGATGGACTGGGAAATATCATTGGCGATGCGCTGAGCGGAAAGTCAGTCAATCTGGCCGCCGTTGCCAACCAACTTTTTCAAAATGCCGGTGGCCTGCAAGGCATAGCCGATCAGCTGAACCGAGCGGGTCTTGGCGAACAGGTCTCCTCATGGATCGGCACGGGCAATAATCTCCCCGTTTCTGCCGAGCAGATCAAAGCAGCCTTATCATCAGAGCAATTGCGCAGCCTCGCTCAATCCTTCGGGGTTGATATCGACCAGCTGCCACAGATCCTTGCCGAACATTTGCCCAAAGCAATCGACAAGGCCAGCCCCGACGGCGTTCTTCCGTCCTGAGTGGCGATCCCCCGCATGCATCATCCATAGAGGCAATCCAATAAGAGAGGCAGTCCAATGTCTACAAAGCTTCTGCTCGCAGCCGCCGGTACACTGATGGCCAGTTTCGCACTGTCATCGCCTGCATCTGCGCTGACCATGAAAGAATGCAGCACCAAGTACCAGGCCGCCAAAACAGATGGCAGCGCCAAGGACATGAAATGGAATGACTACCGCGCCAAGTTCTGCGGCGCAGATACAGCCGCGGCAGATGCTGCGGACGAGAAGGACGTCGCATCGACCCCGGAAAAAGAACCCGACAAGCCAATGATGGCTGCGCCCAAAGGCGTGACCTTCCCCAAGGCCGTGGATAAGAAATATGCCTCTGAAACGCCCGGCAAAGCGCGCATGAAGACCTGCGTGGACAGCTACCACGCCAACAAGGATGCGGGCACGCTAAACGACCTCAAATGGATTCAGAAAGGTGGCGGCTACTGGAGCCTTTGCAGCTCCGCGCTCAAAGCCGCAAAGGGCTGAAGACCATACGTCAGACAGATCATCAGAGACCCGGCTTTGCCGGGTTTCGTTTTATAGCGCAATGTCTTGATTGCGTCGCATCGCAGGCGCAAAATTCCCTCAGACCACATCTGCCGACAAGAGGCCAAGCGAGAGCGACGTGAAGCAGAAAGCAAGGGAGGAAACATCATGAGCGAACTCACATTCTACACCAACCCCATGTCCCGCGGGCGCATCGTGCGCTGGATGCTGGAAGAAGTCGGCGTGCCCTACAACACGGAAATTCTGGGCTTTGGCGACCAGATGAAATCCCATGCTTACAAGTCCATCAACCCCATGGGCAAGGTTCCGGCTATCAAGCATGGCGATACGATCATCACCGAATGCGCGGCCATTTGCGCCTATCTTGCCGATGCCTTCCCGGGCGCAAACCTTGCGCCACCGGTCAAGAACCGCGGGCTTTATTATCGCTGGCTGTTCTTCGCGGCAGGTCCGCTGGAAATGGCCGTGACCATGAAAGCGATGGGGTTTGAAATCTCGCCCGACAAATTGCGCATGGCCGGATGCGGCTCTTACGCTGATGTGATGAGAACGCTGGAACAGGCGGTCAGCGAAAACCAATTCGTCGCAGGCGACCACTTCACAGCCGCCGATGTCTATGTCGGCTCCCATATCAGCTGGGGCCTGCAATTCGGCACCATCGAAAAACGCCAGCATTTCGTAGACTATCTCGGCCACCTCAGCGAACGTCCGGCCTATAAGCGCGCGCATCAGATCGATGAAGAAGCCACGAAGCAATTGCAGGCGGCAAGTTAAGGGTTTTGGTGGGGAGCAACAGAGCGTTTTGTAACGCCACTCCCCACCCATCTTCCTGAGGGCAAATATCGTCCGCCTCCTGGGCCAGACGGCGAAACTGTCAGAGATGCCGTCAACCTATCGAAAACCACTCCCCGGCCTACCTCCCGTCAGTTGCCATCACCCCGCGACTCTGATCAATCTCGCTCAGGGAACAAATGGTGATCGCATGACGGCTTCATTCACGAGCGCAAGTGCATTCAAGGGCATGCTGATCATGGCGGGTTGCATGATCGTTTTGCCGGTCATGGATGCGATTGCCAAATATATGGCTGTGTCTGAAGGCATGTCGCCTGCGCAGGTGACGTTTTATCGGTTCTTTTTCCAGCTTGTCTGCACCCTGCCCTTGCTGATGGTCATGTCGCCGCGTGCGCTGCTGTCGGCCAAGCGTCCTTTTCTCAATCTGCTGCGCGGCGTTTTGCATGCCGCCGCCAGTCTCGCCTTTTTCGCGGCGGTCAAATACATGCCGCTGGCGGATGTGTTCGCGATCTACTTCGTCGAGCCCTTTCTGCTGACCATGATGTCGGCGCTGTTTTTAGGCGAGAAGGTCGGCTGGATGCGGTGGAGCGCGATTGCGGTGGGCTTCGTTGGCGCGATGATTGTCATTCAGCCGAGCTTCGAGGTCTTCGGCTGGACTTCGCTTCTGCCGGTCGCCTGCGCGTTTCTCTTCACGCTCTACCTCTTCCTCAACCGGGCGATGGGCGATGCGGACAGTCCGCTTGTGATGCAGACCATGGCCGGCATCGCCGGTACAGTCTTCATGGGCGCGGCGCTGCTGATCGGCCATGGGCTGGGTGACGTAAATTTCGAAATGTCGCTGCCCGGCTGGGGCCATGGGCTGGTGCTGCTGGTGCTGCTTGGCTCCATATCCGGCTACATGCACCTTCTCGTGGTCAAGGCTTTCCGCCTTGCACCGGTGTCGCTACTGGCGCCCTTCCAGTATTTCGAAATCATCTCCGCGACCGTTCTCGGCTACGTGCTGTTTTCCGATTTTCCAACGGCATCGAAATGGCTGGGCATTGTCATCATCGTCGCATCCGGCCTGTTCATCATCTGGCGCGAGCGTCGGGCTGCCAACAAGACGATTGCCGAAGTCGCAGAAGTTTGACGAATATAGGCGCTCGCCCTTGTTCCAGAAGCTGAGGTCGGGCAAAAGTCATCTCGACTTATACGCATATAATCATGGAGACGAATATGGACGTTCGCGCCGCAGTCGCTGTTCAGGCAGGCAAGCCGCTGGAAATCATGACGGTTCAGTTGGAAGGGCCTCGCGCTGGCGAAGTGCTGATCGAGGTCAAGGCAACCGGCCTTTGCCACACGGACGACTTCACGCTGTCTGGCGCAGATCCGGAAGGCCTGTTCCCCGCCATTCTCGGCCATGAGGGCGCTGGCATCGTGGTCGATGTCGGCCCGGGCGTCACCTCCGTCAAGAAGGGCGATCACGTCATTCCGCTCTACACGCCGGAATGCCGCGAATGCCCATCCTGCCTGTCGCGCAAGACCAATCTGTGCACCGCCATCCGCTCCACTCAGGGCCAGGGCGTGATGCCAGATGGCACCAGCCGCTTTTCCATCGGCAAGGATAAAATCCACCATTACATGGGCTGCTCGACCTTTGCGAATTACACGGTCCTGCCGGAAATCGCCGTTGCCAAGATCAACCCGGACGCGCCTTTCGACAAGGTCTGCTACATCGGCTGCGGTGTGACGACTGGCATCGGTGCCGTCATCAACACCGCCAAGGTGGAAATGGGTTCCACGGCCATCGTCTTTGGTCTGGGCGGCATTGGCCTCAACGTCATTCAGGGCCTGAAGATCGCCGGTGCAGACATGATCATCGGCGTCGATCTCAACAACGACAAGAAGGCCTGGGGCGAACGCTTCGGCATGACCCACTTCGTCAACCCGAAGGATGCGGGCGATGATATCGTGCCTTACCTCGTCAATCTGACGAAGCGTGGCGCAGACCAGATCGGCGGCGCGGATTATACGTTCGATTGCACCGGCAATACCAAGGTCATGCGCCAGGCGCTGGAATCGTCCCACCGTGGCTGGGGCAAGTCGGTCGTCATCGGCGTGGCCGGTGCTGGTCAGGAAATCTCCACCCGCCCGTTCCAGCTGGTCACAGGCCGCACATGGATGGGCACCGCCTTTGGCGGCGCGCGCGGTCGCACCGACGTTCCGAAGATCGTGGACTGGTATATGGAAGGCAAAATCCAGATCGACCCGATGATCACCCACACTATGCCACTGGAAGACATCAACAAGGGCTTCGAGATGATGCATTCGGGCGAAAGCATCCGCGGCGTCGTGGTTTATTGATAGCTTTTTAAAACAAGCCCTTCGGCCAGCAGGCCGGAGGGCTTAAGCATCCGGTCTGACTTTTCCGACGCATCCTCCTGCGACGGGCACTACGCGGACTGTCGTAGGTTCCTGCGCTCACCGGCTTGCGGAAAACGCAGGAGAGGCAATTCGAGGCAATGGCAATGGCCTCGACCCTCCCTTTCTCCTTAAGCACCCTCCCTTAGACGGTCTGCCCCAAGCGCGGAAACCTCCGTCCGTTCTCAGGAGTAAACATGTGCGCGCGGAATAGCGCGACTGTCCGGTCCTTCAAGCAAACCCCTCAAACGCAAAATCCCCGGGGCAAGCCCGAGGATTTCTTTTCGAAGATAATGTCTTTGGTCGCGGCAGCGAGCTCATTCCGTTTCTCGCAAATCCCGAGAAATGCAGGCTTGCAAGATGGCGGCTAATGAAAAGCCGCACTCCCGTTATGAGCCGTACCGCTTCCCAAATCCTATCAATGCAGGATCTGGCTGAGGAACAGCTTGGTGCGCTCGTGCTGCGGGTTGTCGAAGAATTCGGCTGGCGAATTCTGTTCGACGATCTGCCCCTGGTCCATGAAGATCACGCGGTTGGCGACCTGACGTGCGAAGCCCATTTCGTGGGTGACGCAGATCATTGTCATGCCGTCTTCGGCAAGGCCCACCATCGTGTCGAGCACTTCCTTGACCATTTCAGGGTCGAGCGCCGATGTCGGCTCATCGAACAGCATGATCTTCGGCTTCATGCACAGCGAGCGGGCAATCGCCACGCGCTGCTGCTGGCCACCGGAGAGCTGGCCCGGATATTTGTTGGCCTGCTCGGGGATCTTGACGCGCTTCAGATAGTGCATCGCAATCTCTTCGGCTTCCTTCTTGGGTGTCTTGCGAACCCAGATCGGTGCCAGCGTGCAGTTTTCCAGAATGGTCAGATGCGGGAAGAGGTTGAAGTGCTGGAACACCATGCCGACTTCGCGGCGCACTTCGTCGATCTTCTTGAGGTCGTTGGTCAGTTCGATGCCGTCAACCTGAATGCTGCCCGACTGGTGCTCTTCCAGACGGTTGATGCAGCGGATCATAGTGGACTTGCCCGATCCCGAAGGACCGGCCACGACGATGCGTTCGCCCTTCATGACCTTGAGGTTGATGTCGCGCAGCACGTGAAAATCGCCGTACCACTTGTTCATGCCGGTGATTTCGATTGCGACGTCGGTCGCAGACACATCCAGCTTTTTGACTTGGGTTTCTGCCATGATTTTTCCCCTTATTTTTTATGTCCGGTGTCGAGGTGCCGTTCCATGAACAGCGAGTAGCGCGACATGCCGAAGCAGAAGATCCAGAATATGAAACCGGCGAAGATGTAACCGGTCATAGGTGTGACAGGCGTCGCCCAGTTGGCATCCGACTGGTTGAGATTGACGATGCCGAGGAGATCGAACATGCCAATGATATAAACCAGCGAGGTATCCTTGAACAGACCGATGAAGGTGTTCACGATGCCGGGAATGACGAGCTTAAGCGCCTGCGGCAGAATGATCAGACGTGTCTTCTGCCAGTAGTTGAGGCCCAGCGAATCCGCGCCCTCATATTGCCCCTTCGGAATGGCCTGCAAACCACCGCGAATGACTTCCGCCATATAGGCCGAGGCAAAGAGAGCCACGCCGACAAGTGCGCGCAGGAACTTGTCGAAGGTCCAGCCATCGGGCAGGAACAGCGGCAACATGATGCTGGCGAAGAAGAGGATGGTGATCAGCGGAATACCTCTGATGACCTCGATGAAGGTTGTGCATAGCAGTTTGATGACGGGCATGTTCGAGCGACGGCCCAGCGCCAGCAGAATGCCGAACGGCAAGGAGACGGTGATGCCGCAAAACGACAGGATCAGCGTCACCATCAATCCGCCCCACAGCGGTGTTTCGACATGCGACAGACCGAAATAACCGCCGACCAGCAGGAAGAAGGCCACCACAGGCAGGATGATGAACACCAGAAGCGCGTTCAGGCTCTTGAACGGTGCCTTCGGAATCAGCATCGGGATCAGAAGCGCGACAAAGGCTGCCAGAACGAGAAGCGGACGCCAGTATTCGGACGAGGGATAGCGACCGAACATGAACTGCGCGAACTTCGCGTTGACGAAGGCCCAGCATGCGCCGGACTGTCCGTCCGGCAACGCGCCACCCTGTGCCACGGTCAGGCAGGCCGTGCGGTCCGTACCCGTCCATGTCGCATGGATAAACAGCCACTGCACCAGCGGCGGGATGATGTAGACCAGAAGCGCGATAGCCAGCACCGTGAAGACGATGTCTTTCGGCGTGGCGAACAGCTTGGTTCTCAGCCAGTGGGTGATGCCCACCTGGCTGGAAGGAGCGGGCTCCGGCTGGACCATATTGGCGCGAACATAGGAGATTTGATTGGTTGTCATATTATCTCTCCACCAGCGCCATTTTCGCGTTGAACCAGTTCATGATCAGCGCGGTCGTGAGCGACAAGGACAGGTAGACCACAAGCCAGATGGCCACGACCTCGACGGCCTGCCCTGTCTGGTTGAGGATGGTGCCGCCAACCGCCACAAGGTCCGAGAAGCCGACGGCAACCGCCAGCGAGGAGTTCTTGGTGAGGTTGAGATACTGGCTCGTCAGCGGTGGGATGATGATGCGCATGGCCTGTGGCACGACGATGAGACGCGTGATGTTGTTGCCACGCATACCGAGCGCGCTTGCAGCTTCCGTCTGCCCCTTTGCAACGGCCTTGATACCGCCGCGAACGATTTCGGCGATGAAAGACGCGGTGTAGAAGGACAGCGACAGATAGAGCGACAGGAATTCGGGCGCGATGACCGATCCGCCGCTGAGGTTGAAACGACCGGCGACCGGATAATCGAAGGTCAGCGGTGCGCCGAGCGCCAGAAACGTCAAGAGCGGCAGACCGATGATGATGGCGGTGCCGACAATGCCGGTGCGAAACGGTTGACCCGTTCTCATCTGGCGAGCCTTGGCCCAGCGATAGACGAAATAGGTGATGACGATGCCGATAAGGAAAGCCACCGGAATGAGCCACGCACCCTCGCCCCAGACCTGCTTCGGATAGAAGAAGCCACGGTTGTTGAGCACGGTGCCGAGAGGCAGCTGAAGCGAATCACGCGCCTGCGGCAGAATGGTGATGACACCCTTGTACCAGAAGAAAATGACCAGCAACGGCGGGATGTTACGGAAGATTTCGACATAGGCCTGAGCCAGCTTGGAAACCAGCCAGTTATTGGACAGCCGTGCAATACCGACGATGAAGCCGATGATGGACGCCGTGATGATGCCGAGAAACGCCACCTGAAGCGTGTTCAGAATACCGACGACCAGTGCCCGACCGAAGGTGCTGTCATTGCTGTAGGCAATCAGCGACTGACCGATATCGAAGCCTGCTCTGCCATTGAGAAAGCCGAAGCCGGAAGAGATATTGGCGCGCTGGAGATTGTGAATGGTGTTGGATGCAATCATCCAGACAAACAGCACCAAAAGGATGACTGTGACGACCTGATAAAAAATGGACCGCGCTTGCGGGTCGTAGATAATGGATGTCGCGCTTTTTGAGCTGGACTCCGAGTGGAGCGCTTTGCCTGCCATCGGCACCTTTCCCTCCGTGTGCTCTTTGCGAGCTTCTTTTAACTTATTGCATCGGCATCATCAGGCCCGAGCTTGGTTTTTATAAGCTTCGGGCAGAATGCTAGTCGGGAGGCAGAGCATTCACCCCGCCTCCCGCATAGAGATGCCGTTTATCGGCTATTAGCGGATTGGCGGAGCGTACTGAAGACCACCCTTGGTCCACAATGCGTTCTGGCCACGCTCGATCTTCAGCGGCGAACCGGTGCCGACGTTGCGATCGAAGACTTCGCCGTAGTTACCGACCTGCTTGATGATGTTGTATGCCCATTCGTTGGTCAGGCCGAGATCGGTACCGATCTTGGTGCCTTCTTCGGTGCCGAGCAGACGCTTCAGGTCAGGGTTGTTTGCGTTCTTCTGCTCATCCACGTTCTTGGATGTGACGCCGAGTTCTTCAGCGTTGACCATGGCGTAGTGAACCCAGCTTACAACGTCGAACCACTGGTCGTCGCCCTGGCGAACGGCTGGTCCAAGCGGCTCCTTGGAGATGACTTCAGGCAGAACGACGTTCTCGTCCGGTGTCTTCATCTTCAGACGGATGGCATAGAGGCCGGACTGGTCAGTGGTGTAAACGTCGCAACGGCCGCTATCGTAAGCAGAAGTCGCGTCGGATTCCTTTTCGAACACAACCGGGTTGTACTGAAGATTGTTGGTCTTGAAGTAGTCGGCGAGGTTGAGTTCGGTGGTCGTGCCCTGCTGAACGCAGACGGCAGCGCCGGAAAGCTCAAGCGCAGACTTCACGTTCAGAGCCTTCTTCACGATGAAGCCCTGGCCGTCATAGTAGTTGACGGTGCGGAAGTTGAAGCCCAGCGACGTATCGCGGCTGATGGTCCAGGTGGTGTTACGTGTCAGAACGTCAACTTCACCGGACTGAAGCGCAGGGAAACGGTCCTTGGATGTGAGAGGTACGAACTTTGCCTTGGCTGGGTCGCCGAAGACAGCAGAAGCGATACCGCGGCAATAATCAACGTCGATACCCGACCATTCGCCCTTGTCGTCAGGGTTAGAGAAGCCCGGAATACCGGAGCTCACGCCGCAAGTGACGAAACCCTTTGCCTTAACGTCTGCAAGCGTGGCGGCAGATGCAGCCGATGCAGCTCCGAAAATTGCTGCGCCAATGGCGGCTGTCAGAAGTGCCTTTTTCATTTTTCCCAACCTTTGTTTCTTATTCGTAATCAGAAGATGCCGCATATCCTGTCGCATACGCCCGGCTCCCCGCTTCACCTCCCGGTGTGCGCGGCTATCACAATCGCAATTGCCGTCACGGTCAAGTCTCGCCCTCAAGAATTGTGTCCAAAAAACGGAATTTTTAAAAAATCGTCCTTTTTATGGGCAATTGTCTAATAATTACGCTAAAAAAGGCTAAAATCTACTCAGGCTGTCAGGCAGGTAGACTGAAATTGCGCGCATGAGTAACCCATCCGGGTGCTGTAGCACGTCGCGGCTTGCGATTTTGCCGGTGCGGTGCGACAGCATGAATAAACCAGACGCGATTCATCGCAAAGAACGGCAGCGATAACGAAGTCTTGACCGCAGCGGACTTTAGACACCATCCTCCGGGCATCGATCAGTGAGAGATTTTCAGCATGAAACACAAAGACGGGATTTTTGAAGCCGCTGGCACCAACACGCGGTTGACCCATCTCGGAAACCACCCTGCGGCCAATCATGGCTTCGTCAATCCGCCGATCCTGCGTGGCTCCACGGTTCTGTTTCCCAATGCCCAGACGCTGGTTTCGGAAGACCAGAAATACACCTATGGCACCCACGGCACGCCAACCACGGATGCGCTATGCGAGATGGTCAACAGCCTAGAAGGTTCGTTCGGCACCATCCTTCTGCCATCGGGCCTTGCTGCCGTTACCGTGCCGTTTCTGGCCTACCTCTCCGCCGGTGATCACGCGCTGATCGTCGATTCGGTCTATTTTCCCACCCGCCGCTTCTGCAACACCATGCTCAAGCAGTTCGGTGTCGAGGTGGAATATTACGATCCGGCCATTGGCGAGGGCATCGAAGCGATGATCCGCCCGAATACGCGCCTGCTGCATCTGGAAGCCCCCGGCTCCAACACCATGGAAATGCAGGATGTCGGCCTCATGTCCTCCATCGCCCACCGGCACGACATCGTTGTGACCATGGACAACACATGGGCCACGCCGCTTTATTTCAAGCCTCTGGACCACGGCGTCGATGTCTCCATCCACGCCGCCACCAAATATCCGGCCGGGCATTCGGATGTGCTGATGGGCTTCGTTTCCAGCAATGAAAAGCATTGGAAGAAGCTCCACGACGCCAACCGCGACCTCGGTCTCTGCGTCACCTCCGACGACGCCTATCAGGTGTTGCGTGGCATGCGCAGCATGGGGGTGCGGCTGGAACATCACCGTAAAAGCGCGCTGGAGATCGCGCAATGGCTGGAAGGCCGGGATGATGTTTTGCAGGTGCTGCACCCTGCCCTGCCCAGCTTCCCGAGCCACGATCTCTGGAAGCGCGATTTCAAGGGCTCGAGCGGGGTTTTCTCCTTCGTTCTGAAGGCGCAGGAAGGACGCTTCAAGGAGCACTCGCACGCGTTTCTCGATGCGCTTTCCATTTTCGGCCTCGGCTTTTCCTGGGGCGGCTACGAATCGCTCGCCGTTCCCGTATCGCTGCGCGACCGCACCGTGGCCAAAGGGCCGACGGAAGGCCCGGTCATCCGCCTGCAAATCGGCCTTGAGGATATTGAAGACATCAAGCGCGATCTCGAAGCGGGCTTCGCAGCTGCGGCTGCCGTCTAAGCCGGCAACTCACCCATACCGACCTCACCCTCGGGCTTGTCCCGAGGGTCTGCTACGCTGCATTTTGAAGACGTAGTTGGCCTCTCCAGATGCGAGCCCTCTAAAGCCCCTCTGCCCGATACCCGTACAGCCAGTCGAAATCCGCCAAAAACGCTTCCGGCGGCCTCATGGACAGCACCAGATCGCGACCCAGCCGCAGCGGGCCGCTGGCGTGATAGGCAAACTTATTGAGCGCTGCGCGTTTGCGGGCCTTTTCGATGCGCGGAATGCGATGCGCCTCGAAGGCGGATAGCGCGTCACCCACCGCCTGCCCCCGCTGAACGAAGGCCGCAAGCTCAAACGCGTCTTCGATTGCCATGGCAGCACCCTGGGCGGCAAAAGGCATCATGGCGTGCGCGGCATCACCAATCAGAACCGTATCGCGGCCATTGTGCCAGCTGCCTTCACCGGCCTGAAACAGCGGCCAGAAGGTCGGCTTGTTAACGTGTTGCAGCACCTGCTCAAAGGCCGGGTTCCAGCGGCGGAACTGCTCCACCAGCAACGCATGCTGCTTGCCCTGCGCCTCCGCCTTCCAGGTGTCGCCGGGATTGGTGCCAGCAGCAATCGCGACGATGTTGAATCCACCCGTCTCTGTCAGCGGATAGGCAACCAGATGCGCCGATGGCCCCAGAAAGGCCGTCACACAGCGTCGCCTTAGAAACTCGGGAACGTAATCCGGAGCGATTGTAAAGCGCCACGCTATATTGCCGGAAAAACGTGCGGTCGGGCTTCCCGGCACGGCATAGCGCGAACTGGACCACACGCCGTCAGCACCGATAATCAGGTCGTAATCCTGAAAGGTGATGCCTGCGAGAATGGACTTGCTGACCGCTTCCAGCCGTTTGCCGAGATGCAGGTGGCAGAGTGGATTGCGCTTGACGGCGGCAAGCAGCGCCTGTTGCAGGGTTGCACGATGCAACACGCCATAGGGGGCGCCCCAGCGCTTTCGCGCCACATCCCGCATGGGCAGCGAGACCAGTCGCTTGAGCGAGAGGCCGGAGGCAAGGTCCACCGTTTCCGGCTCCAGCCATTGCGCTTCGATCTGCGGCAGCACATCAAGCGCGGCCAGAATGCGGGCCGCATTGGGCGAGATTTGAAGGCCTGCCCCAACCTCATCCAGCTGTTCGGCCTGCTCCAGAATATCGCAACGCACGCCAAGTCTGGCAAAAGAAAGAGCGGCGGCGAGACCGGCAACGCCGGCACCGATGATCGCAACGGATTTTACGGGCATGGAAAGCCCCAGTCAGAAGAAGAGGTTAGGCTGCCTTCACATGGAAGACGCAGCCGGGCGGGTTGGTCTGTGTGGCCTTCAGCGACGGGTTGTAGCGATACAGCGTCGAGCAGTAGGAACAGACCTTTTCATTGTCGTCACCCATATCGACGAAGATATGCGGATGGTCATAGGGAACGGATGCGCCCGTGCACATGAATTCCTTGACGCCGATTTCGATTGCGCTGTGTCCGCCATCGTTCTGGAAGTGGGGAATGGTATGACCGGCCATGTTCGTCTCCAAATGCAACATCGTGATTGAGCGCAACGCTCAGCTTTTGCGGATATGTAGCGTCAAATGCTTTTCACCTCCACAGAAAACATCGCAGAATATGTTCAACCGTGCGATTTCCTGACATATGGTGCGGCAAAAAGGATGTCTTTGATGAATCTCAATGTGCCCCAATTTTCTCACTTCACCCGTGATGGCCTGCAACTGGCCTATTTTGATGAGGGCGACCCGTCCGGCGCACCGGTTCTGCTGATTCACGGCTTTGCCTCCAGTGCTGCCGTCAACTGGGTGCATCCCGGCTGGGTCAAGACGCTGGGCGATGCGGGATACAGAGTCATTGCCATCGATAATCGCGGCCACGGCGCCAGCGACAAGCCGCATGATGCGGATGCCTACTATCCCGCAACCATGGCAGACGATGCCGTCGGCCTGCTCAACCATCTCGGCATTTCGGAGGCCCATGTCATGGGTTACTCCATGGGCGCGCGCGTCTCCGCCTTCGTGGCCATGGCCCATCCGGAGCGGGTGCGTTCGCTGGTATTCGGCGGCCTTGGCATCGGCATGGTGGATGGCGTGGGTGACTGGGATCCGATTGCGGATGCCCTTCGCGCACCCTCGCTCGATGTCGTCACCCATGAGCGTGGCCGCATGTTCCGCGCCTTTGCCGACCAGACCAAAAGCGACCGCATCGCCCTTGCCGCCTGTATCGAAACGTCCCGCGTGCTGGTGACCCGAGAGGAAGCGGCAAAAATCGATATGCCGACGCTGATCGCCGTGGGCACCAAGGACGACATCGCCGGTTCCGGCCAGGAGCTCGCCGACGTCATGCCGCATGCGAAAGCCATCGACATTCCGGGCCGCGACCACATGCTGGCCGTCGGAGACCGGGTCTTCAAGGCGGCGGTTCTGGAATTTTACCGGGAATTCGACGCTTAAGAAGAATCATTTTCCAAAAAGCTTTCAGAAAAACTGATGCTTTCGCGTCTTTAACCGCGTTGTTAAATCACCATTTCTAGGTGACGCTTTTTTCTGTATAAAAGAACGGCACCAATTCAAGGGAGACCATTCATGGTCGCACGCACTGAGGCACGCCATCAGGATCAGCTGTCCGTTGTTGATCCGATTTGGGGAAGTCTGCTGAATGAGGCGCGCGCGGCGGCATCGCAAGATCCGCTGCTGTCTGCCTTTTTCTATTCCACGATTTTGAACCATCATTCGCTGGAACAATGCGTCATCTACCGTATCTGTGAGCTTCTGGACCACCCGGACATGCAGGCCGTGCTGCTGCGCCAGACATTCGAGGAAATGCTCGATGACTGGCCGGAATGGGGCTCCATTCTGCGCGTCGACATCCAGGCCGTCTACGACCGCGACCCTGCCTGCACCCGCTTCATGGAACCGGTTCTGTATTTCAAGGGCTTCCATGCCATTCAAACCCACCGTCTCGCCCATTGGCTGTTGAACAATGGCAGGCGCGATTTTGCGCTATACCTGCAAAGCCGTGCATCAAGCGTTTTCCAGACGGATATCAATCCGGCAGCACGTCTCGGCAAGGGTCTGTTTCTCGATCACGCCACCGGCCTCGTCGTCGGTGAAACCGCAGTCATTGGCGATAATGTCTCTATTCTGCACGGCGTCACCCTTGGTGGTACCGGTAAGGAAGGCGCGGATCGTCATCCGAAAATTCGCAGCGGCGTGCTGATTGGCGCTGGCGCAAAAATTCTCGGCAATATCGAAATCGGCAGCTGCTCGCGCATCGCCGCAGGCTCCGTTGTGCTGAAGCCGGTTCCGCCCAACGCCACCGTGGCCGGTGTGCCAGCCCGTGTGGTGGGAGATGGCGGATGCAATGAACCTTCGCGCATCATGGACCAGATCATTGGTGCCGACATCTGACGTTTATCTATTCATGGACGTCCGTGTGTTTCACGCGGACGTTTTTACGGCTCCACTTTACTTTCGCCTTTAAGCCATGCCAAAAGCGGCGAAACGTGAACCGCACAGGAGAACAGTGGTGAAAGCCGAAGAAATCAAAAAGCTCGACGCCTATTTCAAGCGCACCTTCAGCGACAAGATGGTCGTAAAGGCCCGCCCGCGCAAAGACGATTCGGCAGAAGTCTACATCGGCGAAGAATTCCTCGGCGTCGTTTACCTCGATGACGAAGACGGCGACCGCTCCTACAATTTCTCCATGGCAATCCTGGACGTCGATCTCTGATCACCGCCCGGTGACTGCATCAATTTCGAACCGCCCGCGACGAAAGTCTGCGGGCGGTTTTGTTTTATGGGGTTAGTGCTAGAGAGAAACGAGCATTGGCACATCTGATCAAAAGACGTATGATCGGCTTGCTTGCAATTTGAGGTCGCGATGCTTCTTGATCTTTTGAAAACCAAACGGGATGCAATTAAACAGATTGGCAACGATGCTGCCATCCGCGGGCTGAAGCTTGATATTACACCCTCTTGGATTACTTATGCCAGGACGAGTGCTACGACCGAAACAATCGAAGCGGCACCTCTTTTGAAAAAGAGCCTCAAAAAGCACTCAGCCCGATAGTCTTCGATGACACCGACATGTACGATCCTAGCCGGGCCGAACGGGTCTGGAAAATCCTCCATTTACGAAAAACTTCAGCCGCCTGGCCGCTTCATAAATGCAGATGAAATTGCCCTGACTTTGCCTGCGGAAACACTGCCTGGCGTAAAGCGAGTGCAAGCAGGCCGCGCCACGATATCTCTCATCGATCATATGCTCTCGACGCGCGAGAGCTTTGTTTTCGAAACGACGCTCAGCAGCAGTCATTCCATCGAGGTGATGCGGCGGGCGAAACAGGCAGGTTTCCACGTCGGTCTCGTCTATGTCATTTTGCATGGCCCTGCACAAAATGTGGAACGTGTCCGTTTTCGGGTAGCAAGTGGTGGCCATGATATTCCGGTCACCGACATTCTTCGCAGATATGAGAAATCGCTGCGTAATCTGCCAAAGGCCGTTGCATTTGCCGATGAAGGCGTCCTCATAGACAACTCTGAACGAGAGCCGCTGTTTCTCGCGGAGTTCACCGTCAACGGCAACTTGTCGTTCAATCATCTTTCCAGCGAGAGCGAGACCGCGCTGCATAGACGCCTCTACATGATATTACGCGGCGCCTTGAGCATGCGTTTGGCCCGAAAATAAACGGGATCCCCACGCTTTTAAAACAGCCGATTCTTTTCGGGAAAACGCTGCGGAACAAATTCTTGTCTGCTCCGTTTATTTCTCGTCCCCCGATGAAGCGTGGGATTTACGACCAACGGGACGCCCCCTGATCCCGTCCTAAATCCCACGCTTCCCCCCTCCCAAAAATCTGACCCGACGACTTGAACGCAGCTTTTCCACAGCGGTGCCGCGACCGCTTCAGAAAAAATGTCATCGAAATGCAAAAAAGTGGAAATAGGCGCTTGCGGAGAATCCAGTGCCTGACTATAAGGGCGCCACACAGCGTACGCGCCCTTCGTCTATCGGTTAGGACGTCAGATTTTCATTCTGAAAAGAGGGGTTCGACTCCCCTAGGGCGTACCACTCTCCTCATCATATCAGCGTGATACAGGCGTTTATTAAACCAACGTTCGAGCGTGGCTGTGCATATTTCGCAAATATCCGACTAAGCTTTTTACGGCGCTACGGCTGCGTCCAGAACGCGAAGCTGCACCCGTCTCTGGCCCTGCCATTGCTCCGCACCCAGCGTGCCTGCGACGTGGATTTGACGCCCGCGGGCGTTCATCAGCATCTGGCCTAGAGGTGCATCGGCGGCGCGGAAGGCGATGCCATCCAGCCTTGAGCCATCCATTGCTTCCAGCGTGATCTTCACATGCGAGGTGCCGACGACGCGGACATCACGCAGGCGATGCGCGGGCACCGCGAAGATGGGCTGCGAATGGCCCGAGCCATAGGGCCCCGCCTGCTCCATCTGCTCCACCAGCGCCAGCGTGGCCCCGGATGCGCCGATGGCGCCGTCGATTTTCAGCACGCTGTTTTCCACCAGCTGCGAAACCGTCTTTTGCGCCGCTTCTTCAAAGAAGGTGCGCAGGCGTCCGAGATTGCCGCGCTCCACCGTCAGACCAGCGGCCATGGCGTGGCCGCCGCCCTTGACCAGCAGACCGGCCTCCACGGCATTGCGCACCATGCGGCCCATATCGAAACCATTGATGGAGCGCCCGGAGCCCGTTCCCTTGCCCTGCGAGTCAAATGCGATGGCAAAGGCGGGGCGACGGAAGCGGTCTTTCAGACGGGAGGCCAGAAGTCCGACAATGCCGGGATGCCAGTTCTCCCGTGCGGTTACGATCACGCCCGCGCCGGAGCCATCGCCATATTCGAAGAGAGCCTCGGCTTCCGCTTCGGCCAGCATGGCAGCCTCCATAGCCTGGCGTTCACGGTTCAGCTCATCCAGTTTTTCGGCAATGACCTCAGCCTGCGCCTCATCATCCAGCGTCAACAGGCGGCTGCCGAGTGCAGCGTCACCGATGCGTCCGCCGGCATTGATGCGCGGGCCGACCAGAAAGCCAAAGTGATAGGGCGTCACCGGCCCGCCGAGCCCGGCTTTTTTGAACAGGGCTGCAAGGCCTGCATTCTTCATGTGGCGAGCGGCGATCAGCCCCTTCACCACATAGGCACGGTTCAGGCCCTTCAGCGGCACCACATCGCACACCGTCGCCAGCGCCACGATGTCGAGATAGGATAAGAGGTCCAGTGTATAGGCACGGCTATCGCGCTGGTCCTTCAGCACCCGCAGCGTGGCGACCAGCACGAGAAAGACGACGCCAGCGGCGCAGAGATGCCCCTGCCCCGACAGATCGTCCTCCCGGTTCGGATTGACCAGCGCCACCGCTGGCGGCAACTCGGTGCCGACCTGGTGGTGGTCGATAACGACGACATCGGTTCCGGCATCCCGCGCGGCGGCGAGCGACTCATGGCTGGTGGAGCCGCAATCGACGGTAATGATGAGCGTCGCGCCATTGGCGGCAAGCTGCTGCATGGCGGCGGGGTTGGGGCCGTAACCTTCGAAAATACGGTCAGGAATGTAGATTTGCGGCTCCAGCCCAAAATGGTGCAGGAAGCGATACATCAGCGCCGAAGACGACGCGCCATCGACATCATAGTCACCGAAAATCGCGACCTTCTCATTGCGCTTGATGGCTGTCGCAATACGCTCGGCTGCCTTTTCGCAATCTGTCAGCGTCAGTGGGTCCGGCATTAACGAGCGGATGGTGGGATCGAGAAAAGCGGGAGCATCGTCCACACCAACACCTCTGCCCGCCAGCACGCGGGCGACCAGTTCGGGAATGCCGTGAACCTGCGACATGGCCAGAGCGCGGTTCTGCCCGGCCTGATCCAGCCGCGACATCCACTTCTGCTCCGTTGCCGACCGATCCACACCGAGAAAGGCTCTCGGCACGGTATCGACCGCTTCAATCATCGCCATATGTCAGCTAATCCATTCAGCCCGTTGTTTGATTATGGGCTAAAGGCGGAAGCTGGCTTTTTCAAGTGCTAATCTGCGCTGGCCCAGGTTACCACAGCGGCACGAAGATGAAGGTGGCAAAACCACAGACCACGGCGGCGATGAGACACAGCGCCCGCCAGTCCCGTTCCTGGCCTTCAATTTCGAATTCCAGACTGCGCAGATTGTCGTTTGCGCCAATCCGGCGCGGTTTTTTGCTGGCATCGGGACGAGAAAAATGATCGTCCTTGAACAGTATCGTCGCTTTCACGGCCGCGCCTCCCATCGCTCGGTGAACCTGCATCAGAGTAACATTACAGCCGGTATTTTTGCAAAGTTTTCGATGTCAAAAATCCCGACAAAACCGTGAATACGGCTTCGCGTTCACGCGGCGCCGACGCGCCCGTGTCTTGCCTCATCAAACCCGGAGAACGCACGCAGATGCGGACATGTCTCTGGTATGGTGTCGTCTCTGGCTCCGCATCTGCGTGGCCTCTGGTCATTCCAATTTCGAGTGTCCTCCACCGGCAGGCAGGCGTACCCGCCGGTGAAGATTGGGGCTCGACCAGGCCGTCCTTGGTCCCGGCTTCGCCCTATCGTCATTAAGCCCTCCCGCCCTCGTTCCGAACCGTGAACGGTTTCGGCGCTTGGGCCTTCGGGCCGCATCTGGCGGGCACGGTTGATTTCGGCCGAAAACCAAACCTTGCCCGCACCTCTTTCTGCGGATGTCTCGCGATACACCCGCAGACAGAGGTGGGGGAATTGTAAGTTGGGTTTTGCGTGTGTGGGCGAAAAAATTTTGGAATTTTACTGGATTTTTTATGTGGTTGATTTCGAATAATATTTGAGGTTTTGGGATGTGGCTCCCCCCTCTGCCCTGCCGGGNNACAGAGGGGGGTAAGCCACAGACGCAAACATTTGCGACCTGCGACCTAGGCCTTAGAGCTGACGCTCCAACCGCACCTTCTGCAGCTCAACCTGCATGCTTTCAGACCACTCCGTACCCTGCCAGACAATCCGAAAACCACACCGCTCATAAAGCCGGATAGCGTTGATGTTTCTGGCGTGTGTCGCAATCTTGGCGATGGAAATGCCTGAATTGCGCATCTCTTCAAGGAAATGTTCGACCAACACTCGACCAATGCCCCTGCCCTGAAAAACGGGATCGATCCAGATATCGGAGATGTAATCGGGCGCGCCCTCGCGGGCACCCCAGCCGACCAGCGTTCCGTCTATTTCCGCAACGGCGATATCGCACTGGGTTTCTGCGACAAAGCTTTCGAATTCACCGCTCACGCGCTCGATCACCGCGGGATCGAGATAGGTATCTTCGAAAGCGCTGCTGGATTTCCAGGCAGCAAAACCAACAAGGCCGACCGCTTTGCGATCGGCCTCGGTCATGGTTCGAATTTTCAGTCCGCTTACCACCACTTAGCAGGCGTAAACTTACCCGCCGCCTGTTCAATCGCATAGGCCGTCTTGAACAGCGTCTCTTCCTCGAACGGTTTGCCGATGAGCTGGAGGCCGAGGGGCAGGCCCTTGCCGTCGAGACCGGCGGGAACCGACATGGCGGGCAGACCAGCCATGTTGACGGTGATGGTGAAGACGTCCTGGAGGTACATCTTGACCGGATCGGCGGCCAGTTCCTTGTCGCCGATTTCGAAGGCGGACGATGGCGTGATCGGGGCGAGAACAGCATCGACGCCTTCGTGGAAGACGGTCTCAAAATCGCGCTTGATCAGCGTACGGACCTTCTGGGCCTTCAGATAATAGGCATCATAATAACCGGCAGACAGCACGTAAGTGCCAACCATGATGCGGCGTTTGACCTCGGAGCCAAAACCGGCAGCGCGGCTCTTCTCGTACATGTCGGCAATGTCCTTGCCATCGACGCGCAGGCCGTAGCGAACGCCATCGTAACGGGCTAGGTTGGACGAGGCTTCGGCAGGTGCGACGATATAATAGGCTGGCAGCGCATATTTGGTGTGCGGCAGCGAGATATCGACCACTTCGGCACCGGCGTCTTTCAGCCATGCCACGCCCTGTGCCCAGAGCTTTTCGATTTCTTCCGGCATGCCTTCGACGCGGTATTCCTTGGGAATGCCGATACGCAGGCCCTTCAGCGACTGGCCGATGGCCTTTTCATAATCAGGCACCGGCAGATCGACAGAGGTCGTGTCCTTGGCATCGACGCTGGCCATGGATTTCAACAGGATGGCGGCATCGCGCACGTCGCGGGCAATCGGGCCAGCCTGATCCAGCGAGGATGCGTAAGCGACGATACCCCAGCGAGACACGCGGCCATAGGTTGGCTTGATGCCAACAGTGCCGGTGAAGGCTGCGGGCTGGCGAATGGAGCCCCCCGTATCGGTGGCCGTTGCGCCGGCGCACAGATGCGCGGCAACAGCAGCAGCCGAACCACCCGAAGAGCCGCCGGGCACGAGGTTCTTGTCCGAACCATTCGCACGCCATGGGTTGATGGCCGGGCCGTAATAAGAGCTTTCGTTGGACGAGCCCATAGCGAACTCATCCATGTTGAGCTTGCCGAGCATAACCGCGCCAGCGTCCCACAGGTTCTGCGTCACGGTGGATTCGTATTTCGGTTTGAAGCCATCCAGAACGTGGCTGCAGGCCTGCGTGTGAATATCGCGAACGGCGAAGAGATCCTTGACGCCGAGCGGAATGCCTTCCAGCGCACCGGCATTGCCAGCGGCCAGCTTCTCATCGGAAGCCTTGGCCATCTCGCGCGCCTTTTCAGGCGTGACCGTGACATAGGTGTTCAGCGCCTCATTGGCGACATCGACGGCGGACAGATAGGCATCCGTCAATTCAACGGCGGTGAAGTCCTTGGCCTTCAGCTTGTCGCGCGCTTCGGCAATGGTCAGGCTGGTAAGATCGGTCATATCGGCAACGGCTTTCGAAATTTTTTAAATCGGACGGGCAGGAATAAACCGTGAGAAAGGTTTACTCGACCACCTTCGGGACGAGGAAGAAATTGCGGTCTGTATTGGGCGCATTGGCGACGATGTCGTCCGCCTTGTTCCCATCGCTCACCACATCGGCGCGCTTCTTCATCGCAACCGGGGTGACCGATGTCATGGGATCGACGCCATCGACATTCACTTCCGAAAGCTGCTCCACGAAACCGAGAATGCCATTCAACTGGCCAAGCATGATGTTGGCCTCTTCTTCGTCAACGGCAATACGGGCAAGGCGCGCAACGCGCTTCACGGTGGCAAGATCAACGGACATGGTTCTACTCCGGACAAGAATTTTCCTACCCGCTATAATGACCGCGCCAGCAGTTCGCAACCATCATCGCCGCCAGAAACAGCGGTGAAAATAATATTCGCCTTATGCGGGAACATTTTTTCCATACGCGAGTTTTCGCGCCGGGGAATTCCTTCCCTTTATTATAAGCAAACTCATTGCAGCAGGAAGCGGGGTTGGGGCCTGTTCATTGTTCAAGCGCCACAGCGTTTCTCGATCATGCTGTTTTAACGGGGGTTAAACATGAATTTCGACATGTCAAAAGTGCGTCACCCGAAAGAGAAGGCGTATGGATTTCTCACCTTGCTCATCGGCACACTGGTGTGGATGAGTGTTGCCGCAGCCATCCTATACATTGCTACAACGGACAGCATCGCAATCCTTTTTGCCGTGCTATTTTATATTCTCATCATCTGGTTCTTTTCATACGTCGCACGCGCCTTGGTGCGCGCTTACATGATCGGCCACTATGTTCTCGTCAGCGAGGTGCAGTTTCCTCATCTTCACAAGATGGTGGCTGACGGCGCACAGAAATTGGGCCTAAAAGAAGTGCCGCAGGCCTTTGTCTATAATTCCAGTGGCGTAATGAATGCCATGGCGCTGACGCTTGTCGGGCGCTCACGTTACATCTGGCTGACATCGGCTCTGATCGATTCCGACGATGAGGAGCAGGTGAGATTCGTGATCGGTCACGAGCTGGGCCACCATGTTGCGGGCCATCTGGACGAGCCATGGAGCTTCCTGCGTTTGCCCGGCCTGATCATTCCGTTTCTGGGACAGGCCTATTCCCGCGCCCGGGAACTGACCTGCGACCGCGTTGGTCTCGTCGTTTCCGGTGACATGAAGGCATCGCGCACAGCACTTCAGATGCTGGCCTGCGGCAGCGCCAAGCTGAACGCCCAGATGAACCCGAATGCGTTTGAAGAGCAGGACAAGATGGTGCCGTCCATTGCCGGTTTCTTCCTGACGATCTTCTCGCTCTACCCACGCCACACGCGCCGGGTAGCGGCACTGAGTGAGTGGAGAAATGCGCTGAGCGGCATTTCGTCTGCGCCATCCCGCCCCGTGCAGACCGGACGGGTCGAACCGCAGATCGCTTGAGGCATGTAGAAACAGAAAAGCCCGATATGCCATCTGCATATCGGGCTTTTGCTTTTTTAGAACTCCAGTGTGTGTCCGACGCTTGGCGTATCCACGCGGCTTTCCGAGCCTTCCATGCCGGTAACGAACTTTTCCGGTGTCTGGTCGATGATAGGGAACGTGCCATAGTGGCAGGGCACGACGTTGCGGAACTTGAAGAAGCGCTGGCAAGCGAGAGCAGCAACCGCGCCGCCCATGGTGAAGCGGTCACCGATGGGAACGAGGCCGATGTCGGGCTCGTGCAGCTCGTTGATCAGCGCCATGTCGGAGAAAATGTCGGTGTCACCCATATGGTAGACAGTGGGGCCGTCTTCGAAATGCAGCATCAGGCCGTTGGCATTGCCAAGTGCGTGGCTAACGCCGTCTTCGGTAATCTGCGCAGAGGAATGCAGCGCGTTGGTGAAGGTGGCGGAAAAGCCATCGAAGCCAACCGTGCCGCCGGTATTGCCCATTTCCAGCTTAGAAACACCCTTGGAGCCCAGCCAAGCGGCGAGATCGGCATTGGCGAGCACTGTCGCGCCAGTGTCCTTGGCCAACTGGATGGTATCGCCCACATGGTCGCCGTGGCCGTGGGTCAGCAGAATATGGGTAATGCCGCTGGCAACGTCCTTGGCGTTCTGGTCGGCGAAGCTTGAGTTTCCGGTAAAAAACGGGTCGATGAGGATTTTTGCCTTACCGGTTTCGAGGCGGAATGCGGAATGGCCGAGCCAGGTGAGTTTCATGGAAGTTCTCCTTTGTATTACCGATATATTATGACATAGGACGGGCCATACAACCGCCCTCGATTTAATTTGGAATTGCGAACATGGCCGCTGATGATGACGAATATGTGTATGACGAAGCGACCGGTGAATGGCGTCCGGCCTCCGAGATTGCGGCACAGGCGGCTAAGGCCAACGAGGTTCGCGATGCCAGCGGTACGCTTCTGGTCGATGGTGATTCCGTGACCTTGATCAAGGATTTGAAGGTGAAGGGTGCGGGAACCACGTTGAAGCAGGGCACCGTGATAAAGTCCATTCGCCTGACCGATAATCCAGAAGAAATCGATTGCCGCCACGATGCCATCAAGGGTCTCGTGCTGCGCACCGAATTCGTACGCAAACGCTGAGAAGAGCCGATGGCGACGCTGACGATAGAGGAACTGGCGGATTTTTTGCAGGCGGGTCAGGCCATCGCCGGGCTGGACCTGGGCACCAAGACCATAGGTCTTGCTATGTCCGATCTTTCGCGGCGTTTCGCCACCCCTCGCCCGGTCATCAAGCGCGTGAAATTCACGCCGGATGCGCAGACGCTTCTGGACTTCGCTCAGAAGGAAAAGGTCGCAGCCTTCATCATCGGTCTGCCGGTTAATATGGACGGGTCATCCGGACCGCGCGTGCAGGCCACGCGCGCCTTTGTGCGCGCCATGAGCGAAAAGACCGACCTGCCCTTCATCTATTGGGATGAGCGTCTTTCAACGGTTGCGGCAGAACGGGCGCTGCTGGAGATGGATGTTTCCCGCGCCAAGCGCGCCGAACGGATCGATTCGGCTGCTGCGAGCTTCATTCTTCAGGGTGCGCTGGACAGGCTGTCCGCTCTTGGCAGGACGGCTGGCTCTTTCGAGGGCTGACGGCCACGCCACCATGCCGCAATGGCTTTGCGCTTGCGAAACCCGATGATGGCGAAAACAACGAGGCTATCCAGCGCGATGGCGCGCATCACCAGCGGCGGAATCGTTTCTGGCGGAATGCCGAGCACATTGCCGTAAATTTGGAAGACGAGATCATGCGCCTGCCGCGTGAGCATGAAAATGCCGAAGCTCATGTCGTAATAGGACAGGCTGTACCAGCTGCCCAGCAGCGCAATCGGCCCGGCCCAGAGAATGAGAAACCATTTCATGCCATCTGCTCCCGCGCAAAGACCGTATCAGGAATGGCGGCGAGCACGCCCCAGCGCAGACACGCCATAAGGCACAGGTTCATCGTCGGAACATCGATGTCCAACGGCAGCATGGCGAAGAACGTCATCATGACGATCAAGGATATCCAGCGGGTCACGGCGGTTCCTTTGCATACGCCCACAGGCGCATGGTTAATAATTCCTTAATACAATGATCCCGCCAATTCTTATGGGCAAATAAAAGTTGGTGGTATGGTTAACAAATGTGCGATGGCTGTGGATAAGGTTATTGCGGTCAACGCAATAACGCAGGCTGGAGCCATAGGCTCCGCCTAGAACAAGAAATTTCTAATATTTATTTCATCAGCCGTAAACACCGCGCACGATCCGCTTCACGGCGGTGCCGATCTTGTCCCAATCCCTGGCACTTTTCAGCCCGACACCAGCGAATTGCCCACTCGTGGCAGCGGAGATGACGAGATGCTGGATGGCCGCGAAAATCACCGCGTTGACGGCAGCGGTATCGATGCCCTTCGGCGCTTCAAGCGAGCCGCGCATGCGCTCCAGCCACTTGGCCAGTGCCTTTGCGCGGGCATCGGCCAGTTGCTTGACCTGCGGCGTATTTTCCGAAACTTCCCAGGCCACGATCTTGCAGACAAGCGGGTCGCTGCGCAGCGCTTCGATGTAATAAAGCGCCAGCTTTTCCATGAGATCGCCATAGGTCAGCAGAAACATGCCGCCGGTATCTTCGGGAATGCGATCCTTGACCCACGAGCCTAGGTCTTCACCAATGGCCGAAACCAGACCTTCCAGCCCACCGAAATAGCGATAGATCAGCTGCTTGTCACACCCGGCCCGTCGCGCGACGGCATTGATGCCAAAACCCTGAAACCCCTCCTCCGCCAGCAAACCCTTGGCCGCCGCAAAAATCGCCTTCTCCGTCGCAGCGCGATCCTTGATGCGCTTTTCCGGTACGGCAGGTGTTATCAGGGCAGCAGTGCCATCGATGGCCAGCATGATCGCGCGATTCTCCGTGTGGTGACGTGACCAACGGAGTTAGCAAAGGGTTAATTTGTCGGCAATGCGGGGAATGGTCGGGAGACGAAGGTAGTTGTGGATGAAGCGGGGAAGGCTTTCAAAACTCACATGATCCCATCATCACTTTCAACTCTTGAGGGAATTAAAGACAAAATACATGTCTCTCATACACAATGAGCAAACCAAACTTCTGGCGAATTCTCTTGATCGAGCGTCCACCGCTTGCGTGGTTGCTGGCCTGATTGCTCCTGCTGCAAGTATCGCCAGCTACATGCCGGGCTCACCCGGACTATCCATCAGCACCACTATTGGAACAGTGATTTAACTTTCCGCAGCAGTTGCATTAAATTTGTTGGCAAGACGCACCCTTGGAGGGTGGAGATCATGACTGGAATGGAACTCTTCTTCTATGTCGCCTTGCCGGTGAGTATCGTTACCGCTGTCTGGGTTGCCGTCCGCCTGAATGAACGCAATGCTAAAAAGACGCGGCTGCATCCGGGCGAATAGGTTTCCGAGGCCTATGAGGTAAGGCGTAGAATAAAGCCAATTGCCAGTTTTCTGTATTTTCTGTATTATCCAGAAAATCAATCTGGAGTCTGACTTTGAGCCAAAAATCCATCACGACTGCAGAGTTCATGCGCCATTTCGGGCGCTACCATGATCAGGCCCAAAAAGAGCCGATCACTCTGACAAAGCACGGACGTCCATCGGTGGTGGTGCTACCAGTGGACCTGTTTGAGAAATTGGCAGGCAATCAGGATGTGCGTCAGGCCTATGCTGCCGGTGAGATGCCGGACGATATCGCCTCTCTTTTCAGCGAGCAACTCGAAGCCGATTCAAAGGAATATCAGGCATCACGCGATGAGTGAAAAGTTCAGGCGCGGTGATATTGTTGCCTACCCTTATCTTTGGCGATGGCAGAACGAGGCTGACCCGCAACGTGATCACGGCGAAAAAGACCGCCCTACTTGCATGATCCTTGCGATCAAAGACACGCAAGGCCTTACGCATATCCTGTTGCTTCCCATATCTTCCAAGCCACCGCACGGTGACCAGAAAGCAATTGAAATACCGGGGCTCGAATTGCGCCGTGCGAAACTGAACCGCTACGAGCGCGGCTGGATCACCGTCAGCGAGTGTAATTATGACGTGATCGAACGCTCTTATCATTTCGACGCACGGCGGGAGCCAATCGGTCGGTTCAGTGACACCTTTCTAGAAGAGATCAGATCGGCCTTTGCACCGTTTTTAGCGACAGGCTCCGCAAAGGTGAGTCGTACCTAGACCGGAGCCTGTAGAGGCTCCCGATTTTACGCCGCAGGCGGATACAGCAGATCGATAATATAGGTTGGGTCGAACCGGCTATCCAGCATGCCGTAGGTGTGGCGCCATCCGCCGGCCAGGCGGGTTTCCAGAAACGCGTCGGCGATGCGACCGGCGCCGATGCGGCAGAGTTCGGCGGCGGCGGCGGCGAGTGCGAATTGTTCGACCAGCAGGCGGGCCGCACCTTCGTCGCGTTCGCACAGAGCAATGGCTGCGCGCAGGACTTCGGTGGTTTTCTTGCCCGACGGACCAAGGTCGCGTTCGAGCGTTTCGAAGACGAGGTCGAACAGGTCCTTGCCGCGCTGGAGAACGCGCAGCACATCCAGCGCCATGACGTTGCCGGAGCCTTCCCAGATGGCGTTCACAGGAGCTTCGCGATAATGACGGGCAATGGGGCGGTCTTCGACGTAGCCGCTGCCGCCGAGGCTTTCCATGGCTTCATAGATCAAGGCAGGCGCGATCTTGCAGCACCAGTATTTGACGATGGGTGTCATGACGCGGGCATAGGCCGCTTCCGCCGGATTGTTGCGAGCGCTATCGAAGGCGGCAGCAAGGCGGAAGGAGAGAGCGGTTGCTGCCGCGACATCCAGGGCCATATCGGCCAGAACGCGCGTCATCACCGGTTGGGTGACCAGCGGTTTGCCGAAAACATTACGACCACGGGCGAAATGCACAGCTTCCGCCAGCGAGGCACGCATCATGCCGGAAGAGGCCAGCGCGCAGTCCAGCCGCGTCAACGTCACCATGTCGAGAATTGTGCGGATACCGGCACCGGGATCGCCGAGCAGATAGCCGAAGGCATCCGTGAATTCGACTTCGGCAGAGGCGTTGGAGCGGTTGCCGAGCTTGTCCTTCAGGCGCTGAAAATGCAGACCGTTGGCCGAACCATCTTCCAGAAAACGCGGCACCAGGAAGCAGCCCATGCCATCGCCCATCTGGGCCAGCATGACGAAGCCATCGCTCATGGGTGCGGACAGGAACCATTTGTGGCCGGAAAGGCGATAGATGCCCTCGCCTACCCGCTCGGCCGTGGTGCGGTTGGCGCGAACATCGGTGCCGCCCTGCTTTTCCGTCATGCCCATGCCGATGGTGACGGCGGTCTTCTGCATGGCGGGTTTTTGCGAGGAATCATATTTGCGCGACAGGATTTTCGGGGCCCATTCCTGCTGCACGCGCGGCGATGTCATCATGGCCGCGACGGAGGCGTGCGTCATGGTCAGCGGGCAAAGATGCCCTGCTTCCAGCTGCGATGTCAGATAGAACTTGGTGGCACGGGCCTTGTGTTCGTTGCCACGCGTTTCGGGTGTGTTTTCCCAGGCGCTGCTGTGCAGGCCTGATGACATGGAACGGCGCATCAGCGCATGCCATGCGGGGTGGAACTCCACCTGATCCAGCCGCTCGCCGCGCGGGCCATGGGTGTGCAGTTTGGGCGTGCTGACATTGGCCATGCGCGCCAGTTCCTGCGCTTCCGCCGACGTCACATAGCGACCGATCTGGTCGAATTCGTCGCGCAGCGGGCGCGAAAGACTGGAGGTCAAATCCACGATCAACGGGTCTGAGCGATAGGCATTGATGCCGGACCAGAGGTTAGGCTGGTTCAATTCGGCAAGCTGTTCTTCGGTCCGGTTCATATTCGTCATCGCGTGGCTATATCGGGATTCGCATTTTATTGCATGTATTAGGTCTGGCACGGCTTATCGCATGCTTGCCGACAAAGCCACCTGTCTTTATAGACCCGGTGACTAAAGCCAGAGCCTTGCCACACGCTCTATTGCGACCCGGAGGACATTTTCCATGGTCTATTATCCCCACCGCCACCTGCTTGGCATCAAGGGGCTTTCCCATCAGGATATCACCACTCTTCTCGACAAGGCCGATGAGGCGGTGAAAATCAGCCGCCAGCGGGAAAAGAAGACATCCACCCTGCGCGGGCTGACCCAGATCAACCTGTTCTTCGAAGCATCAACGCGCACGCAATCGTCCTTCGAACTGGCCGGAAAGCGCCTGGGCGCCGACGTGATGAACATGTCGGTGGGCAATTCATCTGTCAAAAAGGGTGAGACGCTGATCGATACGGCCATGACGCTGAACGCCATGCGCCCAGATGTGCTGGTGGTGCGCCATTCCTCGGCAGGTGCTGCGGCACTTCTGGCGCAAAAGGTGGCCTGCTCCGTGGTCAATGCGGGTGATGGCCAGCATGAACATCCGACACAGGCGCTGCTGGATGCACTGACGATCCGCCGTGCCAAGGGCACGCTGTCTGGCATGACGGTGGCGATCTGCGGTGACGTGCTGCATTCGCGCGTGGCGCGCTCCAACATCATTCTCCTGAACCAGATGGGTGCGCGCGTTCGCGTCGTCGCCCCACCGACGCTTCTGCCATCGGGCATCGCGGATATGAGCGTGGAAGTGTACCACGACATGAAAGAAGGCTTGAAAGGCGCAGACGTCGTCATGATGCTTCGCTTGCAGCGCGAGCGCATGTCCGGCTCCTTCGTACCTTCGGTACGCGAATATTTCCATTATTATGGGCTGGATGCCGAAAAGCTGAAGGCTGCCAAGGAGGATGCACTCGTGATGCACCCCGGCCCGATGAACCGCGGCGTCGAAATCTCATCCGAAGTGGCTGACGGCCCGCAGAGCGTGATCGAAAGCCAGGTGGAGATGGGGGTGGCCGTTCGCATGGCCGTTATGGAAACGCTTCTTCTTTCGCAAAATCAGGGAGAGCGCGTATGAGCACCGTTCTCAAGAATGTCCGCATTATCGATCCCTCCCGCAATCTGGATGAGCTCGGAACGATCATCATCAATGCCGATGGCAATATCCTCGCCGCCGGTAAGGATGCCCAAAACCAGGGCTCGCCCGAGGGTGCGACGGTGCGCGATGCCAAGGGACTGGTCGCCACGCCCGGTCTGGTGGACGCCCGCGTTTTCGTGGGCGAACCGGGTGCGGAACACCGAGAAACCATCGAATCCGCTTCGCGTGCTGCGGCAGCGGGTGGCGTGACCAGCATGATCGTGATGCCGGACACCGACCCCGTCATCGATGACATCGCGCTCGTGGAATTCGTGAAGAAGACCGCGCGCGACAAGGCGCTGGTCAACATCTACCCGGCAGCGGCCCTGACCAAGGGGCTGCGCGGCGAAGAAATGACCGAATTCGGCATGCTGAAGGAAGCGGGTGCCGTTGCCTTTACCAATGGCCGCAAGGCGCTGTCGGATACGCTGGTGCTGCGACGTGCCATGACCTATGCGCGTGAACTGGACGCGGTGATTTCGCTTGAGACCCGTGACCAATATATCGGCCATGGCGACATGAATGAGGGTCTGTTTGCGAGCTGGCTCGGTCTATCGGGCATTCCGAAAGAAGCGGAGATCATTCCGCTGGAACGAGATCTCCGCATCGCGGCGCTGACCCGTGCCAACTACCATGCCGCCAAGATTTCCGTGCGCGAATCCGCCGAGGCGATCAAGTTGGCGAAAAGCCGTGGCGTGAAAGCCACCTGCGGCATTTCCATCAATCATCTGACGCTCAACGAAAACGACATCGGCGAATACCGCACCTTCTTCAAGCTCTCCCCACCGCTGCGCTCGGAAGACGACCGCATGTCCATGGTGGATGCGCTGAAGGACGGCACCATCGATATCATCGTATCCTCGCACGACCCGCAGGATGTGGACACCAAGCGCCTGCCGTTTTCGGATGCGGCGAGCGGTGCGGTCGGGCTCGAGACGATGCTGGCGGCAGCGTTGCGCCTCTACCATAGCGACCAGGTGCCGCTGATGCGCCTGATCGACGCTCTCTCCACCCGCCCCGCGCAAACATTCGGGCTGGATGCAGGAACGCTGAAGCGGGGTGCCAAGGCCGATATCACGCTGATCGACCTCGATGAGCCATGGCTGGTGTCCGAGAAAAATCTGGTTTCGAGGTCCAAGAACACGCCATTCGAAGACGCCCGCTTTACCGGCCGCGCCGTTGCAACCTATGTTGCGGGCAAGCTGGTGTATTCCGTACAATAAGAACGATACGATAGGACCGAGGGGATCTTGCAATGACCACATTGACTGACTGGGAGACGGCGCCCGCGCTTCTCGCCCTCGCTGCCCTCATCGGCTACCTGCTTGGGTCCATTCCCTTCGGGTTGATCCTGACGCGGGCGGCGGGTCTGGGGGATGTTCGCAGTATTGGGTCGGGCAATATCGGTGCGACCAATGTTTTGCGCACCGGCAACAAGAAGCTGGCGGCGGCGACTTTGTTGCTGGATGCCTTGAAGGGCACGGCGGCGGTTCTGGTGGCCAATGCCTTATGGGGTTATGAGGCTTCGCTGGTTGCGGGGTTCTTTGCATTTCTGGGCCACCTGTTTCCGGTGTGGCTGGGCTTTAAGGGCGGCAAGGGTGTTGCCGTCTATATCGGCGTGTTGCTGGGCATTGCGCCTATTATGATGCTGGCTTTTGCCTTGATCTGGCTCGCCACGGCTTTCCTGACGAAATACTCCTCTTTGTCCGCCTTGGTTGCAATGCTTGTCATTCCGGTTGCATTGTGGCTATTAGGTCCGCACAAGACAGCGCTTGTCATGACGCTGCTGAGTGTCATTTCCTGGTACATGCACCGGGAAAACATCAAGCGTCTGCTGGCAGGGACTGAAAGCAAGATCGGTAAAAAGGGCTGAGGCCAAGTGTCTCGCCCTGACGGGGGCGAGATATGCCGCATGATGGCGAAACCAGGCGCGGTATTGCGCTGACTGAGCGGCAACGCGTGGCATGGCTGCGGCTGATCCGCAGCGACAATATCGGCCCTGTCACTTTCCGCGAACTCATCAATCATTTCGGTAGTGCCGAAAAGGCACTGGACGCCCTGCCCGATCTTTCGCGCCGGGGTGGAGCCGCCCGCAGCCCGCGCATTGCCAGTGTTGCCGAAGCGGAACGGGAAATCGATGCCGCTGAGAAATTCGGCGCACGCTTCGTCGGCATCGGCGAGCCGGATTATCCGCCGGCGCTGCGCGAGATAGACGGCGCACCACCCATTATCTCCATGAAGGGATCGGGACGCACCGCGATCAGGCCTTCCATCGGCATCGTCGGCTCGCGCAATGCCTCCATCAATGGCGCGAAATTTGCCGCCATGCTGGCGCGGCAATGTGGTCAGGCGGGCTATACCATCGCGTCAGGCCTTGCCCGGGGCATCGATGCCGCTGCCCATCATGCCAGCCTTACCACCGGCACGGTTGCCATGCTGGCGGGCGGGCTGGACAAGCCTTACCCGCCTGAGAATCTGCGGCTGCTGGATGAGATTTACGGCAATGGCGGTACCAGCGTCAGCGAAATGCCTTTCGGCTGGGAGCCACGTGCGCGAGACTTTCCACGACGTAACCGACTGATTGCCGGTGTCTCGCTTGGCGTTCTGATCGTGGAGGCGGCGGATCGGTCGGGCTCGCTGATTACGGCAAGACTTGCGGGCGAATTCGGGCGTCTGGTGTTTGCGGTCCCCGGTTCGCCGCTCGATGCCCGCTGCCATGGCACGAACCGGCTGATCAAGGACGGAGCGATGCTGGTGACGGAGGCTGCTGACATTCTGGATGCGCTGCGGCCTTTGATGGAGCCGACCTTGCCTATTCAGCACATTGCCAAGGAAAGCACCGAGGACATGGAAATATCACCGCCCGGTGACGATGACCGCAGCATCGTTGCTTCGGCGCTCGGGCCATCCCCGGTGGAGACCGATGACATCATCCGCCACACCGGGCTGCCAGCATCCACCGTCTATCTGGTGCTGCTGGAACTGGATATTGCCGGGCGTCTAAATCGGCATTCCGCGGGGCGGGTTTCGCTCATTATGGCCGACTGAAAGGTTGCGCCGGCCGGATTGAATGTCTCCGGCCTCAATATAAGCCATTTCTATGAGGTAACATAGCATGTCGGCGCCTTCGCGTTCTGCAACGATGCGCAGTTCGGCGAGGATTTGCCTGATATAGGCGAGATTTTCCGACGTCTGTTGATCCCTGCTCTGGCTGCTGTTTTGTGCACTCACGACGATAGTCACCCCGGTTGAACTCATGGAAAGCGATGTTCGGCAAAGAGCATCGCTTAAGTTGAGCAACCATAACTTGTTTATCTTTAATTGCAAATGAGAAATCAATCTACAATAGGTTGCATCTTGTTGTAATGGCAGAAAAACGCCCCTTGCCTCTTGACCCAAACGCATTACCTGTCCATGTCGAAATAAAGGTCGCTCTGTTGCACGTTGAAAAACGGCAAGGCATGTTAACGGGCAAGTTCCGAAAGAAGAAAATATGAAAGTTGTCGTCGTAGAATCCCCCGGGAAAATCAAGAGCATCAATAAGTACCTCGGTTCCGACTACAAGGTTCTCGCCTCCTTCGGTCACGTCCGTGATCTGCCGGCCAAGGATGGCTCAGTATTGCCAGACCAGGACTTCGAGATGAGTTGGGAGGTCGATACCGCCTCACAAAAGCGGATGAAGGACATCGCCGATGCGGTGAAGTCCTCCGACGGCCTGATCCTCGCAACCGACCCCGACCGCGAGGGAGAGGCAATTTCCTGGCACGTCCTGGACGTATTGAGGAAAAAGCGCGTGCTGGGCGACAAGCCTGTGGAACGCGTCGTCTTCAATGCAATCACCAAGAAGGCCGTTCTCGACGCCATTGCCAACCCACGCGACATCAACATTCCGCTGGTGGACGCTTATCTCGCCCGCCGCGCGCTGGACTATCTCGTCGGCTTCAATCTTTCGCCGGTTCTGTGGCGCAAGCTGCCCGGTGCGCGTTCGGCTGGCCGCGTGCAGTCGGTGGCGCTGCGTCTGGTCTGCGACCGCGAGTCGGAAATCGAACGTTTCGTTTCGGAAGAATACTGGAACATTTCTGCGCTTTTGAAGACGCCACGCGGCGACGATTTCGAAGCCAAGCTGGTGATGGCCGATGGTAAGCGCCTGCAAGGCAAATCCATCAAGACCGGAGACGATGCCACCCGCCTGAAAGGACTGCTGGAAGGCGCGACCTATGTGGTCGATACGGTTGAGGCAAAGCCGGTCAAGCGCAATCCCGGCCCTCCCTTCACCACCTCCACGCTGCAACAGGCGGCGTCGTCTCGTTTGGGCTTCGGCGCATCGCGCACCATGCAGGTGGCACAGAAGCTTTATGAAGGTGTCGATATTGGCGGCGAGACTGCCGGACTGATCACCTATATGCGTACCGATGGTGTGCAGATTGCACCGGAAGCCATCGATGCGGCCCGCCGCGCGATTGGTGAGCAGTTTGGCGAACGCTACGTGCCGGAAAAGGCGCGCTTCTATTCGACCAAGGCGAAGAACGCACAGGAAGCGCACGAAGCGATCCGCCCGACCGATTTCAGCCGCACACCGGACAAGATGAAGGGCTTCCTGGATACTGACCAGTTGCGTCTATACGAACTGATCTGGAAGCGCGGCATTGCCAGCCAGATGGCGTCTGCCGAAATCGAGCGCACCACGGTCGAGATTCTGGCCGATAACAAGGGCGAAAAGGCAGGCCTGCGCGCCGTTGGTTCGGTCATTCGTTTCGATGGCTTCATTGCCGCCTATACGGACCAGAAGGAAGAGGGCGAGCAGAGCGACGAAGGTGATGAAGATGGCCGTCTGCCTCTGATCAATGCCCGCGAGAACGTCGCCAAGCAGAAGATCAATGCCAGCCAGCACTTCACCGAGCCGCCACCACGCTACTCGGAAGCATCGCTCATCAAGAAGATGGAAGAACTCGGCATTGGCCGTCCTTCCACCTATGCGGCGACGCTGAAGACGCTGAGCGACCGCGAATATATCATTGTCGATAAGCGCAAGCTCATTCCGCATTCGCGCGGACGCTTGGTGACGGCGTTCCTCGAGAGCTTCTTCACCAAATACGTGGAATACGACTTCACCGCCGATCTGGAAGAAAAGCTTGACCGGATCTCGGCAGGCGAACTGGACTGGAAGCAGGTTCTTCGTGATTTCTGGAAGGATTTCTTTGCGCAGATCGAAGACACCAAGGAACTGCGCGTTACCAACGTGCTGGATGCGCTGAACGAAGTTCTGGCACCGCTGGTGTTCCCGAAGCGTGAAGACGGCTCTGATCCGCGCATCTGCCAAGTGTGCGGTACGGGCAATCTTTCGCTCAAGCTCGGCAAATACGGCGCTTTCGTCGGCTGCTCGAACTACCCGGAATGCAATTTCACACGCCAGCTGAACTCGGATGGTGCGGAGGCGGATGCCGCTGCGGTCAACGAGCCGAAGGCGCTGGGTGCAGACCCGCATACCGGCGAAGAACTCACGCTGCGGTCGGGTCGTTTCGGGCCTTACATTCAACGTGGCGATGGCAAGGAAGCCAAGCGTTCGTCGCTGCCCAAGGGCTGGAAGCCCGAGGATATAGACCACGAAAAGGCGCTGGCGCTGATCAACCTGCCGCGCGATATCGGCAAGCACCCGGAATCAGGCAAGATGATTTCGGCAGGCCTCGGTCGTTATGGTCCGTTCCTGCTGCATGATGGTGGTTACGCCAATCTGGAAAGCATCGAGGACGTGTTCTCCATCGGCCTCAACCGCGCTGTGACTGTGATTGCGGAAAAGAAGGCATCGCCGGGTCGTGGACGCTCTGCGACACCAGCGGCGTTGAAGGAACTGGGCGACCACCCAGATGGCGGCGCGATTACAGTTCGTGACGGCAAGTATGGTCCCTACGTCAATTGGGGCAAGGTCAATGCGACTATTCCCAAGGCGCAGGCGCCTGACACGGTGACGCTGGACGAAGCGCTGGTGCTGATTGCCGAGCGCATTGCCAAGACCGGTACAGGCAGCAACGGCAAGCCCGTGAAGGCCAAAAAGGCGGCAGCGCCGAAGAAGGCCACCAAGGCTGCCAGCGCCGATGGCGAGACCAAGGCGAAAGCCAAGCCAAAGGCAGCGGCGAAACCAAAAGCGGCTGCAAAGCCCAAAACAGCGGCCAAGGCTAAAGCCGCTCCTAAAGCGAAGAAGGCAGAATCTTGAGCAAAGCACCGCGCAAAACATCCGGTTCGGCGGGCGATGGCTTCGGCCGTACCGGTCGCGGGAAAAAAGTTCTCGAATCTGCTGGTATCATCCACGGCGAAGTTCCGCCGCGCGATGTGCTGCTGAAATTTATTGCCGAGCATCCCGATCAGGCCTCCAAGCGCGAAATCGCCAAGGCCTTCGGGCTGAAGGGTGAAACACGCATCGTGCTGAAGGCTCTTTTGAAGGAGCTTGAGACCGATGGCATGCTCCACAAGAGCCGCAAGTCGCTGATGCGTCCGGGCGGCCTTCCGCCTGTGACCGTGCTCGATATTACGACGCGCGACAAGGATGGTGGTCTCATCGGTCGCCCTGCCGAATGGCCGGAAGAGAACGGGGCGGCCCCTGCCGTCATCATCCGCCAGTCCTCTGCCGACCGCCAAAAGGGCAAGGCCCCGGTGGGCGGCATTGGCGACCGTGTGCTGGCCAAGATTTTCCCATCCAAGGAAGTCGGCGGCCCGGCATATACGGCGCGCATCATCAAGCTGATCGACAGACGTCAGGGCGGATCGCTGGGCGTGTTCAAGGAAACACCGGGTGGCGGTGGCCGCCTGATGCCGATCGAACGCCGTGGCGATGAAATGGTCATCGATCCCGATGGTGTGGGCGATGCCAAGGACGGCGATCTGGTGGAGGTGGAAACCTCGCGCAACAGCGGTCGTTACGGCCTGCCGCGCGCCAAGGTTCTGTCCGTCGTCGGTTCTGTCGCGTCTGAAAAGGCGATCTCGATGATCGCCATTCACGCCCACGGCATTCCGCACATTTTTCCGTCGGACGTGTTGGCGGCAGCGGATGAGGCCAAGCCCGCAACGATGGCGCATCGTGAGGACTGGCGCAAACTGCCGCTCATCACCATCGACCCGGCTGATGCTAAGGACCATGACGACGCCGTTTATGCGGAGCTGGATCTCTCGCCCGATAACCCGGATGGCGTGATCGTCACCGTCGCGATTGCCGATGTGTCCTATTACATCCGTTCCGGCTCACCGCTGGACCGCGAAGCGCTGAAGCGCGGCAACTCGGTCTACTTCCCCGACCGCGTCGTGCCGATGCTGCCGGAGCGTATTTCCAACGATCTCTGCTCGCTGAAGGAAGGCGTGGACCGTCCGGCGCTGGCCGTGCGCATGGTGTTTTCCAAGGAAGGCCGCAAGGCCAGCCACACCTTCCATCGCATCATGATGAAGAGTGCGGCCAAGCTTTCCTACCAGCAGGCCCAAGCCGCGATTGACGGCAACCCGGACGACAAGACCGGCCCGATGTTGGAGCCGATCCTGCGTCCCCTATGGCATGCCTATGAGGTGATGAAGATTGGTCGCGACCGCCGCCAGCCGCTTGAGCTGGACATGCCGGAACGCAAGATCATTCTGAAAGCGGATGGCACGGTTGACCGTGTGCATGTTCCTGACCGTCTCGATGCGCATAAGCTGATCGAAGAGATGATGATCCAGGCCAACGTCTGTGCAGCGGAAACGCTGGAGCAGAAGAAACAGCGTCTGGTCTACCGCGTCCATGATGCGCCGACGATTGCCAAGCAGGAAGTGCTGCGCGAGTTCCTCAACACCATCGGCTATTCGCTGGTCAAGGGCGGGCAGGTTCGCGCCAATTCCTTCAACGGCATTCTGGCGCGTGCGCTGGATACGCCGCATCAGATCATCGTCAATGAGATGGTGCTGCGCTCGCAGAGCCAGGCGATCTACAGCCCGGACAATATCGGCCACTTCGGCCTGAACCTGATGAAATACGCGCATTTCACCTCGCCGATCCGCCGTTATGCCGACCTTATCGTGCATCGCGCACTGGTTGGCTCACTGGGTCTTGGCGAAGGTGGCATCACGCCACAGGAAGAAGCGACGCTGGCCGATGTGGCTGCCGAAATCTCCACCTTCGAGCGGCGTGCGATGGCAGCGGAGCGCGATACGGTCAACCGGCTGATTGCGCATCATCTGTCGCAGCGCGTGGGCGAAGAATTCGAGGGCCGGGTCGGCGGTGTCACCAAGGCGGGACTATTTGTCGCGCTACCGCAGTTTGGCGCTGACGGGTTCGTTCCTATATCTACGCTGGGTACGGACTATTACATCTATGACGAGGCGCATCAGGCTCTGACGGGTGAAAAGACCGGACTTGGCTATCAGCTGGGCGATGCTGTTCAGGTTCGTCTGGCTGAGGCCGTGCCGCTTGCCGGTGCTCTGCGGTTTGAAGTGTTGAACGAAGGCAAGAAGATGCCGACGGCGACACGCTCCTTCCACAAGACCACGCGCCGCACCAGCGGCCCGACACCCGGCACGAGACCGCCCCGCAGACGCAGATAACAAGTCCAGAGGACACGCGCATGACGACGACCGAGACGCAGACAGTGCAGTATGGTGGCAAACCGGAAGACCGTCCGCTTGGTCGCTCGATCATGCGTGGCATGCTGAGCCGCTGCCCGGCCTGCGGCAACGGCCATCTGTTTCGCGCGTGGCTGAAGCCGGTCGATCAATGTGCATCCTGTGGCGAGGACATGCACCACCAGCGATCGGACGACCTGCCGCCCTATATCTCCATCATGATCCTCGGCCACGTTGCCGTTGGCGGCTTCATGATGACCGATACGGTATTTCTCGTGCCGATGTGGGTTCACTTCGCCATCTGGGTGCCCATTACCATTCTCGTCGCGCTGCTGACGATCCAGCCCATCAAGGGCGGCGTCATCGGTCTGCAATGGGCCCTGAAGATGCATGGTTTCAGCCATGAGCCCGAGAAAGAACAGATCGACGGCTCGTCTCACTGACATGGTGTAGCGCCTGTGAGTCCCGAACCATCACTTAAGCTCTCACCTTATATGCGTCCGAAAGATGCGGCCTCTATCCTTCTGCTCGACAGGTCGACGGACAGGACACGCGTGCTGGTCGGAAAGCGCAGCAGCGCGCATGTCTTCATGCCAGATGTTTTCGTATTTCCCGGCGGACGGCGCGATGCCCGCGACCACGCCCTGCCCTATAGCGGCGATCTTCATCCTGCCGTCACAGACAAGCTCATCCACGCCGCTTCCCGGCCATTGACCGCCTCCGGTGCGCGGGCACTGGCGCTGGCGGCCATACGCGAGCTGCATGAGGAAATGGGCCTGCGCTTCGGCGGAGATGCCGACGAGTGTCATGCACCAGATCTTTCACACCTGCGTTTCGTCGCACGCGCCATTACGCCGCCTGGCAAAGTGCGGCGTTACGATACACGGTTCTTCTGCTGTTTTACCGATGAAGCAGGCATAAATCCCAATGCTTTCAGCGATTCGGAAGAGCTGCTGAGCCTTCAATGGCTTGACATTGAGGACAATTCCAGTCTGAACATGGCACCCATTACACGTTTGGTTCTCGAAGATGTCACAAAGTTCATGATAGGTGATCCTTCACTACAATTCGAAAGCCCGGTGCGACAATATTTCGAGCGTCGCGGCAAATTCATTCGTGGCTTTCTATAAAGGTCTTCATGTCCCATCCGACTTGCGACGCCGACGACATTCACTGGCCCTCGCTCATCGCCGCCATCTCTGCAATCAGCGCCGTTGGCATCGCCATCGGTCTCGGTCTGCCGCTGCTCAGCATCATTCTTGAAAAGCGCGGTATCTCTTCGAGCATGATCGGCCTCAACACGGCCATGGCTGGCGTGGCCGCCATGATGGCAGCACCTGTGACGAGTCGGCTGGCGCACGAGTTCGGCGTTGCGCGCACCATGATGACGGCAGTGGTCGTCTCCGCCATCAGCGCGCTCGGCTTTTACTTTGCCGATGCCTTCTGGATGTGGTTTCCGCTGCGAATCGTCTTCCATGGTGCGACCACCATGCTGTTCATCCTCTCGGAATTCTGGATCAATGCCGCAGCGCCGCCCAAACGGCGCGGCATGGTGCTGGGCATGTACGCCACAGGCATGGCCGTAGGCTTTGCAGGTGGGCCACTTCTGTTTTCCGCCATCGGCAGCGAGGGAATCACTCCGTTTCTCGTGGGCTCGGCCATCATCCTGCTGGCAGCAATTCCCATCTTTCTGGCCCGCAACGAAAGCCCGGATCTGGACGAAAAGCCCGCGCATCATTTCGTCCGCTATATCTGGCTGGTGCCAATGGCGTCTGCGGCTGCCTTCGTCTACGGCTCCGTGCAGGCGGGCGGGCTGTCGCTGTTTCCCGTCTATGCGACTCGCGAAGGCTTCAGCGAATCGCAGGCTGCCTTGCTGCTGACGGTGATGGCCATCGGCAATATGGCGTTCCAGATCCCGATTGGCATGCTTTCCGACCGCATCACGGACCGCCGCATTCTTCTGGGTCTTATGGCCCTGACGGGCGTCATAGGCACGCTTGCGCTGCCCTTTCTGGTGGATAACTGGGTTTTGCTGTCGTCTCTGCTGCTACTGTGGGGCGGCTGCGTCTCTGGCATGTATACGGTGGGCCTGACGCATCTCGGCTCGCGCCTGACCGGCTCTGACCTCGTGGCCGCCAATGCCGCCTTTATCTTCTGCTACGCCATCGGCACCATTGCCGGGCCGCAGACGGTGGGCATCTCCATGGATGTGCTGGGAACCGATGGCTTTGCCTGGGCTTTGGCGATGTTTTTCGCGCTTTACGTGGTTCTTTCCATTGCCCGTTCGGTTTTCGGATCAAATCGGACTTGACTTTTCGGGCGCGATCCGTAGTTTCGCGCCAGATTTAGCCGGGGTCGAACAGGTCCGCGGCTTCACCTATTTGTTAAAGGCAGGACGACCATGGCGAAAGCTACAACAATCAAGATCAAGCTGCTGTCGACGGCCGACACCGGTACTTTCTACGTCACCACCAAGAACAGCCGTACCTTCACGGACAAGATGACGAAGACCAAGTACGATCCAGTCGTACGCAAGCACGTTGAATTCAAGGAAACGAAGATCAAGTAATTATACTTGATTTTCATCCTAAAAAACGCGCCCTTCGAGGCGCGTTTTTTTGTTTTTACGGATAGTATTGCTCAAAGCTTGAAGTGCAGTAGCTAGCCTTTTTCCCTCAACCAAAATAATATTCGAGGTAAGACACCAAATCCCTATCAAATTCAGAAAATTCCCTATTTTTCTTTTCCAGTATTTCATACATTATGCCCTTTACTGGACTGCGCTCCGCAGCTGCAGCAGCGTCTATATCTTTATATAACGACAAGACACTTGATCCATCATCGATGTATTTCGCCGCGAGATATTTAAGGACATTGATGCTTTCTTCGTGTGTCATCTATCTCTCCCGAAAACGTAAGTTGTTTCCAACCTAAAAGGTAACTTCTCTTCGTTCTCAGCGCATGAATATGCGCTAGCCTTTCCGATCAGAAGGACCCTAAACTAAACTGTGAACGCGCGAGGGGAAGATGTTTAAAGAAGTGGGTCGACCGGGACAGCAATGACAGCACGAGGAACCGTTCAATAGCGTCGCCGGTCGACCAGCCCCAAGACCCAGGAGATGCGGCGGACCTGAGCACCATGGGGGATTTGAATATCTTTGCTTCCCTGTAAGGAAAGCGTCCGGTCAAAGAACCCACGTTCTTCTACTTCCAAACAGCGGCGAAACGCGCTGTTAGTGCAGAAGTTATCTTATGTAAGAAAGTGTCGCGTAAGATTTGGGGAAAATCAACAAATTATTAAACGAATCGTCGCGAGATCAGCCGATATGGTTAAATATCCCGCGATGATACAGCCACACAGCTAATACAGCGCAAATTAATACATAATAACTCCCCGCAATTTTGCAGGGTAAATTTCACTGCTCTAAAATAATATTTTCGAATAGACTTCAGCGCCTGCTCCGCCCGCCAGAATTTGCGTAGAACAAACAGGCGGCCGGTATCCGGCAAAGTGATTTTCAACTGAAAAATCCAAGAAGTTTTTGCATTGCAAAACGCCACGGCAGGCCGCGCATCTTTCGATGTGACGACAATCACGCCAGCATCACGAATACGACAGGTCTATACTGTTGTTGTGGATAACAATCAGAGGGCCAAAATATCAGCCCTGAAAATCCTCATGCCGCCGAAGCGACAACGCGGTTGCGCCCGGCATTCTTCGCTTCGTAAAGCGCACGGTCAGCCTGGCGCATCAATTGCTCCGGCGTCTCAATCGAAGTCGAATTCGTGGCGATGCCGAGCGATGCCGTGATGTGCAATTCGCGGCCAGAGCGCAGAACGAATGGTCTGCCTTCGATGATGGAGCGCAGGCGCTCCGCAACCGAGGCCGCCATTTCAACAGGCGTATCTGGCATGACGACGACGAACTCTTCGCCGCCATAACGGCAGGCAAGGTCCGCACCGCGCACGGTGGATCGAACACGGCTTGCAAATTCACGCAGAACCTCATCGCCCGCATCATGGCCATAGGTGTCGTTAACATGCTTGAACCGGTCGATATCCGTCATGCAGACGGACAGAGGACGTCCGCGTGTGGCAGCACGGTTAAACAGAATCTTGAGGTGATTATCGAGGTAGCGGCGGTTGTTGAGACCCGTCAGATCGTCAATAACGGCCAATTCCATCGTCTGATGCAGGTTTTCGCGCAGGCGATTGTTGAAGCGCTTGCGCTTGATCTGCGTCAGCGTGCGGGCCACCAGCTCATTGGGATCTATGGGGCGCACGATGTAGTCATTGACGCCAAGCTCCAGCGCCCGAACGATCATCGTCTCGTCGCCCTGTTCGGTAACCAGCAGCAGCGGCAGGAAGCGTGTACGTTCCAGCGAGCGCAGTTGCGAACACAGGCGCAGCGGATCGAAATCATCGAAATTGGAATTGATGATGACCATTTCATAGTCATTCTCAGCTGCTTCAAAGAGCGCATTGCCCGGCTCTGCCAGCGCGAAGACTTCCGCCACCGGCTTTAGCGCCTTGATGATACGCTCCTGAGAACTGCCGCGGCCATCGACCAGCAGGACGCGACCGGGCTGCTCGATCTGCGCGCCTTCGAGAATGGGATCGCCAACGCCGATGGTCTGGGCGGTCTCGGCACGCATGCGCAACTCGTCGCTCATGGTTTTCAGGCGCACGAGGCTTTTGACGCGGGAGATCAGCTGTAGATCATTGACGGGCTTGGTCAGAAAGTCGTCGGCACCGGCTTTGAGACCGCGTACGCGGTCTGCGGGCTGATCGAGCGCAGTCACCATGACGACGGGAATATGGGCTGTTTTCGGATTGGCCTTCAGTCGTTCGCAGACTTCGAAGCCGTCCATGTCGGGCATCATGATGTCGAGAAGGATAATATCGACCTGCTCGGTATTGCAGATATCCAGCGCTCTCGCACCATTTTCCGCGCAGAGAACATCGAAATATTCCGCCGACAGCCGAGCTTCGAGCAGCTTCACATTTGTCGGAATGTCATCGACGACCAGAATTCTCGCAGTCATTCGCCTAACCCTGTCTCACGCATCGCCAAGATAAGTTTTGATCGTCTCGATGAACTTTGGCACAGAAATCGGCTTGGAGACATAGGCTTCGCATCCGCCCTGGCGAATACGCTCCTCGTCACCCTTCATGGCAAAAGCCGTGACCGCGATGACGGGTATAACATGAAGCTCGTCGTCTTCCTTCAGCCATTTTGTGACTTCCAGTCCGGAAACCTCCGGCAGCTGGATATCCATCAAAATCAGATCGGGGCGATGCTTGCGGGCAAGTTCGAGTGCTTCCATGCCATTGCGGGTCTGGATGGTGGTATAGCCAGACGCCTCTATCAGATCACGAAAGAGCTTCATGTTCAGCTCGTTGTCTTCAACTATCATGACCTGTTTAGGCATGGAACCAGTCCTTGTTTCGCTTTGAAACCACTTCATAGACATATAGGGTGTCAAAGAACCGATTCCATTATCCCCCAGGGCGGTACGCTAGTGGGATTTGGTTGAGAAATAGGTAACTTCAGTAAACAAATGCTGCGCGACACAAAAAACGACAGGACTGTTCGCAAAGACGGCCATGAAACGGCCATCGCCATACTTGGCTGGCTGGCCAGTGAGCCCGATATGCTTGCCCGTTTTCTGGCGCTCACCGGCGTGCAGCCAAACATGTTGCGCCAGGCCGTCAACGACCCCGGCTTCCTCGCTGGCCTGATCGACTTCATCATGAGCCACGAACCCGACCTGATGGCCTTTTGCGCAGCAACCGGAACGAAGCCTGAAGACGTCGAGGCAGCGTGGCACCAGTTCTCCGGACCGGGGCTGAGTTCTGGCGAATATTGAGCGCTCAGTTACGCTGGGAGCTACGTTTCAGATGGCACCTTTTCCTGCGTTAGGCGTCCATTTGGCTGCGGCTCGATATAAGTGGCATTCTGCCAGAACGTTTCGTCAAGCTCTGAGATATCATCGTAATTTATCTCGTCATCAGACAGCGCTGCGAGCTGTTTAAGACTCAATTCTTTTTCGTACGTCTGCGTCACATCGCACCTTCTCTCTATCAGTACAGGGTAAGAGAACGCGATTGAAAGTCGCGGCTTTGTTCCTTTCGCCGAGAGGGCCAAACGCTGCCGATCCTCTACTCTGCTATATCTGACTTCCAATAGAATGCCCCCTTGAGCCGTGAAAAGCAAAGGATTATGGTGCCGGACGTTCTCTTTTTGTTTCTGAGCCATGGCCGCTGCACTCTCGACCTATGATCCCGGTTTCTGCCGCGACTGTCTGGCTGGCCAGCCGGAGGGCATCCGGCGTTGTCGCAAGTGTGGCAGCCCTCGCCTTGTCTTTCATTCCGAGCTTTACGATCTGCCGATTGCCCATATCGATTGCGATGCCTTTTACGCGTCAGTCGAGAAGCGCGACAATCCCGAGCTTGCCGACAAGCCGCTGATTATCGGCGGCGGCAAGCGTGGGGTGGTTTCGACGGCATGCTACATTGCGCGCATCCACGGCGTGCGCTCGGCCATGCCGATGTTCAAGGCGCTGGAGGCGTGCCCGCAGGCGGTGGTGGTGAAACCGAACATGGAGAAATACGTCAAGGTCGGGCGGGAAATCCGTGCCATGATGCAAGACTTGACGCCGCTGGTGCAGCCGATTTCCATTGATGAGGCGTTTCTCGATCTTTCCGGCACAGAGAGGCTGCACCACGATCCGCCTGCGCGCGTGCTTGCGGAATTTGCACGGCGAGTGGAGAAGGAAATCGGTATTACCGTTTCCGTCGGGCTGTCCTATTGCAAGTTTCTGGCAAAGGTGGCGTCCGACCTGCAAAAGCCACGCGGCTTTTCGGTGATTGGCGAGAAGGAGGCCATGTCGTTCCTGGCAGCCCGCCCCGTCACGACCATCTGGGGTGTCGGCAAGGCATTTGCCGCCACGCTGGAGGCGGATGGCATCCGCATGATCTCACAGTTGCAGGAGATGGATGAGAGCGACCTGATGCGCCGTTATGGCTCCATGGGTCAGCGGCTGTTCCGGCTGTCGCGCGGCATAGACGACCGCGACGTTCACACCAACGATCCTGCCAAAAGCGTTTCTTCCGAAACGACCTTTTTCAACGACATTTCACGCCACGAGGATCTGGTGCCGATCCTGCGCTCCCTCTCGGAAAAGGTGGCGTGGCGGCTGAAAAAAAACGAGGTGGCCGGGCATACCGTCGTTTTGAAGATGAAGACGGCGGACTTCAAATCCCGCACCCGTAACAAACGTCTGGAAGACCCGACGCAGCTTGCCGACAGGATATTCCGCACCGGTATTTCGCTGCTGGAGAAAGAGACCGATGGCACGAAGTTCCGGCTGATCGGCATTGGCGTTTCGGACCTGTGCCACCCCACCCTTGCCGACCCGCCCGACCTTGTGGACAAAGGTGCCGGGCGTCGTGCGGCAGCCGAAGCTGCCATGGACA
>UCLB01000021.1 GCA_900473205.1 Hyphomicrobiales bacterium
GACAAGGTGCTGGTGGTGCGTCGCACCGGCGGCAAGACCAACTGGGCACCGGGCCGCGACCTCTGGTACCATCAGGAAATCGCGTCGGTGAAACCCCATTGCGAACCGGTGAAGATGAAGGCGGAAGACCCGCTCTTCATTCTCTATACCTCAGGCTCGACAGGTAAGCCCAAGGGCGTGCTGCACACCACGGGTGGTTATCTCGTCTATGTGTCGATGACGCATGAATATGTGTTCGATTATCATGATGGCGATATCTACTGGTGCACGGCCGATGTCGGCTGGGTGACGGGCCACTCCTATATCGTCTATGGCCCGCTCGCTAATTGCGCCACGACCCTGATGTTCGAGGGCGTGCCGAACTTTCCGGATCAGGGCCGCTTCTGGGAGGTCATCGACAAGCATCAGGTCAATATCTTCTACACCGCCCCAACAGCGCTTCGTTCGCTGATGGGTGCGGGTGACGAGTTCGTCAAGCGCTCCTCGCGCTCCAGCCTGCGCCTTCTCGGCACGGTGGGCGAGCCAATCAACCCGGAAGCCTGGGAATGGTATTACCATGTGGTGGGTGAGGATAAGAGCCCGATTGTCGATACATGGTGGCAGACGGAAACCGGCGGCATTCTGATCACGCCGCTGCCGGGTGCGACCGATCTCAAGCCCGGTTCGGCCACCCGCCCCTTCTTCGGCGTCCAGCCGCAACTGGTCGATGCCGAGGGCAAGGTGCTGGAAGGGGCAGCCGACGGCAATCTCTGCATTGCCGATAGCTGGCCAGGCCAATCGCGCACGGTTTATGGCGATCATCAGCGCTTCATCGACACCTATTTCTCGACCTACAAGGGCAAATACTTCACCGGCGATGGCTGCCGCCGCGACGAAGATGGCTATTACTGGATCACTGGTCGCGTCGATGACGTCCTCAACGTCTCCGGCCATCGTCTTGGCACGGCAGAAGTCGAATCCGCACTGGTCTCGCACAACTTCGTCTCGGAGGCTGCGGTCGTCGGTTATCCGCATTCCATCAAGGGACAGGGCATCTATTGCTATGTGACGCTGATGGCGGGGCAAACGGGTGACGATGCCCTTCGCGCCGAACTCGTCAAGCATGTGCGCAATGAGATCGGTCCCGTCGCCACACCGGACAAGATCCAGTTCTCGCCCGGCCTGCCGAAGACCCGTTCTGGCAAGATCATGCGCCGCATTCTGCGCAAGATCGCCGAGGATGATTTCGGCTCGCTGGGCGATACGTCCACGCTGGCCGATCCGGCTGTCGTCGATGATCTCATCGAGAACAGGCAGAATAAGGCGCAAGCCGCTTAGGCAGCCGCGACTTGGAACTTTGGCTATCGCTAAAACGATGCTAGTGCACCATTCGATAATGGCCCGGCGCAGCGCCGGGTGACGCAGACATTGTGCAATGGAGAAAAGGCCCGATGACCACCGCCAGTTCGATTAGTGAACATATTCGCATCGTGCTGTCGGACGAGATTTCCACCGGTGTCATCAAGCCTGGCTCCGTTCTGGAGGAAGGAACGCTCAGCGCCCGCTTTTCCGCGTCGCGAACTCCAGTGCGGGAAGCGCTGAGGCAGTTGGAGGCCAGCGGCCTTGTGGAAATTCGCCCGCGCAAGGGCGCTTTCGTGCTGCCGCTGACCTTGCCGCGCCTGATGCAAATGTTCGAAGTCACGGCGGAGATCGAAGCCATGTGTGTGGGTCTCGCCACCCATCGCATCACCGGTGTCGAACGAGCCGAGCTTTTTCACATTCAGGAGAGGGCATCGGAAGCCGCAAAAAATGCGAATTTCGAGCAATATGACGAGTTGAATCTCGCCTTTCACGAATTGCTTTATCGCAGCGCCCATAATGATTTTCTGTTTGAGGAACTGATGAGACTGCGCGCGCGCCTGCTGCCGTTCCGTCGCACGCAGCTGCGTTATCCCGAACGGCTGCATTCCTCGAACCGGGAACATGAAGCGATCATCCGCGCCATCATGCAAGGCGATGCCAATCAGGCGAGCCTCATCATGCGCGAACACATGCTGAATGCCGGTGTGGCATTGGCAAGGTTCATGCAGATGACGGGTGAGGAAATCACCGAATAATCGATGCAGACGCCTTGGCGTCTACATGGTCGAGGCTAGAACCTTGGCGATTTCGCTTGCAAGCTGGTCCTGCGTGTAGGGTTTTCCCAGCCGGGTGATTTCTAAGTCCGTTCCCTCAGGGAGATCAGCATAGCCCGTAGCGATCAGAATGGGGAGGGCCGGTAGCAGCTCACGCGCTTTTCTCGAAAGCTCCGCCCCATTCATTCCCGGCATAGAAAAGTCGGTCACGAGCAGATCGAAGGTCGGGTCGCTGGCAAGGATGTCGAGCGCCTGTTTGCCGGAGCTTGCCTCCACCACATCATGGCCGAGGTCTTCCAGCATATCGACCGAACTCATCGCGATCAGCGCGTCATCGTCCACCATCAGAATTTTCAGTCGCCTGTCAGCGGAGTAATCCACCACGGCGGGGGTGGGCGAAAGGCCGATCTGCTCAGCGCCACGGTCGCTCACCGGTATCCACAATTCGGCCGTCGTGCCTTCGCCCTTGGTGCTTTTCAGCACCAGCGCGCCTTTCAGCTGCAAGGCCAGACCATGGATCATGGAGAGGCCAAGACCCGTTCCCTTGCCCAGTTCCTTGGTTGAGAAAAACGGATCGATGGCTTTCTTCAGCGTCTCGCTATCCATGCCAACGCCGGTGTCTGTTACAGACAGCACAACGTAATCTCCGGCCACAAGCTCCGGCGTGTCGCGAGCAATCTGCGTCTCGCGCAGACCCAGCGTGATCGTCCCGCCATCCGGCGTCGCATCGCGCGCGTTGACGACGAGGTTGAGCAGCGCCAGTTCGATCTGGTTCGCATCCCCTAATGCAAAGGGAATATGAGTGCCGAGCGCCCATTCCAGCGTGATGGCCGATCCGACGGAGCGGCGCAGAAGATCGCCCATATCTTCCACCAGCTTGGGCATATCCACGGGCTTGACCTGAAGGTCCTGGCGGCGGGCAAAGGCCAGAAGTCGCTGGGTCAGGGAGGCGCCGCGCTTGGCACCCTTCAAGGCACCATCGATCAGCCGTGTTGCCTTCTCGTCGCCTGCGGCATGTTTGGCCAGCAGTTCCAGATTGCCCATAACGGCCATCAGCAGATTGTTGAAATCGTGTGCGACGCCGCCGGTCAACTGGCCGATGGCTTCCATCTTCAAAGCCTGACGCAACTGTTCTTCGGCCCGTTGCCGATGCTCCATTTCCGCCATGACGGTCTGATGGGCTTTCAAAAGCTCGGCCGTGCGTTCAGCCACACGCAATTCCAGCGTTTCGTTGATGAGGCGCTGCTTTTCCAGCACCTCCATCCGCTCGGTAATATCGGCGGATACGCCCACCATCTTTACAGCCACGCCGTTTCGGTCGCGATCAAGCTGGGCATTGATCTCTGCCCAGTGCAACGAACCGTCGGGCCAGATGACCCTGTACTCGATGGCATATTCCTTGCCGCTTTCGATTGTTTCGCGCACGGCGGCCTGCATACGGTCGAGGTCTTCCGGGTGCACGCTGGCAAGCAGGTGTTCATAGCCGAATTCGTCTTGTGGAGCGTAGCCGAATATCGATTTGCATCTGTTGGAGCAGATCAGCGTTTTCGAGGCGAGATCGAGTTCCCACGATCCCAGACGCCCGGCGTTCAACGCCGTCTGAAGCCAGCGCTCGCCATCTGCCAATGCCTCGATCTGCAATCGGGCATCGAACTGGCGAAGCCTGTTTCGGAAGGCGGTTCGCGAAACGCTGATAAAGGTCGTTGCGTGAAACGGACGCTCGATAAAGCTGACATTGCCGAGAATTTCCGACAATCTCAGCGCAGCCGGGTTTCGCTCCGGCCCACCGCCGCGATGGGTCAGCACGATGAAGGGAAGATCGGACCATGCGGCCTGCGCGCCGACCCATGAGGAAAGGGACCGCAGGTCTGCGGAGCGCAAAGTTTCTTCAGTCACGACCACGAAAGCGACGTCGTCATCCAGGCTAGAGACGATGTCAGACAGCGTATCGACGGACTTGGAATTTATCCCGGCCTCTTTGAGGAGGGATGCTGCGATTTGCGAGTCTCTGCCGGTCGGCGCATAGACGATTGCCAAATGTCCGGGATCAAAAATTTTCCGAACTCCCGTTCGTCGGCGAAAGAGCCGGCTGTTCACCCGTCAGCACTGGCACGCCGCGCAACACGCCCTGGAAGCCGGAGACAGGTTCTCCCAACGTCAAACCACGACTGTCGATTCTGTATTCGCGGATGGTGTCTTCGTGCCTGCCGGTGCGTTTTTTGATGACGGAAACGGCGCGTCTCACCCGACCAGCTGCCTCAAAGTAACGAAGCAGAATGACGGTATCGGCCAGATAGGTCACATCGACCGGCGATTTCATGTCACCCACGAGACCATGCTGGGCAACGGTCAAAAACGTGTTGGCGCCTTGGCGGTTGAGGAATTGCAGTAGCTCATGCATATGCAGGATGAGCGCATTTTCTTCCGGCATTGCTGCCTGATAACCGTTGACGCTGTCGATCAAGACAGTCTTTGCATCATAGGTCGCAACCCGCTCCCGGACGCGCTGCGCAAACTCGCCGGGCGATAGTTCCGCCGCATCCAGCTGCTCGATATGTAGCAGCCCGTCCTCGCGCAATTTTTCGAGGTCGATGCCCATTTCCTTCATGCGATTGAAAAGCAGGCCCAGTTCTTCGTCAAAAACAAAGACGGCGGCCTTTTCACCGCGCTTGATCGCGGCATCGATAAATTGGAAGCCGAAAATGCTTTTGCCCGTTCCCGCAGGGCCGATCAACAGGGTACTGGAGCCACGATCAACTCCACCGCCCAGAAGGCCGTCGAGCCGCTCGATGCCGCTGCTCAGCGTATCCCGCTTGAACGACGTCTTGTGTTCGATGGCGCGAAGGCGAGGGAATACAGCAACGCCACCGGTGCGGATGACGAAATCGTGGTAGCCACCCCGATAGGCCTGCCCGCGATATTTCAGAATTCTGACGCGGCGACGCTCAGAGCCGTAACTGGGCGACAGTTCTTCCAGATGGATCACGCCATGAACGACGCTATGTACGGTCTTGTCCAGTACGTCCGCCGTCAGATCGTCCAGCAAAAGGACTGTCGCGCCGGACTTGGAGAAATAATGCTTCAACGCCAGAATCTGGCGTCGATACCGCAAAGAACTCTGCGCCAGCAGGCGGATTTCAGACAGGCTATCGATCACCACACGGTCGGGCTTGATGCGTTCGAAAGCGCCGAAAATGAGTTTCGTTGTCTCGCCCAGTTCAAGATCGGAGGAGTAGAGCAGGCTCTGCTGCTGCTCGCTATCCAGCAGACTTTCCGGCGGCACCAGCTCAAAGATTTCGATGTTCTCGTTAAGAACCATATTGTGGGAGGCAGCACTATCTCGCAGTTCCTCGTCGGATTCTGACAGGCTGATATAAAGACACCGTTCGCCGCGAATAGCACCTTCGATTAGAAACTGAAGTGCAATGGTGGTTTTGCCCGTACCAGGAGATCCCTCAAGCAAGAAGACGTGGCGCCTCGAAAGGCCCCCGGACAGAATATCATCAAGTCCTTCGACGCCTGTGGTAGCCTTGCTTTGCGGTTCTCTCATCATCATCCCTGATCTGTCGCTTCTGTCGGTAGCCTGTCATCAGCGATAACGAGCGAAACATTTTATATCACTAACCTACTAAAATGATTTGTGCGGGCGTTCCGTTCCAAACGCAAGATATCCCCCATCATTCTGGACGGTAAGTGCCTTGATTATCGTCATATTTTTGCAATTGGCCGCGTAAAGCAGTCGAGGACAGTCACCGCTCGCGAAAAAAGAACGCTACCGACTTGGGAGGCAGGTCTGACGTTGATCCTTGCGTCTCCACCGGCCACAGGCATGTGCCGAGACCGGGCTCCAGCCGGATCGTTTCGTCTGAAAGGTTGAGCCGCAGTTGCAGCACAATGCTGCCGATGCTCCAGTCCACGAAAACGCATTGGTGGGGCGAGGCTAGGACTGTTCCTGAGGAGTCTTCGACATCAGACAGCTGCGGAACGATGTGTTCACGGCGAACCTCTATCAACCTGCGCAGCCAGGATGACCACGCCTTGCCTTCGGCGGTCTCCGCCTGTGCCCAATCGATTTTAGATCCGGTAAATGTCGCTTCCTCATTGGGGTCTGGAATGTCCTCTGCGGATTTCCCCTCGGGATAACCGCCGAAGTTTTCCGCCTCCGGCGCACGGTTTTCCCGCATCGCATCGGCCAGTTCGCCGTCGTAATCGGCGAAGAAGTGAAAAGGTGTGTCGTCCTTGTAATGATCGCCCATGAAGATGAGTGGAATCTGCGGCGACAACATCAACATCGTCATCAGCGTCTTGTAGGTCTGCTCATCGATTATGGTATGCAGCCGGTCGCCAAGCGCGCGGTTTCCAACCTGATCGTGGTTCTGCAGAAAATGGATGAAGGCAGTCGGCGGCAGGCATCTGCTAGGCGGCAGTGCGTCGCTGACAATCGGTTCGCCACGGTCCAGATAACCCTCGGCCATGATCTTGCGCAGCTTTTCTAAAGGTTCAGGCGCAAATTTCTCGAAAATCCCGCTGGTTTCTCCCGTCACAATACGGTGGATGACGTGGTGAAACCCGTCATTCCAGTCCGCCAGAAACAATTCCTGCGCCAGCAGGTCCGTACCATTAGGCGGGTTTTCGATCATCAGATGCACATGACGATCCGTGATGCTGTTACGGACAGTGGTGGAAATCTCTTCCAGAATATGTGTCTCGCTGTCGTCGTCCTTGATCTCGTTGACGGCATCGAAACGCAGACCATCCAGCCGGAATTCGTCCAGCCAGTAGATCGCATTGTCGATGAAGTAACGTCTCACCGCCGGGCATTCGAAAGCGATCTGGTCGCCCCAGTCATTCTGCTTGCCCTCACGGAAAAACGCCGGCGCATATTGGCTAAGGAAATTTCCCTCCGGCCCGAAGTGATTATAGACCACGTCCAGAAACACCATTAGGCCCAGGCCATGCGCCGTGTCGATGAAACCTTTGAGATCGTCCGGTGAGCCATAGGCATTGTGTGGCGCATAATGCATCACACCATCATATCCCCAGCCTCTGGACCCGGGAAATTGTGCCAGCGGCAGCAGTTCGACAGCTGTCACGCCGAGCTCTGCAAGCTGCGCCAGCTTGGCCGCTGCCGCATGAAACGTGCCTTCCGGAGTAAAGGCCCCCACATGAAGTTCGTAGACGATGGTTTCATGCCAGGGCCGCCCGCGCCAGTCGGAATGCTGCCAGTCGTAAGCTTTCGGGTCCGTCAATATCGAAAGGCCGGAGACATCCGTCTCTTGCGCGTGCGAAGCAGGGTCCGGCACCACCTGCCCGTCATCCAGCACAAAGCCATAGGCTGCGCCGAACGGCTGGTGATCGATTTTAATATCGAACCAGCCATCTCCCGAGCGATTCATCGGATGATCGCCGGAAAGACGAAGCTTCACGGCATTCTGGCCGGGTGCCCAAAGCCGAAAACGCGTGCCGCTTTCGGTCAGAACCCGCCCCCAGGCATTGTCGCCAAGGGCGCCGGTCTCTTCATTCTTCAACGCCAGTTTATCAAGCATTCTGCGGTTCCTGTGGTCATTATTCTGGCGTCGTTACCGGTAGCCTGCATCAGCCGTGGGGACGGATGACAACCTTGATGCAGCCATCCTGCTTATCCCGAAAGGTCTTGTAGGCTTCCGGCCCGTCTTCCAGTCCGATACGATGGGTAATCAGGAAGGACAGGTCGATTTTACCTTCAACGATCAAGTCCATAAGTGGTTCAAGATAACGCTGAACATGTGTCTGCCCCGTCTTAAGCGTCAGCCCCTTGCCAACGATGGCACCGAGTGGTGTTGGAACCGCAGAGCCGATGAAGACGCCGGGCAGCGAGACCGTGCCGCCGGGGCGGCAGGCGAGAATGGCCTGGCTCAGCGCATAGGGCCGTTCCGTGGACGTCATCTTGGTCTGCAACGTTTCCATCACGCCGCCCGTGCCATGGCTTTCCATGCCCACCGCTTCAATGACCGCATCCGGACCCTCACCATTGGTCATGTCGAGAATGCGTTGCTGCAAATCCTCGTCGTCATAATCCAGCGTTTCGGCACCACACTGTTGGGCCAGTGCCAGACGTTCCGGAATGGTATCGATGGCGATGACGCGCTCAGCACCCAGAAGGAACGCGGATTTGATGGCAAACAGCCCAACCGGGCCGCAGCCAAAGACGGCAATCGTCTGGCCCTGTTTGATGTCGCAGTTTTCAGCGGCCATATAACCTGTCGGGAAAATATCGCTGAGGAACAGGACCTGATCGTCGCTCAGGCCGTCCGGCACCTTGATCGGGCCGACATCGGCATAGGGCACGCGAAGATATTCCGCCTGGCCGCCAGGGAAACGTCCATACATTTCCGAATAGCCGAAGAGGCCCGCGGTCGGATAGCCAATCTGTTTTGCCTGCATGGCACCCGATGGATTGGACCGCTCGCAAAGGGAGAACAGCCCACCCTTGCACATGCGGCAATCGCCACAGGAAATCGTAAACGGCACGACGACGCGGTCGCCAACCTTGAGCTTGGAGTTGCCACGCCCGACTTCCACGACTTCGCCCATGGTTTCATGACCCATGACATCGCCCGCATGCATGCCGGGCACGAAGCCGCCGTAAAGATGAAGGTCGGAACCGCAAATTGCGCAGCTCGTGACCTTGATGATCGCATCGCGGTCGTCTTGAATGATGGGATCATCCACCTGTTCGCAGCGAATATCGCCGCTGCCGTGCCATGTTAGAGCTTTCATGGGGAATTCCTTGCTATCAGGTTTTATGAGGTGTTGGCGCTAGAGAAGATGCAAACGCACCGCGCCAAGTGAGGAAAAAAAGGCCCGATTCAGCGACCGGGCCATCTCAAGAGTGCGGTATTAGTGGGCCGCAACCAGTTTCATGACGTGCATCTTGTGCATTTCAAGTTTGGGAAGCGTCTTCGCCGCAAAGGCCTTAACCGCAGCATCATCGCCACCTTTCGCATAGGTCGCAAACAGCGTCACAGCTTCCATATGGGCCGTTGCCTGCATGTCGATGTAAAGCGGCTGAAACTCCTGATCAGAAGCGCCCTTCAGCGTTTCCAGCATAGCAGCGTGTTTTGGAGACAGCTTCGGCGCTTCATCACCCAGCTTGGCGGCCTTTTTCAACTCGTCACCAGCCAGCGTATGGTCCGACACCATTTGTTTTGCAAATTCCTTCACATCGGCATCCTTGGCCTTCTGTTCGGCCAGCTTGCTGGACTCGATTTCAAAGGCGTTTGAACTGGTTACGACCTTCACGAAGGACGCCTTATCGACATTCATCGCAGCGGCTGCCTTATCGGCGCTTTCGGGCATGGCGGCAAAACTTGCTGTCGATGTCAGCATGCAGAACGAAACGAGCGAGGCAGAAATCATCTTGTTCATTGTGGCTCTCCTTACTTGGCTTTGGCAAAGGCTGCGGTCAGATCGGCAACCGCAAGGTCCAAAGCTTGTTTGGCTTCTGGCATGACCTTGCCCATGCCGAAGAACTCGTGCGTAACGCCATTATAGGTCTTGGTATTCACCGCCACGCCTGCCTCTTTCAGCTTGGAGGCATAGGTCTCACCGTCAGACCGCAATGGATCTATCTGCGCCAGAATGATCGTCGCAGGCGCAACACCGGCCAGATCGGACCTGCCATTCAGATTGATACGCGGGTCTTTCGTGTCATCCATGGAGGACACCGTGTTCTTGACGAACCACTCCATGTCAGCCTTGCCAAGCGGCTTGGCATTGGCATTTTCCTTGTAGGACGCCGTTTCCATGTCATTGCCCGCGACCGGATAGACCAAAAGCTGATAGACGGGCTCCTTCGTCTTTTCTTTCTTGGCCATTAGCGCAACGTTTGCAGCCAGATTACCCCCAGCGCTTTCACCCGCCACGGCAATCTTGTTGGCATTGCCGTTCATGCCATGAATGTTCTCGACAACCCACTTATAGGCCGTCCAGGCATCGTCATGGGCTGCCGGAAACTTGTGTTCCGGCGCATGGCGATATTCAACGGACACGATGATGGCGTTTGCACCCAGTGCAAGCGCTCGCGGTGCGCCATCATACACATTGATGTCAGCAACCACCCAGCCGCCGCCATGATAATAGACAACGACAGGGAAGGGACCATCACCACCCGGAATGTAAACGCGTGCGGCCAATCCACCTTCGGCAGACGGAATCATAATGTCCTTGGTAGTAACCTGTGCGTCAGGATTGGACGAAATCCGCTTGTCCCACTGCACGGCTTTCGCAGCATCCGCCGGGCTTGCCTGCGTGCGCGCCGCAGGAACGCTCAACGTCGAAAAAGGCTTGGCCTCCAACGCACCCAGCTTATCCAGCACGGTCTGCATCTCAGTGGTCGGCTTTGCCATGTCTTGGGCGAATGCGGGGAGGGCTGTCGTGAAGGGGAGCGCAGCAATTATTACGGCTAAGCGCCAGCTGCGAAACGGCGTATCTATCATCTTATATTCTCCGGTTTCCTCTGCCGCTAACAGGAGGAGGGGAGGATAGTTCCCGGGCGGGAACGGATATCGATAGTATTTGTGTCAATAAGAGAGGGAATTTTGAGATTTGGTATTATGATACCAAAATGTATTTTTATCGCGTAATGGAACTTATATAGTGTGGAGTATTTTTTGCTTAAATAATCGAAGTAATACGGCCATTTTTTGATGATCAGATTTGTCATCAATCCTGATCAACAGCGCCAAATGACTTCATCCGTCGCGCGTCTGTAAAGTTGGACGTGGGGAGGTGTCGTGGAGCGTTACTAAAACGCAATGACGACTTCAGCACAGCAGATGTGCTTGTTTCCAAATTGAATTTTATATCGAGAAAAATTTGGTGGAGCTAAGCGGGATCGAACCGCTGACCTCTTGCATGCCATGCAAGCGCTCTCCCAGCTGAGCTATAGCCCCATAAGGGTTCCGGCATTCTTGATCCGGTTCCGGGAACCGAAGCGCTTGTCTGCTCCGGTGGCGGCTTGATACTTCCGCTTCTGGGTAATGGCAAGCCGAAAAATTCGCCCGACGACATTTTTTTGACGCCGGGCGAAAAATCATGTGGAAATCAGGCGTCGTCGTCGTCGCCGTTCACGCCAATGATGCCGGAGACGTCGTCGTCATCTTCGTCTTCGTCGGCTTCCAGGAATGTATCGTCGTCATCGTCGAGCTCGACATCGTCGTCGCCGTCGATATCTGGAATGTCGTCGGCGCTGGCGTCGGCGTCGGCGTCTTCCAGCGGTACGAGTTCGACTTCCGTGTTTTCGGTATCGACTTCTGCGACTTCTTCTTCTTCAGCCTGTTCCATCTTCTTGGCAGCGGTCGTTTCCTCGAAGAAGGAAAGCGGCCAGGACTTGCCCGAGTAAGGAGAAACGATAGGATCGCGATTCAGGTCGTAAAATTTCTTGCCGGTATCCGGGTCTGTGCGCTTGGTTCCAAGGTCCGCTTTTGCCACTGTCTAAGCCTCAAATTGTGAGATGAGTTCGGTGTTTACGCCGTGTTTCCGGCAGTAGACGGTAAAATTCTAGCCGGTCCCATTAATCGCTGACGCCTTTCCTGTCAAAGATAAACTTCAAAGGCCGCACGGCGACGCGGTTTTCAGCCTCTCTTGATGATCAGCATGAGCGCTTATAATAAGCGTCAGCCCACCATTCGGCCAAGCCAAAGCAGGATATATCTATAATGACATTCACCATCGCCATCGACGGACCGGCTGCTGCGGGCAAGGGCACGCTGTCACGCAGGATTGCGGACGTCTATGGGTTCCACCATCTGGATACCGGGCTGACCTACCGCGCCACTGCAAAGGCTCTCCTGGATGCCGGTTTGCCGCTGGATGACGAGGCGGTTGCCGAAACGACCGCGCTGACACTTGATCTGGCAGGCCTCGACCGCGCTGTGCTTGCAAAGCATGAGGTCGGCGAAGCTGCGTCCAAGGTAGCGGTTATGCCCGCCGTGCGGCGCGCACTGGTCGAAGCGCAGCGCGCTTTTGCGGCAAAGGAGCCGGGCACGGTACTGGATGGCCGGGATATCGGCACTGTGGTCTGCCCGGATGCGCCAGTGAAGCTCTATGTCACGGCGTCGCCGGAGGTGCGCGCACGCCGCCGTTACGACGAGATTATCGCATCAGGAAATGCCGCGGATTTCGATGCTGTTTTCGCGGATGTGAAAAAGCGTGATGAGCGCGATATGGGCCGTGCCGACAGTCCGTTGAAACCAGCTGAAGACGCGCACTTGCTTGATACGTCGGAAATGGGTATAGAGGCGGCGTTTCAGGCGGCCAAATCGATTGTCGATGCTGCCCTGAACAGATGAATTTGCGGGGAACCCGAAGCTTCGGCCCCCGTTTAGACCGGAATGTCCCGAAAGCATGTCCTGCGCCGGAAAGCCTCACAATGTAAGAGGCGGGCATGGATTTCGGGAGTGATCAACGCGAACCCCCGGCGCTTTGTGTTCTTGAACAGGAACACTCTCAGGAGATTTAATGTCAGTAGCTACCCCCACGCGCGACGATTTCGCAGCCCTGCTCGAAGAGTCTTTCTCTTCCAATGACCTTGCCGAAGGCTATGTTGCCAAAGGTATCGTCACGGCGATCGAAAAGGATGTTGCAATCGTTGACGTCGGCCTCAAGGTCGAAGGCCGCGTTCCGCTGAAGGAATTCGGAGCGAAGTCCAAGGACGGCACTCTCAAGGTCGGCGACGAAGTCGAAGTTTACGTTGAGCGCATTGAAAACGCTCTGGGCGAAGCCGTTCTGTCGCGCGAGAAGGCTCGCCGCGAAGAGAGCTGGGTCAAGCTCGAAGCCAAGTTCGAAGCTGGCGAACGCGTCGAAGGCGTTATCTTCAACCAGGTCAAGGGTGGTTTCACCGTCGATCTGGATGGCGCTGTTGCGTTCCTTCCACGTTCGCAGGTCGACATTCGTCCGATCCGCGACGTTACACCTCTGATGCACAACCCGCAGCCCTTCGAAATCCTCAAGATGGACAAGCGTCGCGGCAACATCGTTGTATCGCGTCGTACGGTTCTCGAAGAGTCCCGCGCCGAGCAGCGTTCTGAAATCGTTCAGAACCTCGAAGAAGGCCAGGTTGTTGACGGCGTCGTCAAGAACATCACCGATTACGGTGCGTTCGTTGACCTCGGCGGCATCGACGGCCTGCTGCACGTTACCGACATGGCTTGGCGCCGCGTCAACCATCCTTCGGAAATCCTCAACATTGGCCAGTCGGTCAAGGTTCAGATCATCCGTATCAACCAGGAAACTCACCGCATCTCGCTCGGCATGAAGCAGCTCGAGTCTGATCCTTGGGATGGCATCTCTGCCAAGTATCCAGTTGGCAAGAAGATTTCCGGTACCGTTACGAACATCACCGACTACGGCGCATTCGTAGAGCTGGAGCCAGGCATCGAAGGCCTGATCCACATCTCCGAAATGTCCTGGACCAAGAAGAACGTACACCCCGGCAAGATCCTGTCCACGACACAGGACGTCGACGTTGTTGTTCTCGAAGTCGATCCTTCCAAGCGTCGTATTTCGCTGGGCCTCAAGCAGACCCTCGAAAACCCATGGCAGGCATTTGCGTTCAGCCATCCAGCCGGCACTGAAGTCGAAGGCGAAGTCAAGAACAAGACCGAATTTGGCCTGTTCATTGGTCTCGAAGGCGACGTTGACGGCATGGTTCACCTGTCCGACCTCGACTGGAACCGTCCAGGCGAGCAGGTCATCGAAGAATACAACAAGGGTGACACCGTTAAGGCTGTCGTTCTTGACGTTGACGTCGAAAAGGAACGCATCTCGCTCGGTATCAAGCAGCTCGGCAAGGATAATGTTGGCGAAGCCGCAACATCCGGCGAACTGCGCAAGAACGCTGTTGTTTCCGCTGAAGTTATCGGCGTGAACGAAGGCGGCATCGAAGTGAAGCTCGTTGCTCACGAAGACCTCACATCCTTCATCCGCCGCAACGACCTAGCACGCGATCGTGACGATCAGCGTCCTGAGCGTTTCTCGGTTGGTCAGGTTCTCGACGCCCGCGTCGTCAACTTCTCCAAGAAGGATCGCAAGGTCATGCTTTCGATCAAGGCTCTGGAAATCGCAGAAGAGAAGGAAGCTGTTGCTCAGTTCGGTTCGTCCGACAGCGGCGCTTCGCTCGGCGACATCCTTGGCGCGGCTCTGAAGAACCGCACCGAGTAATCGTCACTGCCTTTGAAATGAGAAACCCGCCGGAGCGATCCGGCGGGTTTTTTCGTGTCTGCATATGCCGTCGGTGCAAACCGCCGCTTGCTCAGGAAAAGCCGCTAATTCGCAGATAATAAGATTCGGCATTTCCCGCCGCGCCGTCATCATTCGCACCGTCAGATACGGAATGGTCGATGATCTCGTCATTGGCTGCCGTGCGCTCTTCCTGATCCGAACCCTGTTCGGTCTGTTCTCCGCCGTCCTCTTGTCCTTCCGAAGCGCCTTCGGAAGAAGGCCAGCGTCCGCGTGGCGGAGCGTCAGAGTCCGGTTCGTCCTTGGCCGCCGGATAATTGACGAAGGGCAGGGGTATGCCTTCCTTGGTAATCAACGCTGCCACTGCCGAATGCAGGCTCGGCTGGTTAAGGATCGCATTTTCGGCGTCTCCAGCCGCTGCTGCTACCCTCTGTGCCGCCGCGATCTCCGGGCGGGCGGCGGAAAGCATGGCCTCATCCTGCGCGGTTTCCGCCGGTTTTACATGCGGCGCCAACGGCACCGTTGCCAAATGAGGTTTCAGTGCATGCTCTACATCCACATCGGGCTGCGGCGGAAGCAGGGCGGGCAGCGGAGCCGCCTCGGCGCGCTCCGGCAATTTGCCAAGAAGCGCGGTGAAAAGCAGGGCTTCCATATCTTTGACCGTAGCACCGGTAAGCTGGTTGCCGATGACTGGATTGGTGCCGTCGCCCTCCACCTGGGGAGGCGCGCTTGGTGGCATGCGCGATGGCACGGCCGCTTCCGGCAGGCCGGACTTGACCTCGGGTGCCCTAGCTTCCACGGGGTGGCTTTGATTCGTTATAGGCCGGTTCACGGGAAGCTCAACCAAATCGGTGTCGCTACTCTCCACCAATGTGGCATTGGTGACTGGTAAAGGCGTCAGCGCAGTGGCCAAGCGGGTGATCTGCTCTGCAACCGGGCTCTGAGCAAGCGGCTTTGCTGGTGCGGCGGTGCCTGCTGGTGGCAGGGTTGCGGCTGGCTTTGGCAGTGCTGAATCGTCGGTTTCGACGGCTGGCGGTGCAGCCTGCTTTCCAAGCGTCTGGCCCTCGCTTTTATCCATCGGCAAAATGATTTCCGTGGTGTCCAGCTGCAAGCCGCTGGTCAATACGGGCATCGCAGACGGATTGCGCGCTGGCGTCGGCAAGGTCACTGCACTTTGCGGTAACAGATCCTGCAAATAGGAGGAGACGGATATTTTTGCGCCCTTGGCGGCATTGCTGGAGCGTGCAAGCTCGACCATAACAGCCAGTCTTGCGGCCTCCGGCCCGGCTGAGTTTTTCAAAACGTCGGCCAGCATGGAAAGGCTTATGCCGCGCAGAATGTTGCCCAGCTGCTTTTCCAGCCCGGCTTTTTGCTCTGCGGGCAGGGTCTGCATGGTCGCCACCAGCCGGTTTACATAGGCCTCGGCGGCTTCGCCATCCATGCGGGCAATGTTCATTAACTTGCCCAGCGTTTCGGCCAGCACGCTGACATTCTGGGATAGGCGGAGTTCACCGGATACGGCGCGCACTGTCGCGCTGGCTCCAGCGGTCGCGGCTTCCTGCCCGACCTGCGGGGGAGGGGTGACGGCTGCTGGCGTTTGCGTGTTGTCCGGACGCGAACCGGCGGTTTGAAACGAAACATCGACTGCGGAAACGGCACTGACAGGCGGCAGCATGGTGCGCTCCCTTCTTGTTGACAGGTGCGCGACGTGAAACGCCCACACATATCAGCTTGAACAGGCCTCTTTTGAAAGATTGGCCTTTGGCGACGACACAGGTCTTATTCCCGTCCGCTCATGCGGCGCATTGCTCAACAGCTGCGCGGCTTTCGCAGCGCAGGCACATGAAAATCATCGAATCATCAAAGCAAGAATGGCGGCGAAAGATTAACGTTTCGCTAACCATGGCGTGTGCAGAGGCATCGCTCGCCGCATGAGGCGATCAGCTATGGGCGAAGATATCCGTGTCTTCCCAGCCCAGCAGGTCCAGCTTGGCGCGGGTGGGCAGAAAGGCAAAGCAGGCTTCCGCATGTTCGTAGCGCCCATCGCGGATCAGCCGCGCCGTCAGCTTGTCACGCAGCGCATGGAGATACAGCACGTCGGATGCGGCATATTCCAGCTGGGCAGGCGAAAGCTTTTCGGCGGCCCAATCTGAGGATTGTTGTGCCTTGGAGATATCCACCTCCAGCATTTCCTTCAGATTGTCCTTTAGCCCATGGCGATCCGTATAAGTACGGCAAAGGCGCGAGGCGATCTTGGTGCAGAAAACCGGGGAAGAAGTCACGCCGAATGTGTGGAAAAGAACGGCAATATCGAACCGGCCATAATGGAAAATCTTCTGCCGGGCCGGGTCTTCCAGCATGGCGACGAGATTGGGGGCTTCCTTCTGGCCTGCGGCAATGCGGATCACGTCCGCGCTGCCATCGCCGGGCGACAGCTGCACAACGCAGAGCCGGTCGCGACGCGGCACCAGTCCCAACGTTTCCGTATCGATGGCGACGGCACCCGTATAGCGGGCTGCATCGGCTTTGGAAATATCGCCTTCGTGATAACGGATCGTCGCTGCCATCTTCATCTCCACTGCTGGATTGGGTCTGGGCCTAATAACCGAAACTGCGGGATCGCGATACCGTTTCATGGTGCTTTTCTACGCGCAAGGCGGCCTTGCATCTCCTCAAAGCACCGGGTTAGGTTGTCTGGAGTTTTCTTGTTTTAAAAAGTGCCTTATCCCCATGCCAGTCAAAATTTACCTCGCCGGGCCGGAAGTGTTTCTGCCGAATGCCCGTGAAATGCTCGATGCCAAGGCAGAGCTTGCCCGCGAAGCCGGGTTTACGCCCCTCTCGCCGGGTGATTTGCACATCCCGCCAGCAGATACGAAGATCGGCCATGGCTGCAACATCAATGCGGTGGATGAGCAGATGATGTTGGAAGCGGATGCCGTCATCGCCAACCTCACGCCCTTTCGTGGCATTGCCGCCGATACGGGCACGAGTTACGAACTCGGCTTTATGTGCGCTTTGGGTAAACCGGTCTTTGCCTACACCAATGTCGCGGCCAATCATTTCAAGCGCATCATGTGCTATTACGGCAATGAGGCGACTCAGGACGAAACAGGGCGTTACCGCGGGGCCGACGGCCTTTCCATCGAAAACTTCGATATGGCGGATAACCTCATGCTGCATGGTGGCATTGTTCGCCGTGGCGGTGTCGTCGTTGTGGGCGACGCGCCGGAAGACGCTCTTTATACTGACCTGACGGCCTTCAAAGAGTGCTTGCGGCAGGCAGCCGACGCCCTTCTTAAAAAGACAGATTGATAGCGGAGAGATTCATATGAGCGGAACAATTCTCATCACCGGCGCCACGTCGGGCTTCGGTCAGGCAACGGCCAGACTGTTTGCGAAAGACGGCTGGAAAGTCATAGGCACGGGCCGCCGGGCAGATCGCCTTGCCAAGCTGGGCGAAGAACTCGGCTCGAACTTCCATGGCATGGTGTTTGATATTACCGATGAAACCGCCATGGCGTCGGAGTTTGAGGCTCTTCCAGCCGAATTCAAGGATATCGACGTACTGGTCAACAATGCCGGTCTAGCGCTTGGCACGGCGGCTGCGCCGCATGTGCCTCTCAAGGACTGGCACACCATGGTCAATACCAACATCACCGGCCTGCTGAACATTACCCATCATCTTCTGCCGGTCTTGATTGAGCGTCGCGGCATCGTCATCAACCTGTCTTCCGTCGCAGCCCATTGGCCTTATGCCGGTGGCAATGTCTATGCGGGCACGAAAGCTTTTTTGCGCCAGTTCTCTCTGGGTCTGCGCTCGGATATGCATGGCAAGGGCGTTCGCGTGACGTCCATCGAGCCGGGCATGTGCGAAACGGAATTCACGGTCGTGCGCACCGGTGGCAATCAGGATGCGTCGGATACGCTTTACAAGGGCGTCAATCCGATTCTGCCTGACGATATTGCCAATACCATCCACTGGGTTGCCTCCCAGCCCAAGCACATCAACATCAACGCCATCGAACTGATGCCGGTCAATCAATCTTTTGCCGGTTTTCAGGTGCATAGAGACGTCTGATCACAGCGTATAAACGCGGATGTGATTAAAAACCGTGCAGGCCTTTTTGAGCTATGCAATAATGCATTGCTGCATTGCGAGACTTGCTCTGTTAAATTTCGTCAGCATCGCTATATTCAAATCATCGAAGCGACGCACTCCTCCTCCCAGCGTCGCCAGATGTGGATCGACAACACTCCTCCTCCCAGTTGTCGATCAAGTTTAAAGCCTGCCGCACCTCCTCCCGCGGCAGGCTTTTCCACTTTTAGACCACCAAAATCCTGATGTTATTTGCGCTTGAATGATTAGAGCAGGCTGCGCCCGCCCATCTGTCTTTCATCGCCTGACGTCAGATTCGAATGCCGCGTGACGTCAGCATCGACTGAATGTTCACTGCCGATCCTGTCTCGATAGACGCATTTGCTGCGATCCCCGTCAGAATGGACCATGCCCCGGAGATATGGTCGGAAGCGCGATTGTAGCGGTCCGGCTCCATCGTGTCGGGCGCAAAAATGTAGCCGAGCATCACCGGGTCTGCGCCACCATGGTTGCCCGTTGCTTTGGGAACCTCGATCATCCTTGGCTTTTGCCCTGCCAAATGCAGTTCGGTGGTAATGGCTTCCTCATCCGCATGGTCACGCACGCCGCCGAATACGCCGTGAACCTCGATATGCTTGTGCACAATCTCGCCCTTGGTACCCTGAAAGCGGATTTCCAGACCTTCCCAGGGGGAATAGGCCGTCAGCGTATAATTGGCCGTCACACCGGAGGCATAACGGATGTGCGCCTGCATCGTGTCCTCAATGCCGATATCTTCATCGAAAACACAGCGGTCGCGGAAATAGCCATCCTCGTCTTCAGCATCGAGATAAAGCGCGCGCAGTTGCGGGTCGGCGGAAAGATCCAGGCGGAAAGCGCATCTTTCCGCCACGGGACAGTCCGCGCAGCGCGGGCCGTGATCTTGTAGCCCCAGTTCTACAGCCGTTTCAGGGCGGTAGAAGGCGCGCTGACCGGAGGCGAAAACCTGCGTCGGCGCCGATGCCAGCCACCAGTTGAGAAGATCGAAATGGTGAGTGGACTTGTGCACCAGAAGCCCTCCGGAATTTTCCTTGTGTCTGTGCCAGCGTCGGAAGTAATCCGCGCCATGCACGCGGTCGAGATGCCAGCGAAAATCGACCGCTGTCACCCTGCCGATCACGCCGGACGTCAGCATTTCCTTGATCTGGGTGCGGGCAGGGGAGTAGCGATAGTTGAAGGTCACCATCACCTTACGGCCCGTGCGGGCCTGCGCATCCACGATCTGCTTCAGCCGTGAAAGATCGATGGTCAGCGGCTTTTCGCAGATCACATCGCAACCGGCCTCAAAAGCCCGCACGATATAGTCGGAATGCAGAAAGTCCGGCGTGGCCACGACAATCGTGTCCGGCTTCTGCTCGGCAATCAGCTGATCGAAATTTTCGGCAAGATAGGTCGGAACGCCATTGGTGCCGGGCTTGGAAATGGCATTCGCCGCCTCTCCCAGGCGATGCGCATTGCTGTCGCACAGAGCGACGATCTCATGTTTGTCCGCATAATCCTCGGTCACGGAATCGCGGAACATCTTGTGACGTGATCCGCACCCTACAATGGCGATTTTCACTTCTCTTCCCTTTATGTTGCATGTGGTTTCGGGGTCCGCACACATTGGACACGCCGCCAGAAACTCTGGCGGATGCCGGATTTCCGCATCATACGGAAAGCGATTGCGTGGAGGGGAGCCGAAAGCTGGAGCGCATATCGTACCTGCAAACTGATATTATCTAGGCATTAAAGTCATATTATCATTTCAAGGCAAGCAGATTTCTGATGCTGCACCGCACTCTTTTTAGGGATTCCGCATAAGTTAGGGACAAAAGAAAAAGGCGACCTCAGAGGCCGCCTTTCTGTTATTGCTCTGCGCAGGCTCGGATCAGGCCGTAACCGCGATCTCGCGTCGTTCGCGGTCGGTCACGATCGACAGATCGAGCACCTTCTGCAGATTGGCTGCGTGGCGGAAGTCAGGGTCGGCCGTGCCACCTTCCATCACCGCCTTGGCGAATTTCTGGTAGTTGGTTTCGACAGGCTCGACCTCGATGTCTCTCCAGATCGCCTTTTCCACATCCTCGCCCAGGCATCCGCGCAGCGTGGAATAGTCGGGCGTATGAACGACTTCGACGGCACCCTTGTCGCCATGCAGGCGCAGGCGAAGTTCGTTCAGGTGCCCGGTCGCCCAGCGGCTGGCATGGATGACACCCATGGCGCCGTTTTCAAGTTCGGCAGTCATGGTGAAGCTGTCATTGGCGTCCAGATCATAGACGTCGATCCTGTTGCCTTCATATTTGTCGAAGGTTTTCAGGCGAGTGAAGATGCGCTCCACATCGCTTGCCGCGCCGTAGGAGGCAAAGTCGAGGATGTGAATTCCAACGTCACCCAGCACGCCGTTGGAGCCATGCTTGGTGGAGAGACGCCACAGCCACTTGCTCTCCGTCATCCAGTCGCCCCAGGCCTTGGAGACCAGCCAGCTCTGGAGATAGGAGGCTTCCAGATGCCGCAACTTGCCAATCTTGCCGTCCAGAACCATCTGCCGCGCCGCCTGTAGCGGTGCCACGTTGCGATAGGTCAGGTTGACCATGGCCACCAGTCCGGCTTTTTCTGCCGCATCGGCCATTTCGGCTGCCTTGGCATAGCTTTCAGCCAGCGGTTTTTCGCAAAACACATGCTTGCCAGCCGCCAGCAGCTTAAGGCTGGTCGGGTGGTGGATGGCATCAGGTGTCACATTGGCCACCGCGTCGAATTCACCCCAGGCAATCGCCTCGTCCAGCGAGGTGAAGGTCAGCGGAATATTGTGACGTGCCGCAAAGGCGCGCACGATGACATCGTCCACATCCACCGCCGCCACCAGTTCGACGCCTGAGATCTGGGAGAAATGCATGGCATGGTTATTGGCCATGCCGCCTGTTCCAAGAATAAGAAGTTTCATGATCGATTACCTGTAACCTGCTTCGCCGGCAGAGTGCAGCTTGGGGCCACGCTCTTCGATTTTCTCTGGTGCCTTGTCGACCGGCACATTCGGCGCTTCGTGAATGCTCTTCAGCGAGCCAGCCGGATTATAGGCCCACTTCACGGAATTGCTGATGACCTTCTGCACATTGGCATCGTGATAGGTCGGGTAGGTCTCGTGGCCGGGGCGGAAATAGAAGATGTTACCGGCACCGCGACGCCATGTCAGGCCGGAGCGGAACACCTCACCACCCTGGAACCAGGAGATGAAGACGGTTTCCAGCGGCTCCGGCACGGAGAACTGCTCGCCATACATTTCCTCGTTTTCGAGTTCGAAATGCTCCGGCAGACCAGCTGTAATCGGGTGGCGGGGATTGATGTTCCACAAACGCTCACGCTCGCCCGCCTCACGCCATTTCAGCGCGCAGGGTGTACCCATCAGGCGCTTGAACGGCTTGGAGAAGTGGCCGGAATGCAGCACGATCAGACCCATGCCTTCCCACACACGCTTGGCAACGCGCTCGACGATCTCGTCCTGAACCGCGCCATGGTCCTTATGGCCCCACCAGACCAGAACGTCCGTGTTATCGAGCCGCTCCTGCGAAAGCCCGTGTTCCGGCTCCTGAAGGGTTGCGGTAGTGGCATTGATCTCGGGTGTCTGGTTCAGCGCATCTGCAATCGTGTTGTGCATGCCGTTGGGGTAGATCGAGCGAACCGTCTCATTGATGTGTTCGTGGATGTTCTCGCCCCAGACGACGGTATTGATAGTCATGGTCATGCTCCTTGGTGGACCGGCGCGTTGAGAGGACTGCCGGTGAAGAGGGTCTCGATGGGTTCAGGCGGCGCGCGTTTGAGCTTTGGGCAGCGCGTTGCCCTGCGCGTCGAAGCGGTGAATATGTTCAGGCAGCGGTGAAAGCGTCAGCTTCTGGCCGGGCTGTCGGGCGGAAACGCCTTCTTCGCGCACCACCACCGGTTCGTCTGTGCCCATATCCACATAGATAAAGCTGTCCGATCCCAGCATTTCCGAATGCACGATGTCACCCGTCCAGCCACCGGCATCGGATGCCGCAGTGATGTGTTCCGGTCTGATGCCAACGGTGTGGGCACCATAGGCTTCGGCGAGCTTGCCGGTGAGGAAATTCATCTTCGGCGAGCCGATGAAGCCCGCAACGAAGGTATTGACGGGTGTTTCGTATAGCTCAAGCGGCGTGCCGACCTGTTCGACACGGCCATCACGCAACACACAAATTCTGTCCGCTAGCGTCATGGCTTCCACCTGATCATGAGTAACATAGATCATTGTCGTGTCAGGCATACTGCGGTTCAATTTGGCTATTTCGAGACGGGTTGCCACGCGCAGCGCCGCATCGAGGTTGGACAGCGGCTCATCGAACAGAAACACCTTCGGATCGCGCACAATGGCACGACCGATGGCAACGCGCTGGCGTTGTCCGCCCGAAAGCTGCTTCGGCAGACGCTCGAGATAAGGCGTCAGCTGCAGCATTTCCGCTGCCGCTTCCACGCGTTTGCGACGCTCGTCTTTTGTCGATCCGGCCAGCTTCAGTCCGAAGGCCATGTTCTCGAAAACGGTCATGTGCGGATAAAGCGCATAGGACTGGAACACCATCGCCACGCCGCGCTGGGCAGGCGCCAGCCGGTTGACGACCTCACCGCCAAAGGAAAGCTCGCCGCCGGAGATTTCCTCCAGGCCGCAGATCAGCCGCAGCAGCGTGGACTTGCCGCAACCGGAGGGGCCAACGAAGACCATGAACTCGCCGGAGCGGATATCCATGTCGATGCCCTTGATGACGTCGAAAGCGCCGAAGGATTTGCGAATATTGCGCAATTGTATGCTGGTCATGAATGGGTCTCCTAACCTTTGACGCCACCGGCCGTCAGGCCGGAAATGATGCGCCGCTGGAAGATCAGAACGAGGATGACGAGAGGGACGGTGACGATGACGGAAGCCGCCATGATCGTTCCCCATGGAATTTCAAATTGCGAACTGCCGGACAGAAGCGCGATGGCGACAGGCACTGTGCGCTGCTCGTTGGACGAGGTGAATGTCAGGGCAAACAGGAACTCGTTCCATGCGGCAATGAAGGCCAGCAATCCGGTGGTCACCAGCGCAGGCCACATCAAAGGCAGAAAGACCTGCATGATGATGACCCAGGGCGAGGCCCCGTCAACGATGGCCGCTTCTTCGATTTCGACCGGCAGATCCCGCATGAAAGTCGTCAGAACCCAGACCGTGAAGGGCAGGGTGAAGATCATGTAGGAAAAGATCAGCGCAAGCGGCGTGTTGAAGACGCCAGCCCAGCGGATGAGCTCGAACAGACCCGCAAGCACCGCAATCTGCGGAAACATCGAAACCGACAGGATTGTCAGCAGCAGAAGCGAACGGCCTCTGAAGCGTACCCGCGCCAGCGCATAAGCGGCTGTCACGGCCAGGAACAGCGACAAGGCGACGACGCAGGTCGCAACCATGAGCGAATTGCCGAGATTGCGCAGGAAGCTGTCACTGCCCAGCACGTCGCTGTAATTGCTGAACGAGATATTCGTCGGCAGATAGTTGATTTCGAACAGCGCCGTTCCGGTTTTGAAGCTCGTCAGGATCGCATAATAGAATGGAAACACCGCTACGATGACGATGATCGCAACCAGCGCATAAAACGCCGTGTTCTTGATGAGGCTGGAAGCTGTCATCGTGCTCCTCCATCGGTGTTAACCCGGCCAAGCCACATATAGATGATGGTGATGGACGCGATGATGAGGAACAGCATGGTCGATGCCGCTGCGCCGTAAGCGAACTTGTCGAAGTCGAACAGGTTTTCACGCGCCAGCACAGACATGGTGCGGGTCTGGGAGTTGTTTGGCGTCAGAATGTAGATGAGGTCAAAAACGCGCATGGCATCTAGCATGCGAAAAATCACCGCAACCATTAGTGCGGGCCGGATCATCGGAAGCGTTACGCGCCAGAAGACCTTGATGGGATGAATGCCGTCCACCTTGGCGGCCTCATACATATCCTTCGGCACCATCTGCAGACCGGCCAGAATGAGCAGCGCCATGAATGGGGTCGTCTTCCAGACATCCACGATCAGCACTGCCGTCATCGCGGTTTCGGGGTTGGCGGTCCAGGCGATCTTTTGCGAGATGAGGCCGAGATTGAGCATCATGTCGTTGAGAATGCCGAACTGGTCGTTCAGCATCCACGCCCACATGCGCGCTGACACGATGGTTGGAATGGCCCAGGGAATAAGAATGGCGGCGCGCACGAGGCCGCGTCCCTTGAATTCGGCATTCAGAACCAGCGCAACGATCAGGCCGAGGACGGTTTCGACGGAGACCGAAATCAGCGTGAATTTCAGCGTGTTCCACACCGCACCCCACCAGGCGGGGTCGGCCAGAAGTCCACGATAAACCGTGCGACCGCTGCTCAGCGTAATCCAGGAGAGATAGTTTTTCAGGCCGACGAATTGCGCATCGGAAAGGCTGGTCAGCGAGGCATCGGTCAGGCTGAACCAGACCGTTCTCATCAAAGGCCAACCGGCAACCAGCGCCAGCGTCAGAAATGTCGGGGCAAGAAACAGCCATGCGGAACGCAGACGTTCCGATTGTAGATCGGAGCCCGTCATTGCTGCTGCCGCAGGCCGGTCAGAGGCGATTTTGGTCATGAGGAATTCCCACCGTTTTAAACAGAGGTCAGGCGGCCGGTGACGACCGCCTGACGTGTAAAGCCGTGTTACCAGCTGTTACCCTTGAGATCGGTGAGCTCGACTTCGAGAAGTTCGAGGTTCTCGGCAGCGGTGCCGGTGCCGGATAGCGTGTTGTGAACCGCACCCCAGAACTTGGCGGAAACCTCGTTATATTTCACCTTGGTTGCCGCAGATGGGCGCGGCACGGCGGTTTCGAAAATAGGCTTCCACAGCGGCATGAAAGGCTGCGCGGCTGCAACATCCTTGTCGTCATAAAGAGAAGCAATGGTCGGCATGTTGGAAAGCTCGACCGCCCGCTTCTTCTGTGTTTCCTCGGAGCCGAGGAATTTCACCAGCGCAATGGCTGCTTCCTGGTTCTTGGAATATTTGGAAACCGCTGCGTTCCAGCCACCCAGAGTGGAGGCTGCCGCTTCGCCTTCCGTTCCCGCTGGCAAAGGCACGACGCCGAACTTGCCTTTGATGGAACTGTCGCCGCCATTGCCCAGCGCGTAGACATAGGTCCAGTTGCGCATGAACACGGAATTGCCGGTCTGCCAGACGCCGCGTGCTTCCTCTTCCTTGTAGGCGAGTGCACCTGGTGGAGAAATGGTGCCGATCCAGCTTTTTGCCGTTTCAAGGGCAGCTGCGGCTTTCTCATTGTTGATGCTGATGTCGCCATTGGTCTCGACAATGTGGCCGCCGCCAGCAGATGCGATCCATTCCAGCGCGTTGCAGGTCAGGCCCTCATAGGCGCTGCCCTGAAACACGAAGCCCCACATGTCCTTCTGGCCAGCTTCCCGTTCCTTGTCCTGAACGTCCTTGGCCGTCTCAGCCAGTTCCTTCCAGGTCTTAGGGGGCTGCTTGCCGTATTTTTCCAGCAAATCCTTGCGGTAGAACAGCGCAGGAGCATCCGTATACATCGGCATGGCAACCAGCTTGCCATCCACCGTCTGTGACGCGATGACGGATGGGAAGTGCTTGGCAACGACGTCCTTGGCGGCCTCGGTCAAATCAACGAACTGTTCGGCCAGCTGCGGTGCCCAGACAACGTCGGTCTGGTAGACATCGACATCGGTATTACCGGCGGCCAGCCAAAGGCGGTACTGGCTGAACTGCTCGCTGGACGATGGCGGCATGGTCACAAGCTTGACCTTGTGGCCGGTCTGCTTTTCGAATTCCACCAGCTGCTCGCGGATAAAATTCAGGTTCTTGCCCGTCGAATTCGCAGCCATTGAAATCTCGGCTGCCTGCGCGGCAAAGCCTGTGGACAGCACGCTGCCGCACAGGAACAAAACTTTCATAGAAACATTCATCGTCAAAACTCCTCCATGCCGTTTTTCAACCATCCTCTAAATTGAAAACGCTTTCGACTTCGCAAAGCTGACAAATTCGCGAGACGGTGTCAATGGGTTTCGATTTTAGAGGTTTCATCGCCACTTAACGGCGAATAACTGTTAAAGTTTCCCCTTGTTTTCGAAATTTGGCGCGGGTGATTTCCGTGTATTGAAATCGATTTCAAATTTTGAAGCTTGAAACTAAACGCTGTTGGCCGCATTCAAGGGAAAACGGCGGGGCTCATGAAACTCAAGGAATTTGCGGAAAAGGTCGGGTTATCTCCCACAACGATCAGTCGTGCGCTGGGCGGCTACCCAGAGGTGCGCCCGGAAACGCGTGAGCGCGTCATGGAGGCTGCCCGCAAATTCGGTTACAGGCCCAACGCCAATGCCGTGCGGCTGGTCACCGGTCGGGCAGGTGCCATCGGCGTCGTCATGGGCCGCAGCGGCGGCGGGCATTTCTTTTCGGAATTCATGGGCGGCATGGCCAGCCGTCTCGAAGGTGAAGATACCGACATCGTCGTCAGCGTCACCACCGATAATGATCTGGGTGAAGAGCTGCGAATCTTCAGCCGTTTGGCCGAGAGCGGCCGGGTGGATGGCATCATCATCCACTCACCGCGCCCCGATGACGAGCGCATCGCGCTTCTGCACAAGCTGGGCGTTCCCTTCATCGTCCACGGTCGCTCCAGTTCGAAGCTCGAACATGCCTGGCTGGATATCGACAACCATTCCGTCACCTACCTCTCCACCACCCATCTGCTGGAGCGTGGCCACCGCAAGATCGCCTTCATCAACGGTCCCAAGGGCAGAACATTCGTCATCGACCGCGAAAATGGCTATCGGGACGCGCTGGCCGCCATGAATGTGGACTATGATTCGCGGATGGTCCTGGCTGCTCCCTTCAGCGAAGAGACGGCCTTTCAGTTTGCCCGCTCGCTCCTCGAAAAAGCCTCGCGCCCAACCGCCTTCGTGGCGGGTGCCATGATGACGGCGCAGGGCGTTTATCGCGCGGCAAGCCAGTTGGGTCTCACCATCGGCAAGGATGTTTCCGTCATCGCCCATGATGACGTGTTCCCCTATCTGACCCCAGAAAGCATGCTGCCATCGCTCTCGACCACCCGTTCTCCGCAGAGAATGGCGGGTGAAAGGGTCACGGATTTGCTGTTGCAGATCATTGCCGGACGACCTGTCAGCGAGTGTCAGGAGCTTTGGCCGGTGGATCTGGTTCTGCGGCAATCCTCCGGTCCCGCAAGCTGATATTTTATTAACAAACCACCGTAACGGATTGTCAAAAAACCGTGTTGTATTATTGTTTTAATACATATCGGTTGTTGGGCTATGACGGAGGGAACACAGTCGGCAACTGATGCGTTAAGACGTTCGAATGGGAGGAAGCCATGTTCGATTTTTTGAAAACAGCACCGAATTCTGTCGTCGATGAAGACGAAACCGGCACCTATGCGGACGCGCTTCTGCAAATGCCCGACATGCAGGTTAACCGCGTCATTGCACGCGAACATGGCCACGAAGCCCATCTGCGCGATTATGGTGATCAGCGCGAAATTGCGCGCAGCTCACTTGGCTTCGCCTGAACCTCATTTGGAACCGTGAAGGTATCCACACGTTTACCCGTCGAGAGTTGCGAGGCGGGCAGCACCAAGTTTGAATGGACCGATATCGGCAAACGCAAGTGGACCGGTAGGCAATTTTAGACAAGGCGTTGCCCGCCAAATTCATGACAGGACATGCCGATGACTGTGATCCCCGTAGAACCCGTACCGAACCCGGTGCCGCCGCCATCCATCCCGCCTCAGCCAGATGTTCCGCCCGTCAAGGAACCCGAGCCCGATGGCCTGCCGGACGATCTCCCACTCCCCAATCCAGACGAAAACGACGATGTTCCGCGCGTGCTTTAGCGCGCATTGAAGCGGCTAGATCGCAAACCGGTGGACGGGCACACCCGCCACTGGCGCGTCCATGGCAATAACAGTCCCAACCGCATTATCAGTGGTCAAACTTGTCACATAAAGCGTTTTGAGATCGGCACCACCGAAACACGGCATTGTCGGTCCCTTGAAGGGCAGGGCGTAGACCTCAACCATATCTCCATCAGGCGAGAACCGGTTGATTCGCCCGCCGCCAACGCCCGCACTCCAGTAAAATCCCTCGCTATCCGTCGCTGCGCCATCCGGCCTGCCTTCATCAGGTGCGAAATCATGCAGCCGTTGCGCTAGTCCGATTGCGCCCGTTTTCGGATCGAAATCGAAAACGTGAAGCAGCAGGCCGCTGCTGTCGGAATGAAACATGCGCCGCCCATCAGGGCTCCAGGCCAGACCGTTCGATGTCAGCATGTTGCCATCGATCAAGCATTCAAAACTGCCATCCGGTGCAACGCGATACAGACGGGCATTGCCTGTCTGCGGCACGGCCTCGTCGCGCGTTCCCACCCAAAAATGCCCGTCCGGCCCGACTTTCCCGTCGTTGAGCCTGCTATCCGCGCGGCCATTATCGGGGTCGCAGAGGCGTTCCAGCTTTCCCGTCGCGGGATTGAGCAGATGCACACCTGTTTGCAGCCCAACGGCCACGACATCACTTTCGCAAAGGCCGAGACAGCCCACGGGTGCAGGCATGTCGAACCGATCCAACGTTCCGCTTTGCCGCAGCCGAAACACGGCGGGAGCCAGAATATCGACAAACCAGAGGTCACCCGTCCGGTCGTCCCATACGGGCGATTCGCCCACGCGCAGCGGCACATCGATCATCTGGCGAAAGGCCGGTTCGATTATCCGCGGTGCGGTCATTACCCTGTCTCCATTGCCTTTGTTCGGTGGGTGATAAGCGGAAGTTGTCGTCGTCTCAGCCGCCCACGCCCTGAAACATTCGGGCTCGCGCTTTCAAGATGTGGTTTTTCATCGCGTCATGAGCATCCTGCTCCCTGCGCGCGAAAATGGCATTGACGATTGCGCTGTGCTCATTCTCCACATCGCGCACATGCTGCGGCGTGCGCTTGAGGCTGAGGCTGCGCGTGACTGACTGGCCAATGGAGAAATGCGGCCTAAACCATGCGCGCACAGTGATGTGAAACTGGTTCTGGCTGGCGATGGCGATGGCTTCGTGCAAGGCGAAGTCTTCATCCGCGCCCAGATCGCCGCGCTCCAGACAGCGTTCCAGCGCCAGGATGGCCTGCTCGATCCGTGTTCTGTCAGACGCCTGCCAGTTGCGCGCCGCAAGCTCCGCCGCTGCTGCTTCCAGCCCGGCGCGGAACTCGAAAAACCGCTGCACATCGGCCAGCGAACCCACAGGAATTTGTTGAAGTACCGACGAGTCCGGCTGTTGCCGCACATAGGAACCGGAGCCCTTGCGAGAAACGATCAGATCGTCGTTGCGCAGCCTCTCCAGCGCCTCCCGCACGACAGGGCGGGATGCGCCAAACCGTGTCGCAAGGCTCTGCTCAGAGGGCAGACGCTCGTTTACCGGAAAGCGTCCGTCGGAAATCATGCCGACGATTTTTTCGTAGATGATGTCGCTGAAGCGTGTTTCGCTTCGTGCGGGCGTCGCTGTAGCCAGATTGTCCATCAGCGCCCCTTTTGTTGCAAACCGCTGAGTTTGTTGCGTCTTTTCGCTGCTATGGACCATGGAAGAAACATTGCGAGGCGGGAATAATGAGGCCCGAACCACCCGTGTAAGGATGGTAAGCCTGAGTATTTTGCTCGTATCGCATCTCTTTCCTACCGCCTTGCCGGCCGCGTATTTCCCCTCTTCAATAAAAAATCTGTAAAAATCTGTCAATACTTGTAATCATCTGAAAACGCTCATATGGTTTGCCTGCCGGTGGAGGATCGGTGCGCTGGCTGGCCGGGAGGGCCGTTGTGACGGGGTGGGAGCCCTGTCGCTGCCGGGGAGATTTTGGGAGGATTATTTATGAGCGATGCTGATGCGTTTTCGCTGGGCGTAACGCGCCGCGGCTTTATGGCCGGAGTAGGGGGCGTTGCGGCCCTGTCCCTCATCGGAACCTCGGCCATGGCCGCCGGGGGCAAGGAAGCACCGGGTCTGGCCGCCTTGGTCAAGGACGGCAAGCTGCCGCCGCTGGCCGACCGGTTGCCGAAAAATCCGATGGTGGTTACGCCACACGAAAAAATCGGCACCTATGGCGGTACGCTGCGTCGTGGCCTTCGCGGTTCGTCTGACCATAACGGCATTCTGCGCATGGTCGGCAATCAGGGTCTGGTGCGCTGGAACATGGACTTCACGGAAGTTCTGCCGAACCTGGCGGAGAAATGGGACGTCAGCGCCGACGCCTCGCAGTTCACGTTCCATCTCATCCAAGGTGCCAAGTGGTCTGACGGCCACCCGTTCACGGCAGATGACGTCGTTTTCGCTATCGAGGACTGCATCAAGAACAAGGAGCTTTATAGCTCCGCCCCTGCGCAATTGTCTGTCGCGGGCAAAGCGGTCAATGTTGAAAAAGTCGATGACTTTACGGTGAAATTCACCTTCGCCGCGCCGAACGCGCTCTATCTCGAAAACCTCGCGACACCGCTCGGCCAGCATCCGACGATGTTCGCCAAGCACTATTGCAGCAAGTTCCTGCCGAAATACAACACGGCGCTGGACGCCGATGTGAAGGCAGCGGGCGTGTCTAGCTGGACCGAGCTTTTCCGCGCCAAGTGCGGCGATATCGAAATTCCCTCGCGCTGGTCAAATGTCGATAAGCCCACGCTCGATCCTTGGGTCGTCAAGGAGCCATATTCCGGCGGCGCGACCCGTGTGGTCATGACCCGCAATCCATACTTCTGGCAGGTCGATACCGAAGGCAACCAGCTGCCTTACATCGATGAAATCAACTTCGGCATTTCGCAGGATGTGGAATCGCTGATGCTGAACGTCATTTCCGGCAAGATCGACATTCAGGAACGCCATATCAGCGTTCTCGCCAACAAGCCGACCCTGTCGCAGAACATGAAAAAGGGCGATTACCGCCTGCTGACGCTGGTGCCATCTGCCGCGCAGCAGTGCCAGATCTACCTCAACATCACCCATAAAGACCCGGCGATGCGCAAAATGTTCGCCGACAAATCCTTCCGTCAGGCGCTGTCCATCGGCCTTAACCGGCAGGAAATCATCGACATCGTCTATTTCGGCCAGAGCGAAGGCTATCAGGCTGGGCCTCGCCCGACACATCCGTGGTACCATGAAAAGCTGGCCCGCCAGAACACGGAATATGATGCAGACAAGGCCAACGAGTTGCTCGACAAGGCCGGTTACGACAAGAAGAACGACAACGGGATACGTCTGCGTCCAGATGGCCAACCAGTCTTCTTCTCCATCGACGTCATTCCGACGCTTTATCCCGATCTGGTGGACTCGCTGGAACTGGTAAAGGCGCAGTGGGCGCAGATCGGCGTCGATATCAAGGTCAACACTATCGAGCGCGCGCTGTATTACACACGCGGCGATGACAATGCCCATGACGCAGCAGTGTGGCCCGGCCCCGGCGGTCTCGACCCGATGCTCGATCCGCGTGACTTCTTCGCTTTCCATCCACAGGGCTCGCGTTACGCCATTCCTTGGGCACTCTGGTACACATCGAACGGCCAGAAGGGCGAAGAGCCGCCGGAAAGCCAGAAGCAGCGTTTCAAACTGTTCGATGAGGCACGTTCCACAGCCGATCTTGCCAAGCGCGGCGAGAAGATGAAGCAGATTTTCGACATTGCCGCGGAAGAGTTCGAGACCATCGGTCTTTGCCTCGCCGTCGGTGGTTTCGGCATCATCCGCAACAATCTTCGTAACGTACCGGAAACGGAACCGGACAGCTGGACATGGCCGAACCCTGGTCCGGCGCTGCCGCAACAGTTCACCTTCACAAGCTAACAACGCCACATGGGCGTCGCCGTCAAGGCGGCGACGCTTTCAGTCTGTGTCGACCGCCCGCAATCCGTCGTTCAGTGACGGCTGGCGTGCGCGGTAAAATGTGATTGCGAGAGCGACATGCTGATTTTTATCGTCAAACGCCTTCTGTGGATGATCCCGTCCCTGTTTGCCGTCAGTTTTCTGGCCTTTGTCCTCATCCAGTTGCCACCCGGCGACTATGTGACGACCTATATCGCCACGCTGGCCGCCTCCAACGAAGTCATCGACCACAACACGGCAGCGCAACTGCGTGAACGTTTCGGCCTCGATGATCCGATGATCATTCAATATCTGAAATGGATATGGGGCATCATCAGCCGCGGCGATTTCGGCATTTCGTTCGAATGGCAACAGCCGGTGTCGGGCCTCATCTGGGAACGCATGGCGCTGACGCTGGTTCTGGCGGTCGCAAGCCTTCTGGCCACATGGGCCATCGCCCTTCCCATCGGCGTCTACTCTGCCGTTCGCAAATATTCCATCGGCGATTATCTCTTCACCGCCTTTTCCTTCTTCGGCCTTTCCGTCCCGTCATTCCTGCTCGCACTGGTGCTGATGTATATCGCCGCTGTCGAGTTCGGGGCGGATGTCGGCGGGCTGTTTTCACCGGAATATGAGACAGCGTCCTGGAGCATCGCCAAGATGGTCGATCTTATGGCGCATATCTGGTTGCCGGTCGCCATTCTCGCGATCTCTTCAACCGCCAGCCTTATCCGCGTCATGCGCGCCAATATGCTGGATGAGCTTCCGAAACCCTATGTCACCACGGCACGCGCCAAGGGCCTGTCGGAATTTCGCCTGCTGACAAAATATCCTCTGCGCATTGCGCTCAACCCCTTCATTTCCACCATCGCATGGTTGCTGCCTAACCTCATTTCTGGCTCGGTCGTCGTCGCCATCGTGCTCAACCTGCCCACAGCCGCACCGCTGCTTTTGCAGTCGCTGATGGCGCAGGACATGTATCTCGCCGGGGCCTTCGTGCTCCTGATCTGCGCGCTGACGCTGATCGGATCACTCATCAGCGACATTCTGCTGGCGCTGGTCGATCCCCGCATCCGTCTCGAATAGGAGGGCGTCATGAGTGACATTGCCATCACCACCGCTGTCCGCCCGGACCGTGCCGCCGTCGCCTCTCAATGGCAGCTTATCTGGTGGGCGTTCAAACGCCACCGGCTGGCCATGGCGGCGCTGTTCATCACCATTGCTATGTATATCGTGGCGCTCGTGCCTGGCTTCTTTGCCATCAATGATCCGGTGCTGCAAAATGCCCGCGCCACCTTCTATCCGCCGCAACGGGTCCATTTCATCGATACGACAGATGGTTTCTCCGTCGGCCTGCACTACTATCCGCTGAAGCTGACGCGCGATCCCGAAACGCTGGCCGCCGTCTTCGTGGAAGATACGGGAAAGAAAATCCCGATCCAGCTGTTCGGTCGCGGTTATGAATATTCCGTGCTTGGCCTGTTCAACACCAACATTCACCTCTTGGCCTCCACCGACAAAACACGTCCGCTCTTTCTTTTCGGGGCAGATCGTCTGGGGCGCGATGTCTTCAGCCGCGTGGTGCAGGGCTCGCAGATTTCGCTATCCATTGGTCTCGTCGGCGTGTTCTTCTCGCTGCTGCTTGGCGTCGTTCTAGGCGGCATCTCCGGCTATTATGGCGGGCGCATTGATTTCGTCATGCAACGCGTCATCGATTTCGTGCTGTCACTGCCCACCATCCCCATCTGGCTTGCCATGGCCGCAGCACTGCCGCAGGGCTGGCCCGCCACCCTTCAATATATGATGATCACCATCATTCTGTCGCTCACCGGCTGGGCGCAGCTTGCCCGCGTGGTTCGTGGCCGTTTCCTGCCACTCAGAACCGAGGAATTCGTGGCGGCAGCCCGTCTGGATGGAGTGCCGGAAGGCCGCATCATCTTCCGCCACATGCTGCCCAGCTTTTCCAGCCACATCATTGCTTCGGTCACTCTGGCCGTCCCGGCGATGATCCTTGCCGAGACGTCGCTCTCCTTCCTCGGCCTTGGCCTGCAACCGCCCACCATTTCATGGGGCGTGTTGCTGCGCGAAGCCCAGAATATTCGCTCCATCGCAACTGCACCCTGGCTGTTCCTGCCCGGTGTCGCTGTTGTCGTCGCCGTCATGGCGCTCAACCTGCTCGGTGACGGTCTGCGTGATGCAGCCGATCCCTATAACAAGTGAGGCCACAGATGAGCGATATTCTCTCGATCAAGCCCGCAAAGCCGCTCCTCGAAGTCCGCAATCTCGTCACGGAATTTCCGGTCCGCAATGGCGTCTTTCGCGCCGTCAACGACCTGTCCTTCTCGATTGATCCGGGCAAAACCCTGTGCGTGGTGGGCGAAAGCGGGTCGGGCAAATCCGTTACCGCCCGCTCCATCCTGCAGATCATCGACAGCCCCGGCCACATCACGTCAGGCTCCATCATCCTCAACCGTGCGAATGGAACGACGCTCGATCTGGCAAAGCTCGATCCGCGCAGCCGCGCCATCCGTTCGGTGCGCGGTGCCGACATCTCGATGATTTTTCAGGAGCCGATGTCCTCGCTGTCGCCGGTGCATACGGTGGGTGATCAGATTACCGAAGTGCTGCGTCTGCATCTGAAAATGAGCAAGGCGCAGGCAAGGGCTGAAGCCATCGAACTGCTGCGGCAGGTGGAAATTCCCAACCCGGAAACCGCGCTCGATAAATACGCATTCCAATATTCCGGCGGCATGCGTCAGCGTGCCATGATTGCCATGGCGCTGGCCTGCAAACCGCAATTGCTGATCGCCGACGAACCGACGACGGCACTCGACGTAACCACACAGGCCGAAATCCTCGACCTTATCGCCCGCCTGCAAAAGGCGCATGGCATGGCCGTGCTGTTCATTACCCATGACATGGGCGTCGTGGCGCAGATTGCCGATGACGTGCTGGTTATGCACCACGGCGTTGCCAAGGAATATGGCACGGTCGAGCAAATCTTCCACAGCCCACAAGACCCTTACACCCGCATGCTGATTGGCTCGGTGCTGAAGCTCGAACAGAAGGCGGAGATACGGCTGGCCCGTCCGCCGCTTGATCTCACCGCCGCACCGATTCTCGAGGTCAAGGACTTGTCCATGCACTTCGGTGAGATGAAGGCGCTGGACGGCGTTTCCATCAAGCTCTTGCCGGGCGAAACACTGGGTATCGTTGGCGAAAGCGGCTCCGGCAAGACCACCATGGGCCGCTCGATCATGCGTCTGTATGATCCGACCGGTGGCGAAATGCTCTACCGCAAGGCGGATGGCACCGTGGTCGATCTTGCAAAGATCGAAGGTGCTGAACTCAAAGCCGCCCGGCGCGAATTGCGCATGGTGTTCCAGGACCCGTTCGGCTCGCTCAACCCGCGCATGACGGTGGCGCAGGTCATTGGGGAACCGCTGCTGGTCAACGGCATTGCCAAGGGCAAGGAGCTGGATGAGCGCGTCTGCGCGCTGATGGATCAGGTCGGGCTGGACCCCGCGGGACGTGAACGCTACCCGCATGCCTTCTCCGGCGGCCAGCGTCAGCGCATAGGCATCGCCCGCGCCATCACGCTCAAACCCCGCATCATCGTCGCGGACGAAGCCACCTCGGCGCTCGACGTCTCCGTCCGGTTCCAGGTGCTGGATTTGCTGATGCGCCTGCAGGACGAACTCGGCCTCGCCTACATCTTCATCAGCCACGATATCGGCGTTATCAGATATATGTGTGACCGCGTCGGCGTCATGTATCGCGGCAAGCTGGTGGAAGTCGGCGACGCGGAAAAGGTCTGCAACGCGCCGGATCACCCCTACACGCAGGCGCTTCTCTCCGCCATTCCACGGCCTGATCCGCGCGACCGCGATCGTACCCGCCGTTTCCGTTACATCGAACCGACCATCGCCAAGACCGAAAGCAAGGCTGGATGACACGGCACGGCTTCTAAAATCCATGAGGAAGACAAAAGCATGAAAATCGATCGCATGCGGGTATTCGTCACCCGCGACAAGGACCGTCCGCGTGTCGTCGTGGCACTGGATACCGATGACGGGCTGACCGGCTGGGGCGAATGCTACAATCACGGCCCCGACCTCGCACTGCCGCCGATCCTCGATTACCTCTATAATTTCCTCGCGGGCCAAGATCCGACGCGCGTTGAATATCTCTATAACCTCATGCTCCAGCAAAACCGCTTTCCTCCGGGCGCTCTTGGCCTCTCCGCCATGTCCGCGCTCGACCATTGCCTGTGGGATCTGGCAGCCAAGGCCGCCGGTGTTCCGGTCTACAAGCTTCTGGGCGGCGAAGTTCGTGACCGCATCAAGGTCTATGCCGGCGTCTACACCGCGCCGGATGCACCGGCTGCGAAGGAAGAATTCGACCGCTTAAATGAGGGCTGGGGTTTCAAGGCCTTCAAGCTCAGCCCATGGCGTCTGGATATCCACGCGCACCGATGGGGTGAGGTCGTCAAAAGCTCGGCAGATTACTTCCGTTCGCTGCGCGAAACCGTGCGCTCGGACTACGATATCGCTTTCGATGCCCACGCCAAGATTTTCGAACCCGCCGCCGCGCGTCAGCTCGGCAATGCGTTGGCCCCTTATGATCCGCTGTTTTTCGAAGAGCCTTTGCGCCCGGAAAATATCGAAATGTGGGGAGACCTGAAACAGGGTCTGAACTGCACGCTGGCAACGGGTGAAAGCCTGTATCACCGCAATGAATTTTTGCGGCTCTTGCAGGTCAAGGGTGCCGATATCATTCAGCCGGATATCTGCGTCGTCGGCGGCATCTCCGAAATGCGCCGCATCGCGACACTTGCCGAAGCTCATTTCGTCAGCGTCGCGCCGCACAACCCCATGGGACCACTCGCAACCGCCGTCAACGTCCACTTCGCCGCCGCCCAGCAGAATTTCCGCATTTTGGAATACCGCCTGCCCAAGGGGCAATGCTATGTCTACGGCGGCACCGATGTGGAAACCCGTGAGGATGAAACCCGTTACGTGGTCGATCCCTATCTGCCTAGGGATGGTTATCTCGAACTGCGTCCGGATCGCCCCGGCTGGGGTGTCGAGATGGATGAAAAGGCCATGCAGGAGGACGGTTATATCCATTGGCAGCGCCGCGTTCCTAAGCGCCCAGATGGCTCCTATGCCTTCGCCTGATGTGATTTCGATCGCCAGCGGGCCGTTCTCGGCCCGCATCCGCCCCGCCTGGGGTGGGCGCATGACGCATCTTGCGCATGCGGAGTTTGGCGATCTTCTTGTACCGACCACGTCAGATGTTTTTGATCCGTGGAACTGGCCGAAGGCAGGCGCCTATCCACTGTTCCCCTATCACAACAGGCTCTATGACGCACGCTTCACCCATGCCGGAGAGCAGCACATCGTCCTGCCGCACCCGGCACTAGGGCAAAATGCCATGCACGGCCCGTCACATCGCCGCCCTTGGCGTGTGGTCAGTCAGTCATCGGATCGTGCGGTGCTGGCACTGGCTTACGACGCGGATGATGAATGGCCTTTCTCTTTCGAGGCGCAACAGGCTTTCTCCCTCACGCCAGAGGGGCTGACGGTGGAACTCATCATCACCAATCGCGCTGAAGTTTCAGCCCCCGCCGCCATTGGCTGGCATCCCTATGTGTCTGCAAGTCTGGATCGGGAAGCATGGACAGATGCGCAACTGGCCTATCCCCTGGATGAGAAAGATGTTCCCACCGGAGCGTCTCCCGTGGCCCGCACAATGCGGGATCTTCCGGCGACATCCGGCTACACGAAGCATCTGACCAGCTGGTCCAACGCGCAAATTCTCTTGAATGATGGTTTTTCGCTCAGCATCGAGGCAGATCCGGTTTTGAACCATCTCGCGGTCCACCGCACCGAGACCTATCTCTGCATCGAGCCTGTTTCGATGGCAGCCGGAACGCTGAGCCTGCCCGAACATCAGCGTGCCGCTCTCGGCCTAAAAATGCTCGATCCCGGCCAGACCCTCAGCGGGCGCATAAGGCTCTGCATCGAGCATGCGTCCTGATACCAACTACGGCGCGACGGACGCGCGCAAATCTTCACCCGATTCAGAATCCGGCTCGCCAGCGGGGTGGGCAATCAGCACTTCGTAGCTTTCAGGCAGTTCTGCCGCCTGTTCACTGTTCATGATGCCGTAGGGGATCATGGTGCCATCGCGGTCCGGCACGGAAACTTCGACCAATGTTTTCTGATTCACAGGAGTAGTCCTTATTATGCGAGGAATCAAAAAGCCGCGCTTCGGACCCCAAGTCTAAGGCCCGTTACGCTGCATTCAGCACATCTAATGTTTTCGCGGACTCGCGGTTCCCGGAAATATCAGCTTTGACGTTTTCGTGATGAAATGGTCAGGCATTCGCGGTGCGGCGGGCGGGCACGCGGTTGTTCACCAGCCGGGCGACTTGCTGCGCCAGGCTCGTGGGAAGACATGGCTTCTGACAGAAAGCGGAGTCGGGATAGGCTTCTTCCAGCGCCCGGCCGTCGGCATGGCCGGAGTGGAAAACGAAGGGAACATTGGTTTCCCGAAGGCGGTCGGCCACCGGAAACACATCACCATCGGTCAGGCGAACATCAAGAATGGCGCAGGTCGGCACATTCTCATCGAGGTAGGACAGAGCTTCGGCTGTGCTGGGAAATGGTCCTGCCACGGTCCAGCCCTCATCTTCGAGAGTCATCTGGATATCCATTGCAACGAAGATTTCGTCTTCCACCAGCAAAACAGTCTTATGCGTCATGTCGTACCTTGATCTGCATCGTCAGGGTGTGCGTCAAGCTTGCCCCGTCCACTTCGGTTGCAACGGCGCCACCCAGTTGCTTGGCGGCGCTTGTCAGGAGCACTGTCCCAAATCCAGCCGCTCCCGGCGCCTCAACGACCTCAGTGCCGATTTCGTTCCAAACCAATTTGATTGTGTGGTCGCTTTCCTGCCAGTTGATGCGCAATTGCCCGCCCGCTTTGCCCAGTACGCCGTGCTTCAGCGCGTTGGTGGACCACTCATGCAAGATCAGCGTCAGCGGCGTAATGCAGTTCACCGCAATCAGAAAATCGCGACCCTCGACATCTATGGAAGCGTGCCTGTTATAGGGCGTGAGGATCGTGTCGATCAGCTCATGAATATGAACCGCAGAAGTGCGCTTCTGGTTGGATGCCAGCGAATGCGCGCTGCCCAGCGCCAATATTCGCCCTTCGACATCCTCCACCAGACTTTTGACGCTGTCATGCTTGCGCGCTGCCATGCGCAAAATGCCACCAATCATCGCAAACAGGTTTTTGACGCGGTGGTTCATTTCGTTGAGCATCAGCTCACGCGCTTCGGAAAGCTCATGCTCTGGCGTCACATCGACACTGACGCCGATGATCCGCACCGGCTCGCTGTCTGCCACATGCCGGGCAAATGTCTTCAGCCATCTCGGCTTGCCATTGAGGCCGGTGATACGCGATGTCAGCTCAAAACCCGTATGGTCGTCAACGGCAGCATCCAGCGCTTCGCGCAGCTGCTGCCGATCCACATCGTTGAAGTTTTGCAGCACCGCCTGCAAGGCAGGCCTTCCGTCGCGGGTCTGAAGCAGCTCCATCGCCGCCCCACCCAGCACGAACTCGCCACGGTCCGGCAGATATTCCCACACGCCAATGCCCGCTGCCTCGATGGCAAGCTCATGGCGCTCCTGTTCGGCGGCCAGCTGGCTTTCGACGCTCAGCGCATGCGAAATATCCGTCATGACGATGGTCGCGCCATCAATCGCGCCATCGGCGGTGCGATAGGGCAGAATGCGCAGCGAGAAAGTGCGTTCCTGCTCCCGGTCCATGACGGTCTCGTTATATTCCGTACCATCGGCCATGACGCTTTGGACGCGCGATGTGAAATCCAGAGACGGAAAACGGCTCGCGACATCAGAAAGAGGCCGCCCGCGATCCGTCGGCTGCAACGGAAAAATCGCAGTCGCCGCGCGGGTGTAGGAGCGCAGTCGCATGCCCTTGTCCAGCACGATGACGGCCAGACTGGTGGAATCGAAAAAGTTGCGCAGGTCGGTATTGGCAACGGTTACCTCATCGACCTTGGTTTTTAACTCGTCATTGACGGTCGTCAATTCCTCATTGGTCGATTGAAGCTCTTCGTTCATCGACATCATTTCTTCGTTGGAACTCTTCAGCTCCTCATTGGCCGTTTCCAACTCTTCCGTGGCAGATCTCAGCCGGTATTTCGCGGACCGCAACTCCCGCTCCAGCGCTTCGACGTGGCCGTTGCCCGGCTCCAGCTCGATGAGATCGCTGGGCTCCAGCGGCGTGAATTGCGAGGATTCGTGAAACACGATCAGAAACGCATTCTCTTCCAGCGGATCGCAGATGATTTCCGTCTTCAACGCACCGAAATCGGTGACGACATTCACATTGCGCGCAACAACCCGCCGCTTTTCCGTCCGCGCCTGCCGAACCAGCGCTCCCAGCTGCTCTTTCACACCGGGACGCGCCAGCGTCGCCGCGCTCGTCTCGTTCACGCCGGAAACCGGAAATTCAAAAAAGCGGCTTAATCGGCCAAAGGCAGCAACGATCTGCCCGTCGCTGTCCAGCACCACGCTCGCTGGCACATAGCGCTCCATCAGACGGCTGGTGGCAAGCTGCTCGATGCTGTCGGAAACCGCAGGCGCTTCTGCCCGTGAGATGGCCGGACGGCGATCATGCCGCTCTCCAGGTAGCGGAATGGGATAGCTGGGGGAGCCCGGCAGCCGCTCGAACAGCCTTGCCTTTTGGTCGATCACGGCAAACACGCTGTCGAAACGGCCAACGCTTTCAGATGAACCGAGAAACAGAAAACCGCCGGGCCGGATGGCATAGTGCAGCAGCGGCATGACCGTCTTTTGCAGCTTGTCATCGAAATAGATCAGCAGGTTCCGGCAGGAGACCAGATCGACCTTGGAAAATGGCGGGTCTTTGATCAAGCTGTGACCGGAAAAGCGGATCATATCGCGAATCTGGCCGATGAAGTTGAACCGCTCCTTGTGGGGAATGATGTAATATTCCTGCAATTCCTGCGGAATATCAGCCAAAGACGCGATGGGGTAAGAGCCTTCGCGCGCAATCTTCAACATGCTTTCATCGATGTCGGTCGCAAAAATCTGCACGTTGCAAGGCAGGTTCAGCCTGCGTGCCGCCTCCGCAAACAGAATGGCAATCGTATAGGCCTCTTCGCCGCTGGAGCAGCCGGGCACCCACACCCGCACGCCATCTTCGCTGCCCGCTGCATCCTGCATCAGGTTGGTGATGGCCAGTTCATTCAGCACATCGAAGGAATGCCGGTCTCGGAAGAACCGCGTTACATTGATCAGCAGATCACGAAACAGCGCATCACATTCGTCATGGTCGGTCTGCACGCGTGCCAGATATTCATAGCCTTTGCTGATACCAAGCACATGCATGCGGCGCTCCACGCGGCGCACGAAGGTCGTCTGCTTGTAACCGGTAAAGTCATGGCCAATCGTCCGCCGTAGCGCGGTGCAAAGATCATCGACGATATCGGCAACCTTCGAGGCTTCTCGCTTGTCGCCGCCCTGGCTTCGGCGGAAAAAGAACCCGCCAATGCAGGAGAGAATATTTTGCGGCGGCTGCACGAAATCGACAAGGCCGGTGCCGGTCGCAGAAACCGGCATGCCGTCATATTTCGCCGTCGAAGGCTCCTGCACGACACAAAGCCCACCATTTTCCTTGATGGCGCGCAGCCCCGTAGACCCATCGGCACCGGTGCCGGACAGAATAACGCAGGCGGCATTCGCTTGCTGGTCGTTTGCCAGCGAAATGAAGAAATCGTCGATGGGTCGGCGCAGGCCCCGCGGCTGGGCGAAGTCGTTGAGGACAAGCCGCCCCTGTTCGATGCTCAAGCCCTTGCCGGGTGGAATGATGAAGACCGTGTCGGCCTCAATTGCTTCTCCACCCTCGCATTGGCGAACGGTCAGTTGCGTATGACGGTCCAGAAGTTCCGCCAGCATGCTTTCGTGGTGTGGGTCCAGATGCTGGACCACAACAAAAGCAAGACCAGTCGGCACTTCCGCCGGGCTTAACATTTCACGCAACGCTTCCAGACCACCGGCAGAAGAGCCGACGCCGACGACGGGTACGGGATGAACACTAGAATCCTGAGGCAAACATGAGTCCTTGAAATTTCAAAAGCTGAACGATCAATAGGGGGAGTTTTGTTCCAGTTCCGCTAATGTCAGTTTTGCCTGTGCAATGGTGGTGGTTGAATTCGCAATCGTGGCAAGCGTGCCCTCGATCATGATGTTGTGGTCGTCCAGAAGCGGTTTGATCTTCGCCAATGTGTCGCCAAGCTCGAGGTCATAGGCTTGCAGCAAATGTGCATGCGCACGGCTGACATCAAACTGCGACGCCAGAATATACCGCACCTGACCGGAGCCCGCCTTCAACTTTGACATGAAGAGCAGATTGACGAAGGGCTGGTCGTCTTTTCGAAAATTGACGATAGGTGTGCGCACCGTTGCCGGCCCATCCGCCTCCAGAAATTCATGAATTTTGTCGCGTGCCTCATCATTGGGCGCATGCGTGCCCTTGGGGCTGGTCTGCAACATCCGGCAGTTCCTGCCCACCACATCGCTGCTGTCATAACCCGTCAGCTTGCAGAAGGGCTCATTGACCAAAGCCAGATGATTATCGGCGTCCGCATGGGCAAGTGCCAGAGCAATGGATGATTTTTGGAAGAAATCCTGAAGCGGACGGTCAATTTCAAGCTGGGGCATATCGCTCATCGTTCAAACGTAGGTATCGACTGCTACGATAACACGCTGTGTTAAAAAAGGCTCCGGCGAGGCAGGACAAGAATCCCGCTCCCACCAACCGCTTGGGCTTATTAGCACAGTATTGCGCAGCAAAATCAATGCGCACTGACTGGAAATCGACTGACTAACGTCATTGATGATTGTCAATTGTCCGTGCATTGACAGCAAATGTTAGTGATCCCAACGAAGGTTGGACCGTCCTCCAGAGGTTATGTGCTTATGCGAAACGGAGGCTACGAAAACTCGACACTAAACGCTTTGCCCTGATGGTAAAACGCTCGCAAAGCGGGTATTGGAACGTCTTTGAATTAACATCCGCCTCAACGATTTTCATCGCTTTCATACTATGCATGTTGTTCTAGGGCCGTATTTTGAAGATCAAGCATTGCAACCTTGAATATGATCTCTCACACATGAGTGGTCGAGTGCTTCAAATGGGCACCTGGATCGGGGAGAAGAAACATCTGGTACAAGCGGAGATCGAAATAAAATACTCCTGTTACTGCTATACGGAGTCATCTCTGACAGAACCGCCCGAAGGCATGTGGAGCGTTCGTGAAAGAAACGAGTGGCGCGTATTTGATATCCTCTGTCATTCGCTATCGGTAAACGCCCCGATCATCGTCGAAGCACTTATCCAAAATCCCAGTAAGCAAATTCAGAAAGTTTCCGGCAGGCATATTTCAAAGTATTCCAGCTCGGTTTGAAGGGCGTAAAACCGGGCGAGAAATATTATGTTTTTCTGAAGCTTGAGAAAACTTCGAGAGCTGGCGCGGCTGGTTTCCACCAGGTTAGGCTAAGCGTTGAAAGTGCATATCACAAAGACAATATCGTCGCCGGCAAATGGCGACCGCCGTTCGGAACTGCAATCGAAGAAATTCTTGGGCTCAGATAACCAAAAACTGGAGCAGCTAGGCCACTCCAGTTTTGATAAAACCCGGCGCAACCAAGGCATAAAGCCCCACAGCCCTAGGCAAGTGCTTGACCATCAGGTCAAGGGTATCGTTACCATTTCCGAGCTAAGCCCGGCGAAGCCGATCTGCAACGACACCGGCAATATGGATATTAAGGCGTCGAAAGTCAACGCTTGGTCGCTGCGCGTAACCCGCAAAACATCGCTGTTGGCGGTTGTTAAAGGTAGGACAAAAAGCGCAAATCAGATGGCGCAAAACTTAAGGTGCAGCGTAACACATTGCACACTTTATTGCGGTATCTTGGTGGCTCGTTTCAGCTGCGGTGTGCCAACTGCGGCAGGGTAAAGGGGCTTTCGGGGATGGCAGACAGGGCGGATTTTGTGGTGCAGAAGCTGTTTTCGCTTTATGCGGACCGGCAGGGTGCCACCGCCATCGAATATGGCCTCATCATCGGCATCATCTCCATGGCCATCGTCTTTGGGCTGGGAAGCGTGAGAGACGGTCTGCTGAGTGTGTTCGAGATACTGGCGACGACCTTCGCCAACGCCATGGCGTAAGGCCGAAAACTTCCTATCGCTCATCCTTTGACGGCAGCGTTATCTCCGCCGTCTTCAGCGCGTCCGCAAGGCGCACCTTTGCGGAACCGGGCTTGAGCGGTTTTTGCTGGCTTTCATGTGGCGCCCATCCCGAAACATAGATGATCGAGAAGGTGGCGCGGATGCGGCCATCGGCATCGCTGTATTTTTCGGCGTAAAGTTCAGCTGCGCGCATGAAGAAGCGCCGGTTCAGCGGCTTGCGGCTGCGGCCCATCAGAGGGTTTGCCATGCCCATGGCGCGCAGGTCACGCATCAGCGGCAGAATGGAATCGTAGCGCACCGTATAGGTCTCGGCATCCGTCACCGGCAGGGCAAAGCCCGCCCGCTGCAACAGCGCTCCAACATCACGCACATCGGCAAAGGGGGCGACGCGCGGGCTTGCGCCGCCGGTCAATTCCGCTTCCGCTGTCAGCAGTACGTCGCGCAGTTCCTGCAAGGTGCCGCTGCCGGGAATGGCGGCCAGAAACAGACCGTCGGGCTTCAAGGCGCGGCGAATCTGGATCAGCGTTCCCGGCGTGTCATTGGTCAGATGCAGCGACAGCGGCGAAACGATGAGATTGGCCGATGCCGGTTCCAGCGGCAATTCCTCAATAGGTGCTACCTGAAGGGCATCGCCTTCGGCTGCAAAAGCCGCGTCCGTTTCCACACGGGTCACGGAGCCGACCTTGCCGGTCTGCATCAGCCGCTGCGCCGTCACACCGGTCGCGCCATGCAGTTCGACTGCCGTATCGAAATGCCGCTCCACGATGGCGATGCGGTCCGCAATCTCTTCGGCTGCGATATCCAGCAGGAACAGCGCCTTGTCGTCTCTTGAACGCAAGGCGCGCTTGCGGTTTTTCTCAATCAGCGCCGGGTCGAAAACTATGTCCATGCCGTGGTCCATCCAAACTTTGCTGTCGCAAAGGCACCCGTTCGCGCCTATTGTCAACTGCATGGGCCAAGGGGAAAAGCTGTTTTCGAGAGATGACGGGGCGGGCGTGCTGCGCGGCCTTCTGCGTGCAGTCGCGGATTTCGTCTATCCGCCATCCTGCGTCGGTTGCGGCTGCAAGACGCAGAATGGCGGCGCACTCTGTGTGCAGTGCTGGGCCGGTGTGCAGTTTATCGAGCGGCCTTTTTGCGAGGTGCTGGGCATTCCCTTCGCTCATGACCATGGCCCCGGCATTCTCAGCGCTGAAGCCATTGCCGAGCCGCCGCCCTTCGAGCGTCTTCGCGCCGCCACGGTTCACGATGGCCCGGCCCGCAAGCTGGTGCATCAACTCAAATATCTGGATCGCACCGATCTCGCCCGGCTTATGGCCTCGTGGATGCTACGCGCAAGCGATGGCACGGTTGCGGCGTGTGACTGTATCATACCGGTGCCGCTGCACCGGCGGCGGTTTCTGGCGCGGCGGTTCAATCAGTCGGCGGAACTGGCGCGGCATCTGGCCGTGCTTTCGGCCAAGCCGTTTCTGGCCTCCACGCTGGTCCGGATCAAGCCGACCAGCCGGCAGGTGGGCTTATCGGCCCGCGCCCGCAAGCAGAATGTGCGCGGTGCTTTTGCCATCGCGCCGGGGCGGGAGGCGGATATTCTGGGAAAGCGCGTCATTCTGGTCGATGACGTCTACACCACAGGCGCAACCGTTGCGGCAGCGGCCCGCAGATTGAAGAAGGCCGGTGCCGCAGATGTCACTGTTTTGACCTTTGCAATGGCGATTTCCGGGCCTATATGACACGGCAGACAAAGGGCTCGGTCCCATAATGCGAGGATTATGACTGATGGCATCCGTTACGATTTATACGCGGGATTTCTGTGGCTTCTGCGCCCGCGCCAAGGCTCTTCTGGACAGCAAGGGCGTGGATTTCACCGAATATAACGCCACGACCAATCCTGATTATCGTCAGGAAATGATGGACAAATCCGGCCGCAACACATTCCCGCAAATCTTCATCGGCACGAGCCATGTCGGTGGTTGCGACGATCTGCATGCGCTGGACCGAGAAGGCAAGCTGGATGTGCTTCTGGCCAACTGAAATCGATAAAAAGAAGACGATATAAGGGAACGGAAAAATGAGCTTCAAGGCCGCCGCAATCCAGATGTGCTCGGGCGTGGACCCGAAAACCAATGCCGCCACCATGGAACGTCTCGTGCGGGAAGCGGCGGCGCAAGGCGCGGTCTATGTCCAGACACCGGAAATGACCGGCGCCATCCAGAAGGATCGCGCAGCTCTGAAAGCCGCTCTCAAGGATGAGAAAGGCGATATCGTCGTTTTGACGGCGGCCAAGCTTGCCCGCGAACTCGGCATCTATGTCCATGTCGGCTCCACTGCCATCGCGCGGCCCGATGGCAAGATTGCCAATCGCGGATTTCTGTTTGCGCCGGATGGTGAGCGCATCTGCACCTATGACAAGATCCATATGTTCGATGTCGATCTGGACAATGGCGAAAGCTGGCGGGAAAGCGCTGCCTATGAGCCGGGCACGGAGGCGCGCGTTGCCGAACTGCCGCTTGCCACATTCGGCTTTGCCATCTGCTATGACGTGCGCTTCCCGTCACTGTTTCGCACCGAAGCCGTCGCTGGTGCGCAAATCCTGACCGTTCCCGCCGCCTTCACCCGCCAGACAGGCGAGGCGCATTGGGAAATCCTTCTGCGCGCCCGTGCCATCGAAAACGGCGCCTTCCTTATCGCCGCTGCCCAGGCTGGCACGCATGAGGACGGTCGCGAAACATTCGGCCATTCCATGATCATCGATCCATGGGGCAATGTGCTGGCAGTCGCCGGTGGCGAGGGCGAGGAAATCGTCTATGCGGATATCGACCCATCCGCCGTTGCCGCTGCTCGTAGCAAAATCCCCAACCTCAAGAATGCCCGCGATTTCAACCTCGATACGGTCAAAAACGCGGCTGCTGCGGGAGGCGGTCTGCAGTGATCCGCTATTCGCTCCGTTGCGAAAAAGCCCATGAATTCGAGGGCTGGTTTTCCGGCAGTGCCGATTTCGACGCGCAGCAACAGCGCGGTCTGATCGGCTGTCCGGCCTGCGGCTCGGCAAGCGTCTCCAAAATGCTCATGGCCCCATCGGTATCGACGGCGCGTGAAAAAGAAGCGACGCGGACGCTCGCGCTTGATGTGGCCCAGAAACAGGCCTTCACCAAGATCAAGGAAACGCTGGCCAGCATCCGCGCCAATGCGGAAGATGTCGGCGATAAATTCCCGGAAGAGGCCCGCAAGATTCATTATGGTGAGGCCGAAGAACGCGGTATCATCGGCCAGGCATCCCCGCAGGAAGCCAAGGCACTGATCGAGGAGGGCATCGAGGTCGCGCCTCTGCCCGTGCTGCCTGACGATGTGAACTGAAGGCGGCGCTTGGCGTCCTTACTGTTGCTCGATAATTTTTTATGAGCAGTGTCGGACCGGTCTGTCGCCATCCGTCCTTGGTATCGTCAAACCCTTGCAGAAAGGATCACGATCATGCCAAACACCATCAACTTCCACCGCGTTCTGTCCACCAGCCCGGAAAAAGTCTACCGCGCCTTCCTTGAAGCCGATGCGATTGCCAAATGGCTTCCGCCCAACGGGTTTCTCTGCACGGTTCATGCCTTCGAGCCCACCGTCGGCGGCAGCTTCAAAATGTCTTTCCGCAATTTCACCACGAGCGAAATCCACGGCTTCGGCGGCGAGTACCTCGAACTCGTTCCCGGCGAGCTGATCCGCTACGCAGAGAGGTTCGATAACCCCGCCGTAGCTGGCGAGATGGAAGTGGTTGTGACAATGAAAAAGGTCTCAGTCGGCACCGAAATCACCGTGCAGCAGGCAGGCATCCCCGATCTCATTCCGGTCGACGCCTGCTATCTCGGCTGGCAGCAGTCGCTGCAAAATCTCGCCCGCGTGGTCGAGCCTGAGATCAAGGACTGAGAGGTTGCCCGGGTTATGCCGGGCGCCTTGCCAGCACCATATAGTTCACTTCCATATCGGATGAGAGATTCCACCGGTCCTGCAGCATGTTGTAGAACACGCCGGTGCGGTGGATGATCTCCATGCCGTCAGCGGTGATCGGCTTTTCCAGCTCGTCCGGGCGCACCAGCTTTTCATACTGGTGCGTGCCGCGCGGTAACCAGCGCAGCACGTTTTCGGCGGCGAAGATGGCCAGAGCGCGAGCCTTTAGCGTGCGGTTGATGGTGGCGGCAAACATCAGTCCGCCGGGGCGCACCGTCTTGGCGCAGGTCGTCACGAAGAGATCGACATCCGCCACATGCTCCACTACTTCCATGTTCAAAACGACATCGAACGTCTCGCCCGCTGCCAGCAATTGCTCGGCAGTTATGGCACGGTAATCGACGGGCACATTGTTTTCCCGCGCGTGGGTGGAGGCAATGCCGATGTTCTTTTCAGAGGGGTCTGCGCCCACCACATCCGCACCCATCTTCGCCACCGGCTCCGAGAGCAGGCCGCCGCCGCAGCCGATGTCGAGAACCCGCAGGCCTTCCAGCGGGCGGTGTGCCTTGGGGTCGCGACCGAAATTCTCGCAGACACGGTTGCGGATATATTCCAGCCGCACCGGGTTGAACTTGTGCAGAGGCCGGAATTTGCCGGTCGGGCTCCACCACTCCGCGGCCATGGCGGAAAACCGGTCCACTTCGCTCTGGTCGACGGTCGTTTTTGCGCTCTCGCTCATGGTGGTACTCCATTCTGTCCTACCCCTGAAGTCGGATGATTGCCCCGCGAAGTCAAGGGGCGGTCATCATGGTCGAGGTCTAAACCACCTGCGCTTTGCTGTCGCAAGGAACTGAAAACAGGGGATTTTCGTTTCATGCTGCGTTCATCATGAAGCGCGTATTTTCGAAAGCGTTGAAAGCCGATTTCGGCGGTCAAGCCTTTGCTTGAGGGAGAATGAAGTGAAGAAGAAACTGTTTGGTGCCATTGCGCTGCTTGCGCTTGTTGCCGCCCCGGCTCTGGCTGAAGCGGCGACGCAGGGCTTCGCCACCGCCAACGTCAACATGCGTTCAGGACCCAGCACGGCCTATCCCGCCGTTGTGGTCGTTCCGAATGGCGAGCCGTTGACGATCCATGGCTGCCTGTCCGACACGCCCTGGTGCGATGTCTCGTTCAGCTATGGCCGTGGCTGGGTCGCAGGCCGTTACGTTCAGGCGGTCTATCGCCAGAACCGTGTCTATGTAGAGCCGCGCTATTACCGTGATCTCGGCGTTCCGATCATCACCTTCGAAGCCGGACGTTACTGGGATCGCTATTACCGCGACCGCGATTTCTATCGTGAACGTGATCGCTGGCGTCGCCCGCCACCATCCGGTGGTTACTGGAACGCACCTCCACCGCGCGATTGGGGCGGCCCGCCACCTCGCCGTGATTTCGGTGGCCCGCCACCACGCCCACGCGATGACTGGCGCGACCAGCGCGGTCGCGATGACCAGCGTGGCCGGGACGACCAGCGGGGTCGTGGTCCGAATGATGGCCGTTGGGAACAGCGCCATGGCGATTGGAACCAGAATGATCGTCCACGCCCACCCATGCGTGGCGATGACCGCCCACGTTGGGACAACAACGACAATCGTGGCCGTGATGGCATGAGAGGCGACAATCGCGACCGTAACCGCGATTTCAACCAGGGTGACCAGCGCCGTCAGAATGATGAGGGCAGACGCCGCCCGGACGATAACCGTCGTCCCGACGATAACCGGCCACCAAGACCACCGCAGGAAGGTCAGCGCCCCGGTTGCGCCCCTGGCGCTCCAGATTGTCCATAACAGGCAGTTAGTTATGTAAAGAAAAACCCGGCGGATCACATCCGCCGGGTTTTTAGTCTTTAGCGATCCTGCTTCTTCGGGCCGCGCTTTTCGAAAGGCTTGTCTTTCTTGCCTTCAAACTTTGAAGGCTTGCCGCCACTGGAATGGTCACCAGCAGGCTTGGCCTTTTTCTTCCAAGGCTTGTCGTCGCCGGCGGGGCGTCCGCCCGCATTGTCGGATTTCACGAATTTCTTCTGCGCTCTTGGCGGGCGCGTGTCTTCGCGTGGGGCACCCGTCATGTCGGGCTTGCCTTCCATTTCCTTCACGCGGATGCCTTTTTCCAGCATCATGTCCTTGCCCAGCGCGGAGGTGAACCGGTCAACCGCATCGGCGGCCAGTTCCACATAGGTTTCCGTCTGCTGCATGCGGATCGCGCCAATGTCCTGACGCGTCAGCTTGCCGAAGCGGCACAGCATGGGGATCAGCCAGCGTGGCTCGGCATTCTGCTTGCGACCCACAGAAAGCGTAAACCAGCCGCTGTCGGAGAAGTCGGAACGGTCGCGGCGTGGCGCGTTGTTTTCCACCTGCTCGAAGCTGTCACGACGTGGCTTACGGGCGTCGAGCGAAACTTCTGCAATGTCTTCTGGCGCGGAACGGCCCGCATGGTAAAGGCGCACAAAGGCAGCGGCGACCTTTTCGGCACCGTGCTGCTCCAGCAGCTTGGTGACGAAATCGCGTTCGTCGTCGTTGACGTTTTCCTGCAAGGCGGCATCGGCCAGAAGGCGTTCGCCGTCGCGCTCAATGATTTCTTCGGCAGATGGCGGGCGCACCCATGCCGGGCTGACTTTGGCGCCTTCCAGCAGCCGTTCGGCTTTGCGGCGCTGGCTCATCGGCACCACGATGGCGCTGACGCCCTTCTGTCCCGCACGACCCGTACGACCGGAACGGTGCAGCAATGTCTCGGAATTGGTCGGCAGATCGGCGTGAATGACGAGTTCGAGACCCGGCAAATCGATACCGCGTGCGGCAACGTCGGTCGCCACGCAAACGCGGGCGCGGCCATCGCGCATCGCTTGCAGCGCATGTGTACGCTCATTCTGGCTCAACTCGCCAGAAAGCGCCACGACGGAGAAGCCGCGATTGTTCAGGCGTGCTGTCAGATGGTTGACGGCAGCGCGGGTCGAGCAGAACACGATGGCGTTGCGGGCTTCGTAAAAGCGCAGCGCATTAATGATCGCATTTTCGCGGTCAGATGGCGAAACCATCATGGCGCGGTATTCGATGTCGACGTGCTGCTTCTGCTCGGATGTCGTTGCCACGCGCACGGCGTTCTTCTGGTAGCTTTCGGCCAGCTTCGCAATGCTGCGCGAAACCGTGGCAGAGAACATCAGCGTACGGCGATCTGCTGGCGATTCTTCCAGAATGAATTCAAGGTCTTCGCGGAAACCTAGGTCGAGCATTTCGTCGGCCTCATCCAGCACCACGGCGCGGATGGAGGAAAGGTCCAGTGCCTTGCGCTTGATGTGGTCGCAAAGACGGCCCGGCGTGCCGACGATGATATGCGCACCGCGTTCCAGTGTGCGGCGCTCGGAGCGAATGTCCATGCCACCAACGCAGGATGCGATGGAAACGCCGGTGAATTCGTAAAGCCACTCCAGCTCACGCTTGACCTGCATGGCCAGTTCGCGGGTCGGGGCGATTGCGATGCCCAGCGGCGCACCGGCAGGGCCAAAACGACCGTTCTTTTCCAGCAGTGTCGGCGCAATCGCAATGCCGAAGGCAACGGTCTTGCCAGAGCCCGTCTGGGCCGAAACCAGCGCGTCCTGTCCGTCCAGCTCAGGGGCAAGCATTGCCTTCTGAACAGGGGTCAAATCTTTATAGCCGCGTTTTTCCAACGCCTGTGCAATCGCCGGGGCGATACCCTGGGTTTCTGTCATCTACCGTCTTTCGGATATTGGGCTGCCTGCATCCGCTCGAAACCATTAGATCATAAGGGTCATAAGCAGCCGATACCGGCCATTTCGGCCATTCAGCCAGTTGAATTGACGCGCTCATACTGTGAATAGCGGCGTTTGTACAGACCAAAGCGGTACGCTCCTTTCATGAAGACACCATGTCGCGCTATGCAAACGCACCCTCAAGGCGTACCGCATGGTTCATAAACGGCATTGCGTGGACCATGCCTTTTCGCTATGAGACCCGCAACTTGAGGCTTTTCGTCAGATAAAGCCGACTGGGGTTGTGCTCTTGTCCGCCGGGTCTGGCGGCAAAATGGGATGGTACTGGTCAAAACTATGGCTCGCATTGTCATGAAATTCGGCGGCACGTCCGTCGCGAACCTCGAACGTATTCACAACGTCGCACGACATGTGAAACGTGAAGTGGATGCAGGCCATGAAGTGGCCGTCGTCGTTTCCGCCATGTCCGGCAAAACCAACGAGCTGGTGGACTGGGTTCAGAACACGCCGAAGGTCGCAGGCGCCAGCGCGGCTTCCTTCTATGATGCGCGTGAATATGACGCCATCGTCGCGTCGGGTGAACAGGTCACATCGGGTCTTCTGGCGATTGCGCTTCAGTCGCTCGGCGTCAATGCCCGCTCCTGGCAGGGCTGGCAGATACCGATCCGCACGGACAACGCCCACGGCGCTGCCCGCATTCTGGAAATCGACGGTTCCGATATCGTTCGCCGCATGGGCGAGGGCCAGGTCGCCGTCGTAGCTGGTTTCCAGGGCCTCGGCCCGGATAACCGCATCGCCACGCTCGGTCGCGGTGGTTCGGATACGTCTGCCGTTGCCATCGCCGCTGCCGTCAAGGCAGATCGTTGCGATATCTATACCGACGTTGACGGCGTCTACACCACGGACCCGCGCATCGTGCCAAAGGCACGCCGCCTGAAGAAGGTTGCCTTCGAGGAAATGCTCGAAATGGCCTCTCTTGGCGCAAAGGTTCTGCAGGTCCGCTCGGTTGAGCTTGCCATGGTGCACAAGGTCCGTACCTTCGTGCGCTCCAGTTTCGAGGATCCCGATGCACCGGGCATGGGCGACCTCATCAATCCGCCCGGTACTTTGATTTGTGACGAGGAAGAAATCGTGGAACAGGAAGTCGTAACCGGCATCGCCTATGCCAAGGATGAAGCACAAATCTCGCTGCGCCGTTTGTCGGACCGCCCGGGTGTTTCCGCAGCCATCTTCGGACCGCTGGCCGAATCCCACATCAATGTCGACATGATCGTGCAGAACATCTCCGAAGATGGTTCGCGCACCGACATGACGTTCACCGTTCCTTCGGGCGATGCGCCCAAGGCGCTGAAGGTGCTGGAAGACAACAAGGCGCAGATCGGCTTTGATGTCGTGCAGAACGAAACGGGTCTCGCCAAGGTATCCGTCATCGGCATCGGCATGCGCAGCCATGCGGGCGTGGCGGCAAGCGCTTTCAAGGCACTTGCTGAAAAAAACATCAACATCAAAGCCATCACGACATCGGAAATCAAGATTTCCATTCTTATTGATGGCGCCTATGCGGAACTTGCAGTTCGCACTTTGCATTCTGCTTACGGTCTGGATAAGAGTTGATTCTGTAACGTCGATACACGTCATCCGATTCTTTTGAGTGACGTGTTGGTGCGATGTTAGATCGACTGTGCATCCCTGCCTTGCGGCTTGCTGTGCAGGCGGTATAGTTTTTGATCGATCCTTTCGTGCGGGTCATGTCGATCCGCGCGTGGTAGTGTCAGGGAGCACACGCGATGAGAGACCTATCAGCAGGTCCGCGCGTCCTCCTCAAGCGGCTTCGCGAAATGATGGCGGAGCATCTTGAGCCGCAGGAGCGTCTCGACCAGATTGTTCGGCAGATTGCCAGCAACATGGTCGCAGAAGTGTGTTCCGTCTACGTGCTGCGCTCCGACAGCGTGCTGGAGCTTTACGCCACTGAAGGACTCAATAAAGACGCAGTCCATCTGGCCCAGTTGAAAATGGGGCAGGGCCTTGTCGGCACCATCGCCGCATCTGCACAACCGCTCAATCTTTCCGATGCGCAGGCGCATCCCGCTTTCCGCTATCTCCCTGAAACGGGTGAAGAAATTTATCATTCCTTCCTTGGTGTGCCGATTTTGAGATCCGGTCGCACTCTTGGCGTTCTTGTCGTCCAGAACAAGACCAGCCGAACATACCGGGAGGATGAAGTTGAAGCGCTTGAGACAACTGCGATGCTTATCGCGGAAATCGTGGCGAGCGGTGAATTGAAAAAAATCACCCGTCCCGGCGTGGAACTGGACCTGACACGGGCCGTCTCCATCGATGGCGATGCCTATGGCGAAGGCATCGGCCTTGGCCATGTCGTTCTGCATGATCCACGCATCGTCGTGACCAATCTTCTCAACGAAGATGCAGATATGGAAATCCGACGGCTGGCTGAAGCCATCGGCTCGCTGCGCCTGTCCATCGATGACATGCTCCAGCGCCGCGATGTCGCCACCGAAGGCGAACACCGCGAAGTCCTGGAAACCTACCGCATGTTCGCCCACGACCAGGGCTGGGTGCGTCGCATGGAAGAGGCCATTCGCAACGGCCTGACGGCGGAAGCGGCGGTCGAAAAGGTCCAGAGCGATACCAAGGCGCGCATGATGCGCCTGACCGATCCCTATCTGCGCGAGCGGATGCATGATTTCGACGATCTCGCCAACCGCCTGCTGCGTCAGCTGATCGGTTATGGCGGTCGCGGGCCGGAGCAGGAATTCCCGGCGGATGCCATCGTGCTGGCGCGCGCCATGGGTGCTGCCGAGTTGCTGGATTATCCGCGTGAAAAGCTCCGCGGTCTGGTGCTGGAAGATGGTGCGGTCACAAGCCATGTCGTCATCGTCGCGCGCGCCATGGGCATTCCCATCATCGGTCAGGTCGCTGGCATCGTCGCGCTCGCAGAAAACAACGACCCCATCATCATCGATGGTGACGATGGGCAAGTGCATCTGCGCCCCGTTCTCGATTTGCAGCGCGCCTATGAGGAAAAAGTCCGCCTGCGCGCCAAGCGTCAGGAGCAGTTCCGGGCACTGCGCGATGTCGAACCCGTGACCAAGGATGGCCAGCGCGTCGATCTCAAGATGAATGCGGGCCTGCTGGTCGATCTGCCGCAACTGGACGAATCCGGCGCTGACGGCATCGGCCTGTTCCGCACCGAACTTCAGTTCATGATCGCCTCCAACATGCCCAAGGGCGAGGAGCAGGAAGCCTTTTACCGCAGCGTTCTGCGCAACGCCAAGGGCAAGCCGGTCACCTTCCGCACGCTCGATATCGGCGGCGACAAGGTCGTGTCCTATATGCGCGGTCAGGAAGAGGAAAATCCAGCGCTGGGCTGGCGCGCCATCCGTCTGTCGCTGGATCGTCCGGGCCTGATGCGCACCCAGCTGCGCGCTCTGCTTCGGGCTGCCTCAGGTGCCGAACTGCGCATCATGTTGCCGATGATCACCGAAGTCTCGGAAATCCGCGTCGCGCGGGAACTGCTGCAAAAGGAAGTGCAGCACCTGTCGAAATTCGGCCATTCCCTGCCGCGCAAGCTGCAATTCGGCGCCATGCTCGAAGTGCCGTCCTTGATGTGGCAGCTGGATGAGTTGATGGCGGAGGTTGATTTCGTCTCTGTCGGTTCCAACGATCTGTTCCAGTTCACCATGGCTGTCGATCGCGGCAACGCCCGCGTGTCGGATCGTTTCGACAATCTCGGCAAGCCCTTCCTGCGCATTTTGCGTGATATTGTCCGCGCCGGTACGCGCAACAACACGCAGGTCACGCTATGCGGCGAAATGGCCAGCAAACCGCTGTCGGCCATGGCGTTGATGGGGCTTGGCTTCCGCTCCATTTCCATGTCCCCAACCTCCATCGGCCCGGTCAAGGCCATGCTGCTGGGGCTGGATGTGGCGACCCTGTCGGAAGAGCTGGAAGCGGCACTTGACGATAACAAGTCGGTGGAAAGCACGCGTCAGCTGCTTTTGCGCTTTGCAGCGACCCATTCCATCCCTATTTGAAAGCCAAGAAAAATTGGAGTGCGTGACAGGTGGCGAAGCTTCCCGTCGAAAAAATGCGTGAGCTTGAGCGGCGTTTCGGTGAAATCGAAGCGCGCATGTCGGCTGGCCCTGCCGCCGATGTCTATGTGAAGCTGGCGTCTGAATATTCGGAATTGCAGCCGGTGGTCAAAACCATCCGTGAATATGAGAAGGCGCTTGCAGAAGTCGCCGATCTCGAAGTCCTTCTGGCCGACAAGTCCACGGATAAGGACATGCGCGATCTGGCCGAAGCCGAGCTTCCCGAGATGTCGGAGCGAATCGACGGGCTCGAGAAGGACATGCAAATCCTTCTTCTGCCCAAGGATGCGGCGGATGAGAAAAGCGCCATCGTCGAAATCCGCGCTGGCACCGGTGGTTCGGAAGCCGCGCTTTTCGCGGGCAACCTGTTTCGTATGTATGAGCGCTTCGCCAGCACGAAGGGCTGGAAGGTGGAAATCCTTTCGGCCAGCGAAGGTGAGGCGGGTGGCTTCAAAGAAATCATCGCCACCATCACCGGGCGCGGCGTTTTCTCCAAGCTGAAATTCGAATCCGGCGTCCACCGCGTCCAGCGGGTGCCGGAAACCGAAGCCAGCGGTCGCATCCACACCTCGGCCGCCACTGTCGCGGTGCTGCCGGAAGCCGAAGAAATCGACATTGAAATCCGCGCCGAAGATATCCGTATCGATACGATGCGCGCATCCGGCGCTGGCGGCCAGCACGTCAACACCACGGACTCGGCGGTGCGCATCACCCACCTGCCCACCGGCCTCATCGTCACATCATCGGAAAAATCCCAGCACCAGAACCGCGCCAAGGCCATGCAGGTTCTGCGCTCGCGCCTTTACGATATCGAGCGCCAGAAAGTGGACAGCGAACGCTCCGCAGACCGCAAGAGCCAGGTCGGTTCCGGCGACAGGTCAGAGCGCATCCGCACCTATAACTTCCCGCAGGGCCGCGTCACGGACCACCGCATCAATCTCACGCTCTATAAGCTCGACCGCATGATCGAAGGTGATATCGATGAAATGGTCGATGCGCTGATCGCCGATTATCAGGCCGGTCAGCTGGCCCAGCTCGGCGAGCAGCATTGACATCGTCACCGCAAACCGTCCAGGCGCTGGTGGCGCAGATGCGCCAACGGCTCGATGCTGCAGGCGTGGCCGATCCGCTGACCGATGCGCGCCTGCTGATCGGCGAGGCCATCGGCTTTTCTCTGACCGATTTCGTGCTGAACGGAACCCGCATCGTCAGTGCCGATGACATCGCCCGTATCGAAACCATGATTGCCCGTCGCGCAGAAGGCGAGCCGGTCCACCGCATTCTCGGCCACCGTGAATTCTACGGCCTCGATCTCATCCTCTCGCCCGGCACGCTGGAGCCTCGGCCCGATACGGAGGTGCTGGTGGATGCGCTGCTGCCACATCTGCGCGGCATCGTCGCCCGGCAGGGTCAGGCCCGCATTCTGGACATGGGCATCGGCACCGGCGCCATTTGCCTCGCGCTCTTGCATGAGTGCCCCGGCACGTCGGGCGTCGGTTCTGATATTTCCCGCGACGCCATGGAAACGGCGCGCATGAACGCGCAGCGTCACGGCCTTGAAGATCGTTTCGAGACGGTAGAAAGCAACTGGTTCGAGCGCATTTCCGGTCGCTTCGACATAATCGTGTCGAATCCACCCTATATAAGAAGCCATGTCATCCAGACGCTGGATCGGGATGTGCGCAATTTCGATCCGATGGCGGCACTCGATGGCGGCGAAGACGGACTTTTTCCCTATCGTGCAATTGCCGAAAAAGCAGTGGATTTCCTTGTAGATGGCGGGTTGATCGGGCTGGAAATCGGCTATGATCAGAAGACGGATGTCACGGCCATCTTTGCGACGCACGGCTATAATAGTGTCGAAGCGATCAAGGATTATGGTGGCAACGACCGCGGCTTGATCTTTTGCAGATAGGTTTGATCGTTCCTATATCTGTTTTGTTCAAGGATATTTTGCAAAGCAAAAGAAAAGGCTTGGATTTCCGCAGGAAGCGGGCTAGTTTGCGGCCACATGCTGGGTGGCTGAAGGCGAATTTTAGATTCGCCATGGTATGGATCAGTCCCGAAGCGGGTTTCTTTTTGAGAACCCTGAAAGGCTGGGCATTCCCGGCATGTGAATCAGTAAACTTTGTTCGCAGGCGGCTCGATGCAGCATTTGCGCATCCGGGCATTATACGCGAGGTCTTGGTCCTTGGGTCAAGACGCGCGATGGGAGCAATTTCGGAAATCAGGACTTCGGGCGCCTCCTTCCGGATTGCATCGTAACAACGAGAATTATCAGCAAAACAGAATTCAGGTGAGCAATTGATGAGGCCAGGACAGCAAAACAAGCGCGGCCGGGGGCGTGGTAGCAACAACAATAACAATGGCGGCGGTGGCGGCAATAACAACAATAACAATTTCAACCGCAAAGGCGGTAACCCGCTGACCCGCACCTATGACAGCTCCGGCCCCGACGTCAAGATCCGTGGCACGGCCCAGCACATAGCCGAAAAATATTCGACGCTTGCGCGGGATGCTCAGAGCTCCGGCGACCGCGTCATGGCCGAAAACTATCTGCAGCACGCGGAACACTACAACCGTATCATTGCTTCTGCCCAGGCGCAGATGCAGGAGCGCTTCCAGCGCGATGATCGCGGTGAGTTCCAGCAGGAGCGCGATGGTGACGATATCGACGGCGATGACAACGACGACGTCATCGTTTCCATGCCCGGCGAACAGGATCACAACCAGCAGCGCGCCCAGCGTAATGATCAGGCCCAGCGCAATGACCAGCCTGAACGGCAGGAGCGTCAGGACAGACAGGATCGCCCAGAGCGTCAGGACCGGAACGAACGCCGGGACCGTCGCGAGCGTCCCGCCCGTCAGGAACGCCAGCCGCGCGAAGAGCAGGATGAAAACACTGTTTCGCCCGTTGCCGCCGCTCCGGTTGCCGCAGCCCCCGTCTACGACGCCAGCTCCGCTCCGCAGCCTGTCATCGAAGGCACGCCCAAGGAAGTTGCCGTAGAAGAGGAAGCGCAGGTCAGCACCGCTCCGACCGAGCGCGCCCCCCGCCGCCCCCGCAGCACCAGCC
>UCLB01000034.1 GCA_900473205.1 Hyphomicrobiales bacterium
TTGCGCTGCCAGCCGCGTTTGGAAAGATAGTTGGCTATGGATGCCAAAGCGTCCGGTACGGAATTCCATATGTCGCGATGGCCGTCACCGTCGAAATCGACGGCATATTTCAAATAGCTGGACGGCATGAATTGTGGTTGGCCGAATGGAATTTCCTTTCACCAGACATACCTTTTGTGGGGTTTCGCAATTACGAGCAATTGCTAGCCTCGCGTGACCTGTGGAATTCTCTTTGGGTGACGACCCTGTTCGCAATCTTTTCGGTGCCGCTTCGGCTCGGCCTTGCATTGTTGATCGCCGCTTATCTCGTGCGCGAGTCCATGCATGTGCGTCTGCTGCGCGGCGCCCTGTTCCTGCCTTCGGTGACGTCCACTGTCTCCATCGCGGTCGTGTTCTCCTGGGTTTTCTCCACGGACTACGGCATGGTCAACGCATTGCTCGGCACCTTTGGCCTCGGCAAGGTCCAGTGGCTTCAGTACCCACACCTGGCGCTGTGGGTACTGATCTTCGTCAACACGTGGAAGCAGATCGGTTACGACATCGTCATCTACATCGCAGGCCCTGCAGGCCATTCCGCGGGAGCTTTATGACGCAGCAGCCGTCGATGGTGGCAGACGCGTTCTGTGTCCAAGACACGGTCGTGATCCGACAATCGATGAAACCAAATAGACGAAAAAATCACGTCCTGAACGTTGATCGTCAAAATTTGCCATAATGCAGTTTCGTGATATGGAGCAATTATGTCTTAGAACATGGAATATATGGGCGCAATCGCCAAGGCTATATTCAACTCCCAAGAAATGCAGCAGCTAGACTGGACGCAGGCATCAATCGTCTTTGAAGTAGACGACGATGGTTATCTCACCGGCACGTATGGTTATGTCTATAGCACATCGGCAAACCCAACGCAGTGGCACCAGACATAGACGACGTCGAAGCGCCGGTCTTTGCCTATCGTGAGTGGCTACTTCAGGAGGGCGATAAGGGTTTCATCAAGTTGACGAACTGGCCCACAAGTTCGGGGATTGATACGCAAGCCGGCGTTTCAGACTTCCCGCCTTCAGACGCGGGCCTTAGGCAATGACCTCTTCGGGCCAAAAGAAGCCATTTGGTCCTGATCTTTTCGTGCTATTGACGTCGACGTGCTGAGACTAGCACCGACCCTCGGAACAACATCTGGGGTCTACACCAGGAAAGATAAAGCGTTGGCCCGCAAGAATAGAGATGAGCTGGCTTCATGGGACGAGCCTAAGCCAGAGCCTGTGATCTGCCTAATGTGCGAGCGCGTCATTCCGGAAGATCAGAGGGACGATCATCATCTCATTCCCAAAAGCAAGGGTGGAAAGCATACCGTCTGCCTGCACCGTATCTGCCACGACCAGATACATTCGATCTTTACCGATGCCCAACTCGCCAAGACGTTTTCCACAATCGAGGCCATCCTAGAACACCCTGCGGCACAGACATTCGTCACTTGGGTCAGAAACAAGCCTTCAGGCTTTTCGGACACTGCAAAGGAATCACGGAAGTCATTCCGTCGGGGCCGCTAACCGTAACAGGCGAAAGTTCCGGTTGGAAGCGAATGGCGGGGCGGCAACGCGCCCAATAAACGGACATTGACATTTACACCAAGCGATTTTGATGTCGGGGCTCGTCGATGAAAGCGCCAGGTGTTGTCGCGGTCACCTGCCTGAACGCGCAGGAAAACGCAGCCGTGCTTGAGAAGCCTGCATCGCTCGCCACGTCGGCGATTGCCTTGCCAGCGCAAGCTGCTCCATGGCTTTTACGATCCGCGCCCGTTGCCTCCAGGCTTTGAGCGTCATTCCCGTTTCCATCGGAAACAGTCGGCTTGCTGTACGAACCGAGGTTGCTGCACGCGATGCCAACTCGTTCAAGTCCAAGCGATTGCGATGATCGCCAAGAGCGATCTCAGCTACCCTCTTTGCGACAGGGTTACCGGGCATCGGAAGGTAGGTCGGCGCATCTGACACTGCGCTCAATTCAAGCAGTATCAGCCTCACCACAAGTTCTGCTTTAACCGACGACGCATCGTGTTCGACGGCTGCGGCAAGCAGGGAGTGCAGTAACGGTGTGACCTTGGATGCGAAGGCCCGATCCGGGAAATTTGAAGGGGCCCAGGCTGCGATGGCTGACGGTTGCCACTGTACCATCCAAAGCTCAGCATCCGTTATGATATCCAGGCGATGGGGAACACCTGCCGGAATCCATGCCGTAAGCTGAGGAGGCACAAGCCAGACACCTTCGTCAGTATGAAGCTGGATCATACCAGACACAGCATAGGTGAGTTGCGCCTCTTTATGACTATGTAACGGCAAGGCTGAACCGCGCGGTTTGCGCAAGCGGTGGATATTGAAAAGTGGGTGCATATGGAGTGGCCTGTCCGCGATGCGGATTGGCATCACATCGAGAAACTACACGTATATGAGAGAGCAGGTCAATATTCAGGAGACGTGACGATGAGAGCTGTTGTTATCCGGGAGTACGGGTCCAATGATGTGGTGGAGATCGCTGAGGTCGATCGGCCAGAGCCGGGGGTCGGCGAGGTCTTGGTGAAGGTTCACGCAGCAGGCGTGAACCCGGTTGACTGGAAAATTCGTGGGGGCTTGGGCCAGCGCATGGGGATGACCCTGCCGATACACCTCGGAGGAGAACTTGTAGGCACCATCGAGAAGCTCGGTGCTGGCGTCGACAATCTCCAGCAAGGTGAGACCATCTTCGGCATGGTTCACACCGGTGCTTTTGCTGAATATGCGGTTGCCAAAGCAAACAATGTCGTGCGTACGCCTCATAATATCGACGTCATCCACGCAGCAGCCCTTCCACTGGCAGGCTCCACTGCGCGGCAGGCGCTTTTTGATGAAGCAGGACTTTCCGCCGGGCGACGTCTTCTCATCACGAACAGTTCGGGCGGTGTCGGTTCTCTTGCCGTGCAGTTCGCCAAGGCAATAGGTGCGCATGTGACGGCGGTAGCTTCTGGACGTAACGAAGACTTCGTTCGTTCTCTCGGTGCCGACGAGTTCATCGACTACACGACCCAACCCTTTGAAGACACGGCACGCGAAGTTGACATCGTCTTCGACACGATGGGCGGAGAGACATTTCAGCGCGCTTTCAAAACGCTCAAGAAGGGCGGTTTCATGGTTACGGTCGTCGCCTTCCCCAACGACGAGGCCGAGCGCTATGGGGTCAGCGTGAAGCGATCTTTCACCGTTCCGAGCGCGCGTAACCTAGCCTCGATTGCGGAACTGGTCGAGGCTGGCAAAGTGGTAGCACATGTCGATATGGTTTTGCCGTTGGCAGAGATCAGGCACGCGCTTACGCTATCTGAGGCTGGTCGCGCCCGTGGGAAGATCGTTCTCACCCCTGCAAACTGATCTCCGCCATTCTCCAGGTCGGTTCTATCTGCTGATGACCATAGGAGACGATCACGCCAAGAGCCGTCGATACAGCGACCGCGGTTTAATAACCCGCGGTCGCGTTTAGTAACGTCCGAAGCATGCTGGACTATTTGGAAGAGTCGCCGTGACGCACAGCTAGTCTCTGGCTACCCACATAAAAAACGTCTCCCGGTGCCCTGCCGCTCTGACCGCCTCAAGGTAACCCGGTTTCCAAACGTCACCAATAAACCTCTCCATCGTCGTCGGCAATTTCGGACGATCCTTATGCTCACCATGAAACCTCACGATGCCATTGTTCAAAGCGTCAGCACTCAGAGTGTCGTCCTGCCATTTCTCCGGCGTCCCGAACCGCGCCAGAAATTCGGCTTTCACATCTTCCCGGGACGTCTCGATGTATCGGTACTCCACCGGCTTGCCGATTTCCTTGCCGATCATCGCGGCCAGTTCGTTCATCGAGATATCTTCCGAGCCGACTTCGAGATAGACGCGGTGTCGGCCCGTCGGATTGGTCAGTTCCTTCGCTGCCAGCCACGCGATGTCATCGGTCGCTACCCAGGGCATTTTTAATTCAGGTTTGCAGAACCAGGCAATTCGACCGTATTTGGCAACCGGCCCCGTCCACGCAGCCACGTCTTCCATGAACCACGCGGCGCGCAGGTGGACCAGATTGATATTGCGCAGTTCGTTGAGCTTTTCATCCAGATCGTGAAAGCACTCGAAATGACCCGTTTTCCCCTTCACGTCGGAGCCCATGGCCGTCAGGCTTACCACTAGTTTGACGGGTGATTTTTCGAGCGCATCGACAAAGCGCTGGGCAACAGCGGGATAGTGTCCCTCGATGTTGTTCCAATCGGTCTTCACCATCAGGAACGCGGCATCCGCACCCTGAAAAAATTGGTCAAGGTCTCCTGCTCCCGTGTCAAAGCTTCCCAGGAATGGCTCTGCTCCGAGTTCGACCAGTGCGTCAAGCGCTGGGCCGCCTCTCGATAAAGCTCTGACCTGATGCCCGGCGCTTAGCAGGATCCGGGTCAACTTGGCGCCAACGCGTCCCGTTGCGCCAACGACAGAAATTCGCATGATAGTCTCCCTTCAGCTATTGATGAGCCGATAGTAGACTGTTGCAGTCTGCACAAATTTAGAGATAATGCCAAATGATCTCAAAATCGGGCCAATCCGCACAGCCGCGTTCCTGCTTCGACGACTTTGATCCTGACTGGTTAGATCGTCCGGCGGTCGCTGTCCGCCTCGACTTCAGCGACTATGAGGCTGAGGTGCCCCAACACCAGCACAAGGAAGGGCAGCTCATTTTGGCCCTCCACGGGGCCGTCACCTGCAGGACGGAGAATGGCATCTGGATTGTTCCGCCAGACTGCGGGATCTGGATACCCGGCGGTATGCCACACAGCAATCAGGTCACGTCCAACGCGCGCCTGTCCTATCTGTTCGTTCAACCCGAAGCGGCCAAGCTGCCACAGGAGTGCTGCACTCTGTCCGTTTCGCCAATGATCCGTGAAATGATCCTCCGACTAGCAGATGTACCGGTCAATTCTGATCTGGACGATCATACCAGCCGCATGGTGCGTGTCTTGCTAGATGAACTCGCTCAAATGCCAATACAGGGGCTGGACTTACCCGCATCCAGCCATCCCAAAATCGCCGCGATCACCGCTGCTCTGATGGCGGAGCCGAGCGACCGTCGCAACCTGGTCGATTGGGCGGCACACGTCGCCATGAGTGAGCGATCCCTAAAGCGGCTGATGGTCCAGGAAACCGGACTGACGTTTGGCAGGTGGCGGCGGCAACTGCACTTGGTCATCGCGCTGCGCGAACTGGCCAGCGGTGCGACTGTTCAGAGCGTTTCGAGTGACCTTGGATATGAATCGCCTACCGCTTTTATCGTCATGTTTAAAAAGGCGTTGGGCAAAACACCAGCGCGCTACTTCGCGAGTTGAGTCGTCGGATAATCAACGCGCGATCAGGCCCCCGTAACCAAATCTTACCAAATCACCGAGAGTAACGAGAAAGCTGCCTCAAACGGGCAGCGTCCGCGCTCGGACGCGAAACATAATGCCGACCGTGTGGATTGTAGGCTGGCGATCCGAAATGCTCAGGCGCCATCCAACAGCTCGACCTACCGAAGCTTCGCCTTCGAAGAAGCGCTCGAAAACAGAGCCTCGCACTTCATTCAGTCCCGTGCTGTAAAGCGCAACATAATGCCCCTGTTTAACGCTAAAAGATGATTGCCATTATCTTGTTTTTCCGCAGGCCAGCGGATATACCGCGCCTGCAATTCTTCGGCTCTTTGCCGATACAACAGAACTGGAAGTTTTCCGTGAGCGTTTTGAAGCCTTTTTTGACCATTTCTAGTATTATGGCTGTTCTCGGCCTGAGCGTTGCTCCTGCCTTGGCTACGCCGACACAATATCCGCTGACGCTTGAAAATTGCGGCGCCACGGTTGTTTTTCCGAAGGCTCCTGAGCGTGCTGTTGGTCTTGGGCAGAACAGCGCGGAAATCATGTTGATGCTCGGCCTGGAAGACAAGATGGTTGGCACGGCTTTTTGGCCGAGTAAGGTTTTGCCTGAACTGGCGCAGGCCAATGCCAAGGTCAAGCTTCTGACTGTCGAGTTCCCGACATTCGAATCCATTCTCGCGCAGAACCCGGATTTCGTGGCTGCGGCTTTGCCGACTTTGATTGGCCCGACGAGCAAGGTCGCCAAGCGCGAGGATTTCGAGAAAGTCGGCGTGCCGACCTATCTTTCGCCCAGCACCTGCCTCAGCACTGATAAGGTCAAAAACGAATATGGCAGCCGTGACCAGCTGTGGAACATGGATTTGCTCTATAAGGAAATCGACGAGCTTTCGCAGATTTTCGATGTTGCAGATCGTGGTCAGGCACTGATTGCCGATTTCAAGAAGCGTGAAGCCGCGCTGCGCTCCAGCGTTTCCAAGGATGGCAAGACATTTTCCTATGTCTTCTGGTTCTCCAGCCAGTCGCCCAGCGCTGACGCCTATCTCGGTGGCAAAAATGCAGCTTCCGGTTTCATCGCCGATCTACTTGGCGGCAAGAATGCCATCACCGCTGAAGCGGAATGGCCGACGCTCGGCTGGGAAGGCGTCATCGCTGCCAATCCCGACGTTATCGTCGTGGCGAGCCTCGACCGTAACCGCTGGGAACTGGACAAGCCGGAAGCCAAGATCAAGTTCTTGAATACCGATCCGGCGGTCAGCCAGATGCCTGCGGTCAAGAACAAGGCCATCGTCGTGATGGACGGCCAGGCAATGAACCCCACCGTCCGCACCCTGTACGGTGCAGAGCAGGTTGCTGAACAGCTCAAGGCACTCGGCCTGTTGAAGTGATCGAGACGCACCATCCTTTCCAACGGTTGGCCACTTTGGGCGGTCTAATTTTGGCCTCCCTTGCGGCCATCGGCCTTGTAGTTGGTGTCAGTGTCGGAATCGGCGATCTGCCGATTCCGCTCGCGACCACCTTTACGTCGGTGACCAACCGTCTGGGCTGGACGTCGGTGGAACTGAACCGAATTCACGAGACGGTCATCTGGGATTATCGTCTCAGCCGTGCGCTGGTCGCTGCCTTTTGCGGGGCAGGGTTGGCGATTTCTGGTGCGATCATGCAGTCGTTGCTGCGCAATCCGCTGGCTGAACCCTATGTGCTCGGCATTTCGGCGGGTGCCTCATCCGGCGCTGTCGCCATCGTCATTCTCGGCATTGGTTCAGGCGCGGTCTCTCTTTCGGCAGGCGCGTTTGCTGGTGCCTTTGCCGCCTTTCTTTTCGTCGCACTGTTGTCCAATGGAACGAGGGGCGGGGCAGATCGCACCATTCTTGCCGGCGTTGCGGCCTCTCAGCTTTTCAACGCCGCGACATCTTACATCGTTACCACCTCGGGCAATGCGCAGCAGGCGCGTGATGTGATGTTCTGGTTGCTCGGCAGTTTTGGCGGTGTGCGTTGGCCGGAATTCATGCTGGTTTCGGTCGTGGTCGGTTTTTGTCTGGTCGCCTGCCTTTGCTATGCGCGGGTGCTGGATGCTTTTGCTTTCGGTGATGAGGCGGCGTCCTCGCTTGGCGTCAATGTTGGCCGCGCCCGCATTCTTCTCTTCGCCCTGACGGCTATGATGACTGCTACCATCGTCAGCATGGTCGGCTCGATTGGTTTCGTCGGCCTCGTCGTGCCGCATGCGGCGCGTTTCGTCGTCGGGCCGCTCCATATCCGGCTGTTGCCAGCCTGCGCGGTGGTTGGGGCGATTTTCATGGTGCTAGCAGATATTGCCGCACGCATTCTCGTTCCGCAGCAGGTGCTGCCGATTGGTGTGGTCACGGCGCTTGTCGGCGTGCCCTTCTTCTCCGTCATTCTCTACCGGTTCCAGAAGTCATCATGAGCATTCGGGCGGATAACCTCACTTGGAAGATTGGCCGGAAGACCGTGCTTGACGGCGTATCTTTTGCTGCCGAACCGGGAAAGATGCTGGGCCTGTTGGGACCGAATGGCTCTGGCAAGACCTCGCTTCTGCGGCTTATTGCCGGGCTGAAGCAGCCGCATTCGGGCAGCATCACGCTTGAAGGCCAAAACCTCACTGCAATCGGGCGGCGGTCCATCGCTCAGCGTGTTGCCTTCATCGAACAGCATGCGACGACGAACTCCAATCTGCGCGTTGTGGATGTCGTAAAACTGGGTCGCTTTCCGCATCGCTCCATGTTTTCCGGCTGGACACGTGCCGATAGCGACGCGGTGGAAGAAGCGCTGGAGCGGGCCGGAATGGTGGCCAAGCGGGAAGAGCGTTGGCAAAACCTCTCCGGCGGTGAAAAGCAGCGGGCGCATATTGCCCGAGCGCTTGCGCAGACACCGAAAGAACTCATTCTGGATGAGCCGACCAACCACCTCGACGTCCAGCATCAGATCAGCCTCATGCGCCTCGTTTGTAGCCTGCCGATCACGAGCATCATTGCGCTCCACGATCTCAACCATGCAGCAATGTTCTGCGACACGTTGATCGTCCTGCAGGATGGTAAGATCGTCGCGTCCGGCACGCCGGAAGCTGTTCTGACGCAGGAACTGTTAAAAGACGTGTTCTGTGTCGATGCGCGGGTGGAAACATCGCCGCACCACGCCCGGCCGCATATTCATTATCTGGGTTGAGTGTTGCGAAGCGTGGCAGGCGATGCGATGCATTCCGTCGCGCATGAGAAATAAACCAGTCTGACGATGGCGCTGCCCGTGGTTTTTCGGCTAAGATCAATCAGCCAAACAGACTGGACAGCATTTTGGACTCCAAGATCAGCATATCCGACCGGCGTGAAAGCTTGTGGGATCAACAGATTTCGAGCGAGCTGGACGAAATCCACCAGCGAACCTTCGAGTATTTCTGGCTCGGTAGTCACCCCGCATCCGGCTTGGCCAGAGATCGTATGCGTTCCGATGGAACGCCTATCAACGAGATCGCTTCGATCTCAGGCACCGGCTTTGCCTTCATGGCCATTATCGTTGGTGTCGAGCGGCAGTGGATCACGCGAGATCAGGCGCTCCAGCGCGTCACGACCATGGTTCAGACGTTGAGCGGGGTCAAAAGGTTTCACGGAGCATTTTCGCATTTTCTTCACGCGGAAACGCGTGAGGTCATCCCTTTTGGCCCAAAGGATGACGGCGGCGATCTGGTGGAAACCAGCTTTCTATTGCAGGGGCTTATTTGCGCGCGCGAATATTTCTCGCGGCCCACATTGGCAGAAACGCGGTTTCGCAGCCTCGCTCACGATATCATCACCAGTGTCGAATGGCGCTGGTACACTCGTAGAACCGATGGACCGCTGTGGTGGCACTGGAGCCCGAAATTCCGCTGGTGTTTCGACATTGCCGTCAGCGGATGGAACGAGGCGTTGGTCTGTTATGTGCTGGCTGCTGGCGCAGAAAACCATTTCATTGAACCTGCCAATTATCATCAGGGCTGGGCACGCTCCGGGGCGATGATCAACGGCAACACCTATCTTGGCACCTTCCTGCCGCTGGGAGAGCCCTATGGCGGGCCGCTGTTTTTGTCGCAATATTCCTTTTGCGGGCTTGATCCACGCAGCCTGTCGGACCGCTATTGCAATTACGAAGAACAGGTCAAAGCCCATACGCGCATCAATTACGATTATGGCCGCGCCAAATATCCGGATCAGGATTTCTGGGGCATGACGGCAAGCGATGGACCCAGTGGATATGAGGTCCACTCTCCCACGCAGGATGATGGTGTGATCTCGCCCACCGCCGCTCTATCGAGTTTTCCGGTTCTACCGGAAGAGGCGACGAAAGCCGCGCGCGCCTTTCTCAACTACAAGAACGGAAAGCTCGTCGGACGATACGGCTTTGTCGATGCCTTCTCGCCCGCGACTGGCTGGATTGCCGATACGCATCTGGCTATCGATCAGGGGCCGGTGGTTGCGATGATGGAAAACCATCGCTCCGGCATTTTGTGGACCCTGTTCATGAACGCGCCGGAGGTCCAGCGCGGTCTTGATCGGCTTGAATTCAAGCGAGACAGCCAGCAGGTCTAAGGCCGCTTAATCCCGTGGCATGCCTTCCGGGCGTGCCATGCGCCTTTGTGCACCGATGCGGAAGGGCGCATTCATGGCGCCATAGCCATTGTATTGCCCACGCCGCTCCACGATTTCGAAGAAGAAACCTTCCCCGAAGGTCTGGCTGTAAATCTGGAAATATTCGCCATTGTCATCGCGGTCATAGAGAATGCTGGAATCGCGCAGCGCATCCGAAAATTCTGGCTCGAGGCCGAAGCGGGCTTCGAGATCGTCATAATAGTTCCGCGAAATCGGCAGTGCCTGAAAGCCGCAGGCATGCAGCTGCTTTGCCGTCGCAAAAATATCGTTGGTGGAAAATGCGATATGCTGGATGCTGGTACCGAAACCTTCCGCCAGGAATTTGCCGGCAAAGGTTTTGCGGTTGTCCGCGCCGTTCATGGTCAGGCGGAAGTCCGGCTTTGGCAGGCTTTCGATAGCCTGGCTGCGCACGAGGCCGCCCGGCTCCACCACATCGACCATCGGCGTGCGACGCATCGAGAAGATCGAGGTGTAGAACAAAAGCCAGGTCAGCATTTCGTCATAGCGCGTGGTCTGGGCCAGATGGTCGATCCGCGTCAGTCCCGCATTGCCGGTGCTTTCCGGTGCCAGCGGCACGAATTCCTGCTTCCAGATGGAAGACAGGGCAGGAGAGTTGTCGAGGAAGTAAATGACACCGTTGCCGACGCCCTGAATGGCCGGAATGGATGCCTCGCCACTTTTGCGGGGCTCAAAGAAGGTCGGGGCGCCCAGCGCTGCCGCACGCTCCAGCGCTGCTGCCGCATCATCGACCTTGAGGCCGAAGGCGTAGGCGTTGGTGCCGTGGACGGAATAGGACGCACCGGCGAAACTGTCGCCCGTGCTATCCGTGTTGATGACAATGCGGATGTCGCCTTGCGTATAAAGCTCCACTTCTCGATTGCAGTGTCGGGCGGATTTGCTGAAGCCCAGCGTGGCAAGCAGTCTTTCGAGCCCGGCTTTTTCAGTAGCGCCCGTCGTGAACTCCACGAATTCGACGCTCGTCGTTTCCACAGGGTTGGGCATTTCCGGAACCGCGATTTTGATGTCAGGCTCCAGACGCTGCACCTTGTCCATGAGGTTGATCAGCGAGCGGTGGCCATCTTCCGCCAACAGGCGGGCGGAGCCGCCACGGAACTGGTCGTTGAAAATCTCCAGAGACAGCGGACCGGAATAGCCCGTAGCGGCAACCGCGCGCATGAAATCCACCACCGGCAGATCGCCTTCGCCCGGCATGTTACGGAAATGGCGGCTCCAGTAGAGCAAGTCCATGTCGAATTGGGGCGCATCGGCCAATTGCACGATGAAAATCTTATCGCCAGGAATGGAGCGGATCGAGTTCGGATCGATCTTGCGCGACAGCGTGTGGAAACTGTCGAGAATAATGCCGACATTGCTGTGATCAGCGCGGCGCACCACTTCCCAGGCATCGCGGTGATCGCTGATATGGCGGCCCCATGCGAGAGCCTCATAACCAACACGCAGGCCATGTTTGGCGGCACGCTCGCCAAGCTCGTGGAAATCATTGGCAGCGCGATCAATGCCGCCGAGTGAAATTTGTGAAACATTCGAGCAGATCAGCATGAGATCAGTGCCGAGTTCACCCATGATATCGAACTTGCGCTCGGCCCGTTCGAATGCGCGCTGCCGGTGCTGATCCGGCATGCCTTCAAAATCCCGGAACGGCTGGAAAAGGGTGATTTCCAGACCGTGATCGCGCACCATGGCGCGAACCTCGCGGGGGGAGGCGTCATAGGTCAGAAAATCATTCTCGAAGATTTCGACGCCTGAGAAACCCGCCTTGGCAATGGCTGCCAGCTTTTCGGGAAACTCTCCGCTGATGGAAACTGTTGCGATGGAAGTCCGCATTGGCAGCTTTTGCTGCTCCGTGCCAGAGATGACCATATTGCCTTCCTTTCCGGTGTTATGTACTGATTGGTTAATAAAGACGGTTTCAGTTTGGGATGGGCTGACCGATTATGGGTGGACGATGACAAAAGCCGCGACTTCGAACACGCCGGGCGCAACGCGCCAGGCAAAGCGCGACCCTGAAGGTGTTCGACGCGATATTCTCTCGGTTGCGATGGACGAGTTTTCGCAAAACGGCCTGTCCGGCGCGCGGATCGATGAGATCGCAGCGCGCACGCGCACATCTAAGCGCATGATTTATTACTATTATGGAGACAAGGAAGGCCTCTATCAACAGGTGCTTGAAGAAGCCTATGCCAAGGTGCGTGGTGGTGAAAGCGATCTGGAGCTGGACGGCATGGAGCCGCGCGCCGCGCTGGAAAAGCTCTGTCGTTTCACCTTCGATCACCATCGCCGGAATCCGGCTTTCATCCGCATGGTCATGATCGAGAACGTCCACCATGGGCGGCACATGCAGGCGTCCGAGACGATCCGCCAGCTGAACCGCCCGGCCATCGAGGCGCTGGAAAGCGTGCTTGCGCGCGGCCAGAAACAGGGACTGTTTCGCACGGGTATCGAAGCGCTGGAACTGCACTGGCAGATCAGTGCGCTGTCCTTCTTCAATGTCTCGAATGCTGCCAGCTTCTCGTTCATTTTCGGCAACAGCCTGTTCACGGAAGACGGGCAGGAAGCCTTGTCGAAGCATGTCGCGGACATGGTGTTGCGCTATGTGCTTCGGTTCGATCATGAGGATGCTACCAAAACCGCGGGTTCGTGAAACGCGTCATGCGATAGCCTCGCGCTCGCACAGTTCCTTGAAATGCGCGCTCATGCGGGCAGGGTCAGGTTCCTGGCCGGAAAACAGCCGGAACGCACCGACGGCCTGAAACACCGCCATGCCGCCGCCCGGCAATGTCTCGCAACCCTTTTCGGCAGCTGCGGCGAGGAGTGCGGTGATCAGCGGCATATAGACGATATCGGCAACCCAATGACGGCTTTCAAGCAAGGCCGCAGGCACAGGCATGCCGGGATGCGCTGGCATGCCGACGGGTGTCGCATGGATCATGCCATCCGCATGGGGAAGAGACAAAGCTGGGTCATCGACGGCAAACGCCCGGATTCCGCCGAAGCGCTCATTCAGCTTTTCCGCTAGTTGCTCAGCGCGCTTGATGTCCTGATCGAAAATATCGAGACGGCCGATCTCAAGCTTCAGCGCCGCATGGGCAACGGCCACGCCCGCACCGCCCGCACCGATCAACAGCGCGCGGTCGCGCTTGGCATTCGGCAGCCCACGCTTGAAGCTTTCGTAAAAGCCGTACCAGTCAGTATTATGGCCCGTGCGCTTCCCTTCGCGAAAGACCACCGTGTTCACGGCACCCAGCATGCGCGCGTCATCCGACAGTTCGTGCAGATGGGAAATGACCTGCTGTTTGAATGGATGGGTGACATTGACGCCCGCAAAACCCCTCCCTTCAGCCTCGTCAAGAAGCTCTGGCAAAGCACTTTCCGGCACATGTCTGGTGTGTATGTCGATCAGCTCATAGGAATAGTCGATGCCATGCGCCGCGCCTTCTTTGATGTGCATGGCAGGTGTCTTGGAAAGCTGGATATCGGCACCAATCAGGCCGACCTTCAATGATGTTTTGTCTGTCATGGCTGGGCATTACTCATCGGACGGGAGTGACGAAAGGCATCGTAGTTTTTGGAGAAAAAACGCCCATCAATGATGGGCGAGGATTTCACCGAGGAACGTGCGTGTTCGCTGATGTTTGGGGTCGCGGAAGAATTCTTCCGGTGGGGCTTCCTCGATGATCTCGCCGGATGCCATGAACACGACGCGGTCGGCAACCTGACGAGCGAAGCCCATTTCATGCGTCACGCAGATCATGGTCATGCCGTCGCGCGCGAGGCCAATCATCGTATCCAGCACTTCCTTGACCATTTCCGGGTCAAGCGCCGAAGTCGGTTCGTCGAACAGCATGGCTTTCGGTTCCATGCACAGCGCACGCGCAATCGCGGCGCGCTGCTGCTGTCCACCGGAAAGCTGTGCCGGGTATTTGTCGGCCTGATCAAGAATGCGAACGCGCTCCAGATATTTGCGCGCCGTCTTCTCGGCGTCGGCCTTGGAAAGACCCTTGGCCCGCATGGGAGCCAAGGTACAGTTTTCCAGAATGGTCTTGTGTGGAAACAGGTTGAAGTTCTGGAACACCATGCCGACTTCCCGGCGCACAGTGTCGATGGCGCTGGCGGAATCGGTCAGCTTGGTTCCCTCGACGGTGATCGTACCCTTCTGGATTTCCTCCAGATGGTTGATGCAGCGGATCAGCGTCGACTTTCCCGAACCGGACGGCCCGCAAAGAACGATTTTCTCGCCTTTGCGAACCGAAAGGTTGACGTTTTTCAGCGCATGAAAGGCTCCATACCACTTCTCCACCCCTTCAAGAGCGATGAGCGGAACCTGCGCGACGGTATCTTGCGGCATGGTAGCCTCCTGATTACTTGGCTGTGAACGAAATGTCTGGCAGGGATTCCGGGAACTTCGGAACCTCGCGCTTCATCCACTTGCTGTAGATCTTGGCCAGTTCGCCATCGCCCTTGATCTTGACGAGGAAGGCGTTGATCGTTTCGTTCCAGTCCTTTTCGCCCGGACGGGTGCCAGCGCCGTTGTAAAGCGTGGTCAGATCGAACTTGGTTTCATATTTGCCAGCGGCTGCGGCATTCAGACGGTCACCATAGAACTGGTTGCCGCCAACAGCTTCGACCTGACCGGAGATCAGAGCCTGAATGTTTGCAGCGTCATCGTCAAAGCGCAGAATATTGGCCTTGGTGCCTGCACCGGCGGTGATGGCGGTGTCCATCGCGCTGGACTTCGGCACGCCGACAGCAACGCCCGTCAGGTCGTCGTAACCAGCAATCTTCTTGTCTTTTGGACCATAAACCGAAAGAACGTTACCGGCATAGGGCTGGGAGAACTGAATGGTCTTGGCGCGTTCTGCCGTCATGCCCATGGTGGCAAACAGAACATCGACCTTGCCGGTCATCAGTGCGGGAATGCGGTTGGCAACGGCCAGCGGAACGAATTCTGCCTTCACGCCGAGGTAATCAGCAAAAGCCTTGCCGATATCGGCGTCGAGGCCATCCTGAACGCCTGAGGAATTGACGAAGCCCCAAGGGGAATTGTCACCCTGAATACCGATGACGACTTTGCCCTTTGCCTTTGCTTCCGCCACCGTACCGGCGAATGCATCGACCGGTGCGACGAAGGGCAGGGCAGTGATTGCTGCGGCAAATGCGAGCAACGCGCGGCGGTTCATTTTCATGCTCTTGGATTTCATCTTTTGCTCCTCCTTACAAAGCTGATGAGAGTGATTTAGCGGGATGCGGTTTGCATCCGCTTTTCGACACCGGCGCCCCATAGCGAGAGCGGCCAGCAGATGAGAAAATAGATCAGGCCGACGATGGCAAAGACCGTGAGCGGCTTGAATGTCTGGTTGGAAACGATCTGCCCTGCGCGGGACAGTTCCACGAAGCCGACGATGGCGGCAAGCGACGTGCCCTTGATGAGCTGCACGAGAAAGCCGATGGTCGCAGGCAGGGAAATCTTGAAGGCCTGCGGCAGTACGACGTCTTTCATGCGCGAAACATAGTGCAGGCCAAGCGCCTTGGCGGCTTCCGTCTGGCCTTTCGAGACGGCCTGAATGCCGCCGCGCCAGATTTCGCCAAGAAAGGCGCTGGCATGCAGGGTGAAGGCAATCGCAACGGCAATCCAGGCATCGATGTTCAGGCCCACCAGACCCACGCCGTAATAAACGACGAAGAGCTGCATCAGAAGCGGTGTGCCCTGAAAGACGGCAATGTAACCAGCAGTCACACGCTGACCAATCTTGCTCTCAGCCGTTCTGGCAAGCGCGACGCAGAGGCCAAATACGCCACCGCCGATAAAGCCGATGATCGTCAGTGCAATGGTCCATTTCAGACCCTGCATCAGGAAAAACAATTCGTTGGGACCGATGGATGTCATTGTTTTTACCTCACTTGACCGGATAGCTGAAGGAAAGGCGCGAAATCAGCGAGAAAATGCCCATCATCAGAGAGGAAATGACAAGATAAAGAAGCGTGATGGAGAAGTAGACCTCAAACGACCGGAAGGTTTCTGCTTCGATCCGCTGCGCAACCGAGGTCAACTCATAGGCGGCGATGGATGTGCAGACGGAGGTCGTCAGCGTGAGCATGATGAACTGGCTGGTCAGCGAGGGATAGACCGCGCGCAGCGCAGGTTTCAAAATGATGTGGCGGAAGATTTGCGCGCGGCGCAGCCCCAGCGCAAGACCGGCCTCGACCTGACCTTTCGGAACCGCATCGACACCGCCGCGAATGATCTCGATAGCATAGGCGCCGCCGTTCAAGGCCAGCGCAACGATGGCCGTCGTCGTCGGGTTGAGGCGCAGACCGATCTGCGGAAGTGCGAAGAAGATAAAGAAGATTTGCACCAGGAACGGCGTGTTGCGGATGACTTCCACAAAGGTGATGACCAGTGCACGAAGCGGCTTTAAGCCGGAGCTGCGGGCAATGACGCCGAGAATACCGATGATCGTGGCGAGGAACATGCCGACGATTGCAAGCCCGATGGTGGCGAGGCTGGCAAAAAACAGCTCGGGCAGGCGTTCGTACACCGCCGAGAAATCGAGCGTATAGGACATCTATCCTCCCCATTCCGACAGCGCTTGTCTTGCGCTGCTCCATCCCGTTTCGTCTGCTTCCGATTGCCGGCGAATTCGCCCGTCTTATACCGGTTGCACTGAAAATCTACGCCTCCCGCGCTTTGACTTTCAGCAACTACAATGTTTGTACCAGTTAGTTCATTTCTGTCAAGCGCGGTAAATGCGCGATGTGGTGGATATCTGAAACCGTTTTTTTGCCGCTGCTGAGAGCGGTTTTGGGGGCTGCACGCGCATCGGAGTTTGGCCCTGCCGATTTGACAAGGCACGCGTCGGTGCAGTCGCTACCTTTATGTTTTCCTTATGTGTCCTGCCCATCTTCCCAATCGAACCCTGACCCGGTCCGGATTTAGGGTGTTCTCCTGAACCAACCGGAGAAACCAATGTCCGACCTTGTTTTCGTTCTTCTCGGAAGTGCGGTGCTGATCGCTTTTGCGCTCTATGCACGCGCGCTCAACAGGCTGTGAGGGTGATGTGATCGAGCCTTTATTTGCGCTGGCCGTTGCCGCTGCCCTTGTCGTCTACCTCGTCGTGACGCTGCTGCGTCCCGAACGCTTCTGATTGTCTGGAGAATCCCCATGACCATTCTCGGGTGGCTGCAGATCAGCCTCCTTTTCCTTGCCGTGCTCCTCACCGTCAAACCTCTCGGCCTCTACATGGCAAAGGTTTTCGCAGGTGACCGCACTTTCCTTTCTCCATTGCTGAGCCCAGTCGAGAAAGGGATATATCTGGCTGCGGGCACAGGCCCGAACAAGGAACAGAGCTGGCTTGCCTATACGCTTTCCATGCTTGCCTTCTCGCTCGCCAGTTTCCTCTTTCTCTATGCCATCCTGCGGCTGCAAGCCTATCTGCCGCTCAATCCGCAGGGCTTTGCAAATGTGCCATCGGATTTGGCGTTCAACACCGCCGTCAGCTTTGTCACCAACACCAACTGGCAGAACTATGCCGGTGAAGCGACGATGAGCAATTTCAGCCAGATGGTGGGATTGTCCGTGCAGAACTTTCTGTCCGGTGCAGTGGGCATAGCCCTTGCCGTGGCCTTCACCCGCGCCTTCGCTCGCTCGCAGGCTACCACGCTCGGCAATTTCTGGGTCGATATGACCCGTGCGACGCTTTACGTTCTGCTGCCGCTCGCCATCATCGTCGCACTCGTTTTCGTCTGGACCGGCGTTCCACAAACACTAGACAGCAGTGTCACCGCAACCACGCTGGAAGGCGCTCAGCAGGTTATCTCGCTGGGACCGGTTGCCAGCCAGGAGGCCATCAAGCAGCTGGGCACCAATGGCGGCGGCTTCTTCAATGCCAATGCCGCCCATCCCTTCGAAAATCCGACTGCCTTTGCCAACTACCTCAATATCTACGCCATGTTGGCCGTCTCTGCGGCGCTGGTTTACTGCTTCGGCCAGATGGTAGGCAATCGCCGGCAGGGCTGGGTTCTGCTCTCCGCCATGGCCTTCCTGCTGATCGCAGGTGTCATCACGATCTATTGGGCGGAAGCGTCCGGAAACACCATTTTGACCGCGCTCGGCGTAGATGCCGCGCAGGGCAATATGGAAGGCAAGGAAGTTCGTTTCGGCCAGGCCATGACGGCGCTCTATGCAGCGGTGACCACGGGCGTTTCCAATGGGGGCGTCAACGGCATGCTTGGTTCCTTTACGGGACTTGGCGGACTAGTGCCCATGTTCCTCATCCAGCTGGGTGAAATTCTGCCCGGCGGTGTCGGCTCCGGTCTTTACGGTATGCTCGTTTTCTCGCTTCTGTCCGTCTTCGTCGCGGGGCTGATGGTCGGTCGTACGCCGGAATTTCTGGGCAAGAAGATCGAAGGGCGCGAGATGAAATGCGCCATGCTGGCGGTTCTGATCCTGCCCGTTGCCATCCTCGGCTTCTCCGCAATATCGGCAGTTCTGCTGGCGGCAGTTGCCAGCATCGGCACGGCAGGTCCGCACGGACTTTCGGAAATTCTGTATGCCTATACGTCTTCCGCTGGCAACAATGGCTCGGCCTTCGGCGGCCTTTCGGGCAACACGACCTGGTACAATACGACGCTTGGGCTTGCCATGCTGCTCGGTCGTTTCGCTTACGTCATCCCGGTCATGGCCATTGCCGGTTCGCTGGCCGCAAAAGTCCGTGTTCCCGCCTCCAATGGAACATTCCCGACGGATGGGCCGCTGTTCGTTGGTCTGCTGATCGGCATCATCATCATTCTTGGCGGGTTGCAATATTTCCCGGCTCTGGCCCTTGGCCCCATCGTCGAACATTTCGCGATGCTTGCCGGTCAGACGTTCTAAAGGACAAAATTCATGTCACAAAAGCCAGCAAAACCTGGTCTTTTCGATCTCTCCATCATCGGGCCCGCCGCACGGCAAGCCTTTGTAAAGATGGACCCGAGACAACTCATGCGCACACCGGTCATCTTCGTGACCGAGGTAGTGGCGGCGATGGTCTCGATCCTGTTTCTGCGCGATCTCGTCACAGGCAACGGCACGGCTGTTTTCTCCGGCCAGATTGCCGCATGGCTGTGGTTCACGGTTCTTTTCGCCACCTTTGCCGAAGCCGTCGCTGAAGGCAGAGGCCGCGCGCAGGCGGAAAGTCTGAAGCGCGGACGGTCTGATCTCACAGCCCGACGTATTGGTGCCAATGGCGAAGACGAGGCAGTTCCCGCCACTGCGCTGAAGGTAGGGGACGTCGTCATCGTTGATGCCGGGGAACTGATCCCCGGTGATGGTGAGGTGATCGAGGGTGTCGCTTCCGTCAACGAAAGTGCCATTACCGGCGAGTCCGCGCCCGTCATCCGCGAATCCGGTGGCGACCGCTCAGCCGTCACCGGCGGCACGCAGGTTCTGTCCGACCAGCTCAAAATCCGCATCACCACACCACAGGGCGCGAGCTTCGTGGATCGCATGATCGCGCTGATCGAAGGTGCAGAACGCCAGAAAACGCCCAATGAGATCGCCCTGTCCATCCTGCTGTCGGGCTTGACGCTGGTGTTCCTCATCGTGGTCGTTACCATCTGGGGCCTTGCAGGATATTCGGGCACAGTCCTTACTGTCACCGTATTGGCTGCCTTGCTCGTAACCCTCATTCCAACGACAATCGGCGGCCTGCTTTCGGCCATCGGCATTGCCGGAATGGACCGCCTTGTTCGCTTCAACGTCATCGCCACGTCCGGTCGTGCGGTCGAAGCGGCGGGCGATGTGGATACACTGCTGCTGGACAAAACCGGCACCATTACCTTCGGCAACCGTATGGCATCCGATTTCATCCCGGCACCGGGCGTCACACCGCAGCAATTGGCAGAAGCGGCACTCCTTGCCAGCCTCTCCGATGAAACGCCGGAAGGCCGCTCCATCGCTGCGCTGGCAACGGGTGAGTTCGGCTTGGCAACACCAAAGGCCGTGGCCGATCAAACCATCGCTTTCAGCGCACAGACGCGCCTATCGGGCATCGACATGGGCACCCACCGCCTGCGCAAAGGCGCAATCGATGCCGTGCTGAAATTTACCGGCATCTCGGACAAGGAAGCCCCAGCTGAATTCATGCAGGCCGTGGACAGTGTCGCCAGATCCGGCGGTACGCCGCTGGGCGTAGCAGACGGCAATCGCCTGCTTGGCGTCATCCACCTCAAGGACGTCGTCAAACCCGGCATCAAGGAACGCTTTGCGGCCCTGCGTGCCATGGGCATCCGCACCGTCATGGTCACAGGCGATAACCCGGTCACTGCCGCTGCAATCGCCTCGGAGGCCGGTGTCGATGACTTCCTGGCCGAGGCAACGCCGGAGGACAAGCTGGCCTATATCCGTCGCGAACAGCAGGGCGGTCGCCTAATCGCCATGTGCGGCGATGGCACCAATGATGCGCCAGCGCTCGCTCAAGCCGATGTCGGCGTGGCCATGCAAAGTGGCACGCAGGCGGCACGCGAAGCCGCCAATATGGTCGATCTCGACTCCAGCCCGACCAAGCTCATCGAGATCGTTGAAATCGGCAAACAGCTTCTGATGACCCGCGGTTCGCTGACGACCTTCTCCATAGCCAATGATGTCGCCAAATATTTCGCAATCATCCCGGCGTTGTTCGTCACGACCTATCCGGCACTGGCCGCCTTCAACATCATGGGGCTGTCCACGCCGCAATCGGCCATTCTTTCTGCTGTCATCTTCAACGCGCTCATCATCATCGCGCTCATTCCTCTTGCGTTGAAGGGCATTGCCTATCGGCCAACAAGCGCCGCGTCGCTTCTGCGTAGAAATCTCCTGATTTACGGCCTGGGCGGGCTGCTGTTGCCATTCGCCGGAATCAAGATCGTCGACCTCGCCGTTTCGGCCCTGCATCTGGTGTAATCATGTTCAAACTTCTCAGACCCGCTTTCGTTTTTCTCGTCCTTCTGACACTCGTTACCGGCGTTGCCTATCCGCTCGCCGTCACCGGTATCGCCCAGACGGTCATGCCGGAACAGGCCAATGGCACCCTGGTCAAGCGCGGAGAAACCGTCATAGGCTCCTCGCTGATCGGCCAAAATTTCACATCGGAGCGCTATTTCTGGCCTCGTCCGTCCGCCACATCGCCGGACCCTTACAACGCCTCTGCCTCGTCTGGCTCCAATCTCGGTACGACTTCTGCCAAGCTGCGCGACCGTGTGGCAGGTGATACCGGACGGTTGAATGCTGCGGGCATAACCGGCGCAGTTCCGGCCGATGCCGTCACCGCATCCGGTTCCGGCCTCGACCCCCACGTCTCACCGGAATTTGCCGAAGCGCAGGTTGCGCGGGTGGCACTTGCGCGGCAGTTGCCGCCGGAGCAAATTCGTGCGCTGGTTCAAAGCCATACGCAAGACAGGGTGTTTGGAATTGTCGGCGAACCGCGCGTGAATGTGCTAGAGCTTAACCTTGCGCTGGATGCGCACAAGAGCTGATACGGATGCCGACAAACGAGCCCTACGAGACGAACCGTCCCGACCCTGACGCATTGCTTGCCCTGGCGGATAAAGACCGCCGGGGCAAGCTGACGATTTTTCTGGGCGCAGCCCCCGGTGTCGGCAAAACCTATGCGATGCTGAACCGCGCTCAGCGATTGCGTGCTGATGGCACGGAGATCGTCGTCGGGCTGGCAGAGACCCATGGCCGTAGCGAAACCTCGGCCCTTCTGGAAGGGCTGGAAATATTGCCCCGCCTCTCCGTGTCCTACCACGGCAAACAATTGGAGGAGTTCGATCTGGATGGCGCGCTGGCCCGAAAGCCTCGCATCATCATCGTGGACGAACTCGCGCATTCCAACCCGGAAGGCTTCCGGCACCCCAAGCGCTATCAGGATATCGATGAACTCATCGATGCCGGGATAGACGTATGGACGGCGCTCAACATCCAGCATCTGGAAAGCCTGTCCGATCTTGTCGCCCAGATCACCGGAGTCAATGTGCGCGAGAGAATTCCAGATACGGTGCTGAAAAGGGCCGATGAAGTCCTGCTTGTGGACTTGTCACCCGCAGAGTTGATCACCCGCCTTGAAGACGGCAAGGTCTATCTGCCCGCAAGCGCAAGGCGCGCCGCCGACCGTTTCTTCCGACTTGGAAATCTGACAGCGCTCCGAGAACTGGCGCTGCGGCGCACGGCGGACCGGGTGGACGATCAGATGATCGATTATCTGCGCCAGAACGCCATCGAAGGGCCATGGGCGACGGGGGAGAGGCTTCTCGTTTGCATTGGTGCCGATGATCTGTCCGAAAAGGTCGTTCGTGTTGCAAGTCGCCTTGCTTCGGGCCTGAACGCGCCATGGCTGGTCGTCAATATTTCCCATTCCGACCGTGAAACCATGAATGACGAGGATTTGCGGCGCATAGACGATACATTCCGGCTGGCGGAAAAGCTGGGTGCGGAAACGCGGCGTGTGACCGGCAGTGACTTCGTGACCGAAATCATGAAACTCGCCAAGCGCGAACACGCCACGCAGATCGTCATCGGTTCCCATTGCCGTCAATGGTGGCGAAACCCGCTGCGCACCAGCCTTGCCGATGCGCTGACCCGGGAAACGAGCGGCATCGGCCTCCACCTCGTCACCGCCGATGAAAAGACACCGCATCGTGCCAGGCCAAAACCGGTCTGGCCGCGCCTTCCAACACTCGCCAAACCCTTCGGCATTGCTTTTCTGTGCGTGCTGCCCGCCGCATTGATCGGCGCGCTGATCGACCGCATCGTTTATCTGCCGAATATTTCACTGCTGTTTCTCATCGCCGTGCTCGGTGCCGCCACCTATGCCGGTTTCGCAGCCGCGTTGATGGCCGCGCTGCTGTCTGCGCTCTCCTATAATTTCTTCTTCATTCCGCCGCTCTACACCTTCACCATCGCCTCGCCGCACGAGGTTTTCGCGCTCTTCATCTTCGTCGTCGCAGCAGTTCTTGCAGGTAGCCTCGGCTCGCGCATTCGCGAACAGGCCAAGACGGCGCGTTCTCGTGCCGCCGCCATGCAGGCGCTTTATGATTTCGCCCGCAAACTCTCCGGCACTGCCGATGTCGATGAAGTCCTGTGGGCCGCCGTCACGCAACTGCATGCGGGGATCAACCGCAACATCGTTCTGCTTCGGCCCAATGGCGATGCGCTGGAAACCGCAGCGGCATGGCCGCCGGACGCGGAGCTGGGCATCGCGGAAATCGCCGCCGCCCGCTGGGCCAATACGAAGAAGGAACCAGCCGGTGCCGGGACCGGCACTTTGCCCAATTGCCGTTTCCAGTTCAGGCCGCTTACCAGCCCGCATGGCGTTGTCGGCGTTTGCGGCTACGAAGTCGGCGACGAGGCGCTAGATTCCAATGCCGAGCGCATGTTTTCCGCCATCATCGACCAGACGGCGACGGCCATCGACCGCGCACGGCTGTCTTCGGAAAGTGCCGAACAGTCCCTTCGACTGGAAAGCGAACGTTACCGGGATGCTCTGCTATCCTCCATCTCCCATGATCTGCGCACGCCGCTTGCAACGATTACCGGCGCGGTGACCAGCCTTCGCGAACTGGGCGAACGGATGACGCCGGAAAGCCGCGACGATCTTTTGCAATCCATCGAGGAGGAGGGGGCACGGCTCAGCCGCTTCGTCGCCAACCTTCTGGATATGACGCGGATTTCAACCGGCACCCTGAAGGCCAAGCGGGATTGGGTGGATCTGGGCGATGTCGTGCGTTCGGCGACAGAGCGGGCGCGGAAATATTTTCCGGCCCAGACCTTCGAAACAGGTATCGCAACAGATTTGCCCTTGATGCGGGGAGACAGCGTCCTGCTGGAACAGGTTCTGTTCAATCTTCTGGACAATGCCGCGAAATATGGAGGCGGTGAACCCGTCAATATCTACGTCCGCAGGGACGGAAAAGAGGTCGCGATCTCCGTGACCGATATGGGCAAGGGCATTCCCGCTGCCGATCTCGACCGCATTTTCGAGAAATTCTATCGGCGTTCGAAATCCGACGGTCGTTCGCCCGGCACCGGCCTAGGGCTTTCTATCGCCCGCGGTTTCGTGGAAGCGCTAGGCGGTCATATTTATGCCGAAAGCCCCGCCGTCAGGAAGAGAGGCACTCGCATTGTCATGCGTTTCCCGATAGAGGAAAAGGACCGGAATTCAGGATCGCCATGACACTTGCCCGCATTCTTGTCGTTGACGACGAGCCGCAAATCCTGCGGTTTCTTCGGCCTGCCCTGGCAGCGGCTGGTTACGAGGTCATTGAAGCGGGAACCGGCGCGGATGCCCTGAAAGCGGTTGCCACCGCCGCACCTGAAGTCGTCATTCTCGATCTCGGCCTGCCGGATATGGACGGCAAGGATGTCATCAGCAGCCTGCGTGGCTGGTCCACCATTCCCATCATCATTCTTTCGGCACGCGACCGCGAAACCGAAAAAATCGCCGCACTCGATCTCGGTGCCGATGATTATATCGAAAAGCCCTTCAGCATCGGTGAACTGACCGCCCGTATCCGCACCGCCATGCGTCATGTCGGCAATGCCAGCAAGACGCTGTCACTCGTCAATGCCGACGGGCTGACGGTCGATATGGTCCAGCGCATCGTTTCCCGGGATGGCAAGGCCATTCGGCTAACGCCAAAGGAATATGATCTGCTGACGCTTCTGGCCCACCATGCAGGCCGTGTCGTCACCCATCGAACGCTTTTGACATCTGTGTGGGGTCCCGCGCATGAGGAAGACATGCATTATCTGCGCGTCTTCATCGGTCAGCTTCGCCAGAAGGTCGAACGAGATCCGGCCCAGCCCAAAATCGTCCAGACGGAGCCGGGTGTCGGGTACCGGCTGGTCAGCGATTAGTCTAGAGATCGCACTCCTCAGACTTCCTTGCGAGACACCCACTCTGCCGCCGCATCGATGGATTTGAACTCGATCATGGAGCGCGAGGAGATGGACGGCAGACGATCTTTTGCCATAGACGAAAGATCACCGCCGGGCAGCAGCTCCAGCAGCGTCGTGCAGCCGATTTCCTTCAGGCTTTCCATACAGCCCTGCCAATCGATGCGCGTTTCCATTTGCGCCGAAAGCCGCTGAATTGCCATGTCTCGAGAGCGGACGGAGGCGCCGTCGATGCCTGCCAAAACAGGGACGGTTGGGGTTTTGAATTCCGTCTCTTCTAACGCCTTTGCAAAAGCCGAAACGGCGGTGTGCATCAGCGGTGTGTGAGACGCCACCTTCACGGGCAGACGCGTAACGTGTGCGCCATGCCGTTCGGCATCAACCGTTGCTGCTGCAATATTCTCTACGGGGCCAGCGACGACGAAGCGGTCGTCGCCGTTGCAGATGGCGATATGGACGGTATTGGCGGTGCAGATCGGTGCCAGCGTCGCCTCGCGCAGACCACGGATGGCGATCATGCCTGATGGTGCCGGGTAGGCTTCATCCATCAGCTTTGCCCTGAGAATTGCCAGGCGGATGAGGTCTTTCGCGCTCATCGACCCGGCACAGCCATAGGCCGCCAGTTCCCCGATGCTGTAACCGGCGAAATGGGAGGGGTCGGGAATATTATGTTTGATAACGCTGAAAGCGGCCAGTTCGACCGCGCAGATCACCGGCTGCGCGATTGCGTTTTCGTGAAGACGACCCTCGCTCAAAACCGCATCGATCGTGGCGCCCATAACGTCATGAAAGGCATCGAACACGCTTGCGGCTTCCGGTTCGCCACGCAGACGGTCGATCATATCGGGTGCCTGCGCACTCTGGCCGGGGCAGAGGATGCCGAGCGTCATGACAATGTTTCCAGATCATGCAGGAAGATGGCGCAGGACAGGAGATCGGCAGCACCGCCGGGCGAAATCCGGCGGGCACAGAAGTCGCGGTGGAGATCGATTGCCCTCGCCACATGATCCGGCGCGAACACGCCCCCTGATGACAGGAAATCACGCGCCTCTTTCTGCACATAATCGAGGCCGTCACGTCCAGCGCGATGGAGAATATTCGTGTCATTGAGGACGGACATGATGGCGAAGAAGCTTTGTAGCGCGGCTGCTGTCCGCGTGCCTCCGTTTTGCAACGCAGTCCGAAAGGCTGGCAACGCCATCTTGCGGAGGACCGCATAACCGCCCGCCGCCTGCTGCCGCGCACCATCGCCGCCATGTTTGGCAAGCGCCCGTGAGCCGTTGGAATCGACAGGTTCGCTGGCGAGAATGTCAGCGCCCCACAGGTCAGCCACGGTTTGGCAAATGGTGTTGGCATCGAGCGGCAGATTGTTCGAGACGCGATATCCCGCCGCTGCCGACAGAAGGCCGAGATTGAAGATCGCGCCGCGATGCGTGTTTATCCCGCCCGTTGCTGCCATCATCCGCCGTTCGGCGTCGATGCCGAGTTTCTGTAAGCACGCGAAATGTCTACCACCTGCCGTAGCAATCTGCGGGAAGTAGCTTCTCAGCGAAAACAGGCTGCGCATGAAGGTCGCCATGGTCATGTCATCATGCGCGCCATTGTCGATGGGGCTGACGAGGCCGGGCTTGGGATAAAGCGCAAGCTCCGTGTAAAGCGCCCGGACAGCAAGCCTGCCGATGGTGCGGCTGATATCGCGTGGGGCATGGGGTTGCTGGAGAAGGTTGGGCTGCATCATATTCATGCTGCCATCCCTTCAAACTTCATGAGCTTGGCCAGCGACACCAGTTGCGGTCCACCATGCTGCTTCACCAAAATATGACCCGGCTGCCCTGCATATTCCCGCAGATTGACGCCCGCCCCATTGGCAAGCACGAGTTCGCCATCCAGACGCGGAAGGCTATCCAGATCGAGAAGCGCGCGGATACCTGTAAGCGTATCGGTGTTCGCAGGCGCGGAGACCAGAAGGTCGAGGTCAGAGGTTGGGCGCAGATGGCTTTCGCCAGATAGATACGACCACGCCAGCGACCCGAAGACCGACAGGAACAATCCGTGCTTCTCAGCCACATTCAAAACTGCGTTAATCGTTGGCTGCCACTCGTCGGGCGCACTGCTTGCCGCAGCCTCAAGCGTCACCGGTGTCAAAAGGTAATTGATGGCGTCCAGCCCGACACGAAGCCCATAACGCTGCTTTTGCGGGGTCGAAAGGCCGAGACGGACCGTGGTCGCCTCATCGCCAGCGGCAGAAGAGGCCACGACCAGCGGACGACCCTCGTCGATCCATTCGAAAAGCACATCACCCCCCGCCATGCCGCAGGGGGAAATCTCCGCATGGTCGCGCCATGACGGTTTCAGAGTAACGAAGCGATGCCTGTCAGGCCGCGTCATGCCGCACCCGTTGAGAAACGGAGCGCGCCAGCGTGCGCCCTTTGCGCTGTTCGCCATAGTCGCGGCGGGTGTCGCTGTTCGGGTCTTGCCTCTCTTGCAGAGCCTTCGCCAAGGCAGCGGCGAGATCACCCTCCCAGGTTTCACGCACTGCGCCCATAGCAACGTAATTCGCTACACCGGGCGCAAACACCGCGCTATCTTTCGACAGTTCCTCCAGCCGCTCGACGGGAATTTTGGTGACGCGGGACATGGCGGGCAGGTTCATCACCCGCACCTCGGCCTCCGGCAGCGCGTAACATGCATCCGCCAGAAGGCTGGAGGAGAGGAAGCCAGCACTAACCGCTTCGCCGTAGACGAGACCGATGATCCGATGTCCACGCCTGCGCGCCACATCGATGCATTTCGCCAGATGCGCGATATAGCCGTTGAGCCCCAGCAACTCGTCGCGACGCGCCATCTTCTGCCCGGCGGTATCTACCAGCAGCAGGATAGGGCTTCCCGGCCGCTCCTTCATGATGCGGATGACCTCAGCTGCCATGCGCATGGCGAGATCGATGCCGATATGGGCTTTTTCACGCGTGCCGATGACCGATACGGTTTCGGAACCTGCTTTTGCCGTGCCTGCGAAGAAAAGGCCGTCGGAGGCGATGTCGTGCCCCTGTGGAAACAGGCGGTCGAACAGTGCTTCAGGCGTTATCATGCGCTTTTCCTTCCATCGACAGCCCTGTGGAACTCCTCGGTCGTCATCAGCGGAATCTGCTCCACATTGGCGATATTGAGCCCCGACCAGATGTCGGTTGCGTCCTGCACGCCGCCAAAACGACTCAGGCGCGCAGCAAGCTCGGCATGTTCGGCTTCGATGGCTTCGAGATCGAGAGGTTTCGCCGTGCCAACAAGCGCAATCGCAGCCTCCCTGAACGCATTCATATCGTCGGAAACCAGCCCTGCGGTCTCGCCAAGAATATAACGGTGTTTGCCGCCGACGGTGCGCCAGACCAGCGCCTTGTCAGACGCATCAAACTCTTCCACACCCATGGTCGTCTCGATGACCTCTGGCCCGGAGAGACCAAGGCGGCCCTCCTCGGACATGACGATGGACGAGCAAAGCCGCGACGCGATACCCATGCCGCCGAAGACGCCGTAGCGGCCACCATCCAGCACAATGACCGGAATGCCCGCCGCGCGCAGATTGAGGATTGCGCGCATGATTTCGGAGACGGCGATCAGCCCGGCATTGGCCTCATGCAGCCGCACGCCGCCGGATTCCAGTAGCAGCAACACTGCGCTCGGCTTTTCATCCAGCCCGCGTTCCAGCAAACCAGTGATCTTGGCGCCATGCACCTCCCCCACCGCGCCGCCCATGAAGGCACCTTCCTGCGCCGCGACGAGGACGGGCTTGCCATCCAGCGTGCCCTTGCCCACGGCCACGCCATCGTCAAAGGCGGCAGGGGATCCCAGAACGCGCAAATGCGGGCTTGTCATCCGGTCTTCCGGCGGAAGAAGTTCGATGAAACTGCCTGCATCCAGCAGGCCGTCGATGCGCTCGCGCGCCGTTGCTTCGTACCAGCTCCTGCTCATGATGTCGCCTCGCTACTTCTGCCCGAATAGGCGTGGAGCGCCTGATCCAGACGCAATGCCACTACCGCAGGTGTGGCCCCGGCATCGTTGATCGATACCTTCACGTCGCCGATTTTCCAGCGGTCGAAGACATCGGATAGCACCGCCTGCCAGATCGTGCCGAAGCCAACTGCCGCCGTTTCCACTTCCACGCGGCTTTTGCCGGAGAGGTCGCAGGCTTCGACCAGAACCTCGAGATTTCCGGAGCCGAGAACGCCGGATAGAATGGGCTTGTTGCGCGCCGCCAGAACGGTGCCGCCCTCGAATTCATATTCCAGTTTTTCCATTGTCCAACCTCACCAGTTCCTGAACCGGGCAGGGGGGCGATAAAGGCCTCCCGATGCGCGGACGAGATCTTTCATAGATTTGGCGGCCAGAAGATCGCGGGTCGCCAGCGACACATCGACACCCAGATCGACAGGCCGCTTGATGATGCCACGATCCCGCAGATTTTCCACCATGCGTTTGTCACGACCAAGGCCGACAGCCGTATAGCCCGCCACGCCGCGAATAGCCTGCTCGCGTTCTTCCGGTGTGCGGCACAAAAGCAGATTGGCAATGCCTTCCTCGGTCAGAACATGGGTCACGTCGTCGCCATAGATCATCACCGGCGGGAGATCGAGACCGGCGGATTCGGCCAGTTGCCAAGCGTCCAGCTTCTCCACGAAAGCTGGCGCCATATGCTCGCGGAAGGTCTCAACCATCTGCACCACCAGCTTGCGACCGCGCGGCATGCTGCCGGTGGCCGCTTCTCGCCCAGCTTTCAACCAGGCGTCGGAACCATGCCGCCGCCCTCTGGCATCCGACCCCATATTGGGCGCGCCGCCGAAACCGGCGATACGGCCAAGCGTGGCGGTGGAACTGTTGCCATCAAGATCGATCTGCAGCGTAGAGCCGATGAACATGTCGCAAGCATAAAGCCCCGCGGTTTGGCTCAGCGCCCGGTTGGAGCGCATGGATCCATCGCGACCGGTGAAGAACACGTCCGAGCGGGCACGGATGTAATCCTCCATGCCCAGTTCCGAGCCGAAGGAATGCACGCTTTGAACAAAGCCTGCCTCGATGGCGGGGATCAGTGCCGGGTGCGGATTGAGCGCCCAATGGGTGGCGATCTTGCCCTTTAGTCCCAGGCTTTCGGCGTAGGTAGGAAGGATCAGCTCGATCGCTGCCGTGTCAAAGCCGATGCCGTGGTTGAGGCGCGTCACGCCATATTCAGCATAGATGCCCTTGATGGCCATCATCGCCATCAGCACCTGGATTTCAGAAATCTGAGCTGGATCGCGTGTAAATAGCGGCTCGATATAATGCGGCTTAGGGCTCTGGACGACGAAATCCACCCAATCGGTTGGAATATCGACGCGTGGCAGAACGTCCACGATTTCGTTGACCTGCGCAATGACGATGCCCTGCCGGAACGCCGTCGATTCGACGATAACAGGCGTGTCTTCCGTATTGCCGCCGGTGTAGAGATTGCCTGCCCGGTCTGCGGCTTGCGCACAGACGAGGCTCACGCGTGGCGTGAGGTCGGTGAAATAACGGCCGAAGAGTTCGAGATAGGTATGGATCGCGCCAATGCGCAACTGTCCGGCGCTCAGCATGCGGGCTAGACGCGCCGCCTGCGGGCCTGAAAAGGAGAAGTCCAGCTTGGATGCGACGCCCTTTTCGAAGACGTCCAGATGTTCCGGAAGGGCCAGCACGGATTGCACGATGTGCAGATCATGAACCACCTGCGGGTTCACATTCGCCAGTGCCTTTGCCAGAAAATCGGCCTGTTTCTGGTTGTTACCTTCTATGCACAGCCGGTCTGCCGGCTCGATCACCGCTTCCAGCAGCGCAGTAATGGCGTCTGCCTTGACCACTTTGCCATTGGCGAGCGGTGATGCTCGCTCCAATCGGCTGGCGCGGTTTGTCGCAAGTTTATTCCACATGAATGCGCCTCCACTGCATTTATGCTTATATGTATTCCCAAGCTTAAATTATATCAACGTATAAATTCATTATTGCCTATTCGTAATTTTTGCGCATACATAAGCCATGGGTTGTGCGGGGACGCCGCATACGGATGGCAAACGGCATGAGGGTGCCGCTTCCACTTGACCCTCTGGCTTTGGGAGGAGCTGTCATGTCATCAGAAGTGATTACAATTTTGGGCTTGGCCGTCATGTTCATCGTGGCGACGGCTCTGCCGATCAATATGGGCGCGCTGGGCTTTGCTCTCTCGTTCATCATCGGCACGCTCGTCGTGGGTATGAGCGTCAAACAGATTTTCGAAGGTTTTCCGGGTGACCTCTTCGTCACGCTCGTCGGCATCACCTATCTCTTCGCCATCGCGCAGAACAACGGCACGATTGACTGGCTGGTTCAGGCCTGCGTTCGCGCTGTCCGTGGCAAAATATCGGCCATTCCATGGGTCATGTTCTTCGTCTCGGCTTTGTTGACCGCCATCGGTGCCGTCAGCCCGGCTGCGGTTGCCATCATCGCGCCGATTGCGCTGCGCTTTTCGGCCAAATACGGCATCAATCCGCTGCTCATGGGCATCATGGTCATCCACGGCGCCCAAGGCGGCGGCTTCTCGCCCATCAGTATTTATGGCGGTATCACCAATCAGGTCGTTACACGCGCCGGTCTGCCGGGCGATGAAACGGTTCTGTTTCTCGCCAGCCTCGGCTTCAACCTGCTGATCGCCATCGGTGCATTCCTCGTCCTCGGCAGAAAATCGAAGACGGCGGCTGTCGGCAACGGCGCGGGTAATGTGTTTATGCCCGGCGTGTCGGTGGATGTGCGCGGCAGTGGCGGGCACATGGCAGTCGATCCGCGTCAGCGCGAAACCGAACTGACCGAAGTCACCACCAGCGGCAAGCTCGATCTCGAACAGGCTTTAACACTGACCGGTCTGGCAGCACTCGCCATCCTGTCTCTTGCCTTCAGCCTCAATGTCGGTCTGGTTGCCATGTGCGTTGCCGTCGTGCTTGCGCTGGTCTGCCCGCGTGGCCAGAAGGGTGCCGTCGACAAGATTGCATGGTCCACGGTCCTGCTGATTGCCGGCGTCATCACCTATATCGGCGTGCTGGAGAAATCCGGTGCCATCACCTTCGTCGGTAACGGCGTGTCCGCGCTTGCCATGCCGCTCCTCGCAGCCCTGTTGCTCTGCTATATCGGCGGCATCGTCTCGGCCTTCGCCTCATCCGTCGGTGTCATGGGTGCCATGATCCCGCTTGCGGTGCCAATGTTGATGCAGGGTGAAATCAGCACGCCGGGCATGATTGCGGCGCTGGCCATTTCTGCCACCATCGTTGATGTCTCGCCCTTCTCGACAAACGGTGCGCTTGTGGTGGCCAATGCCCAGAACGTGGATCAGACGAAGTTCTTCAAGACGCTGCTTTACTACAGCGCTCTGGTCGTTGCTGCGGGTCCGCTTCTCGCATGGCTCGTCTTCGTGGCTCCGGGCTGGCTTTGATGCCAGCCTGAACCACCCGTTTGCCCGTCTTCGTTAACAGCAAAGCTGGAGGCCATATGTCTCAGAATATCTATCCGGTTTCCAAATCCACGAAAAAACGCACCCTTGTTGACAACGACA
>UCLB01000018.1 GCA_900473205.1 Hyphomicrobiales bacterium
GGGACCGGATTGCCGTTTGGAAGGTAGAGGCATCCGACAACCATTCCGTCGATGACGGCCTCGATGTATCGACTTTGGTCGTCGTGCTCGCCGCCGGGCAACCCGCGTCTCGTCTCAAGCGGCTCCTGACCGCGCGCAAGGATGGCAACACCATTCCACGATCTCTGGCCTTGCCAGATTGCACAGTAGCCTGCACGCTCCAACTCTTTGCGAGGGAACTTGTTGGATGGTGCCTTCAGTTCCTGCAAGCAAACGATATCTGGTTTCGCCTCGTCTAGCCAACGAAGGAGGATGTCGAGGCGACCATTGATGCCGTTGACGTTATAGGTGGCGAGTTTCACCGACATATGTCAGCGCTTGCAACCACCCTGGTCATCCCAAATTCAACTCTTCCACCCGGATCGCCGGTTGGCGCAAGAAAGCGTTTGGATCGGCACTTGCTGAGATTGTCCGCCATAGAACCCACCCCCAACTCGGGACCACTTCATGCAGCGCCCGATACCCGAAGTGCTCCAGCGTCGCCGAGACTACGCTGAACCGCGGGAATCTTGTCGGACGGAATGTCAGCGGACACTTCGATTTCCCCTTCGAGGGCAGCATCGCCGCGCACCGCACCGCTTTTCGAGACATCGCCACCAGATGCAACTGACCCTGATGTGTTCTCTGCGGTGGCTGACTGAATGAAGATGTCAGGACGCGAGATTCCGTGCTGCTGGACGAGGTGCTCTACTGCAAGATCGGCGGCGGAGCGTGTATCAAATGTCGCTCGGATTGTTGTGGTGCTGTCGTCAGCCATGATTCTACCTTCCCATTTCTAGTTCTCACAGACCTCAACGCCTCGGCTCATGGTTAGTTCGAACCAACAGCTCTCAGGATGAATGATTGTTTAGAGATATAAAAAATGACCTTCCAAATCATCCAGTGACAATATATGTTCCGCCTTTGTTCGTGAGGTCATCTCTTCACTCCGTGCATCAAGTGAGCTCTTATGGCCGTTGCCCATCTGGAAAAACTGAACGAGCAGCAGCGCAAGGCCGTAGAGCATGGCGTCGGGCTGGCTGAGGGCAACACAGCAGGGCCGCTGTTGATCATTGCAGGTGCAGGCTCCGGTAAGACCAACACGCTCGCACACCGGGTGGCACATCTCATCGTCAATGGTGCGGACCCGAGACGTATTCTCCTGATGACCTTTTCGCGCAGAGCCGCATCCGAAATGGCCCGCCGCGTCGAGCGCATCTGCCGCAAGGTTCTGGGTGCCAATGCGGGTGTCCTGACAGACGCCCTTGCCTGGTCCGGCACGTTTCATGGCATCGGCGCCCGCCTGCTGAGGATGTATGCCGAGCAGATCGGTCTCAACATCGACTTCACCATTCACGACCGGGAAGACAGCGCCGACCTTATGAACCTCGTGCGGCACGAGCTCGGATTTTCCAAAACAGAGAGCCGCTTCCCGACCAAGGGCACCTGCCTCGCGATCTATTCACGCGCCGTCAACTCGGAGACGCCGCTGAACGAGATCTTGCGGCAGCACTATCCATGGGTCGCCACATGGGAAGAACAGTTGAAGGAATTGTTCGGAGCTTATGTCGAGGCCAAGCAGGCGCAGAACGTGCTCGATTACGATGATCTATTGCTCTACTGGGCGCAGATGGTCAGCGATCCCGATCTCGCCGACGACATCGGCAATCGCTTCGACCATGTCATGGTCGATGAATATCAGGATACCAACAAGCTGCAGGCGTCTGTCCTGATGGCGCTCAAGCCCGGCGGCCGCGGCTTGACCGTGGTTGGTGACGATGCCCAGTCGATCTACTCGTTCCGGGCAGCGACCGTTCGCAACATTCTCGACTTCCCAACATCTTTCAGCCCTGCCGCCGATGTCATCACACTTGATCGAAACTATCGTTCGACCCAGCCCATTCTGGCGGCAGCCAATGGCGTGATCGAACTGGCGCGCGAGCGCTTCACCAAGAACCTGTGGACCGAACGGGAGTCGCTGGAGCGACCGAAACTCGTGACCGTCAAGGATGAGACCGAACAGGCCAATTTCATTGTCGAGCAGGTGCTTGCCAATCGTGAGACTGGCATGACGCTGAAACAGCAGGCAGTGCTGTTTCGGACATCCAGTCACAGCGGAACGCTTGAAGTTGAACTCACCCGTCGCAATGTCCCCTTCGTCAAGTTCGGTGGCCTGAAGTTTTTGGACAGCGCCCATGTGAAGGACATGCTGGCCGTGCTGCGCTTCGCCCAGAACCCGCGGGACCGTGTCGCAGGCTTTCGACTTCTGCAAATGTTGCCGGGCATCGGTCCCAAAAAAGCTGGCACTATTCTCGACACGATCGCCTCCGACCCTGAACCGCTCTTGGCGCTTGCTGAAATTCCGCCACCACCGAAGACAGGCGAGGATTGGACGTCGTTCGTTCAATTGCTGGGAGGCCTTCGCAAAACACAGGAAGGCTGGCCATCGGATATCGCGCAGGCCCGTCTCTGGTATGAACCGCATCTCGAGCGCATCCATGAAGATGCCGATACCCGCAAGGCCGACCTCCTGCAACTCGAGCAGATAGCCAGCGGCTATCCCTCCCGCGAACGGTTCTTGACCGAACTGACGCTCGACCCGCCGGATGCGACAAGCGACCAAGCGGGCGTGCCGCTACTTGATGAAGACTATCTCATCCTGTCGACCATTCATTCCGCCAAGGGACAGGAATGGCGCTCGGTGTTCATGCTGAACGTTGTCGATGGCTGTATACCATCGGACCTTGGGACAGGAACGACGCAGGAGATCGAGGAGGAACGGCGTCTGCTCTATGTCGGCATGACGCGCGCCAAGGACAGCCTGTCGCTCATCACTCCGCAGCGGTTTTTCACACATGGTCAGAACTCGCAGGGCGACAGGCACGTTTACGCATCACGTTCGCGGTTCATCCCGGCGACGCTGCTGCAATACTTTGAACCGATGGCTTGGCCGAAAGTCTCAGCCGCAGCATCTGAACGCAGTGCCCAGCAAATCCGCATCGATGTCGGCGCACGCATGCGCAGCATGTGGAAATAGGAGCGACCGATGTGTAACCTCTACAACGTAACCACAACTCGTGAGGCAGTCCTGCAGTTCACCAAGGCATTCCGTGATCTGGCCGGATGGAACGAGGCGAGCTTCGACGTCTACCCTGGCTATCAGGCTCCCATTGTCCGCGTCGCCGAGGACGGAGAAAGAGAGATCGTCCGGGCAACATGGGGCATGCCCTCACCTCCAGCCTATGTGAAGAACTACGATCCCGGCGTCACCAATATCCGCAACGTCGGTTCGCCGCACTGGCGTCGGTGGCTCGGCCCGACCAGTCGGTGCGTCGTTCCCTTCACGTCCTTCGCCGAACCAGATGCGGCAAGCAAGGTCGGAGGCGGACGCGTCCCGAATGCCTGGTTTGCCAAGGATGAGACCAAACCCTTGATGTTCTTCGCAGGCTTTTGGACGCCTTGGAAAGGCATTCGCAAGGTCAGAGACGGGGAGCAGGAGTACGAGCTGTTTGGCTTCCTGACGACGTCGCCCAACGAGATCGTCTCGCCCATCCATGAAAAAGCGATGCCAGCGATCCTGACGACGCCAGAAGAAGTCGATACCTGGCTGACGGCCCATTGGGACGAGGCGCGTCACCTTCAAAGACCCCTGCCAGGCAACATGCTTGTCATTGTGTCCCCGCAAACGAAGCCTGACGCGAGCGATGAGGGCCTTCTGCTGTGATCAAGACCAACAGGATGTGATGAGCCCGGTTCGCAAAATCATCCATGTCGATATGGATGCCTTCTACGCTTCCGTTGAACAGCGGGACAATCCGGAACTTCGTGGCAAGCCGCTCGCGGTCGGTGGGTCCGCTGCCCGCGGGGTCGTAGCCGCGGCAAGTTACGAAGCCAGGGCCTTCGGTGTGTATTCCGCGATGCCATCGATCACTGCCAAGCGAAAATGTCCTGACCTGATTTTTGTGCCACCCCGTTTCGATGTCTATCGACAGGTCTCACAGCAAATCCGCGAGATCTTTGCGCAGTACACGCCTGTCATCGAGCCGCTGTCACTAGATGAGGCCTATCTGGACGTTACAGTAAACTTGAAAGGCATGGAGATCGCCACGGAAATTGCACTGGAAATTCGTGAGAAGATCAAACAGGTAACAGGGCTCAATGCTTCGGCTGGCATTTCCTACAACAAGTTCCTAGCGAAGATGGCGAGCGACCTGAACAAGCCGAATGGTCAGGCAGTGATCACTCCGAAAAATGGTCCCGGTTTCGTCGAGTCCCTGCCCGTCAAGAAATTCCATGGGGTCGGTCCTGCTACAGCCGAGCGGATGAAACGACACGGAATAGAAACGGGCCTTGATCTCAAATCGAAACCGCTTGCCTATCTCCAGCAACACTTCGGCAAATCCGGCCCGTATTTCTATGGAATTGCACGAGGCATTGACGACAGACAGGTGAAGGCCGATCGCATCCGGAAGTCGGTAGGGGCTGAGGACACCTTCGTTGAAGATATCGATGACCTTGATCTAGCCAAATCCGAATTGCGTCCACTGGCCGATAAGGTTTGGCGCTATTGCGAAGCACATGACATCACCGGAAAGACAATCACGGTCAAAATCAAACATTCGGATTTTACCCAGGTAACACGGAGCAAGACGTTGGGTGCAAGTGTTTCAGGCGTGGAGATGATGCTTGAGGTCGCTGAACCGTTGCTAGAGTCTGTCTCTCCCTTTAAAAGGTCGATCCGGCTCCTGGGTATCACCCTCTCCTCCCTCAACACCGAATTTAGTGCCAAAGCTCCGCAGCTTGATCTTGGATTGTGATACCGAAGGGCTAAGAAGTCAGACTGCATTGCTCTTGAGCGGAACCAAAGGCTCGGCACCGGATTTCTACGACACACACCGCCGGGCCGAGAACGTCCGCTGTCCGAGGACAGCGGACAGCTATCTTATTTATTCAGCCGTTCGGGCGTATCACAACTTTAACGCAACCGTCGTCCTTATCGCGGAAGGTCTTGTAGGCTTCCGGGCCATCCTCCAGCCCGATCCTATGAGTGATCAGGAAGGAAGGATCAATCTTGCCGTCGATGATGAGATTGAGGAGTGGCTCCAGATAGCGCTGCACATGAGTTTGCCCAGTTTTCAGGGTCAGCCCCTTGCCGACAAGCGCTCCGAGCGGTGTGGGAACTGCCGGACCTACAAAGACGCCCGGAAGGGACACGGTCCCACCAGGCCGACAGGCAAGGATCGCCTGGCTGAGAGCGAAGGGCCGCTCCGTTGACGTCAATTTTGTCTGGAGTGTCTCCATCACTCCACCCGCCCCATGGCTTTCCATACCGACAGCCTCGATGACGGCGTCCGGTCCAAGCCCGTTGGTAATGGCCAGAATGCGCTCCTGCAGATCGTCATCGGCATAATCGAGCGTTTCCGCACCGGACGCTCTAGCGAGAGCCAATCGCTCCGGCACGGTATCGATGGCAATGACCCGCTCCGCGCCCAGCAGGAAGGCCGATTTGATGGCAAACAGCCCGACCGGACCGCAGCCGAATACGGCTACCGTCTGTCCCTGCTTGATGTCGCAATTTTCCGCAGCCATGTATCCCGTCGGAAAAATGTCACTGAGAAACAAAACCTGTTCGTCGGTCAAACCATTCGGGATGACGATAGGGCCGACGTCGGCGTAGGGCACACGAAGATACTGGGCCTGTCCACCCGGAAAGCGACCGTAGGTTTCGGAATAGCCGAACAGGCCGGCTGTCGGATAGCCAATTTGCTTTGCCTGTTCGGCACCCGCAGGATTCGATCGTTCGCACAGAGAGAACAGGCTCGACTTGCACATGCGGCATTCGCCGCATGAGATCGTGAACGGAACGACGACCCGGTCGCCGATCTTGAGTTTGGAATTGCCTCGGCCGACCTCAACCACTTCTCCCATCGTCTCGTGGCCCATGACATCCCCCGCATGCATGCCTGGAACGAAACCGCCGTAGAGATGCAGGTCGGAGCCGCAGATAGCGCAGCTTGTCACCTTGATGATCGCGTCGCGATCATCCTGGATAACTGGATCATCGACCTGTTCGCAACGGATGTCTCCGCTTCCGTGCCATGTCAGAGCTTTCATGTCGTGTTCCTTCAGTTGATCTTCTAGTTACAGAGATCGGGATGATTTTCCCGCAGCCGTCACGGCTGCCCGCTGCCACCTGCTGCGCCGTAGACCTGGCCAGTCGAGTAACTCGCGCTATTGTCTGCAAGCTGGACGTAGATCGATGCAAGTTCAGCGGGCTGTCCCGGCCGTCCCATCGGGGTATCACCGCCGAACTGCTGGAGTTTCTCCATCGTCGCCCCACCAGCGACCTGTAAAGGTGTCCAGACAGGACCAGGCGCGACGCCATTGACGCGTATACCCTTAGGTCCGAGTTGCTTGGCCATGGATTTCGTAAAACTCATGCCCGCAGCCTTGGTCATCGCATAATCGACGAGGTCTTCAGACGGATCGTAAGCTTGTTCGGATGTCGTCTGGATGATCGAAGAACCTGGTTGCAGATGTCTGAGCGCCGCCTTGGTCAGCCAGAACATCGCGTAGATATTGGTTTTCATCGTGGCGTCGAAGGCGTCGGTGGTAATGTCGTATATTGAGGCCGCCTGTTGTTGCCGGCCCGCGTTGTTGACCAAGATGTCGAGACCGCCGAGCGCCCCTGCCGCATCTTCGACCAGTTTTTTGCAAAATGCCTCATCGCGTAGATCGCCTGGAAGGGCGATACCCCTGCGGCCTTCCTTCTCGATCAGCGCGATGACTTCACGAGCATCCTCCTCTTCGTCGGGCAGATAATTAATCGCGACATCGGCGCCTTCGCGGGCGTAAGCGATCGCTGCAGCTCGTCCCATTCCGGAGTCGCCACCGGTGATGAGCGCTTTGCGTCCAGAGAGACGACCCGATCCTTTGTAGGATGTTTCGCCGTGATCCGGTTTCGGCGTCATCTTGGATGCCAACCCCGGAAAGGGCTGCGACTGCTTTTCAAAAGGCGGCTTCGGGTACTTCGTCGTCGGGTCCTGCATGGGGATATTCTCCTTCATTTGAGCCAGTGCAAACGCTGGCAAAATCGAGGTGGCTGCCAAAGCAATTGTCGAGGCCAGCATCGAGCGTCGCGTCAGTTCGAATGGAGTGCGAAGTGGCATCCAAAGTCCTCGTGTTGCTGTCGACGTCAATGCAGTGCTCGCTGGATTACCGCTCGGTGCGAGCGTGCTCCGCGTTTTTCGCATCGCGGTATCCTGTTGCGAGGAGACACCGGCTCATCGCTGAGCCGGTGTCCAGGCATCACTTCTTTTCAAATGCTGTCGTGAGGTCGTTGACGGCAAAATCCTGGGCGCGACGCGCATCGTCCAGAACAGCGTCCATGCCGAAGAACTCGTGCGTCACGCCTTTGTTGTTCATGTATGTAGTCGTGACACCGGCTGCGGTCAGTTTTTCGGTCAGCATGACACCATCAGACATCAGCGGATCGATCTCGGCGGTGATGATCGTCGCAGGCGGAAGGCCCTTTAGATCGGCCTTCGTTGTGAGATTGAGCATCGGGTCCATCGCATCCTCGGGCTTGGCGAGCACTTTGCCGACGAACCAGCCCATGGCACCCTTGGAAAGCGGCATAGCATTCTGATTGGCGATATAAGACGGCGTGTTCATGTCGGTACCGGCCACCGGATAAACGAGCAGCATGTGAACCGGCATCTGCACCTTTTGATCTCGCGCCATAATCGCAACATTGGCTGCAAGGTTGCCCCCAGCACTTTCTCCGGCCACTGCGACACGGGCTGGATCTCCGCCAAAGCTGGCAGCCTTTTCCAAAGCCCATTTGTAAGCGGCAAAGGAATCTTCATGTGCTGCTGGGAATTTGGCTTCCGGTGCATGACGGTACTCGACGCTGACGACGATGGCCTTTGCTTTCGATGCCAAGGCGAGTGCCGAGGATTCGTAGGTGTCGATGTTGGCAATCACCCATCCGCCGCCATGGTAGTAGACGATAACTGGCAACGGGCCTGGGCCAGCATTCTCCGGCGTGTAGATGCGAACTGGCTGCGTTCCATCCGCGATCGGATAGGTCATATCCTGCTTCTTTACCGCAGTCGTTGGCACCATCTTGCCCTTGTCCTTGAGAACGGCCTTCACAGCATCCGCTGGCGTTGGCTGGGTGCGCGCCTCCTCGACTGTGCGGGACTCGATCGGCTTTGCACCGAGCTCCTGCATCTTCTTGAGGACGAGAACCATGTCCTCCTTGTCGGCGCGTTTCATAGTGCCACTGTCTGGCGTTTCCGCCAAGGGATTTGGTTTAGGCTGCTCCTGCGCAAACGCAGATGGCGCTGCGAAAAGCGCCGTGCTGGCGATCAGGTGAGCGGCGAGAATGGATACCCAACTAGACGGCACTACGATCATCGGAAGATCGTCCGATCAACTGCAAGACCTCTTGTCCCGAAACCAGTTCACAATCCATCAAAGTGCTGGCGAGTAATTCTACATCTTTCTTGCAGGCCTCGAGGATCTCCTCCGCACGAGACAGGTATCTTGACAGAAGCTCTTCGACTTTTCCTCGGACAACCGGGTCATTTCTGCGAAGATCATCAAGATCCTTCGATGTCGAAACCTCCAGATAGTGAAGCGACCCGAGCCCGAGGTTCGAAACCATGAGAGTAACCAAATCCGACGCGCGCTGCAGGTCGGAACCCTCGCTACCGCCTGAGCCGTCGAGGATGTCACCGATGATGACCCGTTCGGCAGCCATTCCAGCGAGCAACATGGTGACCTCATTGACGTAGGACTGCTTCCTTCGGTTCAGCGTCACCTTGCGTTTCCACTGAACGTGGCCAGCCCTGTGGTCGTGATGACCAAGCCGCCGAGCGACCACGATGAACTCAAGATCACCGACACCAAGCTCAAGGCCTACGACAGCATGTCCCGCTTCATGGACGCAGGATTCCCAGCGCTCAATATCTTCGACCGCCGCCAAAGGCGGAACGAGCGCCTGCAGGTCAGCGATTTCGACGCCCCTGCCTTCCTTGCGCGCGATCCGTCGAGCATCTTTTGCGACCTGGGCAATGAGTGCTCCGGAGTAACCGCTCATTGCTCTCGCCGCCTCGTGCAAATCCCCCGTCGCACCAGACCCAAGCCCGAGATGGGTCGCGATCATCTGCACCCTCGCGGCCTGATCCGGTAGTTCGATGACGATGTGGCGGTCCAAGCGACCAGGTCTTTTCAGAGCGGGATCGAGATTTTGCGGAAAGTTCGATGCGGCGACAACGATTACGCCCTCGCGCTCATCTGACCCATCCAGCAGTTCGAGAAGAGCATTCACGACTTGAACGCTGTAGCTAGCATAATCTCCAGTGAATTTGCGCCTGTCGCCGATCGCGTCGATCTCATCAATGAAGAGCACCGACGGCGCGTTGTCCCTCGCATCCCGAAAGGATTTTCGCATGGCGCCCAGCATATCGCCAAGGTGACCTTTTGCTTGCCATTGAGCACTTGATGTCCCGATGAAGTGCACTCCGCATGACCGTGCCAAAGCGGAAGCGAACAATGTCTTTCCAGTCCCAGGAGGTCCGCTGAGAAGAAGGCCGTAGTCGACGTCCCTCCAGGCGATCCTGCCTGTCCGCCACTCGGCGATGTCCGACACCAGGTTCTCGCCCCACACTTTGGCTTCGCCGTAGCCCTCGAGTTCCTCGAGGCGTGGCTCCCATTTGCGGGACCTTCCGGTTGAGGTGGCGGAAGCCAGTTTTGCAATCACGGCATCGATCGGGCGCCCCTGTCGTAACGCGGCAAAAAGCAGTGTCGGAGGATACTGGGCTAGCGAGATCGCCTGAGGGACGCGATCGTCTCCATTGCACGCCCCTCGCGCACCACGTTGAGGCACTCCGACAAGGTGAGCGTTCCCATCTCATCAAGGGCTCCCAGCATGCGCAGGCGATCACCCAGCGCCGCTTCATATCTGGCATAGCGGGACAGATCCCGCGCGTTTGCGAGACGGACCGGGTTCAGGTCAGAAAACCGGACCAGTTGATACTTATACCCGTAGGCTTCGATGGTTTCGTGAACCCAGCGCGGAGCTTCCCCGCCTCCTTGAGACACTTCAACAATCAGAGACTGGCTCGCTGTGTGAACTTCCAGGTCAACATGATAATCATCATGACAGTCACCGATTTCAGTGAGCGGCTGGGGAAAAGAACGCCATGAGAGGACATCCGGATCGACGTCCAGAAGGCACGCATAGTCACGCGCGTGTTGGGATCTGAAAATGGGGCGACCGACAGCCTTGAGATTGGAGACTGGAAAACGTGGACGGTAATCAGAAGAAACGCTGGAACCATTACCAGCGGCGTGAGCGGACTCAGTCATGATGACCTTTCCTCCTCAGACGAAAACGATGTCAAGCGGCACCGGGATCGGTCCCGGGTTCCGTCAGCGTATTCGCAGAGTTTGGGAAAAAGTGTAGGTCATAACGGAACAAATAATGAACAAATTTTGTGGAGTCAAATTAATTCTCGGGTCACATGTCGCGGGGCTGTGAATTTTTTAAAGGTGAGCTCGAGGGCTAACAGTGATCCTGTTTGTGGTTCGATCAAACCCAAAAAAGGATCACTCGGCACCATTCAAGTCACGACTGTCCGGTAGTGCGCTTGCAAGTGCCGTTGGTGGGATGGTCACGATCCCAAGAACTCAATTATCAAGTTTGAGGATAAGCTTGCATTGTCAGGTTATCCTCGCTGTGTGCGCAAAAATATTCTCACTGGATTTTCAATCACTAAAGAGGGACGCCTTCGGATTTAATTCAACCACTCTTGGCGTCCGTCACACCGCCGGTTAATTTCCTGCGCGTAAAAATAATTATTACGTGTCAAGAATCGAGATCGTCGTCCAGCAAGGGCCCAGGCTTGGAGAAAAGCTCTTTCAGGGTCGCTTTCGGCTGTTCGAATGTAATTGTGAACAACCCACCTAGGTGATCGACCACAGCCTGGGATCCGTGAGCCTTGGCAGCATCAAGCACTTCGCCGATGTGCTTCTCTGCTTCATCTCTCTGCCAGGAATGTTTCATCTTTGATCCTCATTGGCGATGAACAAACGCATTGAACACCGAAGTCGGAATTCCCGAAAGTCCCGGCGAACATGTTTTTAGATTTTGTTTGCGATACCCACAGGAGTGTGTCGATGCCTCAAGATCTGCTTTTGTTGGACACTGACATCGTCAGCCTCGCCGGAAGACGAAAGCCCCCACCTGGACTTCGCCCATGGCTGCTCCGTATCGGAATACGGCGTCTCGCGATCAGCTACCCCACTATAACAGAACTGATGAGGGGAGCCCATCTCAAATGCAAGGATGATCCCGCGAAGGCCGCCCGCATCATGGAATGGGTGAGACAGATTCTCGATACGAGATTCCCGTCCCCGGAGATGACGGCCGAGGTGGCGGTGATCTACGCTCATATGACTTCTGTCCCCAGCCTGCGGCACATGTGGACGGTGCAAAGACATGAGAAGAGCAATCGCCTCGGCCACGATCTCATGATTGCATCGCTTTCCATCGTCCACCAGTTACCTATCCTGACCGGAAACGTCACAGATTTCGAACGCATCGACTGCCACTTCCCGCTTCCCGGCGTTTATCAACCGATGCAGGCCATTTGGCATGTTCAGCCTGCATTCGAGGTGCCGCTTCCTGCGTTCGACCCGTGTGAGGAGGATCCGGACGAAATCCAGCTTCCGACCATCCCGTAGCCGACCTGGATCCACAAAATGGAATCCGTCGAGCGGCACCGCCTTCCCTGTTTCCCAGCAAATATTCTTTAACTTAAACTATTGAGATGGCTGCAACCTGTTCCTGATACCGGTCCAAATAACAAGGGACCCAAAATGAAGAGCAGAATTCCAGAAAACTAGCGTGAACTCGTCGCCATCGCCGACGATATCAAAGCTACGATGTCAGAGCTGTCGAAGAGCTTCCAGAAAACATCTCAGCTAGTCGGCAAACTTCAGGCTTCTGCACGAGATCCTGCCCTCGTTGAACATCTCCTCCGCGTGTGGGCGGGCATCTCGTCCGCAGATACACGTCTTTTCACAGAAGTGGCAGAAGTCCTTCTGGAACACGATATTCTGTGCAAGCAGGTGATTTCACCGGAGACCATGCGTCGCCTGGCAGGTCTGCGAGGGGACGCCCGTACAGAGGCCGTGGGTGCCATGAATAATGGACAGACTGCCGACGCAGAGAAGCTCGGCGAAGTCGAAGCCTTCGTTCACTGGCTGCGTGAAGGTGACGAGCGGACCGACGCAGCCGCCAGGGCTGGATATCTCGATAGCCTCGCAAGCAGGTCAACTGCGAACAGGGTAGACGCGTTCCAGGAGCTTTCCGATGAACTCATTAGCAACGTCAATGATTTTGTGAATGTCTACGTTCCCGATGATGAATCCGAGGGTGTCGAATGTTTCACGAACCTGATTGGTTACTCGCGGGCACATCGTGATGTCTCCTCCCTTGCAACGCTCGTGGTTGCCGAATTCGACGCAACATTTGGCAGCACCGAATCCTTTATCATCGGCCGTGAAGGCAATCCAGAAGAACGCTTGCTGGGCGACGCGTATCGAGCATTAAAGCGATTTGCAGCAGGTCGTTTCGCGCATAATGGAGGATTCGCGGACGACGCGAGCTTGAATGCGGTATTCTCCCGTGAAATCGTTGACGCGCTGGATTACCTCGGCAGGCAGTCTCCTGGGGAACTCGAACAGACCACGGCTCAATCGCACGCACCCGACGAACTGCGTGTCCTTGAATTCGGGGCTGGCGCCGGAGGTATGGCGATAGGATTGATGGCAGGCGGGTTCCATCACACAGGGATCTACGAAGGAATCAAAACGCGCGTCGATACGTTGAGAAAGAACTGGCCTGAATGGACTGTCATTGAGGATCACATCACAAAGGTGTCTGACGACACACTCGAGCAGCACCGCGGGATAGACCTTCTTCCCCAGCACACCCATAAATGCTCTAAAGCAATCACGCCTTTATACGCAGCCAGTTCACGCAGAAAAACGTTTTGATAATGCCCTTGAAAATCTTTTCTCTAACACTGTGGAATCGGCCTGGACTCCGTTAGTAACTACTATTGAAAAAAGACGACCACTCGATCGGGAACAGTGGGGCCAATTAATTCAATTTATGTCATCCATGCGTGTTCGTGTCCCTAACACGATCAAAGCGGCACTTTGGGCGATAAAAGACCGAATTATAATAGAATCAAATAAGTTTCCACTTGAGGGCGTTCTTCTTGAATTATTCAAAAAGAAACAGCCTAACTTTCAAGGAACACCTCTGTTTGAAAATCTTGTGAAAGAGGGCTTGGTCAGCATTCCTGTAGACCCCCACCGAGCTCTGCTTTCCTTTGAAAAACTTATTAAAACCAACCGGGCTATACTAGCAATAAACGGCAACCCGAATTTTATTCATAACCTTACCAAGACTCCTTTCATAAGCTCAGATAACCCTTTTATCAGCCACACTCATGTCAGAAACTTAGAAAAAATCAGACCGTACTCTTACGATGAGAACAGAACTACAGAAATTATATTTCCTATAACCTCAAATATTGCCTTGTTAATTAGCGCCAAAAACAGCAATGAGAAACAACACTTTAACATCAACAAGGAGAAGACTGTAAGGGAGATAAACAGCAAGATATCGCTGTATTCTGACAGATACATTTTTGGCAATAGCACTACTTTAATCAGAGGCGTCCCTAACTTTGGAGATCGATGTCCAGTGCCATCGTCTGGCAAAAGCAGAATAGGACCAAATGGAGTTGTGCACGAACTTGTACTGGAATTTGGGCCGCCAATTAAAGAGCGAAACAAATGGAAATACGATTTCGAGCCCTAGTTCAGAAGCGGCAATATATTTATGATATGAGCGGCATTCTCCTTATCTCTCCCCTTGTGGGAGAGAAAGCAATTTCAACATCTTAGCTTTAGCTAAGTGTTAGAAATTGCAAGTGAGGGGTCCTGCCCCATCCGCAAACGTCTCAAAATCCAGCGAAGACATGGTGCCTCACGATTCCCTCTGCGCCAGAGGCTACCCCTCACCTGAAAAATCTAAGACTTAGCTTCGCTAAGTCATGATTTTTCTTCCTCTCCCACAGGGGGAGAGGTAACCTGCGGCACTGTGGCATTGCTCATCGGCTCTCAGAGTTCGCGGAAATAATACGAGCGGCGCGGCATGCTCCTATCTCTCCCCTTGTGGGAGAGAAAGCAATTTCAACATCTTAGCGTCAGCTAAGTGTTAGAAATTGCAAGTGAGGGGTTCAGCCCCGCGCTCATACGCTGCCGCAAGCACTCCAGAACACTCAGACATACGAAATCCAGATTCCTCTCGATCTCATCGTTCCAGAACCGCAGCGTCACAAATCCCTCGGCCTGAAAAAACGCATCGCGTCTTATATCAGCATCGCTCTCCGCATGCTGCGCGCCGTCTACTTCGATAATCACTCTGGCATCGAAGCAGATGAAATCGACGATGTAATTGTGGATTGGCACCTGCCGTCGAAACTTGAACCCCTCAAGCTTTGCGCCGCGAAGGGATTGCCACAGCATGTTCTCCGCCCGGGTCGAATCCTTGCGCATCGCTTTCGCCCGCATTCGATTGACTGGCGGTGGGTTATGATGATGGACCATGGCAAGTGCCCGAAGTTGTGGTTGGCGCAAGAATGCACCCCTCACCTGAAAAATCTATGACTTAGCAAAGCTAAGATCATGATTTTTCTTCCTCTCCCACAAGGGTAGAGGTAGCTGTGCCGCACCGTCCCGTTTCATCGCAACCACAGCATAAAACCCAAGCTTACGTCCGCCGTGCTTCCAACCGGCGCTTGTCGCGGTTGACATATTCCAGACCCAGGCTCGTCAACCGGAACTGGCGTTTTTGAAACTCGCCGCGAATCTGGATGAAACCCTGCTCTTCGGCTTCGGCCAGTGTTTTCAGGCCGGTGCCTTTCGGCGGTGACTGCCATTCGACGCCGTTGGCGCTGTGCAGCAATACCATTATCTTGATAATCTCGGCTCTCCATGGCTGTGCCGCAAACGTGTTTCTTGGCCAGAGAATATCTTCCCGGCCAGATTTCGCACCCTTAACGGCCATATCGCCGGCAAAGGCAAGCGGTTTTTGATGGGGGTCTATGGAGCGGGCGGCAGCAGGAACCATCCTGTAAAGGCGATGGGCGTAACGCAGCGCACCCATTCCGAGGCGGGAGCTAATGCCTAAACAGCCCTACCTTCCCAAATCACTCCAGCAACAACGCCCGGAAATCATTCACATTCGTTCCCGTCGGTCCCGGTACGAACAGGTCGCCCGCCAGATTGAATGCAGACCACGCATCATGGCCGGAAAGCAGCGCTCGGGCATCGCCGCCGGCGGCGCGGATGCGGCTTATGCTGTCGCCATCGGCAAATGCGCCCGCATTGTTTTCAGACCCATCGATGCCATCCGTATCAGCCGCCAGCGCGGTGATGCCGGAGGCACCTTGCAGGTCGAGGGCGGCGGAGAGGAGGAATTCGGCGTTGCGCCCACCCTTACCGTAACGCCCGCCGCCGATGGTAACAGTGGTTTCGCCGCCGGAGAGCAGGACCATAGGCTTGTCGAAAGCGGTGCTTGCCGAGAACTCGCGCGCCAGTGCCGCATGCATGCGTCCGATGTCCCTCGCCTCGCCTTCGATACTATCGGATAGGATCAGTGGATGAACGCTCCGGCTGCGGGCAAGATCGGCTGCCGCCTCCAGCGAGACGCGCGCCGAGGCTATGACGTGGACTTCGTGTCCGGCAAAGGCCGCGTCGTCGGGCTTGGGCGCCACTACGTTGCGGATGCTCTCGACAATGCGCTCCGGCAGGTCGACGCGATAATCGCGGATAGCGCGCAGCGCATCCTGCGCATCGCTTTCATCCGGCACCGTCGGGCCGGAAGCGACGAAGGCGGGGTTGTCGCCCGGTACGTCCGATACCACGAGGCTGACGACCCGCGCCGGATGCGCCAGCGCCGCCAGCCTGCCGCCCTTGATGCGGGAGAAATGCTTGCGCACCACATTCATGGCTGAAATCGGCGCGCCGGAAGCCAGCAGCGCTCCATTGAGCGCAATCTCATCGGCCAGCGCAAAGCCCTCCGGCGGTGCAGGCAAAAGTGCCGAGCCGCCGCCGGAGACCAGCGCGATGACGAGATCATCAGCCGTCAGCCCGCTTACATGCGCCATCAGCGCTTGCGCTGCCGCAAGCCCAGCCTCGTCAGGCACTGGGTGGGCGGATTGCAGAATTCTGGTGCGCTGGCATTCAGCCACCCGCCCGTGGCGCGCCACCACCATCCCATCGAAAGGGTGCGGCCAGGCGCGCTCTAAGGCCTGCGCCATCTGACTTGCCGCCTTGCCCGCGCCAATGACGACGGTGCGCCCCTTGGGCGGTTTCGGCAGGTGGCGAAGGATCGCCTCATAGGGGTCGGCCGCCTTCACCGCTGCAAAAAACAGCTCCTCCAGAAACGCACGCGGATTGGAAATCAACTCTGTCCTCCCTCAAGGCAAATCGTCTCGCTTTCCGCGCACAATGGCCCGGTCGTTCCGCTCCGGCAAGTCTGCAAGCGGCCAAGGCGTTCGCTGATTGAACTTCTCTCGCACTGAGGCGTTGGCCTAAACAGAAAATCGGAATCGGAGGGAACCATGGCCAACACGGAAAATCTCGGACCGGAATATCACGATGACCCGGAAAAGAAGCGCGTGCGCGGTCGCCGCATCGTCTGGTCGCGACGCCGGTCGAAGCCGTGGACATTCACCCTCATCGTCATCGGCACGCTGATCGTCGCGGCCAGCGCCGTCGGGGTGACCTATCTCGTCACCTCGCATCCCGGCAAACCGGAGCCGAACCCCGGCATCGAAGCGCCAGCGAACCCTTAAACCAGCAACTGCGCGCCAAACTGCGCTTCGTAAAGGCGGCTGTAAGGGCCCTTGGAATTCAGAAGCTCCTGATGATTGCCCGTCTCCACGATGCCGCTTTCGTCCACCACCACAATGCGCGAGGCATCGCGAATGGTAGCCAGACGGTGGGCGATGACCAGTGTCGTGCGGCCCTTGGCGAGTTCGGCTAGGGACGCCTGAATAGCACGCTCTGTTTCCGTATCGAGCGCCGATGTCGCCTCGTCCAGAATGAGAATCGGTGGATTTTTGAGGAACATGCGGGCAATTGCCATACGCTGCTTCTGGCCGCCGGAAAGCTTGACGCCGCGCTCCCCGATCACCGTCTCCATGCCTTCAGGCATATCGTTGATGACGCTATCCAGCCGGGCGCGGCACGCCGCTTCCCAAATGTCCGCATCGCTGGCACCCAGACGGCCATATTCGATATTCTCACGAATGGTACCGCCGAACAGGAACACATCCTGCTGCACGATGCCGATCTGGCTGCGCAGCGAGGCAAGCGTCAGTTTGCGGATGTCGATGCCGTCGATGCTGATGGCACCGCCCGTAACCTCGTAGAATCGTGGCAGTAACGAGCAAAGCGTCGTCTTACCCGCCCCGGAAGGACCGACGAATGCGACCGTTTCCCCTGCTCGGATGGTCAAATCGATGTTCCGCAGCACCTGCTTGCCATCGCTATAACCGAAGCTGACATTGCCATAGGCAATCTCGCCGCGCAGAGCCGGTGCCTCGATAGCGTCAGGCGCATCGGCAATATCCGGATCGGTATCGATCAGTTCGGTAAAGCGACGAAAACCGGCAATGCCCTTCGGGTAGGTTTCGATGACGGAATTGATCTTTTCCACCGGGCGGAAGAAGACGTTGACGAGCAGCAGGAAGCCGATGAAGCCGCCGCTGGTCAGATCGCCAGTCAGCACGAACCACGCGCCGCAGATCATGATGATCATCTGCGTCAGGCGCATGCTCATATAGCTGAGCGATGTGCTCGCCGCCATAATCTTGTAGGCATCGAGCTTGGTGCGGCGGTAACGCTGGTTATCCGCCTCGAACAACGCCCGCTCATGGTCCTCATTGGCGAAGGCCTGCACCACGCGCATGCCGCCGACATTCTCTTCAATGCGAGCATTGAACGCGCCGACGCGGCCATAAAGCGCGCGGAAGTTATTGGTCATGCGGCTGCCGTAGCGGCTCGTCACCCAGGCGGTGATGGGCACGATGGCAGCGGTGATCAGTGCCAGCGGCACGTTGACGGAGAGCATCAGCAGGAATGCACCGAGGAAGGTCATGATGGCAATGAACAGGTCTTCCGGCCCGTGATGCGCCACTTCGCCGATCTCCTCGAGATCCTTGGTCAACCGACCAACCAGATGCCCGGTCTTCTGATTATCGAAAAAGCGGAAGGATAGTTTCTGCAAATGGTCGAAGGCGCGGCGGCGCATATCGGTTTCGATATTGATGCCGAGCATGTGGCCCCAATAGGTCACGGTCGCCATCAGCCCCGTATTCAGCACGTAGATCACCAGAAGCCCGATGGAGGCCAGCACGATGACCGGCCAGTCGCCAGCCGGCAGCAGCACATCCACAAAGGCCTTGACCGCCATGGGGAAGCCCAGCTCCAGCAGGCCGGAAAGCACCGCGCAGGAAAAGTCCAGAATGAACAGACCACGATAGGGACGATAATAGGCGAAGAAACGGGCAAGCATGATCGTGTCCATAACAGCGTTACCGCTGTCGCGATTGTAAAATTCGCCTTCAACTCTCATATTTGTGTAAAGAGGCCAAGGCGCGTTGCGTTATTTTTACCAAAATCGTCCAATAAGATGTGCGAACAATATAAAAACGAAATGCTGGCAGAATATGTTGTAATCTGTCTATCAAATGATGGCAGACTGCAAACTGTTCGGGGAATGCGAAAGAGACGCGATTTTGAGTAAGGTTGACAATCCACGCAAGACCAGTGAGCCCCGTTGGCTCGGCCCTGCCACGCATGCACGCACCGCACTCGTGCCGTCCATTTCCGCGGCCCGCTGGCTTCTGGTTCTGATTGTCGCTGCCGGAATCTATTTCTTCTACGGCTTCCTCGTGCCGGTGCTTGCCGCACTCGTCATCGGCTTTGCCAGCTGGCCCGTTTATCGTGAGCTTCTGCGCCGCGTTGGCGGTAACAACACGGTGGGTGCAACGGTCGCGCTGCTTCTCATCATCGCCTTTCTCATCGTCCCCATTTTCATTGCCGCTTCCTACACGGGCAGCGAAATCCGCGAATGGTTCGGCTGGGCCGTGGAAGTCAACAAAGTAGGCGCGCCCGTGCCGGACTGGATCGCCGCCCTGCCCGGCGTCGGCGCCTGGATGAGCGAGCAATGGGTACGCTATATCGGCACGCCCGGCGCCATCGGTGAAGTCATTCAACTGGTCAGCGGCGCCAATATCGGCAACATCTACCGCGCCATCGTTGCTGCCGGAAACGGCGCGTTCCACCTCATTCTCACGCTACTGTTCATGCTGATCGCGCTGTTCTTCGTCTACCGCAACGGCGTTGCCTTTGCGCGGCAGATCGATCTGGTGGGAGAGCGTATTTTGCCGACGCGCTGGGAGCGTATCTCCCGCGTCGTTCCGGCCACCATCAGCTCCACCGTCACCGGCATGACACTGATCGCCATCGGCGAAGGCATCATTCTCGGTATTGCGTACTGGATTGCAGGCGTGCCCTCACCCGTCACGCTTGGCGTGTTGACCGGCGTCATGGCCCTCATTCCCGGTGGTGCACCGCTATGCTTCACGCTGGTGTCGGTCTATCTGGTTGCCAGCGGCTCTGTCGGCGCAGGCATCGCTTTGTTTGCCTGGGGCTCAGTGGAACTCTTCATCGTCGACAAGACCATCCGTCCACGCCTCGTTGGCGGGCCGATCAAACTTCCCTTCCTTCCAACCTTTTTCGGCCTGGTCGGTGGTGTGAAGACGATGGGCTTCCTTGGTCTGTTCATTGGCCCGGTGCTGATGGCACTGCTGGTCGCCGTGTGGCGAGAATGGGTGCGCGAGGTTGAACTCTCCGCAGCGGAAGCCGAGGCAGAGACAATCAAGGCCGAGGTGGAGATCGACGCACCTCCACCGCTTCGAAAAACCGCCTCCTAGGAAACAGTCGTTTCAGAACTCAGAGCTTCAGTTCCATGAAAAGGCTGAGCGGGTCTGGCTTGTAAGGTGGAAAGGGTTCGATATCCACAAAACCCGCCTTATGGTACAGGCCGATGGCTTCCGGCTGGCTGATGCCGGTTTCCAGACGAATGGCTGTGACGCCATGCTGCCGCCCAAACTCCACCAAGGCCTCCAGCATCAACCTGCCGATTTTCAGGCCACGGGCCTGCGGATCAACGAACATGCGCTTGATTTCCGCCGTGCCATCACCCGCCTCGACCAGCGCGCAGCAGCCGACGATCGCTCCATCATTGCGAGCCACGAAGAATGAAACATTCGGCTTTTCCAGCTTGGTGATATCGACCAGATGGTTGCTTTCCGGCGGATAAAGCGACGCAGCATAGGCATCCGACATCTCCAGAAGACGAATGATCTCGGGCTGGCGTGGGCTTTCAAGGGTGATGGAGACTGGCATGCTGGTTCCCGTTTATTTTTGTGAATGCGGAGTTCCGCGTCGCAATAAGACTGCAATTCCGCTAGATCATTGCGGCTTGTAAGTCACTTTCCCCGCCAGAGGCAACAGAGCGACAATGAGAACAGCGCTTGTTTTGATGACCATTCTCGGCTGCGATGACACCGCAACCGATTGCCAGCATATCGCCACGCTACAACAGCGCTGGACGAGCATCGAACTGTGCGATGCCGAATCGGAAAAGCAGCTGGGCAATTTTGCCAACGCATCCTATCCCGTCGTCGTTGCGGTTTGCCAGACACCGGAAACGCCAAAAGCGGAAACGGCCAACACAGACAGCCAGACGCCGGATGCTACGGCCACGACACCCGCTCTGGAGGCACAGGAAGAGCAGACGCTGACCCAGCGGGCCATAACCCGCGTGCGCAGGATTTTGCCCTCCACCGAAGGCGTGAAGGAAGTGCTGGGCAAGCCGGTGCGGATGGTGGAAGACAGCTATTCGTGGATCGCCAGGCGTTTTACGAAGTGAGATTAAGGTCGCCAAATGTTTCGGGCGGCGCAGCACCATCGTCTCCGTCATCCCGCGCTCGATACGGGTGACGGGAGGCTGCAATGACGGTTACGCCGCTTCCGCAACAAGATCGCTGGCAAGAGAACGGGCACGCTGCCTGTGCTGAGACATTTGCAGCTTTTCGACCATATGCAGAAGCTCGCGCATCGTCGCATCACCATCGACATGGGCGAATTTTGCCAGCAGGCCGGAAGACAAGTCAGCCACCGGGTTGGAGTAAGGCGTCTCCACAACATCGCGCCACAGCAACGTCGCTTCCATGAAGATATCCAGCACTGCGCCGAACAGACCGGCGGAATGGAACAGTGCCTTCAGGGCGTGATGCCGCCCGGTTGCAAGGATGGAGCGGACCTGCCGTTCGGCCAGACCAGAGAGATTGGAGATGGCCTGCGCGAAGAAATCCAGTTTGCCGGAGCAGAGTGTGTTCATCAGGAAAGCGGGCGTCAGATCGCCTCTTTCGCGCAGGTGCTCGACCAGCATCGGCATTGCTTCCGCCGTAACATCACCGGCGATCACCACTGTGGCTGCTTCATAGGCTTCGCGGATGACGCCGTGAGCGCGCATGGGTGTCATGGCGTAGCAAACGAGATGGGACGTCGCTAGGGCGGCACCGATATGCCCGACGATGGCGTAGCGCACGTCTGCTGGCAAATCATCCCGCTGCAGCAGAAGATCACGGATTTCCGCATCATCAGCGAAACGCTCGGCAACACGGCGCAAGGTGAAGGGCGTTATACGGGCGCTGCGGTTTTCCAGCAGCACCGAAAGCTCCAGAACCTCGCCTATTTCGGCCAGGGCAGCGCAGGCGCCAGCTTCCAGCGAGGGACGAGCGGCGATCATGGCGCGGGTGATGGCGGTGCCGTTGCCGACCAGATCAACCAGATCGGTTTCCCGCAACACAGGCGAATGGATGATGACGAGGCAGGCGATTTCGGGCTGGTCTTGTGCAAGGCAGAAAATAATGGCGCGCGGCGCATCCGTCGAAAAGGCAAGCGTTTCGGCAAGTGCAAGACGCACCTTGGGCGATGGATCATCCAGCAGATAGGTCATCGCGTCGTAGGCGCTGTCGTGACGGTCCTGCGGCAGGGAGGATTGCAGATAGGCCTGCGCCAGTGCAGTAGCCGCCTTGGACCGGTCGCTTGATCCGGCCTTTTCAGACCAACGAAGAAATGCTTTTACGATCACCCTGCGCGCCCCAACAACAGACAATACCGACTGTTTCGGCGGGTACCGACTCACATGCGAGTCTTTTGCCCCTGCCACCCATCGGCGACACTAGGGGCAAAAGGTTTACGTTTGGTTCACCATATAAATTAACCGCTTGGGTACGTCAGGATCAGCGCGCGCCCGGCCTTGCCAGCTGGAAGACATCCACGCCGCCATCGCAATAATCGCGGTAACCCATGCGGGCAATGGGACGGGCGCGGGCCATATCGATGCGACCGTCTTCAATGACAGCTTCATCCAGATGGATGCCGACGACCTGCCCGAACACGACCCAGCTTTGTGCCTCCACACCATCCACATCAACCGGGCGAATGATCTGCGTGACGCGGCATTCCAGCGCGGCATAGGCTTCCGCGACGAAGGGGGCATCCACCAATTCCCCCGCCTGTGCGGTAAGCCCGGCGATATCGAATTCGTTGACGTCGTAGGCCACCGGGGCGGATGACGCATTCATCTGCTCGACCAGATGACGGCTGACGAGACTTGCGGTAAAAACGCCGCTTTCCTGCACATTGCGCAGGCTGTCCTTCTGGCCGCTGGAAGAGAACATCACCAGCTTGGGCGTATCGGAAACGGCGTTGAAAAAGGAATAGGGCGAAAGATTAAGCGAGCCGTCCCTGCCCTTCGAGCCGATCCAGCCGATGGGGCGCGGCGCGACGATGGCCTTGAAAGGATCATGCGGCAGGCCGTGAAGATTGCTGTCGGTGGCGTAAAACATCAGGCTTCACCCACCCATGACACGACATCGGCGAGCTCTGGACGTGGACGTTCCACAGCTGGGAATGTCGTGGAGCCGATGTGGATGAAGCCAGCCACTTTCTCACCCGCCTTGAGGCCGAGGTCGGGCCACAGGGCTTCGTCATAGGACACCCATTCCGTCAGCCAGTTGGCGGCATAGCCATTGGCGTTGGCTGCGAACAACATGTTGAGGCAAACCGCACCTGCTGACATGACCTGTTCCCATTCCGGGATTTTGACATGCGGTGCAGCCGTGCTGACGACTGCGATGACGACAGGTGCGCGCGTAAAGCGTGTGCGCTCCACTTCCTGCTGGTCCGGGCCAAGCTGCGGTGTTTTTTCCAGCGCGCGCTTCAAACTCGCCTCGCCCAGCCGCTTGCGCTCTTCGCCGCGGTAAACGATGAAGCGCCATGGCGCGATCTTTCCGTGGTCGGGTACGCGCACCGTCAGACGCAATATCTCCTCGATTTCGGTGCGGTCCGGGCCCGGTTCGGCCAGTTGCAGCGCCGGTGTCGAGCGGCGTACATTCAGATAATCGATGAGCTTGATATTGTCTTTCATGTCAGAACCGTTCCATTGTCGTACATATGAAATTAAGGGCCTTGAAATAGCCACGGCATTGCGTTTGAAGTGGTCCCAGAAAAACAAGAAGTCAATCCGGTTGAGAGAAATGACGTCCATCAAAATTGCGGCTGGCCTATGCGTGGCGCTCGTTTCCAGTGTCGTGCCGCATGGCGTTGCCTTCTCGCAGGATGCCTTCAAGGAGTTCAAGCAGCTTGGCGGCACGCCAAAAATGCCGAAGCTGAACGCCTTTAGCGCCCCCATCGCGCCCGACGTGCAGGAAACAAAATCCCGCGATGTTGTGATGGAAGCCAAACTCACCAACGATGGCGAACCGATGATGGAAGGCCTGGCATGGCGCGTGTTCAGCCCCATCCCCGGTTCGGATGGCAAGCTGCCCATGCTGGCTAGCTCGGATGGCGGCTCGGCGGAGTTTCATCTGTCTCCCGGCGAATATTTCGTCAATGTCTCCTTCGGTCGCGCGGGCGTGACCAAGAAGCTGAACATACCGACCAGCGGCAAGATCGACAAACAGGTGCTGATCCTCGATGCCGGTGGCTTCGTTTTGAACGCGGTAGCAGGCGCGGACAAACGCATCTCGCCCAACCAGCTTAAGTTCTCGGTCTACTCCTCCGACACGCAGGAAGATGGCGAGCGCCGTCTTGTCATGTCAGACGTCAAGCCCAACACGGTCATCCGCCTCAATGCAGGCACCTACCACGTCGTATCCGAATATGGCGGCATCAACGCCGTCGTCCGCGCCGATATTCAGGTGGAAGCAGGCAAGCTGACGGAAGCGACGCTCCAGCACCATGCGGCGCAGGTCACGCTCAAACTCGTGTCCGAACATGGTGGTGAAGCCATTGCCGACACCGCCTGGTCGGTCCTGACCGGCTCCGGTGACATCGTCAACGAAAGCGTCAGCGCCTTCTCCACCATGGTCCTAGCCGATGGCGAATACACTGCCATCGCCCGCAACAAGGACAAGGTCTACCAGCGCACGTTCAAAGTGGCTGGCGGTCAGGACTCGGATGTCGAAGTGCTGATGAAGGATCAGGCCCCGGAAGAGACGACTGGGGATTTTGAGTAGCTACTGACGAAGGTCACGTCAGCATATCACCATATGGCTGGGTGAGGTGACCGTCGAGTAGTCCGCGTGCCAGTAGTGCGGATCATCACACAGCGAAAACACCGCATCTTTCGATGCATATTTGACATCGAACCTGTCGCGCATGGTGACATGCACGGACCCATTGTCAGGATAGTCCCTACCTGCATCGGCAATCTTGTTTCCGCGACGAAGTTCAGCAACGACAATGTCTTTCAGCGGCGCGGCGAGATCGGCGATCAAGGACCGAATCCGCAAAACATCTTTTTCACTTCTGGCCTGCGAAAAACTATTATCATCGAGCATCTGGATTTGATCCGTGTCTGCACAAGACATCACATAAAAACGGCGCCCTAGAGCGCCGTTTTTCTTTTCAGCTTATGCCGCCTTCGCAGCCTTCGCTGCACGCTTGCGCTTCACATCCGGTGGTGTTGCCTCATCCACCAAGTTCGCAATCGCTTCATCCAGCGTATAGGACGTCTGGGCCTGCGAGCCGAGGCGGCGGATGTTGACGGTGCGTTCTTCGGCTTCCTTCTTGCCGCAGACGATGATGACCGGGACCTTGGTGACCGAGTGTTCGCGAACCTTGTAATTGATCTTTTCGTTGCGGAAATCGGTTTCGACCAGAAGGCCTGCGTCACGCAGGGCTTCCGCTACTTCGCGACCGTAATCGTCAGCATCCGATGTAATAGTGGCGACGACGACCTGCAGGGGGGCGAACCAGAGTGGCATGTGACCGGCGAAGTTCTCGATGAGAATGCCGAGGAAACGCTCCATCGAGCCGCAAATAGCACGGTGAATCATGACTGGCTGACGCTTTTCCGAGGCCTGATCGATGTAGAAGGCACCGAAGCGCTCCGGCAGGTTGAAGTCCACCTGCGTGGTGCCGCACTGCCATTCGCGACCGATAGCGTCTTTCAGCGTGTACTCGAACTTCGGACCATAGAACGCACCCTCGCCCGGCAGAATGGCGGTCTTGATGCGGCCTTCGGACTGATCTTCGATTGACTTCAAAACGTCGGTCATGACACTTTCGGCACGATCCCAGACGTCGTCGGAACCAACCCGCTTTTCAGGGCGCGTGGACAGCTTGACGACGATTTCGTCGAAGCCGAAGTCCTTGTAGACCGACAGGATGAGGTCGTTGATGCGCAGGCATTCCGCCGCCATCTGCTCTTCGGTGCAAAACACATGCGCGTCGTCCTGCGTGAAGCCACGAACGCGCATCAAGCCATGCAGCGCGCCGGAGGCTTCGTAACGGTGGACGTTGCCGAATTCCGCAAGGCGAACAGGCAGTTCTCGGTAAGACTTCAACCCATGCTTGAATATTTGAACATGGCCGGGGCAGTTCATCGGCTTCAAGGCGAAGACGCGGTTATCCGCTTCCTCATCCTTTGGATGGGTGAAGGCATAGGCCGATTTTACGGCAAACATGTTTTCCTGATACCAGCCCCAGTGACCGGAAGTTTCCCATAGGGAAGCGTCCAGCACCTGCGGCGCGTTGACTTCCTGATAGGTGCCTTCCAATTGACGACGCATATAGGCCGTCAAGGTCTGGAACATGCGCCAGCCCTTGCCGTGCCAGAAGACCACGCCCGGACCTTCTTCCTGGAAATGGAACAGGTCCATTTCGCGGCCGAGCTTACGGTGATCGCGCTTTTCTGCTTCGGCCAGAATGTGGAGATACTGGTCGAGTTCTTCCTGTGTGGCCCATGCGGTGCCGTAGATGCGGGTCAGCATCGGGTTGTTGCTATCGCCACGCCAATAGGCACCGGCAACCTTCATCAGCTTGAAAGCCGTGCCGATCTGTCCAGTGTTCGCCATATGCGGGCCACGGCAAAGGTCGAACCAATCGCCCTGATAATAAATCTTGAGGTCCTGCCCCTCGGGAATGGCATCCACGAGTTCGACCTTGTAGTTTTCTCCCTTGGCGGCAAAAACTTCCTTGGCCTTTTCACGCGACCAGATTTCGCGCGTGAACGGCTTGGAGCGACCGATGATTTCCTTCATCTTCTTTTCGATCTTCGGCAGATCTTCGGGCGTGAACGGCTCGTTCTTGGCGAAGTCGTAGTAGAAACCGTTTTCGATGACCGGGCCGATGGTCACTTGCGTGCCGGGCCACAATTCCTGCACGGCTTCGGCCATGACGTGGGCGGCATCGTGGCGGATCAGTTCCAGCGCTCTGCTGTCATCACGGGTGACGATCTCGATCTTGCCATCGACGATGGTGTCGGAAAGGTCGCGCACAGTGCCATCCAGCGCAATCGCGACGGCCTTCTTTGCAAGCGACTTGGAAATGGATTCGGCAACATCGCGTCCAGTCGTGCCTGCGGCATACTGGCGAACGGAGCCATCTGGAAATGTAAGGGAAACAGCATCTGACATTAGAATTCTCCTGTCCAGTCCCGCCAACGAATGCGGGTGGTGTGTTGACCGGCGAAAGCCGGAATGTGAACGCGCGGGTGATAATGCGGAAAGCGTTGTGAGTAAAGAATTTTAAGCAGAAACAGACATCAGCCAGAAATCCCGGGCCGCCTGTGGCAGTTTCAAAAGCGCCCGATTGAAAGCCACGGGATCAATATTACGGCGCACCGCCTCAGCGACATCGCGAATGGCAGAATCAGTCGAGAGATTGTGGTTGTGGCGAAGCGCCCGCACCTCCGCCATCATGTCGCTTTCGGTGCCGAACTCCCGCATCTTTTCGCCACATCCCAATCACTGACGAAAATTGCGCGGAGAACCGGCGGAAGAGTATTTGCAAAATCCAAGGATTGCTGAATCGACAATCGGCGTCGAAACACCTGAAACACGGCTTGCAGCATGGTGTAGGCCTGATGCGATGTGCTCAGCATGGAAACCTCTTTCAAGTCTTCCATGAACCGGTCGAAATCCACCGACGCCTGACGGTACTCCATCGGCATAGGCATGCGCTTCATCCCCCTGTGTCAGCTTGTTTTCTGGCCCGCCTCCAGTAGGACCATGGTGCCCACCAGACATATGTATCGTCCAACTTTTCCACCACCGGATCAAGCCCACTCGTGCCACCCGGCCCGCAGCGTGCGACGCGAAACAGGGTCAGCCAGCCGCCTGCCCAGAAGCCATGTCGGGCAAATGCCTCATAGCCATATTCGGAACAGGTGGGAATGTGGCGACAGGAATTGCCGACGAAGCCGGAAAAGGCGAGTTGATAAAAGCGGATCAAACCCATGCCGAGCAAGCGTCCCGGTGTCTTGGCAAACGGGCCGGACCAGTTGCGGGAGCGGTTGTTCGGCGTTGGCCTCTCTTCGTGCTGGCAGTTCGGGTCGTTGCACACGGCTCAAGCCGAAAGCGGCTGGTCGGCCTCGATCTGGTCGAGACAGTCGCAGATCGCGTCGAAGGTGAGCATGGTGGAAGCGTGGCGGGCCTTGTAATCCTTGACGGGCTTGAGAATGCGCATGTCCTCGAAGCGTCCTTCGGGGCCCTCGCCTCCCGCTGTCAGCATGGCCAGCATGTCGGCCCGTGCCTGGCGCACTTCATCGCTGGTCGCGCCGATGACATGATGGGCCATGATAGATGAGGAGGCCTGCCCAAGCGCGCAGGCGCGAACTTCGTGAGAGAAATCCGTCACAACGCCGTCGCACAGCTTGATGTAGACCTTGACCTTGGAGCCGCAGAGCTTGGAATGTTTCTGCGCGCTGGCATCCGCATCCGGCATGGCGCCGGTCAGGGGAATGTTGCCTGCGAATTCCAGAATGCGGTTGTTGTAGATGTCATCCATGTGATCGTCCGTCCGCGCAGGATTGAATTTTCAAACACTGCGTCATCAGTGGCAAAGCTTTTCTGAGCGCCATCATCATTATATGTTATGAGACACCGACGTCATCAAGGTGCGGCAAATTTAATCATGGCGCGTTGAAAAAGTGACGACAGACTTGCCAAATTGCCTGAAAACAACCAGATAGCAGGCGCGGCATCTTTATAAGTCATGCCGTAACCAAGTTCAGATGCGGCAATTCAACCGCATCGGGAGACCCAAGAGATGGATGCAATCGTGAAGAATTTCCCCGGTGCAGGCACACCCAACGGTGCAGCAGACCAGCGCCCTACGCAGGCTGAAGCCGAAGACGCCGTACGCGTCCTGCTTCGCTGGGCGGGTGACAATCCCGAACGCGAAGGCCTGCTCGATACGCCCAAACGCGTTGCCAAATCCTACCGCGAACTCTTCGGCGGATACGAACTGAATGCCAGCGATGTTCTCGGCACAACGTTCGAGGAAGTCGGCGGATATGACGACATCATTCTCGTGCGTGACATTCCGTTCTACTCCCATTGCGAACACCACATGGTGCCGATTGTTGGCAAGGCACATGTCGCCTACCTGCCAGCTGGCCGCGTTCTGGGTCTCTCCAAGATCGCCCGCGTGGTCGAAATCTATGGCCGCCGTCTGCAAACGCAGGAAACCATGACGGCGCAGATCGCACAGGCCATCGAAACGACGCTGAAGCCGCGTGGCGTGGCTGTCATGATCGATGCCGAGCATATGTGCATGTCCATGCGCGGTGTACAGAAGCAGGGTTCCACCACCTTGACCACCAGCTTCTCCGGCACCTTCAAGTCGGAGCCTGCTCAGCAGGCCCGCTTCATGACCATGGTCTATAATCGCTGAGATCAAGACCGGTCTGACGGGGCGGCGCTAGCCGCCCTTCTTGCTTTTAGCCAAGGCAACCCTTGCCCCATCTCATCAGAGGTTTCCATGTCTTCGACATTTCCGCCCGTCCCCGCGGACAAGGAAGAGCTTGAATCTGCCGGTCTGTTTACGCCCAAATTCGATGCGCACGGCCTCGTCACGGCTGTTGTGACCGACATCAAGGACGGCGAGTTATTGATGGTCGCGCATATGAATGCGCAGGCGCTGACACTGACGCTCGAAACCGGTATCGCGCATTATTACAGCCGCTCACGCGACAAGATTTGGAAAAAGGGCGAAACCTCTGGCAATCTCCAGACCGTTCGGGAAATCCGCACCGATTGCGATCAGGACGCCATTTGGCTCAAAGTATCGGTGGCGGGCCATGATGCGACCTGCCACACCGGACGTCGCTCCTGCTTCTACCGCACCGTTTCGCTTGAAGGCGGCAAGGCAGTGACGACGATTACCGACGATGTCAGGCATTTCGATCCTGCCGAGACCTATGCGGATGCCGGGCATTCGCACCCGAAAGACTGATCTTTCCGGTTCTTTATCCTTTTGCTACCAATATGACAGGGGTCGGGAGGTCGACTGACACCTTGGAGCGATGCATGCCTTAAAAAGGCAGAATCTCTCCTTGAATGTCCGCATAGCACTTGGGAGCAGAAGAATGTTGGGTTGGGGACTGAACCGCGAAAATCCGGCGACGGCAACGGCTTTGGAAAAGGTCGAACAGCAGGCGCCATCTCCCATGCCGAAAATCGCTTCGAACCGAATTGCGCTGGCGCTGGGCGGCGGCGCTGCCCGTGGATGGGCTCACATCGGCGTGTTGCGCGCGCTGGATGAGGCAGGCGTCAAGATCGGCATGATCGCGGGCACCTCCATCGGCGCACTGGTGGGCGGCTGCTATCTTGCTGGCAAGCTGGATGAACTCGAAGACTTCGCCCGCTCGCTCACCATGCGCCGCATTGCAGGTCTGCTGGACCTGACGATTGGCGGTGGCGGCTTGTTTGGCGGAATGCGGCTGACCAAGCGCATGCAGGAACACCTCGTCGGCCTCAATATCGAAGACCTGGAACACCCCTTTATCGCCGTCGCGACCGAACTCAAGACTGGCCATGAGGTCTGGGTGCATCAGGGCGATCTGATCACCGCGCTGCGCTCATCCTACGCCCTGCCCGGCATTTTCGAACCCGTGCGCTGCAACGGCAGAACCCTGATTGATGGCGCGCTGGTCAATCCTGTTCCCGTATCCGTCTGCCGTGCCTATGAACAGGCGCTGGTGGTGGCGGTGAATCTCAACTACGATATTTTCGGCCGCTCCGCCGTGGTCAAGCATGGCGCAGGCACCGCCAGCCTCGACACGACAGCAAAGGCTCCAACAGAAGCATCCTCACGCGTTGGACTTCCGGGTGTGATGGTGCAGGCTTTCAACATCATTCAGGACAGAATTTCCCGCTCACGCCTTGCAGGCGACCCACCGGATTTGACGCTGCACCCTCGTATCAACCACATCGGCCTGTCGGAATTCCACCGCGCAGCGGAATCCATCGAGCGCGGATATGAGGAAACCCGGTCGCGGATTCCGGAATTGAAGCGGATGCAGCAGGTTTTTGAGGCGTAATTGTTCCGCCACGTCAGGGGCAACCCTACCCCGCAATATAAGCCTTGATATGCTCCGCTTCCGCCTCGACCTCGCTGATGCGCGCTTTCACCACGTCACCAATTGAGATGATGCCGACCAGACGACCATCTGCTTCCACCGGCAGGTGGCGGAAGCGACCGCCGGTCATGAGTTCCATCAGATCGTCTGTGCTAGAACCCTCGTGACAGCGGGTGACATTCTTGGTCATGACGTCAGACACTTTGGCCTGCAGGGCGGCGGCGGCTTGCGCCGCAATGGCTTTGACGAGATCGCGTTCGGTAAAGATGCCGAGAATGGTGCCCTTGTCATCGGTCACGACAACCGCACCGATGCGGTTTTCGTGCAGCGTTATTGCGGCATCTTCCAGCGACATATCAGGCCCAACGGTTACGACATCGCGGCCCTTGAGATCGAGCAGTTCTTTCACAAATATCGGCATATTTCCCTCCGTGTCAGACTGGTCTTTTGATCCCGCGCCATGTCTCCTCCACGGGCACGCGATCAATCTGGAAGGCAATGGTGCGCCAGCGCTCAGCGGAAAGCAATATGTTTCCGACCGCTCAAATACTTCAATCGATTGAGTAGCTTCGCGAAAACCTATCGGCGCTCAGCGGGGTCGCGGTCGAAGAGTGCGAAGAACAGAAAGCCCAGCAGGAAGCCAAAAATATGCGCGTCCCACGCCACTTCGCCGCCCACATCACCCACCAGCGGAATGCCGAAGGCAATCAACACATTGCCCAGCAGCCACATCAGCGTGAAGATGAGGACGGTGCGGTTCGACAGGGACTGAAGAATGCTCTGGCGTGGCAGAAGATGCCCCACGGCGGGATGATATCGACCACCCTGCGACGGAAAGACAAAGCGGCAGGCCGCACCCATGAGTGCGGAGACAACACCCGACGCGCCGATCAGGACCGTGACGTCGCCCCAATGCAGGAATGCATGGCCGAATGCGGCAACGGCGGCTGAAATGCACCAGAGCAAAGTGAAACGCATCGTCCCGATTCGACGCAGCACCGGCGCGCCAAAGGCCATCAGCCACAGACCGTTAAACAGGATATGTTCGATGCCGCCATGCAAAAACGAGTAGGTAACGGGCGTCCAAATCCATTCCAGACCCTGCTCGGAAAGGGCGGTGGCGTAACGCAGCGGAATGAAGCCGAAAGTGAAGATAAACCAGCCATAACCATCGTCCGAGAGCAGATAGGTCGCCACGAGGTGGACCGCGATCATGAAGCCGAGAACGGCAACAAGGGCGCCAGGCAAGTTGAAAACCGGTGATTTCTGCGCAACCTCGGGACGGGCTTCCTCTTCGGCTTCCGGCAATCCGCCTTCATTGTGCGTCATAAGCAAGCTTTCCTTCCCGTCGCGTTCCGCATGTATGCTGTGAGCAATATAGTAACGTTGCGGGAAAAAGAAGCGCCGAGACGCGACTGCTGCTGCAACTTAACAGGCCCTTACGGATTGTCATTGCGCAAGCGCGTGGCATGGAAATCGCATGGATATCTTTAAGCACCGCAAATGAACGTGGCTCTGTATCGAAATGATACATAACCCCTGCGGGCTCGGAGACCGTGTCATGAAGACAAACGCAAGCCTGGAGATTTACTCCTACTGGAACGATTTACGCGGCAATCGCGCAGCCCCTTTGCGCAGCGAGATCGATCCCTCGCATATTCGCCACGTCCTGCCCGACCTTTTCGTGCTGACCGATACGGGCGAAGACGCGCCGGTGTTTCGCCTGACGGGAACGCGGCTCTACAATCTTTTCGGCTGCGAGCTGCGCGACACGGCCTTTTCGATGATCTGGCAGCCGGATGCCGCCCACTATGCCTGTCGAATCGCCCATGGGGTGATGCAGCATGAACGCCCCGTCATCTTCGATCTATGGGCGGAAAGCGAGAGCGGCCATGCCGCGCAGGAATTCGAAATGCTGCTTCTGCCGCTGGAAGCCGAGCCGCATTTTCCACCACGGCTTCTGGGCGCTCTCGTCTCCGATCCGCCGCTTGCGGATTTCGGCCAGCCCTTCAAGCCGCTGGCACTGACACGCAGTCAGTTGCTGGAAGAACCTTGCGATGATGCGGTCAATGGAATTGCAAGGGACTACCCATCGGCATCGCACGTATCGTTATGAGATCAAGTGTGAATATTCGCAGCTTTCGGCGGAACGGTCTGTTAACTCGGGCGCTGTAAAGAAGAGCGATTATTCCTCTTTATTGTGCCGCCCATGTTCTCATCTCGCTCGACCACCGTCGCTTTTGCCGCTCGTTCCGTGGAGACACCTCCCGCGGAGGTTTTGCCCGTAGCTTTGAGTGGCAGGTTGATGGTGCCTTCGCAGGATGAGTATGATTGCGCAGCCCATGAAATGACAGCGGAAACAGCCCGCATCACCTGCTTCGTGCGTCCCAGAAATGGAGACCGCATCATTGCCTATCTGCAGCATATCGGTCGTGTCGAAGGCGTCGTCAAAGCGCTGACCGCCGATGGCTTCACCATCGCCATCATGGCGACGGAGCGCAAGCGTGAGAAACTGGCTGCACAGCTGGCCTGGATTGCCAAGCGTCACGCGCTCGGCCTTCCCGAAGACCGCCGCCATGACCGTCTGACGCCGCGCAATCCACGCGCCGATCTGATGTTGAGCGATGGCAACATCGTGCCATGCCGCATCATCGACTTGTCGCTATCGGGCGCAGCCGTCGAAACGGAAATCCGCCCTGCCATGGGCAGCAATGTACGTCTCGGCAACATGGCCGGTCGCATCGTGCGTCACTTCATGGAAGGCGTGGCCATCGAATTCGATGCCGTGCAGTCTCGCGACGCACTGATCGAGTTCCTCTAATACCGTCATTCTGGCTTCGCCAGCGGCAACCGGCAGCGCCTCGCGTTAGCCGGTTTTTTTGTGCCTGAAATTCACCTTGGGCACCGCTCGCTTCCCGATTTCGCTCGTCTCCCGCAGAAAAATCACAAAAAAAACCTGTGCCATCTTGGGAAAACGAAGAAATTTCAGAAAAATGACGAAAAAAATCGGCCTGAGAACACCAAATATGCGCAACTACAGATAGATTTCAACACCCTTTGGTTGAGCTAGAGCTACAGCAGGTCGAATTCGATGGACTTAAGTATAGTCAAAGAATAGTTTAAACGAGCACTCATCCACCAAAAGCGGCCTCACGCATTAACCAGAGCGCCGACATAATCAATTAAAAACAGCAACTTGAACACCTATAGCCCCGAGAAATCATAATCGAAACGATAAAATTCTAATCAAATTTTCTTCAAATACAGATTAAAACAAATTCAAATAAAGCGTTGTTTTTCCTAAATTTTACCTCGAATTTGAGCGCCGTTATTTGCCGCCGCTCAAAATATCGATGGCATTCTTCTCCTCACAACGGGGAGACAAGAAATGAAAAACATCAGCCGTTTCGGATTTATGATTGCAGCAATGATCGCAGGTGCATTTGCGGGCCAAGCAGAAGCATCTCCAGCAGCAGCAATGCGCATCATGGGTAAAGCCAATCCACCGATTGGTCACTACGAATTCTGCCAGACCTATCAGAGCGAATGCCAGCCGACATCCGGCGACCGTGGCCCTCTGAGACTGACCGAAGAAAACTGGAAGATGATCCTGGACGTGAACTACACGGTCAACACCACGATCACGCCAATGACGGATATGGAAATCTACGGCGTTGAAGAGCGCTGGGCTTACCCGACCACGGTTGGCGATTGTGAGGACTATGTTCTCTTGAAGCGCAAGATGCTGATGAACAAGGGCATCTCGCCATCCGACTTGCTGATCACGGTCGTTCTTCAGCCAAACGGTTCCGGCCACGCGGTTCTGACCGTGCGTACCGACCGCGGCGACTTCATTCTCGACAACCTTCGCAACAAGGTCATGGACTGGTCCGAGACCGAATATACCTACCTCAAGCGTCAGGACAGCGCCAATCCGGGCCGCTGGGTCAAAATTCAGGATGGCCGTAACGTCAGCGCAGTTGCAGGTATTAAGGAATAATCAGGCGGGCGGCGTCTCCCCCGCCCCTCTCTACCGAGTTATTGGCCGGTCAGGTCACCCCGTCCCCGATGTTGACCGTGCCACGGGCCGGTTCCGTTGCCCCGGAACCGGCTCTTTTTTGTCTGGAGTTTGGCTAATTAGAGCAGGCCAAGTTCGGCGAGTTCGCGGCGAAGGTCTGATGGCATGTCGTCGGACAGGCCGTTGCCACCAAGATCACGCGGGGCTTCTTCCGCGTTCAGGTAACGCCATCCCTGAAACGGTCTCTTGGGCGCAGGCGAGGTTTCGATGACCTCCGGCCCAAGCACCAGATCGCAGCGGCTGATGCCGTCTTCACCTTTAAACGAGCGGATATCGAGAAGCGACTGGCGGGCCTGCACCTGGCCTTTGATGACCCAATAGAGCGAGCCGCCATCCAGCAACTCCTCCGTCCGTTTGGGAAACATGCGCGTGGTGTGCACACTGTGCGGCTCCAGCCCTGCCGCAATGGCGGTCAGGCACCGGTTGGAAACCCACTCGCGCAAATCCTCGATGGAGTCAGCGCCAACACAAAGCTTGATAAGATGAAGAGCCATGGCGCTATCAAGGCCGTTTTGGCTCGTCCGTCAAGCGTGGATAAGTTGCGCTGTTCAACACTCCACCACATTCACGGCAAGACCGCCGGTGGAGGTTTCCTTGTATTTCTCGCTCATGTCGTTGCCGGTCTGGCGCATGGTTTCGATACAGGCATCGAGCGGCACGAAATGCTCACCATCACCCTTCAACGCCAGCGACGCTGCGGTAACGGCCTTCACGGCACCAAGAGCATTCCGCTCGATGCAAGGCACCTGCACCAGACCGGCAATGGGATCGCAGGTCATGCCGAGGTGGTGTTCGAGCGCGATTTCAGCCGCATTTTCTACCTGTGCCGGGGAGCCGCCCATGACTGCGGCGAGACCAGCCGCCGCCATGGCAGCAGCAGATCCGACTTCGCCCTGACAGCCGACTTCGGCACCGGAGATGGAGGCATTGTGCTTGATGATGCCGCCAATGGCTGCCGCCGTCAGCAGGAAGTCCCTGATATCGTCAACTGACGCATCCTCATGGAAATGGCGGAAGTAGCGAACGGTGGCAGGCACCACGCCCGCAGCACCATTGGTGGGCGCAGTGACGACACGACCACCGGAGGCGTTTTCCTCGTTCACGGCCATCGCGTAAACGCTAAGCCAGTCATTCGCCAGAACCGGGTTGAGCCGGTTGCTGCGCCATTCGGCATTCAGCTTGTCATGTATGGAGCGCGCACGGCGTTTGACCTTGAGGCCACCGGGCATGATGCCCTCGCCTTTCAGTCCACGCTCGATGCAGCCATTCATCGCATCCCAGATCTGGTCCAGCCGGTCATCCAGTTCCTGCCGTGACATGACGGTTTCTTCATTGGCGCGCTTCATTTGCGAAATGGTGCGGCCAGAACTGTTTGCCATCTCCAGCATCTGCTTGGCGCTGGCGAAGGGATAAGGAACCTTCGGTCCGTTATCCACGGTCTTGCCGCGCTGTTTCATCGCCTCAAGCTCGGTATCGGTCACCACGAAACCGCCGCCGACAGAATAATAGATGCGCTTGAGCAGCATGCGTCCCTGATTGTCATAGGCAGAGAAGGTCATGCCATTGGCATGGCCCGGCAGCGGGTTCTTCTTGTCGAAGATCAAATCTTCTGCTGGGCGGAAAATGTACGTCGGATGGCCCGGAGGTGTCACGCGGCCCGAGGCTTCGACATCGGCAACAAGGCCGTCCATCGCATCGGGATCGACACGGTCAGGGCGCTCGCCCGTCAAACCGAGGATAACCGCACGGCCAGAGCCGTGGCCAATGCCGGTGAAAGCAAGCGAGCCATGCAGGCTGACCTTGATGGCCGAAACCGCAGCACCGGAAGGCCGTGGCCATTCGTCCGACAGGATGGTTTCGAGAAAGCGGTTCGCCGCGGACATCGGTCCCATCGTGTGCGAACTGGAAGGTCCGATACCGATCTTGAAGACGTCGAAGACCGAAAGAAACATGTGTATCCTGCCCTATGTATAGACTTATGGCGCCAGTTTATCTGAAAGGCGCAAATGCGCCATATCAAATATGGGCATGAATTACGCCGACTGCGACATGCGGCAAAGCCTTTTCTGGGCATATTTCAGGCGCAAATGAAAACAGCACGGTTTCTTGGGGAAACCGTGCTGCCATATCTGAAAACTTTTAAGAGAGATTTTTACGGGCTGCCAAAAATGTATGTCAAAGCGAGAAAAGCGGCAAAGCCTGCAAGAGCGCGTATTGTTACAGCCCAGCAGGATTTCTGTGCGGTTTCTTCCATGATTACTCCAGCGTGTTCACTCTCCAGGCCGCTCTTCCGTCGGCCCAGTGGGTGAACCATTTATTAAAAACTCGTGACAAAGGCAATTGCTAAAAACGGCTAAAGCAAGGCGTATTCGCCCACCTGCCATTCACTGCGTGCATAGGTGCAATAAAAAACAATAGGTTAGATGACCATATCGGGACAGGCTATCCACAGGCTCCGTCTCAATTTGGACCAAAGTGTAAACGTGGTTAGATTTGGTTCACCATAAGTGCCTGAGATGTGTATAAACGCCCGCAATTTCACAGTTTTTGGTAGACGGGCTTTTCACCGTCTTGAACGTGTCTCGCAACTGCATTATCGGGCGAAAACCAACACGCTAGAGCGGTGAGATATCATGCAGGCAAATGCTTCTTCCTTCCCTGACCGCGAAACGGTCGCGACCAAGATCGCATCCTTGAATGCCGAGGATCAGTCCTGGCTGACCCTGCTGCTGGAAAACGCCCTTCAAGACGAAAACCTGCTGGAAGGCCTGCATCTGTTTCTGGATCAACAGTCGCAGGCACGGTTTCTCAACACGCTGAAGCTGGAGAAATGCGGTGAGTGGTTTGGCGAACATGCCCCGGCCCGCATGCAGATCCGGCTGCATGAAGTCTCGAAGAGCAGCCAGCACGCGGCCTTCAGCGCATTTCGCAACGGCCTGATGAAGTCCGGCGGTCTGGAAAAGGCCTATCCGAAAGCACCGATCTAAGTATCGCCTGCTTTAATCCGGCACACGCTCGACCACCGCGATGATTGGCCCCATGGGGTGCCAGGAGTCGCGGCGTTTTGCGGCGGGAATATCCACGCTGGAAATGCTGCCATCCAGATAAAGCGCATTCTTCACATGCAGCCGGTCGCGGAACAGCGTGGCGAAATCGTAAAAGCGCACCGCATTTTCCGAGATTGCAAAATGCACGACACCGTCATCCGAGACGCCAACACCGTTGCGGGTGTTGAGGCTGTCGCTCTGCGGTAAAAAGCGCGGATGCAATTCGCCGTCTATCACCAGCATCGGACCTGATTGCGTGGCCAAATCCGGCTTGAGATTGGCGTTGAGATAAGCGCTGGTTTCCAGCACGCCTGCCGTCTGGCCCTTCAGAAAGAAGACGCCATTGGGCTGCATGTGGAAATTGCCCCACCCGCCGCCGGTGCTGATGGCATTCTTTTCCACGCCATTCTCTATATGCAGTCCCACCGGCGACAGATCGCGGTGATACATGCCGCCATTCATGGCGAAGATGACGAAGCTGTGCTGGCGCCAGAGAGACGTGGAAAGCGCCTCGAAGGAGCCGTAAGGCTTTCCGGCAATATAATCCCACTGATAAAGCCTGATGTCGTTTTTCTTCGGATCGAAACTGCATACCGTATAGCGGCCGCCCATATGGTCGAGCGCCTGACAATAGCTCGGCAGTTCCGACGCATTGGCTGCGGTGGAAAACAAAAACGGCAGCAGATATCGAATGAATTTTCTCATCGGTCCTCGTGAATCAGCGAGATTCTGTCTGGCACGATAAACTGCCGGAGGACGACGAGAATATGGCTCACATTTCACAGCGCGCTGTTTTCACGAACGCCCGCATGAAAATCTCGTTACAACAAAAAAGCCGGCGAAAAATTCGCCAGCTTCTTTTTGATCTTGGCCAATGCCAATATGTGGTTTAGCGGCGCGCTGCGCGATCTACGCTTCGTCCGGCAGCCTGCGTGCCGTCTACGGTGCCTGCTACATCCTTGCCAACGCCGCGGATCGTGTTACCGCAGGAGCTGAGGGAAATGAGAGCGATAAAAACAGCAGCAATGCTTGCGAAGAAACGTGTCGACATGCGTGGAAACTCCCCTTGTGTCTGCGTCAATAATGCAGACGATGATCTAAATTGCGCACATAAAACGCGGGAAATCAAAACCGGTTCCGCAGTCGTTCAAAAATAAGTTATCGATCTCAAAGCGGCTGTGCCACATCGCGGAACGCGTTGCGAATGCTGTCTGCCACCGCCTGAACCGGACGCGACGGCTTGTCCGCCAGAATGAGGCGGATATCGAAGCAGCCAAGCTCCGGCAGCCCATCCTTTTCGCCCAGAATAACCATGTCGTTTTGCACGTAGGAACGCGGCAAAGGCGCGATCGCAAGATCGGCCTCAATGGCCGCCTTTTGCGCCATGGTGTGGCCGCTGAGATAAGCGACGCGGAAACGGCGATTTTGCTTCTCCAGCGAATTGATGGCTTCCGAGCGCCAGATGCAGCCATCTTCCCAGATCGAAATCGGCAAGGGATCACGCAGATGTGCCGTGCCGCATTTCGCGCCCGTCCACACCAGCCGCTCGCGCATCAGAACCTCACCCGTATTGCGCATGGGCAGCGACGCGCAGTTGACCAGCGCCAGATCGAGCCGATGCTCATCCATGCGTTTGTAAAGCTGCGAGCTGGAATCGATGGTCACATCCACCATGATGGCCGGAAAGGCTTCCGCAAACCGCTTGAGAATGCCAGGCAGCAGCCCACGCTCACCGATGTCTTCCGGCGCACCCAGCCTGACGACGCCTGACAGTTCCGGCATCACGAAACGTGACACCGCCTCATTGGACAGCGCGATCATGCGTCGCGCATAGGTCAACAGCGTCTCGCCATGAGCGGTCAGTGTGACCGAGCGCGCATCGCGCAGGAACAGCGTCGTCTTCAACTGCTCCTCAAGCTTCTTGATCTGCATGGACACCGCTGACGGCGTTCGAAACACCACCTCGGCGGCGGTGGAGAAATTGCCGGTTTCGGCAATCGCAACGAAGGTGCGCAAGATGTCGTTGTCCAACAAAGGCAGCGGTTGGCGGAAGGAAACTGTCATGGCGGATGCCTTCAATTTTTCTGATCAATAAGACGATATCATTTCGTTTGATTGAATGTCAACAATGTCTCATTCTCAAATCCAAGCCAGACGATGGCGCCGAAAAGCATCACAATAAGTCATGGATGACATGACAATCATTCAATTGATTGATGATCGCACTGAGCGCATACCACTATCGTCTGAAACCGAACATGGAGCATGAAAGGAGATACGACATGACCATGATCACCACCCACGCCAGGCGGCCCTCACGGGCTTCGCTACAGTCATTCCACTGGTTATCCCGCCTTGTAGAAACAGGACGTGCACTGCACGCATTATGGCGCCGCAGACAGAACCTGCGTGCCCTTGAAGCCCTGCCTGCAGACACATTGAAGGATATCGGATGGCCAACGACGGACAACAAGCGCATGCGGATTGTTTCCAAATAAAAGCAGCGCATAAGACGAACTGAATGGCTCGCAAGACTTGGATCTCGCGAGCCATTTTTTTGCGCTGCGGAACAAATGACAGGCCACCACATTTCCCACTGCCCCAATCAGCTAAGAGGATATCTATGGCCCAGTTCGGTTCCAGCATTTTGCCCGGCGACTTCACCCGCCTTGGCGCCAATTTCGATGGTGATGGTGTCAATTTCGCAATCTTCAGCGCCCATGCCGAACGGGTTGAATTGTGCCTCTTCGATGAGAGCGGTAAAAACGAGATCGAGCGCATCACGTTGCCGGAATTCACCAACGAAATCTGGCACGGCTATATTCCCGGCCTGAAGCCCGGCGCGCTCTATGGTTACCGCGTGCATGGCGCATACGACCCGGAAAAGGGCCATCGCTTCAATCCCAACAAGCTGCTGGTCGATCCATACGCCCGTGAACTGGTGGGCAATATTGAATGGGGCACCGAGCAGTTCGGCTACAAGCTGGACGCCGAAGACAAGGACCTTTCCTTCGATGAGAGCGACAGCGCCGGCAAGATGCCGAAGTGCCGCGTCATCGATCCCAATGATTATGACTGGGCCAACGACAAGAAGCCCAACGTCCCCTGGTCGAAGACGATTTTCTACGAAACCCACGTCAAGGGCTTTACCCAGCTACACCCCGGCGTGCCGGAAAACCTGCGCGGAACCTATGAGGGTCTCGGCGACAAGCAGATTGTTGATTACATCAAGAGCCTCGGCGTAACCTCCGTCGAACTGTTGCCGATCCATTCCTTCCCGGATGACTCGCATCTGTTGGAAAAAGGACTGAAGAATTTCTGGGGCTACAATTCCCTCGGCTTCTTCTCCCCCGCATCGCGCTATTGTGGCCCGAAAGGCATGGCTGGCTTCCGCGATATGGTCAGGGCATTCCATGATGGCGGCATCGAGGTCATTCTCGACGTGGTCTATAACCACACCGCCGAAGGCAACGAGCTTGGACCGACCCTTTCCTTCAAAGGCATCGACAATTTCTCCTACTACCGCACGATGCCTGACCAGCCGCGTTTTTACATCAACGACACTGGCACCGGTAACACCGTCAACACCTCGCATCCGCGCGTTCTGCAACTGGTGACGGATTCTCTGCGCTACTGGGCCGAAGACATGCATATCGATGGCTTCCGCTTCGATCTGGGCACCATTCTCGGTCGCGAGCCAGAAGGTTTCGACCAGCGCAGCGGCTTCTTTGACGCCGTGGGTCAGGACCCGGTTCTTTCCAAGCTGAAACTGGTGGGCGAGCCTTGGGACATCGGCCCCGGCGGCTATCAGGTCGGCGGTTTTCCTCCCGGCTGGGCGGAATGGAACGACAAGTACCGCGATACGGTCCGCGAATACTGGAAGGACGAAGACGGCACCGCTGGTGATTTCGCCGCCCGCGTCCTTGGCTCCAGCGATGTCTACGACCTTCGTGGCCGTAGACCGTGGTCCAGCGTCAACTTCATCACCGCCCATGACGGCTTCACGCTGAACGACCTCGTGTCCTACAACGAGAAGCACAATGACGCGAACGGCGAAGACAACAAGGATGGCCACGGCGACAACCGCAGCTTCAACTATGGTGTCGAAGGTCCGACGGACGATCAGGACATCAACGCCGTTCGCGACCGGCAAAAGCGCAACTTCCTTGCCACCCTTCTTCTCTCACACGGGACACCGATGCTGTTGGCGGGCGATGAATTCGGTCGCAGTCAGATGGGCAACAATAACGGCTATTGCCAGGACAGCGAAGTCAGCTGGGTTCACTGGGAAAACCTGCCGGAGAGCGCTGAAGCCCTGCGGAGCTTCACAGCGCGCCTGATCGAATTGCGACAGTCCCACTCGATCCTCAGACGCGAAAGCTGGCGCGACAGCACCCACGCCACATGGCTGAACCCGGGTGGTGGCGAACAGACTCAGGAACAGTGGGACGATCTCGGCTGCACTTCTCTCGGTCTTCGCCTGACGCGTGACGATCAGGACGAAGCAGACGGATGGCAGGACGTGCTGGTCCTGTTCAATCCGCATGATGGCGCGGTGGAGTTCAAACTTCCGGATGCCGATCACGGCTGGATGACGGAGCTGACGACCGCAGACCCAGAGGCACCAAGCAATGCCATTGCCAATGGCGAGACTTACACCGCCGAAGGCCGTAGCCTGGTCTTGTTGCGCGCGGCCTGATAAAGCGCCCTCATCTCATCGAACGCCGGAGGAAACTCCGGCGTTTTTGCGTTCAGGGATGTGTGAACTGCAAGCCGGCAACGCGAACGCCACGCTTCTTTTTGGACTTTGCCTTGCTGGAGATGGCAGCGCGGAGCGCAAAGAAGATATCATCGAAATGGTATGGCTTGCTGAAGAAGCGTACGTCGGACGGCAAATCCAGCGCATCCGGCGCATGTCCCCCGGAGGTGACAATGATCGAAATATGCTCCTGGCAGGTTTCGAGCATGCGCACCAGATCCAGACCGGACAGGCCACCGGGCATATCGATGTCGGTGATGACAGCAGAAATCTGGGGCACCTTGCCGATGACGGCCACGGCCTCCAGAACGTTGGACGCTTCAAGCACGGTATAACCCACTTCTTCCAGCGCATCGGCAAGAGTGAATCTCAGGATCGGTTCGTCGTCTACGACCAGAACGGTCAGGCCAGCTTCATGCATACGCAATACTCCGCTCGAAGGCATCGGGCAGGAACGGCACAGTCGTTCTTGGGCAACCCGACACTGAAACACCAGATGAAGCGGCGGTCTTCTGTCTTTTCTCGATCCGCCGTTTCCTCACGTCGATAGAACGCGCAACGTGGCGATAGTGTTGAAAGGCTGCGCCGAAAAATTGAAAACAATATTAATAAAATGCAAAATATCGGCTTAAGGCTAAATTAGCGGTTCGGTCCCAGCTCCTCGGCAAGCTCCGGCTTGACCTCCGTCAAACCCCGATCACCCACAGTTTTTTTGACAACGAAACAGCGGCGTCGTATCTTGCGCCGAGAGTGTCGCAAATGAGATATACAGCGGACGGTTTCCAAGCAAGGAATTGCGTTTCCGCAATGGAGCATGGTCATAATGAGCAAAACTCCTCCCAAGAAACGCTCAGTCGTCTTTTTTATGGTTCCGCAATTCACCATGCTGCCATTTACGGCAGCGGTGGAGACGTTGCGCATTGCCAACCGTATGCTGGGTTACGCAGCTTATGAGTGGCGCCTTGCCTCGGCGGATGGGCAGAAGGTCGCCTCCTCCAGCGGCATCGCACTGGAAGCCAACACATCACTGGCTGAAGAGCGCAAATCGGTGAGCGGTGAAAACCGCCCGAACATGGTGCTGATCTGTTCCGGCATCGATATCGAGCAATACAACAACAAATCCGTCAATGCGTGGCTGCGCGAGGCGAACAATCGCGGCATCGCGGTCGGTAGTCTCTGTACGGGCGCACATGTGCTGGCCCAGGCTGGCCTGCTGAACGGCAAGCGCTGTGCGATCCATTGGGAAAACCTGCCCGGCTTTTCCGAAGCCTTTCCGCAGGTGGAGGTCTATGCCGACCTCTACGAGGTGGATGGCAACATCTATACCTGCGCGGGCGGCACGGCATCTCTGGACATGATGCTGAACCTGATCGGTCAGGATTTCGGTGAAAACCTCGTCAACCGCGTCTGCGAACAACAACTGACGGACCGGGTGCGCAACCCGCATGACCGGCAGCGCCTGCCGCTGCGCGCGCGTCTTGGCATACAGAACGACAAGGTTCTGTCGATCATCGAACTCATGGAAAGCAACCTGTCCGAACCGCTATCCCTGCTGGATATTGCAGATGATGCCGATCTGTCACGCAGACAGGTGGAGCGTCTGTTCCGACAGGAAATGGGCCGTTCCCCTGCCCGCTATTATCTGGAAATTCGTCTGGACCGGGCGCGTCACTTGCTGGTTCAATCGGCAATGCCGGTGGTGGAGGTGGCCGTTGCCTGCGGCTTCGTTTCCGCGTCGCATTTTTCCAAGTGTTATCGCGAAATCTACAATCGCACGCCGCAGCAGGAGCGCGCGGAGCGCAAGCTGGTTATGAGCGCATCCCGCATAGCCGCATCCGCCAGCCAGGGTAAGCCCGCCCACTAGTCTTAAAAAGGACGAACCGCCGCGGCCAAATCCTCGGCGGTGAGACCCGGGCCCAGACGTTGGGCCGTTTCACCATGCAGCCAGACAGCGGCAGCCGCGGCCTCAAAAGCCGAAACCTGCTGCGCCAGAAAACCGCCCGCTATTCCCGCCAGCACATCTCCCGACCCTGCCGTAGCCAGATACGGCGGCGCATTGGTGTTGACCAGCGCGCGACCATCCGGAGCCGCAATCACCGTATCTGCGCCCTTATAGACAACCACCGCATTGATAAGCGCCGCAGCCGCCTGTGCTTTCTCGATCTTGCTAAGATTGTCGTCCGCCGCAATGTCAGGAAACAGACGACCGAACTCACCCTCATGTGGCGTCAGAATGCGGGGCGCATCGGCAGCGAAGAGATCGAAGAGCCGCTGCGGTTCCTGCTTGAACGCCGTGATGCCATCGGCATCCAGTACAAGCGCCTTGTCCTTCAACAGGGAGACGAAGCGGCGCGCTTTTTCGAGGTCTCCAAATCCCGGGCCGAGAACATAGGTATTGTGGCGCTTGTCGCCAGCCCACGCTTCAAGCTCCTCATCGCTTTCGATACCTGACACCATCACCGCCGTCAGCATCGCAGAAAGCACGCCCAGCGCCTCGTGCGGCGCAGCAACAGTAACAATGCCTGCACCGGCACGAAAACCCGCCATCGCCGTCATGCGGGCAGCGCCGGTGGCATGGGCGGGGCCAGATAAGACGGTGAGATGCCCGCGCTTGAACTTATGCGTATCCTCGTCCGCCTTTGGGAACGCACTCATCCAGAGCGAAGGATGGTTTTCGCAGATCAAGTCGCTATGTTCCCGCAGAATTCGATGCGGAATGCCGATATCGAAGACCTCAAGCTCACCACAAAGCGACCGTCCAGGCATCAGCACATGGCCTGGCTTGCGCGCCATAAAAGTGATTGTTCGCGCGGCCTGAAACGCTCGTCCCAATGGCACGCCTCGCCTTCCGTACAAACCGGATGGCAGATCGATGGCGATAACGGGTATGGCGGCTGTCTCGACTGCATCGATAAGAGTAGCCACCTCAGCAGGCACATCACGGGACAGTCCCGCACCGAAAATCGCGTCGATCACCACATCGCCGGATCGGGGCTGGTAATCATCTAGCGGTTCGAAAGACTGTGCCATGCCATCGAACGCCTGCTTCGCCGCTCCCTTCAACTTGCCGATATCGCCGAAGACGAAGACAGCAACCTCGGAACCGCTCTCCTTCAACGCGCGCGCTGCCACGAAGCCATCGCCGCCATTGTTACCGATGCCGCAAAGGACGACATAGCGGAGCGCTTGCGGATAGTATTTGAGCGCGCATGCGGCGACGGCCTGCCCTGCCCGTTCCATCAGCGCGGAGACGGAAATGCCACTTCTTTCCGCACTCGCATCAATACGCGCCATGGCGTCTGGGTCGATCAAAGCATGGCTGGCTGAAAACATCATGCAGGCATATTCAGCGTAAAATTTTGCAAAAGGCAATCGGCGCAAATTTAGGCAAATTCACTTGCATAAAATATATTCATTTGCGCAAAATTTACCCAATTCACACCATGGATTTACCTTTGCGTAACACGTTCGAAATTTGGCAAAATCGTGAAAAATCCGCCCTATAGCTGGCGATGGACGGTATTTTCACCCGCGAAAACAGGCAAGTTGCGCCAAATTTCGCCTTGTCCAGCCATTTTTTGAAGATTTTTTATTCAAACCCGCTTCCGATCTGGCACGATACGTGCATTCTTGTGGCAGAGCGGAAAGACCGCTTTAACGGGAGAAGCGGAGAGATATTTTCTCATGAAAAAGATCGAAGCGATCATTAAGCCTTTCAAGCTCGACGAAGTGAAGGAAGCCCTTCAGGAAGTCGGACTTCAGGGAATAACGGTTACGGAAGCTAAGGGCTTTGGTCGTCAAAAAGGCCATACGGAACTCTATCGCGGCGCAGAGTATGTCGTCGATTTTTTGCCCAAGGTAAAAGTCGAAGTCGTGCTTGCGGATGAAAATGCGGATGCCGTGATCGAGGCCATTCGCAACGCTGCACAGACAGGCCGCATTGGCGACGGAAAGATTTTTGTCTCGAATGTGGAAGAGGTTATTCGTATCCGCACGGGTGAGACAGGCGTAGACGCCATATAAAAAGACTGAACCCAGCAGGAAAAGCTGGGGCTTCACCTTGTTATCATTACACTCAAGGAAAAGTTTCAAATGACGACCGCAAACGATATTCTCAAGCAGATCAAGGACAACGACGTGAAGTTCGTTGACCTGCGCTTTACCGACCCCAAGGGCAAGCTGCAGCACGTCACGATGGACGTAGCCTGTGTGGACGAAGACATGTTCGCCGATGGCGTGATGTTCGACGGCTCCTCCATCGGCGGCTGGAAGGCTATCAACGAGTCCGACATGGTGCTGATGCCTGACACGGGCACAGTTCACATGGACCCGTTCTTCGCGCAGTCCACCATGGTCATCATCTGTGACATTCTCGACCCTGTCTCGGGCGAATCCTATAACCGCGACCCACGCGGCACAGCCAAGAAGGCTGAAGCCTATCTGAAGGCTTCCGGTATCGGCGACACGATTTTCGTTGGCCCAGAGCCTGAATTCTTCGTCTTCGACGACGTGAAGTACAAGGCCGACCCATACAACACGGGCTTCAAGCTCGACTCGTCCGAACTGCCGTCCAACGACGACACAGACTACGAGACCGGCAACCTCGGCCACCGTCCGCGCGTCAAGGGCGGCTACTTCCCGGTTCCTCCGGTCGATAGCCTTCAGGACATGCGTTCCGAAATGCTGACCGTTCTCGGCGAAATGGGCGTTGTCGTTGAAAAGCACCACCATGAAGTCGCTTCTGCACAGCACGAGCTGGGCGTGAAGTTCGACACAATGGTATCCAGCGCCGACAAGATGCAGATCTACAAATACGTCGTGCATCAGGTCGCAAACGCTTACGGCAAAACCGCAACCTTTATGCCGAAGCCGATTTTCGGCGACAACGGCTCCGGCATGCACGTTCACCAGTCCATCTGGAAGGGCGGTAAGCCGACCTTCGCTGGCGACGAATATGCTGGCCTGTCCGAGACTTGCCTCTACTACATCGGCGGCATCATCAAGCATGCCAAGGCGATCAACGCTTTCACCAACCCAACGACCAACTCCTACAAGCGTCTGGTCCCAGGTTATGAAGCACCGGTTCTGCTGGCCTACTCCGCCCGCAACCGTTCCGCCTCGTGCCGCATTCCGTTCGGCTCCAACCCGAAGGCAAAGCGCGTCGAAGTCCGCTTCCCTGATCCGGCCCAGAACCCGTATCTCGGCTTTGCCGCGATGCTGATGGCTGGCCTCGATGGCATCAAGAACAAGATCCACCCCGGCAAGCCGATGGACAAGGATCTCTACGACCTGCCCGCCAAGGAATTGAAGAAGATCCCGACGGTTTGCGGATCGCTGCGTGAAGCCCTCGACAGCCTCGACAAGGATCGCAAGTTCCTCACCGCCGGCGGCGTGTTCGATGACGACCAGATCGATGCCTTCATCGAACTGAAGATGCACGAAGTCATGCGTTTCGAAATGACCCCTCACCCGGTCGAATTCGATATGTACTACTCGGCGTAATTGCCGGAAAAGGCGCTCTTCGGGGCGCCTTTTTTGTTTTGTTGTTATGACAGCGGGTGCGGCTCACCCCCCNNGGGGTAAGCCACACCCACCACCATCAATGACCGACAGTCGGTCGACAATAATACGCATACCGGAAAGCGCCATGCCCCCAGCCACCGACACCACCCCTCGCCTGCGTGACTGGCTGATTTTCCTCGCCGTACCCTTCTTCTTTTCGAGCAACGTCATTTTCGGTCGCGGCGTCATTGGCGAAGTCTCGCCATTCGTCACCGCATTTCTGCGCTGGTCCTTTTCGGTGGTGTTCGTGGCACCCTTCATCATCCATGATTGGCGAGCCTGCCTGCGCTTCATCCAAACGAAAACGGCGCTTTGGCTGATCCTCGGCTTTCTCGGCATGGGCATCTGCGGCGGCGTGGTTTATTGGGGGCTCACCATGACCTCGGCGGCCAATGGCACGCTGATCTACACAACATCGTCTCTCTTCATCATCCTGCTTCAGCGGATACTCTACGGCCGCGCAATCCGGCGGCTGGAAGTGGTGGGCATGGTCATCGCCTTTGCGGGCGTGGTGGCAATCGTGCTGAAGGGCGATGTGACCCAGCTAATGCGGCTCGATTTCAATCTCGGCGATCTCGCCATCCTCGTCGCATCGATCTCCTTTGCGATCTACTCGCTGCTGCTGCGAGACCCAGCCGCCAGAGACATGGCGTCGCTCAGCCTGTTTGCCGTCGTCGCACTGTCAGGCGCGCTGGTGCTGCTGCCACCGGCTGCTATCGAGCTTGCCCATGGCGGCATGTTGCCTTCATCAGTCGTGGCATGGGCAAAGATCGGCGGGATCATTCTTTTCGCTTCGATCACCGCCTTTTACTGCTTCACTCACACGGTGCGCGTCTTTGGCCCGGCCACCGCAGGCATCACGCTTTACATGATGCCACCGGTATCGATCGTCATGGCCGTGGTGTTTTTGGGAGAGCGTTTCGAGCATTATCATGCGCTCGGAATTGTCCTGGTCACCGGCGGCGTGGTGCTGGCCACGGCACCCTTTGGCAAGCTGAAGTCACAAAATCGCGCTTGACCACTAAATATCTTGATATTTTTCATCCGGACCCCAAATTGTATGGGGAAAGGATGTGCATGCCATGAAACAAAGAGACGCAAAATTTACGATTGGCGAGGTTGTTCGCCACAAGGTGTTTCCGTTCCGCGGCGTGGTATTCGACGTAGACCCGGAATATGCCAATACCGAAGAATGGTGGAACGCAATTCCTGCGGAAATCCGTCCGGATCGCGACCAGCCATTTTACCATCTGTTGGCGGAAAACGATGAAACCGAATATGTCGCCTATGTCTCGGAACAGAACCTGATCCATGACGAGAGCGACCAGCCGTTGCGCAATCCGAATATTACCCGAATATTCGACACCACGCCAACCGGTGAGCTACGCGCGAAAGCGGCCATGACGCACTGATCCCCCAAACAGAGCGTCACCCAACAAAAAACCGGCCTGATGACAGGCCGGTTTTTTTAATGTCGTGAATAACGATCTTAGTTTGCAGGCTTGGTCTTTGCAGCGTCCTGAGCAGCTTCCAGCTTCTTGCGAGCTTCTTCTGCCTTCTTCTGCATGCCTTCCTGCAGCGAACGCTGGCTTTCAGCGAGCTGGGACTGCGTGATTGGCTGGCCGTCATAAGCGCCCGTGAAGCCGCTGAGAGCGATCTTGATCGGGTTTGGCGCGCGGCGGAAGTTGATGGAGGTGAACACGATTTCCGTGCCCTTCTTCATGCTGGCAATCATCGCGTCCGTCAGTGGCACTTCGGCTGTGCACTTGTCTGGAAGGCAGACGGCGTAGTCAAGCTTCTGGCCCTTGGCACCATCGATCTGCATCATGACGCCCGGAGGCAGCAGGCGTGCGGTTGGAACCGAAACCTGAAGAAGCTTGCGGTTGACCTTGCCTTCAACGCTGATGAGGCCAACAGCCGTGATCATCTGGCCGTTCTGGGCGAGAACAACGTTCTGCACGACGCAAACATCATTGTCTTCCTGCTTGCTGCATGTCTTGAACCAACCGAGTGGAGGTGCACCAGCACCACCGGCGGCAGGAGCAGCCTGCTGAGCCTGCGACACGGCAGGTGCAGACACGGCACCCAGGGAAGCAACGACAGCAGCAAGAGCTGCGCGGGTGAATGTGTTTGCGTTTTGCATCATAAGAGTTCCGTCTCCTAAAATTTTTATGCGAAGCAGAACGGATCGAACTGCTCAACATCACCGGTATCCGTCTGCCCGTTCCACTGTCGTTTAAATGAGGCAAATGCGTGACCCGACTGTTTCGGCAACCCTGTTACATCCCGTTGGGCGCGATATCCAGCACTTCTTTGAACTTTTCTTGAGCGCCGACAGATTTTCTCTCGTCGGATGTCTGCCATAGTTGGGTGTGATACATTCCCGTGGGAATCAATACAAGACGAGCGGCGTTTGCCTCACGTAGCAATCCCGTGATTAAACAGCCCGAATGCGACAGGACAACTAACATGCGAAGCCTTTTGGCGTTCATCCCCGCCCTTCTTTTTTCCGGTCTGGCGTTGGCGGAACCCCTCCATGGAATTTCGATGCATGGGACTGTTGCCCTGCCCGCAGACTACAAGAATTTCCCCTATGTGAACCCTGATGTCAAAAAAGGCGGACGCATTTCCTATGGCGTCGTCGGCACCTTCGACAGCCTCAATCCCTTTGTTCTGAAGGGCATGCGCACCACCGCCCGTGGCGTGTGGGATCCGGAATTCGGCAATCTTCTCTATGAACCATTGATGCAGCGCTCCGGCGATGAACCCTTCTCGCTTTACGGCCTGCTGGCTGAAACCGCTGAATGGGACGACGACCGCACCTACATCCAGTTCAACATCAACCCGAAAGCAAAATGGCAGGATGGGCAGCCGGTCACGCCAGATGATGTGATCTTCACGTTCAATCTCTTGAAGGAAAAAGGCCGTCCGCCCTTCAACAGCCGCCTGAATGGCGTGGCGAAGATGGAGAAGGTTGGTGAACATGGCGTTCGCTTCACCTTCAACGAGAATGCGAATCGCGAAACGCCGCTCATCCTCGCCTCTTCGACGCCGATTCTGCCCAAGCACGCAATCGATCAGGCCACGTTTGAACAAAGCGGCCTTGGCCCGGTTGTTGGCTCCGGCCCTTACCGAATCAAATCCTTGCGACCCGGAGAGCGGATTGTGTGGGAACGCGATCCGAATTACTGGGGCAAGGATGTTCCCGCCAAAGTCGGCTTCGATAATTACGACGAAATCAGCATCATCTATTTCCTTCAGGTCACGACCATGTTTGAGGCCTTCAAGAAGGGCGATGTCGACATTTACCCGGAAGGTGATGCCATCAACGGCACGTCGGATACGTCCCATTGGGGGCAGGCCTATAACTTCCCCGCCGTTCATCGCGGTGAAATCGCCCGCGACGTTTTCGAATCCCGTCTGCCCTCAGGCATGTTTGGCCTCGTATTCAACACCAGACGTGCCATGTTTGCGGATGAGAAAGTGCGCGAAGGCCTGTCTTTCGCGCTCGATTTCGAATGGATGAACCGCAACATTCTGGGCGGTGCTTTCAAGCGCACGCAAAGCTACTGGCAGAACTCCGCACTGGGTGCCTTCGGCAATGCCGCCGATGCGCGCGAACTGGCGCTTTTGGGTGATGCTGCCAAGAAGCTGCCACCGGCACTTCTGGCTGGCACCTATGCCATGCCTGTCACCGATGGTTCGGGCGCAGACCGCAAGGTGCTGAAGCTTGCCGTCGATAGGCTGAAGGAAGCTGGTTACACGATCAAGAAGGGCAAGATGTCGGACGCCAATGGCCGGGGGCTGACCTTCGAGATCATGACGCAGAACCCGGCGCAGGAGCGGATTGCGCTTGCCTATCAACGCTCGCTGAAACTGATCGGCGTGGATATGGCCATTCGCTCCGTCGATGACGGGCAATATCAAGCCCGCTCCAACAGCTTCGACTATGACATGATCATCCGCTCGCTGCCCTCTTCGCTTTCGCCAGGTGCGGAACAGCTCAACCGCTGGGGCTCGGATTCGCGCGATGCCAATGGCAGCTTCAACTATGCGGGCGTGGCCGATCCTGATGTGGACCGCATGCTGGAAGCGCTGTTGCAGGCGCGCTCCACGGAAGATTTTCAAGCGGCGGTGCGTGCCTATGACCGACTGCTGACTGGCGGGCATTACATCATTCCGCTTTACTACATCGGCGCGCAGTGGGTGGCCCGCTGGAAATACATCGAGCGACCAGAGTCCACACCGCTTCTGGGCAACCAGAAAACGACGTGGTGGGACAAGCGCGTTCAGTAACCCCGCGCAACGTGGTTCTCTTTAGGTAACGCCTTGCGCAAGCGCAGTAACGCCCCTAGATGGGGCACAGATTTTCAGATCCGAAAGGGAAGCACCATGCAACGCATTGTTATCGACGTCGTCTCGGACATGGTCTGCCCCTGGTGCTATCTCGGCAAGGCGCGGCTCGATCTAGCGCTGGCAGAAGTGCTGGATGAGGTCAGCGTGGACGTGAACTGGCGTCCCTACCGCCTGAACCCGGATTACCCGCCTGAGGGTGTGGACCAGAAGGCCGAGCTGGAAAAAAAGCTGGGCGGCAAGGATAAGGTCGAGCAGGCACATGAGATGCTGACTCAACTCGGCAAGGAAGTTGGCATCAACTTCGATTTTGACGCTATCAAGGTTGGCCCGAATACGCTGGATGCCCACCGCCTGTCGCTCTGGGCGCATGCAGAGGGACGCGAGTTTCAGGACAAGGTCGTGACAGAACTCTTCCGCGCCAATTTCGAGGAAGGCCTCAACATTGGCGACCACAAGGTTCTGGCAGATATCGGCGAGAAGGCTGGTATGAACCGCGAGGTCGTTGAGAAGCTACTGGCATCCGACGCCGACAAGGATACCGTCATTGCCGAAATCGATGCCGCTCAGCAGATGGGCGTTGCGGGCGTACCCTTCTTCATCCTCGACCAGAAATACGCCGTCAGCGGTGCGCAAAGCAAGGAAGTGCTGATTAATGCACTGCGGGATATTGCCAGAATGAAGCTGGAAGAGCATAGGGCAATGAACTGATCGTCAGCGCCTCCCCGCTGTCGATTTCCGGCCCCTAATATTTCCAGGTGTTTCCGTGTCCGATAGCACGTTGAAGGGCATTCTGCTCGCATTCGCGGCCTTTGCGGCCTACGCGTGGAGCGATGCGAGCGTGAAGCTCATCGAAGGGCAATTGTCGCCCTTCCAGTCCGCATTTTTCGGCGCACTTTTCGGCCTCTGCGCCCTGCCCTTCATTCGCAAGCGCAATGACGACTGGCGCGATATTGTCCGCACCACAAATCGCCCGCTGTGGATTTTGCGTTTCGTCTCGTCCGGCCTCGGCGCAATTACCTCTGTGACCGCCTTCACCTATCTGTCGATGGCGGAAGCTTTCGCGCTGATCTTTCTGCTGCCCGCATTCGTCACGATCATGTCGGTTCTGTTCCTGAAGGAACAGGTCGGCATCAAGCGCTGGTCAGCGGTCATCATCGGCTTTGCGGGTGTTCTGGTGATTTTGCGACCCGGTTTCCGCGAGCTGTCGACCGGACATTTCGCGGCCATCGTCGCGGGTCTCTGCGGCGCGATTTCCATCGTCATCTTCCGCGCCATGGGGCCGTCTGAAAAGAACATCTCGCTCTATGGTGCCGGGTTGCTGGGAACGCTCACCATATGCGGCATTGCCATGGCAAAGTCTTTCACGCCGCCGAACCTGGAACAATGGATGTTCCTCGCCGGTTACGGATTGCTGGGTGCGCTCGCCAATGTGCTGGTGATGTATGCGGCCAAATATGCGCCCGCGGCCGTCATTGGGCCAACGCAATATAGCCAGATGCTATGGGCCATTCTGTTCGGCTATCTGATTTTCGGAGATCACATCGATGGCTGGATGTTCGTTGGCATCGCGCTCATCATCGGCTCGGGGCTGATCACTCTCATCCGTGAGCGGCAGAGGCAAGTTGCGCTTCCAACATCTGTCGCGGCGGCAGACCAGAATGTCGCCGTCGCAATTACGCCTGAGGACGAATGAAAAAGCGCTCCCACATCTCAGTGGGAACGCCTGAATACCTATAGCTCGTCGACGTTATTACCTACCTGTAGCAGACCTGGACCTCATATCTTTGTCCAACGCTATTATGACGCCATTCATAGTGGCAGCGGTGATAGGCCGGTTGGTAATAGACAGGCGCGGGTTCGTAATAGACGGGAGGACCATAGGCCGGTGCGCCGTAGTAAGGACCGCCTAGGGCGCCCGCGATGAGAGCGCCTCCAAGAAGGCCGCCCGCGATACCTCCGGCTATTCCACCTCCATGATGGTAATATCCGCCTCCGTTATGATAATAAACGCGTGCTTCTGCCTGGCTGGCGGTGGCAATTGTGGTGCCCGCAATTGTCAAGGCAACCAGACCAGCTGTGACAAATCTGTTCATCGTCAGCATAGTCTTGCTCCTTAAAGGGTGGCGGCGTGGCGCAATGCCCGCCGACACGTTTGAGACTATGCTTTAAACGTCTACCGCATCATGTCCGTTTCATTAATTCGCGGTAACATTTGGACCGACCAACGGTTTATGATTTCGCAAGCTCCGCAAGCTGCGTCATCACCATTGCCGCACCCGCCAGACGCTTCTCCGGCGTCGGCAGATCACGAGTCAGGAACACGCTGTGATCTGGCCTGATCTTGGCCATGGAGCCTTGCTTGCCGATATAGCCCACAAGTGCTGCCGGGTTCGGAAACTCCTTGTTGCGGAACTGGACGACGACGCCCTTCGGACCGGCATCCAGCTTCTCGACATTGGCCGTGCGGCACAGCGACTTGACGTAGACGATCTTGAGCAGGTGCTGCACTTCCTTCGGCAGCGGGCCGAAGCGGTCGATCATCTCGGCGCCGAAGCCATCGATTTCGCCGAGATCGGTCAACTCGCCAAGGCGACGATAGAGACCCATGCGCAGGTGCAGGTCCGGCACGTAAGCTTCGGGGATCATGACCGAGGTGCCGACGGAAATCTGCGGCGACCAGCCGCTGTCGATGACCTCGTCCTCACCCTTCACTTCGGCCACGGCCTCTTCCAGCATCTGCTGGTAAAGCTCGAAACCGACTTCCTTGATGTGGCCGGACTGTTCTTCACCGAGCAGATTGCCCGCGCCGCGAATATCGAGATCGTGGCTGGCAAGCTGGAAGCCTGCGCCGAGTGTATCAAGCGATTGCAGAACCTTCAGGCGGCGCTCCGCCATTGTCGTCAGCACCTTGTTGACCGGCAGCGTGAACAGCGCGAAGGCGCGAACCTTGGAGCGACCGACGCGGCCACGAAGCTGGTAGAGCTGCGCCAGGCCGAACATATCCGCACGGTGCACAATCAGCGTGTTGGCTGTGGGCACATCAAGCCCGGATTCAACGATGGTGGTGGACAGCAGCACATCATATTTGCCGTCATAAAAGGCGTTCATGATGTCTTCCAGCTCACCCGCCGCCATCTGGCCGTGGGCCACGGCGACCTTCAGCTCCGGTACGTCAGACTGCAGGAAGGCGTGAATGTCAGCGAGATCGGCAAGACGCGGGCAGACATAGAAGCTCTGGCCGCCGCGATAATGCTCACGCATCAACGTTTCGCGAATAACCAGCGCATCGAACGGCGAAATGAAGGTGCGCACCGCCATGCGGTCCACCGGTGGCGTGGTGATCAGCGACAGTTCGCGAACGCCCGTCATGGCAAGCTGCAACGTGCGCGGAATGGGCGTGGCCGAGAGCGTCAGCACATGCACATCGCTCTTCAGTTCCTTCAGGCGTTCCTTATGCTTCACGCCGAAGTGCTGCTCCTCATCGATGATGAGAAGACCGAGATTGGCGAAATTGATACCAGCGCCCAGCAGCGCATGGGTGCCGACGACGATATCGGTCTTGCCCTCGGCCACTTCCTTTTTCGTCAGCGCCAGTTCCTTCGTGCCAACGAGGCGCGAGGCCTGCTGAACGCGGATCGGCAGACCACGGAAGCGTTCGGAGAAGGTGCGGAAATGCTGACGCGCCAAGAGCGTCGTCGGCACGACGACAGCCACCTGCACACCATTCATGGCGGCAAGGAAGGCAGCGCGCAGCGCAACTTCCGTCTTGCCAAAGCCAACGTCACCGCAGATCAGGCGATCCATCGGGCGACCGGCACCCAAATCTTCGCGAACGGATTCGATGGCATTGAGCTGGTCTTCCGTCTCGTCATAGGGGAAACGGGCAGCAAATTCATCGTAGAGGCCATCGGGCGCAATCAGCGCCGGGGCGTGGCGCACCATGCGCGCGGCGGCGATGCGGATGAGATCGCCTGCCATATCCAGCAGGCGCTTCTTGAGCTTGGCCTTGCGCATCTGCCATGCGCCACCACCCAGCTTATCGAGATTGGCTTCCGCCGCATCCGAGCCGTAGCGCGACAGGAGATCGATGTTTTCGACCGGCAGGAACAGTTTGGCCTCATCGGCATAATGTAGCTCGAGACAATCGCGCGGCGCCCCCGCCGCCTCGATGGTGCGCAGACCGACGAAGCGACCGATACCGTGTTCAGCATGGACGACGAGCGAACCCTCGTCCAGACCGGCGACTTCAGAGATGAAGTCCGCACCGCGCTTGCGGCGCTTGGAGCGGCGCACCATACGGTCGCCGAGAATATCCTGCTCGCCAATAACAGCGAGGTTGCCGGTTTCAAAACCCGCTTCGAGGCTGAGAACCGCAGCAGCGGCCTCGCCCTTGCTGAGCTTTTCAACCTCTTTGAACGACTGGATGGTCTTGATATTCTCAAGCCCATGCTCGTTCAGCACCTGCAACAGCCGGTCGAGCGAACCCTCCGACCAGCCTGTTATCAGCACCTTCCAGCCCTTGGAGCGGCGCTCGGCAATGTGCTTGACGGCGAGCGTAAACACGTTGACGCGCTCTTCGCTCTCGCTTTCCGTCTGTGACTTTGCCCAACGCGGACCGACATGAGCATCCAGCGTGGCGACCGGCTTATCCTTGGAATCCTGCTCGTTGAACGGCGTCAGGCGCACGGCGTTGACGGCGTCCAGCGTCTCGGCAAAGCTCTTGCCACCGAGGTAAATCTGGCTGGGTGACACGGGCTTGTAGGGCGCACCCTGCGTTGCGCCCTTCGTCTGGCCGGATTGCTGCCGTGCCTCGAAATAATCATGCACCAGCTTGGACCGCTCGACGGCGGCTTCCCGCGCGGTATGGTCCGTGACGATGCGGAAGCCCTTGAGATAATCGAAAGCTGTTTCCAGATGCTCGTAAAAAAGCGGCAACCAGTGTTCCATGCCTGCGTAACGGCGGCCCTCGGACACGGCTTGATAAAGCGCGTCATCTCGCGTCGCGGCACCAAACAGCGATAGGTAATTCTTGCGGAAACGGCTGATCGTATCCGGCGTCAACGTCACCTCGCTCATCGGGTTCAGGTCAAGCGAGCGGGCTTGCCCGATGGTGCGCTGGCTGGCGGGATCGAAGGTGCGGATGCTTTCCAGCGTATCGCCGAAGAAATCCAGCCGCACCGGCTCTTCCGTTCCGGGCACGAAGACATCGAGAATGCCGCCACGAACGGCGAACTCGCCCACTTCGCGCACCGTGGCCACGCGGTCGAAGCCGTTACGCTCCAGCCGAGCGGCGATGTCATCCATGCGGATCTGGTTGCCGGGCTTGGCCGAAAACGCAAGGCTCTCGATGACATCCCGCGGTGCCATCTTCTGTAGCATGGCATTGACAGTGACGAGCACGATGGCCGGGTGCGGCTTTTTCTGATGGTGAATGAGGCCGGACAGGGTGGCAAGGCGGCGAGCCGACACATGCGCGCTGGGCGACACGCGGTCATATGGCAGGCAATCCCAGGCAGGCAGTGTCAGAACCGGAATGTCAGGCGCAACAAAGCCCAGCATCTGCTCAAGATCGGCCACGCGCTGGCCATCGGAAAGCACATAGGCGACAGGCGTGCCCTGCCGCGCCAAATCCGCGAGCAAAAAGGCTTCCGTGCCGGAGGGCACGTTGCCGATGGTCAACGGCGTATCGGCCGATGCCACCAGCCTGACATCGAATCCGGCTATCATTTTAAAGTGTGTCCGTTCTGGGCCGTGACCAGATCGAAATCCGGGCGGTAGGAAATGATCGTCTGAAACAACGGCGTCTGGAATTTTTCAGGAATGGCCTGCGCGCCCGTCACCATCTGCACGAGGTCCTGATCTTCCTCGTTCATGATGATTTCGAGTTCGTCCAGCTGTTCATCGGAAAGGTCCGCGATATTCTCTTCCGCGAACTGGCCGAGAACGAGGTCCATTTCCCTGATACCGCGATGCCAGCACCGATAAAGAATTCGCCTGCGCCTCGGATCGAGGTCGGCGCTTGTGCGCACCAGTCCTGTCATCGCATTCACCCGTTTGTTGACTTGGCCTTTCCTATAGAACAGGACAGGAACGATTGGGAACCGGTTTTTATCGAAATATTGTAGCACGAGCCAAAAACTGCCGGTGATAAACCGAGTTTATCGCTGTGACGGTCTTGCATTGCGCCCGCCCTTCCACGATTTTGCTCGCCATGCGCCCCGCCCTCCTCGATCCGCTGTTTGCTACCGTTGCCACGCTGACTGGCGTAGGCCCGAAGCTTGCCGATTTGCTGGCAAAGCTTTTAGGCCGGGAAAGTGTCGAGGAAAGCCGCGTTGTAGACCTTCTGTTTCATGCTCCCTACAACATCATCGACCGGCGCAACCGCCCCGGCATCGCGCATGCGCCGCAGGGCTCCATTGTCACCATTCAGGGACGTGTGGACCGCCACCAACCCGCACCGCCCGGTAATCGGTCTGCACCCTACCGCGTGTTCGTCCATGATGAGACCGGCGAGATCGCGCTGACCTTCTTCCGCGCCCGCGGCGACTGGCTTTCAAAAGCGCTTCCCATCGATGAAGAGGTGATGGTCAGCGGCAAGGTGGACTGGTTCAACGGTCGCGCCTCCATGGTGCATCCCGACTTCATGGTGAAGGTTTCCGAGGCCGACAATCTGCCGCTGGTAGAGCCGGTCTATCCGTTGACGGCAGGGCTTTCGCCCAAGGTGTTGAGACGGGCCATCGATGGTGCGCTGACCAAACTGCCGGTCTTTCCAGAATGGATCGATGAGACCCTGGCCGCACGCCAAAGCTTTCCGCATGTGGCAGATGCGTTTCGCGAGCTTCACGACCCACGCGATGAGACTGATATCGATCCGCAGGCCCCTGCCCGCCGCCGCCTCGCCTATGATGAGTTTCTAGCGGGTCAGCTTTCGCTGGCACTGGTGCGGCAGAGGCTGCGCAAGGTCACTGGCCAGCCCATCCGCGCCAAGGGCGATTTTGCGGCCAGAATTCTGGCCAACCTGCCGTTTTCACTGACCGCAAGCCAGAGCGCTGGCGTGAAAGATATTCTGACCGACATGGCGGGCGAAGACCGCATGTTGCGCCTGTTGCAGGGCGATGTCGGCGCGGGCAAGACGCTGGTGGCGCTGATGGCCATGGCGACTGCCGTCGAGGCTGGCGGCCAGGCGGTGCTGATGGCACCGACGGAAATTCTCGCCCGCCAGCATTTCGCGACCATCTCGAAATTCGCCGCTGCCGCCGGTATTTCCTGCGCGGTTCTGACCGGTCGAACCAAGGGCAAGGAACGCCGCGAGATCGAGGAGCGCATCGCCTCCGGTGAGGCGCAGATCGTGATCGGCACCCATGCGCTGTTTCAGGATAGTGTGACCTACAAAAACCTCGTTCTGGCGGTGGTGGATGAGCAGCATCGTTTCGGTGTGCACCAACGCCTGCGGCTAACTGCCAAGGGCATCTCGCCGCATATGTTGGTCATGACGGCAACGCCCATTCCCCGCACGCTGGTTCTAGCTGCCTTTGGCGACATGGACGTTTCCAAACTCACCGAAAAGCCTGCTGGCCGTAAGCCGATCACCACCGTAACTATCCCCACCGAGCGCATCGGCGACATCGTGGCACGGCTGAAAAGTGCGCTTTCAGAAGGCAAGAAAGCCTACTGGATTTGCCCGCTGGTGGAAGAGTCGGAAGAGTCTGATCTGATGTCCGCAGAGGAACGCCATGCCGTTCTTGCGAAGTCACTGGGCGCAGACATCGGCCTCATTCATGGCCGCATGAGCGGGCCGGAGAAGGATGCAGCGATGTTGGCCTTCAAGAGCGGCGAAACGCGCCTGCTGGTGGCGACGACTGTGGTGGAAGTGGGTGTGGACGTGCCGGATGCGACCATCATGGTTATCGAACACGCCGAAAACTTCGGCCTTGCCCAGCTTCACCAGTTGCGCGGACGTGTGGGCCGTGGCGATGAGGCCTCTACTTGTATTCTGCTCTACAAGGGGCCGCTCAGCGAAAACGGCAAGGCACGCCTTTCAATTCTGCGTGACAGCGAAGACGGCTTCCTGATTGCCGAGGAAGACTTGAAACTGCGCGGCGAAGGTGAGCTTCTCGGCACCCGCCAGTCCGGCACGCCGGGCTTCCGCATCGCCAGCCTCGAAGCCCATGCCGACCTCTTAGAAATCGCCCGCAAGGACGCCGCCTACATCATCGAACGCGACCCGGAACTATCAAGCGAGCGAGGCCGCAATCTGCGCACCCTGCTCTATCTCCATCGCCGTGACGAGGCGATCCGTTTCCTCCATGCAGGCTAACGATCATGAATGACATGCCCCTACCGCCAGCCGCCTTCTGCAAAGGCTACGCCCTCTGCTCCCCAGAAAACCTGCTGCTGCCGGACACTTTTGCCAAAAGCGAAAAGAAGGCAATCGGCAAAAACTTCAAGAAACCGGGGCGAAAGAAAGCATGGGCAAAAGCACTGGAAGAAGGCTGGAGCGTGCGTTTCGTCTATATGCGCGTGTTCGTGCCGGTGTTCCACTCGACATCGACTGCTGGCAGCGAGGTGTTTGACGAGGATTGATCGTCAAACAGGCGCAATCGCCTTAGGCAGCTCGAAATCCGGAGCAACGAGGCCGCCGGAAATTAGCAGCTTGGCACCGTCTTCCGGCGACATGTCCAGCATGATAATCTTGTCTTTGGGCACGAACAGCAGGAAGCCAGCAGTCGGTACAGGCGTGGGTGGCAGGAACACGGCGACCATTTCCTGACCTATTTCGTTGAAGCGGTAAGCCATTTCGCCTTTCGCATCCGACGCCACGAAAACCATGGCCCATGTGCCGGGTGATGGGAACTCGATCAGGCCCACCTTCTTGAAGGAGCTGGAATGCTCTTTCAGAACAGATTCGAAAAGCTGCTTGATGCTTTTGTAGATCGGTCGGACGAACGGCATGTGGTTGAGAATGGACTCGCCGAATCCTACGATCCATTTGCCGATGAGGTTGTTGCCTAGAAAACCGATCAGCGTAATGCCGATGACGGCGACCAGAAGACCGAAGCCGGGAATGGCGACGTCGAAATATTGTTCGGGATCGTAACGTGCTGGAATATAAGGCTTAACCCAGCTATCGACCCATTGCAGGAATGTCCAAACCAGCCACATGGTAATCGTGACCGGCGCCAGAATGAGGATGCCAGTCAGAAAATTATTACGCAACCGCGTGGCAAATGAAACTTTGAGTGGGTGATCTGTCATACAATCCGTGGGGCTGTTGTTCGGTATCACCAAAGAAGGCTGGATGATAACGGACAATGCAGGAGGGGGTTCCTCCCCGCAAGGGCGGCTATCATGAAATATTCGTCATGATTGGCCGCCGCCGCGCAGCTATTTTAAACCGGACAAACGGGCAACGGCGGATTTTGCGCCCTCGCCCGCCGTATCAGGTCACTCCACCGTCACGGACTTCGCCAGATTGCGCGGCTGGTCCACATCCGTGCCCATGAAGACGGCGGTGTGGTAGGCCAGAAGCTGGATCGGCAGTGAGAAAACCATTGGGGCGATGATCTCGTCCACGTTTGGGAGAATGATGGTCGCCATGGTTTCTAGCTTGGAGGCAGCCGCACCCTTCTCGTCAGTGATGAAGATGATCCGGCCACCACGGGCTGCGACTTCCTGCATGTTGGACACGGTCTTTTCGAAGAAACGGTCATGCGGGGCGATGACGATGACGGGCATGTTCTCGTCAATCAGCGCGATAGGCCCATGTTTCAACTCGCCAGCGGCATAGCCTTCGGCGTGGATGTAGGAGATTTCCTTGAGTTTTAGCGCGCCTTCCAGCGCCAGCGGGAAGCTGGTGCCGCGACCGAGATAAAGCACGTCCTTGAAGCGGGACAGATCACGAGACAGGGTTTCGATCTGCGGCTGGATGGCGTTGAGGACTTCGCTCATTACCCGTGGCATTTCGATCAGATGACGGACGAGGTCTGTTTCCTGCTCAACCGTCAAGGTGCCACGCGCCTTGCCTGCGGCAATGGCGAGCGACGCCAGCACGGCAAGCTGGCAGGTGAAGGCCTTGGTGGAGGCAACGCCGATTTCAGGGCCGGCCAGAATCGGGAACACAGCATCCGACTCGCGCGCCATGGTCGATTCGCGGACGTTTACGACCGTGCCGATCTTCAGGCCGTTTTCTTGGCAATAGCGCAACGATGCCAGCGTATCCGCCGTCTCGCCGGATTGCGAAATGAAGAGTGCGGCCTGCGTCGGCAGAAGCGGCATTTCGCGGTAGCGGAATTCCGAGGCGACATCGATTTCGACCGGCAGGCGTGCATAACGCTCGAACCAGTATTTGCCGATGAGGCCGGACAGATAGGCCGTGCCGCAGGCGGAAATGGCGAGGCCGGTGAGCTTGGCAAAATCGATGGCGGGATCGGCATCCTTCACGCGCTTTTCAGCGAAATCCACATAGTGGCTCAGCGCATGGGAAATGACTTCCGGCTGCTCGTAGATTTCCTTTTCCATGAAGTGGCGGTGGTTGCCCTTGTCCACCACATAGGCCGTCGCCTGCGAGATTTGTCGCTGGCGCTGGACGGGATTGCCGGAGAAATCGATGATTTCTGCACCCTTGGCGGTGAGAATGGCGCAATCGCCATCCACCAGATAGGTAATTTCGTTGGTAAAGGGCGAGAGCGCAATGGCGTCCGACCCCAAGAACATTTCACCGCGTCCGTAACCGATGGCGAGCGGCGGGCCGGAGCGTGCAGACAGAAGCGTGGTGGGGTCGTCCTGAAACATGACGCCCAGCGCATAGGCACCGGTGACGCGGTTCAGCATGGCAAGCATCGCGGCGCGGTGGTCCAGCCCTTCGCGGGTGAACTTGGCGAGAAGCTGAGCCACGACTTCCGTGTCCGTCTGCGTGGTGAAGGTGGCACCTTCCGCCGCCAGCTCGTCGCGCAGTTCCGAAAAGTTTTCGATGATGCCGTTGTGGACGACGGCGACGCCATCCACGAAATGCGGGTGGGCGTTGGTTTCGTTGGGTACGCCATGGGTTGCCCAGCGGGTGTGGGCAATGCCGGTCAGGCCGGGAAGCGGCTCCTCCGACAGCTTCTTTTCCAGATTGAAAAGCTTGCCTTCCGCACGGCGGCGGGCCAGTGCGCCATCATGGATGGTTGCAACGCCAGCGGAGTCATAACCCCGATATTCCAGACGCTTGAGCGCATCCACAAGGCGCTCCGCAACCGGCTGCGTTCCAACGATTCCAACAATGCCGCACATGCAATTCTCCGAGGTATTTTATGTTGACCGAAGTCCTAGAGCGTTTCCGGGTTATATTGAAGTGTTCTAGCGGACATATTTCCATCAGGATCAGCAACAATTGTCTCGACCGTACCTTTTGGTATGCCCTTCGACAATTGCCGCCGACCTGACGAAAATCTGCTCCGCTAGAACACTTCAATCTAACCCGGAAACGCTCTAGCGATTTCCGCAAAAATCGCAATTGCAACCGCGGTCACTTTCAATGTCTATCCGTTACGATTGTCACCCCTTCTTCTTGGCGTCCTTGATCGCCTGCGCACGGGCGCGAAGAGCGGTTGCACGTCCCTCCTTAACCTCCTGCCGGGCACGACCAAAGGCCAGCGCATCGGCGGGCACATCATCCGTAATCACGCTGCCGGAGGCGACATAGGCGTCGTCGCCAATCGTCACCGGTGCAACAAGCGAGGAGTTGGATCCGACAAAGGCGTTTTTGCCGATGCGGGTTTCGTGCTTGTTGATGCCATCATAATTGCAGGTAATCGTCCCTGCCCCGATATTGCTGCCAGCACCAACGAAGGCATCGCCGATATAGGTCAGGTGATTGACCTTGGCACCCTCGCCGATTTCGGCCTTCTTGACCTCGCAGAAATTGCCGACCTTGGAATTGGCGGCCAGATTGGCGCCGGGGCGAAGCCGCGCATAGGGACCAACCGTCGCGCCGCCGCTGACATGCGCGCCTTCCAGATGCGAGAAGGCATGGATGACAGCGCCTGATTCGATGGTCACACCGGGCCCGATCACCACATTTGGCTCGATCAGCGCATCCTGTCCGATTTTGGTGTCCCAGGACAGAAACACGGTTTCTGGCGCGATCATCGAGACACCATCGATCATGAACTGATGACGGGCGCGCTCCTGCCAGAGTTTTTCGATGTAAGCCAGTTCGGCGCGGTTATTGCAGCCGGTCAGTTCTGTCTCGGGCGCATCGATGGCGATGGCCTTGCCGCCCAGCGAGCGGGCAATTTCCACCACGTCTGTCAGATAATATTCGCCCTTGGCATTGTTGTTGCCAATGCGGGTCAGCAAATCGAGCGCACGGCGACCATTGATCGCCATCAGGCCGCTATTGCACCAGGTAACCTTGCGCTCTTCCTCGGTCGCATCCTTTTCCTCTCTGATAGCAACAAGTTCACCGTTCTCCACCAGCAGACGACCGTAGCCGGTCGGCTTGTCGGTGTAGAAACCAATGACCACGACATCGACATTCTCGCTCAGCGCCTGACGCGCCTTGTTCAGCGTTTCGGATGTCAGCAGCGGCACGTCGCCATAGGCGATCAGTACATCGTCGTAACCGCTTTCGATGGCCGCGCGCGCCGCCAGAACCGCGTTGCCGGTGCCAAGACGCTCTTTCTGAAGATAGGGCTCGACGCTGACGCCCGCACCGCGCGCCGCATCCGCCACCTTGTCCGCATCACGGCCAACCACGAGGGCGGCAGCACTGACGCCCGCGCCTGCGACAGCCTGCATCACATGCGCAATCATCGCCCGGCCAGCCACCGGATGCAGCACCTTCGACATGGATGACTTCATGCGTGTGCTTTCACCAGCGGCGAGAATGACGGCAAGGCAACTGCGTTCCATTGGTATCTCCGACTTGATCGTTCCTTTGCCCGCAAATCGATGGGCGGGCTCATTTTCCCGCTATAAACGCTCGGGAATAAAGAAACCATGGAAATTGCGTGAATGTTGGAAAGCTGCCGTGAGCGGAGCAAAGAAAAAGCCGCGCCTGTTTCCGGGCGCGGCTTGATTGATGAGACCCACGGTCGTCATGCTCGGGCTTGTCCCGGGCATCTGCTACGTAGCATCCGCAGAAGCGTGGTTAGATCCTCGGGACGAGCCCGAGGATGACGATAGAGAGCACTGGTCTCCGTTCCCCGGCTCAAGGCCGGGGTGACGGAGGTAAAACCAGGTTACTGCGGCAGCTTGTCGTCTACGCCTGCGACGTAGAAGTTCAGGCCGAGAAGAACCTTGTCTTCAGCCTTTTCGCCAGCCTTCAGCCACTCCGAACCGTCCTGCTTCTTGATCGGGCCGGTGAAGGGGTGCAACTCGCCGGACTTGATCTTGGCTTCGGTCTCCTCAGCCATCTTCTTCACGTCATCTGGCATGTTGGTGTAAGGCGCCATGGTGAGAATGCCGTCTTTCAGGCCGTCCCAGATCGATTCGGACTTCCATGTGCCATCCAGAAGCGCCTGTGTGCGCTTGATGTAATAAGCACCCCAGGTATCAACGATGGCCGTCATCTGCGTGTTCGGACCCGCCTTGATCATGTCGGAAGCCTGACCGAAAGCCTTGATGCCGCGCTCTGCAGCAACCTGCATCGGGGCGGTGGTGTCGGTGTGCTGAGTCAGAATATCGACGCCCTGATCGATCAACGCCTTGGCGGCATCGGCTTCCTTGCCGGGGTCAAACCATGTGTTGGCCCAGACGACCTTGACCTTGAATTCAGGGTTTACGGACTGTGCGCCGAGAACGAAGGCGTCGATGCCCATCACGACTTCAGGGATCGGGAAGGATGCGATGTAGCCAGCAACGCCCTTCTTCGACATCTTGGCTGCGATCTGGCCCTGAATGTAGCGGCCTTCATAGAAGCGCGAATTGTAGGTCGCGAGGTTCTCGGCGTTCTTGAAGCCGGTCGCGTGTTCGAACTTCACCTTCGGGAACTTCTGGGCAACCTTGACGGTGGCATCCATGAAGCCGAACGACGTTGTGTAGATCAGTTCGCAGCCGGAACGGGCCATACGCTCGATGGCGCGCTCGGCATCGGGACCCTCAGGGACGCTTTCGAGGTAAGGCGTTTCGATCTTGTCGCCGAAATGCTTCTGCAATTCCTGACGGCCGATGTCGTGCGCCTGCGTCCAGCCGCCATCGGTCTTGGTGCCGACATAGACGAAGCAGACCTTCTTGGCGTCTGCGGCCTGCGCGGCGGGAACCACGCCGACGATGGCGGCGGCCGAGGCGGCCAGTGCGATGATGAGTTTCTTCATTTTTACCCCTGCTTGGTTAGGCGTGAACCTGGTTTTTTAGCGGTCCGGCACGAACGGTTTGCCGAGCGATGCCGGTGTATTGATCAGCGTTGTACGACGATTATGGGAGATGATGATGAGGACCACAATAGTCGCTATGTAAGGCATTGCTGAAAGAAGTTGGGAAGGCACACCGATGCCGAGAGCCTGCGCGTGCAGCTGGCCGATGGTGACGGCCCCGAAGAGATATCCGCCCGCCAGAACCCGCCATGGCCGCCAGGAGGCAAACACCACCAGCGCCAGCGCAATCCAGCCGCGCCCGGCAGACATATTTTCCACCCATTGCGGCGTATAGACCAGCGACAGCTGCGCCCCGGCGAGACCTGCACAAGCACCGCCGAACATGACGGCGAGATAGCGTGTGCGGATGACATTGATCCCGAGAGCGTGGGCAGAGCCGTGATTATCGCCAATGGCGCGGATTTTCAGGCCCGTGCGGCTTTTGAACAGAAACCAGCCAATGCCGATGACGAGCGCAATCGACATGTAGAAAATCAGATCCTGCCGGAACAAGGCTGGCCCGATCACTGGAATCTCTGACAGAACCGGAAAGACGATGGGCGGCAGCTTGACGCCGGGCAGGCCGACGAAGCTCTCGCCCAGCATGCCGGACACGCCAAGCCCGAGAATGGTCAGCGCCAGCCCCGTCGCCACCTGATTGGTGACGAGCGTCAGCGTCAGGAAACCGAAGAGCAGCGAGAAGACGGCTCCAGCCGCGATGCCCGCTACGATGCCGATATAGGGCGAACCGGTGATGTGGGCGGCAGCAAAGGCGCAGACCGCACCCATGATCATCATGCCTTCGACACCGAGGTTCAGCACGCCTGCACGCTCCGTCACCAGTTCCCCAAGAGCGGCGATGACCAGCGGTGTGGCGGCGGTGATGACGGTGAGAAGGATCGCCTGAAACATATCCATCATGCGGCTCCTTCACTGCTGCTACCGCGCCCGAAACGGATGCGGATCTTGTAGATGATCAGCGTATCGCAGGAGAGCACGAAGAACAGCATCAACCCCTGAAACACGCGCGTGACCTTATCGGACACACCGATGGAAAGCTGCGCCGCCTCGCCACCGAGATAGGTCAGCGCCAGCACGAAACCCGACGCGATGATGCCCAGAGGGTTCAAGCGGCCCAGAAAGGCAACGATGATAGCGGTAAAGCCGTAGCCGGGCGAAATGGATGGCTGCAAATGGCCGATGGAGCCGGAGACTTCCGAAATACCGGCAAGCCCCGCCAGCGCACCTGACAGAACCAGCGAAAACCACACCATGCCGCGAGAGGAGAAACCGGCAAAGCGCCCTGCCCGTGGTGACTGGCCAAGCACGGTGACCTGAAATCCCCGCAGCATGAAGCGCATCATGAACCACAGCGCGATGGCAGCGATGATGGCAAAGACGATACCCCAATGGGCGCGACCGGATTCCAGAATTTCCGGCAGCACGGCGCTTTCGTTGAAGGCTGTTGTCTGCGGGAAATTATAGCCCGCAGGATCACGCCAGATGCCCCGCGTCAGCCAGTCCAGAAACAGTTGCGCGACATAGACCAGCATCAGACTGGTCAGAATTTCATTGGTGTTGAAACGCGTTTTGAGCAGCGCCGGAATGCCCGCATAGAGCGCACCACCCGCAGCCCCCATGATGAGCATCAGCGGCAGGATCATTGGTGATTGCCACTGCGGATAGAGCACCGGCAGAATGGAGCCGGTGATGGCTCCGATGGTGAACTGCCCTTCGGCCCCGATATTCCAGTTGTTGGACCGATAGCAGATCGACAGGCCGACCGCGATCAGGATCAACGGTGCCGCTTTGATCGCGAGCTCATGCAGCGACCAGACTTCCAGCAGCGGATCGACGAAGAAGCTGTAGAGCGCGCTGAACGGGTTCTTGCCCAACAGCGCAAACATGATGGCCCCGAAGACCAGCGTCAGGAACAGCGCCAGCAGAGGCGACAGAATGGCGAAGAGGTTGGAAACGCCGGTGCGTTTTTCGAGCTCAATGCGCATGGGCAACGGCCTCCGCATGTCCCGCGTGAACACCGCCCATTAGAAGTCCGATCTTTTCACGATTCATTTCACCAGCCGGATAAGACTGCGACAGACGCCCATCAGAGATGACAGCGATGCTGGAGGCGACTTCAAAGATTTCATCCAGATCCTGACTGATGACGATTACAGCCGAACCGGCCTTGGCGAGATCGACCAATGCCTGACGAATGCGGCTTGCGGCACCGGCATCCACGCCCCATGTCGGCTGATTGACGACCAGCACGGATGGCTGGCGATCCAGCTCACGCCCGACGATGAATTTTTGCAGGTTTCCGCCAGAGAGTGATCCGGCCAGCGGATCATCCCCGCTTTTGCGAACATCCATGGAGGCAGAAATACGCTTGGCAGCGTTCTTGATGGTAGAACTGCGGATGACCTTCAGGAAACCGCCGCTGAGGAAGGCTTTTCTGTCGGAGCGGCAGCGGGCCAGCAGCAGATTGTCGGATAGTGTCATGGTCGGCACGGCGGCGTGGCCGTGGCGCTCCTCCGGCACAAAACCGGCACCCAGCAGGCGGCGGCCATTGATGCCCATGCGCCCCACCGGCTTGCCGCGCAGGAAGATCGAGGCGTCCTTTGCCACCGGATATTCGCCAGAGAGAGCATCGAACAATTCCCCCTGCCCGTTACCGGCAACACCGGCAATGGCCAGAACCTCGCCGGCGCGAACCTTCATGGAGATGTCTTTGAGAGAAACGGCAAAGGGTGTGCGGGCCGCAACGGAAAGACCGATCATTTCCACGCTGACATCACCGATAGTGCAGGTGTCATCCCGCTGAATGCCCGCGACATCCGAACCCACCATCATGCGCGCCAGCGAAGACGGCGTCTCCTTGCGCGGATCGCAAGCGCCCGTTACTTCGCCATGGCGCAGCACGGTTGCGCGGTCGCAGATGCGCTGCACCTCTTCCAGACGGTGGCTGATGTAAAGAACCGAACGTCCCTCGGACTTCAGCTTCGCCAGCGTTTCGAACAGCCGGTCGGCCTCCTGCGGCGTCAGCACGGAGGTCGGCTCGTCAAGAATGATGAGCTGCGGGTTTTGCAGCAGCGCACGCACGATTTCGATGCGCTGGCGCTCGCCTACGGACAAGTCGGCGACATGCGCGTAAGGATCGAGCGGCAGGCCGTAAGCCTTGGAAAGCGCTTCGGCCTCGCGGGCAATTTCTTTCAGCGAAATCTTCGGGTCCAGTGACAGCGCGATGTTTTCGGCAACCGTCAGGGCTTCGAACAGTGAGAAATGCTGGAAGACCATGCCGATGCCAAGCTTGCGCGCTTCACCCGGCGAAGCGATGCGAACCGGCTCACCCTTCCACAGGATTTCCCCTGCGGATGGTTCAAGCACACCGAACAGCATTTTGACCAGAGTGGATTTTCCAGCGCCGTTCTCACCCAGCAGCGCATGAATTTCCCCGGGCGCAATGTCGAGATCGATCGCATTGCAAGCGCCGAATGTTCCAAACAGCTTGGTCAGCTGGCGAACGGACAATAGAGGCATGGCCCCAGACGTCACCGATCCCGTCACCTGTTCCCCTTTTCCAACCCGCCGCCGCACTTTCTTCGAAGTGTTGAACGACTGGATCGATAACGATGCACTAAATTTGGGCAGTGCCCTTAATCGATACTAAATACCGGTTTTATTGCCGCGCACAACTCTAAAAGACGTTCGAACGAAGGTTTTGAACGACTGACGTTAACGCGCACCAAGCGATGGGAAAAGCTGCATGATGCCACCGATGCAATAGAGATAGATGCCGGTGATCACGACGCCCGCAACGACCCAATCCGGCGAGGCAAAATGCAGCAGCAGCGCATATCCACTCAACACACACCAGGCCAGGAATACAGCCATATTCAACCACCGCAGGCGCTTGACGCGCACCGGATGCAGAAAATTGATATTCAGGAAGGTCAGGACCACCGAAATCGTCACGACAATCATCGCGGTCGTCGCGCTGGCATCGATGACGAAGAGCGTGAAGACCACCATGTTCCACACGACAGGAAAGCCCGAGAAGAAATACTCATCCGTCTTCATGCCCATATCGGCATAATAAATGGCGCTGGACACCACGATCATGCCCGCAGCCACGAAGGACCATGGCTCGCCGATCATGCCGCTTTGATACAACGCGAAGGCAGGCAGCAGGACATAGGTCACGTAGTCAATGATGTTGTCCAGCGTATCGCCAGACCAGTTCGGCAGCACTTCCTTCACCCGCACCTTGCGGGCAATGGGACCGTCGATACCATCGACGGCAAGCGCCAGACCCAGCCACCAGAACATATCGACAAAGCGGTGTTCGGCAGCAGCAACGACACCCAGAAAGGCAAGAAAAGAGCCGGAGGCAGTGAGAATGTGGACCGAAAAGGCCCGCATTTCGGCATAGGGCACGCGCTTGTATTTGAATATTTTCATAAGCAGCGCAGACGCCTCACTCTTTATCTGGTCAGTCCCTCCGGTATGCGACCATTCACCGCTGTTTGCAACCATTCCTCAGGGCTTATCCTAGGACTAATATTGATTTTACATCAGCATCATGGCCAGCACGCCACATCTGCCTTCTGGATTTGGCCGGGCTAAACGCTTATGTTCGCAGTCAGATTTGCGCGTGAAGTGGAATGGAACGATGAAAAACGTCGAGATCGCTATCGTTGGTGCGGGCCTTGCTGGCCAGATTGCCGCCATTGCCCTTGCGCGCTCAGGCCGCAGCGTCGCGCTAATTGCCCCGAAAACCGACAAGGTGGACAAGCGCACCACGGCACTGATGGATCAATCCATCCGCTTTCTCGACCGCCTCGGACTCTGGTCGAAGATCGAGCCTTCCGCCGCCAAGCTCTCCACCATGCAGATCATCGATGGCACCGACCGCCTGCTGCGCGCGCCGACGGTCGCGTTCCGCTCCTCCGAAATCGGCCTCCCCGCCTTTGGCTGGAACATGCCGAATGAGGCGCTGCTGAAGGCGCTTGGCGAAGCGGTCTCGCAGGAAAACAACATCACACTCATCGATGGCGTGGCCGAAACCATCGACATCGGCGAACATGACGCAACCATCACGCTTGATCATGGCGAGCAGATTTCCGCAAATTTCCTGATTGGCGCTGACGGTCGCAAATCCAAAGTGCGCGATGTCGCCAATATCGGCGTGCGCTCTTGGTCCTATCCTCAGACGGCGCTGGTTTTGAACTTCGCCCACACCCGCCCGCACGGCAATGTCTCGACTGAGTTTCACACGCCGACTGGCCCCTTCACGCAGGTGCCGCTGAACGGCAACCGCTCCAGCCTTGTCTGGGTAGTGACGCCGGAACAGGCAGCTGACTTCGCCGCACTGCCGCTGGAGGAACTGAGCCAACGCGTGGAAGAGCGCATGCAATCCATGCTCGGCTCCGTCACCGTGGAAGACGACGTGCAGACATGGCCGCTGTCCAGCATGACGGCGCACCGCTTCGGTAAGGGCCGCGTGGCGCTGATTGGCGAAGCAGGCCACGGCTTTCCGCCCATCGGCGCACAAGGCCTGAATCTGAGCCTGCGTGACATCATTGTCCTGACCGAATTGCTCGGCACCCTGACGGGCGGGCCTATTCCATCGGATGCCGGTGCGAAATTCGACCGCCGTCGCCGCGCCGATGTGGTGAGCCGTACCCTTAGCGTTGATCTCCTCAACCGCTCGCTTCTGTCAGGCTTCCTGCCAATGCAGGTGGCGCGTGCTGCCGGTCTGCACGTGCTGTCCAACGTCGCGCCGTTGCGCGGTCTGGTCATGCGCGAAGGCATCGAGCCCGGTCGTGGACTGAAGGCGCTGCCTTCGCTTCTGGTCGGCAGCCTCAGACGCTCATGGAACGGATGACGTAAAGCACCAGCGAAACGGTGAAGACCGAAAGCACGGTTGAGATCAGGATCGTAGCCGACGCCCGCTCCTGCCAGACCTGATATTGCTGACCGATAACGAACACATTCGTCGCAGTCGGCAAGGCGGCCAGCAGCACCGCCGTCGAGACCCAGATCGGGTCGAACGAACCGAACGACGACAGAATGGCATAGGCCAGAAGCGGGTGCAGAAGAAGTTTGGCCGGAACGATATAGCTGATCTCCACCGGCACGCGCTTCAAAGGCCGCAAAGCCAGCGTCACACCCATGGCAAACAGGGCGCAGGGTGCTGCCGACTGCGCCAAATAATCCACCAACTGTTGCACCGGCTGCGGTGGTTGCCACGCGATGACAGCGGCCAGAAACCCGGCAATCACCGAGAGAATGAACGGATGCGTCAGCACCTTCTTTCCCACATCTCCCGCCAGCCTTAGCGGTGAACGCTTGTCTCCACCGGCCACCGCCATCAGCGCCGGTGCGGTGATGAAGTGCATGGCATTCTCCAGACAAACGATCAGCGCCACCGGCACCGCCGCCCGCTCCCCGAAAGCCAGCAGCGCCAGCCCCGGACCCATATAGCCGATATTGCCGTAGCTTCCCGCAAAGCTCTGGATCGTCACATCGGCCAGATTGTTGCGGCGGATGACGTAACCAATGACGAACAGCAAGGCGAAAATGCTGTAGGTCGCCAACAGGCTGAGGCCCACGAAATCCATCCGCGCCAATTGCTCCACGGGCGTCTTGGCAACCAGCTTGAAGAACAGCGCGGGCAGAGCGGCATAGATGATGAAGGTGTTCAGCCAGCCCATCGCTTCGGCAGGCTGTCTGGTAACGCGCCCGGCCAGAAAGCCGATGAAGATCAGCCCGAAAAACGGAAACAGCAATCCGGCGATGTCGGCCATGGCTCCCCCCTCACCCAATGCGATGCCCCGGCAGCGTTTAGCCGATTTGCATGAGGATTGGAAAGCTTTCCTGAAACCAGATCGCCACATTGGTGATGAAACCGGACATGAAGGCAACGCCGGTGAGAATGAGAAGCACGCCCATGGCCTTTTCCACGACACCAAGATGGCGGCGGAAGCGCGTCAGAAAGCGCATGAAGCTTCCCGAAAAGGCAGCGGCGATCCAGAAGGGTATTGCAAGGCCAGCCGAATAAACCGCAAGAAGCATCGCGCCATCGCCCACCGTTTCCCGCGATGCGGCAACGCCGAGGATGGCACCCAGCACCGGCCCGATGCAGGGCGTCCAGCCGAAGGCAAAGGCAAGACCCATCACATAAGCGCCGGAAAGCGTCGCAGGCTTACCACCGCTCTGAAACCGCGCCTCGCGCGAAAACAGGCCGATTCGGAACACGCCGAGAAAATTCAAGCCCATCAGAATGATGATGAAGCCGCCGATCTTGGCCAGAATATCGAGATTTTGGCGCAGCACCATGCCGATGCTGGATGCACCAGCACCCAGCGCCACGAAAACCGTCGCAAATCCCAGCGTGAAAAACAGCGCTGCTAACATGACCGCTTTGCGCACCTGCGGCTTTGCCTCGTAACGCTCATCCCGAAACTGCTCGACGGAAATGCCCGCCATATAACAGAGATAAGGCGGCACCAGCGGCAGCACGCAAGGCGACAGAAACGACAGGGCTCCCGCCAGAAGCGCTGTGAAAAGGGATATATCGGCGATGGACAAGGCAGGACTCCGCTACATTTCGAAACGCATTTAACGCCGCCAACCCCTTGCGACCAATCACCTTTTTGTATCAGCGACAAAAAAACGCGGGAAGGTGAAATATTCCTGTTTTTATGGGTTGACCGCAGACCTGCCCCTCCCTATGTTCCGCCCACTTCCGAAGGGCGCTTCGCCGCCAACCGGGATAAGCGCAATTCTGCCAATACGGCAACTGAACCGAAACACATGCTGTGTGTTGATACGTCAGTGAAACGCGCAGGACGAAAATGGTGAGAGAGGCTAGCTCAGCTGGTAGAGCAGCGCACTTTTAATGCGCGGGTCGTGGGTTCGAGTCCCACGCCTCTCACCACTCCCCTCCCAATCGGCACTTTATTTTTTCGCATCGTCTTATCGGCATTTATCGCTGATCATTCAGGCAAAACGAACGTCAGATGGCGCAAGCGTTAGGCTTGGCGTGTTGTTAGCAGTACCCTCTAGGCGCTCTTCGCCGCATGCTGAAGGTGGAAGTCACACCACCAGCGCACCAACCGTCCTACTATATGCTCGGTGGGAACAGCACGGAATTGCCAAAGCCCACGTTGGACACGGCTCCAGACAACGATCAATTGATAGCTAGAGAAGCACGGAAGAACCTCGACGCTGGGCTCCTGGATCACCCGCGTGCTCAGGCGCCCGCGCCAGCCTCTTCCCGCTGCTTAGCAAGAACGGCCAAGTCTGCCGGTTTCAGCTCGACGGATTCGCCGCAGCCGCAGGCAGATGTCTGGTTGGGGTTGCTGAAGGTGAAGCCGGAGCGGAGTTTGGTGGTTTCGAAGTCCATCTGGGTGCCCAGCAGGTAAAGCACAGCGGAAGGCTCTACCCAAACCTTGGCGTCCTGGAACTCTACCAGATCGTCCTTGGCATTCGGCTCCGTCACGAGGTCGATGGTGTATTCCATCCCCGCGCAGCCGCCCTTCTTGATTCCGACACGAAGGCCTTTTGCCTCTGGGCCGGAATTTGCGACGATTGCTTTGACGCGGGAGGCGGCAGCGTCGGTTACGGTCATAATGGCAAAGCCCATGGGCTCATTCTCCTTCGACAATCGGGTTCAAGGCCCGATGCTTCATGGTCTTGAATCTAGTCCTACCGCGACGCGGTATCAATAGGCACGTCCCTTAAAGACGCGGCAGTATCAATACCAGCCGACGGCAACCTGCGCTTCTTCCGACATGCGCTCCGGTGTCCATGGCGGGTCGAAGGTCATTTCAACGGTGACGCCGGAAACGCCTTCGACAGCGCCCACGGCATTTTCCACCCAACCCGGCATTTCGCCCGCGACAGGGCAACCCGGCGCGGTCAGCGTCATCATGATCTTGACCATGCGGTCGTCTTCGACGTCGATCTTGTAGATGAGGCCGAGTTCGAAGATATCAGCCGGAATTTCCGGGTCGTAGACGGTTTTCAGCGCGGCAATCACGTCGTCGCTGATGCGTGCCAGTTCATCCGGCGCGATGGTCGAAACCTTTGCCGGAACGTCTGTTACGGCTGGTGTCTGCTCGGTGATGTCAGTCGTCATGATCCTGATCCTTCAGGCGAAAAAGTTGCGGGCGTAATCCAGCGCTTCGGCCAGAGCGTCCACTTCCGCGCGCGTATTGTAGAGGCCGAACGATGCACGGCATGTGGAGGTGACGCCGAAGCGTTTCAAGAGCGGCATGGCGCAATGGGTGCCAGCGCGCACGGCCACGCCGCGCCGGTCGATCACCATCGACACATCATGCGCGTGAATACCCTCAAGCTCAAAGGAGAAAATTCCGCCCTTGCCCGGCGCATTACCGATGATGCGCAGCGAATTGATCTCGCGCAGACGCTCCGCCGCATAGGCCGCCAGATCTGCCTCATGCGCCGCAATAGCCGCACGGCCGATACCGTCCATATAATCCAGCGCGTAACCGAGGCCGATGGCTTGCACGATGGGTGGGGTGCCCGCCTCGAAACGATGCGGCGGCTCATTATAGATGATTTCGTCTTCGGACACGTCGAGAATCATCTCGCCGCCGCCCTGGAAAGGACGCATCTCTCTCAAGCGGTCGGCCTTACCATAGAGCACGCCGATGCCGGAAGGGCCGTAAAGCTTGTGGCCGGTCATCACATACCAGTCGCAATCGATATCGCGCACATCAACAGGCATGTGAACCGCACCCTGGCTGCCATCGACCAGCACCGGAATGCCGCGCTCATGCGCAATGCGGCAGATTTCCTTGACCGGAACCACGGTTCCAAGCGCATTGGACATATGGGTAATAGCAACGAGCTTGGTCTTTTCAGTCAGGCTCTTTTCGAAGTCTTCGATGTGGAAAGCGCCCTCATCATCCACGGGCACCCAGACGAGCTTGGCACCCTGCCGCTCGCGAATGAAATGCCATGGGACGATGTTAGAGTGATGTTCCATGATCGACAGAACGATCTCATCGCCCTCGCCAATTTTGGGCATACCATAACCATAAGCCACCGTGTTGATAGCCTCGGTCGAGGATTTGGTGAAGACGATCTCGTCCACCGAACCGGCATTCAGAAACCGGCGCACCTTTTCGCGCGACGCTTCGTAAGCATCGGTTGCGGCATTGGAGAGGAAATGCAGGCCACGATGCACGTTTGCATATTCGTTCGAATAGGCATTCGATATGGCATCGATGACGACCTGCGGCTTTTGCGCGGACGCGCCGTTGTCCAGATAGACCAGCGGCTTTCCATAGACCTCGCGCGAAAGGATCGGAAAATCCTTCCGCACGGCTTCGACGTCATAAGGGGCGGCCAAAGCGGCGCGTTCGCGATCAGGCATGATGTTCCAGCCAGCTGGCGATGATATCTTCCAGCGCTTCTACCAGGTGTTCGTCTTCCAGCTCTTCGATGATCTCATCGACAAATGCATTGACCAGCATGGCCCGCGCCTTTGCCCGTGGCACGCCACGCGCCATCAGGTAATAGAGGTGGTTGTCGCTGATATCGGCAACGGTCGCACCATGGCCGCACTGAACGTCGTCTGCGAAGATTTCAAGCTCGGGCTTGGCCGAGAACTCGCCATCGTCAGACATCAGCAGCGTGTTGCAGGCCATCTTGGCATCGGTCTTCTGGGCATCGGGCGCAACCCGGATCATGCCCTGGAAGATGCCCTTGGCGCGGTCGAACACCACATTGCGGAAGACTTCCGTGGAGCTGGTGTTCGGCACATTGTGGCCGAGAACCATGGTCACGTCGGTGTGCGTTTCGCCACCCAGAAGGTTGACGCCGCGGATGGAAAGGTCGGAATTTTCGCCCTGAACATCGACGCGCAGTTCCTGACGCACCAGCTTGCCACCGGCATTGATGACGAACAGACGCAGCTTGGCATCAGCGCCCATGACGATCCGCAGCTGGCCGAGATGCGTATCGGCTGCACCCTGTTGCTGGAGAATGACGTAGGTCGCTTCCGCGCCGTCCTGAACCTCGATCTCGCTGACCGAAGACACAAGCGCAGCTTCAGATGTCACAGACACGTGACGCTCGATGACGGTTGCCTTGGAGCCCTTGCCAAAACGAACCGGGAAGCGGGTGTGAACCTGCCCTGCCCCGTGAATGGCCTGAAGCTCAAGGGGCTGATCGAGATCGGCTTCATCGGGAATAACGACGGAGACGCCATCGCGCACGAAGCTGCCATTGATACGGCCAATCGCATCATCCTTGCTGGCGGCAACGAGAGCTGCGGCAGCCGTGCCATCGGAAAGGCTCTCGGCGTAGCTTTCGATCTGGAAGCCTTCAACCTGCGCATCTACCGCCTTGCCATGCATGACATAGACGACTGGCGCGCCGGCCACGAGGCCCGTACGCTTCTCGATGACGGGAGCTGGCGCATCTTCCGGCAGACCGCGCAACAGCGTCTTCAGGTCGGTATAGTGCCAGGCTTCGATCCGGCGCGTCGGAAGACCGGCTGTCTTCAGATCGTCGAAAAGCACATCGCGCGCGGCAACGACATTGCCGTCGCCCGGCAGTTCACTGAACTTGGCGGTAAAGGCCTCAACCAGCGCCAATTCCGCTGCCGTCTGCCGGTTTGTGGTTTGCATGTTCATAACATCACCTTTCCCAGCCAATCAGGCTGCTTCACCGATGATGTCGGCGTAACCGTTGGATTCCAGATCGAGCGCGAGGCTCTTGTCGCCGGAACGGATGATCTTGCCCTTGTAGAGAACGTGAACGCTATCCGGCACGATGTAATCCAGCAGGCGCTGGTAGTGGGTGATGACGATGGTTGCGCGGTCCGGGGACTTCAGCGCGTTGACGCCATCGGCAACGATCCTCAGCGCATCGATGTCGAGACCACTATCGGTCTCATCAAGCACACAAAGCTTCGGCTCCAGCAGCGCCATCTGCAGAATTTCAGCGCGCTTCTTCTCACCACCGGAGAAGCCGACATTGAGCGGACGCTTCAGCATGTCCATGTCGATCTTCAGATCGCCAGCGGCTTCCTTAACCTTCTTGATGAAATCAGGCGTGGAAAGCTCGGCCTCGCCGCGCGCCTTACGCTGCTCGTTCATCGCAACCTTCAGGAACTGCATGGTAGCAACGCCGGGAATTTCGACCGGGTACTGGAAGGCCAGGAAAATGCCCTTGGCCGCACGCTCAGCAGCGTCCAGTTCCAGAATGCTTTCGCCGTTGTAGAGAATGTCACCGGAGGTGACTTCGTAATCTTCACGGCCCGACAGGATGTAGGACAGCGTGGACTTCCCAGAGCCATTCGGCCCCATGATAGCCGCCACTTCCCCAGCCGCAACCTTCAGGTTCAAGCCCTTGATGATCTCGGTTTCGGTATCGGCGATCTTTGCGTGCAGGTCGATGATTTCAAGCATGTTTGTTTCCTAACTCTTAGGACGGTTTAAAAGTCCGCCTCGTAAGCCCTCTTACAGGCCGGTCTCAATTCTCACATCCGTCATCCTCGGGCTTGTCCCGAGGATCTAATCACGTCAATTATAGTCACCCGACGCCAGCGTATTTTCATGCGGCATATAGGCATTTTCGATCTCGTCAATACGCTCGTAAAGATCGAGCCAAGTTGGATTCAACTCTTCTATCAGCTTGATTTTCCACTCACGAAGATAGCGCTTCAACGATTTCTCCCGCTGGATAGCCAGCACAATGTTCGGATGGGCTTCAAACCAGACGAGGCTTTTGGCCCGATATTTCTCCGTGTAGCCCTTCTGTACCGCATTTCGATGCTCCCAAACCCGTGCCTGCAAATCGCTCGTGACACCAGTGTAGATCACACCCCGTGGTTTGTCGGACATCATGTAGACGAAACCGCTCATCCTACATCCCACGGCAGCAGATCCTCGGGACAAGCCCGAGGATGACGAAAGAACCGTTAACCCACGCTACCCTCAAGCGAGATCCCGATCAGCTTCTGCGCTTCAACCGCAAATTCCATCGGCAACTGCTGGATCACGTCCTTCACGAAGCCGTTGACGATCAGCGCGATGGCCGACTCCTCGGGAATGCCGCGTTGCAGGCAGTAGAACAGCTGGTCTTCGGAAATCTTTGATGTCGTCGCTTCGTGCTCGAACTGGCAGGAAGAGTTCTTCGCTTCGATGTAAGGCACGGTGTGCGCGCCGCACTTGTCACCGATCAGAAGGCTGTCGCACTGCGTGAAGTTGCGCGTGTTGGTCGCCTTGCGGTGGGCCGAGACCTGGCCGCGATAGACGTTTTCCGAGAAACCGGCAGCGATGCCCTTGGCGATGATGCGGCTCGACGTGTTCTTGCCGAGGTGGATCATCTTGGTGCCACTATCGATCTGCTGATGACCGTTGGACACGGCAATCGAGTAGAACTCGCCACGGCTATCGTCACCGCGCAGAATGCAGGATGGGTACTTCCACGTAATCGCAGAGCCGGTTTCCACCTGCGTCCACGAAATCTTGGAGCGGTGGCCGCGGCAATCGCCGCGCTTGGTCACGAAGTTATAGATGCCGCCCTTGCCGTCCTTATCGCCGGGATACCAGTTCTGGACGGTCGAATATTTAATCTCGGCATCATCGAGAGCCACAAGCTCGACAACGGCAGCATGAAGCTGGTTCTCGTCGCGCTGCGGCGCGGTGCAGCCTTCGAGATAGGACACGTAAGCGCCCTCTTCCGCGATAATCAGCGTGCGCTCGAACTGGCCGGTGTTCTTCTCGTTGATGCGGAAATAGGTGGACAATTCCATCGGGCAACGAACGCCCTTCGGCACGAACACGAAAGAACCATCGGTGAAGACAGCCGAGTTTAGCGTCGCGTAATAATTGTCCGTCGTTGGAACAACCGAGCCGATATATTTCTTGATCAGCTCAGGATATTCGCGAATGGCTTCCGAAATCGACATGAAAATCACGCCAGCCTTCATCAGCTCTTTCTTGAAGGTCGTAACGACAGAGACCGAGTCAAACACGGCATCCACGGCCACGCGGCGGTTTTCGACGCCAGCCAGAATTTCCTGTTCCATCAAGGGAATGCCGAGCTTCTCGTAAACCTTCAACAGCTCGGGATCGACATCCTCAAGCGATTTCGGGCCGGGCGTGCTCTTGGGTGCTGCGTAATAATAGAGATCGTTGAAATCGATCTTCGGATAGTTGACGCGCGCCCATGTGGGCTCTTCCATCGTCAGCCAGCGCTGGTAGGCCTCAAGACGCCAAGCCAGCATCCATTCCGGCTCTTCCTTCTTGGCGGAAATGAAACGGATCACCTCTTCGGACAGACCTTTCGGAGCCTTGTCCACTTCGATCTCGGTTTCAAAACCGTATTTGTACTGGTCCACATCGATCTGGCGGACCTGATCGATCGTTTCCTGAACCGCTGCCATAGTCGTTCTCCAATCTCGCCGGATCCAAGGTCCGGTGGCTTGTCAACGTATCAAGACGGAAGACCCGCCTTCATTCGTGTCCAGCGCAACTTTTTCATTACGCCTTATTTAGTGTTCGGATGGCGCTTTTCACACTCTCCGGCAAGCGGAAATTTGACTTTCCGCAATTGTTTTTGGCCTCACGCCGCCTGCACGGCCAGCTTTCGCCGCCCGGCAATCTTGGCAAAAGCCGCGATAGCCTTGTCGATGTCGGCCTCAGTCGTTGCCGCACCAAGCGAAATTCGAAGTGCACCCAGCTTGGGGTCATGCCCCATGGCCGTCAGCACATGGCTCTCGCCCACCTTGCCGGACGAGCAGGCCGCACCCGCCGAAAGCGCAACGCCTTCGATATCGAATGCAATCTGGCCCGTTTCTGATTTAAGACCCGGTAGGGTAAAGAAGGTCGTGTTGCAGACCCGCGCAGCCTTGGCGCCGTGGATGATAACATCAGGTGCCGCAGCGCGCATTGCATCTTCCAGCGTGGCACGCAGGCCAGTCAGGCGCACAGCTTCCGCATCGAGATTTTTCAGCGCCTCGACGGCAGCCGTTCCAAACCCGATAATAGCAGACGTATTTTCCGTGCCAGAACGATGACCCTTTTCCTGTCCGCCGCCATGGATCAAAGGCTTCGGCATCATCACTTCCCCGCGGGAAATCAGCGCGCCCATGCCTTTTGGACCACTGATCTTGTGGGAAGAAACAATCAGGAAATCCACCCCGAGGGTCTCGATATCAACAGAGATGCGACCAACCGCCTGAACGGCATCGACAACCAGCAGACCGCCGAAGCCGTGAACCAGACGCGCCGCTTCCGCCACGGGCTGAACAATGCCGGTCTCGTTGTTGACCAGCATCAGCGCGACCATCGGCAGACCCTTGGCGGCATCGTGCGATGCCAGTGCGGCCTCGAGCGCGGCAAGATCAACAACGCCGTCAGCCGTCACAGCGATTTCGCTGACATCAGCCTTGTCGAACCGACCGCCCTCACGAATGGCTGGGTGCTCGATGGCCGAAACGTAGAGATGGCCGATGGAAAGTGCGGAGCGTCCCATCTTGTAGGCGGGCGACATAACCAGATTGGCGGCTTCCGTCGCACCACTGGTGAAGATCACATGCGAGGCCTGCGCACCCGTCAACGCGGCCACATCGCGGCGCGCAGATTCGATAGCGGCGCGAACAGTGCGGCCTTCCTTATGAACGGAAGACGGGTTGCCAGAGAGGTCCAGAGCCGAAATAAGCGCATCCCGAACAGCGGGCAGCAAAGGTGCTGTCGCGTTCCAGTCGAGATATGTGCGCATCATGCTGCTCATACGATAATTGCTTCTGTTTACCTATGATTGATGCGCCAAAGCGCATTTTCCTTGAAATTTCCGTCGCGCTTGCCTTATGACACGTCCAACAGTGCAGCCAGCACGCAAAGTTTCGAATAGTTCTAAACTGGGTTTTAGAAAAGCTGACCTTCCGCGTCAAGTCTTCTTGCGCATGGAAAAGGGTCAGAAACAGAAAAACACGACCGGAGTACATATGCCCGAAGTCATTTTCAACGGCCCTGCGGGTCGCCTCGAAGGCCGTTACCAGCCGTCCAAGGAAAAAAGCGCACCGATTGCGATCATCCTGCATCCGCACCCGCAGTTTGGTGGCACGATGAACAACCAGATCGTCTACCAGCTTTTCTACCTCTTCCAGAAGCGCGGCTTCACCACATTGCGCTTCAACTTCCGCTCCATCGGCCGCAGCCAGGGCGAGTTCGATCACGGCGCTGGCGAACTCTCGGACGCGGCATCGGCACTCGACTGGGTGCAGAGCCTGCACCCGGATTCGAAGAGCTGTTGGGTCGCCGGTTACTCCTTCGGCGCGTGGATCGGTATGCAGCTTCTGATGCGCCGCCCGGAAATCGAAGGCTTCATGTCTATTGCGCCACAGCCCAACACCTACGACTTCTCCTTCCTCGCCCCCTGCCCGTCCTCCGGCCTCATCATCAATGGCGATGCCGACAAAGTCGCGCCTGAGAAGGACGTCAACGGTCTGGTGGAAAAGCTGAAGACGCAAAAAGGCATCCTCATCACCCATCGCACCGTTCCCGGCGCAAACCACTTCTTCAACGGACAGGTGGATACGCTGATGGGCGAATGCGAGGATTATCTGGACCGCCGCCTGAATGGCGAATTGGTGCCGGAGCCTGCGGCGAAGCGCATTCGTTAAATTAGCGGCGCATCTGCGCGGAATATTCGAAGGTTGGGCATTCAAGCCCGTCAATTATCATCGGCATGCGGCAACGCATGCCGATTTTCGTTAGAACGTTCTGCGATGCACCGTTGTCCGGGTGAGTGAAGGCTATGAACGTTGATCCAAAATTTCGTTCAAAAAACCAGTCGCGTAACGCGCTTGCAATCTCGGTCGCATATCCCTTTCCCCATTCACTGTGAGAAAGAGAATATCCCAATTCGAATTCAGGCTCGGCGCTCTCACTATTGATAGCCAGCGGGCGTGGCTTACCCCCCTCTGTCCTGCCGGACATCTCCCCCTCAAGGGGGGAGATCGACTCGTGGTGATCTTCCGCCTCTATTGAACATTGCGAATAAAACGACGCGCCCTCGTCTTGTCGATCTCCCCCCTTGAGGGGGAGATGTCCGGCAGGACAAAGGGGGGTGGGCTGCGCACGCAGTTTTGAGTTATCGGCACGGTGATAAAGCGAAAAACCCGCTCTACCGATAAAACGATCATCAGCTCGGGATAAAATCTTGTATTTCGTGGTGCCATGTTTGGCATGCTCATCGAACCAAGTCGAAAGACGCTCCTGAGCCTTTTCGATGCTCCAAGGCGCCGCGCCGGAAAGGTAACGCGTCGTGTCGATTGTTGCATGGAGTTGCTGTATCAAATGGCTATCGCCCGGCTCCCACATGACCAGACGTAGCCTTTGCGTTTCAAGAATAACGTTATGCCTCATGCTTATAACCCTCCAAGTTTTGCCAACACTCCACCCGTCACCGGCTCCCGCACCCCCGTCGTGCCCGGATAGGTCAGCGGCAGACCTCTGAGCGACCGCACAGCAAAATACGCCCAGGCCTCCGCCTCCGTCGCCCCACCATCGAAACCAGCGTATTCTGCTGCGATGACCTTCGCCCCCAGCTTCGCTGCCTGCTCGGAAAACTCAGCCATAATCACCGGGTTCAGCCGCCCACCACCGCAAACGACATAGGTTCTGGCACCCTCCGGGAGATAGCTCGCAGACTTGAGAATGGCCGCACCGGTGAGATGCGCCAGCGTTCGCGCGCCATCCTCCAGCGAAACCTCGCCCTTGGCAGGCGGCAGGAAATCGGAGCGGTCCAGAGAGCGGCGGATGTTTGCAGAGAAGAAAGGGCTTTCCATATAGCGTGATACCAGTGACGGAGCGACCTTGCCGCGAGCCGCCGTGGCACCACCCTTGTCATAGGCTTTGCCGGTATGTGCCTCGATCCATTGGTCGATCAGCATGTTGCCCGGGCCGCTGTCGAAAGCCGCCAGCGTACCACCCTCTCCGACATAGGTGAGGTTGGAAATACCGCCGATATTGACGAAAACCGCAGGCGTTTCGAATTGCGCAGGCAGATTGGCGGCGAGTGCTGCGTGATAGACGGGGATCAACGGCGCGCCCTGTCCACCGTGCACCATGTCATTGGCGCGCATGTCGTAGACCACATCGATGCCGGTTTCCTCGGCAAGCAAAGGTCCGTCGCCGATCTGCACCGTCAGGGCATCATCCGGGCGATGAAGCACGGTTTGGCCGTGAAAGCCGATGACGTCGATAGCCTGCGCACTCAACCCGTTCCGATGCAGGAATGATTTCACCGCAGCCGCATGTGCCAGCGTCAGCTTGCGTTCGGCTTCACCCAGATCGTCGGGGCGCTCACCGCGCTGCCGGATGGTTTTGGCTGTGACCAGCGCCTTTTGCCATGTGGCGCGCAGTTGCTGGTCATAGGGAAAATATCCGCTCGGGCCGTGGTGCACGACGCTTTCACCATCCGTACGCAGAAGCGCGATGTCGATGCCATCCATGGACGTTCCGCTCATCAGCCCTATCGCGGTTTTGACCTCGCCCATATCCGTTCTCCTGCCAGATGGAATCATCTCGTTACCGATTGCCGATATTCATGGCGCAAACGGGTGCACTTTTCAAAAAATGATGCTAAAGGCGCGGCATTCACTGGCATTTCAGTGAGCAGAAGACCCAACCAGAAAGAAAAAGGTTATGTCCAGGTTCAAGTCCGATTTCCTCCGCACGCTCGATGAGCGCGGCTTCATTCACCAGATCTCCGATGAGGCAGGTCTCGATGAACTCTTCGCCAAGGAAACCGTAACGGCCTATATTGGATATGACCCGACGGCTTCCAGCCTCCATGTCGGCCATCTGACACAGATCATGATGCTGCACTGGTTGCAGGCTACTGGCCACCAGCCAATTTCTCTGATGGGTGGCGGCACCGGCATGGTGGGCGATCCTTCCTTCAAGGAAGAAGCGCGCAAGCTGATGACGGTCGATATGATCGAGGACAATATCACCTCGCTCAAGCACGTCTTTGCCAATTACCTTGATTACGATCGCCAGCCCAATCCTGCGCTGATGATCAACAACGCCGATTGGCTGCGTGGTCTGAACTACCTCGAGTTCCTGCGCGATGTAGGCCGTCACTTCTCGGTCAACCGCATGCTGTCCTTCGATAGCGTCAAGACGCGTCTCGACCGCGAGCAGTCCTTGTCATTCCTTGAATTCAACTACATGATCCTTCAGGCCTACGACTATGTAGAACTGAACCAGCGGACCGGTTGCCGCTTGCAGATGGGTGGCTCGGACCAGTGGGGCAACATCATCAACGGTATTGATCTTGGCCACCGCATGGGCACGCCGCAGCTTTACGCGCTGACCTCGCCGCTTCTGACCACCTCATCAGGTGCGAAGATGGGCAAGTCTGCATCCGGTGCCGTTTGGCTGAACAAGGACCTGCTGCCGGTTTATGATTTCTGGCAATACTGGCGCAACACGGAAGACGCAGATGTCGTGCGCTTCGCCAAGCTCTTCACTATCCTGCCGATGGATGAGATTGCCAAACTCGCGCAGCTTGGTGGCTCGGAAATCAACGAAGCCAAGAAAATCCTGGCAACGGAAATCACGGCTGTTCTGCACGGTCGTGCCGCTGCCGAAGAGGCCGCAGAAACCGCCCGCAAGACCTTCGAAGAAGGTGCGCTGGCCGATAACCTGCCCTCCATCGAAGTGCCGAAGGGTGAGCTTGAGGCGGGCGTCGGTCTGCTATCGCTCATCGTCCGCGCCGGTCTTGCTGCCTCCAACGGTGAAGCCCGTCGTCACGTTCAGGGCGGTGCAGTGAAGATCAACGACCAGAGCATGTCCGATGAGCGTCAGGTCATCGGCGCTGGTGAAGTCACGGCAGATGGTGTCATCAAGCTGTCGCTGGGCAAGAAGAAGCACATTCTCGTGCGGCCTGTTTGAAAATAAGGCAGGGAGATAGCACGAGCTTCTCCCTGCATTTCCTCGGAGGAGACAACCTCTCATCCGTCATGCTCGGGCTTGTCCCGAGCATCTAACGAACCCCAAGATCAAACGGGATCAGATCCTCGGGACAAGCCCGAGGATGACGTTGAGTGCGTATAAAACCGCTCTCGGTTAGTTCCTCAACTTATAGCCGGTCTTGAACATCCAGCCCACCACGCCAAGGCACACGGCCAGGAACAGCGTGATCATCGCAAGGCTGAGGATCGGGTTAACATCCGAAATCTCATAGAAACTCCAGCGGAAGCCGCTGATGAGGTAGAGCACCGGATTGAAGTGACTGACCGTCTGCCAGAATGGCGGCAGCATGTTGATGGAATAGAAGCTGCCACCGAGGAAGGTCAGCGGTGGGACGACCAGCATCGGGATGAGGTTGAGCTGTTCGAAATTCGAAGCCCATATGCCGATGATGAATCCGAACAGGCTGAAGCTGATAGCCGTCAGCACGAAGAACAGGATCATCATGAAGGGATGGGCGATCGATATGTCGACGAAGAAGGAGGCCGTGATGAGAATGATCGTGCCGATCATCAACCCCTTGGTCGCCGCCGCCCCGACATAGCCGATAACGATCTCGCTCATCGCCACGGGGGCAGATAGAATTTCATAGATCGTGCCGGTGAATTTCGGGAAATAAATTCCAAATGAGCCGTTGCTGATACATTGCGTCAGCAACGTCAGCATGATGAGGCCGGGCGTGATGAAGGCGCCATAAGAAACGCCCTCCACCTGCTGAATGCGCGAACCGATGGCGGTGCCGAAGACGATGAAGTAAAGCGAGGTGGAGATGACCGGCGAGACGACACTCTGCAATAGCGTGCGGCGTGTGCGGGCCATTTCAAACAGGTAGATGGATTTGATTGCCTCGAAGTTCATTTTTGACCTCCCACCAGTGCCACGAAAATGTCTTCGAGAGAACTTTGCCGCGTTGAAATATCCTTGAAGTGAATGCCTGCAGCGGACAGCGCTGCCAGCACATCGGCGATCCGGCTCTGCTCGCCATTGCCCTCATATTCGTAGGTCAGGCAGCTGCCGTCTTCGGAGAGCGATAGCTGGAACTGTGAGAGACTATCCGGCAAAGCCTTCACCGGCTCGGTCAACTCAAGCGAAAGCTGCTTGCGACCGAGCTTCTGCATCAGGGCCGTCTTGTCTTCCACTAGCAAAAGCTCGCCGCCATTGATGACGCCAACGCGGTCGGCAATCTCTTCGGCCTCTTCGATATAATGCGTGGTCAGAATGATGGTAACGCCGGTGGCGCGAAGCTCTTCCACCACCTGCCACATATCGCGACGCAGGGCGACATCGACGCCCGCCGTCGGCTCATCCAGAAACAGAATTTTCGGCTCGTGCGCCAGTGCCTTGGCAATCAGCACACGCCGCTTCATGCCGCCCGAGAGCTCGCGCAGCATGTTGTCCTTCTTGCTGAAGAGCGACAGCGATTTCAAAATGCGCTCGACCAGCTCCGGGTTCTTCTTCTGGCCATGCAGCCCGCGGGAGAAGGACACCGTGTTCCAGACGGTTTCGAACTGGTCGGTCGTCAGTTCCTGCGGCACAAGGCCGATCAACTCGCGGGTCTTGCGAAATTCGCTGACCACATCATGCCCGCCGACAAGTACCCTGCCCTCGCCGGGATTGACCAGTCCGCAAATGATGGAAATCAACGTCGTCTTGCCCGCGCCATTAGGCCCGAGAAGCGCGAGGATTTCGCCTTGATAAATGTCGAGTGTAATACCCTTGAGAGCCTGAAATCCGTTCGCGTAGGACTTGGTCAGGTTCTGGATGGAGACGATTGGAGTTATGGGGGAGTTCATAAGAAATCTTTCAACACAATCCTGCTGAGAAGGATATAGGTTCAAGATTGCTTAAAAGCCATCCCCGTAAGAAGATCATTCCATATGCTGGATGGTTTTGAGTAGACCAAACTCAGCTACAATGGCGATAGCCGGATTTGCGGGTGCGCAGATCGAAATGGAAGTGGTTCCAATGGTTTGGATCGCTTCCCGGTCCAAGAACAGTCGAGAAATATTTGCAGCTGTCGCTGCGCACGGCTTTCAAAAGACCCTTTTCGCGGAAGGCGAAGAAGCTCTTCTTGCGCACGTCGATTTCCTTGCCGTTCTTCAGCGTGATCGTGCCGATATCGATGGCGTTACCGCGCGCATGTTCCGACCATGGGTTGCTGGAGCGTGAATTCATCTTGCGGCAGGAATAACCACCCATCGGCGTGATGCGCTCGACGCCCGAAAGGTAGCGGAAGCGCGAGGATGGCACGAGTTCAAACTTCACCCATTTGGCAAAGGCAAGCGTGACCTGGCAGTTGAGTTTGACGGCGGGCCGGATGGCAACACCGCTGGCAAGACCTGAGAGTTCGAGGGGATAGTCGATGCCGCAGGTTGGGCCATCGGCTATGCGCGCGACATCGCGAAACGAAACGCCGAGCCTGCGCAGCTCCGAGCGACAGGAGATTTCCGATTGCGGCATCATGCCCGGCGGGGAAGACATGCGGCTTTCCTGCATCGGGTTGTCAGGCATCAGCATCGCCACTTCCTGCACCGGCTGACGCTGGCGCTGGCCTTCACCGGGTGGCGGGACAAGGCGGGATTGACCGACAGGCTGCTGACGCTGCGCGGGTGCCGCCCGCATCCTGCTGCCCATCGGCTGGCCGGATGGGCTGGCGATATCCATATCCTGCTCTTCGGCAAGGCCGCGCACGGGGCCGGAAACGCCCAGCCCGTCATCCATATTGACGCCGCCCTCGCCTTCGGCCGTTTCGCTGGACATCTGCGGAGCTGCGCCACCCAAACGCGCCTGCTGCGCATCCAGCGTGGAATATTGCTGGCCGGGAGCCGCCTGCAACAAAGGATCGCGAGACGGCGTATGCTGCGGCATCGGCTGGGCGAGTGGCGCGTAATCGCTGATGGGCTGGCTCTGAACGCCTGGCCCCGGAGAAACGCTGTAATTCTGCTGCTGAGAGGAGCGGATGGAACTGACCCGCGTAGCGCCATCGACGTCAGCGGGAGGAACAAGGCTCTCCGCAGAACACGACACGATCACCGTGGACATCATCAACAACGTCACAAAACGACGCGGAAGGGAAACATACGCCATACCAGAACCTGTACCTTCAGCGGCCACAACGCGCGGCAATTGAAGGAAATTCTAAACAAATTTGGTAAACGAAGTCTTTGCGCCGCAGCCGAGAAAGTCAGTGGCAAAGGCTTGGGTGCGCAAAAGCCGGACAACATCGGTGTTGCCCGGCTTGTAAGCGCCTGAAGACTGGGTCGCTACATCACAGCTGGAATTTGAAGGTGATGACGTATTCGGTGGGGCGGCCACGGTCCCGCGTGCGGGACACTTCGAGTGTCACCTCTTCCATTTTATGCTCCAGCCTTTCGGTGATCTTGCCGCCAGTCGTATCCTCGCGATGGAAAGAGGTTGGACCGTAACCCAGACCGAGCCTGCGGGTCTGCGCGTTGTCCATGTACGTCTTGCCAATCGAACCGTAGAGATCGCCATTGCGAACGGTCGCATCGAAGCCGTGTTGCGTCTGCTCCTGAAAGACGCTTGCTGAGAGCGATCTGTCCAAGTCCCGCACGGTTGAACCAGCGCTGAACCGGGTAAATCGGCTTCCATCATGCTCGACGGAAACATTGCTCTTCATTTCAAAGTCGGGATCACCGCTGGAGTGATATCCATTCGCAATGCGGTTGTTGTAGTTGAAGATATAGCGTTCGCTGCGGGCATTGTACTGGAAGCCGTAGGTCGAATTGCCGTTGCGCATCTGCACGCCAAGGGCTGGCTCCGTTCCCAAAATCGGGGAGACATTGTTGGCAAAATTGAACAGCGGTGCGGTGACGCGATCAAACTGTGCGTTACTGAGTTCGAATGGCTTGCCGCTGCGATCAAAGCCGCCGACAGCCAGGCAAGGACGCTGGTCGATGACGCTTTTCAAGGCAAAGACCGTGCAGCCATCCGAGGTCATACCCGCGATTGCCGCATGCACCGAGTTGCGAAGCGTATAGCTGCCGCAGCAGGAATAGGGATCGGAGTCGAAACTGGCCTCCCCGGTGTACCCGGTGAAGATAATGCCGCTCGCACCGCTGGACTTGCCGGCACCGGAAAAATGCGGGCCACTCTTCAGCGGAAACAGTTTGAACTCGTCGTCTTGAGCCATGGCTTTGGAACCGGTCAGTTCCGATAGCGGTGATGCCATTCCCTGTCTCCTTATTCAGAAACGCAATCAAACAAAGAAAGACAAAACTAATGCGAGTGAAAATAGGGCGAAATTAAAGCCATGAGATGAAATCCAGCCAGACACCTGCCGCCAGTGCGCGGTCGCTCACAGAATACTCGCGCAAAACATGAGAATGCCGACTTGCTTCGAACGCCGAGAAAGGAAGCGTTAATCATAGGGCCGTAACGTTATGGGACAGAGCTACGAATGAAGGGGCGACCCATGGCCAAGCCGAGCTTCCACTTTACCCATTATGATCTGAAAGAATTGCGCGCTGGCGCGATCATCGAGGTATCGTTGAATGCCATCAACAATGTGCGGCTGATGAATTCGGGCAATTACCAGCGCTTTACCGAAATGCTGGATTTCAAATATCTGGGCGGCGTCGCCAAGAAATCGCCTATCCGCGTGACGATACCCGAGACGTCGCACTGGCATCTGGTTGTGGATTGCGAAGGACATGCGGCACTGGCGGAATCATCGGTCAAAATGCTACCGCCCCATACGGCCATGCTTGCCCGCAAGGCATCCTGAGCAGGCTCACAGGCTATTTCGCGTTTCGTTCGCGCCGAAGCTTCGCCCACCAATCCAGCCGTTTGCGAATATCCCGCTCGAAGCCACGATCCGGCGGATCGTAAAACGTCGTGCGGCCCATCTTCTCCGGGAAATAATCCTGCCCTGAAAAAGCATCCGGCTCATCGTGATCGTAACGATAACCATCGCCGCAAGCTTCGCTTTTCATCAGCTTGGTCGGGGCGTTGAGAATGTGCTTCGGCGGCAGCAAGGAGCCGTTTTCCTTGGCCGCCCGCATCGCCGCTTTGAAGGCGGTATAGACGGCGTTGGATTTGGGTGCCGTCGCGAGATAGACGCAGGCCTGCGCCAGCACCAGCTCACCCTCCGGAGAGCCGAGATAATCATATGCGTCCTTGGCGGCATTGCAGATGACCAGAGCCTGCGGGTCGGCAAGGCCGATATCTTCCACCGCCATGCGCACCAGACGCCGCCCGAGATAGAGCGGGTCTTCCCCCGCATCCATCATGCGCGCCAGATAATAAAGCGCCGCATCGGGATCGGAGCCGCGCACGGATTTATGTAGTGCGGAGATGAGATTGTAGTGCCCGTCCTGCGCCTTGTCATAAACAGGGGCGCGACGCTGGACGATATGCGTCAGGCCTTCCGTATCGAAAATCTCGTCCTTGCGGACAGCGCGCCAGACCTCCTCCGCCAGAGTCAGCACGGCACGTCCATCACCATCCGCCATGCGGATCAGCGAGGCGCGTGCATCATCCGTCAGCGGCAGCGGCTTTTCCTCGACGCTTTCGGCGCGTTTCAGTAGCTCGGCAAGGCTGTCTTCGTCATGCGATTTGAACGTCAGCACCCGCGCGCGAGATAACAGAGCGGCGTTGAGCTCGAAGGACGGGTTTTCCGTCGTCGCGCCAACGAGAATGATGGTACCATCTTCCATGACAGGCAGGAAACTGTCCTGTTGGGCGCGGTTGAAGCGGTGTATTTCGTCTACGAACAGCAAGGTCTGCCGTCCGTTCATGCGGCGGGTGCGGGCACCCTCGAAAACCTTCTTGAGATCGGCGACGCCGGAGAAAATGGCGGAGATTTGCTCAAAGGCCAGCCCCGCCTCGCCCGACAGCAGCCGGGCAGCCGTCGTTTTACCCGTACCCGGTGGACCCCAGAAAATCATGGAGCCCAAGGAGCCACTTTCGATCATGCGGCGTAAAACGCCCTCTTCGCCCGTCAGATGCGACTGGCCGGTAACCTCCGCAAGCGTGGTCGGGCGCAGCCGGTCTGCCAAAGGCCGCCGGTTGGCGACCTCCGTTGGTATCTGTGGGGCGAAGAGATCGCCGCTCATCGCAGGAATTGCCGGATGCGCTGACCGTCACGAATGATTTCCAGACGCCAGAAGCCAGGATTGTCCTCCAATGCCTTCTCGACATTGGCCGTGGACGTCATATCAGCGCCGTTCAGCGACACGATGATGTCCTTAGGCTGGAAGCCGACGCGGGCGGCGGGCGAATTGCGCTTCACATCCATAATCACCACGCCGGTCGTGCTGGTCGGCATGCGCAGCTCATCCGCAAGCTTGGGCGAGAGATTAGCGATCGTGGCTCCAGCGAAAGGATTGCGACCCTCCAGCAAGCGTTCGTCACGCGGTGCCGTTTCCGGCGCGGTATCGAGCGCGATGGTGACCGTTTTTTCCTTGCCCTTGTCGATCACGGTGATCTTTGCCGATTTGCCGATGCCGGCTGTCGTCAGGCGATAGCCCAGCGCATCGGGATGCTCAACTTCAATACCATTGACCGCCGTCACCACCTGACCCGGCTCTATGCCAGCCTTCTCAGCCGGGCCATCCTTCACCACGCTGACGACCAGCGCACCACGGGCACGCTTGAGGCCAAGCGCCTCAGCGACTTCCGAGGTCACAGGATCGAAGGTTGCGCCGACATAAGGCCGCTGGAAGCTGGTATCGCCCTTTTCCGCAGCGGCGAGGAACACACGCACCAGATTGGCCGGAATGGCAAAGCCGATGCCGTTGGAGCCACCGCCGCGCGAGAAGATGGCCGTGTTGATGCCAATCAACTCGCCCGCCATGTTCATCAACGCACCGCCGGAGTTGCCGGGGTTGATCGACGCATCCGTCTGAATGAAGAAGCCGAAATCGCCTTGCGTGACCTGGTTACGCGCAAGAGCCGAGACGATACCGCTCGTTACAGTCTGCCCCACACCGAAGGGGTTGCCGATGGCCAACACGAGATCGCCGACCTCTGTCTTATCCGAATCGCCAAGCGACAGAACGGGGAATTCTTCCTTGGCATCGATCTGCAGCACAGCGAGATCGATGCGGTCATCTTTCAGCAGAACCTTGGATGAAAACTCACGACCATCGGCCAGAGCCACCTTGATATCGTCGGCACCATCGATGACGTGATTGTTCGTCACCACGAGGCCGCTGCCGGTTACAATGACGCCGGAACCGAGCGACGACTGCTTTTCCGTGCGGTTGGGCAGTTGCTGCCCGAAGAACTGTTCGAAGAACGGGTCACCGGCAAAGGGCGAGCCGCGCTTTTGCACCACGCGCTCTGCATAGACATTCACGACCGCGCCCGCCGTGCGCTTGACCAGCGGCGCAAAAGAAAGCTGCATTTCGGCCGTGCTAGCGGGTACGGTTTTATTGTCCTGCGCCCGCACGGCTACAGGCATGACCAGCATCGTCGCCAGAAGGCCGGTGGTCAGATACTTCAACATGCTTGGCATGTGATTCCTCATCCTCATCAATATGATGGAGTTATAACGCCTCAGCCTATAAATCAAAGGGCGGCAAGATAATGACAGACTGTGCATCAAACACAGCAATGGAACAAGTTGTGGTCATCAAGACTTTAGACGGCATATAAAGTCCGGTTCTGGAAAAGAGATCCACATGCATTTGAAGAAACATATCCTCGCTGCTTTGATTGTTATCGCATCATACTCTCATGGCTCACCCGTTGGTGCCGCCAGCTTCGATTGCACCAAGACAGATTTGAAAGCGGACGAAAAAACCATCTGCGAAAACCGCGCGCTGAACGATCAGGACGTGCGCATGGCAACCACCTTCGACATTCTCACACAGCTGATGGCCATGGGCGCGCGCGATACGCTGCGCACCGAACAGAGCGAATGGCTGAAAACCCGCGAGGCTTGCGCAGCCGACACGGAATGCCTGACGAAATCCTATGACGAGCGCATGAAGAAGCTCGGCGAAGCCTTCCAGAACATCAACCGCCCGCTCTAAACCGCCGCGATGATGCCGCCCATCAGCCCATGCAACTGGTCTCGATAACCGGTGCGGGCTGATGGCGCATCTTCCCGCGATGTTATCACGACCGAGAGCTTTTTCGACGGGACGATGTAGAGCATCTGGCCGCCATAACCCCAGGCATAATAGACCATCTCCCCCGCCATTTCCTTGATGAACCAGCAATAGCCGTAACCATCGCCGTTGAAGACGGAGTTGGTGCGCTGGACCCAGGATTGATCGATCCAATTCTTCGAGACGACCCGCTCGCCACCGGGCGCAACGCCACCGCGACGGTAGAGTTCACCGAAGGCCAATAGCGACCGCGCCGTCATCGCCATCTGGTTTCCACCGAGATAAATGCCTTGCGGGTCACGCTCCCAGGAACCAATGGAAAAACCATCCAGCGGCGAGAACCAGTCACGCGCCAAGGACAGCGTCGATTTTCCCGACGCCTTGGTGAGAATGGCAGACAGCAGATGCGTGGACCCGGTTGAATACAGCATCCCGCCACCCGGCTCCCCGGCAAAACCAGACCCCAGCGCCATGCGCACCCAATTGCGGCTGGAAACCCATCGACCGTAATTCGGCCCCGACATGCGCTCCAGACCGGATTGCATGGACAGGAGATTGCCGATGGTCACCCGCTCTAGACGAGGATCGGGTTTGGCGGGAAAATCGGGCCGCAACACAGAAGATATCGGCTGATCGACGCTCTCCAATATCTTGCGGTCAATCGCAATACCCACCAGCGCCGAGACGATGGATTTGGACGCAGACTTGATGTTGGTCGAGCCATTCAAAGACGCGCCGTGATAGGCGCGGCTGGCCACTTCCTTGCCATCGACACTGACGATAACCGTCTTCAAGCTATCGAGCGCGTCGGCATTTTCGAGGAGTTTCCGAACTCCGTCCGGCGTTTGCGCGCGAAGGCTGGAGGCAAAGGGAAGCGTGGCGATGAGGGCAAGTGCGGTGCGGCGTTTCATGGTGACTACTTAGTGCCTTTCGCCAAAGGCAGTAGACCCCTCACCGCTTTGTGACTTCACCCATCGGTGACAAGATGCGCTCAAACAAGGACTTCCACCAATCTGCTGAATCATTTCGGCAATGCGTTGAATCATTTTGTGAGGTGCTCACTCCTCATAAATCATCTTCTTCGTCATGCCCCCATCCAGCACCAGCACCTGTCCGGTCATGAAGCCTGCACTGGCGAGATAGACCACTGCATCCGCAATGTCTTTCGGGCGACCAACGCGACCAACCGGGTGCTGCGTCTGATCTTTCTCCCGCAGGTCAGTATCATCAGTTATCCAACCCGGTGCGATCGCATTGACGCGAATCTTGGGCCCGAGGCTGACGGCCAGCGCATGCGTAAGCGCAACCAGCCCGCCTTTGGAAGCCGCATAGGCTTCCGTTTCCGGCTCCGACATGAAAGCACGGGTAGAGGCCATGTTGACGATACTGGCACCCTCACCCATCAGCGGCACCGCAGAGCGCGTCATCAAAAACGCCCCGGTCAGATGGCTATCCGTCACCTTGCGCCAATCAGCCAGCGATAATTCATGGATAGGCCCATTGTTGGGCCCGGCAATACCGGCATTGTTGACGAGAAGCTCCAAACCGGTCCAGCCAAGCTGTTTGAACGCCTCCGCAACCGACGCCTCATCACCGACATCGCAATGAATGTGCTGCGCCTTCGTCTTGCTTTCCTTGATATCGAAGGATGCAACAGTCCAGCCATCTTCGGGAAGAGTCTCGATAATGCCCGTACCAATCAAACCAGCCCCACCGGTGACAATTGCGCGTTTCATGGATTTCCGATCCTCATTTTGCATCCTTGAGCCAACGTGCCTGATGAAAACCAGTTCCGGTACAAAAATTCGCAATTGGCAGAAATGGCCCCATAGAACATTCTGCGATCCATGAGATCAGCAGACAGACCAGTGCCCACATTAATCTCGCACCGCCTAACGCTGCGGCCATTCAACATAATGGACGCACCGGCGCTGGCCCGCATCACAAACGATCCACTGGTCCTGCGCAATCTACTGCGAACGTCATATCCTTTTACTTTGGGCGATGCCCGCAAAAGAGTACTGCGCATTCGGAAAAACAATCTACCAGTGTGGGCCATCGATAACGGCCAACTGATCGGCCTCATTGGCCTTGCCGGCGAATTCGGTCTTTGGCTTGGTCGCACCGCGTGGGGAAAAGGATACGGCGAAGAAGCCGCGCGGTTGGTCATCGACCACGCCTTTAAACAGATGAGAATGACGACGCTTCACGCCAATCCCATCAGCGATAATAAGGCATCCTGCCATCTGATGGAAAAGCTGAGCTTCAAGAATGTGGGAAGGGCTCAATCGTACTGCATGCAGCGGAAGAAGATCGTTTCGCTGAGGCGGTACGAGTTAAAAATCATTCGGTTGAAGAGTGAAAACCCGTCCACCACCGTCGTCCTCGGGCTTGACCCGAGGATCTAACGAGCCCCTACATCGAACGTGGTCAGATCCTCGGGACAAGCCCGAGGATGACGGAGAGCGTTGAGGTCTACTCCGGCAAAATACGAACAGCGCCCTTATCTGCACTAGACGCAAACGCCGCATAAGCCTTCAACGCCGTCGTCACATTGCGCTTGCGATGTTCCGCTGGCTTCCAGCCAAGCTGGTCCTGCTCGGCGCGGCGTGCTGCCAGTTCGGCATCCGGAACCTTGAGGTTGATCGTGCGGTTGGGGATGTCGATCTCAATCGGGTCTCCCTGACGCACCAGCCCGATTGCGCCGCCCTGGGCTGCTTCCGGGGAAGCGTGGCCGATGGAGAGGCCTGACGTGCCGCCGGAGAAGCGTCCATCGGTGATGAGCGCGCAGGCTTTGCCCAGACCCTTGGATTTCAGGTAGCTGGTCGGGTAGAGCATTTCCTGCATGCCCGGGCCGCCCTTAGGGCCTTCGTAACGGATAACGACGACGTCGCCAGCCTTGACTTCGTTGGACAGAATGCCCTTCACGGCAGCGTCCTGGCTTTCATAGACCACAGCCGTGCCGTTGAATTTCAGGATGGATTCGTCCACGCCTGCCGTCTTTACGATGCAGCCGTCCAGCGCGATGTTGCCGTAAAGCACGGCCAGACCGCCATCTTTCGAGAATGGCTTTTCGACCGAGCGGATAACACCGTTTTCGCTGTCGGTGTCCAGTTCATCCCAGCGCGACGACTGGCTGAAGGCAACCTGTGTCGGCACGCCGCCGGGTGCTGCCTTGAAGAACTGGCGCACGTTTTCGCTGTTGGTGCGGGTGATATCCCAGCGGTTGATGGCATCGCCAAGGGTCGCTTCGTGAACGGTGTAGCAATCCGTGTTGAGAAGACCGCCGCGTTCCAGCTCGCCCAGAATACGCATGATGCCGCCTGCGCGGTGCACGTCTTCCATGTGCACGTCCTGCTTGGCGGGCGCGACCTTGGACAGGCACGGCACACGACGAGACATGCGATCGATGTCTTCCATGGTAAAATCGACGTTGCCTTCATGGGCCGCGGCCAGAATATGCAGCACGGTGTTGGTGGAACCGCCCATGGCGATATCAAGCGCAATCGCGTTTTCAAACGCGGCCTTTGTCGCAATAGAGCGTGGCAGAACGGTGTAATCATCCTGCTCGTAATGGCGACGGGCCAGATCGACGATCAGATGACCGGCCTCAACGAACAGGCGCTTGCGGTCCGAATGGGTAGCGAGTGTCGAACCGTTACCGGGCAAGGCAAGGCCGAGCGCTTCCGTCAGACAGTTCATAGAATTGGCCGTGAACATGCCAGAGCACGAGCCGCAGGTCGGACATGCCGCACGCTCGATGGTATCGACTTCTTCGTCCGTCATTTTGTCGTCGGCAGCAGCAACCATGGCATCAACGAGGTCGAGGGCTACGGTCTTGCCATGCAGCACGGCCTTGCCCGCTTCCATCGGTCCACCGGACACGAAGACGACGGGAATGTTCAGGCGCATGGCGGCATTCAGCATGCCGGGGGTGATCTTGTCGCAGTTGGAAATGCAGACCATGGCGTCAGCGCAATGCGCGTTGACCATGTATTCGACAGAATCGGCGATGATTTCGCGCGATGGCAGCGAATAGAGCATGCCATCGTGACCCATGGCGATACCGTCATCCACGGCAATCGTGTTGAATTCCTTGGCAACACCGCCAGCCGCTTCGATTTCACGCGCAACAAGCTGGCCAAGGTCTTTCAGGTGGACATGGCCCGGCACGAACTGCGTGAACGAGTTGACGACAGCAATGATCGGTTTGCCAAAGTCGCCGTCCTTCATGCCGGTCGCGCGCCAAAGGCCACGGGCACCGGCCATGTTGCGGCCATGGGTTGTCGTTCTGGAGCGATAAACTGGCATGTGCTTATTCCTCGATTTGTCTGCCGCGAAGGCTATCTCCCGCAGAGCCGTCTGCCCTGCCCTTCGCTTTTGCAAGGGTTCTACTCCAAAGCCGAGTGCCTGTCACTGTCACCTTGCGGCGAAACAGTACGGTTCGGTACGGTACGCACTACTCTGCTTCGGACGTAGCGGTTTACTCTGCGGCATCCCGCATGGTGTCGTTCTGGTCCGGTCCAAAATCCGACAGGAAATTCTTATGATTCGGACATTGAGACAGTCGCTGCTGAAATTCGTCCACCAGCCATTTCGCTGCCGGGCCACAAGGCGTGTCGGCCTTGCGCAACGCATAAAGCGGATATTCGCCGCCTTCGTAAGCGTCCAGATCCAGCGCTTTCAGCACGCCATTGATGATATCATTGCGCACCACGGATGCCGGAAGCCCGCCCCAGCCGAGTCCGCCCTTGATGAGCTGATACTTGGTGGCAATGTCGCTCACGCGCCATTTCTTATAGGATAGGACGTTGAAATCTTTGCCCTTGGTCAGGCCCGATGCATCTGTCACGACCAGTTGCACCTCTTCGCGCACATCAGCCAGCGTCAGCGGTCGGTTGAGCCGCACCAGCGGGTGATCGGATGCCGCGACCGGCACCATGAAGGAATGTCCAACCTTGTCGATAACCAGCCCGTCATCCTGATGGAACATGGCGCCACCAATGCCGATTCCAGCCTTGCGGCTCTGTACCATTTCCATGACCATGCCGAGTTCGCCGACATTGAGGTTGAGCGTGACGGTTGGAAACTGCACGCGAAAATCGCGTAGCACCTCAACCATGGCTTCCGCAGGCACCATGGTGCTGATGGCAAGCGAAACCTCCGCCTCCAGCCCCTGCTTCAAACCCTTGGCGCGGGCGCGCAATTCCTGCAGACCGGCCACGATGCGGCGCGCATGCTCCAGCATGGCAGCGCCCTCTTCGGTCAGTTTTGGCTGGCGCACGCCATTTCTTTCAAACAGCGTCACTTCCAACTGCGATTCCAGGTTGGCAATGGTATAGCTGACCACCGATTGCGCCCGGTTCAGCGCGCGGGAGGCGGCGGAAAAGCTACCGGTTTCGGCAACGGCCAAAAACACCTGCAACTGGTCCAGAGTGGGGTTCGCTTCCATGGTCCATCCAATTCATCGATAGGTTACTTCCATATTATCACAGTTTTCTCGATGAGAACATTCACCGATATAAGGTGCAACGATTGGGTTCTCCCTGCCCTGTCCGACCTTCAAATTGAAACAAGGATATTTCAAATGTCGAAGATTCTCCTCCTTACCTCCAGCCCACGCGCTGACGAATCGCTGTCCAACAAGTTCGCAGGAGACCTCGCAGCGAAGCTTCAGGCACAGACCAACGGCTCAATCACCCATCTGGACCTCGGCCAGAACCCAATCCCGCATCTGGATCAGGTCACGACATCCGCTATCCGCAAGTCTGCCGACCAGCGTGATGCGCAGGAAGCCGCTGCTGCAGAATATTCCGACAAGCGCGTTGCAGAGCTGCTGGAAGCCGACACGATCATCATCGGCACCGGCCTCATCAACTTCGCTATCTATTCCGGCCTGAAGTCCTGGATCGATAACGTTGCCCGTGCTGGCCTGACCTTCAAGTACACCGAGTCCGGCCCAGTCGGCCTTGCAACCGGCAAGAAGGTTTACATCGTTCTGTCCTCGGCTGGCGTTTACTCCGAAGGTCCGGCAGCTGCCATGGACCACGCCATTCCTTACCTCAAGACCGTTCTCGGCTTCCTCGGCCTTACAGATATTGAAGTCATCCGCATCGAAGGCCTGGCATTCGGTCCAGAAGCTGCCGAGAAGGCAATCGCTTCCGCAACCGCCAAGGTTGAAGAGCTGGCCAAGGCTGCCTAACAAAAAAGCGGCGTTTTGCAACGCCGCTTTCAATCCTTTTCGTAACGGCTGCGAGCCTCTCGCGGCCGTTATTTTTTGTCGGAAAACAGCGACGGACCATTCTGGTCGATAATCAGCTGCGCCTTGCGCACGGTGCATTCCGCGGCATCGTCAAGACTGGTGAAGACATCGGCGCGCACGAATTCATGCGCAAGCGTTTCTTCACCCACCTTCTTTTCAATGCGGCCCGCAAGGCGATATTGTCCGCCTTCCTTCAACGGTGTCGCATAAATCTGGCAATCCTTGTAAGGATGCGCTTCCGCGCTTTCCGTCTTTGTCGGCGCAGCATCAGACTGGCCTGAACCGAAGGCGGAAAAGAGTTTCGAGAAGAACGAAGCCATGGTGTTACCCTTCCATTTGTCTTTTCGCAGGGCGATGCAAACGCCGCCCTGCCCGGTAATCGTGCAAGTCAGATGATCAGGTTTGCGAGGATTTCATTTTCGGTGATATCCTCATAACCAAGACCCGCCGCCTCGATACGCTGGAACAAGCCCGTGAAATTCTCCCGATCATTGGTTTCGATGCCAATCAGGATCGAGCCGAAATTGCGAGCGGATTTCTTCAGATATTCAAAACGCGCTACGTCGTCATCGGGTCCCAGCAGATCAAGGAAATCACGCAAGGCACCCGGGCGCTGCGGCAGGCGCAGAATGAAGTATTTCTTCACTCCCGTGTAGCGCATGGCGCGTTCCTTGACATCAGGCAGACGCTCGAAATCAAAATTGCCGCCAGAGACGACGCAGATGACACGCTTGCCTTCCAGCTTCTCACGGCCAAGCTTTTCCAGTGCGGCAATCGAAAGCGCACCCGCAGGTTCCAGCACCACGCCTTCAAGATTGAGCATTTCGATGATCGTTACGCAGATGGCGTTTTCTGCAATCAGTTCGACCTGTTCTGGTGGGAAATGCTGCAACGCTTCAAAATTCAGATCGCCAATGCGCGCGACGGCGGCACCATCTACAAAATTATCGACATTGGTCAACGTGACCGGCTTGCCTGCCTCAAGGCTTTTCTTGAGGCTTGGTGCGCCGACGGGCTCACAGAAAATGAAATTCTCGTTGGCAACTTTTCCGGCAAGAAATCCTGTCAGGCCAGCAGAAAGCCCGCCACCGCCAACCGGCATGATGACCAGATCGGGCGCATTGTGGTCGGGCAATTGATCGACGATTTCAGCCGCGACAGTCGCCTGCCCTTCGATAATGTCCTTGTGGTCGAATGGCGAGACCATATAGCCGTCAGTCTCTTCCACATGCTTGCGGGCGGCCGCATAGCATTGGTCGAAGATATCGCCCACCAGCCTGATCTTGATGAACTCGCCACCAAAAATGCGTGTCTTATCGATCTTTTGCTGTGGCGTCGTCACCGGCATGAACACCACGCCATGAACGCCAAAATGGCGGCATGCGAAGGCAAAGCCCTGTGCGTGATTACCCGCAGATGCGCACACGAAAACCTTATCCTTGCCCGATTGGGCCACGGCCTTGCGCAGAAAATTAAACGCGCCTCTAATCTTGTAGGAACGAACAGGCGTGAGGTCTTCACGCTTCAGCCAAATCTCGGCTCCATAGCGACGGCTCAGATGTTCATTCAACTGCAACGGCGTTTCGGGAAACAGTTCCCGAACTTCCCGCCGTGCGGCTTCTACAAGCAATTTATCCACGATTTTCAATCCATTGAATTTCACGATGGCACCCGCTATGCCATAGGAAAAGGCCTGACACAAAGACTCTTTGCGCAACTTCGGTACGCCCTGGAGTCTTTCCAGGTTGGATAAGACTAATCTGCCCGCGCGGACTGCTTCTATCCAGCCTGGAAAGACTCTAACCAATCAAGGTTCCATTTATTGAACAGCAACCTTCTGCGCGCAGTGCTCTATATCGCGTCGATATTCGGGCTCTATATGGCCACGGCGATGTTCATTCCCGCCATGGCCGATCTTTATTACGGCAATAATGACTGGGCGGTGTTTGCGATATCCGGCTTCATGTGCGGCGGGCTGTCACTGGCTTGCGCCTTCGCCACCCGCGCACCGATGCCGACCTTCAACAAACGCTTCGGCTTTCTGCTGGTCAATGTCCTCTGGCTGGTCTTTTCGCTGATCGGCGCTGTGCCGCTCTACCTTTCAGAACTCAATTTGAGTTTCGGGCAGGCCATGTTCGAATCCGTTTCTGCCATCACCACGACAGGCTCCACCGCCATATCCGGATTGGACAAGGCACCGCAGGGCATTCTCATCTGGCGCTCGCTGCTGTGCTGGCTAGGCGGTATCGGTATCGTCGCGCTCGGCCTCTTCATCCTACCGCTGCTGCGCGTCGGCGGCATGACCTTCTTCCGCATGGAATCATCCGACACCGCCAATGACCGCCCGTTCGCGCGGCTCGCCAGCTTCACCAAGGCCTTCATCGGCATCTATGTGGTCATGACACTGGCCTGTACTATCGCCTTCGATTTTGCAGGCATGACGCATTTCGATGCACTGAACCACGCCATGTCCGCCATCGCCACCGGCGGCTTCTCCACTCATGACGCATCCTTTGCCTTCTTCGGCGATAATGTAGCACTGCTGTGGATTGCCACCTTCTTCCTCATCCTCGGAAGCCTGCCCTTTTCAGTGATGATCCTGCTCGCCGTGCGCGGGCGCATGGATATTCTCTACGATCCGCAAATTCGGGTCTTCATCGGCTATCTCTGCGCGATTTCACTCGCCGTCGGCATCTATCACCACATCACGAATGGCGTGCCGCTCGACATCGCGCTAAGCCATTCCTTCTTCAACATGACATCCATTCTATCCACGGGCGGCTTCGCCAGCGATGACTATACGCTCTGGGGACCATTCGTGGTGGTCGTGGCCTTCTTCGCCACCTTCATGGGTGGCTGCTCAGGCTCCACCGCAGGCGGCATCAAGGCCTACCGCTTCGTCATCGTCTATAATGTCGTGAAGACCGGTTTGAAGAAGCTGCTCTATCCAGATGCCGTCTATACCGTGCGTTACGGCACCCAAGTCGTGGATGTCGAAACCATCCGCAACGTCTTCCTGTTCATAAGCTGCTTCATAGCACTCTGGATTGGCGGCAGCCTCGCCATGAGCGCCATGGGCTACGACTTCCTCACCGCAACCTCAGCCGTCGCCACCTCCCTCGCCAATGTCGGCCCCGGCATAGGCCCCATCATCGGCCCCGCCGGCAACTTCTCCACCATCAGCGACCCGGCACTCTACCTGCTATCTCTGATGATGCTGCTGGGCCGTCTGGAGATATTGACGGTGCTGGTGTTGTTGATGCCGTTGTTTTGGAAGGGGTGAGTTTCTGGTGCGGACGGCGGGACTTGAACCCGCAAGACCAGGGGCCGGCAGATTTTAAGTCCCCTTGGGTGACGATACTGTCTGGTCAAGCCGTTGATAATGCTTCCCTTTTCGTTTCATTGGGAAGCTCTACTTACCGTGAAGTAGAGGGTGTGGCCACAGGTTTAGCCACAAGCCGCACAAGAAGATTATTTCTGGTGTGCGACTTAGTTCGTTGAAATCACAGTCTTAAAGATTGCCTTGAGCTGATCTTGTGGCAACTGTGCGAGAAGTTTGGCGAGTGCCTGGGTGTCATGCTCGATCTCGTCCACGATAGCCAGTGTGGCGCGATTTCCAGCGAGTGTTTCCTTCTTCTCCATGCGACCGATGACATCATCCAGCTCATCCCCGAAGAGGTGAACATAGCGCTGAGTGACGAGCAAGGTTGCATGACCGGCGAGCTTCTGGATGGCCGCAGCGTTCTCCCCATTTGAAGCCAGACGCGAACAAAACTCATGACGAAGGATGTGCGGAACGAACTGCTTGTCCCCGTCGAGGTCGAGGGTCTCCGACAAGCGGCCCCAGTAGTGAGCGACCGAGTTCTTGGAGAGGTTCGGGAACACGGCTTTCCCCATGATGTCTTCCCGGCGACGATCAAAGACGGCCTGCGCGCGCGCTGTCAGAGGCACGGTGCGGCTCTTGCCGGACTTCGTTCGCTGTCCAGATGCGCCGACACCCCAAACCGTTACGCGGCCATTTTGGATATCCTCGAAATGAAGGGCCAATACCTCTCCTTGGCGCATTCCGGTGTCCAGAGATAGGACGGTGTAATCCGCCATGTCTTGGTGACCGATGCGCTCGAAGAAAGCGAGTGTCTTCTTCTCCTCGTCAGATGTGAAGCGACGAACGCGGTGTTCGCTCTCCTTGTACTTGTTGCATTTCGGCTTGCGCTCGATGATGCCTAGGTCCTCAGCCTCGGAGAGGCATTTCGATAGTGCCGCAACCTTCCGGTTCACGGTTCCCTGAGCGTTGCCAGCAGCCAAGAGTTTTGCACGAGCGCGGTCCACATCTGCCTTACCCAGCTTTGCGACCGGGAGGCTTGCGCCGATCTCAGCAACAATCAGGTTGGCATTGATGAGCTGCTTCGCGCCAGATGCCATAGGAGCCCAGTGGGTCTCATAGACATGCTGAACAAGCTCCCCGAGGGTATACGGAAGGTCACCACGGCGTTTCGCGGCCTTCTCCCCCATATCGATAGGCTCACCCTTTATGAGCTTCGCCTTGCTGTCGAGTTCCCAAAGTTCGGCCTCGCTTTCCGTCCCAAAGCTGCGGCGATGCCGAGCCCCTTTGTGGGTCACGGTTCCTTCCCATGAGGAACCTCTTTTCTTCGCCATTCTGTTCTCCTTGAAGTTGACATAGGAATGCATCCGGCATACCGAGAGGTCAGCCGCTCGCATGGTGAAATTGGTAAACACACCGCACTTAAAATGCGTCGCCTAACGGCTTGCCGGTTCAAGTCCGGCTGCGAGCACCAGCTACTTATTGAGGCTTGTTGATGCGTCCACGGGTCGAGGCTGGTTCGGCCTTTTCCATGGCTTCTTCGTGCATCCGCTCGATTTCTAGACGAGCATCTGTCTCACGGTCGAATGAGTAATCAGCATCGACATTGCGCAAGAGCTTCGTAACGAACGCCTTGCCCGAGGCCGTGAGGAATATCAAACGACGACGAGACTCCCGAGGGTCAATCACGACATCCACGAGGTCCAGCCCCGGTTTCCCGAGGCGATGGAATTTCGAAAGGGCTTGAATGTTGCGTGAGACTGAGGACTGAGAAAGTCCGGTTCTCTTGCTCAATTCAGCCATCGTTAAGCCGGGGTGGAGAACAACCTGAAACAGGATGTCCGCTTGTTGCATCGGCATATCAGGGCTGAGGGTACGGAGCATGTTGATGACACGAGACACTGTAAAAGCTGCATCGCGCTTGGTCGTTTCTGTAGTGGTCGTCATGGGCCTACCTGATAATGTCACAAGTGAAAATCTATCCGACAATGGATAGGTCAGGGGTGATTGTCCAACCTTTTCTCAACTTTTCATACCATAAGTGAACTAAGACATTTCATTCTACTAAAAGCGATCTGTGCGTGTTGTAAACCGCCACAAAGTGCGCAATTTTAAGTAGTCACATATCGAGCTGATCGGAGTAATCGTGTCCGGGTCCAAAATAATTCCCGAAAAAATCACTACGCCGATACAATTAGTGGCAACGTGGTTTGTTATGCTCGTCGCTCTAGTAAGCGCGCTACTAAGCGCCGCGCATTGGATCACCCGTCCAGAGTGGGCCTCTGCCTTTCTTGTATTATTGACTGGGGTGTTGATTGCTGGAGTCCTTATTTTCGTTGCTGCAATGTTGACAGTGTTTCGGCCACATTTGCAGGAAGGAAAAGAATATGCTGAATGGTTGAAGGACAAAGGCTTGTATTCGGACGGAATTCTCAGGGCCAACCAAGTATCAGAAATGATACTTCAGCAGGCACATCCTCAAGAAGCTGAAGCTGAGCAAAAGATTTGGGCGAAATCCGAAATTCAGGTTTCTCTTTCGCAATTACCAGGCGCTGGAAAACTCTATCGGAACTTGGTGAACGCTGGCTTTAATGCTGCACTCTACGAGGCGTCAGGTTCGGATGATGTCGATGCCCACGCGGCGATATGGATTGGTTCTTTGGTGCCAGTTGCTTACGCGGTCGAGGCTATCAAGCTCGCTGTCACCACATGGCCTCACCTGAAGTTTCTACATCTTTCGAACGATGGACCAGTTCCACCAGAGTTCGTTCACAAGCAGCTTTACCTAGGCGGAGCGACAAAAACAGCTTGGACCTTTGGCTTGCTCGAGTGGCCAAAGGACGAACTTTTGGGGCTCGATGGTACAATGGAAATTGAGGAGTTTCATCGAGTTGTACGCGCTAGATATATAGGTGGAGGACGCAAACTCGACTTATAGGTTAGTTTCCGACCGAAACGCAGACAGACTTGCAGGGCGCGATTGACTTCATTATCTTGTGGGAACCGAGGAGCCGCTGAGGCCCCCCGGCCCCCTTACGCTAGAGGGTTATGAATAGGGCCAAGGTGATCGAGACCTTGGCCTTTTTCGTTTTCCAGCTAAGGGTGAAGGTCCATGTCATCATGGCTCTTTCTCCCACAAGTTGGCCCTGTATCGTCGGGCCGTTCCGGCTAGATCAGCGGGGCCACCCGCCTTACCTGTTCCGCTAGCTCATCAGGCCCTAGGCGCGACCCTAGGACGACCAGAGGAAATCCTCCGGTTTCGCATAATTACCCGTATGTGGATGAGTTAGGCCGTGGCTGTGTATGCCATGCCCCAACCCTTCGGCGTTGGCGTCTCTTTGACCTCTTCGAAGGTGAACAGCCATCCGTTGATCATGAGCCATTCCTGTTCATCGCAGCACCAAGCCTTGAAGCGGTCGTCTACGTCTTGCCCCGGCTTCACGAGGATATGAAGGTCAACGCCATCGCTGTAAGCCATCATCTCTTGAGTGAAACCAGCTAGTACCGCCACGTTATCGGTCATCATGCGCTCCCATGTGATTGTTTCGGCCTGCTTTGGCCTCATCAGCGGGACAGCATCAGCCCCGTACAATGTCCCCGTTATTCCTTGCGCACGGTGGACTAGCGCTATTCAGTTTTCTAAAGAACCCGGCAGGTTGCCCTCGCCGCCCCGAACCATCGTCCGGTGCCAATCTATATACCCACTAGTGGAAACATCTGCAATAGTGGGTATGAAAAAAGCAGACAGTCTCCAGTGATACCGGAGCTATCCATATGAAATTGAATGATTTTATTTTATGTCATGGGAGCGTGTGGCAGGCATGGTATTATCCGCGCATGCAATAGGAGGCGATTAGGATGAGCAAGAAATCACCTAGGGAACGCGCTGCAAGGGCTTTATGTCGTCGTCAAGGCTTGCCAGAGGACACCCAATTCGAGGGGCAAGCAATGTGGAGGAGCTTTCTCGGTGACGCTGATGCAGCACTAGAGGCAGCGCTTGAAGCGGACCAATGGGAACTGATGCGGGCTTTAGGTCCGACTGATGAGGAAAACAGGTAGACGCCCCGACAAACGGAGACACACAGAAAGAAAGCGGTGGACAGCTTCGGCCAGCCTTTGCCACCCATCAAGCCACCATATGCCAGCCTAATGAGATGCTTAGTCTCCTTGGAGTGCCAGCTTTGCAGGGCTTCCGCGTGGCCCGTGGCGGTATCCGTGGCAATGCCTAGGCTTCACCCGCGCCACGGAGGGTAAAATGAGGGGGCCAAGGGGGGCTTCCCGCGTTCCTTTCTATCGATTGCCGCCTCGGATTTTTTCGGTAAATTAGCCGCAATCTAGAGGGGAAGCATAATGGAATTGCTGGGGTATCTTTGGAACCTTCTCACATCGAGTCTGAAGGTCTTTTTTACAGCTCTCTTGGCAACCGGAATTCTTATCTGGTTTTATCCGCAGGAGATGGAAGGGACAGTTGGAACGGCTATTAGAATAGTTTTCGTTGTCGCACTGTCAGGCACTCTTGTGAATGTAGGAGATTTTCTACGTCATCGAGTTCCTGCTTGGATGTCAGACCGACAGCGCATGAAGGCTGAGTTGGCGCTGCAAAACTCGGATGAAGAAATGACTATTAGCAGCATCTATCACTTGAATGAGTTGGAACGGCAATGTTTACGCCGAGCAATCAACTCTGCCGATGACTCTGGTATTTTCAGGAAATGGACGGAATTTCGCGCGCGTCATGATGACCCTACAGTCGTTGACATGTTCAAGACTTTCAAGGAGCGGAAGATTATCCTACCATCTAGTTCAGCGCAGCTAAACCACAGCGTGCACGTGGTAGATTTCTGGAAACTATCGCCCATCGTCCTGAAAAGAAGAGCGGATATCATTGATATCTTGCAGTAGATAGCCTGGGACTATCTCGGAAATCTAACAATACTGGAACAAACTAATGCACCTGAAGTTGCCCCTGATGCTCACCCTAGTTGCCCTGGCGGGTTGCCAGAGTTACACCGAGCCGAACAAAGCGAACGTCTATGGCTCGCCTGTAGGTCAACGGGTGGTCGGTAATAAGGAAGGGGTGATGATCTCAAATGTATGGAATGAGCTTGATGCTTTTCCTATCGCTGAGAAGCATTGCCAGAAGTATGGCAGAAGTGCCAAGCATCAGGCTACGCAGGCATATAGAGCTTCCTTTAGCTGCGTATAGGTCTGTTTGACTTCTCTTACGAGGGCGCTAGCCCGAGAAAGAGAAGTGGCGTTAACAGGACCAAAAAGAATAGGCGGAATGACCTATCAACGTTTGGGCATCCCAACCCGGTCCTGATGGCTGGGTTGCTGTTCGTGAGAGAACGTACAATGCCACCCGCTTATCATCGGGGATGCATAAGTTCTTGTCATCTTTGATCTTACTGAGGACCCGCTCTATTAGCGGGACACAATCATGGTCTTGCAATCTGACATCATCAAACTGACAAGCTAGCCTGAATTCCTTAGCACTAATTTTTTCATCCAGCGCATGAGCTACTGTGTTTGTGAGTATCAGGAATGAGATGGAGAGGGATGACAGGAAGGGATAGACCATCGGTTACCTAAGGGGTTGATGATGATCGACTCCACTACGATCAAGATAAGCGAGATGCAAGGCATGGCCCTGATCATGGTCTATAATACTATATGAACCGGAGGGGGTAGGTTTCCTCCTCCTATGGTGAGGGGTAATTGATTTGGCGGGTGGTTCGCAATGACAGCGATAGAAGAAGCAGTTCGAGATGTCATCGTTGGAGGGTCTTTCGCTTTATTTGCAGTGATCTGGATAATTTTCAAGGTGTTCGGCCAGAGGCGTGGCTATCTGGCAGCGATTGACTTAGCTGCGCATGTACTCGCGGGGGCATCCATCCTCGCAGTTGTTTGGACAGGTTTAGGATTGTTTGCAGAGAAGTATCCTGTCTTGATGCGGGAGCGCGGACAAACAAACGACCGTCACCCTTACAAACCGTACTATGACGCGATCAGCAAACTACGAGAGACGCGATGCGTGGATGGAGAAAATATCGACTGTCTCGAAATAAAGCGTTTTTTTCGGAACTCATATGCTGAGGTTAACGGGGATTATTATCGCATCAGGTACGAAGCCGCCGTCTCACCCCAAGCATCTGAAGAGCTACGAACGCTGATTAAACAGTACACTCGTAGCTTTGACATGAGGCCCCGCCCAATCGACACTATCCGCGAAGTATTGGGGAACCTGAAGCTATGGATAGTAGTGCCTGGGGTCTTCGCGTGGTTTCTCGGCATCCACCGCCGTTACATTAGTTTGATGCAAGCGCTTGCGTCACCTAAACAGCCTCCAAATGGAGACAAAAAAGCACCGCGTCAGCCAGCTAATTCAACCAGGAAGATTCCTCGCCCGCTTCGAAACCAGCGCCGCGTTGGCAAAGCTCGATGAATTCCTCATAGGCTTTGTCGCGGAGGCCCTCAAGGTGTTCCTCATGGGCTTTATCGGTATCCCTTGCCATGCTCTCCGCCCAGTAGCTCACGGCCATCGCTAGGACGTCCAGACGGTCATCCTTGGCCAACGCGCCGCGATCACGGGTAATGCGGGCGATCTGGTACATAAGCTGCCTGATGGGCTCCTGTGTCCGTTTATGATCGTCCTCAATTACCTTCTGGTCGAACACGAGTCGGTGCTGGTTCATGATCGGTTCAAGGGTATCGCAGATGCGGCGTTCCTTCTGCGAGTTATGCTTCACCTCCTCTATCTCTACGCGATGAATGCGGTGCACGATTGGCTTGAGGAGCTGGGTGAACATACCATCACCGAAGTTGGCTTCGACAATGATCTTGTTTGCCCCGTGCTGCTTCGCCAGGAGCGCCAATCCCTTGAGGGTAGCCTCACCATAACCATCCTTAAAACCGCCACTGGCGACCACGTATAGCCAGCCATTGAGCTGCTTGACGATGGCATAAGCCGTCTCGTCCTTGCCTCGGCCCGAGGGGTCAATCGCCATGACGCAACCGGTGTATTCCAGCATTTCATCGGAGGTCCACATAGGACGGTGGAAGGCGTCACCCTGGAGGCCAACCATGGGGAGATCGAGACGCTTCTCAGGGTCGCCGGACCAAACCAGCTTAGCCGGAGCCATGCGTGGATCGAGCGGCATCACCATCAGGTCACGGAACTTCAACGGGAAGCGGTCCTGGTCGGAAAGCGAGGTGTCGAGCATGAACTGTAGGGCGAAACCGGAGCGGCCATAGGAAGCCTCACGCTCCTGTAGGTCGAGATCGTGGAAGCGCTTGGGGTCTACGGGCGTTCCCACAGTAGCGCCGCTGTCGATCATCCTAGAGACAAACGGAGCCAACCGGCCCATGTACTTTGCAGGGTCTACGGGGATGCGAGCTGGCCAGATGCGGATTTCATAACCGCGCTCCGGGAGGCGATTGTAGATCGACATTTCCGTCTGAGGAGTGCCGAGGTAGATCACGCGACCACCGGGCTTGAGAACAGCATCGAACTCTTTGATACGCTCGGCCAGAAGATCACGCATGGTGACCGTCATCGCGTTGTTCAGGCTTTCCACGTCATCGGCAATGATCACATCTGCGCGGGAGCCGGTGAGCTGCCCTGTGATACCCACGGACTTTACCGAAGGAGACTGAGACGCCCCAGCCGGTCCAACGTCGAAAGCTATGTTACTGTCGCGTTGCCCCTTCCCTGGCTTCAGGTGTTCGAGGATTGGCATCTCGGCAATGAGGCGCTTTGTGAAGGTCGAGAAGGCGTCCGCTCGGTCCTTGGCCGCAGACACAACCATGATGTTGAGCTGAGGATTATTGAGGAGCAGCCAGCAGACGAAAGCCGAGGTGACCCAGCTTTTACCTACCCCACGGAAGGCTTCGATAACGGAGCGCTTCGGTCCCTTTTGGAGATAAAGGGCCATGTCATATTGAACATCAGTAGGTGCGGGAAGATTAAGGTGTTGCCAAACGAGAAACAGGAAGTTTCTGAAATCGCGCAGCACCGGGTCTGCCGGAGCTATAGAAGTCCCCGGCATTAATTCTGATTGGATTTTCATTAAAAGCCTATGGATAGGCCCTTAGAGGGGTTGTAAACCAGAAGCCGAAACGCGATATTACTCAACCGCACAATGGAGGTTGCTTTGGAAATACTTGATTTGCGTTATCGTGGTGGTTTTGTAGACGTGGAAGCGAAATGGAATAATCGCGTTCAGACGTTAGAGCTAGGGCCTATTGGCTTGAATCCAGATGAGCGGAAGGCCCTGCTCCGAAACCCCTCAAGGGAGTTAGGTTTCAAATTTCTACAGCAGTCTCGGGTGATCAGCGAAATCGCTGAACGTACTCGTCTCACTGTAGACGAGGTTGGTGACGGTGTTTCTAAGTATCTGGAGCGGTTCGATCTCTAATTCGGGAGCTGCCCAGCAACCTCTTCATCATCCACTTCGGTGAATGGTAATGTGTGACTGAGGCGCTCCAAAGGGTCGCCCTTCTTCGGTACGCTGTCGATACCGTTATCCTTGAGGAACTGACGGACCACCGAAAGGTCAGATGCAGTTGCCGTTCCACTGTTTACACGGTCCAGCAACTCCTGCGCCAGCGCGTTGTGCAGAGTGGTCATAAGGTTGTGAAGGTCATTCACCGGAATATCCATCCTTTGATCTCGTCAGAGAACACGCCGATAGCCGCCGCAATGAGGACCCAGCCCCAACGGATTGACGAGAGTACGCCGGTCTGCTGTTCTTTGAGAGTTTCGAGTTGCGAGATGCGCTCATGGTGATCATCTAAGCGCTTGTTGATGCCGCCCTGCTGGGAGAGCAAAGTGTCAACCTTGCCCTCCAGCCTGCCAAACATCAGGTAGAAGTTTGGGTTTTCGTCCATTTAAATTCTCATGTCGCCTTGGACTGGAGGCCCATCGCGTAGCGCCATGCGCCGTCGATGTCCTCAGGGGTCTTGTTGAATGCCGCAGCAATCTCATCAATCAAGGGGTCTTCACGGACGAACTCTCTGGCGCGGGTCCAGTAGATGCGGGACATCATGCGATCAGGCTCGGGGAGTTGATCAATGAGAGCGTCCACTTGGTCGGGCGTGACGTTGAGGGTCAGCATACCAAGCATGAAGTCGATAGGAGTGAGGGGAGTGAGGGGCAACGAGGGTGACCCGGTAAACTCCCATCCACCTTCCTTGGGGATGTGATATGGCCCCGGAGGCAGCGGATAGGGAACCGTACCCTCCGGGTAGCTGTCTAAGATGTCCTGCGGTGGCTGGTTGGTTGTCTGCCAGTAGCCACGATCAGGATGATAAAATCCGTATTCTTGAACCATTAGCGTAACTCCGCCCAATACTGAGGGCCAGCGGCAAAATTCCCGTCAACCGGCTGAAATCGGTAGTACCAGCCAGACGGAATTATCTCACTGACCGTGTAACGTCCTTGATACTGATGATCACTTAGAAAGACCCAATTGGTGTTATCTGCCGAAACCATTAACCGTGGACCGTTGCTGCTTGTGACAATCGTGACTGAAATCGAAATCACCCTGCCGGTCGTGTTCTGGTATGTAGCGTTGACGGTACGCTGGCTAAGCATATTTTGCCATGTCTGCCCGACCCCTATACTTGGCGGAACGTTGGCGGCAATGGCATCCTTGACCGCCTTCGCATCAGGAAACTTGTTCTCGGTTCCTGCTGTGATGTCTGTAGCCGTGGCTTTGTTGCCAAGGCGCACATCAGCGATAGTCATGACGCCAGTCGTGCAAGAAACCTGCAATGGGCGTAGGGCGTTATACCCCCCATACTGATCACCAGAGTTGGTGAACATCAGCCAAAGATTACCACCGTCAAAGCGCCAGAACGTGCCGTAGTTACCCGAAACCGTCCGGAAGCCGTTATCGTCCCTAGCAACCACATGGGCAGCATAGGTCGTCCCTAGAGTTACCAAGGAACTGGCAAGCGAGACCTCACCCGACGCACGATGGATTGTAACGGCAGTGCCTAACCAGTTGCCACTATCGGCATATCGACTGATGCTCAGATTGCTACCAGCGTTACCCCCAGTCTCAGGCGCTCCGTCCGCATACAGAGAGAAGCGAATGACACCACTCGTCTGGAAAGCTAACAGCCGATTGTCACCCGCTGCGCCACTCATAGCTAGGCCGGGTGCGGTCAGAACACCCGACATGCCATCGCCGGACTTCTTCACGGTGGATGAGTCTATCTGTGACTTGGTATAATAGCTGGAAGGGTTAAACAGCGCCGCATCTTGAGCGGACTTAGCCGCTGCTTTTGCCGAACTGTCAGCCTCCGTAGCCTTCTGTGAAGTGAACGTCTTGGCGCTCTCGATATCAGCTCTCGCCGTCTCCGCCCGATTTCGCGCAGCTTCCGAGGCATTCTTATGGACCTCCGCAGTGTTGCGATAGGAAAGCGCTAGGTCACGCGCGGCCTCGGAACCTGCCCGTGCGGTTTCGGCACCGCCACGCGCAACCTGTGAGGCGTCACGCGCTGTTTCGGAACCTGTCCGTGCGGTAACTGCATCATTCTTAGCGGCCACGGCTTCGGTAAGGTTCGTGTTTGCAGCACTGAGCGCCCAAGACTTCGTGACGGCATCCTGTGGATTTACAGGGTCCGCCATTGTCGTGAGCCGGCGATTGAGAGCGGAGAATTGTCCGTCCTCGGTCACGGCCATAGAAGCCGCGCCTTGGTCGAACGCTTCCTGCGCAAGGAAGAACGCCTGCAAAGTCGAGGTGTTTAGATCAGACTGAACGAGGGTGGAACCATCAGTGAAGGTGACAAGTCTTTTATCTCGTGGTGTGGTTCTCCGCACCTCGACAACTGTGTCTTTTGCGGGCGCTGCGGCTGTCCTGAGCCGATAGGTGTCAACCCACGTAAACGGGACTGAAACACCATCAACCCTGACGGATACATGGGTTTTCGAAAGGTATTCACAAGGAACATCAAAGTTCCGATTGATGCCATCCCCTCGGGAATGAGCATACGAAAGAGGCATGTTAATCTCCAAAACGAGAAAGACCCCCGCCACGAAGGTGACGAGGGCCTAGAAGGTTGGAATGTTGGTAGCGGTTAGCGCTTCGGTGACCACTCCGGGAGCGGACTGATCATTGTTGAGAGAAGCTGCGTGATGCCGTTGAGGTTTTGGAACGGAAGGATGCGAGCGAGATTGCGGGCATCCGCTTGCGAGAACCTTTTGCCGTGGGCTGTTTCACCGATGACGGACATAGCTTTGAATATGCCGTCCCCGAGATCAGCCGTGGGGTTTCCCCAAAGAGCATCGGAACCGAGCTGGGTGTTTCTGGCATCAAAGATAGGCCCATCCTGCTTGAAGGGGCTGGCCAGCGTGTCCACCGCCATAGGCATGATGCTAGCCCACGAGGAGTTCTGGATACCCGCTGCGGCCAGCCGCTCAATCGAGAGGCGTTTCTTTAGGAATTCCTCGCGATCACTGCGGCCCACCGAAGCCAAATAGGTTCTCGCGGTGTAGGCCAGAGACGCTGCGAAGGTGGTCCCGATGAAGGACATTGCCGTTGTCGTGTCACGGAAGTTGAGACCCTGTAGCGTCTGCTTCGTGTAGGACGCCAGCATAAAGGAGCGGAACTGGAGGAACGTCCTCGCCAATGGATTGGACATCCACATGGCCATCTGCCCGATATCGTTCTCTTGGATGATGGAACGACCGAGGCGGAACGCAGCCGCTTCGAAGTTGGCCACGGCATCCCTATCCGCCCACTTCTGAAAGTTCATGGCTTTCAGCCGTTTACCGTCAAAGGTGGCATTGTCCCGGATGCCTTGGAGGACAGCCTGTAGCTTATCGTCATCCAGCCCGAGGGCCTGCATGCGCCGAGGTGAGAACTTGATTTCATCCCGAGCCATGTGAGCAAACTTGTTGAAGATCGCCCTACCTGTCCAGCGCTGGAGGATGGTGTTTACCGGAGCCATACCAGACATAGCGGACACCGCTCGCTTGCCCTGCTGGAGAGCATCGTCAATCCCTTGGACGGTCGAGCTATTCCATGTGTCGAGCGGGTTATCGAAGAGGTCCTGCCTACGGTGCGTGTCGTGACGAACCCAGTCAGTCCCGAGGCCGGTGATGTCCTCAATCTCCTGGGCCAAAGCATCATCCAATTGCCCTGTGCGGGCATTTCTCCAAAGAGACCGGAAAGACGGCACATTGGTGAAGGAAGCTTTGAGGCCGAGCTGGGACACAGTGTTCATGGTTTCCGAGAGCTGGGCGAAACCCACCTGCCCCATCACACGAACGAAGTTGTAATCCCGAACCATGCGGAGGAACTGATTAAAGTTCGAACCCTCATTCCATTTCGGTCGGCCCACGATGGTGTCATGCACCCAGTTCAGCCGCTCGATATCGGCCTTGGTCGCACCTTGGATACCCTTCTGATCGCCACCGTCACGAACCTTGTCCATGAGGGTTTGCCATTCGCCATCCGAGGTGATGCCTTGGACGAAGTATTCATCCGCCATGTCCCCCGGTTGCCACTTCGGGTTCTTGATCTCCAGCCGAGCCATTGCAATGCGTCCGGACATTTGCCGGGTGTAGTTACGCATCAGGCTATCAGCGTCATTCAAGAAGAGGTCAGAGATGCGAACGAACTGGGAGCCTACCTGCCCATTTGAAAGCGGGAGCATCATCCCGAAATTCTCATCATAGAACATACGGGACTTGCCGTGACGGCTTGCGCCATCCTTCTTTCCCGGCTTCATGTGGCCTATGATCGCGTCAATATCGACCTCGGAAAGGTCGGTGTCCTGCATCAGGTTTGCCTTGAGAGCGTCAAGGTCCTCCCCATTGAAGGCACGGGACATGTTTTGAAGCTCACCCGCCGAGAGGGAGTGCAGTTTCTTGACGTAGTTATAGGCAAACTTTTCGGCCAGCTCGGGGGCCAGGTTCTCGGAAACATCCATCATTCCACGGGCGATTAAGCCAGACAGAGTACGATGGCCAAACCGAGTGAGGTGATCTTGGATTGCCCCGAGGTCGAAGATACGAGGAACATAGAAGTCGTTGCGGGTCACGCTTTCGAAGCCCCGAACGGGCCTGAGGTTGCGCCCATCGATCACACCGGGGTTTGCGCCCATCTCCGCAAAGTCACCTAAGATTTCCCGCATCATCGACCCTTGGGCTTTCACGGCTGGATCGAACTCAGTGAGAAGATCGCGGTCACGAGTGAAGGCGGTCACCTGCTTATTGAAGTCGTCACGGGTGGCGTCCGGGTTCCTCTTTCGAAAGTCTGTCCAGTTCGCCTTTGCGGCGCGGGACCACTTGGCATCGGCCCGAACTTGGAGCCGAGCCTGTACCTCGGATGCGCCAATGGGTGTGATGCCCTTCGCATTTCGCGCTCCATCTTCCACGAGGACGTCACCCAGCATCGACGTGAGATCGTTCTCGGAACCCTTGAGAGATGCGGCACTGTCGAAGCGAACACTGCCCGCAAACAGGTCTGGCCTTTCCGCATCGCGCACGATTTCTGATGTATCGAGGCGAAGGGCTTCCCTCGGGTTGATCTGTGCAGCGCCAGCGGTTGAACCACCAGCCGGTGTCATGGACGTGGAGCGCTGAAGATCGCGGCCTATCTGCTGCATCTTCGTTGCTTCCACTGCGGTAGCGGGGTTCCGAGCGAGAGCCCCAAATGCGCCACCCAAAAGCATGCCAGTCCCGACACCCATATAGAGGTCGGACAGTTCCGCCGTGGGCTTGTTTCCGTAGATGATGCCTTCAGATACAGCGGAACCCGCAGCCCCTTCCGCTGCCATCAAGCCAACTTGGCCAACCTTGCCAAACCGAGCAGCCATAGCAGCCGGTGCGCCCACGCCCATGGAAGCTACGGACACACCCGCAGCAGCAGCCCAAGCAAGTGGGTCTGTCAAACCAGCGGCGACCCTCAGGGCCACCCCGGTTCCCCCCATGGATGCCAGACGTTGTTCTGAGGCAAGCTGATCTAGCAGCGCCTTGCGCATGCCTTCAGCATGAACGAGGGACTGAGAATCACCGAAGCGGTTCCAATACTGCTCCGGGATATCCTTGGTGAGATCATCCATGAGCTTTTGGTCTAGCCGGAATTTCTCATCTGGAGCGGCCTGCGGTCGGTCCTGCCAAATGGCCGAGAGAGACCAATCGTTATTCACCGCATCCTTGACGCCCTGCCAAAGGGTAACATCGCCAGCGGCATCTTCACGGGCCTGCGCAACGGCTCTATCTTCCTGCATGGTGGTAGGCACCATCGGCTGGGTGGTATCCATGACTGAGACGACATTCTCAGGTTGGCCCATGGTGTACTGGGACTGCGGCTGATCTGCACCGGGGTTTGAGAAAGTAAGCCTTGTGGGTGCCTTGTTCGTAGACGATGGAGCCCCGTTGAAGGCATCGCGTAGCCACTGAGCTGCGTTGTCGCCGTTCCCATCAGCGCCCCATACACCGGGATTTCCAAAGCCAATGTGCATAGAGCCGGGTTGCATGTAGCCCTGCCCTGCGCCGAAGCCGGTTACACCAGCACCACGCGCGCGTTGGACGATCTCTTGGAATACCGGAACGTCCGCTGGGTTTGACCAGTCTAGCTTTCGGCCATCCTTGTAGAAGAAGGCATCCGCCGAACCACCGTGGTCATGGCGAACGGACCCGGTGCGCCGACCCTTGCCTTGCTGGGCTTCTTCCTTTGTTACCTGACCACCGCTGAATACCTCCATCTGGACGCCCATGTCCTCAAGGAAACCCAAGGCATTCACGAGTTCTGGTTTGATAGGAAGGTTTCGCTTTGCGCCTTGGTTGGAATACCGGAGCCATGCCGGTGACTTACTGTTTTCCATGGGGTGTCCTTAGAAATGAAAAAGGCCACCCGAAGGTGACCTGATTAAGGGAGGAACTGCTGTTCGATTTCGACCCTGCCCTTCGACTGGGCGCGGGTTTCCTGCTTCTTTTGCTGGGCGTCGATCACTCCTTGAACGACATCGGCCCTGCGCTTTTGTTCGAGATCGAAGAGGGAACGAAGACTGATGTTTCCACGCGCTGAGTTCTCAACGGGGTACTGCCCGGTTTGATGGACGATCATCCAGCCCTGCCCGTTGGTGGCGGGGCGTACCGTCAAATCACTCGCATCAACACCCTCGCTCTTCCCAAAGTCTTTCACGTATTGTTCGATAGCGAAGTTGGCGAGTTCACCGAAGTTTTTGGGAATGTCCTTCCCAGCGGTGTAGATGAAATTACCGTTCACCTCGGTATGCGTAGCCTCGAAGCGAGCCTTTGCCTCATCAAGTGCGGCGTCCGTACCCATCCCGTTCTGTGCATAGAACTTCCCGAGCCGACCGATTTCATTGGCCACATAGCCTTGGTTTTTTGGAGAGGAGGCAAACCACCCCGCAACACCACCAAAGGTGATACCTCTCACGCGCTCATCAATTGCATCAAAGCGCTGTTGCGTTCCGGCCCCCTGAAACTTGGCGGGGTCAGACGTTTGCATCATGGCAGTTTGCATTGCCTGCTGCGGTGTGAGTTTTCCATACTGGGTGGCAACTCGATACGCCTCGTAGAAATCCCGGTCGGAACTATCTTTGATATGTGTTTCGAGGAGCTTGGGGTTTGCAGAATGGAGCTTCATGTAAAGGTCCACGCTGTCCTGGAGAGCCGGGGGGACCTCACCGCCTGAGAGCGTGAACTGTGTTGCAGCCTTAGGCCCTGCCCCTAGAACGTGTTCCCATTTCTGGTTGGTGAGATTACCGACCGAGAAGCTTTCAACCTGCATACCAAAGGCTTGCTCAGGCGTTGCCTTGCCCTTCGTCACGAGCCATTCCGTCTGATCAACCAGCCGCTTGGCCACGGCCTTCTTCTGGTCATCCACGGAAATAGTTCGGGTCTCCCCTGTCTTCGTCGGTACGGTCGCCTCTTCTATGTAAGGGAGCATACCCTCACCCGAAGCCTGAAGGTTACGCGAAACGAGGTCTTCCTCTGCCTGATCTGCGGCCTTCTGGAGGGAGAGCTTATGCTCGGCCTTCGCGTTTTCCTTGGCCTGTTGCTCATTGAAGGTGTCGTTCTGATTGATCAGTGACATGACCTGGGCTTCTGAGAAGGCACCAGAATTCTGCTTATGCCAAGTCTCAAGCTGCTTACGATCAAGCTTGCCTTGTCGGGCAGCATCCCAAAAATCCATGCGGATGTCCCGCGTGGTCTCTTCGGTCTGTTCAAAACTCTGCCGCTTAGCGCTGTTGAGAATTCGGTTGGCATCACCCTGGAATTCCCGGTTAGCGGAAAGCGGGCCTAGGGCTGTACCATCAGCACCCCTCCGGTCGCCGTTGAGGATTGCCTTTGCCATATCAAGGTTGCCCTCATTGGCGAAAGACTCCGCTAGCCGGACCATCTCCCGGTCTTGCTCCTTGAAGTCCACATGAAGGAGCTTCCGGTTACCCTCGTATTTCCCCCGAAGAGCATCGACAACTTCAGCCGGGGTTTTCCCTTCGGACAGCAAAGCACGGGCTTGGCCATTGAAGGTGTCATAAACACCACTGATGGTATCCTGCTTCACCTGTTCCGTTTTGTATTGCGCCTGAGTAGCGTTCGCTCGCTGGCCAAATTGGTCCATGACGTGACCATACGCCGAAGTGAAATGCGGACTGTCCCCGTATTGCTCAAGGTCGCCAGCGGTCTTTTCCCGAATGAAGCTATCGAGATCACCACCGTTCTTGTCGAAGTTCGTTTCGTATTCCGTGGTCAGCTCGTTTACCCGCTCGTAAGCGAGACGCTCACCGTATTGCTTCATGACAGCGGCCTTGAACCAGGGATTTTCCATCTCTGTCATCTTGCCGCTTTCCACCGCCTCACGGGCTTCTGCAAAGCTCATTCCACCGATGCGCCGCATAGCGCGATCTTCGGCGTCTTTCTTCGCTTTCGCCTCGGTATTGTCGAGGAAAGTTTGAAGTGATGGACTTACCTGAGCAAGCGCGGTGGCAAGCTGTTGAAGCCCGTTAGCCCCCGAATTGGGGGCCTGAGGTCGGCTGTATGTGTCCACCGGGCGGGCCTGGGGCTGTAAGGCAACATCACCGATGGGGTTTCGAACCTGCACACGGCCACGGTTCGCACCATCCACTGATGGGCGGTCATCTTGACGGGACAAGCCCGGTAGTTTGGCCATGAATTATTTGCCCTTCTGATAGTTGGAATAGCTGCCAAGAGCAGAGCCGCCGATTTTCAGGGCTGCTGCAAACGGGCTTGGGCCATTCGCCCATGGGATTGAGTTGATGCGGTCCTGGGCTTTGGCCTTGAACCCGTTCATCTCTGACTTCAGGTTGTCCACGGTAAAGCCCGTGTTCTGCGAGATACGGTCCTTGGCTGTTGCTTCCTTACCGTAAACATCCGCAATCAAGGCATCGACCGAGAGGCCAGACACACCGGCTTCCCCTGCGGCCACCATGCTTGTGGCACGGGCTGCTCGGGCTTCACGGGCGATGTCCTGTTTCTGGACTGACGCGGCATCCTCTTCTTGAATTTGCCGTTTCTGAGTGTCCGCATATTCCCGCACGAGATTGGCATTAGCTGCCTTCTGGTTCTCGCGGACCATCTGGTTTTGCATCTTTGCTTGCTGGCTTTCGCCAATGTAACCGGCGACTGTCTGAGCCGCCCCGATGGCGAACGAGCTGACCGCAAGCGTTATGGGGTCACACATATGTCGTTCCTTAATTTGACCACCTCATAGAAAGGATGGCCTCCGGGACCTTCGCCCCTGATCTTGTTGATGAAACTAAAGCCACACCACCGGAGCCACCTATGGTGAAGCGTGTTGCGGCAATCGGTGAAATTCATGAGAAGCTGGTATTTCCTGTTGAATGCCTCAACGAATGGTCGGGACTGCCTCAGGAAATCAACGCGGTGATGATGAATGTCTTCACTGGCCAGGAGCCATATGATGCCCACACCATCAGCCCCAGGAGCGGGAGCGGTCCCAAACATCACCACCGGCTTATCGTTTTCATCGACGCCCGAGATGCATCCATCAGGAGAGCTGAGGCCGTCCATCAAGCACTCGTGAATGTCCTTTCCGCCCGCAGCCAAGACCTCCTCAACGTCCTCAACACGAAGCCGAGGAGCAAGATAGGCGATGTCTTCAATTGTAGACGCTCTAGGTCTGAGCATGTTCACACTCTCCTTGAGCGAATAACGAAGGTGGCCTCCCACTCCGCTGAAAGCAGAGCTGAAGGAAGCGGGCTGTCATTGACGATCTCGATTTTGATGTCTTCGTTCCGCCCTGAGACCGGGAAGCGGAAGCGCCCCTGTTCGATTGAAGGGAGACCGATGATGTTCTGTCCCGAACCGGTGACACGCCCTGAAAAGATTGACGTGTACGTCTCTCTTCGAAATGGTGTCACCTCACAGCGGAAGTATCCGGTATCGCTGTATGTGAGCGTCATTCGTCTAAGCTGCATGCGGCCCGCACCCACCGTCATCTGTCCACCGCCGAGGGCTTCCTCTTTCATGACAAGCTTCGAGAACGTGTACCGGAACTCATAAGAGCGACCCGCGATGAACTTCGTGACGTTCCCTTTGATGACTGCGACTTCCCCGCTCCAAGTCACGGGGATGATCTGGCCGCGCCTGTATCCGCCATCGTCTTGCCCGATGATCTGGAAGCTTCCGGAATTATCCACGCGATAGGGAAAGCTGATCTTCGTGGTGTCCGTCGATGCATTGTAAGACACAACGCATTGGTATGCTTCCACGCGCTGATCAAGGAGGAACATGAAATTCACGCCCTCATCAAACCGACCAGCCTCTAGGCTAATGACCTCGAAAGTCACCTGCCCGTTTCGCTCAATGAGCATCCAGAGATCACTCTCGATGAAGTCTGCATAGAGGATTTTCGTCCCCTCCGAAAACGTCCAGCGGGACCAAGCGGACTGGAGTTTTTCCAGCTCTTGCCAGTAGTATTTATAGACGTACAGCGCGTTTGGCTCTTTCGGCGTCAAAGCTACAAGCGCATCCTCGTTCGAGCTTGCGGCCAGCTTCGTGACACCCCCAGGAATGTACTTGGGAACATGCGCGGTGATATCAGCGGCATCGTTGGTCTTGGTCTCGCCGTCCACGTAGTATTCGCGGATACCTGAGTAAGCACCCTTGTTCATCGCGAAGTAGACGTTTCGGCCAGCGCCCACCGGCTTGGCGATTAGGCTCGCCTGAAACTCGGTCGTCTGGTTGATCGAGATCGTGAATGGCGTCAGCATATCAGATGCGCCGAGCATGAACTGTGTTTGCTCCGAGAAGAGCAACAGGGTCTCATTGAACGGAATTGCGTGGCGGATGATGGAGACCTTCGAGTGGCTCACGGCCACATCAATGGTGTCAGTATCAATCAACTGGGTTGCCGAAGCTCGCCAGAAGTTGAAGAACTCGCCAGACCGGGAGAAGACGACGTTCTCATCCGCGACCAAGCCGAGCCGGTTCCGGTGGAAGAACAAGTCATTGATCTGCTTATCCACGATGGAGGGAGGAGGAATTGCCTCGGCATCGCCAACCTTGCGCTCATCCCAAGGGATTTCCTCAAAAGAGAATGAGCCGTCCGCAAGCCGCTTCAGGGCAAACGGAAGTGTTGAGCCATCAAGCTTGAACTGCTCGCCGCCCTTGACGCCCTCTTTCCAAACGCCGGTCGCACTGCCTCCAGATGGGTTGTGGAATTCAATCCAGTAATTATCAAAACTGGAGGAGTTATCACCGCGCACTTCCAGTCTGAAGCCGTGGACAGCTCTTGCGGGAACATCGGTGAACCGCTGCACAAAGTCCTTACAAACCTTGATGCCCTGGTCACCCAGGCCGTCCTTGGTTTCAACCGAGAAGTCCCCTCCGTTCTTTTTCAGAATGTAGAGGGTCGAGCCCTGGATGGTCATCGTGTACTGCGCAGCGAACGAAGCATCTGCGGCGAAAAGGTCCATCAATTGCTTCGCGATATAGTCCGTCGCGATCTTGTCAGTATGGGCAGCGCTTGAACCATCAGGAGTCTTGATCTCCTTCGTGAGGCCACCAATAGTTAGGCTATAGGTCAAGCCGTAAGCGCCCTGTCTCACCCATACCAGAGCTTCTTTCGAACGAACCGAGGTGAGATCAGCCTTCATCTTTGCGACCACGTTGCGGTTCAGAATGAAGGTATAGTCAGCGACTGTAACCGCAGCGAAATGCTCATCTGGCTTGGTGCTGGAGAGATAGGATTTCCCATTTGGGAACGCCACGGGAAGCTCACTGCCATCCATGCGGAAAACCCGGAGGTTTCCATTGGTAATCACCACAGCATAGCGTTCGCTCGCATCTCGGTTGATCATGTGGATGTAAGCGTTGCCTAACGGGGTATCGCTTATCTTGGCGACAAACCGAGCTGGAGGACGCTTCTTCAGTCCTTCCACAACGGAGCTGTAGCCGTTGAGCTGCGCTTCTGCCTGGGACGACAAGCGCAAGGAATACGGCTGCTGGGACACGCCGTTGATGAGGTTGGGAATAGTCGAGCTGATGAGGGTCAAATGATCGACCCCCACGGCCCACGGTCCACCACATCTTGGATGAACTCGTTGTTGAGGATGTTGAGACCAGCGGTTTCACCCTCGGCATCCTCAAGCGCGAACAGGGCCATCTGCTCATCGCGAAGCGTGAAGCCTGCTAGAAGCTCCGAACCGATTTGGCCCTCAACAAACTTCCGCGCTGACCTGATGGTGATATATGTACGCGCAGCTTCGGGGAGGTCATCAAAGGGAAGCAACAGGACGATGTTGACCTTGATGCTTTCCTTGAATTCGAAGGAATGCTCCTTACGGTCGTACAGGCGTTGACCACGCTGAACGAGGTCCATCCGTGAGAACTCACCACAAGGGTCAACCCTGAGCGTGCTCTTGGGAAGTCGAAGCTCTCCCTCCGGGAAGCTCAAAGCAATCGGGTAATTCTCTTCAGTGTTCCAGTGCCAGCCTTTGAGCTGGACTGCGCGATTAACTGCGGAAAGCGCCTGGAGCGCCATCACCGCATCGATCACACCATTGTCTTCAATGCTGCTGACCGGGGGTTCGCCTATGGTGGCGATGATCTGGTTCACAGCTTCAAGGACTGTTGTTGGGGTGGTTGCCAGCATGGGCGAGCCTCCGGTGAAAAAACGAAAAAAAGGGGAGCAAGCCGAAGCTCACTCCCCGTAGTGGATAGTTACCCGTAAGTGGGTGGATTAGGCCGCAGAACGGACTTCGATTGCAGCCTGCGGGCGCAGGATGCCGTGACCGACTGCGTACTTCGAGATCACGAAGTGTGCCTGACGTGTCGGGTCGTAGCCGGTGTCCAAACCGAGATCGAGCAGCTTCACCGTGCCGATAGCCTGCTTCTGCATGACAAGCATTGCCGTCTTGGAGAAGTCGCCAGCGTAACGGGCAGCGGTGCCAGCATCGACGCCTTCAGTGATGTTGGCGTTCGGGAGGTTGTTCGTCTTGACGATCTCGATACCAGCAACGCGGTAGACCTTACCGTCCGAGTATGCGCCAGAGCCGCCAAAGTCACGGTTGATGGTCTTCTCAGCCTGGACCAGCTTGTAATACTGAGCGGGCTTGACGAAGGCGTAACGGTCTTCTTCCGGTACATCCTTCTCATCGAACTTCTGAGCAGCGGCGAAGAGAGCAGCGGCCAGATGATCGCCGTTCTTCATGAAGTCAGCCGAAGTTGGCATGCCGTCTTCGGTAGGCAGGATGACAGAACCACCCGGCAGACCAGAGACAACATTGGCGGCACGAGCTGCCAGGACGCCGACCTGAAGGAGATGCTTGTCCATAACCTGGGCGAGCTTGCGGCCCTGCTCGGACGTAACGATGGAGCGCATGTCATAGTGGTTCTTCGCTTCATCAATGTTCGCGAAGTATGCGTCCGAAACCAGAAGGTCATCGATATGGATAAGGACTTCGTTCTGGTTCACCTTCTGGCCAAGCAGCTTGGCACCTGGGGTATGGTAGTAAGCGTCGATAAGGCCAGTCGCCGGGAAGGCTGCGGACTTGCCGCTGTCGATGCTGCGGGTCATATGGCGGTCGGCCATGACCGTGGACTTTTCGAAAGCGGTGAGAACTTCACCAGCGTAAATCTTGGCGAAGGTTGCATCGGCTTCGCCCGCACCGTTGATCTGACCGAGGCGGGTTACATTTGCAGTAGTCATGTATTGGATTTCCTGTGATGAGCTTTGGAAGTTGATCAGGCTGTCCAGCGAACTCTTCACAAGCAGAACCAATGTTATCCTCCGCAGAGGGCAATGGGTCGGCGCGTGATGTTCTCGGGATTTACCTTGGCGTCACCGCGCATTGCTTTGAGCGCAGTGTGACTAAACTTCATCATCAGGAATTGAGCCCCGCCCACCGTATGGCGGGAGAGGCTATTGTGGTGCTACTTCACGGACTTGATAGCCAAATCGGCAGCGGCTTTATTGGCCTGGACCTTGGTGTTGGGAACGATGTTCGCAACGAAGACCAGGACCTTGTGCAGAGCCACGAGAGCCTTGTTGTCCACCGGAGTGGGCGTAAGGTTCACGATCTGCACGACAACCACTTCAACAGCGAAAGCGATTGCGAGGAGTGTCTCCCAGTTGGACAGGAGCCACGCCCAAACGGTCGTGAGAATTGTCATTGATTTTCCTTGGTTGGATTAGAAGACGTTGGAGCGTCCAATCTTCGCCTGGACATCAGCGCGGTAGGCTGCATCCTTGGCGTAGCGGGGGTCACGCATTGCTGCGGTGATTTCTGCGGTGGAGCGGAAGGCATCACCATTGGTGTCAGCATTGCCCCCATTGAGGAGGTTTGGCTCTTCACCCACGGCTGACTTGTAGCGGGACTGGAGGCCACCGATAGCAAGCTTGATGCTGGCAACATCGCCAGTGTCCATCACCTTGTTGAATGCGGTGACTTCGGCTTTGGACATGTTAGCCGCTGCCCAGTTGACCATCTGGCCGTAGGCTTCGGCACCGCCAAATTCAGCGTGTACGCCATCGACCATCTGTGAAGCCTGGGCTTCCTGACCAGCGATGTAGGCGTCCACGATTTCTTTCGGTACACCGGCTTTCGCCAGCGCATCATAGGTGGCCTGGGATAGTTCGCCGTTGGTGGCGAATTCAGAAGAGTAGCTGTCGAAGTCAAGACCGAGCGCATCAACCTGGGCCTTCGCATCATCGGCGCTTGCGGGAACTTCAGGCGTGGCAGATGTCTCACCCTGCTTCTTTTCAAGCTCGGAGTAAGCCTTGGCCATGTCTTCCCAAGATGCAAACTTCTCAGGCAAACCAGCCGGACGCTCTTCTTGAACTGGTGCCGGTTGCTCTTCCTGGCCGGACTTGGCCTGAGCTGCGTCGAACTTCGCGGCCATGGCGGCATCGTGACCTTCAGGAGCGCTTACCGGACTTGCATTGGAGATGGATGGGGTCGTCATCAATTGTCCACGATGGTAAAGCCGAGAGACCAATTGGTGGTCTTAGGCGGGGTTGGGGTTTCCTCGGTCACCTCAGGGGCAACTTCGGGTTTCTTGGTACGGACACGCTTCGGCTTATCGGCAGCCGGGGCCACCTCAGGTGTGGCCTCCGGGGAAACTGCGGGCGTCTCCGTTGTCGCAACTGATGCGGCTTCGGGGGTATCCATTGGTTATCCTTGGGGTTCTGGCTTGAGCTGGTCACGAAGAGCGCCAGCCATTTCCGGGACGAACTGTTGTCCCATTGCGGCCATTTGCTTTTCCTGTCGCATCTGCTGCACTTCAGCCTCAGAACGAACTAGGCCAGTAGCCTCAATGCCAATCGCAGTAGCGGTACGTTTGATGTAATCGCCTACGTTCAGATATTCGGTGATCGCCTCAGGGCCGAGCGGCGCTAGACGCTGGAGAAGACTGTCTAGCTTCATCTGGTCGTGACCTCGACCAAGCGCCTCAAGGCCAGTGGTGATCGCTGGGCGCACAACCTTTTCAGGGAGTGGAGGAAGTTTCCCAGCGCGTTCCAAGGAGAACATGATGCGGCTCACTAGGGGGAGCTGGAATTCCTGCGAGAGGATGGAGTAAACGCCACCCAAAGCATCCTCCAGCTCACCGGCCATGTAGCGGATTTCTTCCGCAGTCACTCGCTCCCCTGCCCGCTGGATTGCGGAGTTGAGGAGGAAGGCCATGGCAAGCCGCTGAGAGATTTCGCTCATCGTCTCTTTGGCGATGCGGAAGTCAGCGTATTTATCAAGCTGGAGGAAGGTCACATCATTGGCATCGCCAGATCTTACGGCACCATTTGGGGCCTCTGCGATTACCTTCTTGTTCGTCGTGCCGTTCGGCTTAACGAGAATGAGGATTTTCGCCGCTGCGGCTGAGCCCTCGACAATCGCCTTGGTCAGTGTTTCGAGCGACCGAAGATCGCCATAGTATTCTTCAACGTATCCACGGCCATAGTCTTCGCCGTCGATTTTCGTGAACCGGAGCGGTATCCAAGCGGACTTGCCCTTTGGATAGGAACCCTCGGTGCCTGGGACCTTGACGCCTTCGACCTCCTGATAAACACGCCACTTCCCGTTTACGAGTTTGACGTGGGTGTAGAGATCAAGGGTCTTGTCCGCCGACAAGGCATTGTTGTATTTCTGTCTTGCGTTCGGGCTGAGCTTCGCGATGAACTGCGGGGGCAGCGTATCGGGAGCGACCGTCTCCTTCGTGATGTGTTCAAGAACGTTGCCCATAGGGTCACGCTTGACAACGAAACGATCTAGCCGGAACGCTCTCATGCCTCCTTCAGGTGGAAGATAGAGCAAGACATTGCCGCTCACGATGAGAAGCTTCAGTGCTTCAAATGCCGTGACGCGGATTGCTGCTCCCTCGATCTGCGTCATCACTGCACGTTCGACTTTGCCGAGTGCCTCTTCGACAATCGCCTTCATGCCTGCCTGTTTGGTGATTTCTTCAATCGTGAAGTCATCAATCAGAAGACGGAAGATGGGACTGTTCGGAGGGAATAGTGCGAGGAGAAGCTTGGAGGCCAAGTTATTGACGCCTCTTGCCCCGATGCCCTGAAAAGGGGTTGGGAGCGTGGCATCACCATTGTGACCTTCGGGAGGGAGCAGCGTTGGAATGGTTAGTTTCGCTGCGCTTCGAGCCCTTGATAGGAACGGTTGGCGCAGCCGCTCAAGCTGCGAGTAACGCGCAGCAGCGGTCTTAGCCATGCTGGGTGTTCCTTAGGCTTGCGGAATGTTGAGTCCTGTTGCGCCGCCAGTGTTTCCTGCATCGAGCTTGATGCGGAGAGCGTTGCGGCCCTTCTTGCGGGCCTTCTGGACGGAGCTATCGTTGTCTTCCTCACGGATGACATCGCCTTGAGTGGATGCAGCAGAGGCGGCGGGAGCTGGTGGAGCAGCCGCAGGGGTTTCCGCTTTCTCGACCTTAGGTGTTTTACACATTAAGGTGACCTTCTGGTTCGGGTCTGGTTCTGCTCTTCGAACTTGCGCCGGAGGAAGTTGATAACCCGGCCCTCACCCGCCTTTGCCCAAGGCTCCCTTTCGGAGGCGTTGAGGTCTGGATAGGAAGGCGGGAATAGCTTCTCCAGCTCCGTGAGCAGAAGCTCAGGGATTGGTGGAAATGATTGAGACATGAGAGGAGCCTCCTATGGTGAGGGGTAATCAGAAGCGGGTGATTGCTTCCGAGACAGCCTGTTCCAGCTCATCGATTGTCCCTTCATTGATCAGGGCTTTATCGAAAGCGTGATTGGACAGGAGACCTTCCGACTGATGGCCGGACACCGGGATTTCCACACGGGGATTATAGACGCACCACGCCTCGCCACCCATGTTCTTCACGAGGTCGTACTCGTTAGGGAACCGCATATCGTCAATGACAACTCGGTCGCCTTGCTTAATCAGGCTGCGGGCTTTGCGGGCTGCGATGGTTGTCCAAAGGTTGGGGTCGATCTGATCACGGCCCCACTCTTTGCCAAGGGTCTGCATGATCTTGCGGGTGGTGAGATTGTCGAAGCCGAACTCGGAAAGAGGTTCTTCCTTCCGGTGGCCCTCAACAAAGTCTTCGAGCTGGTCTGAGGGGACACCGATCTGCTCCAGAAAGCAGCGGGTCATGGCTTTGAGGGGGTCCGCGAACTTTACGTTCTGGTAGCCCAGCCCCTTGGTGAGGAGCCGGGTTGCTGTGGATTTCCCCATCTGAGCCGCTGGTGAATAGAAAGCGATCAGTTCAGGGTTTTTGGGGACCAAAGGATGGGTTCCTTTTTCTTGAAGTCGTAATCGGATGCGCGGAGGATGCGGGCAACGCGGGCCTGCTGGAGAGCATCAGCTTTGGAGAGAGCGGCCTTTTTGAAGGCTTTCACGACGAGTGACCAAGCATGGCCCATATCGAGATCGCTGGCCTCCGATGAAAGACCGATGATTTTCTCAGCGGCCTTGGGGCCAACACCTGGGCAACCGGAATAGCCATCCGTGGTATCGCCAATGAGCGTCTGATAAAGGTGCCAGTAATCGGCCTCGGCTTCCGTGATTTCCATAATGCCGTCTTCAAGACGGTGGCAGAAGAGGCCCGGAATGGTCTTCATGTCCTTGTCGATAGACACGATGACCTTCTCACCTTTGATGACGTTCGCGGTGGCCAGGATGCCCATGCAGTCGTCACCCTCCAGCGTTGGCCGGAAGTAAGCCTGATGCTCGTCAATGAGCCACTGCTTGATAGACCTGAGGACCAACGGTTTCTTGGTATTCTTTCGGTTGCCCTTGTAAGAAGGCAGAACGCCGAACCGGAAGTTTCCTTCGCTATCGGTCAGGCAAAGCTTCATGTCCGTGCCTTTCAGCTCGTCCATGTAGCGATCAAGCATTTCGAGAATGGCGGCTTTCACCACGTTCTCGTCACAGTGCCAAGTCCAGTAGCCGTCACCCCAATGGGTGGCGACTTCTTTTGATGCGGCGGCATTGTAGGCCACCACGTCAGCGTCAATGAGTAGGGTTCGGCTCAAGCTTCACCCCGCAGCGTGTGGAGATGCTGGATACCCGCAGCGGTGATGCGCCATTCGCGGCCATACATTCCGGTAGCAATGCGGGTGGTGATAAAGCCGTCCGAAGCGGCCATGCCGATTTCGTTCGCATATTCGCGGGCAAAGTCGCTCTTGGTCTTGAAGGGTGCATGCCAAGCGCGGCTGAGAACGTCAGTGAGTTTCTTTCCAGTTGTTGCCAATTTTGAACTCTCCGTCGATTGGGCAGCGGAAATTGAAGTGAGCGGTGCAATCCCTCATCGCGTTGACAAGGACTTCTCCGACTTCGGTTGAGATTGCTTCGCGGGCATCGACCTGCATTTCGTCGTGGACATGCGCCACGATAGCGAAGTCACGACCGAACACGTACCCACGGGTGGATAGTTCTTGATATGCAAAAACGGTCGCCTGCTTGGCGATTAGAGCCCCTGCGGATTGCAGGAGAGTGTTGAGGGCAGCGTGAGGTGACCTGATGTGGAGCTTCCGGCCATCAATGCCGATGAGGTATCCACGTTCAGCCGCCTTTGAAACAGCTTGGCGAAGCTTCGCGATAGCTGGGGTCTTGTCGAGGAACGATTTCTTGAGCCGCTTTCCGACTCGCTTCAGTTCTTCCTCGGATGGACTTGCGGTGTAACCAAGGTCGTTCTTGGCCGGAAAGTACCGCTTGTAAACGGAGCAACCTAGACCATCGCGGACCTCACGCATTGCGATGTCCAGCACGATTGACCCGGCCTTGGCATCGCCGGCTCCATAGAGGAAGCCGTAGATGAAGGTCTTGGCACCACCACGGAACAGCTTGTGGATGGGATGGTGGTCCTCATCCCGCACTGTTCCTGCCGGGACGAAGCCCAAGGCAAGCACGTTGACCCAGTGGATATCTCCTTCGAGGAGCATCCGGCCATATTCGCCATCATCATAGCGGGCCATAAAGTGAGCGAGACACCGCAACTCCAGGCCCGAAAGGTCGGCACCTACAAGCTTGCGGCCTTTGCCGACACAGAAAAGCGCTCGGCAATCTTCACCATAGGGCGAACCCACGGATGGAACTTGAGCAACGTTAGGGCGTGAATGGGTACACCGCCCGGTGACTGCACCGTTTGTATTAACACCACCGTGAATGCGGCCTTTACGAACCAGACGCAGCCACGCTTGATCACCCTCGGCAAGCTGGCCGATGCGTTTCTCAATGAGGAAGTGATGAGCAAGGACCTTGGCTTCTGGCCAGGGCAGTTTGGATAAGATGGTCTCATCGACCTTCGGTTGGCCATTTGGCGTAAACTCCTCAGGCTCCCAGCCAAACTCTTTGAGCCGCTGAGCAATCATTTGCCGGGAGGATGGGTTGAATTCGACAACCTTCTCTTTGAAGGTCGGGACACCCTTCACGTAACCCCTAGCCTTGTTGTTGGACTTGGGGACGAATGGGGTTCGGACAGTGACCGGGGGAAAGCTTGCCTTGAGTTTCTCCGCGATCTTCTGTCTTTCCGCTATCAGCCTTGTGTAAAGCTCGGCTGCTGCGGACTCATTGAAGCCGAAGCCATGACGCTCCTGCATTGCAATGATGGTGGCGAATGCATGCTCTAGTTCGATTGACTGGTGAGCATACTTCTTCGCATCGATACGCTTGAGGAGTTCGCGGGTGACCACGATGTCCTGTTCGCAATAGGTCTGCATCTCCGGGGACCAATGAGCCCACGGGTCGAGACCCTGCTCTTCCATCATCTTGGAATAGTCGCCCTTCCATTCGCCTAAGCGAAGGCCCCAGGCTTCAAGACCATGGGACGCGATAAGCTTTCCGGGGAACTTGCCCCTGCGGGATTGCTTGGCGTCCCAGTCTGCAAGGTTGGTGAAGATGAGGCGTGACAGGACAAGCGTGTCCGTGACTTTCCCGTTTGGTTTAAACCAAGGGAACACCTTCTGGATTGCGGGAATGTCGAACTTGATGATGTTGTGGCCGATGAGTTCATCAGCCTCCATGAGCAAGCGCACGGCATGCTCAACGGAAATGGTGATCACGATGCCCGGTGACTCGTTCGGGTTTTTCCAGATGTCGGCGTGATCGTGAGCGGAGTACATGACCCCGGTGTCGAGGTCTTCAAAGCAGATGGAATGAATGACATCCATCGTATCGAGCAGCCCGTTGCTCTCGATATCGAAATTGTAGCGTGACAAGTATCGTCCTCTCTCGGGAGTGACGACCCCCGAGCGGACATGCGGAAACGGACCTAGTTGAAATAGGTCGGTGTGCTTGGGGGTATCAGGGGAGTTTGAAGGGTGTGGTTGGGGTATTTCTCGCGGAGGCGTTCGTAGCGGCGCAGGGAGCGGGCTTCATCACCTTCCCGAAGGAGCGTGAAGGTTTGCTCCAGGCTGTCCTGCATGAAGGCTTCGGTGAACTCGAAGTGCCACTCACCCCTCACCACCCATGCGGAAATTTGGCAGATGCCGAAGTCGTTACGGGACGCGACACCGAGCGGTGACAGGTCCACGTCATGGGCTAGGAAGATGATGTTGACCTCAGTGCAGCCCAGCTTCGAATAGCCGACCACAGCGGTGACCTCGTTCAAGCCTTCGCATGACGGAGGTATGTTCTGTGTCCGCTGCCAACCCGTCATGAGGAACCATTGGTCGAGGTCGAGCATGTCCTCGTTGGAACACGGAAGGAAAATATCGAGGTCCTTCACCGGCTTTCCGTGGCACCAATCGCGAAGAGCCCCACCAGAGAGGACTGGCAGGGCTCTTGTTATGATCTGAATTTCTTGGAGCATTGAGCGCCACTCCGGTGGCATAGGCTGCACACCGGAGAAGAGATTGTGGAGTTGATGCAAGAGTTAGCTCCTCATTACGCGGTCGAGCGGATAGCCCATTGGGACGAAGACAGGAGCCATAAGCTTTTCATTTCTTGCTACCTGCTTTTGCAACTCAGCGCCGAGGCCCTGAACCTGAGTCTGCAATCGAGCCACGAGGTTTTCCAGCTGATGGACGTGGTATTCGGTCTCAACGTTTGGCTTCCGGACAGCCTCAGCTCGGGCCTTCAACGCCTTGATCTTGGTGCGGTGGATGACGCGGGTCTTTCGCCCCTGATTCTTCAGGAACTCGACGTTGTATTCTGCCAGTGTGACCTTGCTCTCCAACTCGGAGATGCGCTCTTGGAGCGTGCGAATAGTCTTGGCTTGGTTGGCTGCGCCCTGGATAAGCTTATTGTTTTCAAGCTCAAGCTGCTGACGCGCTAGCTCGACTTGTGCCAATGAGTTAACAGCCGTAACATAATGTTGCGCGGTATCCATATTGTACCCTCTGGTGGAAATATGAGAACAAAGATAGAACATCACCACTAAAGAACGCAAGCGTAAATTAGGATGATGTTCCTGCTTGTGGATAATTGCTGATTATATTCCTAGAACGGGATATCATTCGAGGTTTCATCACCGAAGCCGTGACCATCTCCATCTTCAGCCGGGGGCTCAGTTTCGAAGAGCTTCCCGCTGTCACGGTCATAGCCGAGATAGATCACCTCACCTGTAGCGCGGCCCGTATATCGGTCTTTGAGGACACGGAAGGTCGTGATGGAGCGCCAACGCGGGTCATCGTGTTGCTGATCGCGCTCAAGGCCGAACATGAAGAACGACCAAAAGCCAATCGAGCGAGAGCCTTTGAAGTGGCGAATCATCACCCGACCACCTTCCTCGTGAGGCTTGCCCTCAGGGGTCGTAAGGTGACTGATGAAATGGATGATGATGTTCAGCTCTTGCGCCAACATTGCCATGGCTTTCATGACGATCTCCAAGCTCTCCTTCTCTTTCTCCGGGTCTGCCAGAGCGGTGAGATGGTCGAGATAGAAGATGCGGACACCTTCGTTGTGCGCCATGAACCGGATGGAGTTGGCGATTACGTCCCATTCTGCGGAGCCAAAGCTGTCATAGAATGAGATGCGGTCGTCCTGATCGAGTTGCTCAACGACCTTGGCCAGCTCATCTTTCGTCCAGCTACCATCAGGAATGTGGAAGCATTTCCCGGCAAACTTACCAGCAACGCGCTTGGCGGTTTCCGCTGGCTTCTGCTCAAGGAAGAACAAGCCAACCTTCTGCTTCAGCTCCAGAACATCGAACTGGATTTGCTGGGTGAATAGGTCGGTCTTGCCAATGCCCGTGCCAGCGCCGAAGCCATAGACTTCACCCCAGCGCCGCCCATAGGTGATCTCGGTCAGCCTCGGAATGAACCAAGGCAAACCCATCTCCGGGTCAGCCAGGACTTCTTCCATGATGTCCGAGAGTTTGACGATGCCATCAGGTCGGTACGCCTTTGCGTTCCATATGGCGTTGATGATCTGATCACCCTCACCTGCCTTGAGCATCTCATTGGCATCCTTCCGGGGAAGCGATGCTGTCTTGGCCTTGCCTGGAGAGAAGAGCCCGACGCATTCCGCCATAGCGGTGATGCCGGGTTCGTCCATGTCAAACATGAGAACGACTTCTTCAAACGTGTTGAGCCATTCAATGTGTTTGGACAGGGACTTCTTTGCGCCTTGGGCTCCGTTCGGTATGGAAACCACCGGCCACTTGTTGCCTTGAGCCTGGGAAACCGACATCGCATCGATCTCGCCTTCGGTTATCACCACCCGGCGACCGCCTGCGGACCATAGGTGCTGCCCAAAGAGGACGGCTTCTTTCATCGAGCCAACGAAGGTGAAGTTCTTCTCCGCATCGCGGACCTTCTGGCCGACTAGATTGCGCTCTTCGTCATAGTATGGAGCGGCTTGGACGAGCTTGCCGCTCTTGTTGGTGCCAACGATATAGCCGAACTTCCGGCACGTTGCTTCGGTAATCCCACGAGCCTTGAGGTCGCGGAATTCGCCCTGGATAGGGTCGATCATATTCGTGCCTTTGGGTTTGGATTGTTTTGGAGAGGAGCCATCGCCGGGCTCGTAGTAACCACAGCCGTAGCAATGGCCGTGGCCGTCCGAGTAGCGCCCGAGATTGTCTCGGGAGCCGCACTTCGGGCATGGCTCCTTGTGAAGAAAGGAGCTGTCTTCTGTCATAAGTGCGTGGTTATCGGCGGTTGAGCGTCATGATGATGAGAGAGATCACGTAGCCCAGCACCCAGGAGCCGAAGAACGGAGCTGAGTAGCCGAACGACCAAGCCCCGAGCTTGATGAGGCCAGCCCAAATCAGGCCAGCGATGAGCAAGCCGATAAAGCGGTAAAGGTATTCCATAGTTATTCCTTGGGGAGAGTTTGGATGCCTTCGAGCATCAATTGGTTTGCATTGTCTGTGATCTTGAGCGCCTGCTCCGGGGTGAGTTGATGCCGCGAGACAGCGCCAGCCAACGCCTTGACGTAGCTGGTAGCGATCATACTGAGGACGGCGTGAAGGGAGGTGACAGGGAGGCGCATAAGGGGTGGCCTCGGGCTCTTCATCGAACGAGGAGCCAGAGATTTTCACCGGGCGGCTGATGCTGGCATCCGCTCAAGAGGTAGAATGCCAGGACAACCGTGGTGACGATCAGGAAGGTGAAGAATTTCTCAGGTTCCGGCAGGAAGTTTGAGGCGTCCATTAGGTCGGCACCTCAGTGATCACGACTGGCACTACCGTGCATTCCAGATCATCCAAGAAAAGCTTGCGGATTTTCTCGGGAGAAACCTCAAGAAGAGCGGCAGGAACGTCGAATACGCCGCGCTCTTCCGCTGTGGCGAACGGCATAAGGGAACCGTCTTTGTTTCGTATTCCGAAAGCTTTTATCATCAGCGCACCTTCGCAGAACGGAGACGGTACTCGGCATAAGGATTACCGTTCGGGTCTTCCTTCATGAGGGTGTCGATCTTCATCCCCTCGGCCTTCAGCTCATGGACACGAGCGGCCAGACGGAATGCGCCATAGAGACCCAAGGCTTCGAGCTGGGTGAGCGAACGACCAGAGAGAAGGTGAGCGCGGACCTTGGCAATCTTGGTGTTGGCATCTTTGATCTTGGTCATCGCTCAAGCTCCGTTGCTGAGGAAGTTGCGCATCAAGCCGAGGTCTGCGGGAACACGACCGGCTGCAATCTGCTGGGTGAGGAAGGCGGCACGGGAACGCTTTACGCTCACCTTGCGATAACCCTTGGTTGGGTGAAGGACGCGCTCAGCGGTTGCCGGGATGGAGCGGTTACGAGAAACGGGCATTTGATTTCCTATCGGTTGTTGATTGCGCATCGGCGCTGGAAATGAAAAAGCCCCCGGCCCGTGAGGACCGAGGGTGTTCTGTGAGGATTGCTATGGTGAGGGGTATTCAGCGGCTTAGAAGAACCGTACGCCCTGCAAGGCCCTGCCGATCAAGAGGAGAGCGATGGCCGCGCCAAGTACGAAACCAGCGATGAGGATGATTACAGCCGTAAACATCAGCGAAAGCGGATTGTCTGACCGACCTTCAGCGCCTTTACCCTGACGCCAGGATTGAGAGCGGTGAGCTGGTCAACTGAGGTCGAGAACTTGCGACCCAGGGCAAACAGTGTGTCACCCTCGACAATCGTATGGTACGCCCAGCCGTTGTCCTTCGGACCCTTCTTCGGGGGAACATCAGGAGACTTGGGTGTAACGAACGGCTGCTTCGTGAGAAACACGCCGGTCTCGTTGACCCACTTGCGCACGTCAAAGCACGGGCAGTCCTTGGCAACCTTCGGGAAATCACGATGTCCCTGGATGGTGGCACCGGGATATTTGGCCTTCAGTTCGATGAGGAGTTCAGCCAGTGCGGCGTACTGGGAAGGCGTAAAGTTGTCCTCAGCGCGGCCCTTGGAATCGACACCACCCACTAGGCAGATGCCTACGGAGATGGAGTTATAGCCTTCGACATGTGCGCCGATTGCATCAACAGGGCGGCCAATCTCTACGCGACCATCGCGGCGGATGATGAAGTGGTAGCCGATCATCAGCCAACCTTTGGCGCGGTGCCACCGGTCGATCTCAGCGCGGCCAATGTCCAGCGTTGGAGGTGTGGCCGCACAATGCACGGCGATATAGTCCGTGCGGGTACGGGATTTCATGCTCATGATTTTCTTTCAGGGGTAAAGGCTGCGGTACTCGACCGTGCGGCCAGCATCGAGTGCGGCTTGAATTCCGTACTGCATGCCTGTTGAGATGCCCCGGTCGGTATAGACCACGGAAGCATCGGCCACTGATCGCCATGCCAAGCCTGCGTCTATTCCCCATTTGCGTTCGCTCGGAACGTCATCATTGAGGATGCCGGGTTGAGTGTAGAGAAGATGAGAAGCGATAGGTGCCTCGCCCCTGCTCAAGCTGTCCCTGACGCAGGCGCGGGCATAATCGACATTGCTATCCACATCACCCGCAAAGGGGCTTTCGAGGATTACCAATCTCATTGTTTGATCCAGTCGAGGGGGATGGTTTTGTCCGCGAACTGGAAGTCATGCTTGATGCACCAGTCGGCGTAAGTTGTTGCGGAGGTCTTGGAAATCTTGGCTCGGCTGTTTGAGAAGACGAACCGGATGTCCAGCTCGGGATGCTGGGACTTGATGAGGATGTGCTTCTGCCGGTCGGCAGTGACGAAGCGGCCCTTGGTTTCGATGATGACACCATTGGGAAGTTCGAAGTCTGGAGTGTAGGTCGCGGCCCGTGCGGGCTTGGTGTATTTCACCTTCTTCTGTTCGAAGCGCACTTCAACGCCCAAGGCTCGGAGCTGGTCTGCGACCTTCTCTTCAAGCCCTGAGCGGAAACCTTCACGCAGCCCAACATCGCCCAGTTGTGTGGCGGGGGTGCGGAAGCCCATGATTAGAAGTCCTGCGGGAATTCTTCTTCGTCAGCGGCCTTGTCATCACCGCCATCGTATGGGTTCTCACCGTCTGCATCCTCGTCAACGACATCAGCAGAAGAGAAGCCTTCCTCAACACCGAAGCCCATGCTGGATGCAGAGCGTTCACCGGCTGTCTTAAGGTCAATGATCTGGACGCCCACGAGACGGAGCTTGAGACCAGCCGCAGCCGTACCAGGAATGAAGTACGGGCTCAGTTCGAACGAGACCTTACCGACTGTGCCGCCCCAAATGGCCGGAACCTTCCGCATGCTGACACCCTTCGCATCAACGATAGCTGGCTTGACGTGGATAATCTTGCCTTCGTCTTTGCCCTTCTTGATCTTGAAGCTGGCAGGCATCGCGAACTTGAACGAGATTTCGCCCGTTGGCTCTTCGCTCTCCTGATCGTAGAGCGTTGTATAAAGATCGTTGACCTTCACATCCCCGAGCTTCTTACGGGTCTCAACTTTCAGACCCTTGAATGCGGCCTTCGCTTCGCTGATCGCTTCATCGAAATACGGCTGAAGCTTTGCGAGGAACTGACGAGCCTCGGCGCTGTCTGCCTGCATCAAACCCTGGACCGAGAATTCGCCTGCGTCCTTCGGGAATTCCTTTGTGCCGTAGTCCGGCTCAGTCAGCTTGGGGAAGCGGAACGTGATGCGTGGGGACACCATCGAGACGCGTTTCTTTTTTTCGTTTGCCATTTAATTTCCTAGAGAGTGGCCCAAACGGAAAAACCCCCTGGCTGATGTGGCGCAGGGGGCGGGTTTGGGCGGTTATGAGAATTGCTATGGTGAGGGGTAATCAAAAAGTAGGATTGGACCTATACAACCCTACGATGGGGACTGGTGAGATTGCTTTCACCGTAAAGGGGCATTAGGAAAATGATCGATAGGATTGGGCATGTTAAAAACCCACTCACAGTTATCGCGATGTTTGCGGGGCTAGCTGAAGTTTCTGGTGCAGCAGTCCTCCCATTCGTCCAAGACGAGGTACAACTTTTTTATGTGAAGTTTCTCTCGGCTTTCCCATGCTTGATAGTGGGGCTGTTTTTCTACACGCTTTGGCATTACCCAAAGAACCTTTACGCGCCCTCCGACTATACCGATGAGAGCAATTTCGTTGCGGCTCTAGGGACAGCGATTAGGTTGAAAGAGGACGAAGAAGTAATCGCAGCAGCAGACCCGCTTGGTGCCGACAACGTCTCCCCAGTCGCAGAACCCATCAATGGGGCATCGGTTGAAGTTGATCAAACCGTTCAAGAACAAGCTACCGAAAGTACAGCGCAAACCAGCGAAGAGCGCGTGGTCTTGACTGCGCCGCCCATCTCTAAAACTAGGACGTATGTCCGAAAAGGTGCGCAGTATTCTGCTTATAGTCTGACGCAACAGAATAAGCACTTGAGACTTATGAACCGCATTAGGCGCGCAGAGGACTTAGCTATAAATGATATCGAAGCCGCTGGCGGCTTAAGTTTTAAGCGTAGAGTGTCTCCCGTCAGTTCCCCTGATATCGTTTTTGATGGCGTGTCGGAGCAAAATGACAGGGTCACGGTGATCGAGGTCAAATACAGCGCGGGGAACAGGCTGATATTAGATTCCTACAGACAGGCGTTCTTTTTGGCATTGAAGTGCTACGACTCTCTACCAGCCAGTAAGCAGAAAAACTTTCTCTTCATATTTGCCTTGGTAACCGAGACGGAGTTAGACCCAGAGACGGCAGATGAGTTTGACGAGAGCCTAAACGGCTTGGCCAGGTCCTTCCCGTTCCAAGCATTGATCACGCGCTACACCTACCGTCACTTAGAAAAAGCTACGAGAACCGCATCCTAATCAATTTCGGTGGGCTTGGGCTAGAGTGGCTACGTCATAGCCCTGCTCTCGCAGCTCCATAGCCATGCCGAAGTTGATGTTGCGACCAGTCCTCCAGATCGCGATAGCCTTACCGAGGGTGGACTGCATTTCGTTGACGTTCGTGTTCATGTGAAATCCTGTCGAGTTATGAGAATTGCTATGGTGAGGGGTAATCACATGTGCAAACATTTGCACTAGTGGATATATCAGGCGAAAAAGAAAGCGCTCTCAAGGACTTGAGACAAATCCAGGGAGCCTTTTTGCGGTAGTGATGGAAGCTTATTTCCTTCAGGAAGCATGGCCGAAATCTCATGGCCAAACTCGGCAAGGACATCGTGGTCCCCATACATTTTGACGAACTCTTCCCGGAGGAACTGAGCCATCGCCCAGGCGTTGCCCGCATGAGTGCCGTAGCTGTCATGGATGAGCGAGAACGAACGGATGCCCTCGTCATGGCAACGGGACACCGTGAGCTGCATGTGAGCTGCGTCCATTGAGTGGACCCAGTTCGGAGAAATGCCGCTACCTTGCTTGCGCTTGTCGATCTTCTTCGAGGCAACGTCGATGGAGAGCTGGAGGCGAACCTTTTGGAACGTCAGTTCAAGACGCTTCTGTTCGCTGGTGGTGTACTCCTGCATGACCTTCAGGCCAGCCGGGGTATTCCAGATGACAGGCAAGCTTTCCTTTGCCGCGATCTTGGCGACCTTCTGGAGCCAGTCCATCGCACCCGCAGCAGCAACCACGACTTCACCCACGCAGTCCCAAATGAGGAGACCGAGGAAGGAAGCCGCAGAGAACCCGGTGCCTTCGAAGGGGAACGCATCGCCAGCCGATTGCTTCCAAGGGGTGACCGTATCGGTGAACACCTGTTCCCTAAATCCGAACTCGGATGCACCGTAGGCCAGCGTCATGACCGGGCGCTTGGTCACTTTGCGGGTGATGCCGTAGGCCAGCCACTTGCGAGCCATGGAACCATCGCTTTCTACGGTGATGGTCTTCGGCTTCTTGGTCTCCTTATCCTTCACCTCCTTGGTCGCGGTGTCTTCAGGGCAAGCCTCGGAGATGACCTTGAGCTTGGCGATGAGGACCTCAGCGACCGTTGCGTAGATGTCGTTCGGCTTATCGCTCGGTACGAGGTTGACCGCAGCACCACCGATCTCATCCAGAAGCATGGCCGAGAAGTTCTGAAGGCCATTGCATGTGCCATCCATCTGGACAGGAAGATGCGAATGATAGGCGAACCCCTCAGTCACGTAGCCCAGCCATTCGAAGCAGAATGCAAGAGCCTGCCAAGGCTTCTCAGCGGTCAACCAAAAGCGGCTGTCGTAAGGGTTCTCAGCGGACGCTAGGATTTCCCTTTGATTCGCCACGACCCACGCAACACGTTCTTCCATGGAGCATTTGTCCACGCCCCAAAGACCAGCACCATGGATGGCCAGCCAGTCAGCACCTTCTTGGTTCGTAATCGGAACCGAGTTGGCGAACTGGAGGAGACCATGGGAGGCATCGTCACCCTGAGGATTGAGGAAGAGCGGGACGGCATAGACGCGACCACGGAAGTCCATCTGATGCGGGAAGTAGAACTCCTCTTCATCCCTGAAGCGGGTTGCGACACCCAGCATGCGGGAGAAAGCCAAACGCTTGGAGACCGCACGGGCATTCGCTTCATAGATCGTGGTCCGCTCAGACTTCCAGCGGGAGAAGGCTTCGAGCTGCTCCGGGGACATGTCCTCCCTCTTCATTTCCGGGGTCAACCACATGGGTTTCTCCGGGAGAGGCATATCATCCGCCTGCGGGATACATGCGAGGGTGGATAGATTATCCCAAAGCGAAGCCATCACATCATAGACGCGGTGGTTGATGCTCCAGGCCGTATTCTGCATGGCGTTGACCGAATGGTAGACCTTCGGCATGTCCACGCTTTCCAAGTCCATGAGGTATTGCCGGTTCCCGGTCTTGATCAGACGGAGATTGCGAACCCGGCCAGACCAGTACCCGCCCCGGAATGGAGAGGTCCAAGGGCGCGGCGGTACGAGGGTTGGAAGGTAGACCGGAGACAGTGGGGCAAGCCGTGAGTTCTCCGTGGCCAGCCAGTCGAGAGTTTCCTTGGTGGCGACCACATAAATATTGGTGTTGTGTGCGCCTTCAGACTGTCGGACGATCTCGAAAAGCCCGGTCTGTTCCACCGCGATCTCGATCAACTTCAGGCCTACCTTGGCCTTCACGTCTTGGCTCCAGTCCTGCCACTCAGCACCCTTGTGCTTGGCATGCTTCGTCATGGCGCGTTTCTGGTGGACCGCGTTCTGTGTCTGCTCGGTGATCTTCTTTCTTGCGTATTCGTATGCGTCTTGATCGTGACCCTTGAACGCATTGAAAAACATCTCGTCTTCGACCATGGCCGCGAGACGGATGGACAAAGGCGTCAGCTTCATACGCATGGAGACGTAATCGAAGAGGTTCCGAAGAGTGAGATGAGCGACCACATCAAGGTCGGCTTCCTTCAGGTACGCTACAGCGGTGTGCTTCTTCCCTGCCCTGCCCGAACTGGCCTCTGCCAGAAATGCTTCTAGCCCTGTCACGACCTGGGCGTGGGCATGGATGATCATGCGGCGAGATGAGAGATTAGACGCCTCGGCGCTACGCTCCCGGTTCTTTTCCAAACCTTTTTCAAAGCGGGCGATGCCAGCGGAGCGCATCTCTTCTTCGAGAGCAATCTGCTTATCCCAAGCTTCATGCTCGGTCGGCAGGCATCCATGGGCAGCAAGAAAAAGTTCATTCGTGTGGTCGATGTCGATCAAGGGAAGAGCCTTCCAAAAGGAAAAGGCCCGCCTCGGAACACTTAAGTAAGTGAACCGGGGACTGGGCCTATGGTGAGGGGTTTTGTGAGATGCCTATGGTGAGGGGTAATCGGCGTGTGGCCGGTAGCTCCTCATAAGTCGCACCTAATTCAGGTACGTTCGGCGTGGGTTTGCCACGAGCCGTGCCACAGGCAGAAAACTACACTATTCGTTAGTGGGTATATATCCACTAGTGGGTAGTTAAAGGCGAGAAAAAAGGCGCAGAACCGCTAAGTTCTACGCCTTCTTATTCTTAATCTATCCACGGATGACTAGACTTAGGATGATCTTTTAAGTCTGCTGCGTATACCGATTCCGCCACGTCCGCTTGCGGTTTTTATCTACACAGCGCAGGCGGCTGTGGTCAACGGGGCGTGAGGGTGTGGAGGTGATTTAACCACACCAGGATTGATTTCTCGCACCCACTGGCCGGGCCAGCCCTTCGCGCACGAGTTGGTCTGCAAAGGAAACGCCGGACCTCGATAGGGTGGATGCACCACCGGCAGAAGCGACCTGAAAGCCGCCGGAGTTCAGCATATCGCGCAGGCGGACCTTAGCGGTGAAGCCTCTCTGGCGTTCCTCAAGGCAGCGGGCCTGGTCGGTCTGCGGCACGTCGATGCCAGCCAGTTTCATCTTCACGCCTTTGAGCCAGAAGGTATTACCGTCAGCAACGCAATTGTTGAGGCCGGAGCGGCCACAAAAGGCAAAGGTGCCGGGCTTTTCGTTGAGAGAGACATTTTGCACCTGCGGACGTGGCGAAGGCAGCGTGGCAGACGTCGTCTGCGTCGATGTGGCACCGGAAGGCATGGCGATGGCGCGGGGCGGCACAGGTGCGCCGCTGGCGGGAAGCGCGACCGTTTGCGTGCCAGTTGGCCTTGCCTTTTCCGACGCAACATCGCGCGTGGCTGGCTTGGACTGTGGCGCGACGGTTTTGGAAACCGACGCGACAGTGCCTTTCAACTGCGGCAACAGACTGTCGCGATGCTCATAGACCTGAATGCCGCCGACGGCGACGCCGAACAGCAACAGCCAGGACCACAGACCCGAGCCACCAGACTTTGCAGAAGAACGGCGGCGGCTTGTCGGTTTTCTCTTGCTCACGATAAAACTCCTTGTCCGCGCGCATTATCGGTCCAAGGAGTTTCCGAAAGGTTGGCATTTGAGATAAATGCCGCTCAAAAAATGGGTTTATCCACAAACGAATGAACCGACATAAAAGCCATAGGTCGGTCGCGGCGCAAAAACTCTACGCAGCCCAAAGCCTTAGGCTGCCTGCGACAGGCGCAGGAGTAAGGTAGACTGATTAGCGCACCTGATCCAGCAGGCGTTTGCATTCCAGAAGGTCAAACAGCGCCTCCTGCAGCAGGGCGCGGTCGTCCTTGCTGATGCTGGATTTGCCGATGGAAATCTCGGGCGTGTCATCTGAAGCGCCACCAAAGCCGAAGAAACGGCCACTGGGCTTGGCCTTGGGACGGCCAACGACTTCGTCTTCTTCCGCATTGGCAACGCGTGGCTCGGCGGTTTCGCCGCTGGCGGCCATGATGGCTTCCATCGTCGCCATGTCGCCCGAGGCGATGGCCGAGACGAAGCGGTTGCCATTGGTCTTGAGGAGTTTCTGAACACCCTTGATCGTATAGCCGTGGTCGTAGAGAAGGTGGCGGATGCCCTTCAGCAGATCGACATCGTCAGGGCGATAATAGCGGCGGCCCCCACCGCGCTTCATGGGCTTTATCTGCGGAAAGCGCGTTTCCCAGAAACGAAGAACGTGCTGCGGCAGGTCCAGATCATCGGCCACTTCACTGATCGTTCGAAAGGCGTCGGGGCTTTTATCCACGTTCAACTCCCATCCAGACCAGAGGCCGGATTCCAAAACACGAAACAAGGTACGATGCGAATCGTCCTTATTTCAACGGCTTGTCAGTTGAAATTCAACTATGTTCACAAGAGATAAGGAAGCGCTGCGTGCAGAAATCCAAATGACCGCACGAAAATAAACGCATCAAGAGCCGGACTTCTGGCTCTTCTGCTTTGCCTTGCGGGCCGAGTGCGCCTTGAGAATGCGCTGCTTCAAAACGTTGGAGGCCTTGAAGGTCATGACGCGGCGGGGAGAGATTGGCACTTCTTCACCGGTCTTCGGGTTGCGACCGATACGCTCGTTCTTTTCACGGATCTGGAATGTAGCGAAGGAGGAGAGCTTGACCACCTCTCCGCGAGTGATCGCGTTGCAAATCTCGTCGATGACGGTTTCAACCAGTTCGGCAGATTCGGTTCGGGACAACCCCACTTTTCGAAACACAGACTCGGCTAGATCCGCACGTGTCACTGTTTTCCCGGCCATATTTCCCCGCACCGCTCTCTTTTGTCTCGTTGAAGCCGCTCAAGATTATTGCCCTTGATGCGACCGGTCAAGCAAAGTTTCTAGAATCGTTTAGGGATTTCCAGCAATGGTGGCAATGGCTTACACCGCTTCGTAAAGCGAATTTTACCAGCGCAGCAGAACCGCACCCCATGTGAAACCGCCGCCCATGGCTTCCAGCATCACCAGATCGCCCTTTTTGATGCGTCCGTCAGACGCAGCAGCAGCCAGCGCAAGCGGAATGGAGGCGGCAGAGGTGTTGCCATGCTGATCAACCGTGATGACGACTTTTTCGGTTGGAATGCCGAGTTTCTTGGCTGAACCGTCGATAATGCGGCGGTTTGCCTGGTGCGGCACCAGCCAGTCCAGATCATCCGCCGTCGTACCGGTTGCCTCAAAAGCAGCTTCGATCACGTCGGTAATCATACCGACTGCGTGCTTGAAAACCTCACGGCCTTCCATGCGCAGATGGCCAACAGTGCCTGTCGTGGACGGGCCACCATCGACGTAAAGCTTATCCTTGTGCGAACCATCGGAGCGAAGATTGGATGTCAGAATGCCGCGATCCGACGTCTTGCCCTCGCCTTCACCGGCTTCCAGCACCACGGCACCCGCACCATCACCAAAGAGAACGCAGGTTGTGCGGTCGTTCCAGTCGAGAATGCGGGAGAATGTTTCCGCACCGATAACCAGCACGCGCTTGGCCATGCCGCCGCGAATATAAAGGTCCGCCGTTGCCATGGCATAGACGAAACCGGAGCAAACCGCCTGTACGTCAAACGCAAAACCGCCGGTAATGCCAAGACGGTTCTGGATGTTGACCGCCGTTGCCGGGAAGGTGTTGTCGGGTGTAGACGTCGCCACGATGATGAGGTCGATCTCTTCAGGCTTGATGCCCGCATTCTCCAGCGCGGCACGCGCAGCAAGTTCGCCGAGCGATGAGGTGGTTTCCCCCTCGCCTGCGATGTAACGCTGCTTGATGCCGGTGCGCTGAACGATCCACTCGTCCGAGGTCTCGACGATCGCTTCAATGTCCTGGTTCGTCATGACGCGCTTTGGCAGCGCTGCACCGAAACCCCGTATGATTGAGCGGATCATCTCTTATTCCTCATCAGCCACAAGCGCTTCAGGTTCCGGAGGCGGAAGCCGTCTTGCGTGGTAGGCCTTCAAATCGTTTTCTATTTTTGCTGTCAGGCCGTTATGAGCCATGTCATAGCCCACATCGACGGCTGACGCGAAACCAAGAGCGTCCGTGCTGCCATGGCTTTTGATGACAATGCCGTTGAGGCCAAGGAACACACCGCCGTTGACCTTGCGCGGGTCCATCTTCTCGCGCAGCACATCGAATGCGCTCTTGGCGAGGAGGTAACCGATCTTGGCGATGAAGCTGCGGGAAATCGCCTCGCGCAGCAGCGTGGTGATCTGCTTTGCCGTGCCTTCTGCCGCCTTCAGCGCAATATTGCCGGTGAAGCCTTCGGTCACGACGACATCCACGGTGCCCTTGCCGATATCATCACCTTCGACGAAGCCGCGATAATCGATAGTCGCAAGATCGGCTTCGCGAATGAGGCGGCCTGCCTCGCGGACCTCTTCCTGGCCTTTCACTTCTTCAACGCCAACATTGAGAAGACCAACTGTCGGACGGTCGATATCGAACAGAGCGCGCGCCATGGCGCTGCCCATGATCGCAAAATCAAGCAGCTGCTGCGAGTCGGCACCGATGGTGGCGCCGATATCGAGAACGATGCTTTCGCCTCTCAGCGTTGGCCATATGCCTGCAATAGCCGGGCGTTCCACCCGCGCCATGGTGCGCAGGCAGAACTTTGCCATCGCCATCAAGGCACCGGTATTGCCAGCGGAGACGGCAACATCGGCCTCACCAAGCTTCACCGCTTCGATAGAGCGCCACATGCTGGAGACGTAACGGCCACGGCGCAGCGCCTGGCTTGGCTTTTCGTCCATGGCAACGGAGACTTCGCAATCGAAAAACTGCGAGTTGTCGCGAAGTTTGGGATACTGCGCCAGAATAGGTTCGCATCTGCTCTTCTGCCCATACAGCAGAAAGGTCACATCGTTATGCCGATCCAGTGCCTTGGCAGCGCCGGGTATGGCAACATCAGGGCCAAAATCTCCGCCCATGACGTCAATTGCTATTCTGATCACTCGTCCCTGATCCTTCTTACCGCCGTGCGGTGGAATTTTGCGCGAAAATACCGTTTCCACGCTCGCTTACAACTGAATTGTTGGGCTTGACCCACCGCATTCAGTCTTTTTTCCAGTCTTTTAACACCGCAAAAGGCGATGGTTTTTTGTCGGCATCCGCCTTTTCATTACCGAATTCGGCAAAATCCACGTCCGGCTTGCGGGGGTATGGATCGATAGCTAGTGCCGCGAATTCCGCCACCACGACACCGACGTCGATGGTGTCACCGCTGAATTGATCGGGAATATCCGGGCCATCCGGATCAAGAACAATCTCGCCCTGCTCATTGGGCATCAGACGCGCCAGCTTTGAACCTTCCGGCACGAAAATCTGCTCGATCTTTTCATCGATCACGCTTGGGACCGGTTCCAGCGTCACGACGCAGGCCTGCGTCAGAGCGGCACGCACATCACCTGTGATCTTCAATCCATCCTTCTTCCAGCGGGTTACCTGCAATTCGCTTTTCAGGTACTCCACGGACAATACGTCCCACAGTTTCGCCAACGCCTTCAACTCGTCCGCGTTTGCCGAAAGACCAATCCTCACCGGATTGGCAGAAATATGACCTACCTTCACAGGGTAGGAAAAAGGTACGTCGTCATTGGCCGCGTTGTGCGAGTTCATTAAAACCTCTTAAAATCCGGGGCCGGCATCGTAACGTGTCCCGTCACGACCAACTCTTCCGATTGCGCCGACAAGGCATCGGCGGCCGCCACCATCCAGTTGGCAAGGCCGCGCATATCCGCAGCGGTTGCTTCTGACTGGGGATATATATTGCGTGCAAGGGCTGCCGCAAGAGCCTCGACATCGTCGCCATCAAGTGCTGCGGCGTAGGATTCCAGCCGGCCATAGAACATGCCCGCGAATTTCTTCATGCGCTTGGGCACGCCCTGGTCGCCAATTCCCAGTTCCCGCATGGAATGGTCGAGATCCTGAAAAAACGCATCCACAATCTCCTGCGCAATCTCCTGCCCGCTGGTGGAGGATGACTTTGTGCGACGGAAATAGAGAATCATGACGATGGACAGAAGCTCGAAGCGGCCCATCACCGTATCCGGCACATTGAGATACAGGTAGAAACCCGGCTGGCGCCCAGCCGTCGTCAAGGCAGCGTATTGCCTGTCAACGATGGCGCGATTGCCGTTTTTCTTTTTGAAAAGACCGAAGACCATCGAAATTTCCGAATATTGATCGACGAAATCGCGTCTCGCCCATTGCCCTTGTTGCATGATTGCCAAAGCTGGTTTACCGAAGCATCCAAGAATTGCAATGCCGTTGAAGTCACGTTCATCGTTGGGCTGCAACAGTCGAAGAGAAGCGCCGGAGGAGGCGTTATTTTCGCAAACCCATTGCAATCCGTTGTGAAGCGGGGATTTTCTGTCCCCGGATTGACATAATCGTGTGTACAGAAGCGGTACACACGTAAGCATACCGGAAGGTGCCATTCATGATCGCAGTCGGGGAAACGCAGGTGAGCAAGCAGAAATCCGGAAAGCAGACCACGTTTTTCAGCAAGACTGCCGTGGCAATCGTCATCGCATCCAGCCTGCTGACGGCCTGCTCCAGCACCACCGATGTTTTCCACAATGGTTACGTGGCTGACGAACAGTCGCTGCAGCTTATTCCTGTCGGCTCCAGCCGTGAACAGGTTCTGCTGACCATGGGCACGCCCTCCACCACCGCGACCTTCGGTAACGAGGTGTTCTATTACATCTCCCAGAAGCGCGTGCGCAAAGCCGCCTTCATGAAGCCGCAGCTGGTCGAGCAGAACATTCTGGCCATTTATTTCGACAAGAACGGCGTCGTTTCGCAGAAAGCAAACTACACGCTGCAAGACGGCAAGGTCTTCGACACGATTTCGCGCACCACGCCAACGGGCGGCAAGGACCTCACCTTCCTGCAACAGCTGCTGTCCGGCGGCACGGCAGGCGCTGGTATCGCAAAGAGCATTCTGGGCCAGAGCGGCAACAACGGCAGCGGCTTCTGATCCAGCAAACGGAAATGCAAAAGCCCGCGAGATGATCGCGGGCTTTTTTGTTTTACGGTGCAGTTCTGTTCAATGCGCCAGAACCGCCAGCAGCAGCAGCGCCACGATGTTGGTGATCTTGATGGCCGGGTTGACGGCTGGACCGGCTGTGTCCTTGTAGGGATCGCCAACCGTATCACCCGTCACTGACGCCTTATGCGCTTCCGAGCCCTTGAGATGCGTCACCCCATCCTTGTCGATGAAGCCATCTTCGAAGCTTTTCTTGGCATTATCCCAGGCACCGCCGCCCGACGTCATGGAAATGGCGACGAAGAGGCCGTTGATGATGACGCCTAGCAAGGATGCGCCCAGCGCGGCAAAGGCCGAGGCCTTGGAGCCGGAAATCAGCAATACGCCGAAATAGACGACGATAGGTGCCAGAACCGGTAGCAGCGAGGGGATAATCATCTCCTTGATCGCCGCTTTTGTCAGCAGATCCACCGCCTTGCCGTAATCCGGCCTTTCGGTTCCCTGCATGATGCCAGGCTTTTCGCGGAACTGGCGGCGGACTTCTTCAACAATGGAGCTTGCCGCCTTGCCGACAGCCGTCATGGCGATGCCGCCGAAGAGGTAGGGAATGAGACCACCGAAGATCAAACCGGCAACCACGTATGGGTTGGACAGGCTGAACGAGATCTCGCCTATATCCTTGAAGTAGGGATATGTATCGCCATTGGCTGCGAAGTAGGACAGGTCGTTGGAATAGGCTGCAAACAGCACCAGTGCACCAAGGCCTGCGGAGCCGATGGCATAACCCTTCGTTACCGCCTTGGTGGTGTTGCCAACGGCATCCAGCGCGTCCGTCGCCTTGCGGACATCCGGGTTGAGACCGGCCATTTCCGCAATGCCGCCAGCGTTGTCCGTCACCGGTCCAAAGGCATCCAGCGCGACGATCATACCCGCAAGACCAAGCATGGCAGTGACCGCGATGCCGGTGCCGAACAGGCCTGCCAGTTGATAAGTGGAGATGATGCCGCCGACGATGACGATGGCCGGAAGTGCCGTCGATTCCAGCGAGACGGCAAGGCCCTGGATGACGTTAGTGCCGTGGCCCGTAACAGAGGCCTGCGCGATGGAATTGACGGGGCGCTTGTTGGTGCCGGTGTAATATTCCGTAATCACCACAATCAGCGCCGTCACCAGCAGACCGACGAGGCCGCAGAAGAACAGGTTGGTACCGGTAATATCCATTCCGGCAACGGTGCCGATGGAGCCCCAGCCGATGGTGAGCGAGGTTGCGACTGCCAGACCGGCAACTGAAAAGACGCCGGTGGCGATGAGGCCCTTATAGAGAGCGCCCATAATGGAGTTGTTGGTGCCGAGCTTGACGAAAAAGGTCCCTGCAATCGAGGTGAGAATGCACACGCCGCAGATTGCCAGCGGGTAGAGCATGGCGCTTTCAAGGACCGGCGCACCCGCAAAGAAGATTGCCGCCAGAACCATGGTCGCCACGACGGAGACGGCATAGGTTTCGAACAAGTCCGCAGCCATGCCCGCGCAGTCACCGACATTGTCGCCGACGTTGTCCGCGATAGTGGCAGGGTTGCGCGGATCGTCCTCAGGAATGCCCGCTTCCACCTTGCCGACGAGATCGCCGCCGACATCCGCACCCTTGGTGAAGATACCGCCGCCGAGACGGGCGAAGATCGAGATGAGCGAGGCACCGAAGCCGAGCGAGACCAGCGCATCGATGACGGCGCGAGAGCCGACCGGATGGCCAAGGCCTGCCGTCAGCACGAGGTAATAAATGGAGACGCCCAAAAGTGCGAGACCGGCCACCAGCATGCCGGTGATGGCACCGGACTTGAAGGCGATATCAAGACCCGCAGCTAAGCTATGGGATGCGGCTTGTGCCGTGCGAAGGTTGGCGCGCACCGACACATGCATGCCGACGAAACCGGCAGCGCCTGAAAGCACCGCCCCGATGACGAAGCCGACGGCAGCTTCCGTCGAGAGAAAGAACCAGACGGCGATGGCAACGACGATACCGACGATTGCGATGGTAAGATATTGACGGGCGAGATAGGCCTGCGCGCCCTCCCTGATATAGCCTGCGATTTCCTGCATGCGCTCGCTGCCTTGGTCGGCATCCAGAACGCTTTTCGTTGCCCAGACCGCGTAAACCACGGACAAGACACCGCATAAAATTACCAATGCAATGACGGTCATTCGCACTTACCTCCTGTGTGCCGGGTTCTCACTCCCTCCCCGGCGGGCGAAACCATGCGGGGCGCAGGGTGTAGATCCCTGACGCCAAGGTGAGCCATTTGTTCCCCTCCCAAGGAAAAATGGCCTGCGAGCAGAGATTGCGTTGGCGAAACCCGCCACGTCAAGTCCGAAGATTCGCGACGAATGGCTTATCGCCCTGATTCAGACCGGTTTTTGAACGGGCTTCTGTTTCAGCAGAAGGAAAATCAGAAGCAGAAGGCAGGTGCCTGCAACCGGCCAGATGACGAGGTTCATGACCGACCAGCCCCAGGCGGTGAAGACCTGCCCCGAGGCGAAGGACGACAGCGCAACGGTGCCGAACAGGACGATATCGTGAAAGCCTTGCACCTTGTCGGCCTCATGCGGGCGATAGCTGGACGAAACGATGGACGTTGCACCGATGAAGCCGAAGTTCCAGCCGATGCCCAGAAGAATGAGCGCCGCCCAGAAATTCCACAGCTCGATGCCCATATGCGCGACGACGGCGCAGGCCATTAAAACCAGCAGCCCGGCTGCAACGACCTTCTCCGCACCGAAACGGGAAATCAGCATGCCGGTGAAGAAGCTTGGGCCGAACATGGCCAGCACATGCCACTGAATGCCGAGCGTAGCCAGTTCCGTCGGAAAGCCGCAGCCGATAACCATGGCCAGCGGTGCACCTGTCATCATGAATGTCATCAGGGCGTAGGAGCCGATGCCGCAGACCATGCCGGTGACAAAGCGATGCGTGGTGACGATCTCTTTTAACGGTCGTGCCGGTTGCGACGCCGAAGACGCGCTTTTCAGTTCAGGCAATTTTAGAAACGAAAAGATGATTGCGGCGACGATACCAAGCGGAATGAGCGCTATGAACGCGCCCGCAAAGACAACCGGCGCCAGCAAATCCTTGCCGAAAATTGCCAGTTGTGGCCCGACGATAGCCGAGATCACCCCGCCCGCCAATATCCAGGAAATGGCTTTCGGCTTGTAAAAGGATGGCGAAGCATCCGCTGCGGCAAAACGGATTTTCTGCGTGAAGCCGCCTGAAATGCCGATCAGCAGCAGGCCGAAGGCGAAAAGCCAGAAGTCGGAGCGAAACAGCGCGACCGCCGCCAGCGCTCCACCGGTGGAGCAGAGCAGCGCGCCGAGAATAAACCCGGTCTTGCGCCCGAGAAACCGGGCTGCGAGAGCAACGGCGATGGCACCGAGAGCGACGCCGATATTGAAGCCGGTGAGCGGTGCTGTGGCCAGAGACTTGTCCGCACCGAGAAGCTGATAACCCGCCAGCGCGCCGATGGAAAAGCTGAGCGGCGCGGCAGAGCCCATGATGGCCTGCGCCATTGTGAGCAGGAAGACATTGCGCTTGGCTTCGTTCAGTTGATGTTCAAGTCCTGGAACAGAAACAGCGCTCATGTCTTCCTCGAATGTTTCTTAGCGCTTTGCCTCGCCGCGCACCTGCTTGGCAATGCGGTCTAACACCGCATTGACCAGTTTCGGCTCGTCATGTTCGAAAAACGCACGGGCGATTTCGACATATTCGGTGACGATCACAGCCACCGGAACGTCCTTGCGTTCCAGAACTTCGAAGGTTCCTGCGCGCAGGATCGCACGAACGGTGGTGTCCAGACGCGAAAGCGGCCAGTCTTCCTGAAGGGCAGAGCGCACCAGCGGGTCGATCTTGGTCTGGTCGCGCACGACGCCAGCGACGATGGAACGGAACCACGACGGATCAGCCTTGAGATAGGTTTCGCCGTCCACTTCCTGACCAAGCCGGTGCGCCTCATATTCAGCGACGACTTCCATCACACCGGTGCCGCCAACATCCATCTGATACAGCGCCTGCACGGCAGCAAGACGCGCAGCGCCGCGCTGGTTGACAGGCTTCGTGGACGGCTGGCGAGGCTCGGAACCATTTTCGGTGTTGGTCATGCTCTTAGCCACCCAGTTTTTTCTTCAGTTCGATCATGGTCAGCGCTGCACGGGCTGCAAAACCGCCCTTGTCCTTGTCGGAGCGGCGAACGCGCGCCCAGGCCTGATCTTCGTTTTCGACGGTCATGATGCCGTTGCCGATCGCCAGCGATTCACTGACGGCTAGATCCATCAGCGCACGCGAGGATTCGTTGGAAACGATATCGAAATGGTAGGTCTCGCCACGGATGACCATGCCGAGTGCGACAAAGCCATCATATTCCGTGCCGTCATTATCCGCACCATCCAGCGCCATGGCGATGGCAGGTGGAATTTCCAGCGCGCCCGGAACGGTGATGATGTCATAGGTGGCGCCCGCTTCATCGAGCGCAAATTTCGCGCCATCGAGAAGAGCATCGGCCATATCGTCATAAAAACGTGCTTCCACGATGAGAAGGTGAGGCTTGGACATGGGGATTTCCTGAAAAGCTGCGCCGGATCATCCCGGCTTTTGGCGCGGTCAAACCATGGCTGGCGTGCTTTAGCAAGCATTTTTCGCGCATGGCAGGTTCGAGGAACCGCACAGCACCGTAAAATTCCATGGTTTGATCGCAACAAGAATCTGATTAGATTCGGGAAATAACCCCAGGAGTTCAGGTTGGTCACCATCCCGACAATCGAAACATCGCGCCTTCTTTTGAGGCCGCACCACATGGATGACTTCTCAGACTATGTCGCGCTCTGGGCTGATCCAGACGTGGTGCGCTACATCGGCAGCGCGCCATCTACCCGTGAGCAGACATGGGCGAGGCTCCTGCGAGCTGCCGGTCACTGGCACCACCTCGGCTTCGGCTTTCTCATCATTCAGGAGAAAGAAAGTGGCAAACTGATCGGCGAAGCGGGCTTCCACGAAGTCCGCCGAAACATCACACCCTCAATCGAAGATACGCTGGAAACCGGCTGGCTGCTGTCTCCAGACAGCCACGGCAAGGGTTATGCTTTTGAGGCGCTCAGCGCATTGGTGGAATGGGCCGAGAGCAAGTTTCCCGAGATGGCCATGACCGCCATCATCCACCCTGAAAACGGCCCCTCACTGAAGCTGGCCGGCAAGCTTGGTTTTGTCGAGACCGCTCGCACGAACTACAATGGCGAAATCGTCATTCTTTCGCGGACGGAAACTCAGCCAGCCTAGCGGCATAGCGCGCCATCGTATCGACTTCGAAGTTCACGAAATCGCCCGCCTGCCGGTCACCCCATGTGGTGACGGACAGCGTATGACGGATGAGTAGAACGTCGAAATCCGTACCGTTGACGGCGTTGACGGTAAGCGACGTGCCATCCAGCGCGATGGAGCCCTTTGGCGCGACGAACTTCGCCAGATGCTGCGGCGCGCGCAGGCGAATGCGCACCGCCTCCCCCTCCGGTTCGATCGACAATATCTCGGCCTTGTCATCCACATGGCCAGAGACAATGTGGCCGCCGAGTTCGTCACCGATTTTCAGGGCGCGTTCCAGATTGACGCGGGTGTCTTTGGTCCAGCTTGCAATCGTGGTCAGGCGAAGCGCCTCTTCCCATGCCTCGACCTCGAACCAGCGCTCGTTGCTGCCCTCTTCCGGCAGTTTCGTCACCGTGAGACACACACCGCCATGGGAAATCGAGGCGCCGATATCGATGGTCTTGGGATCATACGCGGTCGCAACGCGCAGGCGCACACCTTCCGGCAGCGTCTCCAACTCAGACACGGTTCCAACATCGGTGACAATTCCGGTAAACATCAAAGCGGCCTTTCAAATTCAAAACAGCGATCCGGCCCGTAAGCGGTCTCGCCGACATATGTAAAGTCTTGTGGGATATCGGCGCGGTGCAGCGGGGTTTCAAGACCGCCTGCGCCGATGATAATGGGGCTTTCAAACAATAGGATACGGTCTACGAGACCGGCTTCAAGGAAGGATTTTGCGATGTGGGCTCCACCTTCGACGAGAAGTTCCGACATTCCGCGGTCTGCGAGAATGGTGAGGAGGGATTGGAGGGTTGGGATGGTGAGGACTTCGACGCCTGAGGATTCGAGTTGTTGGCGCTTGTGGGTGTCGCTGCCCCCCTCTGCCCTGCCGGGCATCTCCCCCTCAGGTGGGGAGATTGGCTGGGCGCTGGCCTCGCTGGACATCTCACCGTTGGCGTCAAACGCCAAAGACGCATCCGTGACCGGTGCCTCAGATGCAGATTCCAGATTGGAGCGACCTGCCAACCGCGAGTCGATCTCCCCCCTTGAGGGGGAGATGTCCGGCAGGACAGAGGGGGGTAGCTCCGCACTCGACCCCAGCCGAGCCACCACCACACCAACATCCCCAGCCGTCCGCACCAGCTTCGAATCCAGCGGCAATTCCAGCCGTCGATCCAGCACAATCCGCAACGGCGAACGATGCTCCAGCCCGGCAATCCGCACCGTCAACTCCGGATCATCCGCAATAGCCGTTCCAATCCCAACCAGAATAGCGTCACACCGCGCCCGCAACTCATGCACGGCCTGCCGCGACTCCGGCCCAGTGATCGCCACCTGCCCTTCCCCAACGCGACCGATCATGCCATCGGCGGAAACAGCAAGTTTCAAAATCACATGCGGGCGGTTCTTCACCTTTCGCGTGAGATACCCGGCCAGTACACGCTGCCCCTCAGCACGCATCAAACCAGTCTCGACTTCGATGCCAGCATCACGCAAAATCTGGTAACCGCGCCCGGAAACGCGTTCATCCGGGTCATCCACGGCGACGACCACGCGCGCCACGCCGAAATCTACCAGCGCGTTGGCGCAGGGTGGGGTTTTGCCGAAGTGGGAGCATGGTTCGAGGGTGACATAAGCGGTCGATCCCCTCGCCGCTTCGCCTGCGATTTCCAACGCCTGACGCTCCGCATGCGGGCGCCCGCCAATGGCGGTTACGGCTTCGGCGATGATCTCGCCATGTTTGACGAGAACGCAGCCGACGGAGGGGTTGGTATCGGTGAGGCCTGTATGGCGGCGGGAAACCTCGATTGCCCGTGCCATGAACCGTTCATCATCGGCACGGGTCGTCATGACTACTTCCCGGCGTCCGTGTCACGCGCAATCTTGGCGTTGATCTCGGCAATCACGTTTTCAAAATCTTCGGCATGGCTGAAATCGCGATAGACCGAGGCGTAGCGCACGAATGCCACGTCATCGAGGCTTTTCAACGCTTCCAGCACCTGCAGGCCGATTTCTTCCGATGGAATTTCTGTCTCGCCGGAGCTTTCCAGACGACGCGCGATGCCGGAGACCGCACGCTCGATGCGGTCACGGTCCACCGGTCGCTTGCGCAGTGCGATCTCGAAAGACCGCACCAGCTTTTCGCGGTCGAAAGGCAACTTGCGGCCACTCTTCTTGATGACCATCAACTCGCGCAACTGCACGCGCTCATAGGTCGTGAAGCGACCGCCGCAATCCGGGCAGATGCGCCGCCGGCGGATGGAGGTGTTATCCTCCGCCGGACGCGAGTCCTTGACCTGCGTATCTTCCGAGCCGCAAAAAGGGCAGCGCATCTGCGATCCTTCCTTAGAGGTACGGGTACATCGGGAAACGGTCGGTCAGTGCGACGACCTTTTCACGAACCGCAGCTTCGACACCGGCATTGCCTTCATCCGAATTGGCAGCCTTGAGGCCGTCAAGCGTCTCAACGATCAGCTTGCCGATTTCGCGGAATTCCGCTTCCTTGAAGCCGCGTGTCGTACCGGCAGGCGTGCCGAGACGAACGCCGGAGGTGACGAATGGCTTTTCAGGGTCGAACGGAATGCCGTTCTTGTTGCAGGTGATGTAAGCGCGACCGAGTGCGGCTTCTGCCCGCTTGCCGGTAGCGTTTTTCTTGCGAAGATCGACCAGCATCAGATGGTTGTCGGTGCCGCCGGAAACGACATCGAGACCGCCATCGACCAGCGTTTCGGCCAGAGCCTTGGCGTTCTTGACGACCTGTGCGGCGTAATCCTTGAACTCAGGCTTCAGCGCCTCACCGAAGGCAACAGCCTTGGCGGCGATGACGTGCATCAGCGGGCCGCCCTGCAAGCCTGGGAATACAGCCGAGTTGAACTTCTTGGCCAGATCTTCGTCGTTGGTCAGGATCATGCCGCCGCGCGGGCCGCGAAGCGACTTGTGCGTGGTGGTGGTGGCAACGTGGCAATGCGGGAATGGCGATGGATGCTGACCACCGGCGACCAAACCGGCGATATGCGCCATGTCAACCATCAGGTAAGCGCCGACTTCATCGGCAATCTCGCGGAAACGCTTCCAGTCCCAGATACGGGAGTAAGCCGTGCCGCCAGCCAGAATGAGCTTCGGCTTGGTTTCCTTGGCCTTGCGCTCGACTTCGTCCATGTCGAGCAGGTTGTCGCCTTCGCGAACGCCGTAGGACACGACGTTGAACCACTTGCCGGACATGTTGACCGGCGAACCGTGCGTCAAGTGACCACCAGAGTTCAGGTCGAGGCCCATAAACGTATCGCCCGGCTGAAGCAGTGCGAGGAATACGGCCTGGTTCATCTGGGAACCGGAGTTCGGCTGAACGTTGGCGAAGTTGACGCCGAACAGCTTCTTGGCCCGCTCGATGGCCAGCTCTTCGGCAATGTCAACGAACTGACATCCGCCGTAATAGCGCTTGCCCGGATAACCCTCGGCATATTTGTTGGTCATGATCGAACCCTGCGCTTCGAGCACGGCGCGGGAAACGATGTTTTCCGAGGCGATCAGTTCGATCTCGTGGCGCTGACGACCGAGCTCCTTCTCGATCGCGCCAAAGATATCTGGATCGACGTCGGCGAGCGGACTGGAGAAGAAGGCATCTGTATTCGTCATGATGAAAGCTCCTGAAACAGTAATGCGATGGCGTCTTAACGCCCTGCCCTTTCAAGAGCAAGACAGCCTGCGAGATTTGCCCGTCAAACTGCGACTTAGAAAGAAAAATTCCATTTTTCCCGTCGCATCCCGCCAAAAGATAAAGCCGCGTTTCGAAAAACGCGGCTTTTTGAAAATCTGGAACGATGGATCAGTTGCGCGGCAACAGATCGTCATCGATGGAGCCGGAAGGCTGCTCCTGCGTATTGGTGGTGTTCAGCGCCAGTTCGGCATTGCCGTCCTTGCTGTAGATGTCGTCGCGGAACTGCACCACGCCATCGCGTGTGGACCAAGCCGTGATATAGACGAAATACACCGGAATTTCCTGCGCCAGCTTGATCGGCGTGTTGACGCGGGTGGCGATGACGCGTTCGATTTCCTGACGCGACCAGCCGGGCGTATCACGCAGCATCCACGATGTCAGGTCGCGCACGTTCTGCACACGAACACAGCCGGACGATTCGAAACGCATCAGCTTGTTGAACAGGCCCTGCTGCGGCGTGTCGTGCATGTATTCGTTGTTGGGGTTGTGGAAGTTGATCTTGGTCGAGGACATGGCGTTGTTCTTGCCCGGGTCCTGACGGAACATGAGGTTCGGAGCCTTCGGTGCGTTCCAGTCGATCGTCGTCGGAGACACTTCCTGCCCACGGCCATCCAGAAGACGGATGTTATTGCGCTCCAGATAGGTCGGATCCTTCTGCATCAAAGGAACGATGTCCTTTTCGATGATCGAGCGTGGAGCCGTCCAGTACGGGTTGAGAATGATCTCGTAAATCTTGGAGTTGATGATGTGCGTCGGGCGGCTGTCGCGACCGACAACGGCTGTATTGCGCAGCACGACGCGGTTGTTCTCGACAGCCTCAATCGATGCCGCCGGAATGTTCACCATCACATGGCGCGGACCGAGATCACCCGACATGGTGTTGATGCGAACGAGGTTGGTCTGAAGCTGTCCAAGGCGAACCTGCGCCGGAACGTTCAGCGCCTTCAGCGTAAATTCGCCGATAACGCCATCTGCCGGAAGACCGTGACGCGCCTGGAAGCGTTTCAGGGCACCATCGACATAGGAATCGAAAGCGCTGGAAATGCCCGCTTCACGCGGCAGATCGCCGGAAATCATCAGACGCTGGCGCAGGGCCTGCACGGATGGATCGCTGACGCCGATCTGGAGGCGCTGCTGGCTTGGAGGAACATCCGGCCAGCCACCGTTGGAAACGATCTGCTGATACTGCATCATCGCCTGCTGAACGAAGGCTGGCGATTCAGGGCTGAGAACCGGCGTGTTGGACGCAACACCGACAGCGGCGCGCGACGAGTTGGCATCGAACTGATCGTCCCAGTTACCGCGACGCGACGATCCAATCAGATCGTTGAACGCATCCTGCGCAAATGCGGGCGCGGCGAGAGCCACGGCACCGAGGGAAACGGCAGAGCGCAACATCGCGCGCCGTGAAATCACTTCTGGGACGATTTTCTTTGTCATTTTACCTACCAGCCACTTTATCAGGCATCTTAAACGATGCCTAAAACAACATCGTTAACAAACACGTATAGACGCGCCTGCCGGCAGGACTTACTCGATGCGAACTATGGATGACGCATGACGCGAACACAGGAGAAACCGCCGGCTCCTTCGCTTGTGGCGGTCCCATACCAATATGGCCAATTCGTGTCACCTGAAGGCATCTCACGAAGCTGTGTCGGCGTGTGATTTTCAGGCTGCACCGCACAAAAATGCAACAAGCCGGATGCTTGCGGCATCCGGCTTTGCTTGAAGGCTGATTATATCGGGCGATCACAGGCGGTAAGCGATGCTGTCGTTCCAGAAACGGTCCAGACGTTGGAGCATCTTGTTCATTTCGGCGAATTCGCCGGTGCCGATGCCGCCGACCTTTTCGATGGAGCCGATGTGGCGCTCGTAGAGGCCTGCTACGGTTTCTGCGATGTCCTGGCCCTTTTCGGTCAGGCTGATGCGAACCGAGCGGCGGTCGATGCGGGAGCGCTGGTGGTTGATGAAACCGAGGTCTACCAGCTTCTTGACGTTGTAGGACACGTTGGAGCCGAGGTAGTAGCCACGCGAGCGCAACTCGCCGGCGGTCAGTTCTGAAGTGCCGATGTTGAAAAGCAGAAGCGCCTGAACTGCGTTGACATCATCGCGACCCTGACGGTCGAACTCGTCCTTGATGACATCGAGAAGGCGGCGGTGGAGGCGCTCGACCAGGTGGAGCGATTCCATGTAGAGAGAGCGGATGGTTTCGTCCTGAGCGTCGGAAACGATGGCCTGTGGCTTTGCTTTGCTATTGATCATGACTGCCTCACTGTTTTGTTTGGCGGTGTTTGATTTTGTTTCCCGCCTTGAGAGGAAATCTAAGCAATGCGCATAAAATTCTACTTAAAATGCACGATTAATGAATGGTTACTTGCATGTTCCGCTTTTGATGAAGCTTGTACCAAATCCAAATCGCGCCACATTCAACTTATATATTTCAATGACTTACGGGCAAAAATCGGAGAAAATCCGGGCTGAATTGCTTTAATTTTATGGTAAATCAATTCTTGAGCGCTCATCGTTTTGGCGCGCATCCAGCCAAAAAGCGACCTGGAATAGTATATAAACGGTTGATACGATGCCGTGCATGACCGGTACCATGGTGTTGTGTCCGTAGATATTCGGCCAGACCTTATACATGGCGATCTGGGTTCCGGCACCGATGACCCACATGACAGCACCCCAGGAGGCGCCGAGCCACAGCCCAAGCGCTGCCACGGGGAAAATGACGGCAAGGCTGGTGCCAGCCACGCGCCATGGCATGTTGAGCATATCGAAGCGTGCCTGCCCGTTCAGCGAATAGCCGGTCAGCATCGCCCAATATTGCAGCCCGAACCAGAAACACGACAAGGCCACCAACCTCAGGAAAGTGAGGTAGAGGATTTCCGCAAACGGCATTTTGGGATGAGGCAGAGAATCAGGTTCCATGGCGCGAAGATACTGACCTGTTGGGGATGCGACCAGCAGATATTGCGCTGCGGCACTGCAACTGTCAAAGCCCCGCAACGATCTGCCGCATTCGCATGTGCCTTACATTGTGTTATGGGCCACTCTTGATGGAACGACGTTTTGGGCGCAGTCACATCCGCACCCCTTATTTCTGTGCTTCTCACAGGAATCCAGTCGTGGCGCTTCTGCGCTGCGCGGGAATGAGGGTGAGCGAAGTGGCCACGTCCACACAGCAGCGTCCCATACCATCGGTATGAGTGACGCAGCATTTGGAAAGGCAAATGTAAATGAACGACAAGACACATCTGGTGGACCACATTACCGGCCACCGCCGCATGCGCAGAAATCGCAAGGCAGACTGGACGCGACGTTTGGTGCGCGAGAACCAGTTGACGGTGGATGACCTGATCTGGCCCGTGTTCATCGTGCCTGGCACCAATATCATCGAGCCCATTCCGGCCATGCCGGGCGTGAACCGCATGAGTGTGGACCGGCTGGTGGAGGCGGCGAAAGAAGCAGCTGATCTCGGCATTCCCGCCATCGCGACCTTCCCCAATATCGAAATGGACCTGCGCGACGAGACCGGATCGCAGTCGCTGGAGGCCAACAACCTGATCAATCAGGCCACCGCTGCCATCAAAAGGTCGGTTGGAAACATCGGCGTCATCACCGATGTTGCGCTGGACCCCTTCACCAGCCACGGTCACGACGGCATTTTGCGCGGCGACGATATCGTCAACGACGAAACCGTGGATCAGGTCGTCAAGGCCGCGATTATGCAAGCAGATGCCGGTGCCGATATCATTTCACCATCAGAGATGATGGATGGGCGCATCGGCGCCATTCGTCGCGGGCTCGACGCTGCCGGGCACCAGAGTGTCGGCATCATGGCTTATGCCACCAAGTTCTCCTCCGGCTTTTACGGCCCCTACCGCGAGGCGATCTGTACCAGCGGCCTGCTGAAGGGTGACAAGAACAGCTATTACATCAACCCCGCCAACGGCATGGAGGCCATGCGCGACGCGGCGCTTGACGTGGAAGAAGGTGCGGACATGCTGATGGTAAAGCCCGGCCTGCCCTATCTCGATATCTGTTGGCGTCTGAAGGAAGCCTTCGGCCTTCCAACCTTCGCCTATCAGGTGTCAGGCGAATACACCCAGATCAAGGCCGCCGCCATGAATGGCTGGATAGACGGCGAACGGGTGATGATGGAAACGCTGCTGTGCTTCAAACGCGCAGGCTGCGATGGCATCTTGACCTACTTCGCGATCGAGGCCGCCAAAAAACTCGCCAAGGGTTGAACAGGGCGATCATTGCATTGCACGGTTTCGATACCATATTATTTCCCGAATAGGAGAAACCGTCGATGAGCCTCGACCCGAATACCACGTATGTCCCCACCGAAGACTGGCGCGCCTATAGCGGCGTGCTGAGCCGTCGCGTGTTTGCGTTCATCATCGATTACATGATCGTGCTGCTGCTGTGCATTCCCGCAGCCGTGATCGTCTTCTTTCTCGGTGTGATCACGCTCGGCCTCGGCTTCTTTCTTTATCCGGTCCTCTTCTTCGTCGTCGCCGTGCTTTATTTTGGCATGACGCTGGGCAGTTCCGCGCAGGCAACACCGGGCATGCGGGCCATGGGCATTGCCATGGCGCGTACGGATGGTCGGCGAATCGATTTCCTGCTGTCCACGGTGCACATCGCGCTGTTCTGGATCATGAACTCCATTCTGACGCCGCTGATCCTGCTGGCAGGCCTGTTTACGGAGCGTTCGCGCCTCATCCATGACTTTCTTTTGGGAACAGTCATGATCCGGACAACCTGAACATCAAAAAAGCCGTTTCGGCGGCTTCAATTTGATGTGCACCACACATCTGCCAGTTGACGTTTTGCGGCTTTTTGTCATTCTGATACAGAGGCTTGACTGAGGCTTACTGGCGAAGGGAGCGATCAGGGTTCGATGAACACGCAGGCGACGCCTTCTCCGCAATTTTATTTGACAGCACCGGCCACCTGCCCTTACCTGCCCGGCCAGCTGGAGCGGAAGGTATTCACGCATCTCGTCGGGCCACGCGCTGCCGAAATGAACGATCTTCTGACCCAGGGCGGCTTTCGCCGCTCTCAGAACATCGCCTACCGCCCAGCCTGCGAAAACTGCCGCGGCTGTGTTTCCGTGCGCATTCTGGCGGAACGTTTCATCCCCACCAAATCCATGCGCCGCGTGCTGGGCTACAACAGCGATCTGGTCGCGAGTGTTCATCAGGCTGAACCATCCACCGAGCAGTTCTCCCTCTTCCGCCGTTATCTCGACCACCGCCACCAGTCTGGCGGCATGTCGGATATGTCGGCGCTGGATTATGCGGTCATGGTGGAAGACACCCACGTCAACACCCGCATTATCGAGTATCGCAAGCGCGAACCGGGTGCCGGTATCGATGACAGCAAGCGCGGCGAACTCGTGGCCGTGGCACTGACCGATACGATGAGCGACGGGCTTTCAATGGTCTATTCCTTCTTCAACCCGGAATTCGAAAAACGCTCTCTCGGCACCTTCCTCATTCTTGATCACATTGCCCGCACCCGCACGCTTGGCCTGCCGCATGTCTATCTCGGTTACTGGGTCGATGGCTCCGAGAAAATGGGCTACAAGACCCGCTACCATCCGCAGGAGCATTTGACGCCACGCGGTTGGGAACTTTACGAGCCGACGGCTCCAACGACATGACGACGAGCAGGAAAACGCGTGCCTTCAAGATTTAAGACCGTCCTCACCGCAGGCGCCCTGCTCACACTGCTCGCAACCTCCACCTATGCCCAAACCAGTTGGACGCCCGCAGAGCAGATCAAGACATATGCCATCACAGGCAATTCCGGCATTGATCTCTACCGCTCCATCGGCGAGCGCGGGCCGCAGGCGGGCGTACAGGCGGTTGCTCACACGACATTCAAACTCACATGGCGGCGCGACTACCGCCCGCAGCCCGATGGCGCCTGCGTGCTGGCAACCGCGCGCCCGAACCTGACCATCATCTACACATGGCCAAAAGCACCGGCAAAACTTCCGCCGGATGTTTCAGCAAGCTGGCAGCGCTTCATTTCCGGCGTTGAAAAGCACGAGCGCGTACATGGCGAGCATATTCTCGACATGGTCAAGAAGATCGAAGCCTATAGCGTCGGCTTGCGCGCAGAGGATGATCCTAAGTGCCAGAAGGTACGCGCCGTTCTACAACAGCGGCTGGGCGAGCTTTCCAACGAACAGCGCCAGCGCGGGCGGGATTTCGACAAAGACGAGCTTTCGAATGGCGGTGCCGTGCACCAGCTCATTCTGGCCCTGGTCAACGGGCCGTAACCCGCACGGATTACTCCGCCGCCTCGCCCTTCAGCACCGGTTCGGCCAGTATCGCGATCTCGAGCTCGTAGGAATAACCTTCCAGCATCGTATAGGCCTGCTCGATAACCTCGATCTGCGTCTCGGCGTTACGAATGGCATCGGCAATGGACTGGCTGCGCGCGCGCAGCATCGAACCCAGCACATCCGTCTCCGGCTTGCGACCAAGACGATCCATATGCTTGCGCACGCGGGCGCGGTGACGCTCCAGTTCGAGAATATGAAAGCGGCTTTTGAGAATATCGTCCGTCAGCTTGCGACGCATGGCCGCCACGGGATCGAAGCTGCCGGGCTCGCGCTCGTCCAGAATGAATTCGTTGACCAGCGTTTCCAGCATCAGTAAGCCCTTGAGATCCTTTGCATCTGCCAGTTGAGGGTCATAGCCGGTGTCGTCAAAAACTTTGCGGCGTACCGGGTCTTTCAGCAGATCATAGGCCAGTTGCAGCCTGGCAAACTGATCCGCATCTCCGCCGCTGTCCGGATGGGCGCTCTTGGCCACCTTGCGATAGGCAGACTTGATCGTCGCCTCATCGGCATCGCGCTCCACACCCAGCAAAACATAAGGATCGATCACCGAAACACCTGCACTCGCATTCTCGAAAACAGCCTTTGCCCGCAAGGGACAGCGATGGCTCAAGCGGGATCATACGAAATTTTCCCGGCCCAAGGCACCCCTCTGTTGTGGTTTTGAACGCAAAACGACATTCGCCCCTTCGCTTTCACCAACCGCGATACGCCATTGCCCGCAAATTTGTCCACTGCATGGCGGGCGCGAAAAAGCCGCCGACAAATATGTGGAAAGCGCGCCCGGAAGATCTACCGAGGCCGGGTTATGCGCTGCTTTCAAGGGGTTATGGCGCATTGCCCGAAACCGGTGTACTTTAGAAATAACTTCTGGAGGGAGGATCACAATAATGTCGGAAACGATAAGCCAGACGGTTTCAGATTACGTGCAGGCAATGACGTATGCCGATGCCGGATTGCTGCGGGATGTCTTCGATCCCCGCGCCAGCATCGTCGGCAATTACGAAGGCGCAACCGAATGGCTGTCGCTGGAAGATTTCATCCACCAACTCCGCTCCGCCGATCAGGGCCTGCAGGAACAACACTCCGAATTCGAAATCCTCGGCATAGACAAAACCGGCGACACCGCCTCCGTAAAACTCACCACCCGCTTTTCCGGCATGGGTTTTTCCGAATATCTCTCGCTTCTGGAACGCGACAAAAACTGGACCATCGTCCACAAGCTCTACTACCTGACGGAATGACAGCACCCCTCACCCACAAAAAAGCTACCATTTTTTCGGCCCCCAAATGAAATTTCCACTTTACACGACCAGAGAATCTGGTAATTCCACCCGCACTGGATTGCCCTTGTAGCTCAGTTGGTAGAGCACCTGATTTGTAATCAGGGGGTCACGAGTTCGAACCTTGTCGGGGGCACCAGTATTTTCAATCGCTTAGCGTGATTGTTACCGGCAACCTCCCCCTTTCCTATCACAGATCAATCACCAAGGCCGCAGCGTAGAGTTTTTGGAGCTATGTCCACAGATTTGAACTGAGCTGTGGATAATGCACCGATGGTGGACGGTCGTGATCATTACTTGTCTGCACGCATAACTGTCAGGTACCGCCAGCTCTCTTTATCGACCCAAAAAAACGGAGCCATCTTCCGCATCTTGTCGTAACGATCAATGACGTCGATCTTCCAGATGTAATCAACACCACAGTCAGTGACGCGACCTCTTGAGTGCTCAGCGTTATCAAAGCTTGTTGCGGTCGCGACGCGACGCATAACTCTAACTTGTTTAGACGGTTTGAGCCGTTCAACGTCAGATGACATGTTGACCTCGCCCAGCCCTGGGGCAAACGTTGTGCGAAAAAGATCATTAAGCTTACGGATACGATCAGTGTTATTCATGTGCGGGCCCTCCTTTTTTGGTCCCGTTATCTAAGAGACGAGCACGGACTCAGGATTTTCAAGAGCTGGGCCGCAAATCGGCCTAAAATAGATTTGAGGCCCGGTTACCCGAGCCTCACCATGACCGCAGTCATACGCTTGGCGAACCAAGCTACGTTAAAGGGCGAACCCTGACTGCACCCGCAGGTGCGAACGTTGGTCAGGCAGGACCTCGGCTCTAGCGACGCACTCTTCAACTGTGGCCTACAGTTTATCCACTTTCCAGGCGGTTCGGATCACGCCGACGGTGTAGTCCCCTTTGAAGTCGCTGGGGCTTTTAAACTCCGATGCCGATGGCTTTCTGCCTACCACGCGCTCTTTCCCAACGGATCGACAGCATCAGAGTGCTTGAATTATTCGTCCGTTGGCGGCATGACGCAAGTCGAGAGGATTTCGCCGATGACGCCCGACCCGGATCGAGTGTTGACATTTCTCCAAACGTGAACAAAATAGGAACAAAATCCTTTGAGGAATGTGTTCTATGAGGCACCGTCGCGGTATCGATCTGACTCGCATGCCTGATCCTCCGGTGATTGTCGACAAGCCGAAGCAGATTGAATTGCTCGAAAGCGTAGCTGTCGGAAGATTTGGCGATATCAGCTCCTGGACCCTGATCGGTGGCCGTTGCTCTAGATGTGAGCGCGAGGGCTGGATCGACCGCGAGTGGCTCGAAGCAAAATTTCCTTCAATGGTCGTCAGCACGCTGTCCGGCAAATTGCGCTGCCGAAAATGCGGAAACAAGGGCAGCAACATGTGGATTGTCGGCAAGCCGCCACGATAATTTATAAGGTCTGAAAAGGTATAATCCCGGGTGCCTATCCGTTATGACGGCTTAACTTCAGGTAGCACTGTTACAAACATGGGGCAGATTTTGAATTTTGCCCCTTGTTGGTAACAAAAGGCTGATTAATCTGCGTTTTTATTTCAAAATTCGTGATTTACACATTGAGTTTAGCGACCAAATTAATGTGTTGTTTACGTCTGGGATTCATCCTGAGCGTGTAGACAATAAAGGAGCCAGTCATGTCGAACATCTTCACCTCTCGCGATCCAGCAGGCGTCGTCGTCGGTCAGACCGGTGCGATTTTCGCCTTCTTCGCTGCCGGTGCAATGAACGCACACATGTCTGGTATCGCTGCTGCCCGTGCTGCTCGCGAAAGCAATAACTCGCACGTCCTCCGTCATCAGCTTAATCAGACAATCAACTACGCTGAGCAGATCATGCAGGTCGCCGAGACCCAGGCTGCCGAGATCGAGCGCCTCAAGGCCGAAAACGAACGTCTCCGGACAGCTGCTCGCACCAGCTACGAAAGCGCCCGTCGTCTGGCGCAGAAAGTCGCTGCGTAATGGATGCCATGGATGCGATTGACCAGTGGATGGCGCAGCGGCTCACCACCAAAGAAGTCTTCATGATCACCGGGTTTCGTTCGGTACGGGAACTCTATGCTGAAGTCCGTCTCGATATGCATGACCGTGAAAACAATAATGAGCACGAAGATATGAACGCGCTGCTCGCTCGGGAAGACCAAGTCGCTTATGAGCAGGCGGCTTGGTACGTTTTCGCACACTATCTTCAGGAAAATCCTGATGGGCTCTCACAGTGTGTTCGAGCGCTACGCCACGAAAATTATCTGGGACGCAACGTTCGTATGCGTCGCGGCTAGTTAAATCCGAACAGCTTCGTAGGTGATGATTGGAGCGGCTTCTATTGTAGCCGCTCTTTTTGCTGCGATCCGATGAGCGAGGAATGTGGGCTCTTTGTATGGCTCTTCGCCGACAGAAAGCGTAGCCATCAAAGACTTAGGCTTGCCTGCTAATGCATCTGACACCCTGCGCTCCGAAGCCTCCGCGACGATGCGAAGCTGCTCTTCGTGCAATCCATACAGCCAGTCGACCTGCGTGCCCGTCAACTTTGAAATATCAGCCAAGCCACGGTCTTCGATGGGCATCTGAGCAAACGTCTGCACTTGCTGAGCAGGTGTTAGCACATGCTTCGCAAGCATATCTACAGCGGCATTTTCGGATTTCTGCAGTTCCTTTGCTCTCTCAATCCGGTCGCCGTCCGGAAGCGCCATTTCAAGATTCGGAATCGGAGAAGCTGGAACACCAGCGCCACCACCGCCGAGTCGGCCGCTAAGCCAATCTAGAAATGCTATTGCTGCTGTGAAGCTTGACGCAATCATCTGCGCGATGGCTTGAACGATAGCTACGAGAAATCTAATCATGTTGAAGCTCCCTACTTCTTATCTTTGAGATCAACATCATGATCTTCAGCGGCGCTTAAAACAAATCGGCCGACAGCCGAAAAATTGTTTTGTTGACGTGATCTGATAGTCCATAGCCGTTTCTTTTGTGGGCCCACCGTGGGCCCACAAGGAGCTTGTGGCCGTCAAAAATCGGCAGTCCAATTGTTGTTGAGGATGATTTTATCTTCCAAACAAGGGGATCAATAATGTTAAAAATGCGGAAAGATGAAATGCCGTTCAGGGTTCGGGACATGCTGCCAGCCTTCGAGATCGAAACCGGACGTCGCCAGGACAGCAAGCTTACACGTCAAGTCGCCGGATTAGCCGAGTTCCTACACAAGCAAGAGCGCACGATCAGGTCGTACATCTCTTATTCTTCGTCTGAGAGGATGATGACAGCCGAGGACTACCACGCCACAGCCGTCGAATACGTGAAGCGCAAAGCTAGAGCATCCGTGCGGTCGACCGGCGAGCCGAGTTTCGTCGTTCTGGACTACAATGAAGACCCATTGTTTGAAGCGGTTTGGCACTGGCAAGCAGTCTTCCTGACTGATGTCGAACCTGAGGCCGCAGAATGGCGAGCCCGAAACCGTGGGCAGTGGCAGGTCAGAGGCTTTGACGAGGCGATGCAGCGCCGATCCAGGCTCCGTCGTCTCGTCCGCAACGACATTCTCTCGAAGAAAACAATCTGCCAGGTCATGGATTTCGACGAATATTGCCTCGTCGACTATCAGATGGAGGGCGTAGAATGGCGCAGCACGCCTGACGAAAGGAAGCTGCGGGTCTTGGAAGACATGCAGGCCGAGATGATGGGAGTAGCGGCATGATCGAGCGCGAATACGTCCGTTTCCAGAAATCTGGTGATCAACTGATCGAACACCGCTTCCGCAGCTCAATGCCAGCTCCAAGACGATAGCCAAGGGCCCCGAACAGGGGGCCTTTCTTTTGATCGGTCAATTGCAATCTATTTCTTTTCCGAGTCATCAACAGCCACTCGGCTAGAGCAGACAACCAGTTGATTGGAAGGAAGAAGTTTTGCGTTTTATCTATTTTCTCGCGGCGATTTTGCTGGTTGTAGCGCCTGCTCGGGCTGAGGACTCTCCAGAGGGCATGCAGATGGCGATTAATATCGTGATGAAGAGTCCTCTGAAAAGCGACAGCGTTGTATATTGGGCGCTCAAATGCAAAAGCCCTTGTGATCTTGAGCCGAAATACGCTGCTGGCGGTGCTGAATCGGAGTATCGTGCTGCGGCTTATATCTTGGTCCGCGATAAGAAGGACCTGGAAATCAAATATCTCACTGCATGCAGATCATCTTGCACGATCTTGATGGACATTGTCGCTGACAATAAACGTCGAACATGCGTCGGCTACGACATGGCCTGGGCCGTACACTATGGCACTGTCCGTCAAAATGGAGTTCGAGTGAAATCAGCCGACTTTCTCCAGCACGAGTATCGAGCACCTTTGATACGAGACTGGATAAAGGAGCATGGCATGAGAGAAGACCTCCGATATAGCTACGTTCCAGCTGAAATCGTTGAGCAGGCCTACGGACTGTGCCCTAATACCATGCCCTAAGGTGACACGATCTTCTTGACCGCCTTCAACCGTGCCCGGCAATCGGCACCGGCCACCGCAAGCTGATCGGCAAACTCTACAACATCGGCAGTGGTGACATTCGACCGTCCGCCATAAACCGGCTCATCTCTGCAGACTAACAGTGCAGGCGGGATCGACGTCGTCGCACAGGAAACGACCAGCCCGAGGATGAAAACGAAGCAGGCGGCAGTCACGATCTTACCCATCATTGCTTCCCTCCAAATCGGGTCAGGAAGGCATCTGCCAGAGGCTTTGGCAGCTCAACGTCGGCCGCATGCCGGGCCTTCGCCACAGACGTCTGAAGCGTCGAGGATTTCGTCTGTTGGGTCTCTGCGTCAACCATGACATCGTTCAACGCTTCGACGGCAGCCTCGGCGGATCGCAGTTCTTTATCTTTGGCCGCAAGCTCGATCTTGAGTGACGAAACCTGATCAACGAGCGACGTGTAATGCCAATAACCCAAGCCCATGACGGCTAGGACAGCGACCACGGTCCCGATTTTGAGATATGTTGGCAGGCTGAAATCAAGCATCGGGACCCCGTTTCCGCAGCTTCAGCAGCTCGCTTGTCAGGATCGAGCGCAGGTCCAGGTGGCCGGTGCCCATGTACAGCAACAAGTGCGCTACAGCTGCCGAGCTGACAGCATAGATGACCTCGGCTTCACGGCCGAGCGCGGCTAAGATGAAGATGCCTGCCAGGCTCCAGGATGTCAGGCGGTTGGAATAGGTGCGGGATTTCTGTTCGCGCGGAACCCGGGTCATGCGGCTTCCGTCAGTGTAATTTGCTGCCGCTGGGTCTTCACCGTCTGCCATGCGAGGAGGATGCCTAACGCCTCGCAGATCGCGAGCAGTCGTGCGGTTCCCAGGAGCATGCCGCACCTCATGTCTGAAATGTAACCAATGCGGAACGTCGGATATTTCTTTCGAATTTTGATTGAGATATCGACCGTCGACAGGCCTTGACCCTTCATCTCATCAAAGCATTCGAGTATTTCCTTCGTCAGCTTTTCCTGCAGTAGGACGACAGATTTGGGACGATAGCTTTCAGGAGACACTGGAATTGAGCGACCCATCATCGACCTCCAAACTTCTTGAAGGCGGCAGCCAGCTTGCTATCATACGCATTGGCCTTGTATCCGGGTCCATTGTACCGGCTGGCGAAACCGGCCCAATCCTTGGCCTTCAACGCCTTATGCATAGCTAGGTTGGATTTTACGAAGTTACAAAAGCCGAAAAGCTGCTCATCCTCTGACTGGCACGTCGAATAAACGAAGGCTTGTACCGATGAATATCCCGCAGCCTTGAAATTGCTTCCCAGAATCTGAAAGGCACCCCAACTGCAACAAGCCAGAGCTGCGGTCTGATTCAGCTTCATCGCGACTGCTAAGCGGGCGTATTGGTTTTCACCCCCGGCACCGTAGAGCGCTTTATTCCAGGTCCTGGAGCTAATGTTGGGATGAGAAGTGTCATACTTTCTACCCGTCGCAGCTGAGAATTTGTGTGCCTCAAACAGGATTTTCGGTCTACCACTCGTCAAATATCCGGAGCCCAAGGCTTCAACAGATGTGACTGCACGGACATGCGCCTCGCTGACACCAAGGAGCGCGGCGGCTTTGACGAAGGCTCCTGGCGACATCTTTACGTGGGAACCGACGAAGTTTTTTGGTAACGCGTCAGCAGTTGTCTCAACCCATGTGCAGGCGGCTTCCACACCGCCGAGGCAGTCTTCTACAGATTGACGCCAGTCTGGCTGCTCAACCGCAGATTCATCTTTCCGGAATAGATCGAACAGCGCCACACGGAACCCCTCAAAACGTACTGTCGTTACGTCAATGGGAACCCGGTCGGCGGAAACACGGAAATTAAAAATGCATGAGTTTGATCAAAAATTACTCAAGGAATTTCGAGACCAGTTCGACGCGACCGGCAGCGCGAAATTCAAGGACCCCAAGTATCCTTACGAGGTCAGCGTCGAGCCTACAAAGCACGCTCACATGATTACCGTGATTGACACTCGAAAAAGGTGGTTTGGGCGCGTGATCATGAAGAACGAGCACCCAATTAATCGGCGCTCTGATATTGCTGACTATGGTCCCGTGTCTGCCGCTATCGTTTGTTTGGAAATGGCGATTGAGAAGGCATTTCCGCTATGGTAGCCTCAGACGGTGTAGGTCCAGTATCGGCGAAGGTCACGGATACACAGATGACCAATCAGTCCGCCCACTAGCATTAGAAAATACGGCCACACAACAATCAGTAGAACAATAATTCCACCCTTAACGTTATGCACCGTCTTGGCAACATCAGCTTCTTTCCCAGCGAAGGGATTGACCCAGTCGATTGCTTGATGAACGCCGACCAGAAATACGTAGGCTGAAGCGATCAGACCAAGCAAACATGCGAACCTGACTAAGCGGAATTTTCGCATATCAGTGAGCTTCATAGAAAGAGATGGAAAAATGCCAGCTGCAAAGATAAGGCAGCCGAACAGGACCCACCCATTATAAACCGACGCGACAGCGGTCTGAAATTGATCTAACATAATGACCTTCAATCGTATCTGGATGTAACAGAAAAATCCGGTTCAGACGGGTCTATTTCGGGTTTGACTTTCGCGACGATGAAACCGACCCAACCAAAACGTGGGTCGATATCGCTCTCTTTCAGCAATGGATGATCTACGTATTGCCACGGCAGCCATATAACGATATCGCCTGGTGCAAGAGGCTCGCCTCCGGGCTTGGCGGTTTGGGAATTCACGATGAAACCGCCGTCTTCAGATGCCACTTTTAGGACCGCCTGCTGAGTTCCGTCCGGCTTCCAAGCGACAGGACTGGACGTCCCGAACTCTTTCTGAGCATCAAGAACCATCGCCACGATCCCAACTTTTTGCGGCTGGATTTCCGTGTGTCCGTATTTGCACTGATATTCCAGAAAGCCCTCCGGCTTGAAGACAAGCTTATGCCCCGCTTCCTTCTTTTTACTAAACGGCCATTTCATACAGATCGCCCCCAATCCCGATGCAGGATTAGTGCATCAGATCGGGGAAGATATGCAAGACGTCTTAAGCAGCTACGAGTTGATGTGCAGCAGTATTATCAACTTCCCTTTGGCAGACATCACCCATGGCCTGAAAACGCCCGTCCGCATGCATCAAAAGCATTGCTCGCTTACCGTTCGGGTTCAGGACAATGTGAGCATGCGCCCAGCGGGTAGGCCCCTTGTTGTAACCTTGACGAAGCTTGGCAGCGAGACCGGCGACGAATGCACCATCGGCGATTGACGGCGAATGTGTATGTCCTGTCGATGTTCTGCGACCGAAGCGGCGGAACTGCTGGGGTGTTCCTCGTGAACCCGACACGCCGATATCACCATGCAGGCCATGTTCGATATCCAGGATCGTGAAGCTTTCGCCCGAGCCCACGAAATCAATATGATCACCGAGCCCGGCGAGCCGCAGTGCCTCGTGAACTGGGTTGAAATCGCAATTCTGAGCGCGGATTTCGCGATGCCAGACTGAGTTCAACAGGTGCCAGTAGTAGGCATTTTCGGCGTCGAACATGCCTTCTGGATTTTTCAGCCATTTGTTCAGAGCTGCATCATGATTGCTCTCCACCACGACGGTACGGCAACCGTTATGTGAGATCGCGTTCACAAACCTGGCCGCGTCTCGGACTTCGTCTTCGACGTTTGAGTTCGGGGCGGCATTGATGCGGGCTCTCTCATGTGGGTCATGCAGACCATGATGATTGCGGCGACGGAAGTCCAAGGTGTCATGAACGAATTCGTATTCTGCATCGAGGTAGTGAGCGATGGACTGGGTGCTGACGACCTCCTTCTGCGCCGTGCAGTATCCCCAGGACGCCATGGCGATCACCGGGTCGAGCTGGTCGTGGTGCACGTCACCCCAGGTGATAGCTTTAACCCGGTTTCCGACGGTGATCTTTTCACCGTCAACGATCCTGTCGAGATGCTGAAAAGCACCATTGTCGTCAGGGATCAGTTGGTGAAAGAAAACCTCCCCGTCGACATCGATTTCGATCAGTAGAGCGCCGTATGAATGATGGAAGAGTGCCTTACGACCAGCAGCTCTGGGTGTATACGATGGCAAGGTGCAGCAGCCAGTGGAAATCGCGAACCTCGGATCGTCGTCCTGCATGCGTGGAATACTTTCAAGCGCGATCCGCGTCGATGGAACAATGACATGGCCGCCTCGATTGGCCGTTTGCCATCCAGCCAAAGGATTGGCCGTAGTGGGCAAGACGTTGGCATCACAGACGATGAGAAGATCAGGTGTCAGCTGAATTCGTTCGGTGATCAGGTAGTCCGTAATGTCGTTGTCGTAAGTTGCCGTAGCGACTGCGTGATCCTCGAAGATACCTTTTTGGTAGGTGAGCCCGCAGGTGATGAGAGAAGCACTCAGTGCGCGGGCGTAGGTTGATAAGCTTGTCCAAAAACCCTCAAATTTAGGGGTATCGTCTTGAGCGGCGGTCACGATGAAACGGTGGACTTTGCCGACTTCGAGATCAGCTTTGATGACCGGGATATTTGTCAGGCGGACCGGCTTTGTCTTTTCTGCTTTCACAGGTTCAGGCTTGATTTCATCCACAACCGTGTCGACCGCTGGAATTTTAGAGAGATAATCTTTCGCGGACTGATACTGCCAGTCGCTCCAGCCCGTGGCGGCGAGGACGTGACGGCGACGTAGGCCGTTGCTCAAGTGTGCTGCGAGAATTGTTGCGTCGAGTTCCGAGTTAAAAGTCTTCGGACGACCGATTTTCTTTTCCATTTAGACCCCTTGTTACCGCTGTCTTTTTGACAGTCGTAATATGATGGGACCCTAAGATTTTGTGGGCGGCAATAGGAAAATTAGGTCTTAGCAATGGCTTAGACCCGATTCTGTTTACAAGCCCAGTATCGACCTACTCAACCGCCGAATTCTTTTTTCAGCCAAAGCTGCATCACGGGCTGAATTATCGACCATGCGGCACCGCCGATGGCTCCGGAGACTGTTAAAAAGGTGGTTGCCTTCGCGACACTGATAGCTTTTCTGAGATTGATGTCGGCGACGGCAGATTGAAGAGCGCCGATAGACGACTTCATCCCTGCTACTTCATGGTCTCGCTCTGCCTTCAGTCGTGCTATGTCCGCTTTGAGGCTAGTATGAGCGTCTCGAAAGCTGCTGATCTCAGCCAGGATTTGCCCGGTGTCTCGGGACATTTTATTCAATTCCCCGAGGATAAATGTGTTTTGGCTGTCGGTCATGTAATCGCAATCGTCAACGAGGAGATGTGTTGACGGTATCACGGCAGACAACGATGCAAGATTCGATGGTATCTGACGACTAAATAATATTTGCAAATGTTTGCAAAACTATCGTCGAAGCGATTAGAACACGCTAAAGATGCATACCATTAACTGCTGGGGGTCTGACACACATGCGCCGATATCTCCTTTCGTTGCCTATTCTACTTGCCCTCTCGTCGACCGCAGTTGCTCTTACCGGCACTGTTGATGGGTCATCGAAAGAGGCTTACGAAAAATCCTTGAAAGCTATGGCCGATCAACTGTCGCAAGCTGACAAAGAAGTTTTCTCTAAAGGCCTGATTAATCTCATGATCACTCGCTACCCTCCCGCTGCCGGAGCGCAGGGGTTGATGCTCATGCAGTTCATGCCCGCTGCCATTGAAGCGGGCCCTATCAATATGAACGGGGTTGCAGCCGATGAAATCATGGCTCGTGGGCGCGAAATAGCGGGTAAAAATCAGGCAGAAAATACACCTGTTTCAACCGTCGACACGAATGGCATTTTGGCCTGTGTCCAGAAGAAGGTCACCATAACATCGCCGACATTCGAAAAAGGTGACTACAGCTTGGGTTCGCGTTTCAAGGTGACGAACAATTTGCCGTACGCAATCGCTGGCATCTGGATCGACTACAAGATCAAGTCCGAAAACCGGACGGTTTCGTGGGCTGAGGATGACGTCGTGCTCGCGATCTCCGGCGGCATAGAACCCGGTGAAAGCCGAGAATTGAGTGCAAGCTTCAGTTCGGTTTCGGTTCCCCGCGACACACCGCTTTCGGCAAAGGTGACTTTGACCGTTCGAGATGTCGCCGATCCTGACAAAAAGCTAGTAGTCAAAGCAGCTGGCGGCGTCTCAGGATGGCCTCAGGAGCGTTCTTCAAACGGGTGTCAGCTTTAGTCTCGGATCAATCCACGGCACTCGGCGGCTCATCAACAGTTAGTTCAATTCCTTGTTTGGAGCTCACGCTGCTGCAAACTTCATGCTGAAACTGTGGAAAAAATTATCATTGAGTCTTCAGATTATTAACTGCCAAAAGCTTGATTAGAAAATTAAAGACCCTGCAAAATCAACTGCAGGATTGGAAACAATAATTTCAGCATTAGAAATTTTGGAGTCTGCACAATGTGCAAACATTGTAAAAAGACTTTGACAGGACTCGTGCTATGATGAAAGGTGTCCTTACACGAAAACGAAAAGGACCAGTGTTTGCACCACTGGTCCCCTCGACAGCAAAACCGTTGTTACGGTTTCGTGGACTGATCCAAGCCGTCTTTCTGGTGATACCAGGAGACGGCTTCTCTCATTTCACTCACGAAATGAAGACCATAAAAGATCGTCATTGTCGCGAATGTCGCTGCCATCCACAATCGCAGGACCATGTCTAACATGGGCTTCTCCTTTGTTTGTCGTGGATCGACATCCCTAATGTACGGGCGTTCAGTGATTTGACACAATAGCTGAAACCACGAAACACACGTTATTCACAGAGACTAAAAAAAAGACGATGTATTTCAGATATTTAACAATATCGCATTAGTGTATAACCATGCCATTTTTCAAGAACTTAACAAGAACAATTGGCTCGTTTTCAGTTTTTCTGAAAACTTTGGCAGCGATTCCCAAACACGGATGTTTTTGAATCGCTCACAGGGTTCCGCAAATCAGTCTTCGGGTGTGTAATCCACCGAAGTGGAAATGACGGCATAGCTGACATCTGAACCGCCGCCTATGACCATCTCAAGCTCCTGGTCATGATCCTCGATGCGAAGCGTCGTTCCCCGAATTCTTGGGCGCGTGGTGACATCCTTCAGTATCTGGTGTCCGATAAGTGATTTGAGGGCGATAACTTCCTTGCTCATGGTTCCTCCGGCGTTAGGTTGATGCCCTTACGGACATAGATCGGCAGTGTCTGGGCGGTAATACGACGGCTCAGCAAATCCTCCTGACGCAGCGGTTCAAAATACACGCGCAGGATCGTGGAATTGTCGGCAATCGCTTTCACGGGATCGCTACCGGCCAAGCTGGCAGCATTCGCGAAGCCGTTCTGTACATCGACAGGGTTGTCGATCCTTAATACACGCGGCGGCTTTCCTGGCAGCGCATAGACGTCCACCGGCTCGTTCACGCCAGGTGCTTTAACCCCGTAAAAGATACCAGATGTCTGTTCTATCCCTTCAGAGGGGGTAGGATCGACGCCCAGGCCGACCGAGACACCGCAGGTGACGACGGCGGATTTCGATGCTCCGTCGATCTTCAACTGAACCCTGATGACCTTGCCGACAACCTCTCCGCCAGGGAAGTAATGGCTTTCAACTCGGCACTCGTCTTGACAGGTGATCATCCGACCAACCCAAAACGGTACCTCAAAGCTGACTTCGACGGCACGGGCACGGCGTTGAACGATACGCTGCAGACGACGAAGGCCATGGCGGACTGCCCGCACACCTCGTGGTGAATCGAACAGCCGTGGCGACAGGTGGTTGATCGCCGACCGCGTGATACGGTTTTTGATCCACAGTCGCTCAACCGGATCGCCAGTTATCGGATCGAAGACCCAAGCCGAAAACTGCTGGGTAGCATCGTGTTCAAACGTGCATGTCCAAACTTTGCCATTCGCCTGAACTTTGTCACCGACATTGTAGTGATATCGAACGAGCGTGTCCGGGTGTTCGTAGCGCCATTCTGGCGTGCTGTTATCGAGCGTCGGGCTCGCAAGGTGAATTTGATCGATGGTCTCGATTTTGTCAGTCTGAACGATCTGCTGAACGCCGACAGACATATACAAATCGAGAATTTCTTCTCGGTCCTGCGCATAATCGTAATGTGCACGCATTCCTACGGTCAATCGCTTTGCCTGCATGGTTACGGTCTGCGCGGTCGCCCCCCAAATAGATGCAAACTGGCGGCCGAACGTCTGCGGTAACAGGTCGATTTCGTCTTTGATTTTCGCGTCAGCAATGGTCCAGCCAGTTGACGTGCCGATTGCTGTGCCCGGCTGCGGCATGGAATCTAGAAACGACCGGTAGTTATAAGTGTCAACATATGTCGTCGCCATGAACTCGTTTTCCTGATCAGCATTGGCCGTCTGTGTCCAGTTCGCGACAAGGCGAAGATGTGTTGTCGCTCTAGGTGGATTGATGACTGACATGCGTTCGCTGCCAGCGTCACCAGCGGTGTGACCGGCAATGACATGCTGTTGAAGGCCGTCGATAATATGGACGCGCTCTGGTATCAGGGTGAGCCGGTTCCAACGCCATACTTCCATCGTTCCGGCCAAGACGTTCAACGGGTCTTCGATGGCTTCCAGACCCGGTGGAAAGAAAAGTGGATCGTAGCGTTCGGCGGCTTCCCTGTTGGCTTCAGGAGCGTCGGGATAATAATCCACCTCACCAACGCGCAGTAGATTTGCTGCGGCCTTCAGGACTTGCAGCTCCATATTCTGAGCGCACGTAAATTCTAGCTGGCAGTCGCGACCGACCAGCTCGGAGGGCGTTGTAGACAAGCGACCACGGGCAATCTGGACCGGTTCGGTCTCGCCGCGCTCTTCGTCCATATGTGACAGGACGGCAAAACGGGTTGGATGAGAGGCTAGCCATCCGGCACCCGGGTTCTGAATCGTCACCGAGAACGTCGGTGTGATGATATCGCCGTCCTCAGCTTCGATCAGCTCTGCAGACAAACAGAAATAGGCGTTCTGCCGATGGGCGACCGGATCGAATGGTTGGTCCCAGGAATTGAGGAATGCAAGATACAACATTACGCCGATCCTCCCAGTTCTTCAGCGACCAGGGACCAAGAAACCTCACGAGAGTTTGCCTTTACTGACCATTTTACCGGCTCCCAGACTACGACGGTCAGGATAGGGCGATATCGGATGCGGACTGGACCGTCAGCCGGTTCTGCGAGCGTGATCAAGCGACCTTCAGCCGCGAACGGTACGTCGTCCCAAGCAAGGTTCTTGACGATGACGAAGTCGGGATGCGGCGTACGCGGTAGCGTCTTCATCGTGCCACCAGATGCAATCTGGCAATCGAAGAATCCATCGATAACGAGATCGAACTGGGTTCCAGGCGTCAGGTCTGCCAGCGCCGGGGTCAGATATTCTCCGGCTCCCGACGACAGCTCGACGCGATAAAGATTGAACAGCGGATCGGCAAAATTCCGGGCTTCACCATTCCAGCTACGGCGCATATCAGCCGACGCATCGATCATCGAGATATTAGCTGTCAGGTCCATGCCGGACAGCCAGCCAACTGGCAGAGCCGAGCAAACCATTTTCGAGGGTGATTGAAGGGTCATAAGCCGTTCCTCAATGTCTTATAAATGCTACCGACAATCCCGACGTCGCTCTCTTTAATCATCGCTGGCAGCGTCTGGTTGCCGACGGCGATATTCAGGTTGACAGTCCGTTCAGCCTGAGCCTGACGACCCTGTTGATAAGAGGACATGATTGCAGCTCGGTCATTTGCCTGCTCGGCAGAAGGACGGCTCATCAGGGCAACGTCATCGAGCATGCGTCGGGTCGCGCCTGCAGCTGTCGGGCCGACGAAAGTGTCAATCCCGAGCTGCTTGTTCCAGTATTCTGCCCGATAGTCACCATCGTTGTTCAGGCGGTTTTGGTGCCGTGCATCGAGCTGCTGATCAGCCTGCATCCGCATGAGCTGCAGCTGCTTTTCAATAACTTTATCCGATGACCTCTCAGAGTAATCGAGAGCCATCTTGCCACCAACCATGACCCCAGTGATGACGGTACCGAGCAGCCCGAAACGACTGATCAGAGCGGTCACGACGGTACCAACACGGGTTAATCCAGCAACAAGCCCTCCAGTTGCAGCTGCGGCCCCAGCGCCTGTGGCGGCACCGGCCGCAGCTCCGACAGCACCAGCGGCAGCACCACTCGATGCCGCAGCCGCACCTAAACCCAAGGCCGTTACAGCCATAGTCCCGAGCTTCTTGAAGAGCGGCCATATCAGTTTAAGACCAGCACCGACCCCGGTGATCGACAGCGCCAAGCGGCCGAATATGCCGATGAGCGCAATTGTCGTTGCGTCTTTTCCAAAGAAGCCGAAGACTGCCTGTGCGGCAGAATGGACCTTCTCAAATGCCCACACAACAAAATCGAGCGCCGTGCCGACCTTTGCTGCAAATGCGACGATGGTGTCGCGCCAGGTATTCAAGAAGTCGAAACGGGTTGCTTTCCCACCGGTCAAAACTTCCCAGACGTCTGTCGCTAGGTCACGCAGATACAGGAGACCGTCCCCAACGGTGTTCAGCCACTTCCAGTCACTATCCTTGCCGGACCACAGCTTACCGATCTCTTCCGGCAGGCGAATAACCTGATCGTAGAGCCACTTAACCTTTTCAGCGAGGGTGTCTACCCAAGCGAATGTCTCTGCCTTACCGCCAAAAGCGACGGCCCACACATCCTTTACCAGCTTGTAAATATTGACGAGACCGTCACGGGCAATGTTCAGCCACTTCCAGTCACTGTCGCGACCAGAGAATATTTTGGTGAGCTGATCCTTTATTTTGACAGTCCAGTCGTAGATGAACAGCAGCGCCGGGGCCGCCGCGTTGATCCATGAGTTCTTGAAATCCGAACGCTGACCATGGAACAGGTTATAGATATCTAGATAGGCTGCCTTCACGGAGCCGAAAGCATTGACAGCAAGATCGGCAACCCATTTCCTGTTTGCGACAATCCATTCGGTGATCTGCTTGTTCGTCTGCGTCAAAAGCGGCCGCATTCCGCGCGATATTTCAAGCTGTAGCCCTGAGAACGCCGTCTTGAGTCGCTGAACGCTGAAGACCAGTTCATCATTGTCTTTGATGTCTTTCGGCGTCACTACACCACCTAGCTTCTCTAGGTCCTGCCTGTAGTTCTGAAGAGCCTCGACCCCGCCTTGCAGGATCAGTATCATACGTGCACCAAGCTCCGCGCCGAACAGTTTGGAGGAGATGCGCAGCTGTTCCTGGGCGTCGGTCACGCCACGGAAGGCATTTGAAATCTCATCAAAGCCCTCGTTGCCGCCTTCCAAGGCGCGTTTGAAATCGAGACCATACTGCTCCAGAGCTTGGAGAGCTTGTCCTTGGTCGCCGAAACTCCGCTTCAGTTCGATCTCCTTAGCGTCGAGCTGACGCCAAAGCTCGACCATCTGAAAACGAAATTCGTGTTGCGAAGGGCTTGTCATTCGAATTCGGTTTTCGATCAACTCTTTCTGATCTGAAATACCAGCCAAAGAACCTTGTGCTGCATCGAAATTTGAGGTGACGGCATCGGAGATCGACCCGATGTTACGGTAGTGAAGAATACGTCGATCATTCCAGCTCGAAGTCTTAAAATACGCCCTGTCTGCAAGATCGATGCTTTCGCGAACAGAGCGAAATCCAGTAGCGATACCTGAAAGAGCACCGATGATCTTATCAGCTTCAAGACCTTGAGCATCAAAACCGTGACGCAACGCCAAGTCATCGTTGATCGAGAGGCCAAGGTTCTGAGCCTCGAATCCCAGTCGCCCAAGCATCTCACTCGTCCGTTTCGTCACCTCCGTTGCCGCAGCGGCGATCCCTTTGATCTTGAGAGTGGCCAGAACGGCATAAGTGGCCATACCCTTGAATGCCAAAACAGCTGATTTTTCGAGTGCTTTGAACGAGAACTGCGCGATCTTCTTCAGCCCGGCCAATATCGGAGCAAATGCCCTCTGAGCAGCTTCGCGCATCGACTGGAAGCGGTCACGGAAACCGGCAGCCATGACCCGAACGCTAGTACCGAATGCACGCAGATGGGCGCTTGCTGCCTGTGTGCCAGTCAGCGTGAAGGTGGTGCCAATGTTCCGCGTTATATTTCCTGCCATGTCGTTCTCAGTTTCACATCAATAGTTTGTCTAGTTCGCCTTCACCCATTAGCCTTGATCCTGCGGCCAACATCGCTCGGAACATGTCCTGCCTCTGGCGGTCTCGGATGTCCTCCAAGCACTCCAGCCGGAGATAAAGCTCTGCTGGAGTGAGGTCCCAACCTATTTGGCCGGACAGCGACCGGTAGAGCTGGTAGCTGCGGAAAAGAGCTGTCAGACCTCCAAAATTCGGGATCACGCGGCCCGCTTCGATGTCACTCTCGCTCGGCGGTTTGCAGCCGTAGGTGACTTCCTCTTCGGTTCGTTTCGGATGCCCAGTTTCTCGAACTCGATAAGAAGTCCTGTAAAAAAATCCTGAGGCGACTTACCTCCGAACGTTTCGGTCAAGGCCGCACCCAACAGGCCAAGCAAGGCGTCGTTTCCGATCCTGCGGATAGAGTTTTCGGCCTTCTCGTTTCCTGCTTGCCCCATACAGATCGCAATGAACGCGGCAGCGGAATCGTCGCCGATATCGATCAGGACATCCGTCAAACCGCGCATGCTGAATTTTGCGGCGATATCTTGTGCGTCCCGGTCGGAACCGAAAATGTAATCGGCGAGGTTATGGACGAGCGCACGAGCTTTCGGGAAGCGCTTTACCAGTCGGAACAGGTCAAACGCGTTCGCGCCACGGATCGGTGTCTCAAGGCCGTTGAAGGTGAAGGTTTTTTGCTGCGGAACGATAGCGTTCAGAAAGTCGTCAGCTGAGAGCAGTGTGGCGTTGTCGACGAGTTCAAGTTTCGATTCGGTCATAATGTCTTTCCCTAAAAAGATGGAGGTGGAGACGGCCCCGGTATTGGAGCCGTCTGAATGGTTGGATTAAGCGGCGACCACCGGACGGACGAAACCGTAGCCAGCACCGCCGAGGTCGTAGACTTTGGCTGTCAGTGAGGCGACGTTGAGCGCATCCACGCCCTTGAGCGTAACATCGCCGTTCGGACGGAATTCGACATCCGGGAAGATGTAATCCTGAGCCTCGCCGGGCATGCCGTCGCCCACCGCACCCAAGATGCGGCACTCTCCACGAACGCCGTTGGTCTTCATGATCTCAAGAGAGACGATCTTCTCGGCCTCAGTGATTGCTGGCAGCGAGTATGTGATCTCAGCATCGGAATCGGCTCCGGCAGGAATCTTGGTGAATTCCAGGAGGGAGCGACTTTTCTGATAGATGTAGTGCCCGTCGCTGTAGCCGGTCTCGTCCTCGTCATATTCGACAGGATTGCTGGCAGCGCCATCGGTGACAGAGATGATGGTCGGCTTGATGCCCGGAATTTCGACGACATCGCCAGTAGCGACGTCCTCTACGATCATCGTGGCGGAAGCGACGGCGCTCTGGGTGCGATATGTACGCTTTGCCAGGAACATTGCGTCGTAGACCATCGGGGTCCACATCTGGACGTCAGCAATCTGAAGGACAGCATCGGTGGCTGTGATCCAGGTGCCGATCAACTTCGAGCGACCGGACTCGTCCGAACGGCTTTCAATTTCCGTCAGCGTTGGTGTGTAGGTCGATGCACCTACGGGTCCGATCTTCAGCCATTTTTCGGTGCCGTGGATTTTGAAAATCACGGTGCCGCCCATGAGGCGTTGGCCGGTAGTCAATGGAATTACTGGCAGTGCCGCCATTTTTTGTCTCCTTTTACGGGTTGATGTTGCGGCCGGGGTCAGTTTCCAGCGTTGCAAGTGTGAAGGTGATGGGCATGACGACGCTCATCAGCAGCGTGTCGTCGTTCAGGGGCTCAAGCTCCGGGGCGGAGGTCGCGCCGATCTTCCAAGTCCAGTATTTGCCAAAGCCGAGGTCGCCTGGGTTCACGAGCGCTTTCTCCAGGCGAAGGCACATCGCATCGACCCGGTCCTCGACATCGTCGAAGGCCATGCGTTCGGAGACCTTCAGCGAGATCGTGACGTCGCGTTCGGTAATGGGGTTGGCCGGGTCGGCAGAGGCTGTGGGGATGTCGGTGACGGCGACCAGGACAAGCGGAAAGTTGTCGTTCTGGAAGGACCGTATTATCCGGCTGGCGTAATGGACATTCAGGTCACCAACAGCCGCAGCAAGGTGCGCTTTCACGCCCTTCCTAATTTGAGTTCTGATGTGCTCAGCTGCCGCCATCCACGGGTCCGATCAATAAAACATTGATCCAACCGTGACTGTCTGCGGTGCAAGATTCGACCGTGAAGAGCTTGCCGCCAATTGTTAATGTGTCTCTGCCTTCGTTTTTAAAGAGATCGCCAGTTCGAGTCGGGTCAACTGCCCTGACATCTGAAATCTGGAAGGTAGCTCTGGCGGTTGCGTTTGATATCCTGATGCCGTCAGCATCCACGTCCTGCCAGTTCTCGATGAACTGACAATCCAAGTAGTTTGTCTGGCTCTGACCTTCCCTCAGCCAAAGGCAGCCGCCGTCTTCGCGGAAGACCCTGAACAACCCTTTTGAAGCGTTGGCGAAGAGTTTCGAGACCATCGATTTTCCTGTGTTTCTGGCGTCAAAATGTAGCTAACTCCCGCTAGCTATAAATCTTACGTATGGGTTTGGGATGCCGCGTAGGTGTCAGTCGTGTCGATGAATTGCCCGTCGATATATGACCAGCCAATACCGATCTGTCGGCGATCAACTGTCTGCTCTACGGCTTCATAACCTGGTAGTCTCGTAGGACCGACGGTGATCCCGACGATGTAGCGGCTGCTCGTTTTGACTTTAAAATACCGATTTTCCATCATGCTCTCTCCATCGTCCAGGGACGGATTCGAGCAATGCCACCCGCACCGTCACCGCCTGCGCTACCGGCAACTGCGGCACCGCCACCGCCGCCGGGAACTTGTCCGGGGTAGCCTGATACCGGGGTATCAGGATTGTTTTCAGAGCGACCTCCTATCCCGCACGACGTGAAAGCGTCTCGCGAGGTTCGGCTGGCTAAACCGCCGTTAATCGTCATGTAATCAAGAGACGACAGACGACCTCCACAGCCAGGTCCATTGGCTGATCCAGCGCCGCGTCGGTTGGGAATTGGGCTGTCAACCGATACCAGAGCCGGGTCCGACAGCATCATACCGAACTCAATATATCGACCAAGATTCTGAGACAGCGATACTGGGTTCGCCGACAGCGCTCCTGAGGCTATCACGCTGTTTGCGTCGACGACTGAGCCGAAGGAATCCAGCTCGACGACACTAGTTTCTGTGCCAGTGTCATAATAGTCGTCGGTATTGCCAAGTCCGCCAGCACCGATCTCGATTGCGAGTACGGAGTCTTCGCCTACGTCGGACAGTCGGATCGTGGCAGAGGCGGTCATACCGGGAAAACCACCAAAGCTGCCTGGTCCGCTGCCACCGTTGCCGCCACCACCCACGACGAAGATATCAAGCATGATGTCTTCACGGACGATGGAGGGATCGATGGACTGGAGGGTTTCGAGAATTTCATATGGAAAGAGCGCCCAGCTTTCGGTGTATTCGTAGTAGTCGCGGCCGTGATCAGCATCGACGAAATAACTTGTTCGGTGGACGCGGATTGGGCCGGTCACGCCGCCTGAAGAGGTTTTCGATGGAAATGGTGCAGAGACGAACATAAGACTCAAGCCTCCATAACTTTAATAATTGCGGTTCCCGCTCCTGGGAGCGAGAACGTCAGAACGCGTGGCCCGTCAACTGTCCCCAAGTAGTGATATCCTGAAACCAGAGGCCATGCGATGCCGGTACCTCGGACAACTTCAACGACCGGTAGACGGTCGGAGCTATCGATATCGACAAATAGCCAGATCATTTGGCTGCCGTCAGAGATCAGATGGGTTTTGGGACTTCCGGCGCTGGTGATATACTCAACCACTTCAGCCGTTTCGAACGGCATTACCTGTACGCCATCGAAGTTCGGCGTGTTGCCAGTTGGAAGGAGAACCCTTCTTTTGTCTTCAGCGGTCATGTTGGCTGCTCCTGAAATTAACGGGGTGCCCGTCGCAAGTTTAGGGAGCATGCGACGGGCGATCCGGGCCGGATAAAATCGACGGCCCGAAAGCTTAGTTGGTGGACGTGATCTTGATGATCGAGCGCGGGCGCTGAACATAGGAGACCGTCGACATTTCACCGTGAACTACGTCGCCCTTGCCGCCTTCGAGTTCCCAGGTGGAAGCATATTCCGGCAAGCCAATCGTATTCACAGCCAGCTTGTTATCGGCCGGTGCGTTACGGGTCTGATACATACCCTCGATGACCGGGCAAAGCAGAGCGTCGTCTGGAGCAAGGAAGTAAGTGTCGCCCCATTTACCCTTCGAGTACGAAAACACTTCGACGTCTGTAAGGATCGGGAAGCCCACCTTACGGAAGTCCTCGCGAGCAGCGCCGCCGTAACCAGTCGTCGAGCTGAAAAGCTCGAAAGCCTTCTGCGTCTTTTCGTGACGGGTCAGCTTGCGGAACATGTTCTTACCAGCGATCAGAGCATAGCGCTGAACCTGGCCCTGGAACTGACCGAGTTCGTCTTCGGCCTTTTCTTTCGCTTCAAGGATTTCTGCAATAACGTCAGTCGTCGCGGTGCCAAGAGCAATGGAATGAGTGTTCTGCTGTAGTTCAAACTGGTTCCACAGGCTCTGGGAGACCGTGCCGTCTTTGCGGTAGATCACGCCTTGCAGCGCCCCGGCGCGAATGAACTCTCTCATCAGGGCGTTGTTCGTCTTGATGACGTCGAGCTTCTCCGCAACCTTCATCTCGAAGCTTTCGAGTTGGTTTTCCGAACCGAAGGCACGGATGCCTTGGACCTGAGCAGCCATGATCGTTTCCCACTGTGGGTAATACGGAGCACGAAGCGAAATGGTGCTGCGAATGTCGCGACCAATGGTGTTCGGCCTGCCGCTGCCACGGGCAACCGCTCGAGGCGATTGGCCAGCGCGTTGATGCGGGCGAAGTACTTCATGCGGCCTCCAATGGAAGAAATTCGTCGTTTGCCGTTAGAAGCAGCGGGATACCTATTACATCGCTGGGCTCATTGACCTGGACGCCCAGAGCGATAGCCAATCTTTCGAGCTTTTTCATTCCGCGGTCTTGCATCCCTTGATCGTGGTCGCTTTGGACACAGATAGCGTACGGCTCCGTTTGGCCGTCACAGGCCTTGAGATCCAGTCGAAGCCAGTCTGACCCGTCATCATCGTCGCGCTCAATGTAGCTCGCCACTACCGTCATCTCGCGATCTACAGACGCCCGGGACGGGGCGGCCGAAAGGCCGTGCCCCGCACCCGGCGCGGATGTATCTTTTACTTTGTCTCTGGCTGTAGCCGAGACAAGTAAAAGAGTTTGCTCCTGTGGCTGTAGGACGCTAGCGGATTTAGCGTCCTGTGACTGTAGGACGATCTCGTCCTGTGACTGTAGGACGCTTGATTTTGTTTCGTCCTGTGACGGTAGGACGCTATTATCGTCCGGCGAGTGCAGGACGCTAAAATTCGGGTGGTATTCGGAAGGCCGCTTCCCCGACCCCATGACGCGGGTGAAATAACCCCAGGCGACAAGATCCTCAGTGGCGCTGGCAACACTACCGCGCGTAAGGCCGGTGGCTTGCTGCAAAAAGCTAACACTGGCGCGCGCGTTGCCGTGCTTCTGGTAATAGCGCTTCAGAATGTGGCGCGCAGTCTTGATATGTATCAGCCGCACTCGCTTATCGTCGATGATCGCTCCAAGCAGTTCTATACGGTCGACTGACGTAAAGCGTGAAGGGTTTGCCGCCGATGCGCAGATCGAGTTCCAGGCAATCACGTTTGAAAATCTTGTCGTCGATGCGGTTGGTCAGCGCCAGTTCCGGCGTGAACAGGCCAAGCTCGCGATAGGTCAGCGTCGCATGGCTTTTGATCTCAACAAGCTCAATCTTGTCGCCATCCAGCGTTTCCTCACGCATGATGACGGCCACATCGATGCCACGGCTGTCATTGCCTTCCACCAGATATTTCTGGCGGTAGCCATTGCCCACCATGCGGTAGAGATAGCCATATTCGAAGGCCTGGAGAGCCGCCATGTTATCGACTTCCTGCAGGCAAAGAATGTCGGCGTCAGCATCGGCAATGGCCAGAGCCGAAAGCTGGCGCGTGTCATCGGTGGATGCCAGCATGCGCGCGCTTTCCAGCGCCTGATAGGTCGCCTCATCGCGCACATCGAAAAGCTGCATGGCCCGGTCGCGCCGCGTCTGGTTGCGAAAGCCGGTATAATCGAAACGCGTCATCAGGTTTTCGATGTTGAACGTGGCAAGCCGCAGCGACATGAATCATTCCCGGTTGGTCTCAGCTGAGACTATCCGTTTCTCCTATCACGGCAAGGATTACAGCCGCCAGGCCGAACGGATGGCGATAGGGAACAGCGAGCCGATGGCGGCGGGTTCGCGGGAATAGGCGCGCAGCACCTGCCCGTCCGGCAGGGTTAGCCGTAGGGCATAGCGTTCACCTTCGTAGAGAATGTTGGCAACGCGGCAGGCTATGCCTTCGCCGTCCTGTATCACATCCTGCGGACGCACCAGAATGTCTCCACTCGGTGACGACGAGTTCTCACCTGCCATGAGTGGCCGCAATTGGCTCCAGTCAAGAGACCGTGGCGCATTTTCCGGCAGCGGCAGAGAGAGGATCGCGCCCTGCCCTACAAGCCCGCCGACGAGCCTGCCTTCGGGGCGAGCGTAGAGTTCCGCCGGTGCTGCCATCTGCAGCAGCTTGCCCTCGGACATGACGGCAACATCGGTGGCGAGCGCCATGGCTTCGGCCTGATCATGGGTCACATAGACCATGGTTGCGCCTGATGTGGCGTGGAATTCGCGGAAGGTTTCTTCCATTTCCTGTCGCAGATGCCGGTCGAGATTGGCAAGCGGTTCGTCCAGCAGCACGACATCCGGTTCGGTGACGAGGCAGCGGGCCAGTGCCACGCGTTGCCTCTGCCCGCCAGAAAGCTCGGATGGGCGGCGGTCCGCATAGGCTTCCAGCCGCACGGTGGCGAGTGCGTCTGCCACCTTGCGCTTATAGGCCTCGCCCGAAATACCACGCACCTTGAGCGGATATCCGGTGTTGTCGGCCACGGTCATATGCGGCCACAGCGCGTAGGATTGGAACACCATCGCCATGTTGCGGCGTTCCGGCGGCACCATACTGCCGGCATCGGCCAGCACGCGGTCCCCCAGCAAAATGGCACCGTCCGTCGGCTGCTCGAAACCGGCGATCATGCGCAAGACGGTGGTCTTGCCGCAGCCGGAAGGGCCGAGCAGCGCCAGAAAGCCACCTTCACGAATGGTCATCGAGACGTCATTGACAGCCGGTTTGCCGCCGCCAAAACTCTTGGACAGGCGGTTGAGGATCAGTTTCGCCACGGCACAACTCCCTTCGGCAGCTTTCGGCCGAGCACTTCCAGAAGCAGCATGAGGACGATCACCATCGCCACCACCAGAACCGAGAGTGCCGAGGCCAGATCGAAACTGCCGCTGTCATCGAGATTATAGATCACCACGCCCAGCGTCTGCGTGCCTGCGGACCAGAGCAGGGCCGACACCGTCAGCTCGTTGCAGGCAATGAGAAACACGAGAATGACCGAGGCACCCGCCGCAGGCCCAACCAGCGGCAGAATGATATCAAACATCCGCCGCCAGAACCCCGCGCCTGCCAGCCGTGCCGCCTCTTCCAGCGCCGGGTCGAATTGCGTGAAGGCCGAGACCATCGGCTTCAGGCTGACGGCGAAGAAGGAGGAGAAATAGGCGAGCAGGATGATCCACAGCGTGCCGTAGAGCGTCACACCCAGCAGCGGAATGGGCGCGGCAAACAGAAGGACATAGGAAACGGAAATGACGACGCCCGGCAGCGCATAGGGAATATCCACCAGCGCCGACAGCAGGAACATGAACCGGCTTTTGCCCCGTACCAGAAAATAGGCCGTCAGCACTGTCACCGCCAGGAGACAAAGCGAGGTAGCCGTGGCAAGAAGCAGCGAGTTGGCAAAGGCCGTGCGCGTTACCGCCTGCCGGAACAGAATTTCCTCATAGGCATGCAGCGTCGCAGTTTTGAGGGTCAGCGGCACGCCATAGGCAGGTGCCAGCGAACTGACGACGAGTGCCGTCAACGGCGCCACCAGCATGAAGAAGATGCCGAGCCAGAGCGCCAACTCCGCCAGCATCCGCCAACCACCAAGCTGGAAGGTCGCGGCCTTTCCGGACAGGCCGATGATGCGGTAATCGCGCCCCTTCATCGCCCGTTCCTGAATGGCAAGGCCAAGGACGGAGATGATGGCGATCATGCCGGACAGCATGGCGATATCGCCGAAGGTGCTGCTGCCGAAGCTGGCGAAGCGGCTGTAGATCAGCGTTGGCAAAGTGAAGATCGAGGCCGGAATACCGAGAATCGCGGGAATGCCGAAATTGCCGACGCCTGACACGAAGGAGATGGCCGCACCCGCAATCAGCCCCGGCATGGCCAGCGGCAGAATGATGTCTTTCAGCACCTGCCAGGAAGATGCGCCGGAAAGCTTGGCCGCCTCGATACCATCCTGTGGCAAGGCCAGCAGCCCGGCGCGAAGCGACAGATAAACCAGCGGCGCATGCTGCACGCCCAGCAGCAGCGCAATTCCAGCAATAGAATAAAGCGGCTGTGGCGAGCCCAAAGGCGGCGCAAGGCCGATGGCCTTCAAGAGCGTGCTGGATGGCCCGGTCATACCGATCCACGAGAGTGCCGTGACCTGCGGCGGGATCATCATCGGCAGCATGAAGAGAAAGCTCAACGCCGACTTGGCCCTGATATCGCACAGCGTCAGCGCCAGCGCGAAACCGGCCCCGATGGTAAGCGAAATGACCATGCCGAAGAAGGATGTAGAGAGCGTGTTCACCACCGCATCCCACAGCGCCGGGTCGCTCAGCAGCGGCCACATGTCACCTTTCAGTGACGAAAGGATGCCGGTATAGGCCAGCCGCCCCAGCGGCAAGGCGCTCAGCATGAAAACGACTGAAACCACAAAGGGAAACAGCCAGCGCGGCTGGCTGTTTCCTGTCTTGGACACGCTTTGCATGAATGCAGATCAGCCCTTGGAGCCGAAGATATCCGAGAAGGTTTTCAGGTCCTTTTCCGAGTTCTTCAGCGCTTCCGGCGCATTGATCGGCAGCACCTTGATCTTGTCGCGTGCCGGGAAGCCTTCCGGCAGGGCAACGTCGTTGCGGGCTGGAATGTAGCCGAGCTTGACGAAGCCTTCCTGACCCTTGGCGGACAGAACATAATCCACGAACTTCTTGGCGGCTTCGGCATGCTTGGTGTTGGCCAGAATGCCAACCGGCTCGGTAACAGCAGAAACGCCCTCTTCCGGGAACACGAATTCCACTGGCGCGCCCTTGGCCTTCTCACGGATCGGCATGTAATCGACCACGACGCCATAGGCCTTTTCGCCCGATGCGACAGACTTCAGCACGGCACCGTTGCCACCGGCAGCAATCGCGCCATTTTCCTTGAGCGCCTTGTAATAATCCCAGCCAAGGCTGCTGACACCGGCCAGCGTCTGCGCGTGGATGAGTGCGGCACCGGAGGTCAGCGGGCTTGGCATAGTGACGAGGCCCTTGGCTTCCGGCTTTGCCAGATCCTTCCAGCTCGTCGGCTTCATCGCTGCCTGCGTGTTATACATGATGCCGGTTGTGATGAGCTTGGTGGAGTAATAATAGCCATCCGCATCATAGAAAGCAGCATCGTAATGGGCGGCTTCCGGTGACTTGTAGGCCAGAAGCTGCTTCTTCTGCTTCATGCGCTCCAGCGTGACCGTGTCGGCAATCAGCAGCACATCGGCAACGGGGTTGCCCGCTTCGATCTCGGCCATCAGCTTTGCCATGATCTTCGGCGTTCCGTCACGCACCCACTGAATGTCGATGTTTGGGTTGGCAGCCTTGAAGCCATCGACGGTTGCCTGAGCATCCTCGTTCGGCTGGCTGGTGTAAAGAACCAGATCAGCCGCCTGAGCGCTGCCCATGAGCATGCCGAGCGAAACGATGGCCGTGAAGGCGGAGAGAAGCGTTTTCATAAATGCGGTTCCAGTTGTGATCTGGCACCGCTAAAACACAAATCCATAACATGTATGTGACAGGCAGGTTTTGCGCACCCGTTACAGGGTGACAGTCCCCTCGATCAACACCGTCACCGCACCACCGATCCAGATATCGTCGCCGATCTTATCGACGCTGACTCGCCCTGCCCGGCCCAGAACCGTGCCCTGGCTTGCCACGTAGTTGTGCGGCGCGATTCCCGCCCCAATCAGCCATTGCGCGATGCCTGCATTCAAGCTGCCGGTGACCGGGTCTTCGTACCCATCCGCAAAAGCTCTCAGCTCAAAATCCGCCTCGATAGCGTCATCCGCGCCGCAAGGTGCCGCAACGCCAACCTTGAAGCCGCCAAGAACCGCATAGTTCGGCTTGATATTCAAAACATCCTGACGGGAGCGCAGCAGAAGCGAAACCCAGCCGGGGCCGTTATCCGTCCAGTTCGCATCGACAACGGCGTCTTTCGCAAGACCAAGACCCGCGATGACGTTTTCCAGCGTTTCGGCATCCACCGAGCCGGATTTGCGCAAGGGCGGTGCGGCAAACGCAAGCTTGCCGTCAGACACCCTGATCCGAACCAGACCGGCCTCGCAGTCCTGCACCACTTCGCTCTTGTCTGCCGTGCCCTGACGTGAAAGCCAGACATGGCATGTGCCAAGCGTTGGATGGCCAGCAAAAGGCAGCTCTCCATGCGGCGTAAAAATCCGCACCCGGTAATCGGCATCCGGCGATGTCGGTTTCAGCAGAAACGTCGTTTCGCTCAGATTCGTCCAGTTGGCAAAGGCCGCCATCTGCGCATCCGACAAGCCATCCGCATCGCAGACGACAGCGAGAGGATTACCCTTGAGTGGTTCTGACCAGAAGACATCGACTTGCTGGAATGCGTGCTGGCTGGTCATGGGAGAATCCTTTCGTGGGAATCTGAAGACACAAGTATTCGTCACCCTCGGGCTTGTCCCGAGGGTCTAACCACGTTTGATGTTGGGGTGCGTCAGATCCTCGGGACAAGCCCGAGGATGACGTAAAAAAGCTGCCGCTTAAACCAGCGGCATCGTCGCGTTGGACGTCGTTTCCGCTACAGCAATCAAACGACCAAGGCGCTTGATGCCTTCGTCGATCATCTGCTCGTTGGCGCAGGAGAAGCTGACGCGCAAGGTGTTGGCACCCGACCCATCGGCAAAGAACGCCTTGCCCGGCACAAAGGCAACGCGCTCCGTGGATAGCGACTTGGCAAGAAGCTCCGCCCCATCCATGCCTTCCGGCAGGGTGACCCAGACGAACATGCCGCCTTCCGGCTTCGTCCAGCGGGCAGACTTTGGCATGTACTTTTCGAGGGCGACCAGCATTGCATCGCGGCGCGCGCTATACGCGGCCTTGATCTTGGCAACCTGTTTGTCGAAACCGCGAGAGGCGACATGCTCGACGGCCATCTGGTTGATGGTCGAAGAATGCAGGTCTGCCGCCTGCTTCATCAGCACCAGCTTGCGAATGACAGGCATGGCCGCAACCACGAAGCCGACACGCAGGCCCGGGGCCAGCGTCTTGGAGAAGCTGCCGGAATAGATCGTGCGGGTCTTTTCGATGGTGCCGTTACGGGCGATATCCAGCGCAAGGATTGGCGTGACGGGCTCGCCATCGAAACGCAGGTTCTGATAGGCCGCATCTTCCAGAACGGCGATATCCAGCTCGTCGGCCAGTTCCAGCAGCTTCTTGCGACCGGCCAGATCGACGGTTTCGCCGGTCGGGTTGGAGAAGTCAGCCGAGAGATAGGCGAACTTCACTGCGCCGCCCGCCTTTGTCGCGGCATCGCGATAGGTCTGCGGTGTGCGGTTACCGTTCGGGTTCAGCTGGTCGTAGGTCGGCTCATAGGCATTGAAGGCCGAGAGCGCGCCGAGATAGGTCGGCCACGTCACCAGCGCCGTATCGTTGGGCGAGAGGAACAGCTTGCCGAGATAATCCAGCGCCTGCTGCGAACCTGAAGTGATGAAGACGTTATCGACCGAGCATTCGATGCCGATCTTCGCCATATCCTGCACGATCCATTCGCGCAGCGGCTTGTAGCCTTCGCTGACGGAATATTGCAGAGCCGAATTGACCTGCGGACCGGAGAAAATATCCGCGTAAGCCTGCTTGAATTCCTGGTCTGGAAACAGCGCCGGGTCGGGAATACCGCCAGCAAAGGAAATGATATCCGGCTGCTCCAGCAGCTTCAGCAATTCGCGGATTTCAGACGCCTTCATGCGCGAAGAGCGCGTGGCGAATATTTGTTCCCAATCGAGCATGGGTTCGTTTCCTCTTGTTTCGTTTTCTTGCGCATATATGTATCGAAACACTGATAGGTCAGCAATACTGACTTATCGATTTTCAGTACGGTTTTTCAGCTTTTCTGCGCAGCCTCCCAGATGGCGCACCCGCAATACATCTTTGGCCCGGAGTCTACAATCGGCATCACGATGGATTGACGGCGAGGCAATTTCCGGGTCGATTGCAAACCACTGATTTGAAGCATAACGGAGGATACAATGCTCAAGAATATCGACCCGGCTCTCAACGCCGATGTGCTGCACGCCCTGCGCGCCATGGGCCACGCCGACACGCTTGTTATCACCGATACCAATTTCCCATCCGATAGCATCGCCCAGCACACGGTGGTCGGTCAGGTTCTGCGCATGGAAAACATCTCCGCCGCCCGCGCCATGAAAGCCATCCTCTCCGTCTTCCCCCTCGACACCCCCATCCAGCCCTCCGTCGGTCGCATGGAAGTCATGGGCGCGCCAGACCAGATCGAGCCGGTGCAGGCCGAAGTGCAGGCCGAAATCGACGCCGCCGAAGGCAAATCCGCGCCCATGTACGGCATTGAGCGCTTTGCGTTTTACGAGCAGGCAAAGGACGCCTATTGCGTGATCACGACGGGTGAGACACGGTTCTACGGCTGCTTTATTCTGACGAAGGGTGTGATTGCGCCGGGCGCGTGATCGACGTCAATGGGTGATGGACATGACCAGCCAGTCATCATCCTGCAATCCTGCCAGCATCGCGCGCGCATCTTCCAAGGCATTTCGCTCGTTGAGCACGCGCCATGCGTCACGGACCGCCTTGTCTGATGACACAGGCGGCTCCGCCCTCAGGCCGTCCAGACACGCGCGCAAGGATGGTATCTTGTCCGGGTGTGTCCAGCCTCCCGTATGGGCAAAATCTCCAGGGAACAACTTCGGTGTCGCCGAAGCATAATCTTGCAGCATCGTCTCGATCGGTTGTCCGTGGATAAGAAAATCCACCTCCGCCTCTGACCAACCGAGCCTCGGAAGGTGTTTCGCAAGCAGATCGTGGTTGGTATCGCTGCTGGAGCTCAGCGTCGGCAGCGGGGAAAAATTCTGAGCAAGCAGGATAAATGCGGCAAGCCCCGGACTGATGAATGGTGGCTCCATCCATGAGGGCGCTGCACCATCCGGGTGAAGATAGGAGGCGGCATGAACATCGTCGCGCGTCGCGAGCGTCGCATATCGCTCCTTCGTCAGAACCGAGAGTTGTTCCCGGTCGCCCGCCTGCCACATATGTAACAAATCCCGAATATCCCGTTCGATGGCAGGCCTCACGGCGCAGCGAAAAGCATGATGAAGCACTGCCATGGTCCATTCTCCCATAAAATGCCGCCGGGCCAAGTGGACCGGCGGAAATGCTGTCTTGAGCGACTATATTAGAAGTGTCTGCACGCAAGTCTATTGCGCAGCGCAATTGTGCAGGGTGCCGTTGATGACGACGACGCCAGAGCCAGCGGTCGTGGCCAGGCTCTGGAAGCCAGCAGCAGAAACCCGGCTGGCCGCGGCATTCGTAGCTGCATCCGTTATTTGCGGCTTGGCAATGCTCCAGTGACCCGCTGGATTATTGTCGAAGACGATAGTCCATGGGAAGGGGCGCGGCTGATCGCCCACAGCGCCGTTGACGGGAATGTCAGCATTTCCGACGGTGGACGCGTCATTCGGCTGCGGGTTCTCAATGCCGGGGAGATCAACCTTCACGAAGCATTGAGCGTCAGGCATGGCGACGCGGGCAGCCCCATCATTCGCGTAGTTGAAAAACGACAATGTCGGCGGAGCACCGCTCACTCCAAAGTTGGCGGCAGTCCAGACAACGACGCCCGTGACGGCGTCCGCAGTCACTTTGCGATAAACGGAATAGGCATGCGCAGGGCCGGTTGCACCCAGTGCTACGAGAGCGATGCACATGCTGAAAATGCATTTCCGCAGTTTGATATGTTTCATCAATATCTTCCTTTTTCCATGGGGGTACGATCGCTCCTCGCGCCATGCGAAAAGCGTTATCCGGCGGCGGGTGCCGACGGATCCGGTGTGGCGCTGGCGGCTGCACGCCGCTCGCCTTGTCTTCAGTGTTCAGGGTTTATGGATCAGGCGCTCGCCGCATCAGTGAGGCCTTAGCGAAGCGTGCGCGTAAATTGACGATCATTCACTGGACGTGGAAAACGTCCCATCGGCGTTGTAGTTGACAGTGATCCTTGTGAAACCCGTGGTGAAATCACAACGCGCAGAATTGCTCTCATCATAGAAAAGGACATCTCCATCTGGCCGGAAACCGGTTTTCACAAGAATATCTGCTCGGGCACACAGGCTATGGTGCTGTTGGGTTGAGGATTGATGCAGCTGGAAAGAACTATGTCCCCGTGAGAATTGAGTGCTGCAACGCCCCAGTAAAGCGCCGGAATTGGTGCTGGATCGTAAGATGGCACAGTTGCGCCAAAGCCTCCCACCGGAATTCCGGCGTGATTGACCGGTTGTGACATTCCCAAAGGATCGAGAGTCAAAGTCGTGCAATTCAGCGCATTGTCAGATTTTACAGACGTAAGCTCAATCTGTCGCACAGCCCTTGTGCTGTTGACAGGCAGACGAGGCATTCTGTCCGTGGAGAGCTTCATGGATTGCGAAAGAGGCACAGCCGGCGCGACACTGATAGCACCAGCATAGATCTGCCTGCTCAGTTCGAAACTGATTTCAGCGCCCGTGCTTTCGTGGTTGCCCACAGCTTGGCAACCCAGGCTGCTACTTAAGACCGGATTGATCGTAAGCGACGAATGGAAAGACGCAGCCTTCTGGAAAAGGTGGAAATGTTGAGTGGTCGATGAGAAGTTCCGAACGATAATTCTGTAATGCAAACCTGTCATGGCGGCCTGGTATCCGTTCAAAATTCGGGTCTGTCTGCCACCCCTGAGGGTGGCAGACATATCATGCTGCACATGCGGGTGACGTTTGGGGGTAAACATCCATCAGCCGCTGGCAACATGCAGCTTACTGAAGCTGGGCGCTCCAGTTACCGTTGGCCAACAGGCTGATGTTGCATACGGTGTAACCGCCGGTGAAGTCGGCAAGGGCCGCATTCAAGCTGGACTGGGTAAAATTCATGACGCTGCCCGGCGTGTAAGATCCAGTCTGAACGTAATATTTGAGGACTGGCTGGCAATCGGTGTGGTTCATTGGGTTGGCCTGCACGAAGTTGGACAGGACAATGCTACCGTTGACAGAGACAGCTGAGCCGACATTGAAATAAGGCGGCGAAGCAAAGCTGGGAGTTGCGATACGGAACGATCCAGCCTGCACGGTTGGGTCATTGCCTGGAACCGAAAGGCCAAGCGGTGATACCGTTGCAGTTGTCAAATTATTTACGCTGGTTGCGTCAGAAGCTGGAGTAAGATCGATGGGGCGGCTTGCTGATGCAAAACCAGACGAAGCTCCGATCTGAGGCGGCGTGTTCGCCTGCTGAATGCCAGCATAATATTGCAGGTTTACCTGAAAAGTGAGCTCTGCCCCGGTTGCATCGAAATTTCCGAGCGATTGGGAGAATATGCTGTTGGAATAAACAGTTGCACCGCCGGAATAGATGGCTGGCTGTTGGAAGAAATAGAAATTCTGCGTTTGTGACTCGAAGTTCTTCACATTGATGGTCAGTAACGTAGACATGGGCAAAAATCCTCACGTGTTAAGAGCGAAATAGGGCTGCCTGGCTGTGGAGAGCAGTACGCCGACCAGCACCAGCAACCCTGAGGAGAATGTGCCGCACGCATATCTTTTTATCAATTTTAAGTTGTTTACTTCAGAATGATAAATGCTCGAAAATTAACTTCAGCGTTCTGTTTTCTCTGGAGGAATCGCTTGAAGTAACGAGATGAAGAGTGACTGAAGCTTTGAAGACCGGTTTCTCAACAGCAGTACCCAATGCAATTCGCCAGTCGAAATCGTGCTGTCCGTGTGCCAGTCCATCGTGCCACGCCCAAGCAGAAGCCAGTCCAGAGAGACGTCGAGCAACTCTGCAAGCAGACAGACGCTTTCCAGAGAGGTATGCCCCCCATTTTGCCAGCGGGAAACAGCGGCGACAGAGACGTTCAGTTCGGCTGCGACCGCATGTACCTTGCGGATATGGCTTCGAGATATCGCCTCACGAATACGTTTTCCACGTACAGGATCGTTGGCCATTACCTGCTCTCACGTGAATCGCCATTCGGCACGGAACCAATCCTGTTCGCATCAAGAAAACAGTCAACCACGCTACCTCTAACGTTGCGCGCAGGAATGCACTCCGCCACAACGCTTATCGGCAACTTGGAGAAATGCCGACTTTCGACATCAAAAAACACGGCACAACCTCAGATAATTTTTTAAAGATAAAAATCCATTTAGTTGCAAATCGTTAAAAATTTACCTTTTGTCACCTATGGTTGTAATAGGTTGCAAATTGGCATTCGGACTGGTGAGATACATTGCCCCCCGAATGAACGGAAAAAACGAAAAAGGCCGGAGCTTTCGCCCCGGCCTTTCGCAAATTTATCCAAGCAGTGAAGATTAGTTCACAGCCTTATCAACCAGCTTGTTCTTGCCGATCCAAGGCATCATGCCGCGCAGCTTTGCGCCGACTTCTTCGATCTGGTGAACGTCGTTCATGCGGCGGATGCCCTTGAAGCGGGCAGCACCGGAGCGGTATTCCTGCATCCAGTCGGAGGTGAACTTGCCGGTCTGGATGTCGTGCAGGACTCGCTTCATTTCGGCCTTTGTTTCAGCGGTGATGATGCGCGGGCCGGTGACGTATTCGCCCCATTCTGCCGTGTTGGAGATGGAGTAGTTCATGTTGGCGATGCCGCCTTCGTAGATCAGGTCTACGATCAGCTTTACTTCGTGCAGGCACTCGAAATAGGCCATCTCAGGCGCATAACCGCCTTCGACCAGCGTTTCGAAACCAGCGCGGATCAGCTCGACGAGACCGCCGCACAGAACGACCTGTTCGCCGAAGAGGTCGGTTTCGCACTCTTCCTTGAAGTTGGTTTCGATGATGCCGGAGCGACCGCCACCAACGCCGCAGGCGTAGGAAAGCGCAACTTCAAGAGCATTGCCGGAAGCGTTCTGGTGAACGGCAACGAGGCAAGGAACACCGCCGCCCTTCTGGTATTCGCCGCGAACCGTGTGGCCTGGGCCCTTCGGTGCGATCATGACGACGTCGAGCGAAGCCTTCGGCTCGATGAGGCCGAAGTGAACGTTGAGACCGTGGGCGAATGCAATCGCTGCACCATCACGAATGTTGTCGGCAATTTCTGCCTTGTAGATGTCGGCCTGAAGTTCGTCAGGCGTTGCCATCATCAAAAGATCGGCCCACTTGGCAGCTTCGGCAACGGTCATGACCTTGAAGCCATCGGCTTCTGCCTTCTTGATGGTGCCGGAACTAGCCTTCAGCGCGATGGCGATGTTCTTCTGGCCGCTGTCCTTCAGGTTCAGCGCATGGGCGCGACCCTGCGAACCATAACCGACGATGGCGACATTCTTCGCCTTGATGAGATTGAGATCGGCATCACGATCGTAATAGACGCGCATTTCGGTAGTCCTTCCTTGGATATTTGACGTTGTTTAGACCGGAACTCAGGTGACCTTTCCACCAGTTTCCGAATGTACCTTCTCCGTGCCGTAGAGCGTGAGAAAGGCCGAAACGGCCTTGCGTGCCCGGGCGGAAAAATCCTTTGCCTGCTGCGCTTCACCCAGCAGCATGCGCACATGCAGGTCGGAAACGATCAGGCCATAAAAGCTGCGATAGGCGTCTTCGAGATCATCGAAGCGCAGATAACCGGAGCGACGACCGGCCTCAATAAGACCGCGTGCGCGCTTGTCGATCTGGCGGCGACCACGCTCCAGAAGCAGATTGCCCAGCTTCGAGCCATCCCGGCTGGCCTGCCCGATGGCGAGACGATTCAGCGCCAGCGAAACATCGCCCGCCAGAACATCCAGCAAATCATGGGCAAAGACTTCAAGGTGGTCGGTCAGCTGCGGCGCAGAAACACGGTCCCCTGCCTTCTCGAAGGTACGGACCTTGCTCTGCTGAAAGGTAATCATCGCGGCCAGAAGACCGTCACGGTCACCGAACCACTTATAGAGGCTTTCCTTGGAACAGTTGGCAGCGCGCGCCAAACCCGATGTCGTCAGCGCTTTTTCTCCGCCCTCGACCAGAAGACGCAAAGCCTGCTCCAGAACGGCGTTCTGACGCGGCGAAAATTCCTGCGCTGTGATCGGATCGGTCCCCACCTTGTCCACTCCACCTGAGACGTTATGTACCGTACGGTACGGTTCGAGTGTTGTTTAAGGGGAGTGGTGAAAAGGGTCAAGAGTTTTTTTGACGAAGAGCTACGAATTGACGCGGCGCAATATGAGCGTCAGCGAAAATGGCTGCGGATCACGGGTGAACGAATATCAGGTCTCAGCCTCGAAACGCTGGCGTGCAACCTTGACCGCATCGTGGTTTTCCAGTGCCCAGTTGATGACCTCCGAAAGCGGGCGATAAAGCGAGCGCCCTAACGGCGTCATGCTATATTCCACGCTCGGCGGCTTGGTGGGAAAAACCTCGCGGTGAATGTAACCATCGCGCTGAAGGTCGCGCAGGGTCTGCGTCAGCATGCGCTGGGAAATGTCCGGCACCATGCGGCGCAGTTCACCGAAGCGATAAGGCTTCTCCGCCAAGGCTTGCAGCAGCAGGGTCGACCATTTGCCGCCGATGTGGTTGAGCAAGTCGCGCACCGGGCAATTGCCGAAATCCAGATTGGCGAAATCGGGCGCCGGCGCAGATGCTGCTGGCTTCAGCCTTGAAATTGTCGCGCTCATAGTGGTTCCCTTTTGGTAACGTATGGCAGGAAAAATGCCTTCTTTACATCATGCAGTCAATTCCTATTTTAGCCTTACTCTCTTTTTGAGACCAGCAAAGCATCGGCTTTCAACGGATGCGGAAAAGGACATATGTGATGAGCAAAATTCTCGTAACCGGCGCTTCCGGCCAACTCGGTCAGGCCGTCATCCGCCACCTCTTGGAAACCAACGGCGTTGCCGCCTCCGACATCGTTGCCGCCAGCCGCGATACTTCCAAGCTTTCGGCCCTTGCCGCAAAGGGCGTCGAAACCCGCAAGGCCGATTTCGATGACGCAGCTTCGCTCGCCGCTGCTTTCGCAGGCATCGACACCGCCCTCCTCATTTCCACAGATGCCCTTGCCGTTCCGGGCCAGCGTCTGACGCAGCACAAGGCCGCTGTCGAAGCCGCCGCCAAGGCTGGCGTGAAGCACCTCGCCTATACCTCCATGCCCAACCCGGACAAATCGCTCGTCACCTTTGCGCCAGATCATCTCGGCACAGAGCACGCCATCAAGGCCAGTGGCGTGCCTTACACCATCATTCGCAACGCCTGGTATTACGACAACTACCTGCATGGCATGCCGCACAATCTGCAGAGCGGCCAATGGTTCACCGCCATGGCTGACGGCAAGGTCTCCAACATCTCCCGCGATGACTGCGCCCGCGCCGCAGCAGCCGCTCTTGCTAAGGGCAAGGCCGAAAACAAGACCTACACCGTCACCGGCCCGCAGTCGGAGAGCGCCGATGACATCGCCGCCGTCGTCTCCCAAGCCGCCGAAAAGCCGCTTGCTGTCATCAAGGTATCGCCTGCTGATTTGCAAAAGGGCATCGAAAGCGCCGGCCTCCCCGGCTTCGTCGCTGCCATGCTGGCATCGGCGGATGCGAACATCGCTGCGGGAAACTTCGACCTCGTCACCAGTGATTACGAGACGCTGACGGGCGAAAAGCCGCAGACCAGTGAGGCGTTTTTCAAGGCGAATAAGGCGAAGTTGCTATCGGCTTGAGAATTTAGTCTTCTTGCTTGATCAGCCACGAGAGGGCCAATTGCCCTCTCTACTTTTACAGACGGGACCATTTTAAAAAAAGCTGGAGTGGCGTTTATTATGCCGCCAGGAGTTACAACTCCTGCAAATTGACAGCGGGATAAGATTTGCAACTTGAAGTTTTTAACGTTTAATTTTTCTTAAAAAATAACCACCAGAAAGGTTACCGCAAGCTCCAGATGCAATCATGAATATTATTCCTAGGAAAGGTATTGATGATGCAAATTTCGTCAAACAGGTACAATATTCAAACCCCGGCTTCACAAACAGCCTCAATCATGAGCGGTGTTGGCTTGATAAAGGGTGAGACAGGCACATCAGAAATCAAAGTCCGCGAGAATAGTGAAAATATCGACTCCCTAAACTCGTCGGCTACGTCCTTGCAATATTCGCTTGCCGCGTCTGCTTTAGATAGGGCGACAAGCGGAACGGAATTCAATTATATTGGACCGAACCTTGCGGCCGTAACCGCCACAAATGACAAAGCTATAGCGTCTGGACTGAGTGGGGGTTATGATCTCAATGAAATCCTGACTGACGAGGATAAGGCCATTACTGGCTTTGATGCGAACGATCCCTCCACTTTTAATGCCGCTGCCCACGCCATCGCCGATGCGCGCTACCGCGGCAAGCTCGATGGGAATATTACAGCAGATTTTCTTTCTACCCTGCAAGGTAGTTACGAATTGTCAGATGCGATCATTCAGGGCATGGAATACCGCCTTAGCCAAATATTTGACAACAGTTCCAGCACATCAGCCTGACCTTTGTAATGTTCAAAACAGCCGCGAGGTGGCTACAAGCAACCACCTCGCCCATAGCTTCCAACAATTACGCCTCGTCCTTCAACGTTTCTTTCTGCGTAATCAGCCGCGCGCTGTGGTGGCCGCTGAGGTAGATCCACAGCCAGCTCCAAGCCACGGCAAGGCGGGAGCGGGTGCCGATGAGGAAGTAGATATGGGCGAGGCCCCAGATCCACCAGGCCAGAACGCCGGTCAGTTTGAACTTCCCGAAATCGATAACAGCCGCCCGTTTGCCGATGGTGGCGAGGTTGCCCTGGTGGCGGTAGTGGAAGGGGGCTGACATTGGCTGGCCTGCAAGCTGCGCCTTGATGACGCGGGCGACGTAGCTGCCCTGCTGCTTGGCGGCTGGGGCGACCCCCGGCACGGGCTTGCCATCGGCCTGCTTTACCAGCGCCGTATCGCCAATTACGAAAATTCGCTCGTCATCGGGGATGTTCAACTGGGGTGTCACTTCCGCACGGCCTGCCCTGTCTGCCGAAATGCCAAGCCATTGCGCGGCGGGAGATGCCTGCACACCGGCGGCCCAGACGATGGTCTTGGCAGGAAAATGCGTGTCACCCACGGTCACGCCATCATCGGTGCAGGCGGAAACGGGCGTGCCCAGCAGCACGTCAACGCCAAGCTTTTCCAGCGCGGTCTTGCTGTAGGCAGAAAGGTCTTCCGTAAAGGCTGGCAGCACTCTCGGCCCGGCTTCCACCAGCAGAACACGGGTCTTGCGGGTATCGACATTGCGGAACTCCGGCGGCAGTGTCTTATGCGCCAGTTCGGCAATCATGCCCGCCATTTCCACACCGGTCGGACCTGCGCCGATGACCACGAAGGTCAGGTAAGCCTGTTTTTCTTCTTCGGTCTTTGCCAGTTCGGCGCGCTCGAAGGCAAGCAGCAAACGGCGGCGGATGGTGGTGGCGTCTTCCAGCGTCTTTAAGCCCGGCGCATGCTTTTCCCAAGCATCATTGCCGAAATAGGCGTGACGTGCGCCGGTGGCCAGAACCAGCGTATCGAAAGGGATGGCCTCGCCGGATTTCAGGATAACCGTGCGGCTTTGGCGATCAACGCCGCCGACTTCCGAAAGCAGCGTGGTCACTTCCGGCCTGTCGCGATACAGCCGCCGGATGGGCCAGGCTATTTCCGAGGTGGCCAGTGCCGTGGTCGCCACTTGATAAAGCAGCGGTTGAAACAGATGGTGATTGCGGCGGTCGATCAAGGTGATGCGAACCGGCGCGCCTTTCAGCCCATGAACGACCTGCAGTCCGCCGAAGCCTCCCCCAACGACGACAACGTGATGCTCCTGCATGAAAAAATGCCCTTTTCAAAATCAATAAAACCGCGCAGCAACTGCGCGGTTTGCAATATAATGGCAAAAATTGACGATAGTTATGAAATAGTCTGACCACAGGCGCGACAAAAACGCCGTACCGTTTCCGCCATTCCATACTCCATGGCATCCGCCGTCAGCCCGTGACCGATGGACACTTCAGCCAGGTAGGGAATACGTTTGACCAAGGCTGGAAGATTGGCAACCGTCAGGTCATGACCGGCATTCACCTCAAGCCCCAGAGCCTTGGCATGATCCGCCGTAACGCCAAGCTTCTCGACCCAAACGTCAGCCTCTTCCGGGTTGTCGAAGCAACCGCCATAGGGGCCAGTGTAAAGCTCGATGCGGGCCGCGCGCGTCTCTGCCGCCAGCTGCACCGCCGCCTCGTCGCCATCACCATCGGCAAACAGGGAAACGCGCATACCGCCGCCGTTCAGGCGCGCCACGGTCTCCTTCAGGAAAGAGGCATGCTTGCGAAAATCCCAGCCATGGTCAGAAGTCGCCTGCGACGGATCGTCCGGCACCAGCGTTACCTGCTCCGGCTGGCTTTCCTCGCACAGCAGCAGAAAGTCTTCTGATGGGTAACCCTCGATATTGAACTCGGCCTCCGGAAACTCGTCATCTATCAGAGCGCGCAAAACCGGCAGGTCGGAAAAGCGGATATGCCGCTGGTCCGGGCGCGGGTGAACGGTCAGGCCGCTGGCACCGGCGGCCAGCGCGATACGGCCAAAATGCGCGACATCCGGCCAGGGAAGATCGCGGCGATTGCGCAGCATGGCGATGGCATTGAGATTGACGGAGAGTGTGGTTGGCATGATTTCTGACCGCTCGCGTTCGATATAAGAAGGTCTTGTTTCCTTCACTATCACACCAGCCGCAAGCACCCCTGAAAAAATAATTGAAAAGTTTTGGAACCATTTCTTCGCACCCGCATTGAAGCGCCGATTGGGCATTGGGGTTTATAATGGCGAACGATTACTTTTTTTCAGAAACACAACTCAAAATACATTCTAATATCGACATGGCATCCGAAGCGGGAATGGATGAATTCCTGAAAGACGAGCTGCCTGCGCGAAGGTCCATTCCCGGAAGAGCGCGCAATGAAGCCCGATGGAGGGCAAAGCCCATGCGCGATGCGGAAGAGCCGGCGAAATCTCCCACGAGGGATGTTTCGAAAATTGCGCGCAAAGGTTTTCTTCCAGAAGTCTCTCTTCCCTCCCCTCTGCCACCGGAACCGGTAGCCATCGCAGACATGGCAAACATGTTCGGCGTCACGCATCGCACACTGCATTTCTACGAAGAAAAAGAAATCATCTCGTCCCGCCGCGCTGGCTTGATGCGCATCTATTCGCATCAGGATGTCCACCGCATGGCGGTCATCAATTTCTGCCGCGAGATCGGCATTCCTGTCGCCACCATTCAGGACATCATGCAGAAGCTGGCAGACGCCCCGACACAGGCCGATGCTGACGCCCTGTTCCAGGAAGTTCTCAACAATCGCAAAAGCGAGCTGGCTGCGGAAATCTCGACCGTTCGCCGTCAGATTCAGCAGATCAGCGACGTTCTGACAGATGACGATGCTCTCGATGTCGAAGACGACGTGCTGAGCGACGCCGATGTGGAGCTGAGCACGCAGGAACGCAAATGTCTGGAACTGATGGCGGAAGGTTACGCGCCTGTTCGCCTAGCCCGCACGCTGGGTATTTCCAGCGAGGAACTGCAAAAGCTCGAATCCTGCGTGATGGAAAAAGTCAGTGCCAGCAACCGCTTTCAGGCGGTGGCCAAAGCTTACATGATGGGCGTCATTCAGCCAGCATCATAAGAACTCATTCGATCAAGATTTGAACAACGCCCAGCGCAGGTTTGAATACCGCGCCGGGCGTTTGCTTATCGAACGATGGTCAATGTTTCGGCAGCGCGGGTAATGGCGGTGTAAAGCCAACGCTCACGCGAATCTCGGAATGCAAAGCTTTCGTCGAACAAGACGACATTGTTCCACTGCGAACCCTGCGCCTTGTGTACCGTCAGGGCATAACCGTAATCGAATTCGTCATAACGCTTGCGCGTCGTCCACGGAATTTCGGTTTCCGTTTCCTCGAACGCAGCTTTCAACAGTTTGATCTTCGCCGCACCGCGATCCATATCGTCGTCTTCCGGACGTATCATCAGGTTGATGCCGGGCTTCACTGTCTCGCGTGACGAACTCATCACCTGCCACAGCGAGCCGTTCAGCAGACCCTTTGCCGGGTCGTTGCGCAGGCATACCAGCTTGTCACCGGACTGCGGATAATCGGCGCTGAAGCCCTTCAGCTCACGAAGACGCTGATTGTAGCGACGGCGGGTGCGGTTGGTACCGACCAGAACCTGATCCGCGTCCAGCACCAGCCCCTGCGTCACCTCATTCTTGGAAATGACCTGCGCTGCGCCATAATCGCCGCGCATGATCTCCTTGCCCTCCCGCACATCCATGGCAAGCTGGATGATGGGATTGTCCTTCGCCTGACGGTGGATTTCCGACAGCAGGAAGTCCGGCTCCTGCTCGGTAAAGAAACCACCACCGGACACGGGCGGCAACTGGCCGGGATCACCCAGAACGAGGATGGGCGTGCTGAAACTCATCAAGTCCCTGCCCAGCGCCTCATCAACCATTGAGCATTCGTCGATGATGATGAGTGCCGCCTTGGCAAGAGGGCTCTGGCGGTTGATGGAGAACATCGGCGCGATGGAGGTCTTGCCGGTCTCCTCATCCTCGACTGCCTCCTCGCCGCGCGGGCGATAGATCAGCGAGTGAATGGTGCGGGCATTCGTCGCCCCACGGGACCGCAACACCTGTGCCGCCTTGCCGGTGAAGGCCGCAAACAGAACCTCACCATCGACATGTTCGGCAAAATATTTTGCAAGCGTGGTCTTGCCCGTACCGGCATAGCCGAACAGCCGGAAAACCGGCGTCCGGCCTTCCTTCAACCAGCGCGAAACAGCCTTGAGGGCTTCATCCTGTTGCGGTGAAAATTGCATGCGTTCTCTTCGCAGGATTCGAGCGCGAAGCGCAACTGAAAAAGAACGAAAGAAGAATAAAGCCGTGAATTGATCGACCCGCGATTAAAGCTCAAGACCAACAAGAATTGTTGCTACCAACGTTATTTCACTGAAATGTAATTATAAAAGATGATCATTAGAATTTTAACTAAGAATCAATTCATAAGAAATAACATCAAATTTGCGTGAATTAGATATTAGGGACATCTGACAAGCGCCATGAAACGAACCGGAACGACACGACGGCTTTCCCAAAGAAAACCCCGAAAACAAAAACAAAGTTGTTCGGAGCAACGCCATGCTCACATCCACAGTAATAACTTACACAATAGGGGTCGGGAAAACATGTTCTCGTTCAAGGATCTTTCTACGAAAACCAAAGTAGTTATCGGCACATCCGCTCCGGTTTTGCTTGCCATTGCCGTCGGCGCAATCGCGCTCACGAGTATCTCCTCCATGACGGAGAGCAACGGCTGGGTCGAACACACCAATCAGGTGCTTCGTAAGTCCGACAACATCACCGCTGCTGCCGTGGATATGGAAACGGGCATGCGCGGTTACATCATCACCGGCAAACAGGATTTTCTTGCGCCTTATAACAAGGGTCAGCAAGCGATCTACAGAATGGTCGACGAGCTGAAAGCCATGGTCAGTGACAATCCGACCCAGCTGGGACGACTGGACAAAATCCAGACTGCCATGAGCGACTGGCAGAAAAACTTTGCCGAGCCGCAGATCAAGGCACGCGGCGCCTTGGCCGATACAACATCGCTTGGCGAGATGAACCAGAAGCTCGATGCATCGCAGGGCAAATCCTATTTCGACAATTTCCGCGCATTAAGCGCTGACCTTCAAGCCGACGAAAAGGCACTGCTGACAAAACGCTCCGCTGCAAATGATGCGGCTGTTGCATCGTCGATCAACATGATCTGGGGCAGCCTTGCGGGCGCAATCATCATTGCCATCGCTGCCGGTCTGCTGATCGGTTCCGGCATTTCCCGCCCACTGCTTGCCATGACCTCCGCTATGAAGCGTCTGGCCAGCGGCGAAACGCAGGTGGACGTTCCCGGCGTTGGCCGCAAGGACGAAATCGGCCAGATGGCCGAAACCGTGCAGGTCTTCAAGGACAATGCCATCGCCAAAATCCAGATGGAACGCGAAGCCGATGCCAACCGCTCCATGACTGAAAAGGAACGTCAGCAGCGCGAGCTTCAGAAAGCCAAGGAAGCCGCCGACATCCAGTTCGCCGTCGATGCACTGGCGCAGGGCCTTGGCCAGTTGGCCGATGGCAATGTCGCTCACCGCATCAACGCGCCTTTCGTGGATCACCTCGACCGCCTGAGAAACGACTTCAACAACTCCGTCGGCAAACTGAATGAAGCGCTGGTTTCCGTGGGCAAGAATGCTCGTGGTATCGACGCCGGCGCCAACGAAATCCGCTCTGCCGCCGACGACCTGTCCAAGCGTACCGAGCAGCAGGCCGCTTCGGTCGAAGAAACCGCAGCAGCGCTGGAAGAAATCGCAACGACTGTTCGCGACTCTGCCAAGCGTGCCGAAGAAGTCGGCGGTCTCGTTACCAAGACACGCCTCAGCGCTGAACATTCCGGCCAGGTCGTTCGCGATGCCGTTATCGCCATGCAGCAGATCGAAAAATCCTCCAGCGAGATTTCGAACATCATCGGCGTCATCGACGAAATCGCCTTCCAGACAAACCTGCTGGCTCTGAATGCCGGTGTCGAAGCTGCGCGCGCCGGTGAAGCCGGTAAGGGCTTTGCGGTTGTCGCACAGGAAGTGCGTGAACTGGCCCAGCGTTCGGCAACGGCTGCAAAGGAAATCAAGACGCTGATCGTCACCTCCGGTGATCAGGTCAGATCCGGTGTGGAACTCGTCGGCAATACGGGCAAGGCGCTGGAAAACATCGTCTCCGAAGTCCAGCAGATCAACCACCACGTCAACGCCATCGTGGAATCCGCCCGCGAACAGGCCGTCGGCATTCAGGAAATCAACTCCGCCGTCAACACCATGGACCAGGGCACCCAGCAGAACGCCGCCATGGTCGAGCAGTCGACAGCGGCAAGCCACAGCCTCGCCAAGGAAGCGGCAGCCCTGAACCAGCTGATCACCCAGTTCAACCTCGGCAACGGCTCGTCCTCGCGTCCAGTCCAGGTCGCATCGCACAACTCCGCTCCGGTCGCCTCCCCGACCCGCCAGCTGATGCGCAAAGTGGCCGGCGCCTTCGGCGGCGGCGCGGCAGCAGCCGACAGCTCCTGGGAAGAATTCTGATCCCTACCGATCTCCACAAAACGAAAGAGCCCAAGGGAAACCCTGGGCTCTTTTTTTGCGCAATGATTGGGCCGGCCATGAAATCAGTCCGTGGCGTTTTGCGCGAAACTTTGGATAGACTACACGCATGAAAATTCTGATTCTCGGTGCCACTGGTTTTATTGGTTCGGCTATCATCCGCAGGCTTCTGCGTGATGGCCATGCCGTCACGGGCCTTGGCCGATATACCGATGCTTCCAAGCGAAAAATCCCGTTTGCAGATTGGGTGACCGCAGATCTTGCACGCCTGACGACGCCAGGGGATTGGCGGTCGCTGGTTGAAGACCACGATGCCATCGTCAACTGCGCTGGCGCGCTCCAGGATGGCCTGTCCGACGATCTTGTCGCCACGCAGGAAAGATCGATGCTGGCGCTGTATCAGGCAAGCGTGCAGGCTGGTGGACGGCTGATCGTGCAGATATCCGCCCGCACATCCAACATGGCATCCGACACTGCTTTCCTTGCCACCAAGCAGCGTGCCGATCAGGCATTGGCAGCGAGCGGCCTGCCCCATGTCATCCTTCGTCCCGCGCTCGTCATCGGACGCAATGCCCATGGCGGCACGGCTTTGCTCAGAGCATTGGCGAGCATTCCTTATGTCACCCCGATGGTCCATGCTCAAAGCCCCGTGCAAACCGTGGCCTTGTCTGATGTCGCTGACATCGTGGCCGACTCGATCAGTGGAAAAATCGCACCGGGTGCTGATCTGCATCTGGCGGCAGGCGAAATATTGACCTTGCAGCAATTGATAGGGCTGCATCGTCAATGGCTGGGACTGGCCAGCAGCCCAACAGCCTCACTCCCAGCGATGCTGGCAGCACCGGTCACATGGCTAGCCGATATGGCGGGGCGGCTTGGATGGCGCTCCCCTCTGCGCTCAACAGCCATGGCGGTGATGTCTCAAGGCGTAACGGTCGATGGCGCTTATCCTCAAGGTTTCGCATTCAAGACAGCGGCGCAGACGCTGGCAGACAACCCATCAGGCGTTCAAGACCTTTGGTTTTCCCGGCTTTTCCTGCTGAAACCCATCATCCTCGTCTGCCTGTCACTGTTCTGGCTTCTCTCCGGCCTCATACCGCTCTTCGATGTCTCCAGAGCATCGGCCCATTTTCTGCCTTTCATGCCGAGCGGTGCTGCTTTGACGGTGACGATAACCACCTGCTTCATCGACATTGCGCTGGGAGCAGCCGTTCTGCTGCGACCCTATGCTCGCAAAGCCATGGTCGGCATGCTGCTTGTAACAAGCACCTACATGCTGGGCGGAACGGTGTTGGTACCCGAACTATGGCTCGATCCGCTCGGGCCGCTTGTCAAGGTGCTTCCCTCCATTGCTCTCACCCTTGCCGCGCTGGCGATACTCGACGAAAGATAGCCAATGTTCGAGGAACTCATTCGCCTTGCCCATGTGATCGGCGCGACGGTTTTGCTCGGCACGGGCGCAGGCATTGCCTTCTTCATGGTCATGGCACGCAGGACGGAAAACCCTGCCCTCATTGCGCATGTTGCGGGAACGGTGGTGATTGCCGACACCGTCTTCACGGCAACGGCTGCCATTCTTCAGCCCATCACCGGCTATATGCTCGCCCACATGATAGGCTGGCCGTTGACGGAAGGCTGGGTATTCCTGTCCCTCTTACTCTATGTCTTCGTCGGCATCTTCTGGCTGCCGGTGGTGTGGATACAGATAAAGCTGAGGAACATCGCCCGTCTTGCCGCCGCGTCTGGCGAGCGTCTGCCACCGCAATGGTTCCGGCTCTACCGCATCTGGTTTGCCTGTGGTTTTCCCGCGTTCTTCGCCGTTATTGGCATCGTTTGGTTGATGCTGATGAAGCCGGATATTCCGCTCTGGAACTGACGCGTCAGTTTTTTCGTAACAGGAGGGAATAAACTCGCCCTGCCCGGTGTCTTATTCTCGTTGGCGGCAGACGCTGCCTGATCCAGAGGAGGACATCCATGAAAATGCGTGCTTTAATCTCGCTTGCGGCTTTTGCCATCGCAAGCTCCGCCTTCGCCGCGCCGATGGTTGAAACCGTCAAGGCCGATAAGGGCAATATTCTTGCCGGTGAAAAAGGTATGACCCTTTACACCTACAAGAAGGACATGAAGGGCGAGTCCAGCTGCTATGAAAAATGCGCTACCAACTGGCCACCTTTCTTTGCTTCGGATAGCGACAAGGCCGATGGCGCCTATACGATCGTTACCCGCAAGGACGGGAAGAAACAGTGGGCCAAGGATGGCATGCCGCTGTATTATTGGGCCAAAGACATGAAAAAGGGTGACATGACGGGCGACGGCATGGGCGGAAATTGGGATGTCGCAAAGCCATAACGGCAAAGGCAGTGATCGGCGGGGACAATCTGCCCCCGCCCCCGGCTCGTTCGAAGCGCAGATGCTGGCCCTCATGCCATCGCTGCGGCGCTATTCGCGCAGCCTCTCGCGCCATGATGCCGATGGCGAGGATCTGTTTCAGGACTGTATCGAAAAAGCGCTTCTCAACCGGCATCAATGGCGCGGCGGCGGGCTGAAGGCATGGGCCTATGCCATCATGACCAACCTTTACCGCAACCGGCACCGCAGCGAAAAGCGCCACCCGTCCGAAAGCCTCGATGGCCATGAGGAGGATGCGGGTACCACCGAGGCTCATGGCGACACGCTGGAAAATGACCGGCTGTACCACGCTCTTGCCGGACTAGCACCCGAGGCGCGCGCGGTTTTGATGCTGGTGACGGTGGAAGGCTATAGCTATCAGGAAGTAGCGGACATGATGCGCATCCCCATCGGCACCGTCATGTCGCGGCTTTCGCGCACGCGGGAAACGCTGCGGGCGCAGCTTGCCGCAGACAATATCATTCCTCTTCGGAGACCGAAATGAACAGCACCGACGCCATATCAGAAACAGACCTGCACGCCTATGTGGATGGCCGCCTTGGTGATGCGGAGCGTTTGCGCGTCGAAGTCTGGCTTGCCGACCACCCGGAAGATCGTAAACGCATCGCAGAATGGCAGGCGCAGGCACAGATGCTGCGCAACGCCTTTGCCCCTTATGAAATCAGCCGCGAGAGTGACCGGCTGATGCTGGCCCCTGCGCCGCGCCGCTGGGCTCCCCTTCTGGCGCGCACCGCCGCCGCCTGCCTCATCTTTGCCGCCGGTGCCGTGGCCGGCCAGTTTCTGCCACAGATGCGATTGAAAGCACCTGAAGCCGCGTCGCTGACCCAGACCGCAGATATTTCCAGCCAGTCCAAATCCGCCTATCTGATCTATGCCAGTGAAGTGCGTCACCCGGTCGAGGTTGGCGCAGACCAGCAGCAGCATCTGGGCACATGGCTCGGCAAACGCCTTGGCTCCCCCTTTGCGATCCCTGATCTCAGCACTATCGGCTTTACTCTCGTCGGTGGGCGTCTGGTTCCCGTCAGCGGCAAGCCTGGGGCGATGCTGATGTATCAGAACCAGGCCGGGCAGCGGGTCACGGTCCTGATTGGCCATAACCCTGATAATCGCGAAACCAGCTTCCGGCTGGCAAGTGCCGATGGCATCGAAACCTTCTACTGGATCGACAATGCGCTGGGCTATGCCGTGTCCGGCGAGATTTCCAAGGCCGATCTGCAGAAGATTGCCGAGGAATGCTACCGGCAGTTTCCGGCTTAAAACTATTTCAGCATCGGCCATAGGCTGATTACCAGCAGCACGGCCATGGTGATGTTGAACCATTTCAGCCGCGCTGGCACCGATAACCATTCCCGCAGCGCCGAGCCGAACCCCGCCCATGTGGAAACGCTGGGCAGATTGACGGCGGCAAAGGCGATGCCAACAAGCATGACGGTCAAATAATATTGTCTGTCATCCGTATAGGTCGCCATGGCAGTGACCGCCATGACCCATGCCTTGGGGTTGACCCACTGAAACGCTGTCGCGCCGAGGAAGGTCATCGGTTCCGCACCCGTCTTGCCATCACTTAAGGAGCGCGAGGTGCCGATTTTCCACGCCACCCACAAAAGATAGGCACCGCCTGCGAATTTCAGCAGCGTGTAGAGAACGGGAATGGAATGCAGCAAAGCACCCAGCCCCAGCCCGACGCCGATCAGCAACGACAGAAACCCGGCACCGATGCCAAGCATATGCGGAATTGTGCGGCGAAATCCGAAATTCACGCCCGATGCAAACAGCATCATATTGTTCGGTCCCGGCGTGATCGATGTCGTGAAAGCGAAAAGCAAAAGCGCGATAAAGGTCTCGATTGTCATGGTGTCCCTCTCGCGGCCAAATCTATGCGCGCTCCCCTTCAAACACCAGTCAGGGACGCGAATGGGAATGCCCACAAGTTTTGATGGATCGACGCTGCGGCTGATTGGTTTATGGTACCGACAGCATTGAGAGGAGACACCGCATGTTCGACGATCCCACCGTCACCCTGCCCTCCGGCACCTCCATTCCCGCATTGGGCATCGGCACCTGGAACATGGGCGAAACGACCGCCGATGCAGCACAGGAAATCGCCAGCATCCGCAAGGCCATAGAGCTTGGCATGACGGTGGTCGATACGGCGGAAATGTATGCCGATGGCCGCTCCGAGGAGATCGTTGGCGAGGCGATCCAATCCCTGCGCGATGATGTGTTCCTTGTCAGCAAGGTTTACCCTTACAATGCCAGCGCCCAAGGCGCCATCGAAGCCTGCGAACGCAGCCTCAAGCGACTGGGAACCGACCACCTCGACCTGTACCTGCTGCACTGGCGCGGCTCCTATCCGCTGGAAGAGACCGTCAGCGCATTCGAAAAGCTGAAGGCAGACGGCAAGATCAGGAATTGGGGCGTTTCCAACTTCGATACCGACGATATGGAAGAGCTGTTTTCCGTAACCGATGGCAAGAACTGCGCGGCCAATCAGGTGCTTTACAACCTCTCCCGTCGCGGACCGGAATACGACCTGCTGCCATGGTGCCAGAGCCACGGCGTGCCCATCATGGCTTATTCGCCCATCGAGCAAGGCCGCATCCTCTCCAACCACGAACTCATCCGCATCGCCAAGGCCTATCAGGCCACACCAGCACAGGTGGCGCTGGCCTTTCTGCTGGAACGCGACGGCGTCATGCCCATCCCGAAATCCTCCAACCCCGAACGCGTAGCCGAGAATCGAGGGGCCACCGAACTGGAAATCACCGACGAAGACTGGGCCGCACTGGACGCAGCATTCCCGCCGCCACAGAAGAAGGTTTCGCTTGAGATGCTTTGATTTTAAGCACTTGCGCCGCTTTCCGGATTCAAATTCTCAGCGACCAAATACAGATATTGTCCGCGATTTCTGGTTTCAGCGCGGGCGATAAAACAGTTTGAGGATCAGATAGACCGGATAGCTGATGACGAAGAGGATGATAGCCGCCTCATGCGTTGAAGCAACATCGGCCCATCCTTCCATTTTAGAGTTGCTGCCGAATACACCCACACCGAAAAGCAAAGCGCCAACAAGGAGAATGCCCGAGCTGAGCAACACGCCCCACCACTCCAGTTCAAGCGATCCTGCCCACGCCGCGTAGCCCACGATGCTGGCACCGGCAAACATCAGAAAGCCGACAGTGAGCAGATAGCTTCGCCAGAACAACGCTCCATCCAACTGCCTTAAACGTTTTGACATGCCTGAAACCTCGATGGAATAAATACCTTAAACCCACAAACGAAAATGCCCGCGACCAGGCACGGGCATTTAAGATCAATCAGCAGATGGGAATTACATTCCCTGCGGACCACGGTTCATCGCCGCGATACCGGTGCGGCAGACTTCGAGCAGACCGAGCGGCTTGATGATCGTCAGGAACTGGTCGATCTTCGACGACTTGCCGGTGATTTCGAAGATGAAATGCTCCAGCGTCGCATCCACCACCTTGGCATGGAAGGCATCGGCCAGGCGCAGGGTCTCGGCGCGATCTTCGCCGCGTCCTGCCACCTTGATGAGCGCGACTTCGCGCTCGATGGGGCGGTCCTGACCGTTCTGGCGGGCGCGGACGGTGAGGTCTACGACGCGGTGAACCGGCACAATGCGTTCCAGCTGCGCCTTGATCTGCTCCAGCACGCCCGGCGTGCCGCGCGTGACGATGGTGATGCGCGACAGGTGCGATTCGTGTTCCGTTTCCGAAACTGTCAGGCTTTCGATGTTGTAGCCACGACCGGAAAACAGACCGATGACGCGGGCGAGAACGCCCGGCTCATTGGCGACGAGGACCGATAGCGTGTGGTTTTCGACGGTTTCCGTTTCCTTCTGAATGAAGTAGGCCGAACCGGTAGGCTGTAGGTGTGCGTTCATATCCGTGTTCCTCTCCCAATCAGACTAGCTGACGGCCCTTGGCGTCGATGGCGTTTGCAACGGCTTCGTCGGTTGCTTCATCCGGCAACAGCATCTCGTTATGCGCCTTACCCGATGGGATCATCGGGAAGCAGTTGGCGAGATTGGCGACGCGGCAATCGAAGATGACAGGCTTATCGACTGCGATCATCTCCGCAATCTTGTCATCCAATTCCCTCGGGTCATCGCAATACATGCCAACGCCGCCGTATGCTTCCGCCAGTTTGACGAAATCGGGCATCGCTTCCGTATAGGAATTGGACAGGCGGTTGCCGTGCAGCAGTTGCTGCCACTGGCGCACCATGCCCATATACTGGTTGTTCAGGATGAAAATCTTGACCGGCAGATTGTACTGGATGGCGCAAGACATTTCCTGAATGCACATCTGGATCGATGCGTCACCGGCGATATCGATAACCAGCGCTTCCGGATGCGCAACCTGAACGCCGATGGCGGCAGGCAGGCCATAACCCATGGTGCCCAAACCGCCAGATGTCATCCAGTGGTTCGGCTCTTCGAAACCGAAGAACTGCGCCGCCCACATCTGGTGCTGGCCGACTTCCGTCGTAATGTAGGTGTCGCGACCCTTCGATGCTTCATACAGACGCTGAATGGCGTATTGCGGCATGATGACATCGTTGGAGTTCTTGTAGGCGAAGGATTTGCGCGCGCGCCAGCGGTCGATCTGCTGGTGCCACTCTTCCGTCTGCGCCTTTTCAGGACGCTTCGGCAGAGCCCGCCAGAGACGAACCATATCTTCCAGAACCCGACCGACATCGCCAACGATCGGAACGTCGACGCGGACATTCTTGTTGATCGAAGACGGATCGATATCGATGTGGATTTTCTTGGAATTCGGAGCAAAGGCATTCAGGCGGCCGGTAATACGGTCATCGAAACGCGCGCCGACACAGACCATGACGTCGCAATCATGCATGGCCATGTTGGCTTCGTAAGAACCGTGCATGCCCAGCATGCCCAGCCAGTTCTTGCCGGATGCCGGATAGCAACCCAGACCCATCAAGGTGGAGGTGATTGGGAAATCGGTCAGTTCGACCAGTTCACGCAGCAAACGCGTGGCTTCCGGTCCGGAATTGATGACGCCACCGCCCGTGTAGAGGATCGGGCGCTTGGCCTTCGACATCAGCTCGATGGCAGCGTGAACGGCGTTCAGATCACCCTGAACCTTCGGCTTGTAGCTCTTCTGCTGGATGGCAGCCGATGGCGGCGTGTAGGTGCCGGTTGCGAACTGAATGTCCTTGGGAACATCGACAACGACAGGACCGGGACGACCGGTCTGGGCAATGCGGAAGGCTTCATGAATGATGCCAGCCAGTTCATTGACGTCCTTGACCAGCCAGTTGTGCTTGGTGCAGGCGCGCGTGATGCCAACGGTATCGCACTCCTGAAACGCATCGGAGCCGATGAGCGATGTCGGAACCTGGCCGGAAATGCAGACCAGCGGAATGCTATCCATCAAGGCGTCCTGCAGGGGCGTAACGGCATTGGTGGCGCCGGGACCGGAGGTTACCAGCATAACGCCGACCTTGCCGGTGGAACGGGCATAACCTTCAGCAGCGTGGCCTGCACCCTGTTCGTGGCGAACGAGAATGTGCTGGATATCGTCCTGCTGGAAAATCTCGTCGTAAATCGGAAGAACCGCACCACCGGGATAGCCGAAAATATGCTCGACGCCGTTATCCTTCAGCGCGCGCAGAACGATTTCCGCGCCCGTCATGGTGTTGCTGTTGTCCGTATTGTCCTTATCCGTCATTGCCTGTTCCATCCCGATTTTGGCTTTGGATATCGCGGAGCCATCTGGCCCAAGTGAAGACATAAAAAAAGGCCCCTTTGAGGAGCCTCGTTCAGCGCATGGGTGCTTTCGCCGGATGGTTACACCATCCTGCCCATGCGCCGTCCCACCACGATAAGTACGTTAAGATTTTTCATGGGCCGGAGTGTTAGACACAAAACCATTCTCCGTCAACGCATATTGCGGAAAAAATCGGCATTCATTCCATTTATTGCGAGCCAAGCCCCTTGGAAGAAATAAAAATACGCCCGAACTACACCAGTTGTTAAACGCAATCTTATAGGCTCTCCGGCAACGAACGGGACCAACCCGTGTGCGGCCGCATGGAAAAGGCCGACAAGACCTATGACAGGGGCGAGACGTGTTCAACGACGACCTTCGCAAATCAGCAAAAGCAGGCGAACAGGACCGCCGGGACGAAGCATCGGCTGGCAACCGTCTGCTGGGTCACGTCATTTCCTGCACCGGTTCCCGCGCCACGATTTCCGCAACGACTGAGCCGGGAAAGACCGACCTTGCCGAACTCTGGTCCGTTGGCCGCCTAATCTCCATCGATCTCGGCGAAACACGCGTTGCCGCCCTTACCTATGCCATGAAGACCGGACAGGCCGAATGGTCTGCCAGCCGCAGCAACACGCTGTTGATCGAGGTGGAACTGCTGGGCGAAATCCATCGCGCGACGGATGGCTCCGAGCGCTTTTCAACCGGCATTTCCCGCTATCCCTATCTCGGTGCGGTTGCCCACCGAATCCGCGCCAGCGACCTGATGCGCATTTACGAAACGTCGGGCAGCGGCGCATCCGTGGTCGGCCGCCTGACGCAGGATGACAGCATCGATGCGACGATCAGCATTCCGCAAATGCTATCGAAACATTTCGCCGTGCTGGGCTCCACCGGCGTCGGCAAATCCACCGCCGTCTCCCTGCTGCTGCACAAGGCGATTGAGCAAGACCCGAAACTGCGCGTGTTGATTCTCGATCCGCACAATGAATTCGCCGCAGCCTTCCCCATGACGTCGGTCGTTATCGATACCGACACGCTGGACCTGCCCTTCTGGCTGATGAAGCTGGAGGAATTTACCGAAGTTCTCTACCGCGGACGCAAGGCGGTTTCCGAAGAGCTGGATGTTCTGCGTGACCTGATACCAGAGGCCAAGCGCGCCTTTCGCGGTTCTGAAAACTCCGTCATGCGCCGCGCGTCGGAAAAATCATCGCTAACAGCGGATACGCCGGTTCCTTACCGCATCGCCGATCTGCTGGCGCTGATCGATGAGCGCATCGGTCGGCTGGAGGGTCGCGACGAAAAGCCCGCACTGCGTAACCTCAAAATGCGCATCATGTCGGCGATCAACGACCCCCGTTATCACTTCATGTTCTCCAACAGCACCATTTCCGATACGATCATGGAGACCGTGGCGCATATTTTCCGCGTGCCTGGAGAAGGCAAGCCGATTTCCGTGTTCCAACTGGCGGGCATTCCCTCCGAGGTGGTGAATTCGGTGGCCTCGGTGCTTTGCCGCATGGCCTTCGAATTGGCCCTCTGGAGCCAGGGCGCAATCCACACGCTGGTCGTTTGCGAAGAAGCCCACCGTTACGTGCCTGCCGATCCCGCACTCGGTTTCTTCCCGACACGTCAGGCCATCGCCCGCATTGCCAAGGAAGGCCGTAAATACGGCGTCTCCCTCGGCATCATCACCCAGCGCCCGGGAGAGCTCGATCAGACGATCCTCTCGCAATGTTCCACCGTTTTCGCCATGCGGCTTTCCAACGAAAACGACCAGGAGATTATTCGCTCGGCCATTCCGAACTCATCGGTTTCCACCACAAGCTTTTTGTCTTCCATCGGCAACGGCGAGGCCATCGCTTTCGGTGAGGCCATCAGCGTTCCCATGCGCATTCGCTTCAACCGCGTGCCTGCGCATATTCTGCCAAAGGCAAATGGGGTGATGCCATCCATCGTGGAAGATACGCCGGATACGGTCGATCTTCGCTCCATCGTCAAACGCATGCGTGCCGTAAACGGACCCGACATCTCCGGCTTCCGCCAGAGCTACGATGCCAAAATCGCGCAGGATGCCGACGAGGAAGAATTCGAAAGCTGGAAAAAGGAATTCCACGCTAACAGCAGCAGCGAACCCTACCGCCCGGAAATGCTGCCGCGAAGCTCGGTATTTGCCGCCAAAGCGCAAATGCCTGATGTTTCGACCGGCACGCCGCCAGTGTTGCGGGAAGATGTTTCGTCGCGTTCTTTTATTGGCGAGGAGCCGAGGTCTTCGCTGAGGGAAAGTTTGCTGAAGAAGCCGTTGGGAAGTTTGTATCGGAAGGATTGAGGGGGGCTAGGCCGTTGCTCAAACCTCCCTCATCCCTGTGCTTGTCACAGGGATCCAGCCAGCCCAAGTCTTTGGGCTGAAGAGACTTTTCCCGCCGCGCAGACGCGCATCGACTGGATTCCTGTCACAAGGACAGGAATGAGGGAAGAGAGAGAACTCACGGCACCACCCTCTCCCAATCCTCCCCCATCTGGTTGCGAAACCATGTCATCTGCCGCTTGGCATATTGCCGCGTCGCCGCCGCAGCCTTCTCGATGACCTCGGCCTCGCTCATCCGCCCCCCCAGCATTTCGGCAATCTGTGAAACGCCGATGGCCTTCATCACGGTCGCATCCGGAGGGACATCCAGCGCCAGCAGCGCTTCTACCTCTTCCACCGCTCCGCTCTGCATCATGCCTGCAAACCGTCTGTCGATGCGGTCATGCAGCACCGACCGCTCCGGCAGAACCACAAATTTTCGGGCGCGCGCCGGATCGATGATGACGGGACCGCTGGCACCCTGAAACGCGCGAATGGATTGTCCGGTCGCCTCAAGAATTTCGAGCGCCCGCACAATGCGTTGCCCGTCGCTCGGGCTGAGGCTCGCCGCCGTTTGCGGGTCACCGATCGCCAGTTCGGCGTAAAGCCCCGCCGGTCCCTCTTCCAGCAGCCGCATGCGGTAACGCTCGCGAATATCCGTGGGAATGGCAGGCATATCAGACAGGCCACCGGTCAGCGCCTTGAAATACAGCCCGGTGCCGCCGACGATAACAGGATAGCGCCCGTCGCCGCGCATCGTTTCGAGAAGCGCCGTGATGTCGCGCAGCCATTCACCCGTCGAATAAAGTTTGACCGCTGGAACTTGGCCGTAGAGGTAGTGAGGCACGCCTTCCATGTCCGCCAACGAGGGCCGCGCCGTCAGCACCTGCAACGTGTCATAGACCTGCATGCTATCTGCATTGATGACGACGCCATTCGTCTCGCGCGCCAAACGAAGCGCAAGCGCGGACTTGCCGCTTGCCGTCGGGCCGGTTATCAGGGTCGCATCAAATTCGTCAGCAAGGTTTTTCATCATGGCTCTCGTTGCCACGCTTATCGCCAATCCGTCAAATCCTGTTCTGAATTCCACCATTGCAGAAAGCGCCGCCAAGGCGCTGGATGCATCCGGCCTTTACTGGCTGGCGGACGGGATTGCCTGCGATCTGGTGCTGCGCGACGGAACCGACATCGCGGCAGCCGAACGCGTGCTGCGCATGGCCATCGTTGACCGACCCATCGATATCGCCATTCAGGATCAGGACAAGCGCCGCAAGAAAATCCTGATTGCAGACATGGATTCGACCATGATCGGGCAGGAATGCATTGATGAGCTTGCCGCTGAAGTCGGCCTCAAGGACCAGGTGTCCACCATTACCGCCCGCGCCATGAATGGCGAGATCGCCTTCGAACCCGCGCTTCGCGAGCGTGTGGCGCTGTTGAAGGGCCTGCCGATTTCCGTGGTGGACGAGGTCATCGAGAAGCGCATCACGCTCACGCCGGGTGGCATGGAACTCATCGCCACCATGAAGGCGAAGGGGCATTACACCGCGCTGGTTTCCGGCGGTTTCACCGTGTTTACAAGCCGCATCGCCGCAACGCTCGGCTTCGATGAAAACCGTGCCAATATTCTGGGCGAAAAGGACGGCCTTCTCGACGGCACCGTGGCCGAACCCATTCTGGGCAAGCAGGCCAAGGTCGATGCTCTCAACGACATAGCCACCAAACTCGGCATCTCACCCGAAGACGCAATTGCTGTAGGCGATGGCGCAAACGACCTCGGCATGTTGCATCTGGCCGGTTCCGGCGTCGCGCTGCATGCCAAGCCCGCCGTTGCCGCAGATGCAAAAATCCGCATCGACCACAGCGACCTCACCGCACTTCTCTACCTTCAGGGCTACCGCAAGGCTGATTTTATTACCCCATGATTGTCAGTGGAACACCCAGACTAATCCTTCGGGATTGGAAAGACACCGACCGCGATCTGTTTCGCGAGGTTAACGCCGATCCCGATGTCATGGCATTTTTTCCGCATCAGCGCAGCCATGACGAATCCGACGCGGCGCTCAAGCACGTCAACGAAATGATCCACGCGACCGGATACGGGTTTTACGCGGTGGAACTGCGCGAGACCGGCGAGCCAATCGGCTTCTGCGGCATCGCACCTGTCAATCTGGAGGGCATATTTCCCCTCGGCACCATGGAAATCGGCTGGCGGCTGGCCACCCGTTACTGGGGCCACGGCTACGTCACGGAAGCGGCAAAATCACTGCTATCAATGGCGTTTGACGAAAAGAAGCTGCCGGAAATCGTCTCCTTCGCCGTTCACGACAATCTGCGCTCAATCGCCGTCATGAAACGCATCGGCCTCATTCGCGACGCCTCCCGCGACTTCCTGCACCCCCGCGTGCCTGATACACACGCCCACCTCAAGCCGCATGTGACTTACGCACTGACGCTGGAGCGGTGGAATGGGAAGTGAGTTGAGGGCGGCGCGCGCCCTCAATGCAAACCAAACACCTGCAACAATTCCTCCCGCTGACGCACGAAAGCCGCTGAGCTTCTGTCTCTAGGGCGTGGCAGGTCGATATCGATGATGCGGGGGGCCGCGCCCTTTTCGCGCGGCAGGATGAGAATGCGGTCGGCGAGGTAGATCGCCTCTTCCAGATCATGCGTGACGAGGACGGTCGTGACGTCCTCCTCTCGCCAGATGCGTGCCAGTTCCTGCTGCATGCTGATTTTCGTCATCGCATCGAGCGCGCCCAACGGTTCGTCCAGAAGCAGAATTTCAGGCTGGACGGCAAGCGCGCGGGCAATGCCTACACGCTGCGCCATGCCACCGGAAAGCTGGCGCGGATAGGCGTTTTCGAACTGCTGAAGACCGACGAGATTGATGTAGCGCTGCGCGCTGGCCCTCGCTTTTTCCTTGGCAACGCCCTGCGTTTCCAGACCGAAAGCCACATTTTCAATAACCGTCAGCCACGGCAGAAGCCGGGGCTCCTGAAAGATCACCGCCCTTTCAGAGCCGACCCCGTTAATGGCATTGCCATCGATCAGCACATCACCGGCATCCGCCTGCTCCAGACCAGCTAGAACACGCAGAAGCGTAGTCTTTCCGGAGCCGCTGGCGCCGACGATGGCAAGGCTTTCACCCGATGATATCTTGAGATTGATGTCTTTCAGAACCTGAAACGGTTTGCCATTCAGGTGGTAGGATTTGGAGAGATGGCGGATAGCCACCTCCCCGCGAACGGCTTGGGCGGTGCTCATGACGCGTCCTCAGTTACTGGCTGTTTCGGGCGAATAAAGAATGTCCTTGGCGGTGACCTGACCTTCCTTGACCTTGCCTTCGCGTGTCAGGATGTCGATCCAGAACTGCAAGTCGCGATCGACTGCCTTGCCGCCCGGACGGACGCCGTAACCGAGGAAGTACTGAGCAATATCAGAGTTTTCACCGCGCTCAGCGAGCGCCTTGGCGAAAATCTTCTTTGTTTCTTCCGGATGCTCGCGCGCATAATCGAGAGCGCGCTGCGACTGCTCAACGAAGATTTTCGAAGCTTCCGGATGCTTATTGATGAAATCGCGGCGCAAGACGACAAAGCCGCCAGCGATGTCACCCAGCACATCGGTATCATCGAAAATGGGGCGAATGCCGCCAGCGGCCTTGGCCTTCCCCTCGAATGTCGTCTGCCAGTAACCAAAAGCAGCGATATCCACCTGTTTGGAGCGCAGCACCTGCTCCAGCTGCGGACCCGGTACGACAACGGGCTTTGCCGCATCGGTCGGCAGATTCACCGAGTGCAGAGCTTCGCGAATGGTGTAGTCCAGATGCGCGCCAAGCGTATTGACCGCAATCGTCTTGCCGGCAATGTCCTTGATATCCTTGATCGGGCTATCATCCAGAACATAGAAAACCGACTGCACTTCATTATTGATGCCGTTGGACGGGAAAGCGGCCACGAAATCATTGCCGCCAATGATGGAGTTCAACACTGCAGCAGTCGCAGCACTACCGATCTCGACATCACCGGATGCCAGAGCAAATAGGGAAGCGGGACCGCCTGTGGCATAACCGACGTTTTCTATGGTGACACCGGTGCCTTTGAAATAGCCGAGTTCCTGCGCCAGTTCCTGGGCAGCAAGGCCGCCTTGGCTTGCGAGATAGCGGAATTTGACCTCTTCGGCGGCGGACGCGGCGGTTGTGAAACCGAAAATCAGGGCAGCCGAAAGCAGCAGCTTACGAGAATGAAAGCTCATGTGTTTTTCCTTTGAAAGAGAATATGTTTAGCTGATGGGCATTATTGCGAAGGCTGCGACCACCGACAAAGCTTGCGTTGCAGCAGAACCAGCACGGCATTGGCAGCAAGACCCAGAAGCGCGAGCAGCAGAATGGCGGCAAACATTAAGGGTATCTGGAAATTATACTGCGCATTCATCACCTGAAAGCCGATGCCCTTGTTTGCACCGATCATCTCGGCTGCGATCAACAGAAGCAGCGCGGTGGTGGCAGAAAGACGAAGGCCAACGAAGATGGCAGGCACCGATGCAGGCAGAACGACGCGGCGGAAAATCGTCAGCGGTCCGGCGCCATAGGTTCTGGCCATCTCGATCAGCTTGCTATCCACTTCCTTCACGCCACCGATGGTGGACAGAAGAATGGGAAACAGTGTCGCCCAGAAAATCACGAAGACTTTCGATGCTTCACCAAGACCCAGAAGCAGGATGAAGACTGGATAAAGCGCAAGCGCGGAGGTCTGGCGGAAGAACTGCAGCAGCGGGTCCAGCGCCCTCTCTACAGCGGCCACCTGCCCCATGAAAAGACCAAGCGGAATGCCGATGACCACGGCAGCGGCAAAGGCTATGCCGGACCGTTGCAGGCTGATGCCGATATCGCCGATCAGCGCACCACTTGAGATGCCCTTCCACAGAGCCAGGACAATACTGTCCAGCGGAGGAAAGACGGCGGGATTGATCCAGCCGAACACGCTGGATATCTGCCAACCTGCCAGAAAAGCCAGAACCAGCCCGTAGCGACCAATAAAGGGCAGGATCACCCCGCGTGTGGCCTGCCAGAGCGGCTGCGTCTGCTTTTCCGTCTGTCGGTAGCTGAGTGATCGCGGCAGAATCGCCTTTGCATCTTCAAATGACATGATTCTATCTCACTCCGCTGCCTGAACAACCGAACGCGCGGCTGTCCAGCGGTTAACGGGAAACGGCAGACCCAGATTTTCGCGCAGCGTTTTGCCTTCGTATTCCGTACGGAACAGACCACGGCGCTGAAGCTCGGGAATGACGAGATCGACAAAATCATCGAGGGCGGTGGGAAGCCACGGCGGTAGAATGTTGAAGCCATCAGCGGCTTCGTTTTCGAACCACTCCTGCAACATATCCACAATGGTCTCGGGCGTACCGACGATGGTATAGTGGCCGCGTGCTGATGCAATCCACTGATAGAGTTGGCGGATACTGAAGTTGTTTTCGTCGGCAATCTGGCGGATGAGGGCCTGACGGCTCTTCATGCCCTCCGTCGGCGGCGCTTCCGGCAACGGACCATCCAGGTCGTAACCGCGCAAATCCAGCGTTCCGCCCGTCAGACCATTCAACAGGCCGACGCCATCCTCTTCCAGAATGAGCGATGTCAGCCGCTCGTATTTTTCCTGTGCTTCCGCCTGCGTGCGGCCAACAAAGGGCGAAACGCCGGGCATGACGAGAATGTGGCTGGGATCACGACCCAAGCCCCGAGCGCGGGCCTTGATATCCCGGTAGAATTCCTGAGCGGTTTCAAGGTGCTGATGGGCCGTAAAGATCACCTCGGCGGTTGCCGCGGCAAGGCCTCGCCCGTCGTCGGACTGACCAGCCTGCACGATGACGGGATGTCCTTGCGGCGAGCGCGAGACGTTCAGTGGTCCGCGAACCTGAAAATGCTCCCCGCGATGGTTGGCCTCATGCAGTTTCTCTGGATCATAGAAAACGCCGCTTTCCGCATCACGGGTGAAAACATCATCTTCGAAACTGTCCCAAAGCGCTTTGACCACATCCACATGTTCGGCAGCGCGGCGATAGCGATCTGCATGCGGCAACTGCGTTTGGCGATTGAAATTCTGCGCCGTCGGGTCACCCGTTGTGGTCACAACATTCCAGCCTGCGCGGCCACCGGAGATCAGATCAAGCGAGGCGAATTTGCGCGCTGTCGTATAGGGTTCCTCATAGGTCGTGGACGATGTGGCGATGAAACCGAGATTGGTGGTGAAGGGCGCAATGGCGGAAAACAGCGTCGTCGGCTCAAAGCCGGCGACCTTGGCGTTACCGCCCTCGCGCGCACCTCCAAAGCCGATGGCAAGATTGTCTGCGAGGAAATAGGCATCAAACAGACCGCGCTCTGCGGTCAATGCCAGCTGCTTGTGAAACTCGAAACTCAACGCTCCATCAGCAGGTTGATCTGGATGCCGCCATGCTGCGATATGCTGTCCACCACCGGGCAAAAACGCACCGAGCCTGATTTTGCGTGTCATATTCTTCTCCCCTATGACCTGCAAGCGACTGAAAATTAAATCTTTTCAGAGAACTGCGTTGATACGATCAGCTGTGGAACAGCTGCTCTGTGGATGAGAAGAAGCCTACATTGTCTATTATTTTAATATAGAAAATAGATTGCTTGGTTGCGCGTCAGGCGGAATGATATTTGCGCATTTCTCAAGGAACGGAAAATAATTGCGGAGGGTGATGTTCGAGGCCTAAGATGCCTTCAATGTGAGCAATATCAAAACCCACATCAATTTTCGTCATGCTCGGACTTGTCCCGAGCATCTAACGCACCCCAACAGCCAACGTGGTTAGATCCTCGGGACAAGCCCGAGGATGACGTCGAAGTCTTGTTTTTTGTCGAAAACAGAAGCAACACAACGTTGCTGGATTCCTGTGACGATCACAGAATCAGGAGACAAACTTACTCGTCCCCCTCACCCTTCTCCAGCTTGCCCTGATCCAGCACACGAGTGGCCTTGTCATTCAGTGCGGAGGTGAGGTTCTTTTCAGCCTTGGTGCGGCCAAAGGTCAGGCGGTTTTGCTCCGCCTGTTTTTCTTTGTCGGTGCGCGCCTTTTGTTTGCGAAACTGGCGCAGATTTACGATATCGCCTGTCACGACCATCTCCCCATCTGCGCCATGCAATCACTTGTTCTTGCGGAATGCGTCCAGCGAAACGACCGAACCGGCCTTCTTTTCTTCGTCTGTCTTCTTGTCTTCAGACGATGCAGGTTTGCCTTCGGCGGGTACCGGGTAAGCGGTGATTTCCGCTTCGACGACTTCCTCTTCTTCCGCCAGGGGAACGTCGAATTCGAGTTCGAAATTCACCGAAGGATCGTAGAAGCCGCGGATGGCGTTGAAAGGCACGACCAGCTTTTCAGGCGTATCAGAAAAGGAAAGGCCGATTTCGAACTGTGTATCGGTAACCTTCATGTCCCAGAACTGGTGCTGGATGACGATGGTCATCTGCTCGGCATATTTCGCCTTGAGGTGCTGCGAGATGCGCACGCCCGGCGCGCCGGTCAGGAATGTGATGAAGAAATGATGGTCGCCGGGAAGCCTGCTCGTGGCTGCGACTTCGCTCAATACCTTGCGAATAACGCCGCGAAGGGCATCCTGTGCGAGAATGTCGTAACGGATATGATCCTGCCCCATGCGGTCCTGTCTTTCCTTATTCGAACGTCTTTTACCTAAGTATACGCAATGTCTTAGATCGCAGCAACGGAAAAGCCCTGCCAGCCGCGAGTCATTTGCATCATATAAACAATTCCGGCGGAATGGAGAAGGTGGAGGTTTCTGTTGCCAGGTACCTCCGAACCCCGCCTTACGGGGCTAACCGTAAGGACTTAGAGCGGAATTCCCGCACCGCCATTAGGCAGCGAGAGCGTATTCCTTAGCGTTGTTGTCATTTGCAACTACACTTGTGACCCGATAACGGCGGTATCATGCCGAGCAAAAGTTCGATCTTTACACCCTTGTCGATCCTATTTCGCCCCCATCAAAAGCCGGCCTCTCATTCAGAAGCCGCCGGTTTTTGGTGGAGGCGCCGGGTACCGCCCCCGGGTCCAATAGGCTTATTCCATCGACCGTTTATCGCCATAGCCGGATTTGCACCCGGCAAGGCTCATATAGGCGTTTCGCACGGCGGAGAAAAGGGGCTGCGTGACATTTCGATGAAAGGTTGTGCGCAATTCTTGACGGCGCTTCGCACTTGCCACATTCTGCTTGATAAGCGGCCCCTTAATTGCGCCGTGCAACACATGGAGGAGAGGACATGACGGACTATCTTGCAGATGTGAAACTCTACGACGCCGGAGCCGACGAGGCGACGGTCAACAAAATCGTCAAGCATTTGGGCATTGCTCTGCGCAATCGCGATTCGTCCCTCGTCTCGGCATCCGATCCGGAAGAGCTTGCACGGGTAAAGACGAACTGGATTGGCAAGAAGCTGGGCGTGACTGGCCCGGACGCCGACAAGGCCGTGGAAGAAACCATCACGGCGATGAAAGCAGACCGCACCAAATCACGCGTAACGTTCTATTATCTCGTCGCCAAACATCTCGGTAAGTTGGAAACGCTCTGATTTCTGTGAGTCAGATCATCCATCACTGGCTCCGCCGCCGCAAAGGCTTATAATGCTGATCGAATAGAATCGGCGGCGGACTGAGATGAAGCAATATCTGGACCTTCTTGAGCATGTGATGAAAACGGGCTCCGACCGGGGCGACCGCACCGGCACCGGCACGCGTTCTGTTTTCGGTTACCAGATGCGTTTCGACCTGTCAGAAGGCTTTCCGGTTCTCACCACCAAGAAGCTGCACCTGCGCTCCATCATCCACGAACTGCTGTGGTTCCTCAAGGGTGATACCAATATCGCCTATCTCAAGGAACATGGCGTTTCTATCTGGGATGAGTGGGCGGATGAGAATGGCGATCTCGGCCCGGTCTATGGTGCGCAATGGCGCTCATGGCCAGCGCCCGATGGCCGACATATCGACCAGATCGCGCTCTTGCTCGAAAGCCTCAAGACAAATCCGAATTCACGCCGCCACATCGTGTCTGCCTGGAACCCTGCGCTTGTGGATGACATGGCGCTGCCGCCCTGCCATTGCCTGTTTCAGTTCTACGTATCGGATGGCAAACTGTCCTGCCAGCTTTACCAGCGCTCGGCAGATATCTTCCTCGGCGTGCCCTTCAACATCGCCTCCTACGCGCTGCTGACGCTGATGGTCGCGCAGGTCACGGGTCTGAAGCCAGGCGATTTCGTGCACACGCTTGGTGACGCGCATATCTACTCGAACCACTTCGAGCAGGCAGAATTGCAGATGCAGCGGACGCCCAAAGCACTGCCCACCATGCGCCTCAACCCGGATGTCAAAAGCCTGTTCGACTTCACCTTCGAAGACTTCACGCTGGAGAATTACGAAGCCGATGCCTCCATCAAGGCACCGATTGCCGTATGACGCAGCCGCGCATCACCCTCATCGCTGCCGTGGCTGAAAACGGCGTTATCGGCCGCGATCTCGATATGCCCTGGAAGCTGTCGACGGACCTCAAGCGCTTCAAGGCGCTGACCATGGGCAAACCCATGATCATGGGCCGCAAGACCTTTCTGTCCGTTGGTGAGCGCCCCCTGCCTGGCCGCCCTCACATCATCATCAGCCGCAACCCGGATTATCGACCGGATGGTGTCGATGTGGTTTCGTCGCTGGAAGTTGCCCTGTCGCTTGCCAAGAACAAAGCGCAAGCACTTGGCGTGGATGAGGTTTTCGTGGCTGGCGGTGGCGAGATTTACCGTCAGGCCATGCCGTTCGCCGATCAACTTTCCGTCACCCATGTCGAGGTTTCGCTGGAAGGCGATACGTTTTTCCCGCAGATCGATTTGGCCGTTTTTGAAAAAATCGATGAAACAGCCGCTCCTGCGGGGGATAAGGACAATTATCCGGTGAGATTTGCAACTTATCGTCGGCATCAGCCCGTTAAGTGAACTATTTACCGTGATTGGGTATTAAGTTACCGCCTCTGCGTTGAAACGCACTGCTCTCCTACTTATAACTGAGACTACATTCCCGCCTGACATGCGCATGCGTGTTCGAGAGGGAGCGGGAGAGTTTTTTAGCATAAGAGGTATGGATGCCCTGGAGCAATCAGAATGGCGGCGGCGGTGGCCCTTGGGGCGGCGGCGGCGGTAACGGCGGCAGCGGTGGAGGAAACAATCAGGGTGGACCCTGGGGTCAGGGACCGAACCGTCCACGCGGTGGCGGTGGTGGAGGCGGCAATGGTGGCCCGCCCGATATCGAAGAAATCATTCGACGCAGTCAGGACCGTTTCAAGAACATCCTTCCTGGCGGTGTAAATGGTGGCGTTATCGCCATTCTCGTTCTGGTCATTCTTGCCTTTGTCGGCATTCAGTCCATCTACACCGTTCAGCCGGATGAGCGCGGCGTGGAACTTCGTTTCGGCAAGCCGAAGGACGAAGTCTCGATGCCGGGTTTGCATTTCCATTTCTGGCCGATTGAAACTGTCGAGATCGTCAAGGTCACCGAGCAGCAGCAGAATATCGGTGCACGCGCCACATCCACATCCGCCGCAACCGGCGTGATGCTGACCGGCGACCAGAATATCGTCAACGTTCAGTTCTCTGTTCTCTACACGGTGTCCGATCCGAAGTCCTACCTCTTCAACGTAGACACACCAGCCGAAACGCTGCAGCAGGTCTCCGAAAGCGCGATGCGCGAAGTGGTTGGCCGTCGTCCGGCACAGGACATTTTCCGTGATAACCGTCAGGCTATTGCCGCAGACGTTCGCTCGATCATTCAGGCGACGATGGATGGTTATGGCGCAGGTCTTTCCATCAATGCCGTCGCTATCGAAGACGCAGCACCGCCGCGTGAAGTGGCCGATGCGTTCGACGAAGTTCAGCGTGCCGAGCAGGACGAAGACCGCTTCGTTCAGGAAGCCAACCAGTATGCCAACCAGAAGCTGGGTGCAGCTCGCGGTCAGGCAGCGCAGATCGTTGAAGAAGCCAATGCCTATAAGGGCCGTGTCGTGAACGAGGCTCAGGGTGAAGCCCAGCGCTTTATCTCGATCTACGACCAGTATCGCACGGCACCGGAAGTTACCCGCGAGCGTATGTTCATCGAAACGATGGAACAGGTTCTCAAGGGCTCCAACAAGATCATCATCGATGAAAAGCAGGGAGTGGTACCGTATCTGCCTCTGAACGAAATCATGCGCGGCAACCCCGGCGCAGCACAGCAGGGAGGCAACTGATATGGGCAATCGTCTAACCGCAATTCTCGTCGGTCTCGCCGTCATCCTGTTCTTCGTTTACTCGTCCTTCTTCGTGGTCAACGAGCGCCAGCAGGCCATCGTCGTCCGCTTCGGTCAAATTCAGGATGTCAAGACAGAGCCTGGCCTCTACTTCAAGCTGCCATTCGCCTTCATGGACGCGGATCGCGTTCAGTACATCGAGAACCGCGCCCTGCGTTTCGACCATGACAACATCCGTGTTCAGGTTTCGGGCGGTAAATTCTACGAAGTCGATGCTTTCGTGGTCTACCGCATCACCGATGCCCGCCGCTTCCGCGAAACGGTGTCGGGCGATCAGCTCTCTGCCGAAATGCGCCTGCGCACCCGTCTCGATGCCTCGCTGCGTCGAGTCTACGGTCTGCGCGGCTTTGAATCTGCACTCTCGGATGCCCGCGCATCCATGATGCAGGAAGTACGCGACGATCTGCGTCCCGACGCGGAATCGCTGGGTGTGAGCATCGTCGATGTCCGCATTCGCCGCACGGATCTCACGCAGGAAGTCTCGCAGCAGACCTTCGAGCGCATGAAGTCCGAGCGTCTGGCCGAAGCCGAACTGATCCGCGCCCGCGGTAACGAAGAAGGCCAGCGCCGCCGCGCCATTGCGGATCGTCAGGTGGTCGAATTCGAATCCGACGCCCGCCGTCAGTCCGAAGTGCTACGCGGTGAAGGCGATGCCGAGCGTAACCGCATCTTCGGTGAAGCCTTCCAGCGCGACCCGAGCTTCTTCGAGTTCTACCGCTCGATGGGTGCTTACGCGAGCGCACTGAACGGCACCGGCACGACACTGGTTCTCTCACCAGACTCGACCTTCTTCCGTTATTTCAACAACATTGAAGGCACGCCACCGCAGGCAACTCCGCCTGCCCCACCTGCGAATTGATGAACACGAAAGGGCCGGTTTTTACCGGCCCTTTTCATTTCTGGCATCATATTCAAAAGCTATTGCACTTCTACCCATATTGAAAAAAGATATCACTTGGTGCTATACTTATGGCTAATCGTCATTCTTCACAACGCGCATTCAAAACAGCATGGTTCACCAAGGCTGCCCGCAAAGCGCGGATCAAAGACACCGAACTATGTCAGGCTATTGAAGAGGTTCTCAAAGGGCAGTCGGACGGCGACTGAACAACAACCTTCACCGCAGCATCATTCTGGCCAAGGGAGGCCAATACTGGATTTTCCAGTATCTCTTTGCCAAGAATGACCGCGCAAACATTGACGACAAAGAACTGGAAGATTTTCGAACTCTTGCGAAAGCCTATGCAACATTGACCGAAGCGCAACTGGACCGACTTCTGGATGATAAAGATTTGATGGAGATATGTCATGGCAGGCAGGAAGCAGTTTAAAAGCGATATATCCGAAGCAATTCATTCGGTTGCATCTGCGCTTCACAAGGTCGGCGCGCTGGATAAGACCACCATGCGCGGTTTCGATTCCCGCCATCTATCCGCGCCGAAGGAAATGGCACCTGCCGATATCAAGCATCTGCGCGAAGCCAGCAAGGTCAGCCAGCCTGTTTTCGCCCGTTATCTCAACACCAGCGAAAGCACCGTTGAAAAATGGGAAACTGGAGCCAAACGGCCTAGCGGCATGGCGCTGAAACTTCTGGCCATCGTTCAAAAACACGGCTTGCAAATCCTTCGCTGAGCGTTCCTTGCCTGCCATGAACAATTACGGCTGATCGCCGTCTTGCGTGTTTCGCTCTTTCCTGTACGGCTTCAATTCTCGTGGATGAGCGCTAGATTCGTGCCTATTCACGAAAAGGTATTTTTACACTTCATCATTCCGCCTTATGCTTGGCTATTAAGCTAGCTCCAGGTTTTGCAAGATGCGAGGACGCTGTATGCCCGTTACCACTCTTTCGCCATTCCGCAGCAGCATTGCCGCCGTGACGGGACTTGCCATGATCGCAGGCGGAATGGCTGTTCCGGGCAGGGCGATGGCGCAGAGCAACGGGCCGGCATCGGTAGCCGATCTTGCCGCACCGCTCTTGGATGCGGTGGTCAACATCTCCACATCGCAGAGCGTGAAAGGCGAAGGCAAGGGCCCTACCCCGCCGCGCATTCCGGATGGTTCGCCCTTCCAGGAATTCTTCAAGGATTATTTCGACAACCAGAAGCCGGACAATGGCGGCAAGGTCAGCTCGCTGGGCTCCGGTTTCGTCATCGATCCCGCCGGTTATGTGGTCACAAACAACCACGTCATCGAAGGTGCTGACGATATCGAAGTCATCTTCCCCAATGGCAACAAGCTGAAAGCAAAGCTTGTCGGCACCGACACCAAGACCGACCTTTCCGTGTTGAAGGTGGAGCCGAAGACGCCGTTGAAAGCCGTCAAGTTCGGTGATTCCCGCGCCATGCGCATCGGTGACTGGGTCATGGCCATTGGCAATCCCTTCGGCCTCGGCGGTTCGCTAACGGTCGGCGTGGTTTCGGCACGCGGACGTAACATCAATGCCGGTCCCTACGACAATTTCATCCAGACGGATGCCGCCATCAACAAGGGTAACTCCGGTGGCCCGTTGTTCAACATGAAGGGCGAAGTCATCGGCATCAACACTGCCATCATCTCGCCAAGTGGCGGCTCCATCGGCATCGGCTTTTCCGTGCCAACCGAACTGGCGCAAAACATCGTCCAGCAGCTGATCGAATTCGGCGAAACCCGCCGCGGCTGGCTCGGCGTGCGCGTTCAGCCCGTTACCGACGATATCGCCGCAAGCCTTGGAATGGACACGGCACGCGGCGCGCTGATTTCAGGCGTCGTCAAGGGCGGCCCGGTCGAGAACGGCCCGATCCAGCCCGGCGATGTGGTGCTGACCTTTGACGGCAAGGATATTCACGAAATGCGCGATCTGCCCCGCATAGTGGCGGAAAGCCCTGTCGGCAAGGACGTCGATGTGGTGGTTCTGCGCGATGGCAAAGAGCAGACCGTGAAGGTCAAGCTCGGCCAGTTGCAGGATAGCGCTGAAGACAAGCAGCCGGGCGCCGGTAGCGACGACGCCATGCCGGAAGATGGCGAAGGCGGCGAGATGACGGAGCCCAACGACAAGGGCGGCGACCAGACACAGCAGCAGGCCCCGGACCAGCGCGAAGCGCCACAGACGGTTCTTGGCATGAACCTCGTCACGCTGACGGATGAGTTGCGCACCGAAAAGGGCATTGCCGAAAGCGTCGAAGGCGTCTTCGTCGCCAGCGTCGATGCCGGTTCTGCGGCAGAGCAGAAGGGCGTCAAGGCAGGCGATGTCATCGTGGAGGTCGGCCAAGACTTCATGGAAGTGCCCGGCGACGTCATGGTACGCGTCAATGGCCTCAAATCCGCCGGTCGCAAGAATGCGCATATGATGGTGGCGGATGCGCAGGGCAATCTGCGCTTCGTCGCAGTGCCGGTGGAATAGTAGACGATCGTTTCAGGTGCGGGCGGGTGAGCCTTGATGGACACCCTGCCCCACTTATCTTTATTGAGTAGCGTTCGATTACGCTTGATAGCAAAGACCATCAGATTTCATGGGTGCGGAACTTCCCCGGGACGAAGGGCGTTATTGGACGCCACCGGAATAAAACAGATTCAAAAAATCATAAGCTTACGCGCAAAACATGAATTCGGCTGGCAGCGCGTTGAATCAGTTTGGAAAGCCACAAATTTGATCCGCAAGCACTCCACCACCCTCCACGGCCACCGCACCAGCATCTCGCTCGAAGACGCCTTCTGGGATGAACTCCGCATCATCGCCGAAAAGCGAAAAATGAGCTTCGCCGCCCTGCTTGCCGAAATCGATGATGCCCGGCCCGAAGGCAGCAATCTGTCTTCATCTCTTCGCGTCTATGTGCTGAACTGGCTGAAGAGCCAATAGTTCAGGGTGTGTGTCAGACCGATGAATGTTTCCCGGATTTTTATCGCATTTGTTCTGGCGGTGTGTTTCAGCGGTGCTGCGATTGCGCGTCAGACCGTTGATGTGGTGTCGCCATTCGGCCGGATGAAGGTCGAAATTATCACCAGCGAGGCCACAGGGCCAAGACCGGCTGCCATCATTCTAAGCGGCAGCAAAGGGTTCGGCTCTTCGCCCTACGACGTAATTGCCGAACATTTCACCCGCGCAGGTTTGGACGTCTACCTCCCGCATCTGCTGACGCCAGAGGATTTGGAGAAGATATCCGCCATGAAGAGTGCGGGTGAGCGAATTGCCTACTACGATCAACGTCGCAGGGACTGGACGAGAAATCTCTCCAATCTCATGTTTCACCTGAACCGACGACCGGAGCATGACGGGCGTGTCGGTATTTTGGGCATCTCACTCGGCGCGGAAAACGCGGCAATTGCGGTGTTGCAGGGACTGCCTGTGGATGCCGTCGTCCTTGTCGATGGTGTTCCCTCAGATCAAACGCCCTCTTTGCAGGGAAAGCCGCCATTCCATTTAATCTGGGGCAGCGAAGATCGCGTTTACTCCGTCGCGTCAGGAACGCGGTTTGCAGAGGCGATAAAGAGTGCCGGGGGCAAAGCGTCCATGACTATGATCAACGGCGTCCCACACGATTTCTTTCTGAAGCCGGACACGACGCAGGCGGAAGAAGCTTATCGGTCCGCAATCGATTTCCTGAAATCTGAGTTGGGTGCCGACTGATTATCTCTGCCAGAATTCCTACAAGAGCGTGACAACTACCCTCAAGGCGTTGCGGTATTTGGCTGCGGCGCCTCGCGGAAGGCGTCTCCGGTTGGGGGAACGGTGAAGACTGGCGGAGGTTGCGGCTTTGGCTGCGCTTCCTGCTGACGCTTCAATCGCTCCTGAGAGGCCGTTTCGGCTTCAAGACGTTCCTGCGCCATAACGCGCAGACGTTCTTCTTCCTGCTTGCGCGCTTCTTCTGCGGCCTTCTGGCGCTCGGCTGCGGCCTGTCGCTCTGTGGCTGCGAAACGATAAAGGGCGACTTCGCGGCGCAGGCGCTGCTTTTCCATGATGCTGGCCTGCAAGGCTTCCACGCGGCGGCGCTCACGCTCGAATGCGCGCAAGGAGAGATAGCCGGTGAGGCCTGACACATCAGTGGTCAAGGCAGGTTGCGCCAGTGGACCTGTGTAATTCAGGTGGATGGAGGGCTCGGCACCAGCAAGTTCCTCCGTCCCGGCATTGTAGAGCAAATCGATACCGCCGGTGAGTGTTTCGTCAGCGAGGTCGAGTGTAAGATCACCATCGAATGCCAGTTGCGGCGTGGAAGCGGCAATATTCTGCATGCGTAGATTGCCATCGCTGAGCGTAAACGGCATGGCGACTTCGCCAAGCGGGATTTCGCCCTTCCACAGCTGCGCATCCACCAGAGGACGCACCTTGGCAGCATCGATATTGCCCTGAAGATCGTTGGCTGCCTGTAGCCATGGCTGGAAAGCAGCCTGGTTCAAACCGCGCAACACCAAACCGCCGGTGCGGATTTCACCGGAGCCGCCCGCCGAAGACAGAAGTTCGGCCACGCTTTTGCCGGTTGCTTCCGCCGTCAAATCCATAGCAAAGCGGCCACTGGCAACAGGCGTATCGCCGCTCTTCCACATCACGCTTTCCGGGTTGGCACCGGAGACCGCGATCTTGGTGCGGAAGATGCCCGCGCCATCGCCCGTGGCCATGGAAAGGCGACCGGAAACCTTGCCGCCCATCCAGTCGCCTGTGATGTTTTCCAGCGCAAGTGTGCCGTTGGCGTGGTTGAGCGCGAAGGAAAGGCCGGTGACGGTGCCGAAGGCTCCCGTATCGAAATTGGCCGTCTTCACAGTCAAGGAAGCATCGAGCTTCGGGAACGCTGGCATCGACACCGGCTTGGCGCTCAATGCACCGGATTCCGGGTCGATGACCGGGCCATACATCGTGTCACCCAGCCATGCCAGATCGACATTGTTCACCGAGAGATCGCCCGTGACCTTGTAAGGTGCTGCCTTCTGGATCGAGAGATTGCCGGAGAACGCGTTGCCACCCGCCTGACCGGAGAGGTTGGAAAACGTTGCCTTGTCCTTGTCCACGGCCAACTTGCCCGTAGCCTTGGTGGACATGCCGCCACCAAGCTGCGGTAGGCCAACGGCGTTCATGATGAGATAGGGCTCGATATCGGCGCTTTCCAGCGCGATGTCGGCGTTACCCTGCGCAAAATTCTCGGCCCGCAGCGCGAAACTGCCATTGGCGGAGAAGTGGGTGCGTTCAGTCGAGAAACGGAAATCCGTCTGCACTGGTGAGCCCAGCGTGCCGTTGAGCTTCACCGACAGCAAGCCCTCGCCATCCGCATCGAAAGGCAGCGGATCGAGCCCCGCCTGCCCAAAGAGAATGGCGGTGGACTGGTTCTTGAGAACGGCTTCCAGCGTCAGCGCCGTGTCATCCGTGTCGGACAACACATCCGGCAGCTTGGCGACGGCGGAAACGCGGCTGCCATTGATGGTGCCGGAAACGGCGGCGTTGGCACCGCCATTGTTCTTGTCGACCGACAGATCGACGGCAATATCGGAGTTCGCATACCAGGCCGCGCTGCGCACAAGTCGGTCGAGAAGCGGATGCTGCGGCAGTTTCTGGCGCAGCAGATCGAACACCGGCTGCATATCCACCGCGTGGAGATTGACGGTGCCCTTGCCAGCGAAATCCGTGACGGAACCCTTCAGCTGCCCCTTTGCGCGCACCTCTGCCCCGGCAATGTCGCCAGCCGTCATGGTGTCGAGCGACAGCACGCCATTTGCCATGTTGAAGGCGGTTTCCACACGGTTGGCTGTCACGCCAGCCATATTGAAGCGATCCGCTTTGAATTTTGCCGTGATGCGATGATCGAGAACGGAACTGCCGACCTGATCGCCCAGCACCAGCCCGCCCAGAGCCCGCAGGGCATCCAGATCGATCTCGTCACCCGAGAGGTCGATGTCGATGCTCGCACCCTTGGCTTCCGCCTGGCGCGCGAGGCGACCATGCAGGGATGCCTGACCGATGGCAAGCTCGAGATTTTCGAAGCGCTGCGCCTGCGTCGTCAACGACACCGTGGACGAGAAACCGGCGGCATTCAGCTGGCGAATGGCGGGATCGACAGTGCCGGACAGCCAGTTGGCAAGCCCGGATGGCTGGTTGGAGGCAACCAGAAGATCACCGTTGAAAGCCGGACCGCCCGTCAGCGTCAGCGATCCCTTCGCCTCCAGCTGGGTACGACCCGGCAGCACGGCAACGGCGTTTTCTACCTGCCATCCTGCCCCATTGGGCCGAACATCGAGGCGAATGTCGCGAATGGTCGTGTCGTCAGAGACCAGTGCCGGAAGCCGGATGCTGGCCTTGCCGGGAACCTGCGGCACCGGAATGCGGGCAATCAGGCTCGCAAAAGCCTCGATACGTTGACGCACGGGAACCGTCGGCACGCGCGATGTCTTGCCGGTCTGCACGGGTGCGGGTGCAAAGCGGTTGAAATCGATCTGCTGGCCATCCGCCGTCAGCAGGAATTCGGGCGATGTGCCGGTGTCGAGCGTCGCTTCGCCGGTGATGATATAGGGATTCTCTACCCCGCCCAGTTCCATACGGTAGCTGGGAACGCGCACGCGGCCATTGGTCAGCTCGAAGCTGCCACGGGTACGCGGTGCGGAGAAACCGGATTGCGCGTTTTGCTGCTGCTGTTTCTGCTTGTCGTCCTGCCGGAAATTGAAGGTGAAGGAGCCGCTGTAAATAGGCCGTCCTTCGGTCGCGGCTATCGCGCCATCCAGATCGATTTCCACCGGATGTTCATCCGGCAACATGCGCAGCCTAAGTCCCATACGCCCAGCATTGGCGTCCGGCTCGCCGCTGGAAAGCGAAAACGAACCAGCATGGCCATCCACCGCGGCGCGGCCATCCGCCCGCCATGGACCGGCCAGAGACTTGGCCGACATATCGGCATTCAGCCCGGTTACGGTGCGGTTACGGCCAGACTGCTCATCGATGAATTCGATTTGCCCGCCTTCGATGCTGACATTTTCCAGAACGACGGTCTTTGCGGGAATGACGGCGCGGCTGCCGCGCGTCCAGTCCAGCGTGCCATCTTTCAAGAGGCGAATGCGCGCCTTCGGCTCTTCGATCCGCATGTCGAAAATGCGCGCTTCTCCGGAGAGGAAAGGCGCAAGCTCGGCATCCATGGAGAAGCGGGCGACCTGAATTTGCGGCGAACCATCGGAATCCATGCCAGCGCGCACATCATGCAGCGTGACCGAAGGGAATGGCAGAAGTCGCGCTTCGACGCGACCATGCACCACCACCTTTTTGCCCAGAATGCGGCTTGCCTGATCTTCGAAGTTACGACGGAAATCCGTCCAGTCGATGAAATAGGGGATGAGCAGCGCCGCAAACAGCGCCACGACCAAAAGTCCGCCCAGAAAAACCAATATGCGTCCGAGCACGACCCGACGTCTCCCTTAACCGACGATGAAAATTATCTTTTTTTCCTGCCAGAGCAAGCATCATTTCGGCTTTTACAATCGCTGCTCATGCAGGATCGATGCGAAACAGCTTGCCTGGATTGAAGATTTTATCGGGATCAAGTGACCGCTTGATGGCAATCATCACATCCAGAGCATTTCCAACCTCTTCCGCGAGAAAGCTCATCTTGCCCTGCCCTATCCCATGTTCGCCCGTGCATGTGCCATCCATGGCGATTGCCCGCCGGTTAAGACGTGCGACGAAAGCTTCGGTATTGGCCACGCTCTTAGCATCCTTACCATCGAACAGGACAAGCACGTGGAAGTTCCCGTCACCGGCATGCCCAACGATGGGTGCCAGCATCTTGTTATCGAGAATATCCTGCTGTGTCTCCGTCACGCATTCCGCAAAGCGCGAAATCGGCACGCAGACATCGGTGGAGAGAACATCGAGATCAGGCGCAAGTGCCTTGGATGCCCAGTAGGCATCGTGCCGCGCCTTCCACAGCTTGGCCCGCTCCTGCGCATCGCTTGTCCAGCGAAATTCGCTGCCGCCGCATTCCGCAACGATTTCGGAAAACTGCTGTGATTGCAGCGCTGTGGTTTCTTCCGTGCCGTGGAATTCCAGAAACAGCGTCGGCTTCTCTTCGTAGGAAAGACCGGAATAGGCATTGCACGCCCGCATCTGCACTTCGTCCAGAAGCTCGATACGCGCAACGGGAACGCCCATCTGCACGGTCATGATAACGGCGTCGCAGGCCTGTTTAACTGTATCAAAGGTGCAGATGCCGCCTGCAATCTTCTCGGGAATTCCCTGCAAACGCAGCGTGATGGAGGTGATGACACCGAGCGTGCCTTCCGCCCCGACATAAAGCCGCGTCAGGTCATAACCAGCGGAGGATTTGCGCGCGCGGCGCCCAGTGCTGATTTCTTCGCCAGCAGCAGTGACCACGGTCAGCGCCAGAACATTGTCCTTCATCGTACCATAGCGAACGGCATTGGTGCCGGACGCGCGGGTGGACGCCATTCCGCCGATGGAAGCATTGGCACCGGGATCGATGGGGAAAAACAGACCGGTGTCGCGCAGGTAAGTGTTAAGCTGCTCGCGCGTAACGCCCGGCTCGACGGTTACGTCCAGATCTTCAGCGTTGACGGCGATGATGCGGTTCATGCGGGTGAAATCAATCGAGATGCCGCCTGTGGGCGCATTGACCTGCCCCTCCAGCGAAGAGCCAACGCCGAAGGGAATGACGGGAACCTTGTGCTGCGCGCAGGCGGTGACCACGGCTTTGACGTCATCCGAATTCTCAGCAAACACGACGCCATCGGGCAATTGCGTAGTGAGATAGGTCGTTGTGTGCGCGTGCTGCTCGCGGAAGGACTGGCCGGTCTGGAGCTTGTCGCCCAGCTGCTGTTTCAGAACGTCCAGAACGGCAGCGATGCCCGCTTCGTTTCTCGTTCCAGCCACCACATCCTTCAACGCCATGATTTTCTTCACTGCAATGCAAAACCGGACTCACCCTAGAAGGTAAGCCCGGTTGGTATGTGACACGACATTGTGTTTGTCCAGCACTGCCATTTCCAGAATGGCGCGCGGCTTAGCAAGTCATTCCGCCGCAAGCAGCGGTTTGTCTTCCTCGATAGCGCGGCGGCGAATCGCCGTTTCCAGTTCGCGGTGCAGACGGACTTCCGCATCCGCCTGCGGCTTGGCAAAGCGCGCGATCAGCAGATAGGAGACGGGGGTAATGTAAAGAGTAATCAGTGTCGCAAAGCCAAGCCCGCCGACGATAACCCAGCCGAGCGCAATACGTGCTTCCGCACCCGCACCCTGCGCCAGCACCAGCGGCACACCGCCCAGAATGGTGGCGATCATGGTCATCATGACAGGGCGCAGGCGAATGCTGCACGCCTTTTCGATGGCCTCGCGCACCGTGGCACCCTGATCACGCAGATGGTTGGCGAATTCCACGATCAGAATACCGTTCTTCGCCATAACGCCGACCAGAAGCACAAGGCCGATCTGGCTGTAGACATTGAGGCTAGAGCCCGTGACGAGCAAAGCAATGACCGCACAGGCGAGACCCAGCGGCACCGTCGACATGATGATGACGGAACTCAGCACGCTTTCGAACTGCGCTGCCAGCACGAGGAAGATGATGGCGATAGCAAAGCCGAAGGTCAGCAGCATACCGCTGGAGTTTTCCTGCAACGTCGCTGCTTCACCGAGCGGCAGAAGACGCGCGCCCGACGGCATGATGGAACCCGCCAGTTCATTGACCTTGGCCACAGCATCGCCCAGCGACACACCTTCCTTGAGGTTGGCGGTAAACCCGACCGAAGGCAGCTGCTGCTCGCGATTGAGCTGCGGCGAAACGGCGGTTTCCTTCAAGGATGCGATGACCGACATCGGCACCATCCGCCCGTCCTTGGCCTTCAGGAAGATGTTTTCAAGATCGGTCGGGTCGTTGATGGGACGCGTGGACGAGAGAAGCCGCACGGGAATGGCATCGCCATCCACGAAGACGTCCACGATCGAGCGGCCTTCAAGCAGCGACTGCATGGCATTGGAGAGGCCGGTGATATCGATGCCAAGATCGGACGCCCGTTCGCGGTCGATCGATACCGACAACTGCGCCTGGTTCGGCTCATTGTCGAAACGCGGCGTATCGAACAGGCCGCTCTCTTCCATGGCAAGCAGAAGCTTCTGCGTGGATTCCGTCAGCGCCTGATAGTTGGTGCCGATCATCGCCATGCTGAGACCGTTGCCGGCACCGCGAATACGAAGGCTGTTGGGCTGGGATGCCGTTGCGCGCAGGCCCGGCACCGTTTGCGCGGCAGCATTGATGTCCTGCGCGATCTGGTTCTGGGTGCGCTCACGGTCGGCCCAAGGGGCCAGCGTGATAACCACGAAGCCGGTATTGGAAGAACCGTTCATTCCTGTGATGGAATAAATATTCTGGATCTCGCCGCTGTCGCGCAGCGGCTGCAGATTCTCTTCGATGCGCTGCAACTGGTCGCGCGTATATTCAAGGCTTACGCCCTGCGGCGCAGTCACCCGCATCATGACAGAGGAGCGGTCTTCGCGCGGTGTCAGTTCATTCTGCACCATGCCGAAGGCAATCCACGACACGCCAGCAAAGGCGGCAGCGACGATGACGACGAGCAGCGGGTTGTTGAGGCAGGCAGACAGCGTGCTTTTATAGGTGGAAGCAAACAGGTTGCCGAACCATGCTAGCGGACCGGTCTGCTCCTGAACGCCATTTTTCAGCATGCGTGATGCCAGCATGGGGCAGAGCGTGAGCGCCACCACCGAGGACAGGCCAACCGCAAAAGCCAGCACGAAGCCGAATTCCCGGAACAAGCCACCCAACTGGCCAGGCAGGAAGGACAGTGGAATGAAGACGGCAGCAAGCGTTGCCGTCGTCGCGATAACCGCAAAGAAAACCTCCTGCGTGCCGAGAACGGCAGCGGCGCGCGGGCCCATGCCTTCAGCCCGGCGGCGCACGATATTTTCCAGCACCACGATGGCGTCATCCACCACGAGACCCGTGGCTAGGACGATGGCGAGCAGTGTGAGAATATTGATCGAGAAACCGACCATGTAGATCGCGACAATCGTACCGATCAGCGCAACCGGCATGGTGATGGCCGGGATGAGCGTGGCCCGCCAGTCGCGGAAGAAGAGATAAAGCACCACGACAACGATGAGCGCAGATAAACCAAGCGCAAGCTGCACCTCGTGCAACGCGCCTTCGATGAAGACAGCGTCATCACTGGTGATAACGATGCGGGTGTTTTCAGGCAGGTTCGGCACCATGGCCGCAACGGCTGCCTTCACGCCCGTCGAAATATTGAGCGTATTGGATTGTGCCTGACGGATGACGCCGAGGCCCACGCCCTGCACGCCGTTGGAGCGCAGCGATGTGGTTTCATCATCCGCACCTAGCATGACGCTGGCGACATCGCGAAGACGGACGCGGTCCTTGACGATGAGATTTTCGAACTCGGCTGGTGTCGTCAGGCTGGCGGTGGCGCGCACGACGATATCCTGCGTCGAGCTTTTAAGAGAACCCGCCGGAACGTCGAGCGCTGCGGTACCCAGCGCATTCGATACATCCGTCACCGTCAGACCACGGCTGGCCAGCGCGCCCTGATCGAGGTCGATGCGGAAAACCTTTTCCTGATCGCCATAAAGCTCAACGTCAGCAACGCCATCAACGGCAGCCAGACGGTCGATCACCTCGTCATCGACCAGTTTCGTTAGGTCTTCCATGCTGAGGCTGGTGGAGGTGACGGCCAGACGCATGATTGGCTGGCTGTCGGAATCCGCCTTGATGATCTGCGGCTCGTCAGCATCGTCAGGCAACTGGTTGGTGATGCGGCCAATGGCATCGCGCACATCGTTGGAGGCGACGGCGATATCGACCTTGTCGTTGAATTCCATTGTCACTCGGCTGGTGCCGAACTGCGATGCGGAGGAAATGGACTTCACGCCACTGACACGCGCAACAGCGCCTTCAATGGTCTGCGTCACTTCCTGGTCGATGGTCTGCGGTGAAGCACCGTCATAGGTCGTGCGCACCGTGATGACGGGGCGGTCCACATCCGGCAATTCACGCACATCGACGCCAACCAGTGCGGCCAGACCGGCCACCACCAGAAGCGTGTTGATGACGGCGGCGAGAATGGGACGACGGACGAAAAGGGCCGTGAAGGCGAGCTTTGAATCGGTTCCGCTCGGCGGCGTCTGCGCTGTCATCGGCTGGCGACCTCCGGTGCTTTCTTCTGACCCGCGACGCGAACCGCGCCACCCTCACGCACGCGCTGCAAACCTTCGATGACAATGGTGTCATCCTGCGCAAGCTCGGCTTTCAGCAGCACGGAGTCCGGGTTGCGCTGCACGACCTGAACGCGGACCTTGTGCGTCTTGTCATCCTTCACGCGCCAGACGTAGGAGCCTTCGGCATCCCACTGCACGGCCAGCGGATCGACAGACGGGAAATTTTCGCCGGTAAAGCCCATCGTCACGGCGAAGGACATACCCGCACGCAGCTCATCATCAGCATTGTCGAATACGGCGCGGACACGAACGGTACGGCTGGCTTCGTCAACGCGGTTATCGACAGCCTCGACTTTGCCCTTGAAGGTTTCGCCGGGACGCGAGATCGATGTCGCCTCCACTGGCATACCGAGCTTTATGGCCGTGGTGAAACGTTCTGGAGCCCAGAAGTTGACCAGGATTTTCGAGCGGTCATCAATGCTGACGATGCTGGTCTGCGTCGTTGCGTTGTCACCGATATTGATCGCGACGATACCGGCGATGCCATCAATCGGCGCCACGATGTTACGGCGCTTGAAATTCAGTTCCGCCGTGCTGAGCGCCAGCTTTGCGGCCTCTTCAGCAATCTGCGCATCCAGCACATCCAGCCGCGCCACGGAGCGCAGGTTGCGATAGGAAGTCGATTTCTCGACGGCACTTTTCAAGGAGACCTGCGCCTTTTCGCGCTCGATGATCTGCTCGTCATCATCCAGCCGCGCCAGCACATCGCCCTTTTTCACGCTCTGGCCGGAGGAAACGAGGATTTCGGAAATCAGGCCGGATGCCTGCGGCGTGACCACCACGGACTGGATGGCTTCACCATTGCCGATGGCGTTCATGCGGTCGTTGACTGTGCCGGTTTTGACGGGAGCGAGTGCAACCAGCGTGGCGCTGTTGCCTCTGCCACCGCCCTGCCCGCGCCCGGCTCCGCCCGCAGGGGCAGCACCGGCGGATTGTGCCGCAGGTTGTTCAGCACTGACCAGCCCCGTCTTGGCAAGCAAGCTTCGCCCATCCGGCGAATAAAACGCCCATAGACAGGCCCCAGCACCTACGACAGCAAGACTGACACCAACCTGCTTCCAAACCCGCATACACTTCTCCGAATTGATACCCGTAACCGCTGCATTACATGACTTGCGGCCGCTTCTAGATTGCGCGGCAGTATGTTTGCTGGCCCAAAACAACGCAACGCACAAATCCGTTTCTTACATAATTGTAATTTGCGACGTTTTTCTAAAAGTGCAGCCGATGCATCGCTATAATAATAATATAGCCTGTAGTTGGTTGCCAGCGCGACACAAAGTTTCGGTGGCCCGATCAAACCTTGGAGGAGGAGCCAAGATGAGCACCGTTTCAAAAGCACAGAACCCGGAAGCCGATCCGCGCGTCAAAGCTGTGTTCGACGATATCCGCACCACGCGAAAATCCGATTTCATCAACAATATGTGGCTCTACCTCGCCTTCGATCCCGACCTTCTGGAAAAGACCTGGGCGGAGGTCAAAGCCGTGATGGCCACGCCTTCGGCGCTTGACCCGGTGGTGAAGGAAATGCTGTATATCGCCGTCTCCGTCACCAATGGCTGCTCATACTGCGCCCATTCCCATACGGCTGCGGCAAAGGCAAAGGGCATGACGAAGGAAGAACATGCGGACCTCATGCGCGTCATCGCGCTTGCGGGCAAGACCAACCAACTCGCCACCGCACTACAACTTCCCGTCGATACCGCTTTCGATGCGGACACCAAGCCATCCTAAAAAACGCCTTGGAATAGGCATTTTGACGGTTGATAGTGGAATAAAAGCAGAACACGGTTCTGGCCTTTCCGCCCCGAATCACTACATTGGGCCGCATGAGCAACAGTTTCGACGATATGCCGTTCTTCGATGAGGAACCCTCCGAGCCTCGCCGCCAGCCCGTGGCCCCTGCCGCTGCTGGTGGTTTGGGCATTGCTGCGCAAGCCATGGCGGCGCGCGACAAGTCCCGTTCCGCACCGGATTATCTGGCGGGTCTCAACCCGGAGCAGCGCGAAGCCGTCGAAACTCTGGAAGGCCCGGTTCTGGTTCTGGCAGGTGCCGGCACCGGCAAGACGCGGGTGCTGACCACGCGCATCGCCCATATTCTCGCGACAGGACGTGTCTATCCCAGCCAGATTCTGGCCGTGACCTTTACCAACAAGGCCGCGCGCGAGATGAAGGAACGTATCGGCGTTCTCGTTGGCGGTGCTGTCGAAGGCATGCCATGGCTCGGGACCTTCCACTCCATCGGCGTAAAACTGCTGCGTCGCCATGCGGAGATGATGGGCCTCAAATCGGATTTCACCATTCTCGACACCGACGATGTGGTGCGGCTGATCAAGCAGCTCATTCAGGCGGAAGGTCTGGATGACAAGCGCTGGCCCGCCAAGCAGTTCGCGGGCATGATCGATGGTTGGAAGAACAAGGGCCTGACACCACCGGAAATCCCGGAAGGCGATAGCCGCGCCTTTGCCAATGGCAAGGGCCGTGAACTCTACGCCGCCTATCAGGCACGACTGAAAACGCTGAACGCCTGCGATTTTGGCGATCTGCTGCTGCACCCCATCACCATCTTCCGCAAGCATCCGGATATCCTCAAGGAGTATCACCAGAAGTTTCGCTACATTCTGGTGGACGAGTATCAGGACACCAACACCTGCCAGTATATGTGGCTTCGGCTTCTTGCCCAGCGCCCGAAGGGCGAGCCGCAGAATGTCTGCTGCGTAGGTGATGACGACCAGTCGATCTATGGCTGGCGCGGTGCGGAGGTCGATAATATCCTGCGCTTCGACAAGGATTTCCCCGGCGCAAAGGTCATCAAGCTGGAGCGCAACTACCGCTCCACCGAACATATTCTCGGTGCCGCAGGCCATCTGATCGCCCACAATGAGGGTCGTCTTGGCAAGACGCTGTTCACCGACCGTGTCGATCCCAACGACGAAAAGGTCGTGGTGCATGCCGCCTGGGACTCGGAAGAGGAAGCCCGCGCTGTCGGCGAAGAAATCGAGCAGCTGCAGCGCATCAAGCATCCGCTGAACAATATGGCGATCCTCGTGCGCGCCTCGTTCCAGATGCGCGAGTTCGAAGATCGCTTCGTCACGCTCGGCCTCAATTACCGCGTCATCGGTGGCCCGCGATTCTATGAGCGGCTGGAAATTCGCGATGCACTCGCCTACTTCCGCCTTGTTTGCCAACCTGCCGACGATCTCGCATTCGAGCGCATCATCAACACACCAAAGCGTGGCCTTGGCGACACGACTGTTCGCAACCTGCATGATTATGCCCGCGCCCGTGACATTCCCATGCTGGCCGCTGCCGCCGACATCATCGAAACCGATGAGTTGAAGCCGAAGGCACGCAAGGCGCTGTTCGATGTGATACAGGACTTCCGCCGCTGGCAGAACCTGCTGGAAAACACGGACCACACGGTGTTGGCCGAACAGATTCTCGATGAGAGCGGCTACACGGCCATGTGGCAGGCGGATAAAACCGCTGAAGGACCCGGCAGACTTGAAAACCTGAAAGAACTGATCCGCTCGATGGAAGCCTATGAAAGCATGCGCGGCTTTCTGGAACACGTCGCGCTGGTCATGGATGCCGAGCAGAATGCAGAGCTTGATGCCGTTTCCATCATGACGCTTCACTCGGCAAAGGGTCTGGAATTCGAAACCGTTTTCCTGCCCGGCTGGGAAGAAGGCCTGTTCCCACATCAGCGCTCACTAGATGAAGGTGGACGGTCAGGGCTGGAAGAAGAACGCCGCCTCGCCTATGTCGGCATTACCCGTGCAAAACGCCGCTGCCATATCTGGTTCGTTTCCAACCGCCGCATCCACGGCCTGTGGCAATCCACCCTGCCCTCCCGCTTTCTGGATGAGCTTCCGCCTTCGCATGTCGAGGTGTCGGCATCCGAGAGCAATTACGGCGGTTATGGCGGACGTGGCGGTTACGGCCAGTCGCGCTTCGACAAGGCCGATCCCTTCACCAACAATTATTCCACGCCTGGCTGGAAACGCGCCCAGGCCAACAAATCCGACGCGACCCGCGACAATTGGGGTACGCGCTCCGGCCACGCGGTGGAACGTATAGGCTACGGCGAAAGCGGCCCGAAAACCCGAACCATCGACGGTGAACTGGTCGCAAAATCCGTGGCAGACACGCCGTCGAAATACACAGTCGGCGACCGCGTCTTCCACATCAAATTCGGTAACGGCAATATCGCCAGCATCGAAGGCAACAAACTGACAATCGACTTCGACCGGGCCGGGCAGAAAAAGGTGCTGGATGGTTTTGTAGAGCGGGTGTGATCTGATTTAATCAGGGAAGCCCGAGCTTGTTCAGGAAACGATCGACATTTCCGGTGTAGCCATTGTCCAGGCCTAGTTCTGCATTAATGGGCGCATGCCGCAAAGCGACAGGCAATACTTCCACCGCGTTACCGGCCTTTGTCGCGAAAGCATCTGCCTGATTGCAAGAAATGCGACGCAGAGAGGAGCATACGAGCAGCATCGGTGGCACGGTGCCGTTTAAACGAAAGAACGGAGATGCCTGCCTCCAGAAGTCAGGATCGCTCCCGAAAGCCTTCTCGTACAGCGCCGGTCGGCGGTTTTTCATGATGCGCGAGACATTATAGGCGCCGCTATCAAGGGCGATCGTTGCAAGCCAGGGCTTTGCGCCTTGCCGAGTGACGATGGAAGGGTCTGCCGACATCAAAGCGGCAAGATGCGCACCGGACGAATGTCCCATCAGAACGATCTTCTGGCTGTTGCCTCCCCATGTGCCTGCCATTTTCTGCACATAGGCCAATGCCTTACTGACATCGTCAGCCTGCTCAAGCGGGTTTGCCTCCGGAATAAGACGATAATCAAGCGATACGAAGATGTATCCCTTTGGAACCCAATGTCGAACCTTGTTATCGACGACGTTTTTGGCAGATTTGGAGCCAGACGCCCATGCGCCGCCATGGATCATAACAATGAGGGGCGCGTTATTCGGCTTTTCCGGAAGATAGACATCCAACCGCTGCTTCGCATCACTGCCGTAGGAAATGTCTTTTTCTACCGTCATTCCCGAAGCGTCTGCGGAACTGGAATTGTTGAGTGCTACACCGGCGTAGACAGCAAAAACCATGGAGATCGTTTGAAGCACCTGACGCCACATTTCTCTCTCCTATGGTTTGGTACCGCGCCTCTGTCACATCGAGTTTCTAATCCATTCAGTATGGCGGCAAATTGCTTTCAGATGCGGATCAAACTTCGCCCGGCGTAAATCCGATCAGGTAAATTGCGGCAATAACAATGGCCAGAATGAAAATTGAGATGACAAAAAGTGTCATGCGGTTCAGGGGTTTGCGGGTCGTTTTCTTCATGGCCTGATAACCGCCGAGGCGGTTTTTGGTTCCGATAAAAAGCTCAATCGATGGTGCCGGTATACCGTTTTTAGCGAATTCCGATTTCGCTTCAAAGACATATCGGCTAAAGCTGAATCACCTTCTCAAGCTCTGGCCTCTCATGAAAAACGATACACACACGCGCCTCAACCCGCTTCACCTCGCCGCGGCCTTTGCCAGCGGTTGTCTTTTGACGCTGATGGTGCATTTCAACGGCATGCTGGCCCATTTCGGCAGCGCGCTGTTTTCGTCCTGGACGGCGCATGGCACCGGAACGGTTGCGGCGCTGATCTACCTTGCCATTCTTTATCGAAAGCCGAAGGGCGAGACGGTTGCGAAGCCGAAGGCACCGCTTTGGGCTTACTTCGGCGGCGTCGTGGGTGCGGCCATCGTCATGCTGACCTCAAGTGCGGTCAACTCGCCGCTGGCGCTTTCCGGCACCATTGCGCTGGGGCTTGGCGGACAGGTCATCTTCAGCCTCGCCGCCGATGTGTGGGGCTTGTTCGGATTGCCGAAGCGGCGCCCGGATGCGCGCGACCTGACGGCCATCGCGCTCATTCTCGGCGGCAGTGCACTCATTATTCTCGTGGGGAGAGCAGCATGACGCTCTGGATTGCCATGGCCTTCATGGGCGGCATCTTCGTCTCGCTCAGCCGCCAGATCAACGGTCGCCTCAGCCTGTCCAACTCGCCGCTGATCGCATCCTTCTGGAACCACATCGTCGGCTTCATCGTGCTGACGGTGCTTGGCCTCCTCCTCGGCGGGCTTCTGCCGCCGGGCGCTGCGGATGCGCCTTGGTACGCCTTTATCGGCGGCCCCATCGGAGTGATCTTCATCGCTTCGGGAAGCTGGCTCATTCCGCGAATCGGCGCGGTCAATACCGCCCTTCTCGTCATCAGCGGTCAAATGGTGTCGGGTGTCATTCTCGATCTTTTCAGCGACCAGCCACCGAAATTGTGGGCAAGCGCCCTCGGTGTTCTGCTCATTCTCGGCGGAATGGTGCTGACGCAGCGCCGGAAATAGGCCGCGTCAGGAATCCGTGCCCGCAAGCATGCCGAACAGCGTCTTGCCGCCGCTCTTTGAACCGCTTGCCGTCATGGCCGGACGACCGGAGAGCTTAGGAACCACGACGATGCGCTTGACTTCGCCGCGTTTGAAGGCCGCCAGAAATTTCGAATAATCCTTGAACACGACGCAGCCGTTGGATTCGCCGCGACGCGCCAGCATGTAGGTGTGGGCCAGAAGTCCATCACGACCATGCGGCTTGATGCCGCTTTCTGGCGTCAGGCGGATGGCTTCGACGCCATGGAACAGCGACTCGCGCATGGTCAGCTTGTAAGCAGACGGAGGCGTTGCGCCGCGCATTTTGACATGCACGAAATCCGGGTTGTCGCGCATCTTGCCGATGCCGGAATGAGCCTCGAGCTTCTCGCCGCTCGGCATATGAACGACGCCTGCGGAAATATCATAGATCGCCGTGCCATTGCCGCGATCAGGCCATGGAACCGCATCCATCTTGGTTTCGCGCATCGGATTGTCCGGGCGCGCGAATGCCACCATGGTGTTGGTTGCTGGTGCCTGCGGTGCCGCCGGGCGGGCGGGCGCAGGTGTTGCAACGGCAAGCTGCTTTTCTGCGGCGGCAGGATTGGCCGGACGCGGTGTCGGCTCAACATCCGCCTTGGCGATCTGTGGACGGAAGCTCGGCAGCGGAACGGTTTCCGGCAGTAGGTCTATCTCATCATCCGTGGTGGTCTGTGGCTTGCCAAGCGCAACTTCAAAGGCCGGATGTTCCTTGGCCTGCGTTTCCAGCATTGCCAGTTCCGGATTATCGGTCGTGCGGCCAAGCGCCGAATCCACGATAGCGGATGGGCGAAGTGCTGCAAGCGCCTGAACCGTGGCCTGCCCCTGCGCATTGATTGCGGCAGCGCCACCGAAGCGGTCTGCAAATGCCTTTGCGCCAATATGATGCTCGGCAGCAAGGCGCGTGCCCTTCTGGTTGCCCAGATGGCCGCTTTCAGACAGGCGGGAAAATTTGCGGATATGGACATTGCGCTCGGCCGCATCGATCGATGCCCGCTCCAGCCTGTCCATATTTGAAACGAGCATAGTGTCGAAACGCTGCGCGCCATGCGAAGCCTGCGCCATGCCATGCAGAGAGGCGAAAGCCGTTATGGCACAGACGCTTGCCAGAACCCCGCCGCCAACAAGGGCGGAAAAGCCGCTAAGACCGGAGCCCTTGCGTTTTTTGGTGAAGGACGCGCCGATGCGCGCATCTCTACAGGCCACGACTGATGACGCCATGATACTCGTTACTCGAACCGTTTACGCAAAACCGGACGACACCGGTCACCGTGTTAATGCCGCGCGTGCTGTGCGAAGATTGCACAGGCCCCGAGGCTGACTGGTTCAAAGCATGCCGAATTATGGTAACCAAAGTCTTTACAAGTCCCCTGAAAACGAGAGTTCTTTGAAGCTTGCATGCGTTTCTCTAAGGGCAGCTACCAATCAGCGACGCAATAAGATGCGTGGCCATTTCGGTAAAAATGGCTGCCAGAGATATTCGATATGGACTCTAACTGATTCTCCCCATCGACACCGCTCCCCTATATGCCGACTTGGCCGAAAATTGGCTACAAATGCGGCAGCGTTGGGGCAGAGCCTGTATTCCAGCCACCAAATCACAGCTTTTCGGCTTGATCCACAGGCTACGGCTTGGCATCTTGACGCACCCCTTGGAGGAGAAAAACATGAAGGCGCTGCTTTTGATCGACATCCAGAATGGTTTTTGCCCCGGCGGAAACCTCGCCGTGGCGGATGGTGACAAGATCGTTCCGATTGCCAATGCGCTGATCGACAATGGCGGCTACGACCTCATCGTCGCCTCGCAGGACTGGCACCCGGCCAATCACGGCAGCTTCGCATCCCAACACCCGGGCAAGCAGCCCTTCGAGATGGGTGAGCTTTCCGGCAAGCCGCAGGTCATGTGGCCGGACCATTGCGTGCAGGAAACGCCGGACGCCGATTTCCACCCTGATCTCAAGACGGAAGCCTTCGATTACATTCAGCAGAAGGGTGAAAACCCGGCGGTGGACAGCTACTCCGCCTTTCGCGACAACGACCAGTTTGCCACCACAGGTCTTGCGGACTATTTGCAGCGCCAAGGCGTGACGGTTCTTGACGTCTGCGGACTGGCAACGGATTACTGCGTCAGCTTCTCCGTGCTGGACGCCCTGGAGATGTTGCCGGACGTCAAAGTCCGCTTCATAGAAGACGCCAGCCGCGGCATCGATCCAGAAGGCATCAGAAAAGCCATTGCCGCGATGCGGGCAAAGGGCGTTGCCGTGGTCAACAGCAGCGATATTCTGATGGATTAAGGCTTAGTCACCGCCGCGGCACGGATCTTTCCAGCAGATCGATGTCAGCGGCAGCATATTCCATGCGTTGCAGCACCGCCTCATGCGCGTCGCGCAGGCCCTTATTGTAAAACACCGGGCCAATCACCTCCGCCAGATGGTCCACCAGTATCTCGACCTGAAGTGCGCCGATTTCGACATCGAGTTCATCGGCAAGATAGCTGCGCAGTGCCAGAACCATATCGGCCTTCTGCTGCTTTTCCAGCTTCAAATCTTTCATCACGGGCTCCTTGGATTGCGGGAAACGTAATCGATGGTTCAATGAAATCAATCAAGCTATTCCAGCAATTTGTTTGTCATCTGGTCCGCAGGGCGTTAGGAGCAGAAGAAATTTCGGAGCCCCCAACATATGTCAGCTTCCACCTTCCGGTCCGGCCTGAGACGCGGCCTGCCCGTTACCCTGTCCGTCATGCCCTTCGGCGCCCTCTTCGGTGCCGTTGCGATTGACAACGGCTTGACGGCCGCCGAAGCGATTTTGATGAGCGGCAGTATTTATGCCGGTGCCAGCCAGCTGGTCGGTATCGAGCTGTTCAATCAGAACCTTCCGGCATGGCTCGTCGTGCTGTCCATTTTCGCGGTCAATTTCCGCCATGTGCTCTATTCCGCAGCCATGGTGCGCGTGGTGCCGGAATGGTCGATTGCCCGCAAGGCTCTGGGCTTCTTCTTTCTGGTCGATCCGCAATTTGCCGAATCCGTGCGCCAGAAAGAAATTCACGGCAGGGTCGGTTTTTCCTGGTACATGGGCTACGCGCTGATCGTCTACGTTGGCTGGATGCTGTCCACCGTCGCCGGTGCGCTTCTGGGCAATCTGATTGGCGACCCGAAGGAAGCGGGCTTCGACGTGCTGCTGCCGGTCTATTTCATGGGCATGGTATTGGGCTTCCGCACCCGCAGCAACTTCTATCCCGTCATGCTGGCCAGTGCCGTGGGTGCCATTGCTGCCTATCACTTCGTCGGCTCACCCTGGCATGTCAGCATCGGTGCCATCGCCGGCATTCTGCTCGCGGTCATTCTGCCGCCTGCACCGGTTGATCCGCAAACCGATGCCAAGAACGGGGAGATCGCATAATGAGCGACCTGTTCGACCCCCACACATTGCTGATCATCTTTGCCGGCGCCCTTGCGACCTATCTCACCCGCATCGGCGGCTATGTGCTGATGGTGCGCATGAAAACCATTCCGCCGCGCGTAGAGGCCGGGCTGAATGCGGTTCCCGTCGCGGTTCTGACCACCCTCGTCGCACCCGCCTTTTTCGAAGGCGGCTACGAGGTGAAGCTGGGCATGATCTTCGCGCTCGTCGTCGGCCTGCGCTTTCCCGGCCTGATCATGCTGATATCAGGCTGGGCGCTTGTCGTGGCGATGCGCTATTTCTCTATCGCGTAAGCGTTTCCGTGGCGGCAGTCAGCCACTGCTGCACGGAAGAAGCGGAGATCAGCGGCATCAGCTTTTCCCGAACCGTGGCGTGGTAGGTATTCAACCACGCCAGCTCTTCCTCGGTCAGAAGCGACACGATGATGAGACGCCGGTCGATGGGGCACCATGTCAGCGTCTCGAAAGACAGCATCGGCTGGTCGCCACCGTCAATGGCCTCAGCCTCGCGCACATAGATCAGGTTTTCGATGCGGATGCCGAATGCGCCGGGGCGGTAATAGCCCGGCTCGTTCGACAGGATCATGCCGGGCAGGATTTCCTGTTGCGAAACGCGGGAAATGCGCTGCGGACCTTCATGAACGGAAAGATATGAGCCAACGCCATGGCCCGTGCCATGGCCGTAATCTGCCCCCGCCTTCCACAGCGCAATACGCGCCAGCGGATCGAGATCGCAGCCACGCGTGCCCTTCGGGAAACGGGCGGCGCTGATGGCGATGACACCCTTCAGCACCAGCGTGAAGAACCGCTTCTGCTCTTCCGGCACATTGCCGATGGCAACCGTGCGGGTAATGTCCGTGGTGCCGTTCACATATTGCGCACCGGAATCGACGAGGAACATCTCGCCATCTTGCAAGGCGCGGTCGCTATCCGTCGTCACGCGGTAATGGATGATGGCGGCGTTGGGACCGGCACCTGAAATCGTATCGAAGGAAATATCCTTGAGCGGGTTCTGCATGGCCTGCCCCACCCGCGCCCGCGCCGCCTCCAGAGTTTTAACGGCCTGAATTTCCGTGACCGTGCCGGGCTGCTGCCCATCCAGCCACGCCAGATATTCCACCATGGCGGCACCGTCCTGCACATGTGCTGCGGCGGAACCGGCAATCTCTGCCTCGTTCTTGCAGGCGCGCGGCAGCTTGACCGGATCGGCAGCTTCCACCACTTCCCCACCCGCTTCGGTGATGGAAAGCGTCAGCGCCACCGGCGTCACATCCACATCGGTCAGAATACGGCCAGCCGCGCTGGCAATCGCATGCAGACGCGCTGCGATCTCTTCGGGCGGCAAAAGTGTTGCCAGTGGCGAAAGATAGGCCTTCACCTCCTCGCCCGTCTTGCGCTCATCCACAAACAGATCGGCCTTGCCATCCGCATAGATGATGGCGCGCGCCAGAGGATGCGGCGTGTGCGGCACGTCGTTGCCGCGAATATTGAATATCCACGCGATGGAGGATGGATCGGTGATCAGCACCGCATTTGCCTTGCGCGCCGAAACGATCTCGCCAATCGTGGCGATCTTCACCTGCGCGGGCAGACCCGTGACATGATCCGGCTGAATGTTGACCGGCTCCAGCGGCTCCGCCGGGCGATCTTCCCACAGCGGATCAAGCGGGTTGCTCTCAAGAAGAATGACCGAACCGCTCTTTTCAGACAAAGCTTTTTCGAAACGCTTCAGCTCCGCGCCCGTATGCAGCCACGGGTCGATGCCCAGACGGAAACCATTCGGCGCATTGTCGGCAAGCCATTTCGCAGGCGGCGCACCCACCAGATCACCGCCGGTGAAGACCGACTGGTCGACCTGCGAAGCAAGCTGCGTGGTGTAGCGACCATCCACAAAGACAATGGCCTCATTGCGCGTAACCAGCACGATGCCGGCAGAACCGGTAAAGCCTGTCAGCCATGCCAGACGCTCGGCACATTCCGGCACATATTCGCCCTGATATTCGTCGGCGCGCGGCACCAGAAAGCCATCGATGCCGAGCGCATCGAATGTTGCGCGCAGAGCCTCGACGCGAGACTTGCCGAATTGCGGAGTGGATTTGTTTTCGAATGACTGGAACATGAACTGCTTTCCGAATGCCTGATTTCGGAGCAGACCATAAGCATCTGACCGAAAGCTGTGAAGCGGTTTTCGGTCAGATGGTGATAACACTCAGTCGTTACGAAGATGGATGGTAACCCAGCCATTGCGCCAGATGGTTCTGACGTGGCTGAGATGCATGCCGTTATAGGCCGACAGAACCTTCCAGCGCTGCGACGCCAGAATGCCCGACAGGATGACCGTGCCGCCGGGTGCCAGATGCGTGACCAGTTGCGGTGCCATTTTGATCAATGGGCGCGCCAGAATATTGGCGATGATGAGGTCGAATGGGCCGTGCTTGCGGAAGGAATCCGAATGAAAGCCGGGAGCTGTTTCCAGCGCCATGCCGGAGACGATGCCGTTCAGCCGCGCATTTTCCTTTGCGACCTTGATCGCGATAGGGTCGATATCTGTTGCCAGAACCGGCACAGGGCGCATCTTGGCAACGGCGATGGCAAGAACACCACTGCCGGTACCGAGGTCCAGCGCGTTGCGAATGGTGCGCGCGCGCAAGACCTGCTCAATCATCTCCAGACAACCCGCCGTGGTGCCATGGTGACCGGTGCCGAAGGCCTGACCGGCCTCAATCTCGATGGCGATATCATTGACGCGCACCTTATCCCGATCATGCGAGCCGTGGACGATGAACCGCCCTGCCCGCACCGGCTTCAGGCCTTCCAGCGACTTGGCAATCCAGTCGACATCGGGAATGACTTCGCGTTCGAGCACAAGCTTCGGATAGGCAATCTTCAGCGCGTCTTCAATGCGGCTGCGGGCGTCTTCTTCCTCGGATTCCAGCAGATAGACCGAGGCCTCCCAGATATCGCGCTTCTCATCCACCTCGGTCGTGGCGATGGCAACATCTTCTTCACCGAACACCTCCGACAGCAGATCCAGCACTTCCCCGGCCTGAACTTCGGTGGTGGTTACAAAAAGACGGATTTCGCTCACGGCTGACGCTTTCCTTGCATAGGTTCCAGCCGTCAGCCTTTGCCACAAAAGCGGCTGCGATCCAATGGAGTGACAGCGAGATTATTGAGCGGAAATCAGGTCTTGGTCAGATTTTCCAGCTTTTGCACGGCAACATCGGGATTCTCACCATAAGCAATGGTCCCGGCAAAACGGCCCTTCGCATCCAGAAGGATGACCGAGGCGGTGTGATCCATGGTGTAATCGCCCTTAGGGTCCTTCTCATCCACCGGCACCTTTTTGGCATAGATGCGGTAGCCCTTCAGCGTTTCGGCAATTTTATCCGGTGCACCGGTAATGCCGGTAATGCGCTTGGAGACGTTCGACACATACTGGTTGAGGATTTCAGGCGTGTCGCGCTCGGGATCGACAGATACGAAATAGGCCTGCATCTTGTCACCCGCAGGGTCCACCTTCTCCATCCAGCCATTCAGCTCAAACAGCGTGGTGGGGCAGACTTCCGGGCAATGGGTAAAACCGAAGAACAGTGCTGTCGGCTTGCCCTGGAAGGCTTTTTCGGTAATCGGCTGGCCGTTTTGCGCAACAAGCTGGAAGGGCGTGCCATAGACTTCTTCGACCATCTCCTCGCGGCTCTTGGTCAGCTCCATCGTCAGCCAGCCCATGACACCAAGCAGGACCACGACAGCACCCCAAAGTGCGATACGAATATTCTTCATGCCATTCCCCGATCAGCATAGAGCCAGCGTTTGGAAAGCTTCTAGCCCGAGCCACGTCATTTCGGCAATTCAAGAAAAGGTTTGAAGCGGCAACCGCGCTGTTTTGTCTCAAACAGCAATACGCTTAGAAGCACCAGGCAATGCCGTTTTGCATCGCCGAGAGAAAAATATCCGTTCCGTGGCGCATCCAGCCATCGAATGTCAGCAAAACGAGAAACAACGCAGCACCCGTTGCGAGGGCAGCGGCAAGCAATTTCATCGGGCCGGTCAGTAAAACTCTCATGGCGCAAATATACCGGAAAACCGGGCGCGGCGAAACCACGAAATGGCCTGCATTACCGCTGTTTATAGTGCCGCGTTAGGGAAAGTTTAAATTGTTTTTGGGCATTATGATTGCCAGCGGTCAGCCCTTGCGGCGCACGACATGATGTCAACCGGACTAACTCCGACGCCGCATCACCTTCAAAAATCAAATTCGGCCAGCCAAGAGAGCCGTCAGGAAAAGTACGACCATGTCGAACGCCATCAAACAATCAGGCGCATATCTGGAAATCGTGTCCTTCCATCTCGGCGATCAGGAATTCTGCATCGACATCATGGCGATCCGCGAAATTCGCGGTTGGGCGCCGGTGACCCCGATGCCACACACACCGCCTTACGTTCTCGGCCTCATCAACCTTCGCGGCGCGGTTATTCCCGTCATCGACATGGCCTGCCGTCTGGGCATGAAGATGACCGAACCTTCCGAGCGCTCCGCCATCATCGTTACCGACATCGGCGGCAAGCTGGTTGGTCTGCTGGTCGAACAGGTTTCCGACATGATGACCATCAAATCCGAAGACCTCCAGCCTGCACCTGAAATCATCCCCGAAGACCAGCGCAATTTCTGCCACGGCATCGTGGCGCTGGAAAAAAGCATGGTCTGCTTCCTCAACCTCGACACCGTTATCGCCGACGAGCTTTCGCGCGAAGCTGCTTGAAGCGATTTTTAGACCACAGATGCAAACGGCGAGCCTCTGGCTCGCCGTTTTGTTTTAAGTCGGAACGAAAAGGTGCGTAACACCTTCTACGTCATCCTCGGGCTTGTCCCGAGGATCTAACGAATCCCGACATCAAACGTGGTTAGATCCTCGGGACAAGCCCGAGGATGACGACATAATGTTAGCACCCATCAAGGCTTGCCCTTCGTCCACGTCACCGTCTGCCCATAAAGCGGCACCGTCGAAATCGCCATCTTGGCCGAACCATCGGTCAGTTCGCGCGTGTGGACGAGGTAGATCAACGTATCATTCGCCTTGTCATAGATGCGGTTGACGACCATCTTTTTCCACACCAGCGACATGCCCTGCCGGAAGACTTCCTCGCCCTCCTTGCCAAGATCGATATCGCCAACTTCCACAGGCCCGGTCTGGCTGCAGGAAATGGCGTTGTTGGACGGGTCTTCAAACCAGTTGCCGTTCTTCAGGCGGTCGATCACGCCACGGTCGAAATAGGTGACGTGGCACGTCACACCCTTGACCTGCGGGTCGGCGATTGCCTCGACAACGATGTCATTGCCCGTCCAGTCGACACCCACCTTGCCAACCACCTGAGCCACAGCGGCAACAGGCAACAGGGCAAGACCCGCAATCACCAAGGAACGAAACGCTTTAGCCATAACCCAAACCCTCACATGAACTGCCATAGAGATAGGTCTGTGCGGGCGGACAACAAGGCGTGATGTCAGCGTTTTCTCATGGTGCAGGGCGCATAGCCGGTGGCGTGCAGACGTCCAGTCACCATACCGATCTTTTCGGGTATGTGGTGAATGTGCTCGACGGCAAGCGCCTTGGCCGCAGCAATAGACGCCGCCGCACACACCACCGCATCTTCCGCCGCATTGTGGTGGACGAAACGCAGTTGCAGATGATGGGCGATGATGTTGAGCTTGTGCGATGGCAGCGACGGCCAAACGCGTTGCGACATCTTCACGCTGCAAAAATAGGACAGCTGCGGATAGCTCTGGCGATATTTGTCGAAACTGGCCCGCATGACGCTGAAATCGAAGGCCGCATTATGCGCGATCATCGTTGAGTCACGCAGGTCATCGGCAAACTCGTCCATCACCTCGGGGAATTCCGGCGCGTCTTCCACATCGTGCGGCTTGATACCGTGAATGGCGACATTGAAAGACGAAAACCGCATCTCCTTGGGCCGGATCAACCGCTCCTCCACCCGCACGATCCGTCCATCCTCGATCCACGCCAGCCCGACCGAGCAGGCGCTGCCCCGCTCCTCATTGGCGGTCTCGAAATCGATGGCGATGGTCTTCAAGGAGTGATTCCCGTTTGCTCTTCGCACGGCATAAAGCAAAGCGCAGCGAAAATGAACCGCCCACAGGAATCGGGTGGTCAAGCGCCACAGCCAGGATTACACAAAAGCCGGGACGATATGGCGAGGGGAATCGAGCGTGGCCGTACATAAACAGATGAATGCGACCGAATGGGCACTTCTGGTGGCTCTCTCGGTCCTGTGGGGCGGATCGTTCTTTTTCGTCGGCATCGCCGTAAAAGAACTGCCGCCAGTGACCATCGTCACGCTGCGCGTCTCCATCGCAGCCCTTGCACTACTCACCGTCTGCCGCATCATGGGTTATCGCGTGCCCAAAGCGCCAACGGTGCTGCGCGCCTTCTTCGGCATGGGGCTGCTCAACAACATAATCCCCTTCTGCCTCATCGTCTGGGGCCAGACCCATATTGCCAGCGGCGTCGCCTCCATTCTCAACGCTACCACGCCGCTCTTCACCGTCATCGTCGCGCATATGGTGACGACTGATGAAAAGCTGACCATCAACAAGCTTGCAGGCATCATCATCGGCTTTGCCGGCGTCGCCACCATGATCGGCCCTTCGGCACTGACCGGGGAAAGCTCCAGCCTCTGGGGCCAGCTCGCCATTCTCGGCGCGGCCATTTCCTACGCCTTCGCTGGCATATTCGGCCGTCGCTTCAAAGCGATGGGCGTGCCGCCGCTGGTTACTGCAACCGGGCAGATCTCGGCATCCACCATCATGCTCATCCCCCTCGCCCTCATAATCGACCAGCCATGGTCGCTCGCCATGCCAAGCGGCGAAGTCTGGGCCGCCCTGCTCGGCATCGCGCTTCTTTCCACGGCGCTCGCCTACCTCATCTTCTTCCGCATCCTCTCCTCAGCCGGTGCCACAAACCTCGCGCTGGTCACCTTCCTCATCCCCGTCAGCGCCATACTGCTGGGGTCACTGGTGCTGGGCGAACAGCTGGAAGCAAAACATCTGATTGGCATGGCAATGATCGCCGCCGGGCTGGTGGCGATTGATGGCCGGGTGTTTCGGCGTAGAGTCGCTCAGTCTTGACAGGCGTATCTCGCTACCGCATCTTCCACGCATGATCGCAATCGCAACCATCACGATGCTCAACACCCTCACCACCGGCTTGCCGGCGGGCGATGGAGCATTGTCGCGATAAAAGCGTGATCTTCCACTCAAGCCCTGCCAAAGCAGCAGGGCGGCATGGACCCCTGCTCTTTGCACAACCAAGGAGACAGGCATGACACTATCAGCAGAACCGCCACCCCATCACGACTACAACCCATCCGAACTCGTCATTCGCGCCATAGGGCCGCAAGATGCCGAGGGACTGACCAAGGTGCTGACCATGCCGGGCGTGCGCAGCGGCACGTTGCGCCAACCGTTTCAAAGCGTTGCCCAGACACTACGTTTCATCGAAGGCCTGTCGCCCGCCGATATTGTCATCGTAGCGGAATGGCGCGGCATGATCCTCGGCAATGCCGGTCTGCACGCCCATCTGGGAAGACGAAAACATTCAGCTTCGCTCGGCATGGGCATCCACGATGATTTCACCGGCAAAGGCGTCGGCACGCAACTGCTGGAAAAACTCTTCGACGCCGCCGATAACTGGCATGCCATCACGCGCATCGAACTAAACGTCTTCACCGACAACGAAGCGGCCATCCGCCTCTACGAAAAATTCGGCTTCGAAAAGGAAGGCACCCTCAGACAATACGCCTTCCGCCACGGCGCCTACGCCGATTGTTACATGATGGCCCGGCTTCGGTAGACGAAAAGGCTGGCGCTACCCGCCAATCAGCGCCAGCCATTCATCCTCATCCATGGTCTGCACGCCGAGTTCGCGCGCCTTGTCCAGCTTGGAGCCTGCGCCAGGCCCCGCCACCACGTAGTCGGTCTTCTTGGAGACGGAACCTGCCACTTTGGCACCGAGGCTTTCGGCACGGGCCTTGGCCTCATCGCGGGTGAATTTTTCGAGTGAGCCGGTGAAGACCACCGTCTTGCCCGCCACGGGGCTACCCTCCGTCGTCGGCTTTTCGGCCTCCTTCGGGCGCAATTCCTTCATCAGCCGGTCGATGACATCGAGATTGCGCGGTTCCTTGTAGAATTCCACGATGGCGCGGGCCATGACTTCGCCGATACCCTCGACGCTGTTGAGTTCGGCCCAGGCATCACCTGTCAGATCGGCGGCGGCTTTCATGGCTTCTTCGAAATGCTCATAAGTGCCGTAGGTGCGCGCCAGAAGCTTGCCCGTCGTTTCGCCCACATGGCGAATGCCGAGTGCGAAGATGAGCCGATGCAGATCGATCTCGCGGCGTGCATCGATGGCATCGAACAGCTTTTTAACGCTGGTCTTGCCGAAGCCATCGATGTTTTCCAGCTTGGTGAGATGCGATTCTTCCTGCCGCTTTTTCAGCGTGAAGATATCCGGCGCGGTCTTGATACACAGGGCCGGGTCTTCGCTTTCGAAGAAAAAATCGATCTGCTTCGTGCCGAGACCTTCGATATCGAAGGCATTGCGCGAGACGAAATGTTTGAGATGCTCCTTCGCCTGTGCAGAGCAGGCAAACCCACCGGTACAGCGGGTGACGGAATCGAGCTTGCCGGTTTTCTCGTTACGCTCGCGCACCGCGTGACTGCCGCAGACCGGGCATTGCTTTGGAAATTCGTAACGCTGCGAACCGGCATCGCGCTTTTCGAGCAGCACATCCAGCACCTGCGGAATGACGTCGCCTGCCCGCTGCACGATGACGGTATCACCCACACGAATATCATGCTCTTCGGGACGGATGCGCTCGCCATTATTGCCGATGCCCTCGATGTAATCGGCGTTGTGCAGCGTGGCGTTGGTCACGACCACGCCACCAACCGTGATCGGCGTCAGGCGTGCGACGGGTGTCAGCGCGCCGGTGCGGCCCACCTGTATCTCGATCTTTTCGACGGTCGTGAACGCCTGTTCCGCCGGGAACTTGTGCGCGGTTGCCCAGCGCGGGCTGCGGGAGCGGAAGCCAAGACGCTCCTGTAAATCCAGACGGTCTACCTTATAGACAACGCCATCGATATCGTAGTCGAGATCAGGTCTCGCGATACCAATTTCCTGATAATGTTCAATGAGTTCTTGCCCAGACGTGAATCGCTTCATGAAGGGGTTCACCGGGAAGCCCCATTCCCGAAACTTCTCAACGATTCCGTATTGCGTATCGGCAATCCGCGTCGGCTGGCCACCATCGGACACTTCGCCCAAGGCGTAGGCAAAGAAGCGCAGCTTGCGTTTGGCCGTTACATTCGCATCCAGTTGCCGCAACGAGCCGGAGGCGGTGTTGCGCGGATTTACGTAGGTCTGCTTTCCCTCGGCTTCCATCTGCGCGTTCAGCGCCAGAAAGTCGCTCTTGGCCATATAGACCTCGCCACGCACCTCCACCACATCGGGCACGCCCTTCGGCAGGCTGTTCGGAATTTCCTTGATGGTCATGATGTTGGCGGTCACGTTCTCGCCTGTGGTGCCATCACCACGCGTCGCCGCCGTCTTCAGCTTGCCGTTCTCGTAACGGATCGACATGGAAAGGCCGTCGATCTTCGGCTCTGCGGTAAAGGCAATCGAATCGTCGGGCATGTTACCGAGGAAGCGATAGACCGAGGCCACGAAATCACTGACGTCCTCATCCGAAAACGTATTGTCGAGAGACAGCATGGGCCGCGCATGGACGATGGGCGCAAAGGTAGCTAGCGGCGCAAAGCCGACCTTCTTGGAAGGGCTATCCGCCCTGACAAGATCGGGAAACGCCGCCTCGATGGCATCGTTGCGACGCTTCAGCGCGTCATATTCGGCGTCCGAGACCTCCGGCGCATCCTTGCCGTGATAGAGCGCATCATGCCGCGCAAGCTCCGCCGCCAGAAAGGCAAGCTCGGCAGACGCCTCAAGCTCGGACAGGTTTTCGACAGGTGTCTGGTCTTGGGACATTGGGCTCGCCTCGTGCAGGAATCGAATTTGTTTTTAACGCAGCCTGCCCACTTTTCAACGCCCAGCTTTCGCGTAATCTGATTTCCGGGAGCGAGCAGCAACGGGGATACATAACCATGAACATGATGACACTCATCGCATTCGCCGCTGCCTTCTTTGTGTTCGCAGCCAGCCCCGGCCCCGATAATATGACCATCGTCGCACGAACGATCACCCATGGAGCGGCATCCGGCCTCGCCTATGGCGCAGGCACCGTCGCGGGCATCCTGATCTTCCTCACGCTCGCCGCCTTCGGCCTCTCCATTCTTGCCGCCGAGATGGGCACAGTGATGACAGTCCTTCGTTACGCAGGTGCAGCCTATCTCATCTGGATGGGCATCAAGTTATGGACGGCGGAGCCGGTCGTGCCGGAGCTGCAACCGGTCAAAGCACGCGGCAACCTGCTATCGATCTTCGCCACCGGCATGGCGCTTAATCTCGGCAATCCGAAAATGCCGCTGTTCTATGTGGCCTTGCTGCCGAACGTGGTCGGAGCATCGCTGACGGTGGATCATCTGACGGCGCTGGCTGGCGTCATTCTCTGCGTGGAAGCCATCGTCATCGGTGGCCATGTGGCACTTGCCGTGCGCGCCCGCAGCCTGCTACGCTCGCAAAAAATCGTGCGCCGGGTCAACCGCACCGCCGGTGGGGTGATGATAGGTTCAGGTGTGGCAGTGGCGGTAACCCGTTGAGTAGAATGAAGATCAGTACAGACACGACGCAAATTCTCCAGCCTTATCCGGGCGTCTACGCCTATTATGACGGACGCATAAATAAGCGGCTCTACAGCCCGCAACCGAACTGGCTGGACGACGGGGCGTATGGTCTCGGTACAGCGTCCTATGCCATTGTCGATGGTGATGAAGCATTGGTTTACGATACGCATATTTCGCTGGAACATGCGCAATTGATAAGACGCCACATCGAAGAACTTGGCGTTACCAAGATCCGGGTCGTTCTCAGCCACTGGCATGCGGATCACATTGCAGGAAACGAGGTTTTCGCAGATTGTGAAATCATAGCCTTGAAGCTGACCGCAAAGGCCATGGAAGACAACCGGCAGGAACTTGAAACGCGGGAGCCGATTATCTCTCCCATCGTCGGTCCGAACCGTATGTTCGAAACTTTCATGACATTGAATGTCGGGACGCGTACTGTCGAACTTCATCACTTCGATATTCACAGCGCAGATGGCAACGTGCTTTGGCTGGAAGACGAAAAGCTGCTTCTTGCGGGTGATACGGTAGAAGACACTGTCACCTACGTCTCAGAAGCCGCACATACGCACAAGCATGTCCTCGAATTGCAGCGCATGCGCAACCTGCCCGTCCGACGCATTCTTCCCAACCATGGCGCTCCGGACATTATCGCGGCCGGTGGTTATGGACCTGAACTGATTGATGCCAACCGCCTCTATCTTCAGCGCCTGCTCGACCCAACACAACGTTCAAAGGCAGAAGGACAAAGCCTCAAGGACTTCATTGCCGATAATACGGACAGTGCCATCGTTTACTGCGAGCCTTACGAGGTCGTTCATCGGCACAATATCGACGCGATAAAAGCAGCAGGTCTATAGGATGATCAATCCTGCGCGGCCAGCAGCTTGGCAGCAGCAGCCCTCGCCTCATCCGTCACCGAAGCACCGGCCAGCATGCGGGCGATTTCTTCGGTGCGGTGTTCGGGCTGCATGGTGGCGACGCGGGTGGCTATGCGCTCTGTTCCGTCACCGGATGGGCCCTTGGAAATGAGCAGATGCGTCGCCGCGCGGGCGGCCACCTGTGGGGCGTGGGTGACGGAGAGAACCTGAACGGTTTTCGACAGGCGCTTCAGCCGCTGGCCGATGGCATCTGCCACTGCGCCACCGACGCCGGTGTCGATTTCATCGAAGACCAGTGTGGGGGCCGAACCGCGGTCAGCCAGAGCGACCTTCAGAGCCAGCAGGAAGCGCGAAAGCTCGCCGCCTGAGGCCACTTTCATGATCGGACCCGGGCGCGTGCCGGGGTTGGTCTGAACGTGGAACTCGACGATATCGATGCCATCCGCGGTGCCCGAAGCGGCATCGCTGGTGACTTCCACGGTGAAGCGCGCGCGCTCCAGCTTCAAGGCTGGAAGCTCGGCCATCACAGCTTCGGAAAGAGCCGAGGCTGCGTTGTGGCGTTTTTCGGAAAGCGACTGGGCCGCCCGGTCGAAATCCGCCTTCACGACAATCAAATGCTTGTCCAGTTGGGCCAGCTTTTCTTCACCGGCATCGAGATCGGCGAGATCAGCCACCATCCGTTCGGCCAGCGCCGGAAGCTCGGTGACAGGAACGGAATATTTGCGGCCAGCAGCACGCAGGGCAAACAGGCGCTCCTCAACCCGCTCAAGCTCACGCGGATCGAATTCGGTGCGGCGAAGCGCGGCTTCTACTTCCATCTGCGCGTTGGACAGGTTGTCGAGTGCGGCATCCAGCAGCTGCACGGTTTCTTCCAGAAGACCGGGCGCTTCATGGCTCTTGCGCTCCAGACGGCGCATCATGGAAGCAATCATCGGAACGGGTGATGCGCTACCGTTGAGGAACTCGCTGGCCTCGCCGATATCACCGGCAATCCGCTCGGATTTCTGCATCACGCCACGGCGCTCGGCAAGTTCGTCCTCTTCGCCATCGCGTGGCGACAGAATTTCGAGTTCTTCAACGGATGCCCGCAGATAATCAGCCTCGCGGGCTGCTGCCTCCACCTTGGCGCGGTGTACTTTCAAGCCGCGCTCTGCATCTTTCCAGATGCGGTAAAGCGACTGAACGGAGATGACGTCTTCGGTCAGACCGGCAAAAGCGTCCAGAAGCGTGCGGTGAGCATTGGTATCGACCAGTGCGCGGTCATCATGCTGGCCATGGATTTCCACCATATGCTGGCCAAGCTGGCGCATCAATTGAACGGAAACAGCCTGATCATTGACATAGGCCTTGGTGCGGCCATCGGCAGATTGAACGCGGCGGAAAATCAGATCGCCGTCATCATCGAGGCCGTTTTCCCGAAGCATCAGGCGGGCGGGATGCTGCATGCCAACTTCGAAGGTGGCCGTCACCTGCCCCTTGTCCTCGCCGTGGCGCACAAGGCCGCCATCGCCACGCCCACCGAGCGCCAGCGACAGACTGTCGAGAAGAATGGATTTACCGGCGCCCGTTTCGCCGGTCAGCACAGAGAGGCCGGCCTCGAACCCAAGGTCGAGCCGTTCGATCAGAACGATATCGCGGATCGATAGCTGGACCAGCATGGCTTAGGCTCTGTCCTTAGGCTCCCACCAGTTTTTTACCGGCACGGGAAATCCAGGATTCCTTGTTTTCACGAGGCGCAAGCCCCTGCCCCTTCAGTAGCTTGAAGGAATCATCGTACCACTGGCTGTCAGGATAGTTGTTGCCGAGAACAGCCGCTGCCGTCTGGGCTTCATCCGCCAGACCCATGGCGTAGTAGGATTCCGTCAGACGGGCCAGAGCTTCTTCGATCTGGTTGGTGTTCTGATACTGCTCAACCACGATGCGGAAGCGGGATACGGCAGCCAGATATTCCTTGCGCTCAAGGTAATAACGACCAACCTGCATTTCACGTCCGGCCAGCTGGTCACGCGCGAAGCGGATTTTCGCCTGCGCATCGGGCACATATTCCGAATCAGGGTAATCGGTAACGACCTTGTTCATCGCTTCGATGGTGCGCTGTGCGGCGCGCTGGTCCTGCGTCACGTCGGCAATCTGCTTGGAGTAAGCAAGACCGATCATGTACTGAACGTAAGCGGCGTCCTTGGCACGCGGATACTGCTTGAGGAAGCGTGTACCGGAGGCAATGGCCACATCGTTCTTGTTCTGGCGGGTCGCGATGAAGGTGTTCATGACCAGAGCCTTCTGGCCCCAGTCCGTGAACGGATATTGCTTGTCGATGGCCGAGAACTTACGACCGGCTTCGGTCATGTTGCCGGCATTCATGTTGGCAAGGCCCTGTTTGTAGAGAACATCCGGCGGATCGGTTTCGACGCCAAGCTTGGTGATGTCGATGTCAGGGTCGGACTGGCAAGCAGTTACCAGCGTTCCGGCGCCAATCAGCATAAGCGATACGAGCACGCCCCGCACCGTTCCATTCATCGCACCAGACACTACACGCTTCATTCGTCAGTTCCCACTTCCTGCGTCAATACAGAACATCGGCTTTTCCAGTGGCGTTTCTAGCCATAAAAGCGTCCGCAGGGCAACGCAATGATGACGCAATAACGCATTTTTATGGCATGACACCCGCAAGCTGATGAATATATCTGCCGCAAAGCCATCATTTCACATCTGTTTTTTACCGACATACGAAAAAGCCGTCCCTGAGGACGGCTCTTGTTCTTTATAGGACTATGATCAGGCAGACCAGGGAGCAAACTCAGTCTGCTGGATGGCTACGAACTCACGGGCGCGAACCACGGGATGGCGCGCTGCCGGAGCTTCGACGATTTCATAGGCGGAAGGATCGTTCAGCAGGGCCTTCAGCGCGTTGGCATTGACCTTGTGGCCGCCGCGATAGGAACGGTAGCAGCCGATGAACTGCGCGCCTGCAAGGGCCAGATCGCCAACGGCATCCAGCGTCTTGTGACGGACGAATTCGTCCTTCTCGTACCGCAGGCCTTCCATGTTGATGACCGTGTGGTCGTCGGAAATCACGACGGAATTTTCGAGCGACGAACCCAGCGCGTAACCGGCGGCCCAGAGGCGCTCGACATCACGCATGAAGCCAAAGGTACGGGCGCGCGACAGCTGATTCTTAAAGGTCTCGGCAGTCAGGTCGCCCTTCCAAACCTGGCGACCGATCAAAGGCGTGTCGAAATCGATCTCGACTTCGAAACGGGTGCCGTCATACGGGCGGAACTCGGCCCATGAAGCACCGGCTTCGATGCGCACAGGCTTGATGACGCGAATGTAGCGGCGCTTCACGCCCAGGTTCACGATGCCGACTGATTCGATGGCTTCGATGAAAGGCATCGAGCTGCCGTCCATGATCGGAACTTCAGGACCATCGACCTCAACGATGAGGTTGTCGATGCCCATGGCGTAGATGCCAGCCATGACATGCTCAACGGTTGCGATGGACTGCGGCAGCGAACGACCGATGACGGTGCAGAGATCCGTGTTGCCGACATTGGAGGAAACAGCCTTGAGTTCGACCGCGCTGCCATCTTCGTACTGGCGGCTGAAAACGATGCCCGTGCCCGCTTCCGCAGGCTGGAACGTCATGGACACCGGGTTGCCCGAATGCACGCCAATGCCCTTGAGCTGAACAGGATTGGCGATTGTTGTCTGGAAACCGAGCAGTCCGATGGTCATGCGAATAAAGCCTTTTCGTGCGGACCTGCCTGCTATACCGGCGCGATCCAAATGTCTACCGAGGGGAATAAGCACCGGTGAAACCGCGTTATATTCTCGTCTCATCGTCATACATACGCACTGTGGATGGCTATCTCAAATCACTGTTGATTTCGCTTTGTAACAGACTCAAAGCTTTGAAAAACCTAATGTAACCGGCCCGTGCGAACTGTCATGAAACAGCAATACCCGGGCTCTTTCGAACCCGGGTACCACATGGTGAAGAATCACAAGATCAGCTGCCTGATCAATTCGACTGGCGGCGCAGGAAGGCCGGAATTTCGAGCTGATCGTCGTCATGCTGGCTGGCGGAAGACGGCGTCTGACGGCCATGATCGTCCAGATTGCCACGACGCGGAGCGTAGAGGCTGGCTTCCTGAGACAGCGGGCGACGCTGCTGTGGAGCCATGCTTGGTGCATCCATCATGTCGGAAGGAACGGTTTCTTCCTCATCACGGCGACCGAGCGAGTTGGTGATGCGCTTCAGAAGACCCATTGGGCCACGCTCTTCCGGAACGGCAGAGGCCGGGTGGGCGCGGTGATCCATCTCAGCCTTAACGACTGGAGGGAAATCCTCGACCTTTGGCATGCGAACCGGCTCAGGCGCACGGGCGACTGGAGCGGGCTCATGGTAAACCGGCGCCGGGGCCTGCTGCATGCGCGGTGCAGGTGCTGCCACCTGCTCCGGTGCATGGTAGGCAGGCGCCGGGGCGGTGTGCACCGGTGCTGCGGGGCGAGCAGCAACCGGTGCTTCCGCTGGAGCAGATGCGAACAACTTGCTCTGAGGACGGAATTCGGCTTCTGCCTGGGCCTGACGGAGCTGCTGTTCAGCTGCTGCCAGTGCCAGTTCCCGTTCCATTTCGACTTCAGCCGAACGAATGGTCTGGGCGATCGGGTCTACTTTTGGTGCCTGCATGACTGGAGCAGGCTGAACTGCGGCCGGAGCAGAAGCAACGGCCGCGGAAGGACGGATAAGCGGCTTTGCAGCGGCAGCAGCACGCATTTCTGCGATGTTCTGTTCCATCTGGCCGGGAACGCGGTCGATGCCGGTAGCAACGACGGACACGCGGATGAGGCCTTCGAGAGCTTCATCGAATGTTGCGCCGAGGATGATGTTCGCATCCGGATCGACTTCTTCGCGAATACGGGTCGCGGCTTCGTCGACTTCGAACAGGGTCATATCGCGACCACCGGTGATGGAGATCAGCAGGCCCTGTGCGCCCTTCATGGATGTTTCGTCCAGCAGCGGGTTTGCAATCGCTGCTTCCGCAGCCTGCATTGCACGGCCCTGGCCGGAAGCCTCGCCGGTCCCCATCATTGCACGGCCCATTTCGCGCATGACCGAGCGAACGTCAGCGAAGTCGAGGTTGATGAGACCTTCCTTCACCATCAGATCGGTAATGCAGGCAACGCCGGAATAGAGAACCTGGTCAGCCATTGCGAAGGCATCGGCAAAAGTCGTCTTGTCGTTGGCAATGCGGAAAAGGTTCTGGTTCGGAATGACGATCAGTGTGTCGACCGACTTCTGAAGCTCTTCGATGCCCTGCTCGGCCAGACGCATGCGGCGACCGCCTTCGAAGTGGAAAGGCTTGGTCACGACGCCAACCGTCAGAATGCCCTTGTTGCGGGCAGCCTGTGCAACAACAGGAGCAGCACCGGTACCGGTACCACCGCCCATGCCGGCAGTGACGAAGCACATATGCGTGCCGTTCAGGTGGTCGATGATTTCATCGATGCACTCTTCGGCAGCAGCACGACCGACTTCCGGCTGCGAACCGGCGCCCAGACCTTCGGTGACATTGACGCCGAGCTGGATGACCCGATCGGCCTTCGTCATCGTCAGTGCCTGCGCATCCGTGTTGGCGACGACGAAATCGACGCCCTGGAGGCCTGCCGTGATCATGTTGTTGACAGCATTACCGCCGCCACCGCCAACGCCGAAAACAGTGATGCGTGGCTTCAGCTCGGTGATATCCGGCTTTTGCAGCTGTATCGTCATTTTAACATTCCTTCTTTTTCTGGCCGCATCGCCCCGCGGTCAATTTGTATCAACTTCACTCGGTCCTCTGCCGAAACTCTAGACAGAGGATCAGAAACTTTCCTTCAGCCACTGCCCTACCCGGGCAATCCGGCCGCTACCCGTTCCGAACGGCGAGAACATTCCGCTCTGCGCCGCATGGATTTCGATGTCCGCGATCTGCGGATAAATCATCAGCCCGCAGGCTGTCGAAAAGGCCGGGCCTTTGGCCGCGACCGGCAGACCGGACACGCCCATGGGGCGGCCGATTCGGACGTTACGGGCCAGAATGCGCCGCGCCGTTTCCGGCAGACCGGTCAACTGGCTTGCACCACCCGTCAGAACCACGCGCTTGCCGACAATCGGGGAGAACCCCGATTTCTGGATGCGGTCGCGGATCAGTTCCAATGTCTCTTCGATGCGCGCGCGAACAATGCGGCTGACGAGAGCCCGCGAAACCTGCGAAGGCTGGTCGCGGTCGTCTTCGCCGATTGGCGGAACGGCAATCATGTCACGGTCGTCGGAACCGTTGGCCAGCGCCGAACCATGCACGACCTTCAGACGCTCCGCATCTTCGATACGGGTGGACAGACCACGCGCCAGATCGGTGGTGACGTGATGTCCGCCAAGACCAATGGCATCGGTGTGAACCAGACGTCCCTCGGCGAAAACCGAAATCGTCGTCGTGCCTCCGCCCATGTCGATGGCCGCACAGCCAAGCTCGACTTCATCATCCACCAGTGCCGCAAGGCCACTGGCGTAAGGGGTCGCAACAATGCCTTCGACCGATAGGTGAGCGCGGTTGATGCACAGTTCCAAATTCTTCAGCGCGGTGCGCTCGGCGGTCACAACGTGCATGTCCACGCCCAGCATGTCGCCATACATGGACAAGGGATCACGGATGCCCCGCTCTCCATCCAGCGAGTAGCCAGTTGGCAGTGAGTGCAGAATGGCACGATCCTGGCGCAGCGACTGCTGGCTGGCCGCAATCAGAACCTTGCGCAGATCGCCCGATTCGACTTCCTGACCACCCAGATCGATGCTGGCGGTGTAGATGTCGCTGGCCAGACGACCGGCAGAGACATTCACGATCAGGCTATCGACGGTCAGCCCGGCCATGCGCTCGGCGGCATCTACGGCCAGACGGATCACGCCTTCCAGCGCATCCAGATCGGCAATCACGCCGGATTTTACGCCACGCGAACGCTGATGTCCGATGCCGATGATCTCAACCTTGTGGGTGCGACCCGGCAGAACTTCGGTTTCCTGACGCGGTGTCAGACGACCGATCATGCAAACGACCTTGGTGGAGCCGATATCGAGAACCGAAACCACATGGCTGCGCTTGGAAGACAAAGGCTTCAGGCGCGGAAGACCGAAATGGGAAGAACCAAAAAAGCTCATGTGTTCTTCTCCGCAGCCTTGAGTGCCTTCGACCGGGCTTCGACCGCCTTCTGACGACGCTCTGCCGCACCTTCAGTCAATTGAACGGTGGTGCGATCCGGCAGACGCAGATCGACCGCCGCGACATCACGCGACAAAACCTTTTCTTCCATGTCCATGCGCGACAGCAGCTGCAGCGCCTTCGGCACGTTTTCTTCCGGCAGCTTGACCACGATGCCGTTGTCCAGATGCAAATCCCAGCGACGACCGGCAATGCGGACATAGGCGCGCACGCGGTTGCGGATTTCCGGCCAGTCGGCCAACTCATCCACGAAGCCAGCGGCACCCGTCTCGGCATCGCGCCCGACGAACAGTGGCAGGCCAGCATATTTGTTGTCACGCAGCGGCGCGATGACGCTGCCGCTTTTTTCGATCAGCGACAGTTCTGAACCGTGCTGCCAGATACCGAAGGCCTGACGCTCCTTGAGACGCACCTCGATAGTCTTGGGATAGATCTTGCGAACATCGACATCTTCGACCCAAGGCAGCTCGGTCAGCTTCTTGCGCGCAGCATTGACATCGAGCGCGATCAGCGATGTCGCGCCGTCGAGGCCGAGAAGCTGGAAAACGTCGATTTCGGACGTCTGAATGTTGCCGGACACTTTGACGTCTTCGATGGCAAAACCGGCAGCAGATGTCGTTGCCTGCGTCACCAGATCCGTATGGCCACCCAGCGACATGCCGTAGAGGCCAATCGAGGAGAAGAAAGCAATCGTGGCAAGCGTGCCCGTATGGGCAGGAATGTGAATGCGACCCGTGGCAAGCGATACGACGAAGCGGAAGCTCTTGCGCAAGGGACGTGGCAGCACCATCCGCTCATCGACCGAAGCCGAAGCGAACTGCTCGCGTTTTTTAACCGCCGACTTTTTGCCGTTTACCGCGAACACGAAGCGTCCTCCACCATCCAACGGACAAGCTCGCCAAAGGAGCGGCCCGCATGAGCTGCCATTTCGGGCACGAGGGAGGTTGGCGTCATGCCCGGCTGAGTGTTGACCTCAAGCCAGATAAGCTCGCCATCTTCTGAGAAACGATCGTCGTAGCGGAAGTCGGAACGGCTCACGCCACGGCAGCCAATCACCTGATGCGCCATAACCGCCAATGATTGGATTTTTTGGTAAATTTTCGGTGAAATTTCCGCAGGAATGACATGCTTTGAGCCACCCTTGGCGTATTTCGCATCGTAATCGTAAAATGTGTGACCGAGTGGCACCACCTCCGTCACACCCAAAGCCTCGCCATCCATCACCCCACAGGTGAACTCGCGACCATGGATGTAACGCTCGACCATGACATCATCGCCATAGCGCCACTCCGAAGAGCCGAGCACCTGCGGCGGATGGGACTGATCCTCCTTGACGAGAACGACGCCGAAGCTGGAGCCCTCACGCACGGGCTTCACCACATAGGGTGGCTCCATGGGATGCTGATTGCCAATATCGAAACGGCCCATCAGCTTTTCAGCAGCAACGGGAATGCCAACGGTCGCAGCAATCTTCTTGGCCAGCGACTTGTTCATCGCCAGAGAGGACGCCAGCACGCCGGAATGCGTATAGGGAATTTCGAGATATTCGAGGATGCCCTGAATGGTACCATCTTCACCATAGGGGCCATGCAGCGCATTGAAGGCCACATCCGGACGCAGCTTGGCAAGCGTCGCGGCGACATCACGATCCACGTCGAGACGCGTGACCCGATAGCCCTCGCCCTCCAGCGCCGATGCGCAAGCCTCTCCCGATGAGAGGCTGACTGGCCGCTCTGAAGAAAACCCACCCATAAGAACAGCTACGTGCTTGCCGCTCATGAAAACCTCTGACACCAAAATCACTCAAGCGAGATCACTGGAACTCATCTGCCCCGCGATTCTCTCGCCCGCTTCGTAGGAAACACTTAAGCGTCATTAAGGTTAATGAAGCGTTTACTTTCGTTAACCGGAGACGCCGCCTGAGTGATTTTTCTTAAAGAATCACTCGAACCACGAATTCCTCCCTTGGAATCAGAGAGTTGGAGCCAATGCAAGATTCAGAATTTCAACGGAGCGAAATAAAATCGTTGCGCGGACGCAAAGCCGTACCCGCAAAAGCAAGATCGATTCGTTAACGACAGAGGCTTTTCCCCAACCAATTTTGGGACAGGCTCGGCAACTGATCTTACATATTTAAGATGCGCCGAAGAAATTCGGACTGGAGCCCAATGATGATTTCAGCTGCGTATATTCGCGCTTTTTTATAAAATATTGCGCTCAAGGCGTTCCAAAGGACTGAAAATTGCGTTAACGCAGCACAATCTCTTCCGAGAGTGATAAGTGTTACTTAACAACGGAACCAAAATCATGACCGACGCGATATCCAAGGTATCGCCGACCGCTGCAAATCCGAACGATGTAAAGACAAATTCGCCTGCACGAGTTCTTACTGCCAGCGTGGTCGGCACGACCATCGAATTCTTCGATTTCTATGTCTACGCGACTGCCGCAGTGCTCGTGTTCCCGACATTGTTCTTCCCGAACAATGATCCGATGACGGCGCTTCTTGCATCCTTCGCCACCTTCTCCATCGCCTTCTTCGCCCGCCCGCTGGGTGCCGTGGTGTTCGGCCATTACGGCGACCGCGTGGGCCGTAAGACGACGCTCGTCGCAGCCCTTCTGACCATGGGCGTTTCCACCGTCATCATCGGCCTGCTGCCGTCCTATGAAACCGCTGGCGTTCTCGCGCCACTGCTTCTGGCGCTGTGCCGCTTCGGTCAGGGCTTCGGTCTTGGTGGTGAATGGGGTGGCGCCGTGCTTCTGGCAACGGAAAATGCTCCTCCCGGCAAGCGCAGCTGGTACGGCATGTTCCCGCAGCTGGGCGCACCTCTCGGTCTCTTCCTGTCGTCCGGCGTGTTCTGGCTCTTGCTGCACCTCATGTCGCAGGAAGCGTTGCTCAGCTGGGGCTGGCGCATTCCCTTTGTCGCGTCGATCATCCTGATCGCCGTTGGCCTGTGGGTTCGTCTTTCCATCACTGAGACGCCGGCCTTCCAGAAGGCCATCGACAAGCAGGAGCGCGTTGCCGTTCCGGTTGCCGAACTCTTCCGCCACCACAAGCGCAGTCTGGCGCTTGGCACCTTCGTCGCGCTGGCAACCTTCGTGCTGTTCTACATCGGCACGGCTTATCTGCTGTCCTACAACGTCAAGGTTCTGAAAATTCCGTTCCTCGACGCGCTGGAAGTCCAGATCCTCAGCTCCATCGTCTTCGGTATCTTCATTCCGATCGCTGGAAAGCTGGCAGAACGTTTCGGTCGTCGTGAAGTTCTGATCGCCACCACGGTGCTGATCGGTGCATTCTCCTTCCTGTTGCCAAGCCTGATGACCAGCGGCGAAGGTTCGATTTTCGTCTTCGCGGCTCTCGCCATGGCGCTGATGGGCATGACCTACGGCCTCATCGGAACGGCGCTTGCAGCCCCCTTCCCGACAACGGTTCGCTACACCGGCTCCTCCATCACCTTCAACATGGCTGGCATCTTCGGCGCATCGCTCGCGCCCTACATCGCCACATGGCTGCAGGTGAACTACGGCATGGGCTATGTCGGCTACTACCTCTGCGTTGCAGCCATCATCACGCTGCTTTGCATTCTGCTCTCCGGCAAAGACGAAGTCTAAGCCTGAATCAAACAGACAGAAAAGCCCGCGAAGTCATTGGCTTCGCGGGTTTTTTCTTTGAATCTTTGTGTTTAACGCCCGGGGTTCTTATAGTGACCGTAAACCCACGACCGATACCAGTCATGGGAAAACCTGCCACATAAAGATTTGAAGGGTCATCGGCTTCGCCAGATTTTGCAGTCTTAAACTGAAAAGCTTACTCGCCCGGATGGATTTTATGGCGGCGCGCACGGTTTGCGTCGCTGACCCAAATGGCGGACCAGACGCCCGCACCGATGAGTAGCGGCAGAACATACAGAAAAAAGAAGGTCGCGGAATTCATGGTCGTAGCCTTCCTAGGACGTGTCTTGCCGCTAAATGTAATATCAACGCGGTGAAAAGCCAAGTACCTGTGGAAACCACGATGCTCCAGGAGAGGCTAAGCCTCTCCCCGTTTGCCATCGAAACCGCCGGCGCTATGAAGCCCGCAGCAATGCAAGCCGTCGAAAGACGATCAATGGAATTCGCCAGAAGCTTGGTGCGTTCGTTGTGGACGAGACTCATCCGTCACGCCCCGAGAAACGGCTCCACCTCACGACCTGGCATGAACAAGCCAAGGCGTTTGATTTCCCATTCGAGTCGAATGCCCGCATGTTCAAAAACGCGCTTGCGCACGGCTTCGCCGAGATATTCAAGATCATAACCGGTCGCATGGCCGGTGTTGATCATGAAGTTGCAGTGCAGCGAAGACATCTGCGCGCCACCGATGACCATGCCGCGACCGCCGGCCTCATCGATGAGGCTCCAGGCCGAATGACCCTCGGGGTTCTTGAAGGTCGAGCCGCCGGTCTGTTCGCGGATCGGCTGAACCGTTTCGCGGTGATGGCGGACCGCATCCATGTCTGCGCGGATTTTTGCCCGGTCTTCCGGGTGACCTTCGAACAGAGCGCCCGTGAAGATCAAATCCTTGGACGCTTCGGAATGACGGTAGCTGTAGCCCATATCGGCGTTGGACAGGACATGTTGATTGCCCTGACGGTCCACGGCGTAGACTTCCACCACGCGGTCACGCGTCTCACCGCCATTGGCGCCGGCATTCATGCGCAGCGCGCCGCCGATGGAGCCGGGAATGCCGTAATAGAAATGGAAACCGCCAATGCCGTTATCCATCGCCATGGCCGAGATATGCTTGTCCGGGCAGATGGCACCAGCCTTGATGCGGTTTTCGCCAGCCAGTTCCACCTGGCCGAAGCCCTTGGCGGACAGGCGCACGACAACGCCGGGAATGCCGCCATCGCGAACCAGCAGGTTGGAGCCGACGCCGACGACCGTCAGCGGCACGTCTTCCGGCAGGATTTTGAGGAAAGCGATGAGGTCATCGGTATCATGGGGCTGGAACATCAGTTCCGCCAGACCACCTGCCCTGAACCACGTTACGCGATCCATCGGACTGTCTGGCGTCAAACGTCCTCTGAGTTCCTTTACTCCGTCGCCGAGCCTTTCCAGCAACTTTACCCCATCCACCTGTCTCATGCAGACTTTCCTGAAATGCTATCCAATTCCGAGGGCAGCACTGCTGCCCACTGCGTAATATTACCAGCCCCCAAGAGAACCACGAAATCACCGGGATTCGCAATGGCCGCAACGGTCTTTGCCAGATCGTCGCGGGAGGCAAGATGGCGTGCATCCCGATGGCCCGCTGCCCGTGTGGCAGAAACGAGCGCTTCGGAGTTCACACCGTCGATTGCATCTTCACCCGCCGCATAGACCGGAGCAAGAAGAATTGTGTCGGCATCGTTGAAACAATGCGCAAAATCTTCAAACAGGCTGGAAAGGCGCGAATAACGGTGCGGCTGATGTACGGCGATAATGCGCCCGCTACATGCCTCGCGCGCAGCTTTCAGTACAGCTTTGATCTCGACCGGGTGGTGACCGTAATCGTCGAACACCTGCACACCGTTGGATTCGCCCGTCAGCGTGAAGCGGCGCTTGACGCCGCCGAAGGAGGCCAACCCCTTCTTGATGTCCTCGACCGAAATGCCTAGGCGATTGGCAACGGCAATCGCCGCAGTTGCGTTCGACACGTTGTGACGGCCAGGCATCGGCAGTACGAGGTCGGTAAAAGTAAAAATCTTGCCGGTGCGGCGACGGCGAATTTCCACGTCGAAAATCGACTTTGTGCCATCGATGCGCACATTATAGAAGCGCACGTCAGCCTGCGGGTTTTCGCCATAGGTGATGACCTTGCGGTCCTCAATCTTGCCCACCAGCGTCTGCACTTCTGGATGGTCGATACACAGCACGCCAAAGCCATAGAACGGCACGTTTTCCACGAACTGACGGAACGCGGCGCGCACGGCATCGAAATTGCCGTAATGGTCCAGATGCTCGGGGTCGATATTGGTGATGACGGCCACATCGGCAGGCAGCTTCAGGAAGGTGCCGTCAGATTCGTCGGCCTCCACCACCATCCACTCGCCTTCACCCATGCGCGCATTGGTGCCGTAGGCATTGATGATGCCGCCATTGATGACCGTCGGGTCGAGGTTGCCCGCTTCCAGAAGGGTTGCAACCATGGACGTGGTTGTCGTCTTGCCATGCGTACCGCCAATGGCAATCGCATTACGAAAGCGCATCAGCTCGGCCAGCATTTCTGCACGGCGAACGATAGGCAGGTGCTTTTCACGCGCTGCCGCCAATTCCGGATTGTTCTTCTTGATTGCCGTGGACACCACAACCACCTCGGCATCGCCAAGGTTTTCTGCAGCTTGACCGACGAAGACCTCGATGCCCTTGTCACGCAGACGCTGCACATTGGCGCTGTCTGTCTGATCCGACCCCTGCACGCGGTGGCCAAGATTGTGAAGTACCTCGGCAATGCCGCTCATGCCGATGCCACCGATTCCGATGAAATGGACGAGACCTATGGCTTTCGGCATCTTCATGGATGCATTCCTTCTTTATTCTTCAATTTGAATTGCTGAACGGATTGCCCTGCGGCAATCGCCTCCACCAGATCGGCCAGACGCTGGGCCGCATCCGGCTTGCCGGTTGCTTTCGCCGCCGCCGCCGTTTGTGCCAGACGATCGGGATCGTTCATGGCATCGCTCAGCAGCGAGGACAGCTTTTGCGGAGACAGTTCAGACTGTTTGATGACACTTGCGCCACCCGCTGCCGAAAGGGCTGCAGCATTGGCCGCCTGATCGTGGTCAAGCGCATGCGGATAAGGCACCAGCACGGATGGACGCCCGATGACGGAGAGTTCCGAAACGGTCGATGCACCCGAACGGCTGATCACGAGATTGGCGCCCGCAATGCGTTCAGCCATATCGCCAAAGAATGGCGAGACATCCGCCTTCACACCCAGCTTCGCATAGGAAGCGATGACGCTGTCCTTGTCTTCCGGGCGGGCCTGCTGCGTAACCGAAACACGCGCACGCATATCATTTGGCATAAGGCAGATCGCAGCCGGAACGGCGCCGGAGAAAAACTGCGCGCCCTGACTTCCGCCGAAGACGACCAGCTGGAACGGCTCACCGGCATGGGACGGCGTATAGGCGACATCGGCAGCAGACAACACGGCAGGGCGAACCGGGTTACCCGTCGCTACCGTCTTGTCGGCATATTGTCCTTCAGTCTCGGGCAGAAAACCGCCCGCGATGGCTTTGACGCGCTTGGCCAGCGCCTTGTTGGCACGGCCCATCACGGCATTCTGCTCATGGATGATCGACGGCACGCCCAGACCCGTGGAGGCCAGAAGCGGAGGCACGGTGGGGTAACCACCGAAACCAACAACTGCCACCGGCTTCAGCTTCGTCACCAGACGACGCGCAGCACGAAGTCCGGTCCACAGCTTCAGCAGCGCCTTGGCGACCGAAATGGGGTTCTTGGAGCCGATGGTAGCCGATGGAACGACGTGGATTTCATCGGCTGGAAACTTGCCCGCGTAGCGTTCGGCACGGCTATCGGTTACCAGATGCACGGAATATCCGCGCGCCTTCAACTCGTAAGCCAGCGCCTCTGCCGGAAACACATGGCCGCCGGTTCCCCCGGCGGCAAGCAGAACGATGCCTTTGCTCATAGTCTTTACTCCGCAGGAAGGCCTGCATTGACCCGGAAGAAACTGCGCTCCTGCGCACGTTTTTCAGGGCGATGGCGGGTCAGCGCCAACAGGAAGCCAGCCGTAACACAAATCGCCATCATGGACGAACCACCATAGGAAATCAGCGGCAGGGTCATGCCCTTGGCAGGCATCAGTTCAAGGTTGACGCCGATGTTGATCATCGACTGCACGCCGAGCTGAAGCACCAGACCGGCAACTGCAAAACGGACGAAATCGTCCTTTTCCTTGAAGGCATGCGCCAGACCGCGCAACACGATGAAAGCGAAGATCAGAACCAGCAGCATGCAGAACAGAATGCCGAATTCCTCCGCTGCAACGGAGAAGATGAAGTCGGTATGGCTATCGGGAATGATACGCTTGACGATGCCTTCACCCGGGCCCTGACCGAACCAGTTGCCGCGAATGATCGCTTCGCGGGCGGTATCCACCTGAAACGTGTCGCCCTCACCCGTCCAGAACCGGTCGATACGACCGGCGACGTGCGGCAACATTAGATAGGCCGTCACGATACCGCCGACACCGAGACCGCCCAACATGATGATCCAGAACCACGGCACGCCCGCCATGAAGAACATGCCCCCCCAGACGACGGATGTCAGAATGGTCTGGCCGAAGTCCGGCTGGGCGATGAGAAGTGCGGCGACGATGCCGAAGGTAATGATGGCGAAGAGATTGCCGGGAATTTCAGGGTGACGCGCACGCTCCGCAAACAGCCACGCGCAGACGATGACGAAGGCGGGTTTCATGAATTCGGACGGCTGGATGGAGAAGCTGCCGATGGAAATCCAGCGACGCGCGCCCTTGACCTCAATGCCGAAGAACAGCGCAAAGATCATCATCAGCAGCGATGCAATAAGGATGATGACCGCCACACGGCGCACCTGACGTGGCGACAGGAACGACAGCCCCACCATGATGGCCAGAGACGGCACCATGAACATGGCCTGACGCTCGACGAAGAAGAAGCTGTTAAGGCCGATACGTTCTGCCACCGCGGGCGACGCCGCAAAGGACAGCATCAGCCCGATACCCATCAGCGTGATGAAGGCCGCGAGGAAGAAACGGTCGATGGTCCAGAACCATTCCGCGACCGGTCCACGGTCAATACGGCTTACCATTTCATCAGCCCCCCTTTTCCGAGCCAACCAACATCGTCACGTTGCCAAGTGCCGCAACATGCGAAACGAACGAATCACCACGTATTTCAAAGTTCTTATATTGATCGAAGCTTGCGCAAGCCGGTGATAACATCACGACATTGCCGTCGCGGCCATCCTTCTGCGCATCCTCCGCCGCGTGCTGTACGGCCTTGTCCAGCGTGCCGGAAATCTCGTAGGGCACGGCCTCACCCAAAGTCGCTGCAAATTCTGCCGCCGCCTCACCGATGAGATAGGCCTTGGCGATATGCGAAAACAGCGGCGAAAGGCTGGTGATGCCACCCGCCTTGGGCAGACCACCAGCAATCCAGTAGATGCGGTCATAGCTGGACAAAGCCGGTGCCGCCGCATCCGCATTGGTGGCCTTGCTGTCATTGACGAAGGTCACATTGCCGCGACGGCCCACCGGCTGCATGCGGTGTTTGAGGCCGGGGAAGGAGTTCAGCCCTGCCCGGACTTCATCAACAGAAACGCCAACAGCGAGGCAGGCAGCGATAGCCGCTGCCGCGTTCTGGGCATTGTGGCTACCGCGCAGGGTCTGGATGCCATCGAGATCGGCCAGCAGCGAAGATGTGCCACTCTGCGCCGTCATGATGCGGCTACCCTCGGCGTAGAGACCGTCAGCAACGACGTTGCGCTTGGAAATACGCGTGACTTTCACGCCCGCCCGCTCGATGCGATCGGCGATCAATGTGCAGAAGCTGTCGTCAACACCCATCACCGCCGTGTCACTGCCCGCAACCAGCCGTTCCTTGATATCGGCGTAATGCTGCATCGTGCCGTGGCGGTCCAGATGGTCGGGCGTCAGGTTGAGCAAAATGCCCGCCGTCGGGTTTAGCGTTGGGGCCAGATCGATCTGGTAGGAAGAGCATTCGACCACATAGAAACGTTCGGCTTTCGGCGGATCGAGGCTCAACACTGCTGTGCCGATGTTGCCGCCCAACTGTGTATCGCGTCCAGAGGCCTTGAGAATATGCGCAATCAGCGCCGTCGTTGTGGATTTGCCGTTGGTGCCGGTAATCGCGATGAAGGGGCAATCCGGTGCGTGTGCACGGCGTTCGCGCACGAAAAGCTCGATATCGCCGATCACCTCGACGCCCGCAGCCTTTGCCAGATCGACAGACCAGTGCGGCTTTGGATGCGTCAACGGCACGCCAGGTGCCAGCACGAAGGCTGACAGTTTCGACCAGTCGAGCGTGCGCAGATCAGCCGTCGGAATGCCCTCAGCCTGAGCTTTGGCCACACTGTCGGGATTGTCATCATATGCCGTGACCTCGGCACCGCCGGCAACCAGTGCCTTGGCGGTGACGAGGCCCGAGCCGCCGAGACCGAACAGGGCTACCTTTTTTCCGGCACGTGAGGTGACAGGGATCATGCCGTTACCTCAGCTTCAGCGTTGCAAGGCCGAGCATCGCAAGACCGACGGAGATGATCCAGAAGCGGATCACCACCTGGCTTTCCGTCCAGCCCTTCTTTTCGAAATGGTGGTGGATGGGTGCCATGAGGAACACACGTCTGCCGGTGCGCTTGAACCAGAACACCTGAATGATGACCGACAGCGTTTCCATGACAAACAGGCCACCAACGATGATCATGACGATCTCGTGCTTGATGGCAACCGCGATGGAGCCGATCAGACCACCGAGTGCCAGCGAACCGGTGTCACCCATGAAGATAGCGGCAGGTGGTGCGTTGAACCACAGGAAGCCGAGGCCAGCGCCAATGACGGCGCCAACGATGACGGCAAGCTCACCCGTGCCGGGTACGAAATTGATCTGGAGGTAATTGGCGAAGATGGCATTACCGACGAGGTAGGAGATGACGCCGAAGGTCGCCGCCGCAATCATAACCGGCACGATGGCCAGACCATCGAGACCATCCGTCAGGTTCACCGCATTGCCCGCACCGACGATGACGAAGGCGCCGAACAGCACAAAGAAATAGCCGAGATTAACGACGAATTCCTTGAAGAACGGGAAGGCAATGGAGCTTCCCAGCGTGCCGCCATGCGGCGCGGTTGCCAGCGCAACCTCCATCATGAAGAAGACCGCAATGGCCGCAATCACGAATTCGATGCCGAGGCGCGCCTTGCCGGAAAAGCCCTTGTCGCTCTGCTTGGTGACTTTCAGATAGTCATCGTAAAAGCCGATGGCCCCGAAGCCGAGCGTCACCATCAGCACGGCGACGACATAGACGTTGGAGAGATCACCCCACAACAGCGAACCGCCGAGAATGCCCGCAAGGATCATCAGCCCGCCCATGGTGGGCGTACCGGCCTTCTTGAAATGCGTCTGCGGACCATCGGCGCGGATCGGCTGACCCTTGCCCTGACGGATGCGCAGCGAATTGATAATGGCGGGGCCGAACAAGAAGACGATGAGGGCAGAGGTAAACAGTGCCGCACCGGCCCGGAACGTAATGTACCGGAACAGATTGAAGATTTGAACTTTGTCCGACAGTTCAACGAGCCAGATCAGCATGTTTGCCCTTTCAAAAGGCCGGTTAAAGCGGCGGGCAGACAAGGGGTAAGCCTGCGCCGCTCCAAGTTTTCGTTTCAGCACCGTGTCGCCGGAGGCAGCTATTTACGTCCGGCTGAAATGCTCAGATTTGGCGTTCCGTCTCGGGGAATGCCGGATGCTTGTCAAGAAGGGCAGTGACGATCTTGCCGAAACCGATGCCAAGTGATGATTTTATCATCACCACATCGCCCGGCTGGACCCATTTGAGCACGAATTCATTGAGTTCGGCAGTGGTGGGGAACCACGCAACGGTCACGCTCTCCGGCAGGGCATCGCGAAGTGCAGCCATCGACTCACCCGCCAGCCACACATGTTCGATGCCCGCAGACAGAAGCGGACCGGACAATTCCTCATGCACCTCAGTCGCAAACTCACCCATCTCAAGCATGTCGCCAAGAACGGCGACGCGCCGTCCGTTGCCGCGCACTTCCGCAGAGGCAAGCAGCGCAATGGCTGCGCGCATGGAGGCCGGGTTGGCGTTGTAGCTCTCATCGATCAGCAGGAACGAACCATCGCCGACCGAAAGGCGGTGGCGCTGGCCCCTGCCCTTCACGGCTTCCAATGTGCCAAGTGCCGCAAAGGCCCGGTCTAGATCGGCCCCGGTGACAGCAACGGTGCCAAGAGCGGCCATGGCGTTTTCGGCAATGTGGCGACCGGCAGCACCGATATGCAGCTCGCTTGTCTCGCCGTTGATGATAGCCCAGATGGTGGAACCATCAGGCGTGCTTTCATAATCGGCAAGGCGGAAGTCGGCCTTGGCATGCTGGCCGAATGTCAGCACATGTTCGATGCCTGCATCATAGGCTGCCCGCTCCAGCTGCTCGAACTGCGCATTGTCGCGGTTGAGGATGACAGCACCGCCCGGCAGAACGCCGTCGAAAATTTCAGCCTTCGCCGCAGCGATCTCTTCCAAGCTGTTCAAATTGCCCAGATGCGCCGCCGCTATGGTGGTGATGATGGCGAGATGCGGCTTTACCTGTTTGACCAGCGGGCTGATTTCACCCGCATGGTTCATGCCGACTTCGAAAATCCCGAATTCGGTATCGGCAGGCATGCGTGCCAGCGTCAGCGGCACGCCCCAGTGATTGTTGAAGGAGGAAACGGCTGCGTGAACCTTGCCGGAGGGCGACAGAACCTGCCGCAGCATTTCCTTTGTCGTTGTCTTGCCGACGGAACCGGTGATGGCGATGATGCGTGCCGATGTCCGCTCTCTGGCTGCGATGCCCAGCTTGACCATGGCTGCGAGCACATCTTCCACGACGATCATTGGTACGGTCAAACGGCCAAGGGCTGGTAGTTTGGATTCCGACACCACCAGAAGCCCCGCACCGTTTGCCACGGCAAAGCTTGCATAATCATGGCCGTCCACCCGGTCGCCCTTGATGGCGAAGAAGGCTTCGCCCGCCTGAACGGTGCGGCTATCGATAGAAATGCCTGTGATGCCTTGCGGCAGATTGCCAACCGGACGGCCTGCCATGACGGCGACCATTTCCGGCACTGTCCATAACCAGTTCAAATTTTCAATCCTTCCAGCGCAGTACGCACCTGTTCATGGTCCGAAAATGGCAGCGTGACGCCGCCGATGATCTGACCTTCCTCATGCCCCTTGCCCGCTACAATCAACGTATCGCCATTCCCCAGCAGCGAAACCGCGTGGCTGATAGCTTCAGCCCTGTCCGCAATTTCCAGAGCACCGGGGGCCGCCACCATGATTTCGGAGCGAATGGTCTGCGGCTCTTCCGAGCGCGGATTGTCATCCGTCACGATGACGATGTCGGAAAGCCGCGTCGCGACCTCACCCATGATCGGGCGCTTGCCCTTGTCGCGGTCTCCGCCGCAACCGAACACGGTGATGATGCGGCCAGAGGTGAAGGGCCGCACGGAGGTCAGCACATTCTCCAGCGCATCTGGCTTGTGGGCATAGTCCACATAGGCCATCGCACCGTTTTTCGTCTGGCCGATCAACTCGAGACGACCAGCGGCACCCACCAGTTTCTCAAGCGCCTTCAGCGCCACCGACGCCGAAACGCCAGTGGAAATCGCAAGCCCTGCGGCAACCAGTGCATTGGCAACCTGAAAATCACCGGCAAGCGGAATATCGACTTCGTAAATCTTGCCCTGATGATGCACTTCGATCATCTGCTTGTGACGGAAATGCTCGACGCGCTTCAAGGCCAGATAATCGCCCTTGCGACCAACCGTGCGCACATCGTGGCCCGCCTCTTTCGCCACCTGAATGGCGCGGTCGGACCATGGATCGTCAGCGAAGATGATAACAGGCGAACCCTTCGGCAAAAGCGTATCGAACAGCCGCATCTTGGCGGCCATGTAGTCTTCTATGGTCGGATGGTAATCCATGTGGTCGCGACCGAGATTGGTGAACCCGGCAGCAGCCAGTTTAACGCCGTCCAGACGACGCTGGTCGAGGCCGTGGCTGGATGCTTCCATCGCGGCATGGGTCACGCCTTCGGAGGCGAGTTCCGCCAGCAGCGCATGCAGCGAAACCGGATCCGGCGTCGTCAGCGAACCATACTCTTCGCGGCCCGGCGCGATGACGCCCGTCGTGCCGATCTGCGCTGCGGCATGGCCTGCGAAAGCCCAGATTTGGCGGGTGAAGGAAGCGACCGAGGTCTTGCCGGCGGTGCCAGTCACGGCAATCATCGTTTCCGGCTGGCTGTCGTAAAAGCGGGCGGCGGAGAGTGCGAGATAAAGGCGCGGATCGGAAACCGTCAAAACGGGCACGGTGACGTCCAGCGGCTGGCTCGAAACAATGGCCGCGGCACCCTTGGAGATCGCATCCTGTACGAAGCCCGTGCCATCGGCCTTGTTTCCGGCAACGGCTACGAAAAGCGATCCCGGCTGGACCTTGCGGCTATCCGCCGTAATCCCCGTAATCTCCAGCGCTCCGGCTTGCGCCTGAAGCAATTCATTCAATTCCGGAAACTCGCTCCCGGATAGGTCTCGCAAATTCATCGATATGTCCGTCTTGTCCCCCCGGCGCGAATCGCCGGTCCATGGTAAGCTGTAACAATCAATAAGACACCAGCAAGGCCGATCCGTCGCTGCCGAACTTTGGCTTTACACCGAGAATGGCGGCAGAGCGGCTGATGATATCCTTCACCATTGGCGCTGCCGTATTACCGGCAAGCGCGGCACCATTGCCCTTGTCGGTGCGCGGCTCGTCGATGAAGGTCAGCACAACATATTGCGGGTCATAGATCGGGAACGCACCCAGAAACGCATTGAAGTTCTTGTCGTGCACATAGCGACCGTTCACGACCTTATCTGCCGTTCCCGTCTTGCCGCCAACGTCAAAACCTTCGACGCGCGCGTTGCGACCGGAACCCTTGGTGCCGTTCCAGTCGAACAGGAAGCGCATGTCCTTGCTGGTCGTCGGTTTCATGACCTGCGTTGCCACCTGATCTGCCTGTTCTCTGGTACGAGGCAAGAAGGTCGGCTCGATGAGCTTTCCACCATTGACGAGCGCCGCACCGGCAATCGCCGTCTGCAATGGGGTTGTCGACACACCGTGACCAAAGGAGATGGTGATGGAGTTGATCTTCTTCCATGTGCGCGGCTGCGATGGCATCGCCACTTCCGGCAATTCCGTCTTCATTCTCGACAGCAGGCCAAGCTTGGTCAAAAAGTCCTTGTGGCCGTCGATGCCCACGGTGTCGGCAATCTTGGCCGTACCGATGTTGGACGAATACTGGAAGATTTCCGGCACCGACAGCATGCGGCCTTTGCCGTGGAAATCCTTGATGGTGAAGCCACCGATGCGGATCGGCGCGCGGGCATCGAACATATCGTTGATGCGGACCTTGCCGGAATCGAGACCCATGGCGATGGTAAAGGACTTGAAGGTGGAGCCCATCTCGAACGTGCCGTTCGACATGCGGTTGAGCCAGCCTTCTTTGGCACCTTCCGCCGGGTTGTTCGGATCATAATCAGGCTCGGAAACCATGGCGAGGATTTCGCCGGTATGCACGTCTATCACGACGGCTCCAGCGCCGAGAGCCTCTGTTTTCTTGATCCATTCACTCACGACTTCACGGGCAATCGCCTGAACGCGCAGATCGATGGAAAGCCTGACCGGCTCTAAAGGCTGGTCGGATGTCATGCCAAGCGCCGTCAGGTCGGCAAGGCCCTGGCTATCGAGATAGCGTTCCATGCCCGCAACGCCGCGGTTATCGATATTGACGTGGCCGACGACGTGGGCTGCAGTCGGGCCACCCGGATAGAAGCGGCGCTTCTCGGGACGGAAGCCAATGCCGGGAATACCCAGCGCCAGAATCTGGCTCTGCTGCTTCGGCGTAAGCTGACGGCGCAACCACTGAAAGCGGGATTCGGACTTGAGCTTCTGGTAGGTGCCGCGCGTGTCCAGATCGGGCAGAACGGTGCGCAGCTTCTCGATGGCTTCATCGACATCGACGATGCGATGCGGTTCAGCAAACAGCGAGACGGTGCGAATATCGGTGGCCAGCACTTCGCCGTTACGGTCGAGCAGATCGGGGCGCGAGGCCATCAGCCGGTCTGCGGGCGCAATGCTGGACACGGTTTCCGGCTGCGTCATACCATATTGAACCAGACGACCGCCAACGACGCCATAAAAAGCGATGAAGCCGAAAATCAGCAGGCCGACGCGGGTCTTTGCCTGAGATGCACGCCGCTTGCGCGCACCTTCAAAGGCAGCATGGTCGGTAAAACCGCTTGTGCTGGCGGAAAAATGAGCCCTGCTTTTCAGAACCATGACGCGAGACAGAAAAGACATCAGTCAACCGCTCCAGTTATCGTTTCATCCATATCACCCGTTTCGTCGCCCAGCTCGCCGCGCGCAACCGGCATTGGGGCGGCAGGACGCGCAGCGCGAGCCGCACGCGGCTGGGGCACGGGAATGCCGCCCGTTGCCGCAATCTGACCTGCGGGTGTCGACTTCGGCTTAACGCCACCCAGCGTCGCGCCCGGCTTGGAGCCATTCATCGCAGCGGCAATTACGTCTTCCACGCTCATGCCCTGCGGCTCAGGTGGCTGCGGCAATTGCGAACGCAGCATTGGAAGCTCTTTGGGCTGAGAAAGCTGCGTGGGCTCGGTCGGTGCCAGCGAAAGATCGCCTTGGTAAGCATTGACCAGACGATGCAGACGGTTCGGCTGGGTCAGCAGCGCCCAGTCAGCTCGCAGAAGGTCGATGGTGTCCTTCTCCAGCTTGATTTCGGCTTCCAGCTTCTTCACCGATTCAAGCTTCAAATCGGCCTGATGCTTGATGGAATAGGTCACGACGGCCGCCGCCACCATCACACCCATGAGAACGAGGTCAAAGGTCCGCAGCATATCAGCCTCCCATCTTTTCAAGGCTGGCAAGGTCGGGAAGTTCGAAAATCGAGAAGTCGGCAGGCCGAACCGGCGCAGTCGTGCGAACACCGGCGCGCAGCTTGGCAGAACGGGCGCGCGGGTTGATCTCGGCCTCCTCCTCGCTCGCCGCAATCATCGGCTTGCCCAAGGAATCGAAAATGGCCGACTTTGCGGCGACCATAGGCATATGGCGCGAGCCCGCCGCACGGTCGGAACGATCCGCGAAATATTTTTTGACGATACGGTCTTCCAGCGAATGAAACGTCACGACAACTAGACGACCGCCGGGCTTCAAAGCCCGCTCTGCCGCAAACAGCGCCTGCGCCAGTTCGCCCAGCTCATCATTGACGAACACGCGCAGCGCCTGAAACACCCGCGTTGCCGGATGAATCTTGTCCTTGGCCTTGCGCGGCGTGACGATTTCGATCAGCCCAGCCAGATCGCGTGTGGTGCGGAAGGGCTCTTCGGCACGCTTCTTTTCGATAGCGCGGGCGATGCGGCCCGGCTGCTTTTCTTCGCCGAGAAAACCGAAGATACGGATGAGATCGGAAACCTTGGCGCGGTTGACGACATCTGCCGCCGAAACACCGGATGCGGACATACGCATATCCAGCGGACCGTTCTTCTGGAACGAGAAGCCGCGCTCGGCCTCGTCGATCTGCATGGAGGAAACGCCGATATCGAGCACGACGCCGTCCAGCCCTTCGGCTGGCGCATGATCTGCCAGATTGGAAAATTGGGACTGGATCAGCGAAAGACGCCCGCCATTGGTCGTAACCATGGCCTGCCCGCCCGCAATCGCGGTAGGGTCGCGGTCCAGCGCAATGACATTGGCACCCTGATCCAGAATAGCTTGCGTGTAGCCACCGGCACCGAATGTGCCATCGAGAATGACTTTACCCGGCGCCGGCTCCAGCGCCGTCAGAACCTCATGGAGAAGAACCGGGATGTGGCGAACCGGTCCGCCACCGGCATCAGAAGATCGTCCGCCAGAATTCGCCGCCATTCCGTTTCCCCGTCCTATCCGGGGCGAACAGCAGAAAATCCGCGCCCCGTTCTTGCTGCCTTCTGCGCCTCGTGAAACGCTTCCGGCTGCCACAACTGAAAATGATCCGCTCGACCGACGAAAGTGACGTCCGTGGTGATGGCGGTGAATTCCCGGATGAAATCCGTCACCATCAACCGCCCTTCCGCATCGAGCTTCATGAAAACGCCGCCACCGTGAACCAGCAGCGACATCGCGTTCGCTTCCGGCGAAAACGCGTCCATGGACGCGATCTGCCGTTCGTATCGTTCCAGCAAGTCCGGTCCGCCAACACTGATCGCCGGAAATGCGAAATCCTGAAGACAATAAAGCTCCTGAATGCCGCGCTCCGCCAAGACCGAACGAAACAGGGACGGAACCGAAACGCGCCCCTTGGCGTCGATCCTGTTCGTCACGTTCGATAAAAAGCGACCCATTGCAAAACTCGCCAAAACCGCCTGATGCCGGGCCAAAACCCGCACCGACTGGCAACACCGTTACGCACGACACATCGCTGACCGGTAGGACGTAATGCCCATCGGACCCTTGCAGGCCTCTCCGTTTCAGAGATTGCGGGTCAAAAACACGACCCTTTGTGGTGTGCATTTGGGATACCATGGGACACTTTGGGCGTCAATGGGAGAAGCCAGCAGGATGCCAGCTTCGGATCGAATATTCATATCCCGTTAAGTTTAACGAATGGTTTACTGTGTTCATTCAAGCACTTGCGCAGCGACAATAAATAATCGCCTCTCAAATATTATTTTATAAGCAATAACAAATACTTACACGCCCCGCCCGGAGGCGTGCGTTAAGAGCCTGTAATAAAAAGGAATTTGCCAGTTGGCCTGTAAGCCGGGTTCTGTATGGCCCCGGTTTGACCCGGAACGTGGCAGCCATTCATCTGGGACGACATTTGCACGCCGCCTCTCGCAACCCACCCGGATAACTCGCCCAAAAACCGGCTGTAGGTACGCTTGCGCGCACCCCGCGTTATCCCTATTCGGTCTTGCTCCCGGTGGGGTTTACCATGCCACCCCTGTTACCAGCGGCGCGGTGGGCTCTTACCCCACCCTTTCACCCTTACCATCTTAAAGATGGCGGTCTACTCTCTGCGGCACTTTCCCTAGGGTCGCCCCCGCCGGACGTTATCCGGCACCGTGTCTTTGTGGAGCCCGGACTTTCCTCACCCTACCGTCTTTCGACATTGGTAAAGCGCGGCTGCCCGGCCAACTGGCAGGGGCTCCTTAGACGGGTTCGACCGTGAAAGCCAACAGAAAATCCGCAAACGCATTATTACGAAGAGAAAACCGGCGCGAAATCCGCTTCATAGCCGGTATCAATGATCCGCCCTTCGACCAGAAGCTCCGCACCCAGCCGCCCGATTTCATCGGAGCTTTTGGCAGCAGCACCGCATCCGCCGGTCAGCACTGCGATGTTGGACGAGGCCGTGTAACCGATGGCCGGAAATCCGCTCGGTGTATAAGACGTCACGCAGGCCGCCATAGACACGCGCGTTGTGTCGATCGAGGGGATCAAGCTATCGATGATCTCAACGAAATCATCGCGAACCGTAGAGTTTCCGCCTGAACGGAACCAGTCGCGAATCTCAGGGTCTGTGCGCAACGGGACATCCACGGGCTCACCACCAATCTTGAGATAGAACTTCCCATCCGGGTAACGCACCGGCGGCAGGAGATAGATATGCTTTCGCGGGTCGGCAGGCTCATAGATCAAAGATGGCATGCCCGCATAGCGATGCAGTTCGTCCTCTGGAATCTCGAAAAACGCCACCGTGCGGGCATAGACTTCCATCTCCAGCGCGTGCGGCAACAGCCCTTCGGCAATGGAAAAACCACCCGCCGCAACGATCACCTTCTCTGCGGTATAGGTCTGGCCAGACGCGGTCGTCACAGTCGCAACTCCACCCTCCTCCCGCACACTAATGGCGATGTCATCGATCCGCGTCAGGCCGTGCTTTTCAGCATAGACGATCTGCGCCCGCACCAGTTCCCGCGGATTGACCCATCCGGCATTGTTCTTCTCGAACACGCCTTCGCATCCGTTCTCGAAAGCAAAGTAGGGAAAGCGATCCGCCAGCGTCGCGTCATCCAGAATCTCGGTCTCGACACCCAGAGTCTCCGCCGCCGTGCAGACATTCTCGATATAGGAAAAGCCCGTGCCGCGTTTTTTGCCCACGATCAGGCAACCGACCTCGCCGTAAAATTCCACGCCGCTTTCGCGCTCGATCTCGGCGTATCGGGCAATGGAGCGATTGGCGAGCCGCGCCCAGTCCGCGTTGCTATCGATGGTCCGGGTAATGCGAGCCGCATCATAGTGGCTCGCAAAAACGCCGGTGTGGTTCTTGATATCGGCAGGCTCTCGCGGCCCGATCAGCGCAATGCCATCCCCGCTTCCCGCCAGATGACGCGCCGCAGCAGCCCCCATCATGCCCGCACCGACCACGATATATTTGAACTGTGTTGCCATGTCCGAGCTCACCGATTTTAGACTCTGTTACAAGGTGTTGTAGCGGTTTGGTGAATCGATTCCAGAGGGTTTAGGTTACGAAGATAGTTGATAGCGGCGGGTGTGGCTTACCCCCCTCTGCCCT
>UCLB01000019.1 GCA_900473205.1 Hyphomicrobiales bacterium
CCGGCAGGACAGAGGGGGGTCGCCCCACCCACAAATCAAAGAAATTAGATGATGCGTGTTGAAACAAAAATTGCAGAAGCACCCGAGGCCTCAAACGCCTCGCCCATTCTCGAAATGCGCGGCATCAGCCAGATATTCCCCGGCGTTAAAGCGCTGGATGGCGTCAACATTGCGCTCTACCCCGGCAAGGTCACCGCCCTCATCGGCGAAAACGGTGCGGGCAAATCCACCCTCGTCAAAATCCTGACCGGCATTTACCGCCCCAACGAAGGCGAAATCCTCCTGGATGGCCAACCCGTCACATTCCACAGCGCGCAGGATGCCATCGATGCGGGCGTGACCGCCATTCATCAGGAAACCGTGCTGTTCGATGAGCTATCGGTTGGTGAAAACATATTCCTCGGTCATGCGCCGAAAGCCCGTTTCGGGCTGATCGACTGGAAAACGATCAACGAAAAATCCCGCGCTTTGCTGGAGCGGCTGGAGAGCAAGATCGATCCGACCATCCGGCTGAAAGACCTCTCCATCGCGCAACGGCATCTGGTGGCGATTGCGCGCGCGCTGTCCGTGGAGGCCCGCATCGTCATCATGGACGAGCCGACGGCGGCTTTGTCGCGCAAGGAAATCGACGATCTCTTCCGCATCGTAGAAAACCTGAAGCGGCAGGGAAAGGCCATTATGTTCATCAGTCACAAATTCGATGAAGTCTATGAAATCGCCGAAAGCTACGCGGTTTTCCGCGATGGCAAGATGGTGGGTTCTGGCGATCTGGCGCAGACGCAGCAAGATGAAATCGTGCGCTTGATGGTGGGCCGTGATGTGAAGGACGCCTTTCCGAAACAGGCGGTCAATATCGGCGCGACCACGCTTTCAGTACAGCGCTATTGCCACGACACCGAGTTTCGCGACATTTCCTTCGATCTGCGCAAGGGTGAGATTCTCGGCCTTTACGGCCTGATCGGCGCGGGGCGCTCGGAACTGTGCCAGTCGCTCTTCGGCATCACCCGCCCCGCCTCCGGCACACTCACGCTGAATGGTGAGCCGCTCAGCATCCGTTCACCGGAAGATGCGATCCGGGCTGGCATTGTTTACGTGCCGGAAGAGCGCGGACGGCATGGGCTGGCGCTGGATTTGCCGATTTATCAGAACATGTCGCTGCCGTCCCTTGCTCGCACATCGCGCAAGGGCTTTCTGGCGGCGGCCAATGAATTTGCGCTGGCGCGCAAATATGCCTCACGGCTGGATTTGCGCGCGGCAGCACTTTCCGTTCCGGTCGGCACGCTTTCGGGCGGCAACCAGCAGAAGGTGGTCATCGGCAAATGGCTGGCGACGCAGCCCAAGGTCATCATTTTGGATGAGCCGACCAAGGGCATCGATATCGGCTCCAAGGCTGCCGTGCATGGTTTCATCAGCGAGCTTGCCGCCGAGGGGCTGTCGATCATCATGATTTCATCCGAATTGCCGGAAATTCTCGGCATGTCCGACCGCGCCATTGTCATGCGCGAAGGGCTGATGGCGGGCATGTTCGAACGAGCCGATTTTTCAGCCGAAAAGCTGGTGCGTGCCGCCACAGGAAATGCGTGAGAGGAGCCACACCATGAACAGACTGCTCAAAAATCGCGAATGGCTGCTGGCAGGCATCATCATCCTGTTGATCGCAGGCTTCTCGCTGCGCTCCCCCGGCTTTGAGCGCCCGGCCAATCTCGTCAATATCTTCAATGACACGTCGATCCTGATCATTCTGGCGCTCGGCCAGATGGGGGTGATCCTGACGAAATCCATCGACCTCTCGGTCGCTGCCAATCTCGCCTTTACCGGCATGGCGGTGGCCATGACCAATGCGGCCTTTCCCTCGATACCCCTGCCCTTCCTCATCGCGATGGCGGTGGTCATCGGCGCGTTTCTAGGCTCGATCAACGGCATTCTCGTCTGGTGGCTTGGCCTGCCCTCCATCGTGGTTACGTTGGGAACGCTGACGATTTATCGCGGCATGGCCTTTGTTCTCTCAGGTGGAGCATGGGTGAATGCGCACCAGATGTCGCCCACGTTCCTGAACGTGCCACGCACGCCCGTCATGGGCATGCCTGTTCTTTCCTGGGTCGCGATCCTTATTGTTGCGGGCGCATGGTTGGTCCTGACGCGCACCTCCTTCGGGCGCTCCGCCTATGCGTCCGGCGGCAATCCGGGGGCTGCGGTCTATGCGGGTATCGATGTCGGTCGCACGCGCTTTCTCGCCTTCGTGCTGTCGGGTGCTCTGGCCGGACTTGCGAGTTATCTTTGGGTGTCGCGCTATGCCGTGGCCTATGTCGATATCGCCTCGGGCTTCGAGCTGGATAGCGTGGCCGCCAATGTCATCGGTGGCATCTCGATTGCCGGTGGCATCGGCTCGGTGGCAGGCGCGGTGCTAGGGGCGCTGTTCCTGGGCGTCATCAAGAATGCGCTGCCGGTCATCGGCATTTCGCCCTTTGCACAAATGGCAATTTCTGGCGTCGTCATCGTGCTGGCCGTGGTCTTCAACGCCCGTGCCGAGGCCAAGAAGGGCCGCATCATCCTGCGTGACAGGGCCAAGACCGAAATCACCAAGGAGGCATCGGCATGAGTGCGACTGCACCCGAAACCTCGACGCCGCGCGTCATTCCAGACAAGCTCGGCACGCCGTTCAAGCGCATCATGGCCAGTTGGGAAGTGCTGCTTCTAGGCGTGGCGATCCTCATCTTCATCGTCAATTCCTTCGCGTCGCCCTATTTCCTCGATGCCTATAATCTCTCCGACGCCACCTTCAACTTCACCGAAAAGGCGCTGATCGCCTTTGCCATGGCATTGCTCATTATCGCCGGTGAAATCGATCTTTCGGTCGCCGCCATCATTGCGCTGGCCTCCACCGCCATGGGTTATGCGGTGCAGATGGGGGTCGGCACGCCGGGGCTTGTAGCCATCGGCATCGGCACCGGCCTTGTCTGCGGAGCCTTCAACGGCTTTCTGGTGGCTGGGCTGAAGCTGCCCTCCATCGTCGTCACCATCGGCACCATGAGCCTGTTTCGTGGCATTTCCTATCTGGTGCTGGGCGATCAGGCCTTTGGTAAGTACCCGGAAAGCTTTGCCTATTTCGGGCAGGGTTACGTGTTCTGGGTCATCTCCTTCGAATTCGTGCTGTTCGTTATCATGGCCGTCATCTTCGCCATTCTGTTGCACGCCACGAATTTCGGTCGTCAGGTCTTCGTCATCGGCACCAATCCGTTTGCAGCGCGCTTTTCCGGCATTCCGGTGGAGCGGGTAAAGTTCATCCTCTTCCTGCTGACCGGCCTGATGAGCGGCATCGCCGCCGTCTGCCTCACCTCGCGCCTAGGCTCCACCCGCCCCTCCATCGCTCAAGGGTGGGAGCTGGAAGTGGTGACCATGGTGGTGCTGGGCGGTGTTTCCATTCTGGGCGGTTCCGGCACTATCGGTGGCGTGGTGATTGCTGCATTCGTTATGGGCCTCGTCACCTTCGGGCTTGGCCTCTTGAACGTTCCCGGCATCGTCATGTCGATTTTCGTCGGGCTGCTGCTGATCATCACCATCGCCATTCCCATCGTCGTGCGCCGTCTGCGGGCCATGAGGTAGACTATGCCAGAACTCGAAAAACACGCCTTCAAGATGAAGCTCTTTCCCGGCATGGAGGCCGAATATCGAAAGCGCCATGATGAGATATGGCCGGAGCTGGTAACGCTGCTGCACGAGGCGGGCGTGAGCGATTATTCCATTCATCTTGACCCGGAAACCAATATTCTCTTCGGCGTTCTGACCCGCCCGAAAAATCACGGCATGGCCGCACTGCCCGACCATCCGTTGATGAAACGCTGGTGGGCGCATATGGCCGACATCATGGAGAGCCATCAGGATAACTCCCCTGTTGCAACCGACCTCGTAACCCTCTTTCACCTGCCATGAGCGAACCGATCCGCCACATCGCCGTCATCGATATCGGCAAGACGAACGCCAAGCTGATCGTGGTCGATGGCGAGAGCGGCGAGGAAATCGCCTCTCGCAAGATCGCCAACAGAGTTCTGAGTGCCCCGCCCTACCCGCATTACGACATCGAGACGCTGTGGAGTTTCATCATCGACGGGCTGGCGGCGTTTCGGGAGCAGCCTGGATATCAGGCTATTTCGATCACGACCCATGGGGCGAGTGCCGCTCTTTTGAATAGCGAGGGTGATCTGGCGCTGCCGGTTCTGGATTACGAACACAGCTATCCCGACGATATTCAAAAAGCCTATGCGGCTCTGCGCCCGCCTTTCGAAGAGACCTTCTCACCGGCACTACCCATGGGGCTGAATGTCGGGGCGCAGCTACACTACCAGAAGACCACCTTTCCCGAAGCCTTCGCTGATGTCACTGACATCCTGACCTATCCGCAATATTGGGCCTATCGATTGACCGGCGTGAAGGCCAATGAGGCGACATCGCTGGGTTGCCACACCGATCTCTGGCAACCCGATAAGGCTACATTTTCGAGCCTGCCGCAGACGCTCGACATCGCCGATCTGCTTGCGCCAGTTCGGTCTGCTTTCGATACGCTTGGAGCGGTTTTGCCTGATATCGCAGTGAAAATCGGCATTGAAAACGGCATGCTGGTCTATTGCGGGCTGCATGATTCCAACGCGTCGCTGCTGCCGCATCTGATGATGCGCGAGCGTCCGTTCTCGGTGGTTTCCACAGGGACATGGGTCATCTGCTTCGGCGTCGGCGCGTCGCTGGAGAAGCTGGACCCGGCGCGCGATACGCTGGTCAATGTAGATGCGTTTGGCAAGCCCGTTCCCTCGGCCCGCTTCATGGGTGGGCGGGAATTCGAGATGTTGACGGCGGGCATCACACCGCCGAGTGAGGCTGAGCTTGATAGAGCTCTGGAGCGTGTGCTGGCGGATGATATTGTCTATCTTCCCAATGCCGTTGATGGTTCCGGCCCCTACCCCGGCCGCAAAGGCTACTGGCTGAACGAGCCACGCAGCGACGCGGAACGCTATGTTGCGGCGAGCCTCTATGCGGCGATGATGACGGCGTCGTGTCTTGCGCTGGTTGGCAATGCCAAGACGACCATCGTGGAAGGTCCGTTCGGCAGCAATGGCATTTACACACAGGCGCTGGCGGCAATTTCAGGATCGGATGTGCTCGTGACCGATAGCAACAGCCCGTCTGGCACGGCGCTGGGGGCAGCGCTGCTCGCCATTCGCCATGCTCCGCGCCAATCCTATCACGCCGTGCAGGCGCTGCATGGTCTCTCGGACTATTACGATAGATGGCGAAAGATCGTGGAAGCCGATTACGCGATGGCCTGAACCAGCCAAAAACCACCGGTAGCGGCGAGGCCTGTCAAGAAGGTCCCCCAGAGAATATCCGCAACACAGATGCGCCAAGACCAGCCTTTGAGCGTAGAAAGATTGGTCATGTCATAAGTGCCATAGGCGAAACCGCCAAGGATTGCCCCCGCAGTGAGCGCCTTGCTCCACCCGCCACCAGTCATGGCCGGAACGACCGCGAAATAGACGATGCCGGCGATGTAGAAGAGATAGAAAATACCGGCAGCGGCAAAATTGGGTTTTGCCAGCAGAAGCGGGCCGATCTCGCGTTTATAAAAGCTGGATGCCTTTGACAGCCAAATGAAATCCAGACCAAAGAAGACGATGGCCGTGCCGATATAGGCGACTAGATAGTCCATCGTCCATTCTCCTTAAATGCCGAGAACCGGCTGCACCAGCCGAACCAGCCAACTCTTGAATTTCAACGGCGCGTCGGTCACGGCAAGGCAGATGCAGTCTTCGCCCTCGCCGGCAATCGGCTGGTGCGTCAGATCCTCGTCGGCCTCTTCGAAATCACCGCGACGGAAGACGTCGTCACCGTCCTTGAAGTAACCGGAAAGAACTACAGTCAATTCCCGTCCGCCATGGGTATGCTCCGGCACCGGCTTTCCTGCGGGGATGCGCAGCAGCCGCACATTGGCTTCGCCATCCCGTGTGCGGATGGGGAAGTGGTAGGCACCGGGGCCGAGTTGTTTCCATTTCAGCGCATCGACATCACCGCCCGCATAGGAGCGCAGGGGCTCCGGTAGCACGGCATTGTCATTGGTCTGGACTGCCGACTTCGCCAATGCAGGCGTTGCGTCCGCTTTCAGCAGCTTGCGTATCTTCTGCCACTGGTCATCGGAGACTTCATCCGCGGGTGCGATATCGCTGAGCAGCGCGCCGCCGGTCATTTCCAGCGCTTCCAGCCGCTGGCGGCTTTCGGGACATAGGGCCAGATGCGTCGACACGGCAAGGCTCCAGCTTTCGCCGAGGCTTCCGGATGCGTAGTCCAGCAGTAATTCATCACTGACGTGGTGCCGTACACTCATGTGCGTGACTCCAGAGCCGCGCGCAGCTTGGCGAAGGCCAGCCGGATGCGCGATTTGACGGTGCCAATCGGTAAGCCCAATTGCTCGGCGATGGCGCTGTGGGAAACTTCATCGAAAAAGGAGCGCTTCAACAAATCCAGCTGTTCCTGCGGCAGTTGCGCCAATGCGCGGTGCAGGCGTTCGGCGTCCTGCACCTCTTCCATCTGCGTATCGGCAGCGGGGGCATCGTCTTTTACGAAGGCCGGGTCGTTGATATCGAATTCCGGGCGCTTGTCCTTGCGGTGCGCATCGATTCTCAAATTTCTGGCAATTCTGAAAATCCAGGCGGAAACATTGCCCCGCGCCGGATCGAAAAGTGCGGCCTTGTTCCAGACCGTCATCATGGTTTCCTGCATCAGTTCCTCAGCGGCCTGCGCATCGCGCACCTGCCGTAACATATAAATCCGCACGCGCGGGCCGTAATAACGAAACAGCACTTCGAAGGCCTCGACGCTGCGCTCGGTAGCCACGGCCTTGATAAGACCCGGGCATTCGCTCTCGATTGTGTTCCTGACGGTATCATTCATGCGGATCGGCTTCACTCCGCTTCCATACAGCTTGCCTGCGACCGGATTGGTCCGGTGACGCGGAATATATTGGCACGCGAGGCCGTCTATGGAAACGTTTATTGTCATGAATCCGATTACGCCAGACGCCCGCGACCGGATCACCGCCAACAAAAAAATGCACTGCCAGCAATCCATTCGCCGACCTCATGCGTATTGTGTGACAGATCGAATGCGGAACCTGATATGATGGACTTCACGACAGCCAACAGCAACCGACCCGTCCGACGCAAGATTGCCGTGATCGGCTCCGGCGTGTCTGGCCTTTCTGCGGCCTGGCTGCTGGACAAATCCGCCGATGTGACGCTGTTCGAAGCCGATAGCCGGCTGGGCGGACATGCCAATACGGTGAATGTCGACCGTCCCGGCAAGGCCGATATTGCCGTCGATACTGGCTTCATCGTTTACAACGAACGCAATTATCCAAACCTCGTCGCGCTGTTCGACCATCTGGGTGTCGAAACCGAAGCCTCCGATATGTCCTTCGCAGCGTCCCTGCGCGGTGGTCGGCTTGAATATTCCGGCACGAGCATCAACGGACTTTTCGGGCAGAGGTCCAATCTGCTGCGCCCTCGCTTCTGGCACATGGTGCGTGATGTGATGCGCTTCTATAAGCAGGCCCCGGCCCTGTTGGACGACGCGTCTCTGCAAGGCGTAAGCCTTGGGGAATATCTTGATAGCAATGGCTATTCTCTGACCTTTATCGACGACCATCTGTTGCCCATGGGGGCAGCGATCTGGTCCACCACTGCCGCTGGCATGCGCGCCTATCCGCTGCATGCCTTCATTCGCTTCTTCGTCAATCACGGTCTCGTGCAGCTTTCGGGTCGTCCGCAGTGGCGCACCGTCAAGGGCGGAAGCCGCGAATATGTTTCTCGCATCATGTCGCAGTTCAAAGGTACGGTGGTTCTGGATAGCAAGATTGCAGGCATAAGGCGCAGCGACGAGGGCGTGAAGGTGCTGGACCGGTCCGGCCATCTGTCCGTTTTCAACGATGTGGTGATCGCGACCCATGCCGATCAGGCCCTTTCGCTGTTGGCCGATGCGGACGCGAACGAACGCTCCGTGCTGGGCGCTTTCGATTATACGCGTAACACCGCCGTTCTGCATTCCGACGAGACCTTGATGCCGAAGCGCCGCAATGTCTGGTCCAGCTGGAATTATTTGAGCGAGCCCAATTCCACCGGCGCCGAGCAGCTTTGCGTCACCTACTGGATGAACCGTCTTCAGAACATCGATGAGGCGACGCCGCTGTTCGTGACGCTCAATCCATCGCGTCCGGTCAATCCCACGAAAATAATCCGTACCTTCGACTACACCCACCCGCTTTTCGACACCAAGGCACTGGAAGCACAGAAGCTGTTGTGGAGCCTGCAAGGACGCCGGAACACATGGTTCTGTGGTGCGCATTTCGGTAGCGGTTTCCATGAGGACGGCCTGCAATCTGGTCTGGCCGTGGCGGAAGCCGTGGGCGGCGTGAAGCGGCCATGGAGCGTGGAAAACGAGTCCGGGCGTATCTTCCTTTCCCCGAAAAAGGCGCTGGCACCATGACCTTCCGCTCCGCCATCTATGCCGGACATGTCGTTCATGCGCGCCACCGCCCGCATGCTCACAAAATGCGCTACAGCGTGTTTTCGCTGCTGCTAGATCTGGATGAGCTGCCGCTTCTGGACAAGGGCTTGCGCCTGTTCGGTTACAACCGTCGCGCCGTTTTCAGCTTTCATGATAGCGATCATGGCATGGGCGAAAAAGGCGGGCTGAAGCGCTGGGTCGCACGCCATCTGGCCGATGCGGGCATTAACGTTTCGGATGCTGGTTTGCGGGTCGATATGCTGTGTTACCCGCGCATCTTCGGTTATGTCTTCAATCCGCTGACCGTCTATTTCTGCCATGACGCGCAAGACGACAATCGCCTCGTCGCCATTCTGTATGAGGTCTGCAATACGTTCCACGAGCGGCACACCTATATCATTCCGGCCGTGGTCGGTCAGACCGGCGCGGTGCAGCATTCCTGCGCCAAGGAAATGTATGTCTCGCCCTTCGTACCAATGGAATGCACCTATGATTTTCGCATTCAGCCGCCGGACGACAAGGTTCTGGTGGCCATCAACGAACGTGATAGCCAAGGCGAATTGCTGTTCGCGTCCTTTGCCGGCAAACGCTGTGCACTGAGCGGCAATGCACTCCTGAAAGCGCTGATCACCTATCCGCTGATGACGGTGAAGATCATGGGCGCGATCCACTGGGAAGCACTGCTGCTCTGGGCAAAGGGCAATCCGATTTATCGACATGAGACCGCGAGCAATCGCATCGCCAGTTCAGTCATCGTCAGCGACGTGACCGTGCCGGGCGCACCAATGGGAGGAATGAAACATGAGCCACGCTGAGCAAGAAACCATTCCCTTTCTGATGGAACATGCCCCGCTTTGGCAGAGGATGCTCTGCCGCCGGCTGACGAACATAACGCATGGACGCCTGACCGTGCTGTTTCCGGGCGGATACGAATTTGTGGTCAATGGGCAGGAGCCAGGCCCTCACGGTGTGGTCTCGCTGAACCGAGGCCGCGTGGTACGCCGCCTGCTGATGGGTGGCAGCCTCGGCTTTGCGCAATCCTACATGGATGGTGATTGGGATACGCCTGATATCGCAACCCTGCTGGAAGTGGCCATTGCCAACGAGAAGAACTGGCTGTCCGTTTCAGAACCGTCCCGCCTCGTCTCTGCTTTCGCCTTTTTGCGCCACCGGTTGCGTCGCAATTCCAAATCCGGAAGCCGCCGCAACATTGCGTTTCACTACGATCTCGGCAACCGTTTCTATTCGGCGTGGCTGGACGAGACGATGACCTATTCCTCGGCGCTATTCGAAAAGCCGGGACAAAGTCTGGCCGAAGCCCAGAACGCCAAATACGACCGCATTGTCGAGCAGTTGCAGATCGGCCCCGAAGACCATGTGCTGGAGGTGGGTTGCGGCTGGGGTGGCTTTGCCGAATATGCCATCGCCAAAACCGGATGCCGTGTGACCGGCCTGACCCTCTCCCGTGAACAGGCCGATTTTGCACGAGCCCGCCTTGCCAGCGCAGGGCTTGCAGACCGAGCCGACATCCGGCTTGAGGACTATCGCGATTGCCAGGGAAAATATTCGAAAATCGTCTCCATCGAAATGTTTGAGGCTGTGGGCGAGGAAAACTGGCCGACCTATTTCCGCCGTCTGCGCGAGCTTCTGGCCAAGGATGGCGAAGCCATGGTGCAGGTCATCACCATTGATGAGAGCCGCTTCGATGACTATCGTCGCAATGCCGACTTCATCCAGACCTACATTTTCCCCGGCGGAATGCTGCCATCGGTCACAGCCTTTCGTGACGCTGCCGCGACCGAAGGCTTTGCAGTTCCCGATATGTTGCGCTTCGGCAAGGATTACGACCGTACCCTGATGCTGTGGGACCGCGCCTTCCTCGCCAACTGGCATCGCATCGAACCCTTGGGCTTCGATGAGCGCTTCCGACGCATGTGGCAGTATTATCTGCATTATTGCGCAGCCGGTTTCCGGGCTGGCACCATTGATGTGGTTCAGTTCAAGCTGCGGGGCGCATGACCGTATTTGCGGCCCGCTTCAAGCCGGGCCGACCAAGCAGATGGCACGAGCGCAATCTGCTCGTGCACAATGAAATTCTCATATTCATGGAACTTCGCGCAGGCACTCACGTTACGGTGAGTGCCTTTTGTTCAGCATCGAACGTCTGGGAACCGGCTATCGGTTCTGTTCGATATAAAAACGTGGAGAATATTCATGAATCAGATCATTTACATCGTCGGCCTGGTCGTTATCGTTCTGGCAATTCTGTCTTTTTTCGGCTTCCGCTAATAACAACTTTACAGTTGTAAAAGTGCGACATTGCAAATATTCTTTCTGACGGGAACCATGTCAACTTTTCACTCGTTGACATGGGCTGTTAGGGAGGTGTCCGATGAAACAAACTATATGGACAGAGCCTGTCGAAGTGAACTTCGACACGAGTACTAGAAACATCATTGCCGGGCCGTTCGATGCACTGGCATTGCTCACTGAAAATTGGCCGCATACACGCGGATTGACCTTCGTCCGGGCTCGCAGCGCATGCCGCGCAGCACTGGATGGACGCAAGACGCCGGAGGAAGCACGCAGGTGCTTTGAAGATGCGGTGTCCGAGGCCAGAGGCCACAGGTCGCATTGATGGGCATATAGCGACGGCTGGCATTTGATGCCATCTCGAAGGCTTGAGAAGTCAGAGCTGAACCATATTCGCAGTCTAATAAACGCGAAAACGGTTCAGCTTTTCTTTGTCTACGGTTTGCCTGAAGCGCATATGAAAATGGCCCCTTTCGGGGCCATCTCTGTCTGGAGATTACATCCAGTATGGCGGGACGCCATAATAGTCGTAAACCTTGCGGTCATCGTTTCCGAAATAGCTGTCGTCGTCGCGGCTAGCGAACTTCGGGCCGTTTTCAATCTGCTCTTTGGTGAGATCGATACGGTAGCCGTCGAGCTCTTCATCGTAGTGCAGCTTTTCCCATGGCAGCGGGTAGTAGTCGTCGCCGATGCCGAGGAAGCCACCGAAACTAAGGACAGCGTAAGCGACGCGGCCGCCGCGCTTTTCAAGGATGATGCGCTGGATGGAACCGATCTTCTTGCTGTCTGCGCCATAAACGCTCGTGCCTTCGACCTTATCGCTCGCGATGAAGCTTGGCGTGTCCTTGATGTAAGGGTCCTGACCAGCCTGCGGTGCGTGATGTACCATAACGTTTCCTCCTTAGGTTTTGTATTCGTTATGGTTTGTAAATCCCCCGGCGGCGAAATCGTTCCGCAATTTATCGTCTTAGTGCCAGTCGAGCTTGTCGATCTCTTCACGAAAGGCAAAGCGCAGCAGGTGACTTTCAACCACGGATTTGGCGCACGAAAGCTTTTCCTCGTCGGGCGCAGTCACCGCGATTTTCAAGCGTTCCTTATCTGCATCGAGGCTGGCGGTGCCGAAATCGAAGGTGCATTCACCGTGGGTTTCGGAGTAGTTGACCTCTATCTTGTGCGCAAAATGTTTGAAGAGCTGCACGAGATATTTGCTGCCGCTTGTGGTGGCCAGTTCTGCATTTGCTGCCAACATGTCTTCTTCCTTTCGCATAAACATGAATAATTAACTCATGATTATTGCCGCAGAATTTGGCAAATGAAAAGACGGTAACATATCGGAGCTGGGTCTACGTTCGAACCCGGCCAACACGGGCAAGCAGCATGACGGGCAGAATGCCGATCACCACGATGGCCAGCGCTGCAATCGAAGCTTCCTCATAGGTACCGCGTGCCGCTTCGCCGTAGAGGTGAGTGGCGAAGGTTTCGAAGTTCAGGGGGCGCAGCAGCAGCGTGGCTGGCAGTTCCTTGACGCAATCCACAAAGACCAGCAAGGCGGCTGCGGCCATGGCCGCCTTCGACAAGGGCAGATGAATGCTGCGGAAGGTGGCGGTCGAGCTGCGACCGAGGGTTCGCGATGCCTGATCGAAGGAGAGCGGAATGCGGCTCAGCCCCGCATCGATCCCGCCGCCTGCAATCGTGAGGAAGCGTGCGGCATAGGCAAAGATCAGGGCCGATCCGCTGCCGATCAGCAAGAGGCCCGTGGAGATGCCGAACCATTGCTGCATCGTCGCATCCAGAAACCGGTCGAAGCCACCAAGCGCGATCAAAACGCCAATGGCGATGACGGTTCCCGGCGCGGCATAGCCGACAGTTGCGAGGCGGAACGACCAGATTGCGGTTTTGCCCCGGGAAAGCCGCATGGCATAGGCGACGATCAGCCCTGCTCCAACAGTGATGAGCGTCGCCGTACCGGCAAAGAGGACAGTGTTGAGTGCCTCTGCCGCAAAGCGCGAGGAAAGGCCGCTGAACTGGAAACGCTTCCATGCTTCCACAACGAGATAGATGGCCGGGGCCACGAAGCCGATCAGGATCGGCAGGCTCCCGAGGCTGAAGGCCAGAATACCGCGTGGACCTTGAAAGCGTGCGGGGGTGAGAACCGTGCTTTTCTGCGCGGAGGTGGAGTAACGCTGCCTGCGCCGAGCCCATCGCTCCATGGCGACCAATGCCACGACCAGCAGCAGCATGCAGAGCGCAATCTGCGCCGCACCCGGCAGGTCCGATTTAGTGACCCAGGTGGTGTAGATGGAAACTGTCAGCGTGCGCACGCCCAGAAATTCCGATGCGCCGATATCGTTCAGGGCCTCCATCAGCGCCAAGCTGACACCCACCGCAATGGCCGGGCGCGCCAGCGGCACGGCCACGCGGAAGAACAGCGCGTGTCGCGAGGTTCCAAGCATGCGTGCTGCATCCAGCAGATTTCCGGCCTGCGTCAGAAACATCGCCCTGACAGGGATATAGACGTAAGGATAAAGCACGAAGCCGAGCAGAATGATGCAGCCGGTCATCGAGCGGATATCGGGCAGGCGAAATTCGCGCGGGCTGGAATATCCCAACACCCAGCGCACCACGCCCTGCACCGGGCCGAGCGGATGCAGAATATCGAGATAGGCATAGGCGACGATATAAGTTGGCATGGCAAGCGGCAGCAGCAGCGCCCATTCCAACAGCTTTCGCCCGGGAAAATCATAGGCGCTGACGAGCCACGCGCTGGCTGTGCCGACGACCCCGGCAAGCAGGCCAACGCCGAGCAGAAGTATCAGCGTTTCCGGAAGTGCCGTTGCCAGCACGGTATCGCGCAGATGCTGCCAAAGCCCCGACGATCCCTTGATCGCTTCCGAGAATAGCGCCAGCACTGGCAGCATGGCGAACGCAGCAATGATGCAGGATGCCAGCAGCCACCAGAATGCGGAATTGATCCGCAGTCTGGGTTTGGAAGGAATGGCGGTGCTGGTGGTGGCGTGCATGCTGATCTTGGGTTTGCCGCGCGGATGACGGGGTTTCTGGAAATAGGCAAGGCGCCCGCGTGAAACGGGCGCCTGTTTGTGCAGACGGCTACATTTGACTCCGCGTCATCCTCGGGCTTGTCCCGAGGATCTACTCACCTCACCAAACCTGCTCCGTTGCAGAGAATGACTGAGGGGCCGTGGCAAGCGCGGCCAGGAACTGTAGCCCTTAATTATCGAAGCCAACCTTATCCACCAGCTGGCTGGCTTCCTTGCGGTGCGAGACGATTTCCGTCAGCGGCTTGTTGTCGATCTTCAGTTCGCCGAAGGAGGCGACGATCTTGTCGACGGCAGCGCCCTTGTTGACGGGGTATTCGTAGTTGGCTTCGGCGTAAATCTTTTGAGCCTCATCGGAAGCAAGATATTCGAGAAGCTTGACAGCTTCGGCCTTGTTCGGTGCGTTCTTGGCAACGGCTGCACCTGAGACGTTCACCTGCGTGCCACCATCCTTGAAGGTCGGCAGGATGACCTTGATGGCCTCGCCCCACTTGACCTGCTCTTCGCCACCCTTGCCGGAGCGCATCAGGCCGACATAGTAGGAATTGGCGATACCGATATCGCAAATGCCGCCGAGAATGTCCTTGGCCACATCACGATCGCCACCGCCAGCCTTGCGGGCCAGATTGTCCTTCACGCCAGCCAGCCACTTTTCAGTTGCTTCCGCGCCGTGATGGGCGATGTAATCTGCAAAGAGTGCCGTGTTGTAAGGGTGCTGGCCGGAGCGAATGCAAACCTTGCCCTTCCACTTGGCGTCAGCGAGGTCTTCGTAATTGAAGGAAGACAGATCGACATCCTTGGCGGCATAAAGAACGCGCGCGCGCATGGAAAGAGCAAACCAGTTGCCCTTGGCATCACGCAGTTCAGCGGGAATAGCCTTGGTCAGAGCTTCGGACTCGACAGGCTGGGTCACACCCTTTTCGACCAGATCGACCAGATTGCCGGCGTCCACCGTCATCAAAACGTCTGCAGGAGAGCTCGCACCTTCGCTCAAGACGCGCTCGGCCAGACCATCCTTCAGGAACACGGTATTGACCTTGACGCCGCTTTCCTTGGTGAAGGCTTCGAGCAGCGGCTGGATCAGGGCCGGTTCGCGTGTCGTGTAGATATTCAGTTCAGCAGCGTTGGCAGCACTTGCTGCGAAAGCAACGGTGCTGGCAAGAAGTGCTACTCTGGCGACGGTCGAAGATGTCATGTCTATCCCCCTTGAGACTTGAAAATGATGTCGGAGATGCATGCACCATACCTGATCAATTAAATCAAGTTATGCCCTGTATATTTTTAGGGGGATTTCGTCACTTTGAGTTGAATATGACGCCTTTTTTGAGGACGAAATCTCGAAATTCAATCGGAAGTGAACATAAGGACGCTGTCCTTTGCGACTGACAGGCCGACATTGCGCATGTCCGCAGGGCTTCTTTTCATGCTGCGGACCCGCAAATCTTGCGGCAGGCCGCTGACGCTGACCGACACCTGTTCGATCTCACCCATGAAGACCCGGCTGGTTATGTGGCCGGAAACATCTGCGCCAGCATCCGGGGTGGCAAGGGTGATGGCGCTGGGGCGGATATAGGCGAAAGCCTTCGCGCCCTCACGCAAATCGCCCTTATGCGGAAAATTGCCGATCGGCGTTTCCAGATGGCCGTTTCTGACCGTGCCTTCCACCTTGTTAAAGGCGCAGAAGAAGTCGGCGGCGTACCGGCTGACGGGGTTATCATGCACCTCATAACCCGTGCCGCTCTGGACGATGCGGCCCTGCTGCATCAACACCACCCGGTCACCCGCCGACAATGCCTCTTCCGGATCATGCGTGACCATGATGGCCGTGGTTTTGAGATCGCGCAGCAGGCCGAGCGTCTCTTCACGCACGCTATCGCGAAGGCCGCGGTCGAGATTGGAAAAGGGCTCGTCCATCAACAGGATGTCCGGCTTCGGCGCCAGAGCCCGCGCCAGTGCCACACGCTGCTGCTCTCCGCCTGAGAGCGTATGCGGATAGCGCTTGGCCAGATCTGCCAACCGCACATGCTCGATCATATCAGCAGCCCGGGCCTTGGCTTGCGCTTTCGGCTGGCCCTTCAGGCCGAAGAGAACATTCTGCTCCACCGTCAGATGCGGAAACAGCGCGTAATCCTGAAACACAAAGCCGATGCGCCGCTTTTCCGGCTCCATGAAGATCGTCGGCCCGGCAATCTCGCGATCGTTCATCATGACCGATCCCACGTCAGGCGTCTCGACACCCGCAATGATGCGCAACAGGGTGGATTTGCCGCAGCCGGAGCGCCCGACGAGGCAAATGATTTCACCGCGCATGACCGTCAGATCGATATCCGCAAGCACATCCACATCGCCGAAACGCTTTCCGATGGTGTTGAGTGTGAGAGCGGCGATATCTGACATGGGCGGTTTCCGTGCATTTCTGGTGGTTTTGTTGATCGCCCAAATCAGGATTAAAGTCAAAAGCCAATCGGTTTCCGCCCCCCTCATAAGCGCCTGCGATTTGGAACGGCAATAGTTGACGTTTACGTTAGAGTTAAATACGCTGATGTGAGTGGATGGTTTTGGAGGCTTCATCTACGATTGCAATATTCGCTGGCGCACCTGTCGGGCTGAGGAGCAGACTGGTACAAGCGTGCATCGTAGGTGATTGCAAGTGCCGGCATGGGGAGGATACTATGAGCGACATGAATTTGAGCCGTGAGGAAACGCGCATCGTGCAGCGGCCTTGGCTAGCATCTTATCCGCAGGGCGTGCCTGCGGAACTTCCCGACCTTGGCTATGCCTCTCTGGCAGAACTTCTGGAAAAAAGCTGTGCGCGCTATGCGGATCGTAAGGCCTTTTCCAGCATGGGCAAATCGCTGACCTACCGCCAGCTGGAAGAACAGACCCGCCGCATCGGCGCGTGGCTGCAGCAACTGGGCCTGCAAAAGGGCGACCGCGTTGCCGTGATGATGCCGAATATTTTGCAAAACCCGGTTGCGACCTACGCCATTTTACGCGCGGGACTGACAGTGGTGAACGTCAACCCGCTCTATACTCCGCGCGAGCTGGAACATCAGCTGAAGGATTCCGGTGCGAAAGCCATTTTCGTGCTGGAAAACTTTGCCCATGTGGTTCAGCAGGCGCTGCCCAAGACCGATGTGAAACATGTAATCGTTGCCGCGATGGGCGATCTGCTTGGCCTGAAGGGTCATCTCGTCAATTTCGTGGTGCGCAAGGTCAAGAAGATGGTTCCGGCCTATGCACTGCCGCAGGCTGTGACCTTCAAGCAAGTGCTGGCTCAATCGCGCCAGATGGAACTAAAGCCCGCGAATATCGGCCTTCAAGACGTGGCCTTCCTGCAATATACCGGCGGCACGACGGGTGTTTCCAAGGGTGCGGTTCTGACCAACGCCAATCTTCTGGCAAACAAGGCCCAGATATCGCTTTGGATGGACGCGGTCTTTGTTCACAAGAAGCGGCCGGACGTGCTGAACTTCGTTTGCGCCCTGCCGCTCTACCACATCTTCGCTTTGACGGTGAATTCGCTGATGGGCGTCGCCCTTGGTGGCCACAATCTGCTGATTGCCAACCCGCGTGATATTCCCGGCTTCGTCAAGGAGCTGTCCGGTTACACGCCGCATGTTTTCCCGGCCATCAACACGCTGTTCAACGCGCTTTTGAACAATGAGGATTTCCGCAAGTTGGACCTGTCCTCGCTGGTTCTCGTCATGGGTGGCGGTATGTCGGTTCAGCGCCCGGTGGCGGAACGTTGGGCGTCCATCACCGGCACCCATATTTGCGAAGGTTACGGCCTTTCGGAAACCTCACCAGTTGCGACCGTCAACCCGCTGGGCCGCTCCGATTTCAGCGGCACCATCGGTCTTCCCATGCCATCCACCGATGTGGATATTCGCGACGATGATGGCAACAGCTTGGCCCTCGGCGAAGTGGGTGAGATTTGTATCCGCGGCCCGCAGGTCATGCCGGGTTACTGGCAGCGACCGGATGAAACCGCAAAGGTGATGACGCCGGACGGTTTCTTCCGCTCAGGCGACATGGGCTTCATGGATGAGGCGGGTTACACAAAGATCGTGGACCGCAAGAAGGACATGATCCTCGTGTCGGGCTTCAACGTTTATCCCAACGAAATCGAGGAGGTGGCGGCGGCCCATCCCGGCGTGCAGGAATGTGCCGCAGTGGGCGTTGTGGATGAGCATTCCGGCGAAGCCGTGAAGCTTTACGTCGTGAAAAAAGACCAGGCACTGACGGTGGAAGAGCTGAAGGCTTTCTGCGCCAAAAGCCTGACCAACTACAAGCGGCCCAAGCATATCGAGTTTCTGCCGGAACTGCCCAAGACCAATGTTGGCAAGATCCTGCGGCGTGAACTTCGAAAGCTGGCTAACTGATTGGTGTACTTCACAATATTTCAATCGATTTAGCTATCTCACCTTGATTTAGCCCGATGAAAAAGAATAGTTTCCTCATCCTTCCACGGAGCATGAGGAGCATTCCATGCAGGCCATCGTTGAAAACCTGAAATCCACTGCCGCGAAGACTGCCGCCACCGATCTTCGCGCCGCTTTTGCCGCAAACGCCAATCGTTTCGAGCAATTCAGCGTGCGCTTCGACGATCTGCTGATGGATTATTCCAAATGCGCCGTGAATGACGAGGTGCTGGCGCTTCTCGAAAAGCTTGCCATCGAAGGCGGCGTCGAGAAAAAGCGTGACGAAATGTTCTCCGGCGCAGAGATCAACTTCACCGAAGGCCGCGCCGTGCTGCACACGGCGCTGCGCAACCGTTCCAACACGCCGGTTCTTGTCGAAGGCAAGGATGTGATGCCAGACGTGAACGGTGTGCTTGCCGCCATGGGCAAATTTGCCGATGCCATCCGCTCCGGCACGCTGAAGGGTGCAACCGGCAAAAAGATCACCGACATCGTCAATATCGGCATCGGCGGCTCCGATCTTGGCCCTGTCATGGCCACGTTAGCGCTGGCGCCCTTCCATGATGGCCCTCGCGCCCATTTCGTTTCCAACATCGACGGCGCGCATATTGCCGATACGCTGAAGCTGATCGACCCGGAAACATCGCTCTTCATCATTGCATCCAAGACCTTCACCACCATCGAGACCATGACGAATGCGGCCACGGCCCGCACCTTCATCGCCGACAAGCTGGGCGAAGAGGCCGTCGGCCACCACTTCTGCGCCGTTTCCACCGCGCTCGACAAGGTCGCGAAATTCGGCATCAATAGCGACCGCGTCTTTGGTTTCTGGGATTGGGTCGGCGGTCGCTACTCCATCTGGTCGGCCATCGGCCTGCCGCTGATGATCGCCATCGGCCCTGAGAATTTCGGCAAGTTTCTGGATGGCGCGCATGCCATGGACACGCATTTCCGGGAAGCGCCGGTGCGCCAGAACCTGCCCATGCTGCTCGGCCTCATCGGCTTTTATCACCGCAACGTGCTGGATTACCCGACCCGTGCCATTCTGCCTTACGACCAGCGCCTGTCGCGCTTCCCCGCCTATCTGCAACAGCTCGATATGGAATCCAATGGCAAGGGTGTCACCATCGATGGCACGCCGGTCGAAGGTCAGTCGGGCCCTGTCGTGTGGGGCGAGCCCGGCACGAACGGCCAGCACGCTTTCTACCAGCTGATCCACCAAGGCACGAGCGTCATTCCCACCGAATTCATGATTGCCGCCAATGGCTTCGAGCCGAAGCTGCGCCACCAGCACCAACTGCTCATCGCCAATTGCCTTGCGCAATCGGAAGCGCTGATGAAGGGCCGCACCTTGGCCGAAGCGAAGGAACAACTGACCTCCAAGGGCATGGATGACAAAAAGGCCGATTTTATCGCGCCCCACCGCGTCTTCACCGGCAACCGTCCATCCATTACCTTCGTCTACGACAAGCTGACGCCGTTTGCGCTGGGCCGCCTCATCGCGCTTTACGAACACCGTGTCTTCGTGGAAGGCGTGCTGTTCCGCATCAACTCCTTCGACCAGTGGGGCGTGGAGCTTGGCAAGGAACTGGCAACCGGCCTTCTGCCTGTGGTGGAAGGCAAGGAAAGTGCCGAAGGACATGACAGCTCGACGCAGGGTCTGGTCAAGGCGCTTTCGGGGTTGGCGAAGTAAGCACGTCCAACCGCCTCACATAACAAAACCCGCCGGGCGACGGGCGGGTTTTGTTTTTTCGGCAATTGTTGCGCGCCTATTCGGCAGGCGCCACGGCGGGGTCGAGCGCATCGATACCCTCCTGGCGATCATAGGCAGCCTGATCGAGAATGCCCTGACGCTTGGCGACGATAGTCGGGATCAGCGCCTGACCGGCCACATTGACCGCCGTGCGGCCCATATCGAGGATCGGATCGACCGCCAGCAACAGCCCGACGCCTTGCAACGGCAGACCGAGCGTGGACAGTGTCAACGTCAGCATCACGGTCGCACCCGTCAGACCCGCCGTTGCGGCAGAGCCGAGAACCGAGACGAAGGCAATCAGCACATATTCCTGAATGCCGAGCGGCAGGCCGTAAAACTGCGCAACGAAGATGGCGGAAATCGCCGGATAGATTGCCGCACATCCGTCCATCTTGGTCGTCGCACCCAGCGGCACGGCGAAGGCGGCATATTCACGCGGCACACCGAGATTGCGCTCCGTGACCTGTTCTGTCACCGGCAGCGTGCCGATGGAGGAGCGGGAAACGAACGCAAGCTGGATGGCTGGCCATGCGCCGGAGAAAAAGCGGATCGGGTTCAGCCCGTTTGCCGCAAGAACGATGGGGTAGACGACGAAAAGAACGATGGCGAGGCCGATATAGATCGCCGCCGAATACCAGCCGAGCGAAGCCAGTGCTTCCCAGCCATAAACCGCAACCGCATTGCCCAGAAGACCGATCGTGCCGATGGGCGTCAGGCGAATGACCCACCACAAAATCTTGCGCGTAATGGCCAGCAGCGAGCGGTTGAACGCCAGAAACGGCTCGGCCTTTTCACCCACCTGCAAGGCGGCGATGCCGACGGCGATGGAAATGACCAATATTTGCAAGACGTTGAAGTTCAGCGCGGTCGTCGCGCCACCCGGGGTGACCTTGGTCGATGCCTGAAGGCCGAGCAGGTTGGCGGGGATCAGGCCTTTGAGGAAGTCGAGCCACGAACCGGTGCTGGAGGGTGCAGCCGCAGCAGTTGCCGCCACGCCAGAATTGATGCCTGGCTGGATCAGCAGACCCAGCGCGATGCCGATGAGAACAGCAATCAGAGCCGTGATGGCAAACCACAACAGCGTCTGCCACACCAACCGCGCGGCATTGTTCAGCTCCCGCAGATTGGCGATGGAAGCCACGATGGCGGTGAAAATCAGCAGCGGCACGAGTGCGCGCAACAGCTGAACGAAGATCGAGCCGATGGTCGACAGCGTCTGAACCAGCCAATTCGGCCCCGCCTCGGACGCGCCCATCTGCCGGGCGACATAGCCAAGCACAAGACCGACAACCATGGCGGCAAAAACCTGAAAGCCGAACGAAGCATAAAAGGGCTTAGGCCCCCGTGTGGTGGATGAAGCAGGCATTTTGTATCCGTGAAAAACGAAAAGACGGTCGCTACCGTCTAACGTGAAAATGAAGAGATGGTGCTATTCTCTGCCTCTTGTCCACAATATCAACGAACGGAATTGCTCGCCCGCGTGATTCACTAGAAATTTTGTTTATCAGATCCAGCAGCACGGACCGGCTTCTCACGGATCAAAACAATTCATGAGACCAATCCATCTCGGCAGATGGAAAAGGCGGATAGAAGCGCATAGCCTTGGCAAATTCTCATCTCCATCAGGGCTTTTGCCAAATGCCGCTTCTCGATGCGACCGCCATTCACCCCATTACACTGCCCGATGGGCGAGTCTATGAGGAAACCGTCTATCTGAAGAACGTCATCGATCATCCCCGCATGGATGTTGGTGATTTCAGCTATTACACGCATTCTGGGAAGCTGGAGGACACAGCCGCTATTCTGGCCCCCTTCCTTGGTCACGAGGTCCGCGAACGGTTGGTCATCGGCAAATTCGTGCAGATAGCCAGAGGCAGCTATTTCATCACAAGCTCGGCCAACCACCCAATGACGGGTTTCACCACCTATCCGTTTCGCATCTTCAAGCCGGAGACATTCGGATACAAGGATTTGCCTGTCAAAGACACGATTGTGGATCATGATGTGTGGATCGGCCAGAACGCGGCCATCATGCCCGGGGTCCATATCGGCAGCGGCGCCATCGTTGCCGCAGCATCAGTCGTGACGCGCAATGTACCGCCTTACGCGGTTGTCGGAGGCAATCCCGCAAAGCTTATCCGTATGCGCTATTCTGAAGACGTCATCGAGCAGCTACTGCGTCTTGCTTGGTGGGACTGGCCTCTCGAAAAGATTGAAGCGAAGCTTGAAGCACTCAATAGTGGCGACATCGCCGATCTGACGGGCAATTTCTAGACGTGCCTCGGTTGTTCTTTCGAACAAGCGGATGTGCGCAGGCTTTACCAGCGTTGCTGGTCGCCGTTCGAAACACCACCATCGTGCCACTCTTCGTAATAGCGCGTGGCGGTATCTTGCGCGTGCAGCAGCATTGAAGGATTTTGCCAGACCATAAGCCCGCAAATGATCACAGCCGCTAACAGCGCGATCCCGATCAGCTTGCGCACGACAAACATCACCAGCCAGATTCCGATGACCGCAACAACGGTCATTATCAGAATCGAACCGACATCTTTAGGCATATAGGTCTCAAGGGTTTCCATGTGAGCTTATAGAGCGAGCGTTTTGGCCGAAGAAAGGCAAAGCGGGGAAATGAGGAGCTGAAACCGCCCGAGCGCCAGGCTAATGCTGCGCCTGCTCAACAATCAAAGAAATCTCTTCGATTTTTTCTCGGCTTTAAAAAAATCGGGATACAGATGGCTGGTCGCAACCCCTGACGTACTCTGAACTCACAACCCGATCTCATTCGCCCAAGGCGGGTTCGCCCCCGCGCGCGACACAGTCACCGCCGCAGCCTTCGCACCCAGTGCCAGTGCCTTGGCAATCTGTTCTTCCGTCAGCGCCGCAACCTGCGGCTTGGTTAGCAGGCCTTGAAGCTTCAGCGAGGCGAGGATGCCGGCGTCGAAGGTGTCGCCTGCGCCGACTGTATCGACCACCTCAACCCGTTCGCTTGGGACCTCCACGCGCAGGTTCGCGGTGTAGCCAACTGCGCCTTCGGCACCGCGGGTGACGACGACGAGTTTGGCGCCGTGGTGCAGCCAGTGACGGGCGAGTGTATCTTCGTCACCTTCCAGACCGAACCAGGCCAGATCCTCATCCGAGAATTTGACGATATCCGATTTGGCGGCCATGCGGTTGATGCGTTCCAGGTGCTTCTGCTTGTCCTTGATGAAGCCGGGGCGGATGTTGGGGTCGAGCGAGATGACGCGTTTTTCGTGCTCGCGCATCAACAGCGCCTCATAGGTCCCGCCGCAGGGTTCGGGAATGAGGCTGATCGCGCCGAAATGCATGGCTTCGCAGTCGGCACCGATGTTGGGCAGATCGGTCTCGGAGAGCATGCGCAACGCCGTGCCTTCATCGTAGAAAGCATAGGTCGCGTGGCCATCAACCAGTTTGACGAAGGCGATTGTGGAGGGGCGGTGCGAGAAGGCACAGAGGCTGTAATCGACATTGCTGGCCTTCAGCGTGTCCTTCAGGATTTCGCCCATCATGTCATCGGCGATGCCGGAGAAGAAGGCGGAGGGAACGCCGAGACGACCCAGCGCAATGGCCGTGTTGAAGACCGCCCCACCTGCATAGGGCGCAAAGCCCGGCTCGCCTTTCGTGGTTTCACGCGGCAGCATGTCGATCAGGGCTTCACCACAACACAGGATCATCCGGTCCTCCTCCGTATCAAAAACTAAATCGATTTAAACAACTTCGCCCGAAATGGCCAGATGTCTACCAATCGAAAATTCTCACCCAAACAAGATCAGGATTGCGGCAATTCGCTGACCCCGCCGCGCGCAGCAGACCACGGCAGCGGGTTGTCGAGGAAGGCTTCGACTTCCGACAAGGTCTTGTCATCGAACAGCTTTTCCGCGCGGGCAACGGCCAGAACATTGCGCCATGTGCTCAAGTAATGCAGCTTGACGTTTCCGTTGCCAAACCGTGCTCCTGCCTCCGGGAAGATGCCGTAATAGAACAGCGCAATGCCATGATCGACAATGCCGCCTGCTGCCCTGATCGCATCGATGAAGGTGAACATGGAGCCGCCAGCGGTCGTCAGATCCTCGATGACGAGCACGCGCGCGCCCTCAGGCATATGGCCTTCGATCTGCGCATTTCGACCATGGCCCTTGGGTTTCTTGCGGCAATAGATCATCGGCAGGCCCAGACGCTCCGCCAAGAAGGCCGCGAAGGGAATGCCAGCCGTTTCACCACCGGCCACGCAATCGAATTTCTCGAAGCCCGCATCGGCAACGATCTTGGCCGCTGCGAAATCCATGACGGCGGAGCGGATGCGGGGATAGGAAATCAGCTTGCGCATGTCGATATAGACCGGGCTCTTCATGCCGGAAGCAAAGGTGTAGGGGCTTTCCGAGTTGAAATGCACCGCCTTGATTTCCCACAACATCTTCGCAACAAGTTCTGCCACAAGGGCGCGATCCGTGAATGTAAACTGGGACATCGGCATTTTCCTCTTTTGATCATCGAGTGCATAAAAAAACTGCCGGATAAACCGGCAGCGATTAAAAAATTCAGGCAACATCCCAGTGCAGCGGGAACATGGGGTCGAACACCGTGACCGGGCCTGCGCCGGTGTCGATTTTGGCGGGGAAGCTCACCGGCTCATCGCGCTTGACCATTGTGATCGTCTCGTCATTCGGCGCCAGACCATACCAGGCCGGGCCGTTCAGCGAGACGAAGGCTTCAAGCTTGTCCAACGCATCGTCCTGCTCGAACACATGGGCAAGGCAGCTCATGGTGTTGATGGAGGTGTAGACACCGGCGCAACCGCAGGCGCATTCCTTCAGCGGGTCTACATGCGGGGCGGAATCCGTGCCGAGGAAGAAGCGCTTGTCGCCCGATGTGGCGGCAGCGCGCAGGGCAAGACGATGCTCCTCGCGCTTGGCAACCGGCAGGCAGTAATAATGTGGCTTGATGCCGCCGACCAGAATGGCATTGCGGTTGATGATGAGGTGGTGCGTGGTAATCGAGCCAGCGAGATTGGCCTTGGACGCTTTGATGTAATCCACGCCATCGCGCGTCGTCACATGTTCCATCGTCACTTTCAGCTCTGGCAGGCGCTGGCGCAGCGGATCGAGAACCGTATCGATGAAGACCTTTTCGCGGTCGAAAATATCGACTTCCGGTGTCGTCACTTCGCCATGGACGCAGAGCGGCAGGCCGATTTTCGCCATGCGCTCCAGCACCGGCATCGCCTTATCCATATCCCGCACGCCACCATGGGAGTTGGTGGTGGCACCGGCGGGGTATAGCTTGACGGCGGTGATGAGGCCGCTTGTCTTGCCTTCTTCTACATCGTCCGGGCTGGTGTGTTCTGTCAGGTAGAGCGTCATCAGCGGTTCGAAACGATCCCCCGCTGGAATGGCTTTAACGATACGGTCCCTGTAGGCAATTGCATCTGATGTCGTCACCACCGGCGGCACGAGGTTGGGCATGATGATGGCGCGCGCGAAGTGGCGGCTGGTATCACCGATCACGCCTTCCAGCATCGCACCATCGCGCAAATGCAGGTGCCAGTCATCAGGGCGGCGAAGGGTGATCGACTTCATCGTGAAACCTCGAGCTTGCTGGAATTGCGCCCGTTTAACACCATTTAACGCGAGAAGACAGCGCCTTATCAGACTTTTTCAGCGCAAAAACTGCGCTTAAATCGCGCCCGCTTGCGGCCCCCAGACATCCGTCATGGCAAAACCATCGGCCAGCGGATCGTTCGGGTCGAGCCAGACCTGATGCAGGCCGAAGGTGAATCCGCGGCCTGTGATGGTGGGAATGACGGCCGGTTTGCCCGCAACGTCCGTGATCGCAGATAAGCCCACCTCGAACTGTGTGCCGATGATGGAGCGGGATGTGTAGGTGTCGCCCACGCTCACCTTGCCGCGTGCATGCAGCGTGGCAAGATTGGCGGAATTGCCGGTGCCGCAGGGCGAGCGATCCGCCCGGCCCGGCCACATGGTGGTGCATGTGCGGATGGTGCCATCGGCTTCCGTATCGCGGAACATGACATAGGCAACGCCTGATATAGCCGGAATTTCGGGGTGCACGACGGGTATCTCGCGGTTGACGATATCTTTCAGCACCATGCCCGCCGCCACCAGCTTCGCCGCATTGGCCTTGTCGATGGTGAGCCCGATTTGGCTCACATCCACCAGCGCATAAAAAATTCCACCATAGGCGATATCCATGCGGATGCGACCCCAGTCAGGCGTGTCGATTTCGACATCCAGCTCATGCACGAAGGACGGCACCATGGTGAGCTTGACTTTCTCGCAGCGTCCATCGCGGCAGGTGGCGGTTGCCTTTACCAGACCGGCAGCCGTTTCCAGCATGACGATGGTTTCCGGCTCCTTCATCTCCACCATGCCGCTTTCCAGCAGTGCGGTCGTGGCGCAGATGGAGTTGGAGCCGGAGCTTGCATGCGCCTGATCTGGCTGAAGAATGACGAAAGCGGCATCCGCATCCGGGTGCTTGGGCGGTAGCAGCAGGTTGACGGAGCCGATGGGCGCGCCGCGTGGTTCCAGCGTCAAGAAGCGACGAAGCTCTTCGCCCTTCGGATCGGTATTGAGCCAATGCAACTGCTCGGCCACCGTGTTGCCCGGAATTTTAGGTACGCCACCGGTCGCCACACGCCCGATTTCACCTTCGCAATGAACATCGAGAAGCTGAATTGTGCGTCTGAAGCGCATGGGGACCACTCCGAAAATGGGTTATCGTTGGCCGGTCATATCCGATAAAATACTGTTTGTATATTACAGCGTCAGCGATCCCTGCATTCGGAATTTCCACGATTGACGGACAGGCTGCAATCGTTCGACCGCTGTGTGCTTCCGTTCAGCGCCTGTGGATCAACCACGCTGGTTGCGGTGTCTCCGACAGAACCGACCGTGTTGCCCACGGAGCGACCAAGGCGCTCGACCTGTCGTCCGTAATTTTCCCGCGTGCGCGGATCGAAGACGGCAATCGGCGCACTGACCACGACGCTCGCTGCCGTGCCAACCGTCTGCGCGGCACCAATGCCCACGGCACCGATGGCTTCACCGAGACCCACATCCGAATCCGTCACCGTCTGCCCGGCAATCAGCCGGTCGCCGATGAGGCGCACGACTTCCGGGCTTTCTGCGAACTTGCCGTGGTTAAGATTATCGCCGGATTTCAGCTTGGTCAGGTCAAGCACGGTAATGCCAGCCTTCTCCAACTGGCTGCGATAGGGTTCCGCTGACGGATCGATCTGGCCGAGGCGGTCGACATTGCCGGAAATGCGCCGCGAGAGGCTGAGCGCCCTGTCATCCTGTGAGACGAACAGCGTGAATTTCGGCTTCTCTTTGCCAAGGCTGGCATATTGGCGGGCAAACACATCCACATCGAGATCGGGTGCAGCGAGAATAACGTTGTTGATCTTGGGATAAACGCGCCCGTGGCGGATTGCCATCTGGCGCAGAGCCTCCACAGCAAGCCAGGTGCCCATCGAATGCGCCATGATGGTGACGTCATTGATCGAGCCATCCTTGGCCAGGCGCGTCAGCATCTCTTCCAGCGCATCGCGGGAGTAATTGGTGCTTTCCTTGTCATAATTATAATCGAACACGCTGGCACGCGACGGCCAGGTAAAGACGACCGGCATGACATCGGAGCCGGAATCATGGACGATCTGCGCAAAGCGATAGACCGATTCTTCATAGCGATTGTTGAAGCCATGCACGAAGACCAGCACGCGCTTGCTCTTCAGGCTGTGGCGCTTGATCCAGCTGCGGCTTTGCGCCTCATCGGCAATCGGCTCCACGGAAACGGTGGTGAAATTCTTCAGCGGATCGGCTGGCAGCTTCTTCGGCCACTGCACCTGCCCCACGGTCCGGTTTGCCGCAGGCGGAATGGACACGGTGATGGCATCCACCTTCAACCCGGTCCCGCGCTCGCCGCCAAACAGAATGGCCTTGTCATCAGACGGCGCGCGCGTGGTCGCCACCAGAAGATTGACCGGCGACGTGCCCTGCACCATCTGCCCCGTTGGCGTCATGACACCAACAGGCCGCCCGCCGCAGGCTGCAAGAAAGGCAAGCAATGTTATGAACGCGACAAGCCTTGCGGCCATTCCGATACTCCCTGCAAAGGCTCTTGGCGACAAATGCCGAATGAAGAGCCCCGGCCATCAACCGATCTGTTTATTGCAGAAGGGGTTATGTGAAGCCAGCCACGAAGCGATCTCCGCCGGCTTCTTTTCCCGCCGGTGTGTCGCAAGCGCCTCAACCGGGGAAGGCGCAGAACGCCGGGTATATCAGTGGCAAGCTTGGCGACGGCTACGCCAACTATACATCGCTGATCTAGAGCACCTCACCACTGAAAATATCAAAAATTTATGCAGAGGCCGCTGTAAAGCTTCGGAGAGAAATTGAATGAGACTATCTGTACTTTTGAGGGGCAGTAATTTTCTTGAAGCAGATCGCTTCGGGCTATCCATGGACGGCCGGAACAACATCGATTCCCTAATCGAGAAACTGATCAACCCCGTTCGTGAAAAAGACCCCGAAGCCCAAATCTTTCTGGCGACCTATGACAGTCCGGCCCTTGAGGAAATTCAGGCAAAGATCGGCAATTGCGAAACGGTCCTGATCGACCAGGAAGGTAGCACCCAGCTGGAAACCTACAAGGCTGGGATCAGGAAAGTTTTCGAGACCGGAAATTTCGACAGCCTCATCGCGTCGCGCTTCGACCTCGAATTCAAGAAGCCTTTCGACAGCTGGAATGTTCAGCTTGATGAGAACGCGATCTATTTTCCCTTCCGCGAATATCGCAACCATTGGCGCGATCATTTCCGTGTCGGTGATGCCGTGCACATCGTCGGCAAAAATGCCCTCCCTCTGCTTCATGATGCGATCATCATGAGTCAGTTGGCCCGCAGAAAGCACATGCATCTTCTCTATTATTACCTGCGGACCATGCACCGCGACCTCAGGTTCATGGAAGACGGCTATTGGGATTCCAACACGATCTTTGCCAATCCCGAATGTAACAACCCACTCTACCAAATCCACAATCGACCGCATCTTGCCCAGCACGGCGTTGGAGGTTCTGAATTTCTGAGTGAGATTCTTGCGTGAAAAAGAACAGCGCACAAAAATTGGTGCCCTGACACTGTTTAAACCAGTCCTGAAGCGTCAGCCGCATAAGCTTCAGGACATCCGCGCATGTTCTTAAACTGTGAAACAGAAATTCAATTCTGTCCGGCCTTCGAGGAGCACCTCTACAAGCCCCATGCAAGGTTGAATACTTATCGCTGGCCTAGAAAATACTCAGGAGGCAACCTAGAAATGTCGAGTGACCATCTTCAGCCGGGCGGCATTTCGACGCCGAGGGCCATGCTCTTTGACCTCGACGGCACACTCGTTGATACCATGCCTCTCCATTTCCAGGCGTACAGGGACGTTCTTGGCGAGCTTGGCATCACCCTCTCTTTCAAAACCTTTATGGCTGCGTCTGGTGGCGCTGCGAGGGAAACGATCCCTCGTCTGATCGACGGGAACGTCTGCGCCCTCTCGGTCGAGGAAATCCATCGTCGGAAGGTGGCGAGGGCAGACCAGCTGTTTTCGGAAAACCCGCCGTCCAAGCTTCCCTGCGCTATGCTTCTTCCGGCATTCGCAAGAACGTTTCCAATCGGGCTTGTCTCCTCAGGCTCACGCAGAAGCGTCGAGACAACTCTCGCCTCGATGGGCTGGAGTTCTGTCTTTCAGGTGATCGTCACGGGTGACGACGTACAAAAGGGCAAGCCTGATCCGGAGGGATACCTGAAAGGTGCGCGTGTTCTTGGTGCAGCTCCCGAGGAATGCCTCGTGTTCGAGGACATGGATGATGGCGTAGCCGCCGCACGGGCCGCCGGAATGCAGGTTTTCGACGTCCGGAAAACACTGCCCGAATGGCGCGCGGAGCTCGATTACAGCGTAACACGGGTGGCCTGATGCTCTTGACGAATTCAAGCAATGCGCTGCGGCAAGACCTCCAGCTCCCGCGGACTGAAATCGAGCTTTCCGGTTTTTCGGGTGCCAAGGTTCTTCTCATTCGCGAAGGAAACGCGCCTGCCTTCATCCGCAAGATATCCGGTTCCCCCGGTGGAAATGCAAGACTTCAGGCACAGGCCATCAAGCAAAGGCTCACGGCCAGCCAACTGATCGGCTGCGCGACAACACCAAAAATACTCGAAGAGGGCCATCTGGATGGCCTCTATTATTTCGATATGCAGTACATCAAGGGACTTGATGGCATTACCTATCTGCGAACGGCCAGCTTTCCCGCCATCGCACGCTTCCTCGATAAGCTGTTGATGGCCATTGAGCGCTTTGCGGACCTTCAGGACCCACAGCAGCTTTTTTCGCCACGGCAAAATTCACTCGGGAAATGCCACGACATCCTCTCAGCCATTTCGACGGATGATCTTCGTGCAAGAAACGCGATGCTCGCCCTGATTGACATTCTCGAAAATGCTACAATGCCGGATGAGTTGGCAGTAACCGCCTGCCACGGCGACCTGACGCTCGAGAATATCGTGGTGACCGAGGCAGGCGACGTCGTATTCATCGATTTTCTGGACACGTTTCTCAGCCATTGGATCGCTGATGTTGGCAAGCTCGAACAGGATCTGAGGGCCGGATGGTACATGCGAAAGGCAGACCCTCTGCCTCTCGGCGTCATATCGTACTTCCGGCAGGCACTTGCGACGCTTTCAAACAGGCTCTTAAAGGATGCGCCCGAACTGCTCCCGATCGTGCTTTGCGTCCATCTCGCCCGGATACTGCCATACACCAGGACGATCGAGGACCGCAGCTTCGTTCTAGACCGTCTAGAGCAGCTGATCGCCAAACACATTTCAAACGAATATTAAAGAAGGTTCCAGCTGGATGAAAGTCATCGTTCCCTGCGGCGGAAGGTCCTCGCGCTATCCAGGCATGCCCCCGAAATGGTCTCTGCCATCAAGCGGTGGGCGCCCTATGATCGCCGAGGCAGTTAGCAAGCTCGATTTCAACCATGACGATCTGATCGTTACGATCCTGAAGGAACACGACGAGAAGTACGACGCGCGCGCGGGTCTCCGTGCGACGTTCGGCAAGGGTGTGGAAATCGTCGTCCTTGATGAACCAACGGCAAGCCAGCCGGAGACGGTGACACGCACCTTGCTGGCGACGGGACTTTCGGAGCCATTCCTCGTCAAGGACAGCGACAACAGCTTTGCCCTGTCGGACATCGATCGCCCGTACAACTATGTCGCCTGCGAATCCTTGAACAGCTTTGACGCCATCAATCCCCGTAACAAAAGCTACATCAAGACGGACGACTCCGGGGTTATCTCGGCGATCCGCGAAAAGGAAGTGATATCCGACCTCTTCTCGGTTGGCGGCTATTTCTTTCGCAGCCCGGCCCAGTATGTCGCTCTTTATGACAGACTGAAAGAAGAACGCGCCACCTGGCAGCGCGAGCTGTACACGTCCGACATCATCGCTGGCATGATTCTCGATGGCGAGCCCTTCTCCTCTTGCCGTGTCACGGATTACGAGGACTGGGGAACATTGAAGGAATGGCGCCGAAATCTGCAGCAGAAGGGCAGCTATTTTATCCTGCTGGACGGCTTTATCCTTGAAAGGGGCAATGCGCATTTTTCGCCCCGGTTCGCCGATGTGGCAGCCAACGAAGAAGCCGTGTCAGTGACCAAGGAGCTTATTTCTGAAGGACATCGGATCGTGTTCATTTCAATTCGACCAGAAAGCTCACGTCAGGAAACCGAACAGCAACTCGCGGCATTAGGGCTACCACTCTGCGACATTCTATTCGATATGCCGATCGGCCGCTATAGCGTGATCAGCGCGCCACATCCTACCGTCCCTTTCAACAGCGCATACAGCCTCGAAGTAACCCCAAGCGAACCCCGTTTGGCGATGAGGATGCGGTTCGAGGATTAAACGATAAGTCCTGTGATCTTGATATGAGAGCTCGATTTTCCTGAAATGGACAGGCTTGCTCTCCCAACGTCAACAACCATCTGTATCGGATATTCAACTGTCCGGTACAGACTGACCCCGTTCCTGCGGGAGATGATCGACCACGTACGTGTCGAGATGCGTTTCGGACCGATGGTCTGATGCAAGACGAATCATCAGAAGATTTCGAAGAGGCAACGGTATAGTCGCAAGACCCTGGTGAAAACTCAAAAGGTTGCCGAGTTGCGTGTTTCGCCAATCGCGGCACCAAGAACACGTCAGGTTCCAAGAGTTAGCAACGCGTATGGAACGCCGGGAATGCATCAATTCTGAAGAAGCTTGAAGCCCTTATTTATAAGGGAAAAGAATGGCGCACCCGAAGAGATTCGAACTCCTGACCCCCAGATTCGTAGTCTGGTGCTCTATCCAGCTGAGCTACGGGTGCGTGCCGCAGAAACATGTTCCGTTGGCGTGGCGATCCTCTAAAACGTCCTCATGTTGAATGCAAGCGATTTTGCTGAGAAATTGTCATTTTCCTGCAATGAATTTCTCAAGATATTGAAATCGCTTGTTTTTTGATGCACAGAAAATAGCGCCGTCAAAACGGAGTAAAAATTTCGGCGAAAAATCGGGTTGTCTTTTGTGAAGCGCTGACGGACGTGTAACGCTCAGCCGCCATTGGCCGTGCGGCGGTCGGCTTCGGTGCGGTCGGCGATTTCGATGCGGAACTGGGTGCCATGGTCGGATTTCTCCACCAGCGCAATCGTGCCCTTGTGAGACAGCACCAATTCGCGGGCAATGACGAGGCCAAGTCCGGTGCCGCCGGAGCGGGCAGAGCCACGGAAGGCCGAGAACAGGTTCTCCCTGGCCTTTTGCGGCATGCCTGGGCCGTTGTCGTCTATGACGATGCTGACCACGTCTGCGTTGCGCTGTGCGGCAATCGTCAGGCGCTTGTCGGGATAGGTCTCGCCGCTTGCCTGCTGGAGCGCCTGAACGGCGTTGCGACAGAGATTGTAGAGAACGCGGAACAGTTGTTCGCTGTCGGCATCGATGCGCAGGCTAGGTGGAACGTTGTCCACGAACTCAATGCCGCTTGCCGGATCGATGGCGAGGATGTCTTTCACATCCTGCACCAGTTCATCAAGATCGATCAGCCGCCTCTTTGGCGCGCCTTCTGTGGCCTGCCCATAGGCCAGCACCTCGCTGGTATAGCCCACAGCCCGGTCTATGGTGCGCAGAAGCTTCGGCGCGAAGCTGCGTACCATGGGGTCTTCCACATCCACCAGCCTGTCTGACATCAGCTGTGCCGACGACAGGATGTTGCGCATGTCGTGGTTTATCTTGGAAACGGCAAGGCCGAGATCGGCAAGGTTTTTCTGTTGCCGCAGCGTCTTTTGCAGCTGCGTCTGCATATCGGCGAGATGGCGTCCGGCCACTGCCAGCTCGTCGCTGCCGTCATCCGGCTTGAACACCCGCGCCGGGTCGTCGGGCTGCTCGGAAAAGCCCTGCATGCCGAGTGTGAGGCGGCGTATGGGCCGGATGAGAATGCGGTTGATGGAGACGAAAATCAGGCTGGCCGTGATGAGCGAGAGCGCCACCGAGATCATCAGGACGTTGCCCGCATAGGCAATCATCGCGGCCCGCAGCTTGTGCTCGCCGATCACGATCTCGATGATCATGTTGCTATCGCCGATCACGTCGAAAACGCGAATGACGCGGTTGCCGCCGAAGAGAAGCACGGAGAAGGCATCGCGGACCGCCGCCAGCTGAGAGACGTCCGAGAGATCATATTGATCATCGACACTCGGCGGCACTTCGGTGGCGGCCAGCAGGGTGGAGGTGCCATCCTTCTTCAGTGCGATGAGTTTGGCGCCCGTGGCCAGCAGCGTGTCGTTCTGGACACTCCGGGGGAGTTCGGTCTGCAGGCCGTCGATCACCACGCCTGCGGCGGCGGCCGTGTTGAGCCTGTCGCGCAGCCATGAGAGGCGCATATTGGCAACGGAGGGCACGAAGATCAGGACTTCGGCAATCATAACGAAGATCACCGTCAGCAACAGCAGGCGACCGGACAAGCCCTTCGTCAAGGCAGGCACCTCGCTCTGCGGGTCCGTATCCTCACGGCTGGTCCTGTTTATGACTGTCGAAAACACCAGGCCTGTTCCTGTTGATGCGTGGGCCTCTGGTTTCATATCGGCGCAAGGGCCGAATTCCAAGCCATAATAAGGTTTTTCATCCGATTTTCAAATGCATGACGAATGGCGCTCAAACGGACGTGCCCAAACGAAAACGCCGCCATTGCTGGCGGCGTTTGCTGATGCATGAAAATGCTGGGTTTAGAACTCCTGCCAGTCGTCCTTGGCCTGGGCAACCGCTGCCGAACCATTGAAGGCGCGGGCGACATTGCCCATCATCTTGCGGGCTGGTGAAGCGACCGGGGCAGACCGCGACGAGGCGGGCGCCAATCTGGAGGCCGACGCGTAGGACGCGGAGCCCTGCTCGTTGCCCAGCCGGAAACGACCGACCAGCGCGACAAGGTTCTGCGCTTCGCCGCTCAGCTTATGGGTCGCGGCAGAGGTCTCTTCCACCATGGCGGCGTTGCGCTGGGTCACCTGGTCCATCTGGTTGATGGCCGTATTGACTTCCTGCAAGCCGGTGGACTGTTCCTTCGCGGCGGTCGCGATAGAATGAATATGGTCATTGATGCCGAGAACGCGCGTTTCGATCTCATCCAGCGCCTCACCGGTGCGCTGCACCAGCTTCACGCCGTTGCCGACCTCTTCACCGGATTTCGTGATCAGCGCCTTGATGTCCTTTGCAGCATTGGCGGAACGCTGCGCCAGTTCACGCACCTCCTGCGCGACCACAGCAAAGCCCTTGCCTGCCTCACCGGCGCGCGCAGCCTCGACACCGGCATTCAGCGCCAGCAGATTGGTCTGGAAGGCAATCTCATCGATGACATTGATGATCTGGCTGATTTCACGCGATGCCTGCTCGATGCGACCCATGGCGGATACGGCATCCCGCACGACCTTGGCGGAATGGGCCGTCTTTTCCTTGGTTTCGGAAACCATGGTGCTGGCTTCCTGCGCGCGGTCCGTCGAATTGCGGACAACGGCGGTGATCTCATCAAGTGCGGCAGAGGTTTCCTCCAGAGCCGCGGCCTGCTGTTCGGTACGCTTGGAAAGATCGTCTGCGGCAGAGCGAAGCTCGTTGGCATTGCCGTTGATGCTTTCCGTGCTGCCGCGAACCTCGGAAATGGTGCCCTTCAGCTTGACGAAGGTCTCGTTCACATTCGACTGAAGCTGGGCGAACACGCCGTGGAAGTTGCCATCCATGGTCTGTGTCAGGTCGCCATGGGCAAGGCTTTCGATGACGCGTCCGGTCTCCGTCACGCCGCTATCGACGCTGACCAGCAGCGCATTGATGTTGTTGGCGAAGCGGTTGAGATTGTCATCACCGTAATCCTTGGTGATACGGCTGGTGAAATCACCAGCGGCAGCGGCACTAACGACCTGCGCCATACCCGACTGCAAATCGTCGCTCTTGGCCCGCATGGCGGCTTCCTGCGCGTTCATGCGACGCACTTCCAGTCCGTTGCGCTTGAAGACTTCGACGGCTGCGGCCATCTCGCCGATTTCATCCTTGCGGTCGAGACAGGGAACATCGGTTTCGAGATTGCCTTCGGCAACCGCATTCATCGCATCAGATACTTTGAGAATAGGTCCGCTTAGTTCCTTGGAGCCGATGTAGAGACCCATGGCCGAACCGGCAAGGACGCCACCCACGGTGACGAATGCCACGACGAGGAAGATCATTTCGCCAAAGCTTTCGATGCGGAGCTTGACGGCAGTGAGTTCCTGAATATCCGACTTCACGACGGCGTCGATATCAGCCTGATAGGCCTTGCGGTTTTCGCGGTTGGCTTCGTTGTTGCCCTGCGTATTGGCATCCTGCGGGCTGACCTCGCGGCCCAGACGCGCTGTCTCCGTGCGGAAAGTCCGGAAATCCTCGAAGCGTTTTTCGAGATTGGCGAATTGAGCGGCCTGGCTGGCGGGAACCTGTGGTTTCCACTCTTTCAACAGGCTGTCCATATCGTTGAGGTTCTTGGTGATGCCGTCAGCAAATTTGGCGGCAGCGTCCTTGTCCTTTGCAGCGTAGATGCCGCGGGCTTCCATGACGACGGCAGTAACGAGCCGGTTCAGTGTCTCACCACGACGCGCGCGATCGGCAATCGCATCAAGCGCAACTGTCTGCGTCTGGTACTCCCTGACCGCGTAGATCGACAAACCACCAATGGTGCATGCGACAAGGCCCAAAAGCCCCACCAGAAGATTGATCTTACCCCGTATCCTCACTGCGTAGTCCCCTCAAAAACGCCCCTCTCACACACATGTGAGATCGAAATCCAAATAACATTTGGTCATGATAACCTTTATCTATGCTCTCTTAATAAAGAATTTCGGATTTTAGCGATCTGGCACTTTGCTCTTTAAAAGAAGACCTTGGCGCAATTTCAGGTGGCCAAGTGCAGACAAATTTCTACTTGCGCCGCCCAACCGCCGGCACAGGATTGTCCGGCAGCGATTGACTTTGCGGGCCCTAAGCCCTTATAAGCCCGCACGTCTGGGCATTTTACCGTTTGCGCGGTTGGCCTTGGCATCAACGAAACGCTCTTGTCCCATAAGGGACAAAGTCAAGAAGGGCCGCACCCCGCGGTATTAAATAAATGTCTAAGCGTACTTTCCAGCCATCCAAGCTTGTTCGCAAGCGTCGTCATGGTTTCCGCGCTCGCATGGCAACTGCCGGCGGTCGTAAGGTTCTGGCTGCTCGCCGCACACGCGGCCGCGCCCGTCTTTCGGCCTAATTGGCCTTAAGCCCGATGAAAGTCGTGGCACATGACGCATGAGAGACAAATACCCGGTCGGTTGAAAAACCGACCGGAGTTTCTTGCTGTTCAGGCAGGAGAAAAACGGCGAGGCAGTACCTTTCTTCTGGAGGTTCTGGATCGCCAGGCCCCTGAAACCGCACCTCGCGTCGGTTTTACGGTGACCAAACGCCAAGGAAATTCGGTCGAACGCAATCGAATGCGCCGCCGCTTGAGGGAAGCCGTCAGGCTTTCAGCCGGGTTTGCAATGAAACCCGGACATGACTATGTGATTGTCGCCCGAAGGGACGCACTGAAAACCGAATTTGCCGTACTGGAACACTTGCTCATAGAGCGGATCGAGGGACGCGCGAAATCCGGACGCTCCCGGGAGACCCGCTCCAGGAAAGAATGATGGAAAAAAACCGCAACTACTTTATCGCGATAGGCCTTTCGGTTGTCATCGTGCTAGCCTGGCAGTTCCTGTATATGAACCCGCGCATCGAACAGCAGCGCCGCACTGACGAGGCTCGTCAGGCGCAGCAGGCGACGCAGCAAACCCAGCAGACGACGACCGATGCCGCGCCTGGCACCACGCCGCCAGCAGGCACCCTGCCCGGCACGACCAGCCAGCAGGCAGCCACCGTTTCGCGTGATGAAGCGCTTGCCAAGTCGCAGCGCGTGCAGATCGAAACCAACGCCGTTGCAGGTTCCATCAACCTCAATGGTGCACGTCTGGATGACATCCGTCTCAAGGACTACCACGAGACGGTCGATGACTCGAGCCCGATCATCACGCTGTTTTCTCCGTCCGACACCAAGGATGGCTACTTTACCGAGCTTGGCTATATCGCCGGTGATGCTGTGGGCACCGTTCCCGGCCCCTCCACCGTCTGGACAGCCGCCGAAGGCTCCAAGCTGACCGAAACCACCCCGGTAACGCTGTCTTTCACCAATGAGAAGGGCGTGGTCTTCACCCGCACACTCACGATTGACCAGCATTACATGATCTCGATCACCGACAAGATCGAGAACCCCGGTCAGGAACCGATTTCGTTCTCGACCTATGGCCGCATCACCCGCAACAACAAGCCTGCCACGCCTGCCGTTTTCGTCATTCACGAAGGCTTTCTGGGCGTTGCCGGTACCGATGGCAGCCTGACGGAAGAGTCCTACAAGAACATCGAGGAAAAGCCGTTCTCGACGCCGAAGGCAACCGGCGGCTGGCTCGGTATCACCGATAAATACTGGGCAGCCGCCATTGTGCCGCCGCAGACCATGCCTGTCGAAGCACGCTATTCGCACTTCACAGACGGTCAGCCGCGTTACCAGGCCGATTATCGTGGCGATGCCGTCACCGTTGCGCCGGGCCAGTCCATCGAGCTGAAAAACCTCGTCTTCGCAGGCGCCAAGGAAGTTCCGCTGGTCGACCGCTATGAGCATGAATACAGCATTCCGAAGTTCGATCTTCTGATCGACTGGGGCTGGTTCTACTTCATCACCAAGCCGATGTTCAAACTGATGGATTTCTTCTTCCGTTATTTTGGCAACTTCGGCGTGGCAATCCTGCTCACCACCATCGTCGTGAAGCTGCTGTTCTTCCCGCTTGCCAGCAAGCAATACGCCTCCATGGCCAACATGAAGCGTGTTCAGCCCAAGATGGAGGAGCTCAAAGCCAAGCATGGCGATGACCGCATGGCTATGCAGCAGGCGATGATGGCGCTCTATAAGGAAGAGAAGATCAATCCGGTTGCCGGTTGCTGGCCGATGCTATTGCAAATTCCGGTGTTCTTCGCGCTCTACAAGGTCATCTACGTCACCATCGAAATGCGCCACGCGCCGTTCTTTGGCTGGATTCACGACCTGTCTGCGCCGGATCCTACCTCGCTGTTCAACCTTTTCGGCCTTCTGCCCTTCATGCCGCCACACGCGCTGATGATCGGTGTCTGGCCAATCATCATGGGCATCACAATGTTCATGCAGATGCGTATGAACCCGACGCCTCCCGATCCGACACAGGCGCTGATTTTCACCTGGATGCCGCTGGTCTTCACCTTCATGCTGGCGTCGTTCCCCGCAGGTCTCGTCATCTACTGGGCATGGAACAACACGCTGTCGATCACCCAGCAGGCTCTCATCATGAAGCGCCACGGCGCCAAGATCGAGCTGTTCGACAACATAAAAGGATTGTTCAAGCGAAAGCCGGTGCAATCGAAATGACAAGCGATATCACAGGCGGGCAGCCGGCAACGGAAAAGCCGCTCTTCGGAAGGCCCTGGATTTTCATCCGCGGTGTGCCCGCCATGAAATTCCTGCCGCCCGAAGGTCCGCCCGAGATTGCTTTTGCCGGACGTTCCAATGTCGGCAAGTCTTCTCTCATCAACGCGCTTGTCGGCCATCGCGGGCTGGCGCGCACCTCCAACACGCCGGGTCGCACGCAGGAACTGAACTACTTCGTTCCCGAGGGCTATTCCGGTGAAGCGGGCGACCTGCCGCCGATGGCGCTTGTGGATATGCCGGGCTACGGCTATGCGCAGGCACCGAAGGACCATGTCGATGCCTGGACGAAGCTGGTGTTCGATTATCTGCGTGGCCGCGCGACCCTGAAGCGCGTCTATGTGCTGATCGACTCCCGTCACGGCATCAAGAAAAATGACGAGGACGTTCTATCCCTCCTCGACAAGGCAGCCGTCTCCTATCAGATCATTCTGACGAAGACGGACAAGATCAAGGAGGCGGGCGTTCCGCGTCTTACCAACGAGACGCTGGAAAAAATCCGCAAGCGCCCGGCAGCCTACCCGGAAGTTCTGGCAACCTCGTCAGAAAAATCCGCAGGCCTCGATCTTGTAAGGGCCGAGATATGCAAGACGGTCGGTATCAGCTGAATGGACGGGGGCACATTGTGCCCCCTTTTTCATTCCTGCGTTTGCCGCGGCAATAGAGAAGAGCGTTCCGCTTCAAGCAACAGAAAAGAGCAGCACCGCCGCCCAGAGCAGGGCCGCCGAGGTGGTCAGCCGCCAGAAGCGCACCGAATTCCACAATGCCGTGACAATCGCGAAACGCCCGTAAATACTGCGGTGAAGCTTGTCGTCCGACCTGCGCACGGCATGATCCATCGACGCATCGATATAGGACGAAAATGTGCGGTGATCGCTTCTCTGGGTGTCGGCGAGGTTTTCCTGCCAGCGACGCACCATCGCGGCGAACTGGCGATCCGTCTTCACGCGTTTGGCAAGTTCGGCGCTCGCATCAGCGGTCAGGGCTCCGAGCACATATTCGCCCGCAAGCACCTCGTCTTTCAAACCGCTACGCTTTTCCCGATCCGGCAAGGTCATCCGTCATCGAACTCCAGGCTTAGAGCGCCACCGCCATCTCAAGCGATCTGCCGGCCCACCCATGCCGACATGCGCATACTCCCCCACGCACAAAGCTGGTCCGATTGCGCGCATATGTCAATCGGATTGGCGATAACGGTGCGATCACGTTTGAATTTTCTGCATCCGATGCCCTGTCCGTTGTTTCATCCGTCAAAAACTTGGGTTAAAAGCGCGGCAATCAACGACGAGGTTTATTTCCATGGCGAGTTCCGAAAGCGAAATGCAGGCCCGGCTTCTGGCACAGGCCCTGCCCTTCATGCAGAAATATGAGAATAAAACCATCGTCGTGAAATATGGCGGCCATGCCATGGGCGACAGCGGTCTGGGCAAGGCATTCGCCGAGGACATCGCCCTTCTCAAGCAATCCGGCATCAACCCCATCGTCGTCCATGGCGGCGGCCCGCAGATCGGCGCAATGCTGAGCAAAATGGGCATCGAATCGAAATTCGAAGGCGGCCTGCGCGTCACCGATGCCAAGACGGTCGAAATCGTCGAAATGGTTCTGGCCGGCTCGATCAACAAGGAAATCGTCGCCCTCATCAACCAGACCGGCGAATGGGCCATCGGCCTGTGCGGCAAGGACGGCAACATGGTCTTTGCCGAAAAGGCCAAGAAGACTGTCATCGATCCCGACAGCAATATCGAGCGCGTTCTCGACCTCGGCTTCGTCGGTGAAGTGGTGGAAGTGGACCGCACGCTGCTGGATCTGCTAGCCAAATCCGAGATGATCCCGGTCATCGCACCCGTTGCTCCCGGCCGTGACGGCGCGACCTACAACATCAATGCCGACACCTTCGCCGGTGCCATTGCCGGTGCGCTGCATGCCAGCCGCCTGCTGTTCCTGACCGATGTCGAGGGCGTTCTCGACAAGAACAAGGAACTGATCAAGGAACTGACGGTCTCGCAGGCGCGGGCGCTGATCAAGGACGGCACGATTTCTGGCGGCATGATCCCCAAGGTCGAAACCTGCATCGAGGCCATCAAGGCAGGCGTTCAGGGCGTCGTCATTCTCAACGGCAAGACTGCACACTCGGTGCTGTTGGAGATCTTCACCGAAGGCGCAGGCACGCTCATCGTTCCCTAATATTCGTTTTACGCGCGTCCGGACGGAAAACCGCTCACACTTTTCCTGGACGCGCTTTTACCAGAACAGCAATCCCAGGATGCCGCTGACGATCAGCAGGCATCCTGCCAGTTCCATTGCGTTGACCCGTTCCCGAAACAGGAACCACGACGCCAAGAAGGTGAAGACCAACTCGATCTGGCCGAGAGCCCGCACATAGGCCACCTGTTGCAGCGTCATGGCCGTGAACCAGCCCGCCGAGCCCAGCACACCCGCAATGCCGACCAGAGCCGACGAGCGCCAGGTGACGAGAACCTGCACGATCTCGCGCTTGTCCTTACACGCCATCCACACCAGCATGAACGCGGTCTGAAACGTCGTGACGCAAGCAAGAGTGACCGCCGCAGACATGATCGGCCCTGTGCCTTCCAAGGACAACGACGCGCTTCTGTAAGCCACCGCCGATATGCCGAAGACGCCGCCGGATGCGATGCCGATCAAGGCCGTGCGGCTGGTCATTGCCGTGACGGTATTTCTCCACGATAGCGGTAGCCGCGCCATGGATATCGTCATCACGCCGATGACACCGACGATAATGGCCATGATCGCGCCTGGCGTCAGCTTTTCGCCCAGAATGACGAAACCGAACAGAGCGGCCTGCACAGGTTCCGTCTTCGAATAGGCAGTGCCGACAGCGAAATTGCGCAGCGAAAACAGATGTACCAGCAGCATGGTGGCGTAGATCTGCGCCAGACCTCCGACGACCGCCCAGATGAAAAAGGCCGTGCTGAAGGTCGGGAAAATCTGCTTTGCCACAAAATGCAAAAACAGCACGTAGAGGATGGCAATGGGGAAACCGTAACCAAACCGCACGAAGCTGGCGCCACGCGTGCCGAGCGAGCCCTGCAAATGCTTTTGCAAGGCGGAGCGCAGGTTCTGCATGAAGGCAGCGGCGATGGTGATGGGTATCCAGAGTTCCATGCCGCGTAAATTATCACGCCGCAGCTTTCCGCCCCAAGGCGGCAAAGTGCTCCAGGCGTCGCCTTTTCGATTTTATTTGTGCCGATGACAGGGCATAAGAGGGCCATGAGCACGAAACCGAAAAATGAACCGAACGCTGCCGACTTCTCCCATGTGACAGAATGGGTGTTCGATCTAGACAACACGCTTTATCCGCATGAGGTAAACCTGTTTTCGCAGATCGATAAAAATATGACGGCCTATGTTGCCGAACTGCTGAAGCTGGAGCCGGACGAGGCGCGGGCTTTGCAGAAGCGTTATTACCATGAGCATGGCACCACGCTTCAGGGCCTGATGATCCATTACGGCATCGATCCCAATGCCTTTCTGGAGCGGGCGCATGCCATCGATTATTCCGCCCTGCTGCCCAACCCGGAACTGGGCGAGGCGATCAAGGCGCTGCCGGGCCGCAAGTTCATTCTGACCAATGGCAGCGTGCCGCATGCGCAGGCCGCCGCTGGCGCGCTGGGCATTCTCGACCATTTCGAGGACATCTTCGATATCGTCGCCGCCGACTATCTGCCCAAGCCCGCCAGCGCGACCTACGAGAAATTCGCGGCGCTGGCCAAGCTCGATACGACGAAGGCCGCCATGTTCGAGGACCTGCCGCGCAACCTCACCGCGCCGAAGGCTCTGGGCATGAAGACGGTGCTTCTGGTGCCGCGCAATCTCGAAGGCATCGTCATGGAGCGCTGGGAGATTCCAGACGTCACCGATGAGCATATCGACTTCATCACCGACGATCTGACCGGCTTCCTCAAGGGCCTGACTGCACCGGCACGCTGAGGCATGTTACCGATTTGTCATGCACATTACTGATGTTTAAGTGGCGGCAGTGACATGCGCGGACTAGTTTTTCCCCAGGGACACCAAAGGAAAAGGTAACCAACCATGATTACGAGAAAATTGACTCTCACCGCACTTGGCGCAGCCCTTATGTTGAGCGCGGCTGCTCCAATCGCCATGGCGGCACCACGGGGTGGCCCAGACAGACACGGCCCGCCCATGCGTCCGGAACTGGCCTATGTCTATCTGCTGAAAACAGCCGACGCCAACAAGGACGGCAAGATCACCAAAGAAGAGTTCGCCGCCCGCCAGGACGCGCTTTTCACTGAAATCGATGCCAACAAGGATGGCTCGATTACACCAAAGGAAATGCGTGATTACCGCAAGGCCAAGATGGAAGCCTTCCGTGAAGCCAATCCACGCCCTGAACGCGCAAATGCCGATGGCCCGGATGGCAAAAAAGGCGGCCCAGACCAGGCAGACCGCAAGGGCCACGAAGGCCGCAAGCATGAGGGTCGTCACGGTGGCATGGGCGGCAAAGGTGGCCACGGCGGCCGCATGAACGCGATGTTTGCCATGATCGACACAGATGGAAACGGCCAGATCAGCAAGGCCGAATTTACTGCAGCCGGTGAAAAGATGTTCGCCCGCCTCGACAAGAACAATGACGGCGTCATCAGGATCGACGACATGCCGGACCGTCCGTTCCTGTAATTCATATCAACACGATCAAACCAGCAAAGCCCGCCCCATGGCGGGCTTTGTCCATTCCGACGTTTCCGCTTTTCAAGCCTACTCTTCATGCTATATCGATGCGTACCGATTTCAGAAGGACATGATCGTGAGCATCGCCACTCTTCTTGCCTATGCCACCGCTCTTTTCATCGCCGCCGCCATCCCCGGCCCCGGCATGACGGCCATCGTGGCGCGGGCGCTGGGCTCAGGCTTTCGCGAAACCTTTTTCATGGGTCTTGGTCTGGTGCTGGGCGATATGGTGTATCTGACTGCCGTCATTTTGGGCCTCGCCTTCGTGGCGCAGACCTTTCAGGAAGCTTTCATGATCCTGAAGATCGCTGGTGCTGTCTATCTGCTCTATATCGCTTGGAAGCTATGGACCGCAGGACTTTTGCCGCAGGATTTGCAAGCGAAAAAGAGCACGAGCATCGCCATGTCGTTCCTCTCAGGCCTGCTGATCACGCTCGGCAACCCCAAAACCATGCTGTTTTACGTGGCGCTGGTGCCGACCCTCATCGACGTCCGCATCATCGGCAGCAGCGAATATATCACATTGCTGGCCGTAACGTTTACCGTGCTGATGGCGGTGCTGCTGCCCTATATTCTGCTGGCGTCCAAGGCCCGCACCATGCTGAAGCGGCCGAGCGCGCTGACCATCCTCAACCGTACCGCTGCCGGCATTCTGGCCGCGACCGCTGCGATGATCGCCACCCGCGCGACCTGAGATCATTCTTCTGACAATGATCCAATCGTGAGAACGATATGCCACAAAGTGCGCTACATACGCACTTTGGTTCTCTGGCGTCGCCAGATCATTCCTCCTATTCTGCGCGAAATTTTTTGCATCTGCACAATGGGAGCGTGTCATGTCTGAAGCCAGAAAACCCGGACGCGGGCGGATCTATTCCTCGATCACTGAAACGATCGGCGACACGCCTCTGGTGCGCCTCGACAAGCTGGCCGCGGAAAAGGGCGTCAAGGCGACGATCCTTGCCAAGCTCGAATTCTTCAACCCCATCGCCTCAGTCAAGGACCGCATCGGCGTTGCCATGATCGAATCGCTGGAAGCGCAGGGCAAAATCACCCCCGGCAAGACGACGCTCGTGGAGCCGACCTCAGGCAATACCGGCATTGCGCTTGCCTTTGCCGCCGCCGCCAAGGGTTACAAGCTGATCCTGACCATGCCCGAGACCATGTCCATCGAGCGCCGCAAGATGCTGGCGCTGCTGGGTGCCGAACTGGTGCTGACAGAAGGTCCGAAGGGCATGAAGGGCGCAATTTCCAAGGCGCATGAGCTGGCCGAAACGCTCCCCGATGCGATCATTCCCCAGCAGTTCGAAAACCCGGCCAACCCTGAAATCCACCGCAAGACGACGGCCGAGGAAATCTGGAACGACACCAATGGCGACGTCGATATCTTCGTCTCCGGCATTGGCACCGGCGGCACCATTACCGGGGTTGGACAAGTGCTGAAGGCGCGCAAACCGGACCTCAAGGTTGTCGCCGTCGAGCCCGCCGACAGCCCGGTGCTCTCAGGCGGCAATCCCGGCCCACACAAGATCCAGGGCATCGGCGCAGGCTTCGCGCCCGCGGTTCTCGACACCAAGATTTACGACGAAATCATCACCGTCACCAATGACGACGCTTTCGAAACCGCCCGCCTCGTCGCCCGCCTCGAAGGCGTCCCCGTCGGCATCTCCTCCGGCGCAGCCCTCGCCGCCGCCATCAAGATCGGCTCGCGAGAGGAGAATGCGGGCAAGACCATCGTGGTGATCATTCCATCCTTTGCGGAACGGTATTTGTCGACGGCGTTGTTTGAGGGGTTGGGGTTGTAAGTTAGCCTCGCAGTCGTTGCTGCGATATTAAATTAGCACTGGAGCAAGTTCGCCCCCCCCTCTGCCGAGCAGAGGGGCCTAGCTGCGTAAGCTGACCTATCGATTGGATACGGCGACCACACCCACCGCCCTCATGCTGAGGCGCTTTGGCCGAAGGACAAAGCCTCGAAGCATGCGCCGCACACTCTGCCCCAAGCCCGCAACCCTCGTCCTTCGAGGCCCCTGCGGGGCACCTCTCCTTCGACAGGCTCAGGATGATGGATGAGGGCCGCTCCGTTGCGCAACGCATCTAGCCTATTACCTGCTCTTTTGCGCCATTCTGATGCAAGGGCTTAAGTTTTGGCCTGCGATCTCTCCGATGCCTACAAATGGATTAGTGAGCGTGCCCTCTTGCCAATCTCCCCACCTGTGGGGAACTGCCCGGTAGGACAGAGGGTGCTCTCAATGGTTAGGCTCGCCACACCCTCCTCCCTCATGCTGAGGCGCTTTGGCCGAAGGGCAATGCCTCGAAGCATCCGCAGCGGATTCTGCCCCAAACCCGCAACTCCGTCCTTCGAGGCTCCGGCTGCGCCTTCGCACCTCAGGGTGAGGGTTGCTGAGTTGCGCCCCATCTCCATCCTCTTACTCCACCCTCTCAATGGGTAGGGCAACCCCACCCACCGCCCTCATGCGTCATCCTGAGCTTGTCGAAGGAGAGGTGGCGCGCACCGCCCTTGAAGCATCCGGCCACACACTTTGCCCAAAGCCCGCAACCCCCGTCCTTCGAGGCCCCTGCGGGGCACCTCAGGATGAGGGTTGCTCTGTTGTGCCCTGCACCCAGCCCCCCATATTACAAAAAGAGATTGTTGTATCGTGGCCAACCTCGGCCATTGCGCAACCACCCAGCCTGCGACCGCACCCGCAAACCCATTCACGCCGCAGCAGTCAGCCGCTCCCCAGCTATCCGGTATGAAATCGCTTCTGCCAGATGAATGCGGGTGACCGTTGCCTTGTCGTCGAGGTCGGCGAGCGTGCGCGCGACTTTGAGGATGCGGTGGTAGCCTCGGGCGGAGAATTTCAGTTTTTCGGCGGCATCGCGGAGCAGTTGTAGGCCCGGCGCATCGGGCTCCCCGAATTTTTCGATAAGGGCGGTGGAGCAGCGGGCGTTGGTTCGGATGCCGGTGAAGCCAGCATGGGCGTAACGTTCCTCCTGCTTTTGACGTGCGCGGCCCACCCGTCTGGCGACATCGGCGCTGGCCTCGGCGGCCATGGGGCGGATGAGGTCGCTCGCGGAGACGGCGGGGACTTCGATGCGGATATCGATGCGATCCATCAGCGGGCCGGAAATGCGCGTCTGGTAATCGGTCACGCAACGCGGGCCACGAGCGCAGGTGAAGCCGGGTTCTCCCGCCATGCCGCATTTGCACGGGTTCATAGCCGCAACCAGCTGGATTTCCGCCGGGTAGCTGACGCGGTGATTGGCGCGGGCGATGATGCATTCGCCCGTTTCCAGCGGTTGGCGCAACGCATCCAGCACCTGTGGCGAAAATTCCGGTAACTCATCGAGGAACAACACGCCGTGATGGGCAAGCGACGCCTCTCCCGGCTTGGCCCTGAGCCCGCCACCGACAAGCGCTGCCATGGTGGCGGAGTGGTGCGGGGTGCGGAAGGGGCGGCGGTCCGACAGCTTGCCGCCGGAGAGTTGGCCCGCGATGGAGTGGACCATGGAGACCTCCAGCAGTTCCGCAGCCGATAGCGGCGGCAGGATGGAGGGAAGCCGCGAGGCGAGCATGGATTTTCCCGAACCGGGCGGGCCGACCATCAATAGATTATGCCCACCGGCGGCTGCAACCTCAAGCGCGCGCTTGGCGCTTTCCTGACCTTTGATATCGGCGAGGTCCGGCAGGTTGGCGGGATTGGCGCGGATGGCGGCGACCGGGCGCGAAAGGCGCTGGGTACCGCGAAAATGATTGACGAGCGCGATGAGGCTGCGCGGGGCGAGAATATCGATATCGCTGCCCGCCCAAGCCGCCTCCCCGCCGCTGTCTGCCGGGCAGATGAGACCCTTGCTCTGCGCATTGGCACCGATGGCAGCCGGAAGCGCACCTGATACCGCGCCGATGGTGCCATCCAGATTAAGCTCACCCAAAACTATATAGGCATTTAGCGCTTCTGCCGGAATGGCACCCAATGCCGCCATGAGGCCAAGGGCGATGGGCAAATCGAAATGGCTCCCTTCCTTGGGCAAATCAGCTGGAGCCAGATTGACGGTGACTTTTTTGGCGGGCAGCGCCAGACCGGAAGCATGAAGGGCGGCCTGCACCCTCTCGCGGCTTTCGGCCACGGCCTTATCAGGCAGGCCAACGATCTGCATGCCGACCTTGCCAGGCGCGACCATGACCTGAACCTCGACGGGCACGCCCTCTATGCCCTGAAATGCCACCGTATTGACACGCGCAACCATACAAGCCCCCAACAGTCGGATTTTAGAAAACACGCAATAAAGCGTGTAACTATCCGCCGATGCAACCTTGCACAACGCAAACCGGAAAACAAGAACAAGAAGTGAACAATTTCACTTATACCGCGCAGAAAAATTCAACGCGGTTGTGATGCATCACACGCCGGTGGAGCCGAAGCCGCCGGAGCCGCGGGTGGTTTCGGAGGTTTCCGTGACCTCGAAGACCGCGACCTGCGTGACGGGGGCGATGACCATCTGGGCGATGCGCATGCCGCGCTCGATCACGAAATCCTCCTGGCCCAGATTGGCGAGGATGACTTTGACCTCGCCGCGATAATCGCTATCGACAGTGCCTGGCGTGTTGAGGCAGGTGATGCCGTTCTTGATGGCAAGGCCGGAGCGTGGGCGAATCTGCGCCTCGAAACCCTGCGGTACTTCGAAGACAAAGCCGGTGGGCACCAGCGCGCGGGCGCCGGGCTTCAGAGTGAGCGGTTCGTCGGCAGGAACGGCAGCGCGCAAATCCATGCCGGCGGCACCGCTGGTTTCATAGGACGGCAGGTCTATGCCGTCGGCGTGGTCCAGACGGAGAAGATTGAGGGCGGGGCGATTTTGGTTTTCTTGGGTCATCGCGCATTAGTTTTCTCTCGCAGTGCCAAGGTCAATTGCAAAAGCGGCCTCGAAACGTTAGATAGCCCGCAATTCCACAGGATTTGTCTAATGACCGAAACACTCGCAGAGGCGGTTTCCCGCCGCCGCACCTTCGCCATTATCGCGCACCCGGATGCCGGTAAGACGACACTGACCGAAAAGCTGCTTCTGTTCGGCGGTGCCATTCAGTTGGCCGGTGAGGTGAAGGCGAAGAAGGACCGCATCCAGACGCGCTCCGACTGGATGAAGATCGAGCGCGAGCGCGGTATTTCGGTCGTGACCTCGGTGATGACGTTTGAATATGACGACAAGGTCTTCAATATTCTCGATACCCCCGGCCACGAAGACTTTGCCGACGATACCTACCGCACGCTGACGGCGGTGGATGCCGCCATCATGGTCATCGACGCCGCCAAGGGTATCGAGCCGCGGACGCTGAAGCTGTTTGAAGTGTGCCGCATGCGCGACATTCCGATCATCACCTTCGTCAACAAGATGGACCGCGAAAGCCGGGATATTTTCGAGATTCTCGACGAGGTCGAGGAGAAGCTGGCGCTGGACACGGCCCCGATCACCTGGCCGATCGGTCGGTCCAAGAGCTTTTGTGGCTCTTACCATCTGGCCAGCAACCGCGTGCGCGGCTCTGATAACGAGGTCGATGCAACGCAGGTGAACGGCCCGCAGGCGGTGGCGAGCCGCTTGCCTGAAAACGAGCGCGATGCCTTTATCGAAGAAACCGAACTGGCGCTGGAAGCCTGCCGTCCGTTTGACCGCACGGCGTTTCTCGAGGGACATCTGACGCCGGTCTTCTTTGGCTCGGCGCTCAGAAACTTCGGCGTGCGCGATTTGATCAATGCTCTCGGCGACATTGCGCCGCCGCCGCGCAATCAGGTGGCCGATACCCGCACGGTGCATGCCGACGAAGACAAGATGACGGCCTTCGTCTTCAAGATTCAGGCGAACATGGACCCGAACCACCGCGACCGCATCGCCTTTGCGCGCATCTGCTCCGGCAAGCTGGAACGTGGCATGAAGGCGCGGCTGGCGCGTACCGGCAAGCAGATGGGCCTGACGGCACCGCAATTCTTCTTTGCATCGCAGCGCCACATTGCCGATACGGCCTTTGCGGGTGATGTGGTGGGCATTCCCAACCACGGCACGTTGCGCATCGGTGACACGTTGACCGAGGGTGAAAACCTGGTGTTTCAGGGCGTGCCGAACTTCTCGCCGGAAATTCTGCGCCGCGTGCGGCTGGAAGATGCGATGAAGGCCAAGAAGCTGAAGGAAGCGCTGCACCAGATGGCCGAAGAGGGCGTCGTGCAGCTGTTTTCGCCGGAAGACGGTTCACCCGCCATCGTCGGCGTGGTTGGCGCGCTGCAGTTGGACGTGCTGAAAGAACGGCTGATGGGTGAATATGGCCTGCCGGTTTCGTTCGAAATGTCGCGGTTCTCGATCTGCCGTTGGATTTCAGCAGAGCAGGCAGCGGATATGGACAAGTTCCTGACCGTCAAGCGCGGCGATATTGCCCGCGATCTGGATGGCGATCCGGTGTTTCTGGCGCAGGATGCGTTTTCGCTGCGCTATGAGGCCGAACGGTATCCGGCTATCAAGATGGCTGCGATCAAGGAGTATCATGTCGCGAAGGCGGCGTGATGTTTGCATGAGGTGGTCTTAGGTGGCAGTGGGTGGGGCTACCCCCCCTCTGCCCTGCCG
>UCLB01000011.1 GCA_900473205.1 Hyphomicrobiales bacterium
AGGACAGAGGGGGGTGAGCCGCACCCGCCACCGCCTACTGTCGCCCCCGGCTTCCGCAAAAATCAGCGCTCAGGCACAACCTCGCCATCTTCCTTGGTGAAGCGACCGATGCTGCCATCGGCCAGAATATCCAGCACAAGTTCAGACGGGCGGCAGAGGCGCGCGCCCTTGTCCGTCACCACGATTGGCCGGTTCAGGAGGATCGGATGCGTTTCGATGGCATCCAGCAAGGCATCGTCGCTCAAGCTCTCGTCCGAAAGGCCGAGCTCCGCATAGGGCGTGCCTTTTTCGCGCAGCAGACTGCGTAACGGCACGCCGATCTTTTCTGCAAGAGAGACGATCTCGACGCGCGATGGCGGCGTTTTCAGATATTCGATGATAACGGGTTCTTCGCCGGATTGGCGGATCATGGCCAGCGTGTTGCGCGAGGTGCCGCAGGCCGGGTTATGATAGATCGTCACCGTCATTGTTCGTCTCCGTTCTCGGCTGCCGCTGCGGTATCACATCGGGATAATCGACCTGCATGAAGTATAGCCCATCCGGTGGCGCGACAGGGCCGCAGGCCTTGCGGTCACGCGCCTCCAGCGCTGCCTTCACATCACCAACCGTCATGCCGCCATCACCGGCCAGTTTCAGAGTGCCGGCAAAGGAGCGGATCTGATTGTGCAGAAAGCTTTGCGCCGTCGCGCGGATCTCGATCAGATCGCCGTCGCGCGTCACATCCAGCCGGTCGAGCGTTCTGACAGGGCTGTTGGCCTGGCAGTGCACGGAGCGGAAAGTGGTGAAATCATGCCGACCGACCAGCATCTGGGCTGCAGCATGCATGGTCTCATGATCGAGGTCTTTCGACACCCACCAAGCCCGCTTGTGCTCCAGCGCCAGCCGGGATTTGCGGCAGATGATGCGGTATAGATAGTGGCGGCGCAGCGCCGAAAAGCGGGCGTCGAAATCTTCTGTGACGGCATCGACATCCAGAACCGAAACGGCCTCTCCGGCCATGGCCAGATGGGCATTCAACGCATTGCGTAGCTTGTACGGCTCCCAGGAACGGGTGAGATCGACATGCACGACCTGCCCCTTGGCGTGAACGCCGGAGTCCGTGCGGCCTGCGCCACGAAAGCTGACCATCTCCTTGGTCAGCGACAGCACGGCTGCTTCCAGCGCGCCTTGCACGGATGGACCATTGGTCTGCCGCTGCCAGCCGAAATAGGGGGAACCGTCATATTCGACGGTCATGCGGAAGCGTGGCATCAGCCGAGCCTCGTGCCGACAGCAACGGGCGTGCCGCGCAGGAAGTCTGCGGCCAGCATCGGCTTACCACCCGCTTTTTGCAGACGCACCAGCCGCACAGCACCGCTACCGCAAGCGATCGTCAGGGCATCGTCCAGAACGGAGCCTGCCTCGCCCATGCCGCTTGCCAGTTCAGTTTCCAGAACCTTCACCCGCTCGGCCTTGCCGCCGATGTCCATTTCAAACCAAGCGCCGGGAAAGGGCGAGAGGCCGCGAATGTGATTGTGCACATCCTGGCTGGACCAGGAGAAATTGATACGGGTCTCGGCCTTGTCGATCTTGGCGGCGTAGAGAACGCCCTCTTCCGCCTGCGGTGTCAGCGGCAGATCGCGATCTTCCAGCTTCAGCATGGCCTCGCGCATCAACCGCGCACCCGCCAGCATCAGGCTGTCATGCAATTCGCCAGCGGTCATGTTCGGGCCAATGTCAACTTTTGCCGTTAGCGCAACGGGGCCGGTGTCCAGCCCCTTTTCCATCTGCATCACCATCATGCCGGTTTCGGTATCGCCAGCCATAATCGCGCGCTGAATGGGGGCCGCACCGCGCCAGCGCGGCAAGAGCGAAGCATGGCCGTTGTAGCAGCCAAGGTCTGTGCCGTTCAAAATGGCTTCTGGCAGCAGCAGACCATAGGCGACGACGACGGCCACGTCAGCATTGAACGCCTTGAATTCCGCCCTGTCTTCTTCCGCCTTGAAATTCAGCGGCGTCAGAACGGGAATACCGAGCAGTTCAGCGGCCTGATGTACGGGCGATTTCTGGAGATCGAGCCCGCGGCGACCACCGGGCCGTGGCGGCTGCGTATAGACAGCGGCGATCTGATGGCCCGCATCGACCAGCGCGCGCAGGGTGGGAACGGAAAATTCCGGTGTTCCCATGAAAATAATGCGCAATGCCATGCTCGCCCCCTGCCCTCAAAGACCTGATTTGCCGACCGCCAGGTCAGGAAAATCAGACCTTTGCGCGGGCCGCCTTGGTGAATTTCTTGATGACCATATCCCGTTTCAGGCGGGAAATGTGGTCGATGAACAGAACACCGTTCAGATGGTCGATTTCATGTTGCAAGCAGGTGGCCAGAAGCCCATCGGCCTCTACCGTCTGCTTTTTGCCGTCGCGGTCGATATAGCCAACCGTCAGTGCCGCCGGACGTTCCACCTCGGCATAATAATCCGGAATGGAAAGACAGCCCTCCTCATAGGTCGAAACATCTTCCGACACTGTGAGGATTTCCGGGTTGATGAAAACGACCGGCTTGCGGTCTTCATCTTCGCGCGAGATATCGATGACCAGCATGCGGCGCGGCACGCCGATCTGGATGGCGGCAAGGCCGATGCCCGGCGCATCATACATGGTTTCCAGCATATCATCGGCAAGACGCACGATCTCGGCATCCACCCGTTCGATAGGCTTGGATTGCTGGCGCAACAACGGATCAGGCAAAATAATAAGCGGTTTGATGGTCATGGCTTCCCATAACGCATCTCATCTTTGGAGGAAACAAAAAATAAAGGCCCGGAATAAGGTCTGTTTCAGCGATCCCTAGGACTCAATTAGGCCCCAGAAATGTTCTCGGTTTGATCTTACGAATCACGAGAAATCTGGTAGATTTGCGCATGAACATCGATCTCACTGCCCTTGGTACGACAGCTTTCAGTCTCGGCGACCTGCATATATCGGTCGGCGCTTTGCTCGGCATCATCGTCGCAGGCTGTCTAGTGGCTGCCGCCTTCGTCTGGCGCAGACCGCCTGCCGTCGATCAGTCACGTGATGAAATCACCGAACTGCTCAGAACCCAGTCGGAGCTGCATGGCCGCATCGCCGCCATGACGGAAAGCCTCAGCGCCCGCCAGAACGAGATGAGCCAGACGCTGAACGACCGGCTGGACGGCATGTCACAGCGCATCGGCACGACGCTGACGGAGCAGACCCGCTCGACCCACGAAAATCTCAGCAAGTTGCAGGAGCGCTTGGCCGTCATCGATGCCGCGCAGGGCAATATTCAGGATCTGGCCAAGGACGTCATCGGCCTGCAGGCCATCCTCAACAACAAGCAGACGCGCGGTGCCTTCGGGCAGGCGCGCATGGAAGCCCTGATTGCCGACGCCCTGCCCTCCGGTTCCTACCAATTGCAACCGACGCTTTCGAACGGCTTCCGGCCCGATTGCACGATCAAGATGCCCAACAATGCGCCGCCTCTGGTCATCGATGCCAAGTTTCCGCTGGAAGCATGGAACGCCCTGAAGGCGGAAGAGGGGGCCGACGGCAAACGCGCCGCCACCCAGCAGTTCCGCCGCGATATGGAAGTCCATATTCGCGATGTGGCCGACAAATATCTCATTTCAGGCGAAACGCAGGATACGGCTTTCATCTTCGTACCCTCGGAATCGATCTTTGCCGATATTCACCAGCATTTCGAAAATCTGGTGCAGCGCGCCCACCGCTCGCGCGTGGTCATCGTCTCGCCATCGCTGCTGATGCTGTCGGTGCAGGTCATCCAGTCGGTGCTGAAAGACCAGCGCATGCGCGAACAGGCGCATCTCATTCAGGGCGAGGTCGCGATGCTGATGGATGATGTGCGGCGTCTGGATGAGAGGACCCGCAAATTGCAGGCGCATTTCGGGCTGGTGCAGAAGGATGTGGACATGATGCTGACCTCGTCCGACAAGGTGCTGGCGCGCGGTATCAAGATCGAAAGCCTCGATTTCGCGCCATCGCAAAAGGAAATCGCCCATCTGGAAGCCGAGCAGTTGCGGCGTATCGCGGATGTGCGCGCTGGCACTGCCAAGCTGAGGGTGGTTGACGACGAGTGATCCACTCGGCAAAGTCGCCTTCTTTTTCGTCCCTTATGGAATGACCCGCATGATCACAGTTTTCGGCTCCATCAACATGGACCTCGTTGCCATTTCCGACCGCCTGCCAAAGCCGGGTGAGACGGTGACTGGCAAGACATTTTCGACCGCAGCCGGTGGCAAGGGCGCCAATCAGGCGCTGGCGGCACGGCGCGCGGGTGCAGAGGTGAAAATGGCGGGCGCCGTTGGCGACGATAGTTTCGCTGCGCCTGCCCTGACCCTGCTGCGTGATGCAAGGGCGGACCTGTCACTGGTCAAGACCGTTGCCGTCCCCACCGGCACCGCCGTCATCCTGATTGGCGAGGGCGGTGAAAACATGATTTCGGTCATCCCCGCCGCCAATGGCGAAGTCTCGGAAGCCGATGCGGAACGTGCCGTCTCCGAAATGGCAGCGGGCGATATTCTGATGTTGCAGTTCGAGGTTCCCGCCGAAGCCATCGAAGCCGCGCTGAAAGCCGCCAAGGCAAAGCGCGTGACAACGCTCATCAACACCGCGCCGCTGACATCTGAAGCGCAGCGCCTGTCGCGGATGGCGGATGTCGTCATTGCCAACGAAACGGAATTCGAACTGCTGATCGGCAAAAACGGCCTCTCCGCTGATCAGCGCGAGAATGAACTGGCCGCCCTGCATGACGAAACTGGCCAGACGCTGATCGTCACGCTAGGCGCAGAGGGCGTGATCGCCATTCGCAATGGCAAGCTCGTGAAGGCCAAGGGACTGAAGATCGAGCCGGTCGATACGGTCGGTGCGGGTGATACGTTCTGCGGCTATCTGGCCGCGAGCCTCGATGCCGGTCTCGATTTCGAGGCAGCGCTTCGCCGCGCTGCCGTTGCCGGTTCGCTGGCCTGCACAAAGCCCGGCGCACAGCCATCCATTCCCGTCGCATCTGAGGTGGATGCGAAAATCTGACAATCAGGTCCGGATGAAGGTGAGATAGGCGGAGCTGCGACCCTCGCGCTTCGCCTTGTTCTCGTAACGCGTGCCCGGCCAATTGGCGAATGGTGTGGTCCAGTCGGCAGACACCTGCGCCGTCCATTCGAAACCGCCATGGGCGGCGCAATGCTGCAGCGTCCAGTTGATGTAGGTGTCAATATCGGAGGCGAAGCAGAATTTTCCGCCGGGCTTCAGCACCCGGTAAAACCGCGCCAGATTGACGTCAGACACGAAACGGCGCTTCCAATGCTTCTTCTTTGGCCATGGATCGGGATAGAGCAGATCGATATGGTCGATGCACGCATCCGGTAGCCAATCCAATAGCTGCGTCGCGTCGTCGTCATAGAGGCGGATGTTCATCAGCTCGCGCTCTTTCACGCTGCCGAGAAGCTTTGCCATGGAATTGACGAAGGGCTCGACGCCGATGAAACCGGTATCAGGATTTTCAGAGGCGCGGTGAATGAGGTGTTCACCACCACCAAAGCCGATTTCGAGGCGAATGGATTTCACATCGGCGGGAAAAAGCGCCGCAAGATTTTTAGGCGGCTGCGTCGCAAGGTCCACCTTCAGCAAAGGCAGAAGGTTCTCGATCGTATCGACCTGCTGGTTGCGCAGCGGCTTGCCTTTACGCCGGCCAAAAAACGCTTCCGTTGCGCGTGAACGCCGCTCTTCCGTCATGTCAACACTCTCAGCAAATGGATAACCCGCACCGCGCCTGTTTATGGCGCTGTGCGGGTTTCAAAACCTTCAGACCGTATCTCTCAATCAACGGCGATTGACAAGCCTTATGCGGCTTTCAATGCATCCTTGAGCGGCTTGACCAGATCCAGCTTCTCCCAGGAGAAGGAACCGTCGCGACCGGCCTTGCGACCGAAATGGCCGTAGGACGAGGTCTTGGCATAGATCGGCTTGTTGAGGTCGAGATGGCGACGGATGCCCGATGGCGAGAGGTCCATGACCTTGCGGATCGCGGCTTCGACTTCGTCTTCGCTGAGCTTGCCGGTCTGGTGCAGATCGACATAGACCGACAGCGGCTGGGCCACGCCGATGGCGTAGGACAGCTGGATGGTGCAACGTTCTGCAAGACCAGCAGCCACGACGTTCTTTGCGAGATAGCGGGCAGCATAGGCAGCCGAACGGTCGACCTTGGTCGTGTCCTTGCCGGAGAATGCACCACCGCCGTGTGGGGCTGCACCGCCGTAAGTGTCGACGATGATCTTGCGGCCCGTCAGACCCGCATCACCATCAGGACCACCAATCACGAACTTGCCGGTCGGGTTGATGTACCACTGGCAATCATTGGCGATCTTGAGGTCGCCCAGCGCTTCGCGGATATAGGGCTCCACGACTTCGCGGACCTTCTTCGAATCCCAGCTTGCATCGAGATGCTGCGTGGAAAGGACGATGGAAACGGCTTCGGATGCCTTGCCATCGACGTAGCGCACAGTCACCTGGCTCTTCGCATCAGGGCCAAGCTTTGCAGCTTCGCCTTCGCCGCTTTTGCGGGCAGTGGCCAGAAGCTGGAGAATGCGGTGCGAATAATAGATCGGGGCCGGCATCAGGTCCGGCGTTTCCTTGCAGGCGTAACCGAACATAATGCCTTGGTCGCCAGCGCCTTCGTCACCCTGCTTGTCGGAAGCATTGTCCACGCCCTGCGCGATGTCGGCAGACTGCGGGTGCAAAAGCACGTCGATCTTGGCCGTCTTCCAATGGAAGCCGTCCTGCTCGTAGCCGATGTCACGAATGGCCTTGCGCGCCGCAGCCTTGAACTTGGCCGGGTTGATGACCGGATGGCCGCTCGCGTCCTTCAGGACGTGGCCTTCCTTGTCCTTCTTCAACAGCGTGTCGGGAACGCGGACTTCGCCAGCGATGATGACGCGATTGGTCGTGGCAAGCGTTTCGCAAGCAATGCGCACAGTCCACGGATCGACGCCGGTCTTTGCGGCTTCACGATAGATGAGATCAACGATTTCATCGGAAATGCGGTCACACACCTTGTCAGGGTGACCTTCAGCAACAGACTCGCTGGTGAACAGGTAATTAGCGCGCATGCGGGATTCCCCTCAAAGAAGTGTCTTCCGGTTTGTTAGTCAGTTTGGTCGAAAAAAACAAGGACACAACGACATAAATATATCTTTATATGAGAATTCCTAACTCATGCTTACCCAATAAAAAACGGCCCCGAAGGGCCGTTGTAGTCGTCCGACTGTTTTAAAGCCGTGAAATTACTCGGCGTCGCCTTCGGCGGCCAGCGCCTTGACCAGATCGACGATGCGGCGGCGAACCTTGGGATCGTTGATCTTCACGAAGGCGCGGTTCAATTGCAGGCCTTCGGAGGAAGACAGGAAGTCGACCACATAGTTGGAGCTGGTCGCTTCGGCCATGCCGGTTGGGTTGACAGCCTGGTCACCCGGCGCATCTTCGAAGAAGAAGGAAACCGGAACGTTCAGAATGCCGGAAATGTTCTGCAGGCGGCTGGCGCCAACGCGGTTCGTTCCCTTTTCATACTTCTGAATCTGCTGGAAGGTGATGCCAAGGCTCTCACCCAGCTTTTCCTGGCTCATGCCCAGCATGGTGCGGCGGAGGCGGATGCGGCTCCCGACATGAATGTCAATCGGGTTCGGCTTCTTCTTGTTCTCTGTCATTGTTATGGTCCTGACATTCAGTCTATTCGGGGTTATCGACTACACACCTGTGCAAATCCTGAACTGTAGGATTGTCGCAACACGGAATATATCATGTGCGTTGTGCAACCTAACAAGTTCACTATGCAATTTTAGGGGTTTTTGGTCAATTCTTCCGATTCATCAAACCAATCCTTGAAATGAATGCGATGACGAGTAATAGACCAAAGAACAACCAAAAGTGCATTTGTCGCATATCTGTGGTCATCACGCCAGTAGCGTGACTACTTAAAGTAGAATCGATTATTCCCTTTTGACCGTAGTCAAGACCTGCGACAATTCGCCCCAGAGGGTCTATGAAGGCCGAAATGCCGGTATTGGCCGCGCGAATCACCGGAACGCCGGTTTCGACCGCGCGGATTCTCGCCTGCTGAAAATGCTGATACGGGCCCGGCGTATTGCCGAACCAGCCATCATTGGTGACGTTGACGATGGCCGTCGAGGTGGCGATGTCGGACGGCACCTCGCCCGGAAAAATGATCTCGTAGCAGATGAAGGAATCGAGCTTTTTGCCCGATGGCAGGGTGATCGGCTCCCGCGTCACCGCCGGTGAAAAGCCGCCCGGCAGGCTGATCAGATTGTTGATACCAAAGTTGCGCAGCACATTCTCGAACGGAACATATTCACCGAAGGGTACGAGGTGCACCTTGTCGGTGGCGCCGATGATCTGGCCCTGGCTATCGATGGCATAGACCGAATTATAATAGCGTGGCGCATGGCCCGCCCCCGCATCTTCCATCCGCACCGCGCCGGTCAACAGGATTTGCCCGTCTTCCAGCGTCTTGGCGATCTCTTCCAGCGCGTCGGGGTTCTGGGTCAGAATGAAGGGAACCGAGGTTTCCGGCCAGACGATGATGTCCGCGCGCTTCTGGCCTGCCGTCGGCGGCAAGGCAGACAGGCGCAGATGCTCCTTGAAGATTTCCGCGCGGTCCTCGTTCAGCATCTTGCGGGACTGGTCGATGCCCGGCTGCACGATCCGAACCGTCAGCGCATCATCGGCAACCGGCAACGGTTGCTGCAAGCGGTAAGCGCCGTAGCCGAGATGCGCCACCAGCATCAGCAGGGCGATGGACAGGCCCGTAAGCATGCCTTTCTTCGTTCCCAACAGCGCCGGGCTGGAAAAGATGAAGACGGCCACCATCGACATGCCGAAAATGCCGATCAGGTTGGAGGTCTGCATCATCATCGGAATGGGCATCAGGCCGTAGCCTACCGTATTCCATGGAAAGCCGGTGAGAATGAAGCTGCGCAGCCATTCGATCAGGCCGAAGGATGCGGCCAGTGCGGCGATCCTGCCCCAGCCATCCGACCACAACAGGTTGGCCAGCATGACGGCAAGGCCGTAAAATATGGCAAGGCAGGCGGGAAGACCGAGAATGGCGAGCGGCAGGGCCCAGGCGAACTCATCCGCCTCCAGCAGCAGCGCATTGCCCAGCCACCACAGGCCAGCCACGAAATAGCCGAGGCCGAACAGCCAGCCGATGACGAAGGTTTTCCAGCCACGAGACCAGACGCCGCCCTCGGGACTGCCCGTGGTGCCGTCGATCAACCAGACCAGCAGCGTGAAAGAGATGAACAGTGCCGCAAAGAAGCCGAAGGGCGGAAAGGCAAGCGCACCCACGGCACCGGCAAGAATGGCGGTGATTGTGCGGCCAAAACCACTGCTCAACATGATCTTGCCCGCCAGCCGCTCCATGCAGTCTCCACCTTGTTAAGGCACCGTCCGACACAAGATACACGGGAGGCGACACCGTCTGCTTAACGGGACTTACTGTAAAAAAAAGCGCGCGTCCACAGGCTCCACTTCGCCTGTTCGACAGACGCGCACCGCCCCGAAACAGAAAGGCCGCAGAACGAACAGTCCGCGGCCTTCAATCTGAAATCATTGCCTTAAATTCAGGCGGAAGCACTGTCCGCACGGCTGGTCGGGGATGGCAACGCCAGCACGACATCGCTCACCGCTTCGGCGGGCGCCTGATCATCCTCGCCCTCGGAGGACTGGTTGCGCACGATGCGCACGCCCTTGATGCGGCGGGAATCGGCATCCAGAATATGGAATTCAAAACCGGAGACCGCCCGAACCACTTCACCCTTTACCGGAATACGGCCCAGCGCGAAGAAAATCAGACCGCCCAGCGTATCGATCTCCTCAATATGCTCGCGCACATCGAAATCCGACCCGATGGCTTCAGCCAGTTCGGTCAGTTCGGCACGCGCATCGGCAATCAGCACGTCGGCGGACAGGCGCGAGAACATCGTCTCGTCCTTGTCGTGCTCGTCATCGATATCGCCAATGACCATTTCCACGATGTCTTCATGGCTGACCAGACCGTCCGTGCCACCATATTCATCGATGACAAGCGCCAGCTGGGTGCGCTGCGCCTGCATGGTCTTGAGAAGCGTCGACGCCAGCATGGACGGTGGCGCAAAGAGGATTTTGCGGATGATGCCCGCTTCCGCCAGCGTTTTTTCCAGATCGACGCGGGCAAGGTCGAAATTGGCGCGGGGCGATTTTGCAGCCTTGGCTTCGCCACCTGCGGCGGCACGGGAGCCGACGCGGCGCTTGTTGCGGGCCTGCTTGCCGATGAAGGACAGTAGATCGCGAATATGGATCATGCCCTTGGGGTTATCCAGCGTTTCGTCATAGACAGGCATGCGCGAGCGGCCCGTCTCTTCAAACAGGATCATCGCTTCGCCGATGGTCATGTCCTGATCGAGCCCGTCAATATCGACGCGCGGGATCATGATGTCCTCGACGCGGACTTCCCGGAAACGCAGGATGTTGTTGAGCATTGCCCGCTCTTCGGGCGTAAACGCGGCACCGATTTCGGTATCGGTCATCAGCGCGTCGGTGATGTCTTCTCGAAGACGCTCGCCCTGCGATGGCTTTAGAAGCCGCGAGATGCGAGACCAGATGCTGGCTCTGGGTTTGGCCTGATAGTCCTGCCGTAAGGGACTACTGCCCTCCTCCGATGAGGATTGTTCCCCGGTGTCTTTGCCCTCCAGGGGCGGTCGTGCCGAATGTTCGTTCATGGTCCCAAACTGTTAAATCAAAGCGGTTCCTGTCCCGCATAGGGATCAGATAGACCAAGCTTGGCCAAAATGCGAGTCTCAAGCCCTTCCATTTCTTCCGCTTCTTCGGTGTCCAGATGATCGTAACCGAAAAGATGCAAAAATCCATGCACCAGAAGATGTGTCAAATGATCCTCGAAACTCTTCTCCAGATCAAGGGCCTCGCGCTCAACAGTCTCGCGCGCGATGACGATATCACCCAGCATCGGCCCCGGCATGCCGCCCGGCTCCAGCGGATAAGCCGGAAAAGACAAGACATTCGTCGCCTTGTCCTTGTCTCGCCATTCGGCATTGATTTCGCGAATGGCTTCGTCGTCGGTAAAAACCAGCGACAGTTCGGTCGGCTGTTTCGGAAAGGGCTGCTTTTCTTCCGCTTTCAGAAAATCGACAGCCGCATCCAGCACCTTCGTGCTGAAGACATAAAGCTCGTCTTCCGAGGTCCAGCTTTCGGCCTCAACACTGATTTGAATATCCAGCACAGTCATGCTTATGCTTTTTAGTTCCTGTTAGCGGCTGTAACAAAATATTTTTGAAGGCCGCTTCTATCATGAAAACGCCTTCTCAGTGTTCCGTCATCCTCGGGCTTGTCCCGAGGATCTAATCACGTTGAGACAAATGAGGCGTAGCAGATCCTCGGGACAAGCCCGAGGATGACGAAAATCTAAAATCACATGCCTCTTGGCAGGCTTTCATCCGGCACTGCTGTCTGAGCTTCATAGGCGCGGACGATGCGTGCGACCATTGGATGGCGAACGACATCGACGTCCTTGAAGCGGACGACGGACACACCCTCGACATCGGGCAGGATTTGCAGCGCTTCCACGAGGCCGGATTTCACGCCGCGCGGCAAGTCCACCTGGCTTGGGTCACCGGTCACGATCATGCGGCCGTTTTCACCCAGACGCGTCAGAAACATCTTCATCTGCATCGTCGTGGTGTTCTGGGCCTCATCGAGAATGACGGCAGCATTGGCAAGCGTGCGTCCGCGCATGAAGGCGAGCGGCGCAATTTCGATGACGCCAGCCTGAATGGCACGCTCCACCTTGTCGCCCGGCATCATGTCGTAGAGCGCGTCATAGAGTGGACGAAGGTAGGGATCGACCTTTTCCTTCATATCGCCGGGCAGGAAGCCCAGACGTTCACCCGCTTCCACGGCTGGACGCGACAGGATGATGCGATCCACCGCGCCCCGTTCAAGAAGTTGCGCGGCGTGTGCCACGGCCAGATAGGTCTTGCCAGTACCGGCAGGTCCCACGCCGAAGACGAGTTCCGACTGCTCCAGCGCCCGCATATAGACGTCCTGCGTCGGCGTGCGGGCTGCAATGGTCTTTTTGCGGGTGGAGATTTGCGCCATGGAGACCTTGGCTTTGCGTTCCATGGTCGGCAGCGTCAGTTGGTCATCGGCAGCCACCGCCATGCGGATGGCACCTTCGACATCCGATTCCTCGACGCTTCCACCTTTCAGCAGACGCTGATAGAGGAAATCCAGCGCCCTGCGTGCCTGATTGGTGGCAACCAGTTCACCGGTAATGGCAACAGAGTTGCCGCGCGGGCGCGCATCGATGTTCAGTCGCTGTTCCAGCAATTTCAGGTTTTGATCGAACTGACCGAATAGCTCTCCGGCTATCCTGTTATTCTCGAACGTGAGGACGAAGTGATTGGCGTCGGTCGCGGCTGGGCGTGGCTGGCGCGATGAGGGTGATACCAATTCGTGTGCGTTCAAGCGGTCAGGCTCCCGTCCTAATCAGTGTGGGTTCCTCACTCTAGCTTTATGCCACCTCGGCAAACAAGCTGTTTGGACCCGTTGCGGTGATTCGTACATGAATAATGTCGCCGATTTTCATGTCGTTTGCATCAAGATTCACAGATTGCAGCCAAGGAGATCGTCCGATCAACTGGCCAGGCATCCGGCCCGGCTTTTCCAGCAGCACATCCATGGTCTTGCCGACCAGCGATCCGGCAAAGTCATGCTGTTGTTTCAGCAACAAAGCCTGTAGTCGCTCCAGCCTTTCGGCCTTCACATCCTCGGGTACCTGATCGGTCAAATCCGCACCCGGCGTGCCGGGGCGTGTCGAATATTTGAACGAAAAGGCCTGCGCGTATTTCACATGCTCCACGATGGCGAGCGTATCTTCGAAATCCTGATCCGTCTCACCGGGGAAACCAACAATAAAATCCCCGGACATGGCAATATCAGGGCGGGCGCCACGAATCTTTTCAACAAGCCTAATATACTCCTCGCCGGTGTGGCGACGGTTCATGGCTTTCAGAATTCGGTCCGAGCCGGATTGCACCGGCAGATGCAGATAAGGCATCAGGCTGCGCAGATCGCGATGCGCGCCAATCAGCTGATCATCCATGTCACGCGGGTGGCTGGTGGTGTAACGCAGTCGCGCAAGACCGGGGATTTCGGCCAGACGATACAGCAGTTCGGCAAGGCCCCATTGCTCGCCCTTTGGGCCGGTTCCGCGCCACGCATTGACGTTTTGGCCCAGCAGCGTGATTTCGCGCACGCCGGCATCCGCCAGCTTCATGGCCTCATCGACGATCTGGTGCACGGGCCGCGAGACTTCCGACCCGCGCGTATAGGGCACCACGCAGAAGGTACAGAACTTGTCGCAGCCTTCCTGCACCGTCAGAAAGGCTGTTACGCCACGCGCACGCAGCTTCGATTTTTCCGCGACCGGCAAGTGGTCGAACTTGTCTTCAACCGCATATTCGGTTTCGATGACGCGCTCGCCGCTACGCACGCGCTTTAAGGCTTCCGGCAGGCGGTGGTAGGTCTGCGGGCCGATGACCACATCGACCGCCGGTGCACGGCGCAGAATTTCCTCGCCCTCGGCCTGCGCAACACAACCGGCTACGCCGATCATGAATTCGCGGCCCTGCTCCTCGCGGGATTTCTTCATGTCGCGAAGACGGCCCAGTGCGGAGTAGACCTTCTCGGCGGCCTTTTCGCGGATGTGACAGGTGTTGAGAAGAACCAGATCCGCCTCGCCCATGTCTTCGGTCGGCACGTAGCCGTCCTTCGCCAGAGCATCGCTCATGCGAACGGAATCATAGACATTCATCTGACAGCCATAGGTCTTGATAAAGACCTTACGGCTGTTTGCGCCTTCGCGAAGAGCAGTTGGGGCGGCCTCGAGGCCGATTGTTTCCTGGGTCATGACCGCTATCTAATGATTTTGAGCGCCAGATTAAACAGAAAAATGTGGAATCACAGCATCGGACCGAAAAGTGTATCGCGGTTTTCCGACAGTCCGATGCTGAAAACAGGGAATCAACGAGACTTTCGCCATCCGCCGCGCAGAGAGAAATTCAACATGGCCCGCAGAGACGCCGTCGCATCCGCGCTCAGGGTCTTGCGATTATCGCCCCGGTGGAAGGGAATGGCGTCGCCGAAGGAGACGTCTACATCGATAGCGCCCGCCTTCATCAACCCGAAAAGCGATGGCAGCAATTCCAGACTGCCGGGCCAGGCTGCAACGCTGCGGTGGTAACGCCCCATCGCCATGCCCTGAATGCCGGTATAGGCAATGGCCACGGGCTGGACATAGACCATCTGCCCCGGCACCTGATCGGCCGCACTGGAGGCTGCACCGAACAGCGATGACTTGATGGGCAGCAGGCGGTTGCCGTCGGACGTCGTTCCCTCAGGAAACAGAACGACGATTTCGCCGCCTGCCAGACGATCCGCGATCTCGTTGACCTGCACGCCTGCGGCACGCTTCTGCTCGCGCGCCACGAAAATGGTTTTCTGCAAACGGGCCAAAACCCCGAAGATCGGCCAGTGGCGCACTTCCGTCTTGGCGATGAAGGCCACATCGGCCACGCTGCCGACAATCATGATGTCCTTCCAGGACACATGGTTGACCACCAGAAGCAGCGGCTTTGCGCGCTCCAGCGAACCGTGAACATGAACCTTGATGCCCAGCCCGTGGCAGGCGACCCTGTGCCACCAGCGCGGCAGACGACGCCTGATCGGCCAATCGAAACAAAGGGCCAGAAGCTGCACCGGCAGCAGGACCAGTGTGACCAGCGCCAGAAGGACACCCAGATAGATAACCCGCAGCCACATCATCGCTTCATTCGCTCCGTGGCCCCATGTCCGGTTCAGTTTTCTTCGGGCTTGAGCGGAACACCATAGAGTTCGAGCCTGTGATCCACCAGCTTGAAGCCGTGTTCACGGGCGATCTTTTCCTGAAGCGCTTCGATTTCCGGGGAATGAAACTCGATCACCACACCATGCTTGAGATCGATCAGGTGATCATGATGCTCTTCCGGCATGGTCTCATAGCGTGAACGGCCATCACGAAAGTCATGCCGCTCGATGATTCCGGCATCCTCGAACAGCTTGACCGTGCGATAGACCGTGGAAATGGAGATACGCGGATCAACCGCGGACGACCGGCGATACAGCTCTTCGACGTCAGGGTGATCGTCGGATTCCTGGAGAACGCGGGCAATCACACGACGCTGATCGGTCATGCGCATACCGCGCTCGGCACAAAGTTCTTCCAGGGTTTTAGAGAGGTCTATCACGTCGTCCGGCTTCCAGATGCTTCCGTTGGATGGCGCAAAGCGCTGATTTCAATGTCTACACGAACTAGCGAAGATCACGACGCATGACAAGCGCCGTCGATTTCGTACCGTCTTTCGCTGTGTAGTAAGCCTGCCGTTCGGCGACCGTCTTGAAGCCGAGCTTTTTATAGAGACCGATGGCCGACAGATTGCCGCCATCCACCTCCAGAAACATGGTTTCTGCGCCGCGCATGCCCGCTTCGCGCATCGCCGCCTGCATCAGCCGCCAGCCGAGGCCGGAGCGGGCAAACTTGTCTCCGACGGCAACGGTCAGGATTTCGGCCTCTCCACCCGCCTCGCGAGACAGAACGAAACCACCCAGCGGCTTGCTGAAAAACGCATTGGTCTGGCGCGCGATGAAACCGAACACGCTGGACTGGCCCAGAAGGCTCGAAAATTCGCCGTCGCTCCACGGTCGCGGAAAGCGCTCCTGGTGGAGGATGGACACGTCGGCGCAGTCAGCGTGCTCCATCGTCACGACTTCGAAAAACGGTTTCCAGCTGAGATAATCGTCAAACATTGCAGGGAATCATCCGCAGAATAGCTATCGATTGCCCTATCAGGCAACCGGGCGGCGTTCCAGCGCAAATCCTGCCTGCGGCTTTGCATCCGGTCCGCGCAGATAAAGCGGTGCGGGCTTCGGCATGCCTTCAGGCTTTTGCGCACCCAGACGGGCAACCGTCGCAATCGCAAACCTGTCCGGCCCGGAGCCCATTTCTCCACCCGCAAAAAGCGGTGCGGCAGAGCCGATAACAGTGCCAGCGAAGCCCGCAAGTACCACTTTCGCCTCCTCCAGAGACAGAAGCGCTGGCTCGCTTAAGGGCGATCCATCCGCCGCAAAGGTCTGGAGATAGGCCTCGTCACGCTTGGCATCGAGCCCGACGGCCACGGGCAGGCCAGGATTTTGAGCGTGGTGATGCGCCGCCAGCGTTTCCAGAGTGGTGATGCCCACCGCCTCGATGCCCAGCGACAGGGCAAAGCCACGCGCAGCGGCCACACCAACACGAATGCCGGTAAAGGAACCGGGACCGATGGTGACGGCAATCCGCTCGACATCTTTCAGCACCAGAGAAGCCTGCTCAAGGGCACCATCGATGATGCCCATCAGCAGTTCCGCATGGCCCTTGCCGATATTTTCGGTGACTTCACCCAGCACGGCATCCTCTGCACTGTCATAGAGACAGGCAGAGCAATCCACACCCGATGTGTCGATGGATAGAACGATCATCGCTTAAGCGGCCTCTGTATCAGACGGCCTCGACCTCTTGTACCTCAGGTACGAAGTGGCGCAGCAGGTTCTGCACACCATGCTTCAACGTTGCCGTCGAAGACGGGCAGCCGGAGCATGCACCCTTCATGTTGAGGAACACGGTACCATCGCGAAAACCGCGGAAGGTGATGTCACCACCATCCTGCGCAACGGCAGGACGGACGCGGGTTTCCAAAAGTTCCTTGATTGTGGCAACGATGGTCTCATCGCCTGCTTCGAAGAACTCTTCTTCTTCATCGGAAATCTCAGCCGCAACAGCCGTGCCCATCAGCGGGCGACCGGACATGAAATGTTCCATGATCGAGCCGAGGATGGCTGGCTTCAAGTGCTGCCATTCCGCGCCGTCCTTGCTGACAGTGATGAAATCGAAGCCGTAATAAACGCCGGTCACACCCGGAATTTCGAACAGAACCGCAGCCAGCGGCGAGGCTTGCGCCTGCGCGGCATTCAGGAACTCCGCCGTGCCGCTCTCCAGAACGACTTTGCCGGGAAGAAACTTCAGCGTTGCCGGGTTCGGCGTGGATTCCGTCTGAATGAACATTGCAATCTCCTTCAGGACGTCAGGAGGACATCCCGGAATTTAGAATACTTCCAAAATACGCCGGACAAAGCCTGACTTCAAGTCCTGACATGATAAACATAGTCAAGAAATCTGCGTCGCAGCCTGCACTCCTTAGCAGAGCGCGTCGATTTCCTCATCTGTCAAAGTGTCCGGCAGAACCGTCACCGGAATGGGGAACGCAGCCCCGCGCCCGGCAATGGAAGACACCAGTGGACCCGGACCATCCTTGGTCGATCCCGCCGCCAGAACCAGAATGGCGATATCGCGATCTTCCTCGATCAGCCCGTGAATCTGCTCGGCGGCATTGCCTTCGCGGATCACCGCTTCCGGCTCGATGCCGACGCTCTCACGCACCTTTTGCGCCACCTTGGCCAGCGACGCCTCGGCCTCTTCGAGCGCTTCGGCCCGCATGATCTGCTCGACGCCAAGCCATTGCTGGAAGTCGCCTTCCGGGATCACATAGAGAAGCACCAGAGCGCCATTGGAATTCTTGGCACGGCGCCCGGCATAATGAACGGCCCTTTCGCATTCGGGTGTTCCGTCAATAACCGCCAGAAATTTGCGGCGGTGTCCTTCGAGACGCGAAAGCCGTTTCGATACCATTGCATACTCCTGTTTTCGCCGTCACGGCCAAAGCCGCCCGGCGGTTCGGGCGGACTTTATATCAAATCCCAGGATTAAAAAATGCTTCTGCGTGTCAACGCAGGAAGCCGATGATGTCGCGCACCTCGTTCATTGTTTTTTCGGCCATAGCCCCAGCCCGCTCGCCACCCTGTTTCAGGATCGCGTCGATATGGCTGACATCGTCCAGCAGGCGGCGCATTTCGCCATTGATCGGAGCGAGAACATTGACCGCGAGATCGACCAGCGCCGGTTTGAAGGCCGAGAACTGCTGGCCGCCGAATTCTAAGAGAACTTCGGCCTTGGTCTTGTCGGACAGGGCCGCATAGATGCCGACGAGGTTTTCCGCTTCTGCACGGCCCTTCAGGCCATCCACTTCGCTTGGTAGCGCATCCGGGTCGGTCTTTGCCTTCTTGATCTTTCTGGAGATCGCATCGACATCGTCCATCAGGTTGATGCGCGACAGGTCGGACGGATCGGACTTCGACATTTTCTTTGTGCCGTCCTTCAAGGACATGACGCGCGGTGCAGGACCACCGATCAGCGGCTCCACCATCGGGAAATAGGCATGAACCGGCTCGTTGCCGACGGTGATATCGACGCCGAGACCGTTCGTGCGGATATTGTCGCTGAAATCAATGTTGAACTTCTGGGCAATATCGCGCGCCAGTTCCAGATGCTGCTTCTGATCGTCACCGACAGGAACATGGGTCGCGCGGTAGACCAGAATGTCGGCAGCCATCAGGCTTGGATAGGCAAGCAGACCCAAGGAGACCTGTTCGGCATTCTTGCCGGACTTGTCCTTGAACTGCGTCATACGCTCCATCCAGCCGATGCGCGCCACACAGTTGAACACCCACGCCAGTTCCGCATGCTGCGGCACAGCCGACTGGTTGAAGACGATGTGCTTGACCGGATCGATGCCCGCAGCAATGAAGGCCGCCGCAATCGAGCGCGTCTGCGCCTTCAGGTCCGCATGTACCAGCTGTGCGGTAATGGCGTGCATATCCACGACGCAGTAGATGCAGTCATTGTCTTCCTGAAGCGCAACGAATTTGCGGATGGCACCGAGATAATTGCCGAGATGGAGGTTTCCGGTCGGCTGGACGCCTGAGAAAACCAGCGGCTTGAATGCGTTCATGATCATCCTCGAAAAGGCTTGTGGAGGGCCTTGCCCTATGTTTCAGACTGGGTTTCAAATTGGCCGCGCTTATGCACCCGCAACAGCCTGCAATCAAGGGGTTTCGGTCGTCTCCGCCGGAGTTTCCTTCTTGGCCTGCCGACGCTTCAATCCGCGCTTGACCATGCCAAGACTTGCACCACCCGTAACGAAGGCCAGTCCGAAATAAAGGATCATCGCTGCAAAGACGAGGCCGACCAGCGTGCCGGCCCGCACCGCGATAGAGGATGCGGATGACAGTTCGAAGGCGAGATAGGCCAGCGCATAGTGGATAGCGATAGCCATGACGGCTGCTGCAAACAGCAGCCGGGGAATGCGGGTCAGGAGCGGAATATCGAGCTTCCAGTGGCCGCGCCACAGCAGCATACCGAAGAGAAGGGCAGCATTGACCCAGCCTGCGGTAATTTCAGCCGTCGCAATGCCCGGCCCACCATAGGACGGGAACAGAGTGAGCGCGAGCGACACGTTGACGACCACCGAAACGGCGGCAAAAATCATCGGTGTGCGGGTGTCTTCGCGGGCGAAGAAGCCGGGAATAAAGGCCTTGATCAGCACGAAGGCAGGCAGCCCAAGCCCGTAAATGCCGAGGATTTGCGCAACCGTAATGGTGGCGGAGGGCGAGAAGTTGCCGCGTTCATACAGGAACCGCACGATGGGTTCGGCCATGACGAGCAGGGCCGCTGCGGCCGGCAGCGTCAAAAACATCACGAATTCGACCGAGCGGTTTTGCAGATTGGCCGCTTCCACCTGATGGCCGCCACGCAGGGCGCGCGCCAGTTCAGGCAGCAGCACGGTCGCCACCGCAATGCCGACGACGCCGAGCGGCAGCTGATAGATGCGATCCGCATAGGCAAGCGAGGAGATGACGCCCTCTTTTCCCGAGGCGATATTGGTGTTGATCAAAAGGTTGATCTGCGTGATGCCGCCGGTGATAGCGGCAGGTAGCGCCAGCACCAGCAGGCGTTTGACATTGCCGGTCATGCGCGGGCGGCGAAAGCCGATCTTGATACCGGCATGGCGCACGGCAATCCAGACGATGGCCAGTTGCACGAAACCGGCGGCCATCACCCCCCAGGACAGGGCATAACCGACCTGAAGCGGATCGTAGCTTTTCCACCAGGCCATGCCCAGCACGCCGATCAGAATGATATTGAGGAAGACAGGCGCAATCGCCGCTGCAAAATACCGATGCAGCGAATTCAGCATGCCACCCATCATCGCTGCCAGCGACATGCAGGCGAGATAGGGAAACATGATGGTTGCGAGACGCACGGTGTTGTCGAACTTGGTCGGGTCTTCAACGAAGCCCGGCGCAATCACCGTTCGCACGATGAAGGGCATCGACAGTTCCATCAGGATCGTCAGCGCCATCAGCACCGTGAAGAGAACACCGAAGACCTCTTCCGAAAAGCGCTTCGCGCCCTCCATGCCATTGGCTTCGATTTCCTTGGCAAACAGCGGCACGAAGGCGGAGTTGAACGCCCCTTCGGCAAACAGGCGGCGGAAGGTGTTGGGAAAACGGAATGCCGCATTGAAGGCATCCGCCACCGGGCCGGTGCCCACCGCAGCGGCCATCAACATTTCACGGACGAAGCCGAATAGCCGGCTACCCAGCGTCGCGGTGCCGACGGTTGCGAATTTCGCGATCAAACCCATTGTTTATCTAAGCTTTCGCGGTGCGTGAGGCGGGCAAGGCCGCGACATCGGGATGGGCAATGATGCCGGGCGGCATGCGGTCTCGCAATTCGTCTTCCTGCTCGGCCATGACAGCCTTCAGCCGCGAAGCGATGCTCGCCTGCCGGTTATCGGTCATGACCTTCTGGCCGAACAGGTCGGTCACATAGAAGGTGTCGATGACCTTTTCACCGAAGGTGGTGATACGGGCAGAGGTAATATCCAGCGACAGATCGGCCAGAACAGCCGTCATATCCGCCAACAGGCCGGTGCGATCAAGGCATTCGACTTCGATCACGCTGAACTTGTTGGAAAGACCGTTGGAGATTGTGACGGATGGCGGAATGTTGAAGGTCTTGCTTTTCTTGCGGCCCTTGGTGCGGGTCGCAATGATCTCGGGAACGCGCTTCTTGCCCGCCAGAACCTCTTCAATCATCTTGCCGATATTGTTGGCCCGCCGCGTCTCGTCCTCATCGATGGGGAATTCGCGGTTGATAAGGATGGTATCGAGCGCGCGCCCATCCGAAGTCGTGAAGATTTGCGCATCGGCGATGTTGGCCCCGGCAGCAGCACAGGCGCCTGTGATGATGGACAGCAGGCGCGGATGGTCCGGCGCCAGCACGGTGATTTCCGTAATCGCGTGGAAGGAATGGGTGCGCACCATGGTGGAAAGCGCTTTTTCCTGCTTGTCCGCTTCGCGGAGAAACCGGGTGTGGCGGATCTGGTCTTCCAGATCGACTGACAGGAGATAGGGCTCGTAATGCAGGCCGGTATATTTGCGCCGTGCCTTCTGGCCCCAGTCCGTCAGCGAATCATAGAGCGCCTGACGTGCGATCTTGGCGCGCTCCTTGCGTGAGGTTTCCGAGAAACCACCCGACAACAGAAGCTCGGTTTCGTAATAGAGCGTGCGCAGAAGCTGGCCCTTCCAGCCGTTCCACACATCCGGCCCCACGGCCCTGATGTCGCAGACGGTCAGGATCAGCAGCATTTTCAGCCGCTCCATGGACTGCACCTTGTCGGCGAAGTCGGTGATCGTCTTGCGGTCATGCAGGTCGCGGGTCTGCGCCACCATCGACATCAGCAGATGCTGCTCGATCAGCCAGACCACGGTTTCCGTTTGCTTGCTGCTGAGCCGGAAGCGCTGGCACAGTTTGCGTGCAACGCGGGCTCCGGCAATGGAGTGATCCTCCTGCCGGCCCTTGGCCACATCATGCAGCAGCACGGCGACGTAGAGCGCATCGCGATCCTCGATCCCGGGCATCAGCTGGTTGACCAGCGGGTGCGTATCGACCGCCTGCCCTTTTTCGATTTCCGACAGCACCGCAACGGAACGGATCAGATGCTCATCGACCGTGTAGTGGTGATACATGTTGAACTGCATCATCGCGACGATCTTGCCGAATTCCGGGATGAATTTGCCCAGAACACCCGCCTCGTTCATGCGCCGCAACGTCAGTGCCGGATCGCGCCGAGATGTCAGAATGGAGAGGAACAGCCGGTTGGCTTCCTCATTGTCGCGAAGCTCATGATTGATCAGAGCCAGAGAGCGGGTCAGCACCCGCAGCGCATCCGGGTGGAGTTCCAGATTGTTGATATCGGCCACATGAAACAGGCGGATGATGCTGACCGGATCGCTGCGAAACACATCGGCATTGGCCAGCGCAATGCGGCCTCGATCTTCCACAAACTGGTCGGAGCCCGGAATTTTGCGCAAGCGATGGGCAAAACGGCTGAAGACACCAGAGAGACCCGGAACATCTTTGGCCTGCTTGTCCTCCAGTGCCGCGCAGAGAATGCGGGTCAGATCACCCACATCCTTGGCCACGAGGAAGTAGTGCTTCATAAAACGCTCGACGGCAGACAGGCCGGGACGTGGCTGATAGTTCAGTGCGGCTGCGATTTCGCGCTGGATGTCGAAGGACAGCCGCTCTTCCGCCTTGCCGGTGATGAAATGCATCTGGCAACGCACGGTCCAGAGAAAATCGTCGGCCTTTTCGAACAGCTTCAATTCGCGCTTCGACAGCACACCCAGCTTCACCAGTTCGGCCGTGTCGCGCACATGGTAATAATATTTGGCAATCCAGAACAGCGTGTGCAGGTCGCGCAGACCGCCCTTGCCTTCCTTGACGTTGGGCTCCACCAGATAGCGCGTATCGCCTGCCTTGCGGTGGCGCTGGTCGCGCTCGGCAAGCTTGGCGGCAATGAATTCGGGGCCGCTATTGGTCACGACTTCCGTTTCGAAACGGCGCTCCAGCTCATCGGCCAGCGATTGCTTGCCGCAGATGGAGCGCATTTCAAGAATGGCGGTGCGGATGGTCATATCGGCCTTCGACAGCCGAATGCATTCATCCACAGAACGCGTGGCATGGCCCACCTTGAAGCCGATATCCCAGAGAATGTAGAGAACGAACTCGATCGCCTTGTTCATGTCAGCCGTATTTTTGGGCGGCAGCAAAAACAGCAGGTCGATATCGGAGCCCGGTGCCAGCGTGCCACGCCCGTAACCGCCAACGGCTGTTATGGCCACCTGCGGCGCATCATTGGGATAGACATAAGCGCAGGCCAGATCATAGAGAACTTCGATCAAACGGTCCTGAAGCCACGAAATTCGGCGCGCACAATCGATGCCGCCGCCTTCGGTGTCGAGAAGTTCGCGTGCCTTGTCACGGCCCTGCGCGCTGGCTTTCTTGAAGATCGGCAAAAGGTCGGCACGCACATCCGACACGCGCTGCCCATCGCCCTGAAACACGGCTTCGCATTCCCGCTTCAGCGCATCGACATCCAGTATTGCGGAGAAATCCAGGTCTTTCGTGGCCATTGATGCCGATATCCATTTCATACGGGCTATAGTTTTGGCATAGCCCTATAACGATTTTAGGGCGTGATGGACAGGCACGATGCGCATCTTAAAAGTTAAGTGCCCCTTCACAAGGGGGCACTGTAAGGCTCAAGCCTTGCCAAGTTGTTTCTTGAGCGCATAAAGCGCATCCAGCGCCTCACGCGGGGTCATCTCATCCGGGTTGAGTGCTTTTAAAGCCTCGTCCACCTTGGAATTTCCATGGCTGCGGCTTTCCTCGCGCCGCACCGCCACCTGAAACAGCGGCAGATCGTCGATCAGCTTGCTGGCCGGGTTCTTGCGGTCGGCATCTTCCAGCTGGGTCAGAACCGTCCGCGCCCGCTCCACGACGGACGCCGGAAGCCCGGCCAGCCTTGCCACCTGAATACCGTAGGATCGATCCGCCGCACCCGGCCCAACCTCGTGCAGGAAGATCACGTCGCCTTCCCACTCGCGCACCTTCATGGTGGCGTTGGACAGACGACCGAGCTTTTCCGACAGCACCGTCAATTCGTGGAAGTGGGTGGCGAAAAGTCCACGGCAGCGGTTGACCTCATGCAGATGTTCGACAGCCGCCCAGGCAATCGAAAGGCCATCGAAGGTTGCCGTGCCGCGACCGATCTCGTCCAGAATGACCAGTGAGCGGTCGGTTGCCTGATTGAGAATGGCAGCAGTTTCCACCATTTCCACCATGAAGGTAGAGCGCCCGCGCGCCAGATCATCCGATGCGCCAACACGGGAAAACAGCCGGTCGACAATGCCGATATGGGCCGCTTGTGCCGGCACGAAGGAGCCGATCTGGCCTAAAATGGCGATCAGCGCGTTCTGGCGCAGGAAGGTCGATTTACCGCCCATGTTCGGGCCGGTCAGCAGCCAGATCGCGCCGTTGCGATTGCCATTCACAGCCGAAAGATCGCAATGATTGGCAATGAACGGGCCTGACGACTGGCGGCGCAGTGCCTGTTCCACCACCGGGTGGCGTCCACCCTTGATGTCGAACATCATCGAACCATCGACCACCGGGCGGCAATAGGCCTGCTCGGCGGCGAGATAGGCAAGGCTGGTGGCAACGTCGATGGCCGCAAGCGCCAACGCCCCCGCCTTGATCGCTTCGGCATGGGAAACGACTGCCCGCACCATCTGCTCGAAGGCCTGCAATTCGATGGTGAGCGCCTGCGAGGCGGCATTGGCGATGCGGCTTTCCAGATCGGCGAGTTCCGTCGTGGTAAAACGCATGGCACCGGCCATGGTCTGGCGGTGGATGAAGCGGGCTTTGGCCTCATCACCGGTCGTCATCACATCGGCATTTCCCGCCGTGACCTCGATGAAGTAGCCCAGCACATTGTTGTGCTTGATCTTCAGAGACTTGATGCCCGTCTCTTCAGAATACTGCAGCTGCAACCCGGCAATGACCCGGCGAGACTGGTCGCGCAGAGCCCTTATCTCGTCCAGCTCCGGGTTGGAGCCCTCGCGCACGAACCCACCATCGCGTTTCAGCAAGGGCAATTCATCGGCAAGCGTGGCGCTGAGCATTGCTTCGAGCGTCGTCGGCAGCGCTTTCAGCGCGGCTAGAGCATCCGCCAGCTCATCCGGCAACAGGCCCTGATCCAGCAGTTCCACAACATGGGCGGCGGCGGAAAGCCCGATCCTAATGGCACCGAGATCTCGTGGCCCGCCACGATCCAGAGCCAGCCGCGACAGGGCGCGCGGCATATCGGCCACCTGCTTCAACGCATCGCGCAAGCCATCCGAAAGCGACACGTCATCCAGCAGATAGGCGACGGCATCCAGCCGCGCATTGATCTTGTCGGCATCCGTCAGCGGCGACATCAGCCGCTCTGCCAGCAACCGCGCTCCGCCGCCTGTGACCGTGCGGTTGATGGCGTGCAGCAGCGATCCGTCGCGCTCGCCCGACAGCGTCTTGGTCAGTTCCAGATTGGCGCGGGTGGCGGGATCGATGAAAAGGGTGGAGGCCGCACTTTCCCGTTCGGGTGCTGCCAATGGCGGGCGCTCGGCAATCTGGGTTTTCTCGACATAGGCAACCGCTGCGGCAGCAGCGGCCATTTCGACGCGGGAAAACGTGCCGAAGCCATCCAGTGTGGTGACGCCAAAATAACGCGCGATACGGCCTTCCGCCGTCGCACTATCGAACAGAACGGCAGGTTGCGGCACGGCCACGCGGCCCAGCACATCGAAGGTGGCCTTCAGCTCTTCGTCATGAAACAGGCTGTCGGCGACGATCAACTCGCGCGGATCGATGCGCCAGATATCGGCCAGAAGCCGCGTCAGCGTCGTTTCGGCCAGACGGAAAACGCCGGTGGAGATATCGATCCAGGCCAGCGCAAACTGAGCATCGCCGCTACCCCTGATACGCGCGAGCGCCATCAGGTAGTTGGATTCCGTTGGCGAGAGCAGCTTTTCTTCGGTTAGCGTGCCCGGCGTCACCAGACGCACGACATCCCGCCGCACCACGGATTTGGAACCGCGCTTCTTGGCCTCTGCCGGGTCTTCGGTCTGCTCGCACACGGCCACGCGGTAACCGCGCAGGATCAGCTTTTGCAGATAATCATCGGCTGCATGCACCGGCACGCCGCACATGGGAATATCCTGCCCCAGATGCTGGCCGCGCTTGGTCAGCGTAATGCCCAGCGCCCGCGAAGCTTCCGCCGCATCATCGAAGAACAGCTCGTAGAAATCGCCCATGCGATAGAAGAGCAGCGAACCGGGATTGTTCGCCTTGATCTCGATATATTGCTCCATCATCGGAGTGGCCGAGGCGCGGCTCTCCTCGGATATGAGCGAGGCAGTGGAGTGAGCGTCCGTCAATGGCTTTTCAATATCGCTATGTGTTGCGGGAAACGAGCGCAGAGACTAACGGCCCCGCCCCATCAGGACAACACATAGAAGCCACCTGCCCACAGGAAGCTTGGCCGGAAAGCATCAACCCGTGAAGCGATAGGCGTCGCCGCCGTAATAATTGATGTAGCGGCCCGCAATCGAAGAAACCGGCAGGATGACCAGAACATCCGTGGTGTTGAAGGCGTGATCGACGACGGCACCGGAGCCGAACATGGCGCCGAGGCGCATATAGCCCTTGATCAGCGGCGGCATGGCGAACAGTGCGCGGCGTGGGTTGATGGCCTCCATAGGCATCATGTCCATTTCGCGGTAGAGTTCCGGCAAGGCTTGCGCCGCCCAGTCACCCTTTGCGCCGCAGGTGTGGTGCAGGAAGGAGAGCGCCAGCGCGTGCGCTTCCGGCTGCACGCCGGGGAAGGAGGCGCAGCCGATCATGGCATCCATGCGGTGGCGCACGGCATAGGCCCAGTTGCCCTGCCACAGCAATTCCACCGTTCTCTTGGTGCGATATTCCGGCAGCACGCAGGAGCGGCCCAGCTCCATGAAGCTTTTGCCGGGATGGCGGGCGATCAGCCCTTCGATATCGAATTCACTGGCCGAATAAAAACCATTATGGGCAAAGGCCGTTTCCTGCCGCAGCAGACGGTATGTGCCGACGATCTGGTCTTCGGTGTCGCCTTCAATGGAATTATCGAGGACAAGCAGATGGTCGCAGACGGCGTCGAAAGCGTCGGCATCGCGGTTGCGGCGCATGGCGTCAGCAGGAAGTCTCGCGCCCATTTCCTCCACGAAAACGCGAAAGCGGACATGTTGCGCGGCGTCTATTTCGCGGTCATTGCGCGCAAGCCGTGTTTCCAACGAGCCGATACGGCCGAAGATGTCGTCGTTGCGCGTCTGCGAAACGGGACGGGCGCTGGTGATGACATTTCGCTCGCGAATGTCGTGCTCGAGAATTTCCGTGATCATGGAGAATCGTCCCACCACCGTTTGGTTCTGACTGTCATAAATCACTTATTGACGACAAAACAGTGACAGTTAGCCGCGTAACGGCCCGCAGATCAAATCTAAAATCTGCCTGTGCTTTTTTGGGGAAACAACCGCAGCACTTCCTCGATCAGCCGCTTCGGCTCCACGGGTTTTGCCAGCACGGCGGCGATGCCGGCACGCAGCAAAGCCGATTTGGTATCCGGCGTCGTATCGCCGCTCAGCACCATCAAAGGCGTGCTTTTACCTGCCAGCGAGGCGCAGAGGCGTGGCAGCACTTGCAACCCGTCGCCACCTGGCATGTTCAAATCCGAAATGACCAGATCGGGCAATGTCTCAGCACCACCGAGAGCGGCAGACAGAGCCTCGAAATCGCTGACCAGCCGCACCGTGCAGCCGGATTTTTCCAGCACCGCACGCAGGATACGGGCATTGACCGGATCGTCCTCGGCAACGAGAACATCGAGGTCGTGGGATTTCTCATCCAGCATGGAGAAGAAACCGAGGCCGGGATGATTGTTGTCGTTGATGGCATCGCGCCGCTCCACACCGCGCAGGCGACCGCAAAGCACATCTGTCAGCGACTTTTCCCGCAGCGGCCTGATCAGCCAGGCATCGAAATCCTCCTGCTGCTGCGAGGCGCGGTCCTCCGGATTGACGAGAAGGATGTGGCGCACCGTCCGATCTGCCACGACGGGCCAGTTCTGGAGGTTCTCGCGAAACTCCGGTGCGGCACGGTGATCGATGATGATGTCGGTCACGCGGTCCAGCTCGCCTGGAGCTTTCGACCGCAGCGCTTCCAGCTGACGCGGTGTCGAGACCAGCATGCACTCGCCGCCAAGCGCCCGTATCGATTCGATGGTGGCGTTCGCGGCAATGCCTGCGGGGGCAAGCAGCAGGACATTCGATCTGCCCAGCACGCCTATGCGGCTGGAAGGCCCTGCCGACGCCGTCGCGGAGCCTGCCTTGAAGGTGAGCGTGAAGATGCTGCCCTTGCCCTTCTTGCTCGTCACTGACAGCTGGCCGCCGAATTCACGGATGATGCGGGCGGAGATGGCAAGGCCAAGCCCAGTGCCAGCGCTGCGTTGCGAGGTGGAGCCTGCCTGCTCGAACTCCCCGAAAATGCGGGCCTGTTCGGTCTTGCTCATGCCGGGGCCGGTGTCTTCCACGCCAATCGACAGCGTGTCGCCCAGCATGGAGGCCTGTACCAGCACGCCACCCTTGCTCGTAAATTTCACCGCATTGCCGATGAGGTTGAACAGGACCTGACGGAGGCGGGCCGGGTCGAAATCCAGATAATCCGGCACGTCGGGTGCGACGATGGAGGCGATTTCGATGCCTTTTTCATGGGCGCGATGGGACAACATTTCCACCACGCTTTCGATCAGCTGACGCAGGTTCTCCGCGCGCGGGTTGAGTCGGAAACGCCCCGCTTCCATGGTGGAAAAGTCCAGCAAGTCTTCGACTAGCTGCACCAGCGCCTGACCGGACTGGCGCATGCCATCCAGATAATTGCGCTGCTCATGGCTGAGCTTCGTCTGCGACAGAAGATGGTTCATGCCCAGAATGCCCGACAGCGGCAGGCGGATTTCGTGACTGACCGTGGCAAGCAGCCTGCCCTTGGCGGCATTGGCATTTTCCGCGCGCAACCTTGCATCCTCACGCGCCCTCAGCGCTGCCCGCTCGTCGGTGATATCGCGGGCGATGCTGCTGATGACCAGACGGCTGCTGGACGAATCATTGGCGACCACATCGTGCCAGGTGAAGATGCGCTGGCCATAGGGCGTTGCTATCTCCACATCGTAGCAATGCGCCTTTCCACCGGGGCGGAAGGCAATGCCGATTTCCTCGCAGGTCTTGCCGCGGGGAGCCGCACAGCCAGTCATTTCGCAAAAGGCGGCATTGGCGTGCAGAATGCGCCGCTCCATGTCGCGCGTCACGACGATATCGCCCATCGCCTCATGGATTTCGGCCATCAGCGCCGCATTCTGCATCTGCCGCGCTTCGATGATTTTCGCATCGCGCACGGATGCCTGCCGCAGCATGGAGGACCGGACCATCATATAGAGCGCGCAGGATACGCAGATGGCGACCGACAGTGCGGCCATATAAAGTGCGGCGTTTCCACCCAGATAGACCGCACTTGCGAAAGCAAAGCCGCAGCCAGCGGTGAACAGCGTCACCCGGCGCAGAATTTTGTTATAGAAAGGAAGAGCGTCGGCCTCTTGCAAACGCACTTTTTTCGAAACGACCGGAGAAACCGCATCCGCCTCAGTCGGGCCGAAGGCTTCGGAAAGCTGCTCTTTCAGTTTCGCCAGTTCGCTCATGGAGCAAGAGCTAACACGCCAGCCGTTTGGATTGGCTTGGCTAGAACGCTAAATTTTTAGCGTTCCTCGTTTTTAGCGCGCTGGGTTGCTCTGGCATGCAAGATCTCGTCCAGAATAACGCAACCGGCACCGATGGTGATGAAGCTATCGGCCAGATTGAACACCGCAAAGGACCATGTATCGGTGTGGAAAAGAATATAATCGATCACATGGCCGTATAAAAACCGGTCGAAGATATTGCCTGCGGCACCGGCAATGATGAGCGCAAAGCCCAGATGCGCAAAGGTGCGGTCCTTGTCCGTCTTGCGCCACAGCCAGATGACGAAACCGACGATGGCCAGGCGCATGGTCACGATGAACCAGCCTTCCATATCCGCCAGCATAGAGAACGCCACGCCGAGATTATAGGTTCGGTAGAGCGCCCAGAAGGGCATGACCGGCACCATCTGCTGCAAGGGTAGATAAGCCTCCACCAGAAGCTTGATAATCTGGTCTGCGATCAGCGCAAAGACGATCAGGGCGATGGCCGGAATGGGCTTGGAGAACAGAGCGGGCTTTGCCATCATTTTACCGGTGCGAGTTCGAGAAGATGACGGCGGGCTTCAAACAGCATGACGGCCGTTGCAATCGCCAGATTAAGAGAATCGGCACGCCCCTGCTGGGGAATGCGCGCCAGCTGGTCTGCCTTCGCAGCCAGTTCCGGCGGCAGGCCGGACTGTTCGTTGCCCATCAGGATCACGGTCGGCTTGCGCTTGTAATCGATGGTCCGGTAATCGACAGACCCGGCAAGATGGGTGGCGACCACGCTGACACCAGCTGATTTTTTCCAGGCCAGAAATTCCTCCACCGTCGCATGCGCAACCGGCGTGGCAAAAACCGAACCCATGGTGGCGCGCACTGTTTCCAGCGAAAACGGGTCGGTGCAATCCCCAACGAGGATGACGCCGGATGCACCCGCCGCATCGGCGGTGCGAATGATGGTGCCGAGATTGCCGGGGTCGCGCACGCGGTCGAGCGCAATGAAGGTCTGGCCTTCCTGCGGCTGGATGTCTTTCAGCGGCGTCCATTTCTGATCGAAAATACCCACCACCATCTGCGGATTGTCGCGACGGGTGATGGAGGAGAGGATTTTTTCGGTGACTTCCAGAACCAGCCCGCCGGAGGCGACGGTCTTGGTCGCCACCTGCTCGACCAGCGGCTTGCCCTTGGCATTTTTTGCGTAAACCAAAGTGCGGATCGTCCAGCCCAGTTCCAGCGCATCGATGACCAGCTTCAGCCCTTCGGCCATGAAGGTGCCGGTTTCTTCCCGGCCCTTCTTCTGGGTCAGGTTCTTGATGTCCTTGATGATGGGGTTGGCAAGGCTGGTGACCTCTTTGACCTGCCCTACCCGGCCCGGTCGGTTTTCACGGCGGTCATCGATCATTTCGGCACCCAGCGGCTGAAGAGTGAGGTGGAAAGCGCACGGCCTCGCGTCTTGCCGTCGAGACCGGCCTCGCGGATAACGAGTTCGCCCGACGCAACCTCGCCGCCTACGCCGCGCATGGTTTCGCGCATCAGCTCATGCATGGAATAGAAACTGGCGCGGATGGAATAGGCGGTCAGCACCAGACCCAGCGCCTTGGGCGACAGGATATCGCGGCAGACATCCAGCATCAGCGGCAGATGGTCGAACAGCTGCCAGATCTCGCCATGGGTGCCACGGCCAAAATGCGGCGGATCAGTGAGAATAATGTCGTAGGTATTGCCCCGGCGCTCTTCGCGCTGGATGAACTTCATCGCATCTTCGCAAATCCAGCGGATCGGGGCATTATCCAGCCCTGCCAGCGCCTGATTTTCCCGCGCCCAGCCGATTGCCTTCTTGGAAGCATCCACATGGGTCACTTCCGCACCCGCAGCCGCCGCCACCAGCGAGGCGACGCCGGTATAACCGAAGAGATTGAGAACCTTGAGCGGGCGATCCGCCGTCTCGATCGTATGTTTCAGCCATTCCCAATGAACGATCTGTTCCGGGAACACGCCGACATGGCGAAAGGCGGTGAAACGACCGAGGAAATTGACGCCGAGAAGAGAGAGCGGCCATGTTTCGCCCAGCGGCTCCTTGGGAAAGCGCCAGCGGCCCATGCCGTCTTCATCCGTATCGCCGGTAAAAATGGAATCGGCGTTTTCCCAGACACGCTCGGGCAGGCTCGGACGCCACAGCGCCTGCGCCTCGGGCCGCACGATGCGGTAATTGCCATATTGCTCCAGCTTCAGCCCGTTGCCGGTGTCGATCAGGTGAAAATCGCCTGCGCCCAGCGATTCCAAGATAACCGGAACCTGTTCGCCCGGCAAATCGCCGGTTCGCTGTTTAAGAGGGCGTGGCGAAACCTGCTCCGTCTCTTGCGGGGCAATCTTGACCTTCACACTGTCCTGAGCGCCCGCTTTCGCAGCGGGTTTACCGGGTTTGGATGGCGCGCTGGCGGCAGCGCGGACATGGTCCGGCGCGCGGCTGCGGGGAGCGGTGTCTTTTTGTCTTGCCGGTTTACCGGCATTGCGCTGCCGGGGTTCCTGCCCCGCGCGCGACTTGGCGCCCGGGCGGTTGTCTTTTTTCTTCAACGGGGTTCTTTCCAAGTCTGACCGCATTCTAGAGTCTGTTTGAAAACATCGGACGGGCCGACCCAGCGCCGAGTTTCCAAACAGACTCTCATGCGACAGCGAATAGCATCACAGCGCAATATTATCAAAGGGCTGCGGTTTCAACACCCATCACGTCGTGGAGAACTCACTTGGCGGCGATGCGCGCATCCGTGGACGGGGCGATGACCACCGCATTGGCTGCTGCCTTCTGCCGGTTGGCTTCGTCATGCCAGCGAACGGCTTCTTTGGCTTCGGTGCGGGCGCGCTTGCGGTATTTGCCCTGCGAGAACCATGTGACCAGAGAACCGAGAAACACGCCGAAAATGACGGCGAGGAAGATGAAGACGAAGAACGGTGCGGAGAAGGACAGAACGCTGTCATCGGGCCGGAACGGATTAAGCGCCAGCGTCACGGCCTGCCGGTTGGCCACGCACAATACCACCAGAATGATGGCGAGCGGCACCAGAACCACGAGATTGACGATCTTTTTAGACATCCAACGATACTCCGTCTTTAGAGCGCCGTGCGTCCTTCAGGACGAACAAAGGACGCTCTAACTCTTTAAATCTAAGCATCGTGCTTTCCGAAAATCGTACCGGATTTTCGGGCCGATGCTGCAGGGGCCTTCAGACAAACCTGCATGGACGTCAGATAGGAGCCCGACTGCTCGGTCTCAACCGTTCTCCAAAGCGCAAAATCAGTAAAACGATTGCGCCCGGACTTAGTCTTCGTCTTCTACGTCGCTCATGCCCGGGTTGAGACGCTCGCGCAGCTCCTTGCCGGTCTTGAAGAAGGGTACCCATTTTTCTTCGACAAAAACGGACTCACCCGTGCGTGGGTTCCGTCCGGAACGCGAGGGGCGATTCTTGACTGAAAAGGCACCGAAGCCGCGCAGCTCCACACGGTTACCCGCTGCCAACGCATCCGTGATCTCATCGAGCACGGCGTTGACGATATTTTCCACGTCACGGTGGTAAAGATGCGGGTTATGCGCAGCGACAATCTGCACCAGTTCAGACTTAATCACGGTTGCCCCCTGAAAGAATTGGATTTTTAATGGTCACCAACCTGCCAAACCGAAACCAGACCGTCAAGAAACAACTTGTCGGCACCCAGCTGGCGAGGCACGTTGAATGGCAGAAATTCGTCATATCCGAGCATTTGAGCAATGCCCGCAAGACTGAAGAGTGAAAATGGCGAGCGTTTGGGAGGAGCCGTCCATTCGACGATGGGCAGATCCTTGGCAACGTTGCGGCTTTCGAAATAGCTGCGAATTTCTTTTTCGCCGCCCAGCGTGTCGATGAGCTTCACGGCAACGGCCTGACGACCGGTGAAAATCGAGCCATCGGCAAGCTTCAGCACGTCTTCACGCGGCAGCTTGCGGCGATCTGCCACGAGGTCAACGAACCAGCTGTAGCTGTCCATGACCATGTTGCGGATCATGGTCTTGGATTCCTCGGGCGGCTCATGGAAGGGCGATGGCTCAGCCTTCATCGGCGACGACTTGATCTCCTGCAAGGAAACACCGAGCTTGTCCAGCAGAGGCTTGACCTGCGGATACTGGAAGATGACGCCGATGGAACCGGTGATCGAGGTGTCGCCAGCGATGATCGTATCACCAGCCGTGGCAATCATGTAACCGGCAGAAGCTGCCAAGGTGCGCACATCGGACACGACCGGCTTCTTTTCGGCCACTGCACGGATCGCCTTGAAAATGCGCTCGCCGCCATAGGTGGTTCCGCCGGGCGAAGAGATGGAAACGATCAGGCCCTTGGCGCTGTCGCTGTCGGCAATCTTTTGCAGGCGCTCCAGAAGTTCGGTGTCATCCTGAATGAGGCCGCTGATTTCAACGCGGGCAATATGCGGGCGTACGCTCTTCGTCGGTTCGGCAAAGGCGAAGCGGTAGATCGCAAAACATCCCGCCACCAGAAGAAGAACGGCTGCGATGCGCCAGAATGTCAGCTTGCGCCGCAACTGTCTGCGATCTGCGATTGCCATCTGATCCATTGACTCACCTTCGATTAAGCCCGTAACAGCGTTTTCAAGCCCGCCATATGGAGCCTTGTAACCACCTCTTGCAAGGAAACAAACGGGAAAGCATCGATTTGATAAAAATATCGTTCCCCTTGTGCTATTTCAGAGAAAAACCATATTGGCAGGGCAAGGCCCTCGTGCGAAAGACAACTGCAACCATGGATAACGTCGCGGCCCGAGCCTTTTGATTGCGACGATATTGCCCCGGACCTATGAGATGCTTGAACGACTAAGCCAGCCAGCGCCCGGTTTCCCGATGTCCGGTGGACATTCGGGTGCCTATGATATGGCGCTCCGCCATTCCGCACGTGTGAAGAAACTGAAGATCGTTCTTCCGCTCGGCGCGGCCATCATATCGCTTGCCTTCATTGCCGTATCTCTGGCCCGCACCTGGCTGCCGGACGAGGTTTCGCTGCAAAGCGCAACGGTTGAAAACGGCAAGATCGTCATGGAAAAACCGGCCCTTGCCGGGCGCAACAACAAGGGTTTCGATTACTCCATGAATGCCGAACGGGCCTTGCAGGATATTGCCAGCCCCAACCTGATGACGCTGGAAAAAGTGCTGGCCGCCGTGCCCATGAACGACATCGTCGCACAGGTGGTGGCGCAGGAAGGCCTGTTTGACCGCGCCACAAACCGGTTGCAAATGACGGCACCCTTTGACATCAATCTCAGCAATGGCATACAAGCTAGGTTCCAGTCTGCAAATGTCGACCTGAAAGCCGGAACGATGGACAGCACGACGCCTGTCTCCATCACCACCAAGGATGGTTCGATTGTTGCAGAAAGCATGCATATAGCAGATAATGGCAAGACGATTACATTCTCGGGGCAGGTACGAGCTCGTATAGCTGCATCCACCATTCAGAACGCAGGCAAGTGAGAGCCCGACCCAGATGATGCAGATTTCGCGCCCCGCCCGATGCACCAACGCCGCCACCTATGCTGCGGCCATTGCGCTCGCCTGTCTCGCCGGCCCCGTTGCCGCGCAGAACGCGACAAGCAGCATGGAAGGCCTGAAGCTTTCCAACGATCAGCCGATTGCCATCGAAAGCGACCAGCTGGAAGTGCGCGATCAGGAACACAAGGCCTATTTCACCGGTAACGTGAAGGTTGTGCAGGGCACGACGACGTTGCAGGCAGGCAAGATGACCGTGCTTTACAAGAGCAAGGGTGACGGCGCTGCCGCCAATTCCTCTATCACCAGTGGTGGTGCCGATATCGACAAGATTTTCGTCGATAACTCCGTATACCTTACGTCAGGCACCCAGAAGGCAACGGCCGACAAGGGTGAATTCGACATGGCGGCGCAGACCTTCATTCTGTCCGGCAAGCAGGTCGTGCTGTCGCAGGAAACCAACGTCTTCACCGGTTGCAAGCTCACCGTCTTCATGACGACGGGCGAAGCGAAGCTGGAAAGCTGTGGCGGACCTGTTCGCATCATGCTCGATCCCAAAACGCAGAAAAAGCAGTAGTCCGCACCCCGTGAAGATGCTCTCAATTCCAAAGCTGTTCGGCGCCGGTTCCGCGCGCGCTCCGGAAGCGGATATCGCCTCCGGCGACAAGGCGCGCTATGAAGGCACGCTGATCGCCCATGGCCTGACCAAGACCTACAACACCCGCCGCGTCGTCAATGGCGTCTCGCTCGTCGTTCGCCGTGGCGAGGCCGTTGGCCTGCTGGGACCAAACGGTGCTGGCAAGACGACCTGTTTCTACATGATCACCGGCCTCGTTCCCGTCGATAGCGGCAAGATCGCCATCAACGGCAATGACGTCACCGGCATGCCGATGTATCGCCGTTCACGTCTGGGTGTCGGATACCTTCCGCAGGAAGCGTCGATCTTTCGCGGCCTGACGGTCGAGGAGAACATTCTTGCTGTTCTCGAAGTGCATGAGCGCGACGACAAGAAGCGCAAGCGCAAGCTCGATGAACTGCTGGAAGAATTCCACATTTCACAGCTGCGCAAGTCGCCAGCGGTCGCCCTGTCCGGTGGTGAACGTCGCCGTCTGGAAATCGCCCGCGCGCTGGCGACAGACCCGACCTTCATGCTGCTGGACGAGCCCTTTGCGGGCGTCGATCCCATTTCCGTTGGCGATATCCAGAACCTTGTCCGCCACCTTACCGCTCGCGGCATCGGCGTTTTGATTACCGACCACAATGTTCGCGAAACATTGGGCCTGATCGACCGTGCCTATATCATCCATGCCGGTGAAGTGCTGACCCATGGCCGCGCGTCTGAGATCGTCAACAATGCCGACGTCCGCAGACTGTATCTGGGTAATAATTTCAGCCTCTGACATCAAAGCTGAAAAAATCGACTGACGCCTTGCAGTCCCGGCAAAGATTCTTCCGCCCAGCCCCATAGTTGAGCTTGACCAAACAAGAATAAAAAGCAATTTTTGGGCCAGTTCAGACTTTACCGCTCAATTATTTTAGAAATACGAGCGATGAAGGGGTTTATGGGAGTTTAGCGTCCGCCATGGCCTTGTCCGCCAGTCTTTTGTTGCGTCAAAGCCAGTCTCTGGTCATGACCCCACAACTGATGCAGTCCATCCAGCTGCTTCAGATGACGCATATTGAGCTGACGCAATTCATCGCCCAGGAAGTCGAAAAGAACCCACTGCTTGAAATAGTGGCAAACGACAGTGATTTGGGCAGCGCTTCTGCCTCAGCCGATGACGGTTTCGATGATGCGCCCCTTGCGCCGGACACGTTTTCCGAAAACAGCGCCGATCCTGACGAATGGTATGGCGATCGCGCCAGCAGCCTTAACGAACAGCTGGATACGAGCTTCGAAAACGTCTTTCCCGATGATGGTCCGCAGCAAAAGGCGGACGCGCCGGAGCTGGTCGGCCAATGGAAATCGATGCCGGGCGCGGAGGGATCGGAGGCCTATGATCTCGATGATTTCGTTGCCGGAAAGCCGAGCCTTCGCGAACACATCGGCCAGCAACTGCCCTTCACCGTTTCCTCAGCCCAGGACCGCATGATCGCGGATGTGCTGCTCGATCATCTGGATGAGACCGGGTATCTTGCCGCAGAGGCCGTTGACGATGTATCGGAGCGGCTGGGCAAATCCAGAAAAGACGTCGAGGCCATTCTGTCCGCCTTGCAGACGCTTGATCCGCCGGGTGTGTTTGCACGCTCGCTCAGCGAATGCCTCTCCATTCAGCTCGCCCAGAAGGATCGCCTCGACCCTGCCATGAAGGCGTTCGTCGGCAATCTCGAACTGCTGGCCAAGCGCGATTTCGCCTCGCTCAAGCGGCTTTGCGGTGTCGGCGAGGAAGACCTTCTCGACATGCTCGCAGAAATCCGCTGCCTCAATCCACGCCCCGGTGCCGGGTTCGAAACCGGTGTTTCTGAGACGATTGTGCCAGACATTATCGTTCGTCCATCGAGTGATGGCGGCTGGCTGATCGAACTCAATCCGGAAACCCTGCCGCGCGTTCTCGTCAACCAGACCTATTTTGCACAGGTCTCCAAGCTCAAGACCCGCGAAGGCGAAGACGGCGAATTCATCTCCGAATGTATGCAGACGGCCAGCTGGCTGACCCGCAGTCTGGACCAGCGCGCCAAGACCATCATGAAGGTTGCCAGCGAAATCGTGCGCCAGCAGGACGCCTTTCTGCTGCATGGTGTCGACCACCTGCGCCCGCTCAATCTGCGACAGGTAGCAGACGCCATCAAGATGCATGAATCGACGGTGAGCCGTGTCACATCGCGCAAATACATGCTCACACCGCGCGGCCTTTTCGAACTGAAATATTTCTTCAGCGTCTCCATCGGCGCCGTCGAAGGTGGTGACAGCCATTCGGCGGAGGCCGTGCGCCACCGCATCAAGATCATGATTGCCCAGGAAGCGCCTGAAGCCGTTCTCTCAGATGATGATATCGTTGATATTCTGAAAAAAAATGGCGTCGAGTTGGCGCGACGAACCGTCGCAAAATATCGTGAAGCCATGAATATCCCCTCCTCCGTGCAGCGGCGACGGGAGAAAAAAGCCATGGCAAAAGTGGCGACGGCGTAACGAAATCTTCATATATTTCAAATCGTTAATAATCTTAATTGACTCTTACTGCCACCAAGGCTAGAAGCTCGCCGCACAGAAGGCAGGGGCCAGATCAACGGTAAATTGTAGAAGGCGCCTGGGCGCCAAGTCGGAATGAGACCGAAACGGACTCGAAACGCTTGGATGAGGGCGTCGCTTGACGTAAGCTGTTACACGCAAATCACTGAAAAAGGAAAAATTCCATGAGTGTGCGTGTATCTGGTAAACATATGGATATCGGCGAATCGTTCCGTCAGAGGATCGAGGACAACATTAGCCTGGCGATTACCAAATACTTTGATGGGGGGTATTCTGGTCAAGTAACTGTGGAGAAGTCCGGTGCGCGTTTCGACGCGGATTGCAAGATTCATCTCGATACCGGGATTGTCCTGCATGCGGCCGGACAGGCGAACGATCCGCAAGCGAGCTTCGATGCCGCCGCTGCGCGTATCGAAAAGCGGCTCCGCAGATACAAGAGAAAATTGAAGGATCACCACAACGGTTCTTCGGCAAACGGCATTCTGGAAGAGTTTCCCTATACGGTCATGGATGCCATGCCTGATGAAGACGACGAACTGCCTGAAGATTTCGCACCGACCATCGTCGCTGAGACCTCCAAGCAGGTAAAGACGATGACGGTAGCAAGCGCGGTCATGGCGCTGGACATGACAGACGAGCCGGTCCTGCTGTTTCGCAGCCCGGGTAAGGAACTGAATATCGTTTACCGCCGCAACGATGGAAACATCGGTTGGATTGACGCGGCGACGATAAAGAACTGAATAGTCTGACAAGACACCGGAAGTGCAGCGTCCTGCGTTGCACTTCCGGTTTGTCTCGATGGCATGAAGGATAAAGAGAATGGCGTTGGCAGATTTGCTGCAACAAGATGCGATTATTCCCGCCCTCAAGGTCAATTCCAAAAAGCAGCTCCTCCAGGAACTGGCGGCAAAAGCCTCCAAGATTACCGGAGTGCCGGAACGGGAAGTATTCGACGTCATCTTGCAGCGCGAGCGGCTCGGCTCGACCGGCGTCGGTCATGGCATCGCCATTCCACACGGAAAACTGGCCAGCATCGACAAGATCGTCGGCGTTTTTGCGCGCCTTGAAAATCCGGTCGATTTCGAAGCGCTGGACGACCAGCCGGTCGATCTGGTCTTCCTTCTTCTGGCGCCCGAAGGCGCTGGCGCCGATCACCTGAAGGCTTTGTCGCGCATTGCCCGCGTGCTGCGCGATGCCGAACTGGTGGCAAAACTGCGCGCCACCGAATCCGATACGGCCATCTACACCTTCCTCAATCAGGAACAGGCAACCGCCGCCTGAGCGGTTTTGCATTCAAGCTCAATGCGTTAATCTCCACCGCCGCCAGAAATCGAAATCTGGCGATGGGGGAGCATCATGGAGTCTCGTAAAATCATGGCAACCTGCGGGGATGATACGACATCAGCGCCGATGATGGATTACCAGGCCCACGGCGTCACCACAGACACTCTGCCAGCCTTTGCCGAGGCATTGAAACAGCGCCTGACCTTTCCGTTGAGCTGTTCGCAGCAGGTCACCGACCTTTCCGGCTGGAAATTGACGGCCCGTGCAAAGCTCTGGGAACTAACGCTTCAGACCCCTGATCGTACCGACTTTTCACCCCAGCTTGTCGATGAGATCGATCGCGGTTCCTACGTCGCGCGCAAGGTCGCGTTCAATCTGACGCAGGACAGTCGCGTTCTCGCTTTGCTTCTGGTGCCCAAGGGCAACGGCCCTTTTCCGGCAGCGGTTTTCTACCACGACCATGGATCGACATTCGATATCGGCAAGGAAAAGCTGATCGAGACATGGGGTGACGAGGCCAGGCTGGTCTCTTCTCAAGGGTGGGGCCAAAAGTTCTTCTCGGGCCGTTTCCCCGGTGATGAGCTTGCGCGTCGCGGCTATGTCGTCTTGGCCACAGACGCTCTGGGTTGGGCAGATCGCGGCCCGCTGACTTATGAGGCCCAGCAGGCGCTTGCCGCCAATTTCGCCAATCTGGGAAGCTCGCTCGCAGGCTCCATGGCGCTGGAAGACGTTCGCGCTGCGGCATTTCTCAAAAGCCTTCCAGAGGTGGACAAGGGGCGTATTGCGGCCATCGGCTTTTCCATGGGCGCATTCCGTGCGTGGCAGGCGGCAGCCCTCAGCGACGACATCACAGCCACGGTCGCGGTCAACTGGATGGGAACCGCTAAGGGCCTGATGGTACCCGGCAACAACCAGCTGCGTGGCGGCTCCGCCTGGCACATGACGCATCCCGGCCTGATGCAGCATATGGACTACCCCGATGTCGCCAGCCTTGCGGCACCCAACCCGATGCTGATTTTTGCGGGTGAGAAGGACACGCTTTTCCCGCCTGTGTCCGTGACGGAAGCCTTTGGGAAGATGAGAGACGTCTGGGATGCGTGGAATGCGGCGGATCGGTTCGAAAGCAAAATCTGGCCCGGCGGCCATGTGTTCGAAGCGGATCAGCAGGACTATGCGTTTGACTGGCTGGATGGGCGGTTTGGGCGGTGATGGCAGCGACGCCGAATTCCGCCCCTCATTCCTGTCCTTGTGACAGGAATCCAGTCGACGCGCGTCTGCGCGTCGGAAAGACTCTATTCAGCCCAAAGACTTGGGCTGACTGGATTCCTGTGACAGGCACAGGAATGAGGGAGAAACTGGCGAGTTAAGCGTCTTTCTCATTAACGCCGCTGGTGCCCGGCTCTGCCGTAACAGGCACTTCGCCCTTTGGGCCGCCCTTGGCAACGCCGACCATGGCCGGGCGCAGAACGCGCTCACCGATGGTGAAGCCAGCCTGTACCACCTGAACGACCGTGTTGTTCGGAACCGCCGTGTTGGGGATTTCGAACATAGCCTGATGGAAATTCGGGTCGAATTTCTGGCCTTCCGCATCCATCTTGCGCACGCCGTGACGTTCCAGCGCAGACAGCATGGCGCGCTCGGTCATGTCGACGCCTTCGATCAGGCCGGTAATGCCCGCTTCGGCATTGGTCTTCAGTTCCTCGGGAATGGCTTCGAGAGCGCGGCGAAGATTGTCGGATACGGCCAGCATGTCGCGGGCGAAACCAGCAACGGAATAGGCCTTGGCATCCTTTACTTCACGCTCGGTGCGGCGACGCAGATTGTCCATTTCGGCGGCAAGGCGCAGGAATTTGTCGCGCAGATCGGCATTTTCGGCCTTCAGCACATCAATCGGATCGGGCTCTGCCTGCTCGGGCACAGCGTTCTCCGCCGTTGCCGCTTCGTTAGCCTCGTCTACGACGTCTGCGTCAGGTCCGGCTTTATTTGTGTCATCGGTCATGACGTTCTCCAGCTTCACATGTGTAATGGCTTAGTGTTATGGGTTGCGCCCGATATCGAGCTTTGCCAAGCAAAAATCAAGGCTTGCCAGTGAAACCATCTAGGATTCAATGATGTCTTTTCGATATCAGCGTCTTTGGCTGGAAAGCCGCGCCATGATCTGGGCGGTATAATCGACCATGGGCACGATGCGCGAGTAATTGAGCCGCGTCGGGCCAATCACGCCCACGGCGCCCACCACGCGGTTCTCATCGTCCCTGTAGGGTGCAACGATGAGCGATGAGCCGGACAGCGAAAACAATTTGTTTTCCGATCCGATGAAAATTCTGACGCCGGAGCCGGTCTCGGCCAGATTGAGAACCTCGATCAGATTGTCCTTGCGCTCCAGATCGTCAAACAGCAACCGCACGCGGTCGATGTCCTCTTCCCCCGCCAGCCCTTCCAGCAGGTTGGAGCGCCCACGCACGATCAGCCGTCCGAGCTTGCCCTCTTCATTGTCGCCAGACCACACCGCCAGTCCGCGCGTCACCAGATCCTGCGCCAGCGTGCTGAGCGCCGTCTGAAGCTCGGATTTCTGCTGCAGGAGTTGCGTGCGCAATTCGGGAAGCGTCTGGCCTGACAGATGCGCGTTGATAAAGTTTGCGGCCTCCGTCAGCTGCGAGGAGGTGATACCGGCGGGCAGATCGATGATGCGGTTTTCGACCTGATTGTTGTCCCCCACCAGAATGGCAAGCCCCTTGGTCGGCTCGAGACGAATGAACTCCACATGCTTCAGCACCGCGTCGCTCTTGGTCGTCAGCACCAGACCCGCGCCGCGCGACATGCCTGACAGCATGCGGCTGGCTTCGGTCAGCAGACCCTCAATCGGCTGCTCACGACCCGAAACGGGGCCGATCTGCCGGTCGATGCTGGCGCGCTGTTCGGCAGGCAGATCGCCCACCTGCATGAAAGCATCCACGAAAAAGCGCAATCCGGTCTGGGTGGGCAGACGACCGGCGCTGATATGCGGCGAATAGATAAGGCCAAGCTCTTCCAGATCGCTCATCACATTGCGCACGGAGGCGGGGGAGAGTGACATGGGCAAGAGGCGAGACAGGTTGCGCGAGCCCAGCGGCTCACCATTTTCCAGATAGCCTTCGACGATGCGGCGGAAGATTTCGCGCGAGCGATCATCCAGCAACGCACCCGGTTCTTTTCCGATTGGAGGAGAAAGGCCCATTTCGCTCGCTCTTCATAATGTCAGTAACAAAGCGAATATAGTCTCTCGCGTCGTTAAGTGAAAACGGAAATTCCGCGCAGGGTAAACCCCAGCCCGCTTTTCCTTTGCAAAACCGGTGTCGCGGCCTTAGAAGGCGGAGATCAAAACGGAGACGAACCATATGCGGCCTTCAGGCAGAAAAACCGATCAGATGCGCAAAGTTTCTTTCGAGCGCAATTTCTCCAAGCACGCCGAAGGTTCCTGTCTGGTCAAATTTGGCGATACGCATGTTCTCGTCACCGCCAGCCTTGAAGAAAAGACGCCACCATGGCTGCGCAACAGCGGCAAGGGCTGGGTCACTGCCGAATATGGCATGCTGCCCCGCTCCACCCATGAGCGCATGCGCCGCGAAGCCGCGTCCGGCAAGCAGGGCGGCAGAACGCAGGAAATCCAGCGTCTCATTGGCCGCTCGCTGCGCGCCGTGGTCGATCTTCAGGCGCTGGGCGAGCGCCAGATAAGTATCGACTGCGATGTCATTCAGGCCGATGGCGGCACCCGCACGGCCTCCATCACCGGCGCATGGATTGCCCTTCACGATTGCCTGAAGTGGATGGAAAGCCGCAACATGATCAAAGTCGAGAAGGTTCTGAAAGACCATATCGCCGCCATCTCTTGCGGTATCTTCGCCAGCCAGCCAGTGATCGATCTCGATTACCTCGAAGATTCCTCGGCTGAAACCGACGCCAATTTCGTCATTACCGGCTCCGGTGGCATTGTCGAAATTCAGGGCACAGCCGAAGGCGCACCGTTCTCGGAAGAGGAATTCCTGACGCTGCTCGGCCTTGCCAAGACCGGCTGTGCGGAACTCGTTGAGCTGCAAAAGCAGGCGATTGCCTGATCCGGAGCGGAAGACCATGCGCAAACTCGATACACGCACCATCGTCGTTGCCAGCCATAACAAGGGCAAGATCGCCGAAATCGCCGACCTGATCGGCCCCTTCGGCTTTTCCGCCAAGTCGGCTGCGGAGCTGAATTTTGCAGAACCCGATGAGACCGGCACGACCTTTGAGGAAAATGCGGCGATCAAGGCGCTTGCCTCGGCGCAAGCCTCCGGCCTGCCCGCATTGTCCGACGATAGTGGCTTGGTGATCGACGCACTGGATGGCAATCCGGGCGTTTACACGGCCAATTGGGCCGAGACAGCGGATGGCACGCGCGATTTTGCCATGGCGATGCAGAAGGTAGAAGACGCTTTGCAGGAGCGCGGCCCGACCGATCCTTCGGCCCGTACCGCCCGCTTCGTCAGCGTGCTGTGCCTCGCTTGGCCCGATGGTCATACAGAATTTTTCCGCGGCGAAATCGAAGGCACGGTCGCATGGCCACCGCGTGGTGCAAGCGGCTTCGGCTATGATCCGATTTTCCAGCCCGAAGGCTATGAAACCACCTTCGGTGAAATGAGCGCCGAGGAAAAGCACGGCTGGAAGCCCGGCGATCCGCAGGCCCTCTCCCACCGCGCCCGTGCCTTTAAAAAATTCGTCGAAACCTGTCTCAACGCATGATGACCGATCTTGGGAGCAGGTTCTCCCCTGCCCCCAATACGACGATTGCACCCGATACCGGTGAGCCCGGTTTCGGCATCTATGTGCATTGGCCCTTCTGCGCGGCCAAATGTCCCTATTGCGATTTCAACAGCCACGTCCGCCACAAGCCGGTGGATCAGGACCGTTTCGTTGCCGCCTTCCTCAAGGAAATGGACACGATGCGAAGCTTAAGCGGCGCAAAGGTCGTGACCAGCATTTTCATGGGCGGCGGCACGCCATCGTTGATGGACCCGCAGACCGTGGGCGCCATTCTGGATGGCATCGCCCGTTTCTGGCATGTGCCTGACGGCATCGAAATCACCATGGAAGCCAACCCGTCCAGCGTGGAAGCGGAACGTTTTCGCGGCTACCGCGCCGCCGGCGTCAACCGCGTGTCGATGGGCGTGCAGGCGCTGAACGACCGCGACCTGAAATTTCTGGGCCGCCTGCATGATGTGGCCGATGCGCTGAAAGCCATCCGGCTCGCCCGCGAAATCTTCCCGCGCATGTCCTTCGACCTCATCTATGCCCGCCCGAACCAGACGGTCGAGGAATGGGAAAAAGAGCTTGCCGAAGCCATTTCCTATGCGGTCGATCACCTGTCGCTCTACCAGCTGACCATCGAGGAAGGCACCGCCTTTTACGGTCTGCACAAGGCAGGCAAGCTGATCGTGCCCGATGGCGATCAATCCGCGCTGCTCTATGAGGCAACGCAGGAGATTACCGCCCGTCACGGCATGCCCGCTTACGAAGTGTCCAACCACGCCATACCGGGTGCTGAGAGCCGCCATAACCTCACCTATTGGCGCTACGGCGACTATGCAGGCATCGGCCCCGGCGCGCATGGACGCCTGACCAAAGGCGGCGCAAAACTCGCAACCGCCACCGAACGCCACCCGGAAACATGGCTGGAAGCCGTCGAACGCGAAGGCCATGGCATTCTGGATCAGGAAATGCTGGGCGTCGAAGAACAGTCCGACGAACTGCTGCTGATGGGCCTGCGCCTGCGCGAAGGCGTCGATCTCGCCCGCTGGAGCGACCTCTCGGGCCGCGACCTCGACCCCGACAAGGAAGAGTTCCTGTTGCAGCACGGCTTCATAGAGCGCATCGGCAACTCCCGCCTGCGCTGCACGCCGTCTGGCATGTTGATACTGGACTCGGTGGTCGCTGATCTGGCGTGTTGATGATGCGTCGATTAAAAATCCGGTGTTTGAAGAAAGGCAGCCATGAATCTGATTGAGGAACGGGTCGCGATGGCACGGGCGGGCACGAACCCCTTCGTCATTGCCCGGATGGCTTCAGGTTGGCTCGTCATTGGCGACGTGCAGCCCCTTCCGGGCTATTGTCTTTTGCTTGCGGACCCGGTCGTCCCAAGCCTCAACCATCTTGATGCCCAAGAGCGTCTCATATTTTTAAACGATATGGCTGTGGTGGGTGATGCGCTTCTGAACGTGACCGGATGTGCGCGGATAAACTATGAGATCTGGGGAAATGCAGAGCCTGCCCTGCACGCCCATATCATGCCCAGATACGATTCCGAACCGACAGACAAACGCCACCGTCCCGCTTGCATGGGCTATTCGTGGCCCGATGCCCCCAAATCATCCGGCGATGATTACGTGGCGCTGGTGCCCAAGCTGAGACAAGCCGTCGCCGATATCCAGTCATCGAAGCAGGGTTGAAGATATGGAGCAAATCAGAATAGTGCCGCTGAGCGAACATTCGCATCATGTGGCGCCGCTGGTTGAAATGTTGCATACGGAATGGGGCTCGCTCTCAAATTGGAGCGACCCTGTAGCGCTTAAGACTGTTATCTAAGGTCGGTTGCAAATCCATGCGGCACCGCTGGCACTGATCGCACTCGACGGTACGAAATTCGCCGGAAGCGTCAGCATTACGCGAGACGAACTCCCACACCACCCGGACAAGACATTTTGGATCGGTGATGTCATCGTGGCAGCCGATCAACGTGGTCGCGGTATCGGCACATTGATGATGAACGCCATTACCGCCCACGCCGCAGAGATTGGAATCACCGATCTCTATCTCTACACGCCTGATCAGGAAGCCTACTACCGTAAACTCGGCTGGCAAACGATTGGCCGCGACCCCGCCAATGGTGAGGACAATGTCGTCATGCGGTATTGCTTGTAAATTTTCCGCTGTGGATTTGGCGATGTTGCTGCGATAAATTATCACTTGGTATTACCTCGTGATGTGAGGCCTCAATCGCTACCTCTCTCAAGATGGACAACACGCTGAAAGAGCGCGTCCAGCAACTGGCCAGCCAGCGTCGTCGGTCATCGCACTGGATCATGCTGGAAGCCATTCAACAATATGTCGAGCGGGAAGAGGCGAGAGAGAGCTTTAAGCAGGAGGCGCTAACCTCTTGGGAAAGCTATCAGGAAACGGGCCGCCACCTGACCGGAAAAGAAGTCGGCACCTGGCTGGAAAACTGGGGTACGGATGATGAAAAGCCGGCGCCTGATTGCCACGAGTAATCATTACCGAAGGTGCAGCACACGGCTTGGAGCGGTGTCGAAAATTTCTCGTCGCCAAAGCTCCAGAAGCCGCACGGCGTGCCGGTAAAGCGATTCAACAACACTTCGTACTACCGGAGACGTCTCCCAATATGGGACGCCCATTCCCGATGCCGCGGAATTGCGCGAATTGGTTATCGCCTTTGGGGATTCCGGTTACGCGGCACTTTACCGGCATGAGCCGGTAGGCAACACGGTTTATATCCTTGCCTTCCGGCATCAGAAAGAAGCTGGCTATTAGAGCTTGGCACCAAGCCAACAGGCTTACGGATTCATCTTGCAGCAAAAACGGTCAGGTTTCCCTGACCGTTTGATGTCTCAAGCATTGTTTTCGTTGATCAACCGCTTCAGCAGTTCCACTTCGTGGCCCAGTTTGCTGTCTCCGCCGATCAGTTCTTCGATCTTGCGCACCGCGTGCAGAACGGTGGTGTGATCGCGTCCGCCGAAGCGGCGACCGATTTCGGGGAAGGAGCGTGGGGTCAGCATCTTGGCGAGATACATGGCGACTTGGCGTGGTTTGACGATGACGCGGGTGCGGCGGTTGGAGACCAGTTCCTGTCGCGAGACATTGTAATGCCGTGCGACAATACGCTGGATGTCTTCGATGCGCACACGCTTGGCTTCACCGGTGCCGACCAGATGGGCCAGAAGCTCGTCCACGCGTTCGACCGAAAGGTTCGGCTCGAAGGAGCGGCGGAAGATCAGCTGGTTGAAGGCGCCTTCCAGTTCGCGACCGCTGGCGGTCACGCTGCGGGCGACGTGGGAGACGATTTCTTCGGGAATATCGAAGCTCGGATCTTCCTGTCGGGCGGTTGCGATGCGCTGGGTCAGCATCTCATAGCGCATTTCATAGTCCGGACCTTCGATTTCAATGGCCATGCCACCCTGAAGGCGCGAACGCACGCGGGGATCGAGCGATTCCAGTTCCCATGGCGCGCGGTCTGCGGCCACCACGACCTGCTTGGCGCTGTCGAGCAGCATGTTGAGCAGATGGCAGAATTCGTGCTGGATCATCTTGCCCTGCAGGAACTGCATGTCATCGATGACCAGAAGGTCGATATTTCGCAGCGTGTCCTTCAGCGTCAGCGCATCATTGTCACGGATCGCGGTTGCGAAACGCCACATGAAATATTCCGCTGTCAGATAGACCACGCGCGGATTGCGCGGGCTGTCGATGGCCGCATTGGCGATGGCCTGAAGAAGATGCGTCTTTCCAAGGCCCACACCCGCATGGATGAAGAGAGGATTGAAACGCACGGCACCGGCACCGGCTTCGGCAATGGTCTTGGCTGCTGCCAGGGCCACGCGGTTGGACGCGCCTTCGACAAAGGTATCGAAGGTGAAACGTGTATCAAGCGGCGAGCCGAACAGCGGGCCGGAACCCGAGTGACGGGTCGTGGACGCGGATGCAGCCGTATGAGACTGCTGCGCGCTTGACGTCGGCTGCGGCGGAATGAACGGCTTTGCCCGCTGTGCGGACGCGCTCATGTCGACCACAGGCTGTGCGCGTTCTTCAACCGGGGCCGGACGTACCGGGCGGCTGGCCGAACGCACCAGGATCTCCACCTTCAACACGTCAGCATCTTCGCTCTGAATGAGCGTCGTGATGAGGTCGATGTAACGGTTGTTGATCCAGGACTTCAGAAATGTCGTTGGAACGGTAAAGCGCACAACGCTTTTGGAAACGGAATGAAGTTTGAGCCGAGCGAACCAGCTTGCGTAAACTTCGGGTCCAACCTGTGCTTTCAGCCGCGCGCTAAAACGCTCGAACAGCGCGTCATGCTTCATATCCTGTTTGTCCCCTGCCGCATCAGTGCCAGCTGCATCACATGCCTTTGGTGTGCGGTCCCCGTTTGCCACCGCACCCATCACCAAATTCAATTGCATATTGCCGCCTTTCAAATTGCCAATCATAGCCTGACGAACCAACGTCCATCAGGGATACCCCTCGTTCATTCTTACTCTCGGACACTCCCCTCGAAAGACATGTCCTCAAGCCATTTGTATTACCGCGAGCCGGTTATCCCATTTCCCTCTACATCATGGAGAGGCCTGCGATTACTCAACAACTACTCCCACAACACAACTTTAACATATGCCGATCAAGGCACGGTTTCGCATTTCCGCAACCTGCTGGATTGCGGCCAAACCGGCCCCGATACTTGAAAAAACGAACTCAAACAGAACTCGTCCGCAAGAAGCATGTACCTTCGATACTCAAGGATCGAGATAGCTTGTGGATAGAAATCCTTGCCCCTTGTCGAGATGCATTTAGGCAGGATCGGGGGTGGAGATCAATGGCGATTTTTCTGCGAAACGGAAGATCGGCCATTGACTCACACAGGCCGTTTTGCATCGATTGAAGGGCCGTCTGGAGAATCTCTTATGAATCAATGAGATTCAATTTCGTGGCTTTTTTAAAGCGCGATTTGGCGGAAAAATAAAAATTCTCTTGACTCTATACTTCGGTAACCTTCCGCAGGGGAAGGACGGTCGGATTTTAAAGACCTTTTGTAAGTCATTGTTTTTTATTATCTTTTTTCGTCATCGCTCTGACGCAGAAGTGTCATGCTATGCAGCACAATGTTAACAAGTCGTTAGAAACAGAAAAAGCCCGGTCTTTCGGCCAGGCTTTTTTGTAATAAATTTGTATTAGCCGGATTAGGCGGAAAGTGCCTTCACGCGCTGGGCCAGACGGGACACCTTGCGGGACGCCGTGTTGCCGTGCAGAACGCCGCGGGTAGCTGCGCGCTGGATCTCAGGCTGGGCTACTTTGAGCGCTTCTGTTGCGACTGCCAGATCACCCGATGCGATGGCCTCTTCGACCTTGCGAATGAAACCGCGAACGCGCGAACGGCGAGCCTTGTTGACTGCGGTACGGCGAGCGATCTTGCGAGTCGCCTTTTTCGCCGAAGTTGTATTGGCCATGTATGCCTCTCTTCGAATTCAAACCAAAATCCGCAACCACAGGATCAGGTCCGTCAAAGACCTCGCGTTCCAAAGAGTGCGGGAGTAATTGGAACAAGCCGGATGGCTTTTCCTAACCGTGGGCGGGCATATAACCCTAAAGCTGCTGCCCGTCAACGCGCATTTTCAGCAAAAACGCTGATATTCCGAATCCTTGGCGTCGCTGGAACCCAAAACACATGAAGGTTTTGTGTCTATTCCGCCATAGGATTGCATTAGCGATTCTTGAATACAGGTTTTCTCTTCTCCACGAAAGCCGCCATGCCTTCTTTCTGGTCGTCCGTCGCAAAAAGCGACTGGAACAGGCGGCGCTCGAAGCGCAGGCCCTCGCTCAGCGAGACCTCGAAGGAGCGATTGACGCTTTCCTTGGCCATCAGCACGGATGCACGCGACAGGGATGCGATGGTGCTGGCTGCCTCCACCGCTTCATCCATCAGCCGCTCCTGCGGCACGATGCGTGACACCAGCCCCGCCCGCTCCGCTTCAGCCGCATTCATCTTGCGGCCCGTCAGCACCAGGTCCATGGCCTTGGCCTTGCCGACAGCGCGCGTCAGGCGCTGCGACCCGCCCATGCCGGGAATGACGCCGAGCGTGATTTCCGGCTGTCCGAATTTGGCACTCTCGGATGCGATGATGAAATCGCACATCATGGCAAGCTCACAGCCGCCGCCCAGCGCGAAACCGGAGACCGCCGCGATGACCGGCTTGCGGGCAGCCGCCACATCGTCCCAGCCGCCTAGGAAATCACCGAGATAGGCATCGACGAAATCCAGCGACTGCATCTCCTTTATATCCGCACCGGCGGCAAAGGCCTTGGGCGAACCGGTGATGACAATGGCGCCGATGGAATCATCGCTCGAAAACGACGTCAATATATGCCGCAGTTCCTTCAAGAGGGTCGAGTTCAGCGCGTTCAGAGCCTGCGGTCGGTTGAGCGTGATGACGCCGACATCATCGCGCTTTTCAACGATCAGCGTTTCATAATCCATGTAAGTGGTCCCCTCCCATTACTTCTGGCAGGCGGCGCAATAGAAGGTGGAGCGTCCGGCCTGCACGATCCGCTCGACCGTACCTCCGCAACCGGGTGTGGGGCAAGCATGACCTTGGCGATCGTAAACCGAAAAGGAATGCTGGAAATAACCTAGCGTGCCGTCGGTCTGGATATGGTCGCGCAGCGACGAGCCACCCGCCGCAATCGCATCGGCAATGACCTCGCGGATTTTCTGGGTCAGATCGACCAGCTGCGCCTTGGGCTTTCCGGTTTTCGTCACCAGCGTCCCTGCCGCTCTTAAGGGAGACAGATGCGCACGCCACATCGCCTCGCAGACATAGATATTGCCAAGCCCGGCAATGACCTTCTGGTCCAGCAGCGTGCTTTTCAGCGGCTGGCTTTTACCTGAAAAGCGGCTTGCGAGATAATCGGCGCTCAGCGCATTGCCGGTCGGCTCCGGGCCGAGATCGACAAAGGCGGGGTAGAGGTCGATATGGGCGCGCTCCACCAGATGCATGAAGCCGAAACGGCGCGGGTCATTATAGATGACCTGCGCAGACGCCCCCGTCTCTTTTTGCAGATGGAAGATGACATGGTCATGCTTGCCATCCTTGGAGCGCGCATAATGAAACTCGCCCGGCGTTTCCGACGGCCCTGACTGTTCCTCGATGCGGAAGGAGCCGGACATGCCCAGATGCGCGATGATGGTGAGCCCGTCTTCCAGCTCGATCAGCAGATATTTGGCCCGACGTCCCAGAGAGACGATGAGCTTGCCTTCCACCAGTGCCGAAAACCCATCGGGAAAGGGAAAGCGCAGGTCGGGCCGGGCAAGCACGACTTTCTCGACGCGCGCACCCTCCATGGTCGGCGCAAGGCCGCGTCGGACGGTTTCAACTTCGGGCAATTCTGGCATGGAGTTTATCCCACATGTTTACCGCAACGGTCTTGTGATCTCATGCCTGCGGGCATACATGTCGCAGGCATGTTGTGTCGCAACAGATAGCGTCGCAATCGCCTTTCCGCTATGGTCCGCACCGCAATTAAAGATGGAGACCGATGATGACCGAAGCCCGCACCACCGCAGATGGCGGCATGGAAACCTCTTACGGCTTTCACAAGGTTGACGAAGGCCAGAAGCAGGGCATGGTCAACGAGGTCTTTCACAAGGTCGCCAAGCGCTACGACATCATGAATGATGTCATGTCTGCGGGCATGCACCGTTTGTGGAAAGATGCCATGATCTCAGAGCTCAACCCGCGCAAGGACCCGTCCTACAAGACGCTGGATGTGGCTGGCGGCACCGGCGACATCGCATTCCGCATCATCGAAGCCTCCAATCGTCTGGCCCATTCCACCGTTCTCGACATCAACGGCTCGATGCTGGCGGTGGGCGAAGAGCGGGCGGCAAAGAAGAAGCTTTCCGACAATCTGACCTTCGTGGAAGCCAATGCCGAGGAGCTGCCTTTCGAGGCCAATAGTTTCGATGCCTATACGGTCGCCTTCGGCATTCGCAACGTGCCGCGTATCGATGTGGCGCTTAAAGAAGCGCATCGGGTGCTGAAGCGCGGCGGGCGTCTGCTGGTACTGGAATTTTCCGAAGTGGAGATGCCGCTGCTCGACAAGGTCTATGATGCCTGGTCCTTCAATGCCATTCCGCAATTCGGCAAGATGATTACCGGTGATGCCGAGCCCTATCAGTATCTGGTGGAATCGATCCGCAAATTCCCCAATCAGGAAGACTTTGCAGCGATGATCCGCACCGCCGGTTTCTCGCGCGTGACCTATACCAATTATACCGGCGGCATCGCCGCGCTGCATTCCGGCTGGAAGCTTTGATCCACATGAAGGCTTGCAGCAGCAGGAAGAAGGCATTTGCATGAGTACGCTTGGCGCATATTTCCGGCTCGCCAGGGTCGGCTGGGTTCTCGTGCGCGAAGGCGTGGTGCTGGCTCTGCCATCCGAGGAACTGCCGGCTACGGCGAAATTTGCCAAAGCGCTGCTCAAGCCCTTTGCCCGCAACCGGGCAAAACATGCCGACCGTCGTGACCGGCTGGCAACCGCCGTGGAACGGCTTGGCCCTTCCTATGTGAAGATGGGCCAGTTTCTGGCCACCCGCCCGGATGTGGTGGGCGCGGATTTTGCCGAAGACCTTTCGCGCCTGCAGGACCGCATGGCCTTCTTCCCCAATGCTGCAGCAAAGGCGAATATCGAGGGGTCACTCGGTCGTCCCGTTTCTGACCTTTATCTCGAATTCCGTGATCCGATTGCCGCCGCCTCCATTGCGCAGGTGCATCCGGCCATCGTGCGCACCCCCTCGGGGCAGAAGAAGGTAGCCGTTAAGGTCATTCGCCCCGGCGTGCGCCGGCGCTTCCAGAACGATCTGGAGGCGATGTATCTGATTGCCGATCTTCAGCAGCGCTTCATCCGTTCCGCCCGCCGTCTGCGGCCTGTGGAAGTGACCCGCGCGCTGGAACAGACGACCAAGATCGAGATGGATTTGCGGCTGGAAGCGGCTGCTTTGTCCGAACTTGCGGAAAACACACAAAATGATCCCGGCTTTCGCGTGCCGGAGGTGGACTGGGAGCGTACGGGCCGCGATGTCGTCACCATGGAATGGATCGACGGCGTCAAGATGTCGGATGTCGAGGGCCTGAAGGCTGCTGGTCACGATCTCAATGCGCTGGCCGATACGCTGATCCAGTCCTTCCTGCGCCATACGCTGCGCGACGGCTTCTTCCATGCCGACATGCACCCCGGCAATCTCTTCGTCGATCCCAAGGGCATGATCGTTGCCGTGGACATGGGCATTGCCGGGCGGCTCGGCAAAAAAGAGCGCCGGTTTCTCGCCGAAATTCTCTATGGCTTCATCACTCGCGATTACATGCGCGTGGCGGAAGTGCATTTCGAAGCGGGCTATGTTCCCGGGCACCATGACATCGCCAGCTTCGCCCAGGCCATCCGCGCCATCGGCGAGCCTATCCATGGCCAGCCTGCCGAAACCATCTCCATGGGCAAGCTGCTGACGCTTCTCTTCGAAGTGACCGAACTCTTCGACATGGAAACGCGTCCCGAACTCGTGATGCTGCAAAAGACCATGGTGGTAGTGGAAGGCGTTTCGCGCATTCTCAACCCGCGCTTCAACATGTGGAAAGCGGCAGACCCCGTCGTCAGTGGCTGGATTCGCGACAATCTCGGCCCCAAGCGCATCGTGACCGACCTGAAGGACGGGCTCAAAGCAGCCGTCAAACTCGCCGAAGCCGCCCCGGAAATCGCCGCCAAGACGGAAAAGCTGCATGCCGATCTGGTCTATATGAGCGAACACGGCCTGCGCTTCGATGCCAGCACGGCGGAAGCCATCGGCAAGGCGGAGGCGCGACATACGCGCTGGGGACGCATTGCGCTTTGGGTGATTGCGTTGGTGCTGGTGTATATCGCGGTAAGGGTTAGCTGAGGCTTGGTGTGCCGCCCTCATGCTGAGGAGGCCCGCAGGGCCGTCTCGAAGCATCACGCACCGATTTGCCTCAAGCCCTCAACCTCGCCCTTCGAGGGTCGCTACGCTCCCACCTCAGGATGAGGGTTGCTGCGTTGTGGCAGCCTCGGAATGCGAAATGCAGCGGGGTAGCTTCACCCCAACACAATCCCCAATTCCGCCCGCAGCTTCTTCGTCAGCCCAGCCGCGACCAACTCATAGGACCGGCGCACATAATGCTCCAGTTCCGTCGCCTCCAGCGGTGAATGGTCTGAGATCGACACCCATTTGCGTTTGGCGAAATAGGGTGCCTGGGCGATGCCTTCCAGTGAGGTGAGAATCTCGAAACTTTCTTCCGAACATTTGACGACGAGGCGCCAGTCGTCTCGTTCGCCCAGAACGGCGAAGACCTTCTCGCCCACCTTGGCGACATGGGAGTCCCATTGATCGACGAAGGAAACGCCGGGCCATTTGCCCAGGGTGGCATCGAAGCTTGTGCGGTCGAACAGGCTCATGCCAGTTTCTCCGCGATGAGGGCCGCGAGGCGTTTTGCGACTTCGACCTTGTCGAGATCAGGCCAGGCATCGATCTCTGTTTTCGAGATGATCTTCACGCTGTTGCGATCTCCACCCATGATGCCCGTCGCGGCGGAAACGTCATTGGCGACGATGATATCGGCACCTTTGCGTTCCAGCTTGGCGCGGCCATTGATCTCAACATCCTGTGTTTCCGCGGCAAAGCCGACAACGATTTTCGGCCTCTGCGCGTGATGGCCTACAGTCTTCAGAATATCCGGATTTTCCACCATTTGCAGGGCGGGCGGCTGGTCACCGGGTTGTTTTTTGATCTTCTGATCCACAGCGGTTGCGACGCGCCAGTCAGCTACAGCGGCGACCATAACGGCAATATCGGCAGGCAACTGCGAGAGAATGGCGTCGCGCATCTCTTCGGCACGTTCGATATGAATGGTCGAGACCCCTGCGGGATCGGCGATCGTCACCGGGCCGGAGACCAGCGTGACCTCGGCACCCAGTTCCGCCAGCGCTGCGGCAATGGCGTGGCCCTGCTTGCCAGAGGAGCGGTTGGCAATGTAGCGGACGGGATCGATAGGCTCATGGGTCGGGCCGGAAGTGACGATGGCTTTTTTGCCTGCCAGCGGCTTCGGGCCATCATCCAGAAGCTTTTCGGCGGCATCGACGATCTGCAACGGCTCGGCCATGCGGCCAAGGCCTGCCTCGCCTCTTTCCGCCATCTCGCCTGCCATGGGGCCGATGAAGCTGATGCCATCTGCTTTCAGGGTCGAGATGTTGCGCTGGGTTGCTCTGGCCGTCCACATTTTAGGGTTCATGGCCGGTGCGACGAGCACCTTGCGATCCGTGGCCAGCAACACGGTGGAGGCCAGATCGTCGGCCAGACCGTTTGCCATCTTCGCCATGAGATCTGCGGTCGCCGGTGCGACGAGGATGAGATCGCAGTCCCGCGCCAGCCTGATATGGCCGACATCCTGTTCGTCCTGACGCGAAAACAGTTCGGTGAAGACGTGGGTGGCCGAGAGTGCGCCGACGGCAAGTGGCGTCACGAATTCCTGCGCCCCGCGCGTCATCACAGGCGTCACCTTCGCGCCGCGCTCTTTCAGCCGGCGGATGAGATCAAGGCTCTTATAGGCCGCAATGCCACCGGAAATGATGAGAAGAATATGCTTGCCCGAAAGTGCCATGATGCCGACCGAATTCCTGTTTGATAGGAAACTAAGCCCTTGGCTTTCAAAGTGCAATCGCGCGGAACTACTCCAACCTCATGCTGAGGTGCTTTGGCCAAAGGCCGAAGCCTCGAAGCATCCGTCCGCAGCCCTCGTCCTTCGAGGGTCGCTTCGCTCCCACCTCTCCCTCGACAGCGCTCGGGATGATGGATGAGGACGGCTACCTCGCAACGCGCGCTTCACCGTTCACGCGGTGCGATGCACCCGTGGCATGTTTTGCTTTAACCCGGAGAACACACGCAAATGCGGATGGGTCTCTGGTATGGTGTTGTCGTTGGCTTCCGCATTTGCGTGGCCTCTGGTCTTTCGTTCCTGCAGGCCATGTCTTGCCCAGACCGGACCGTGAATGATCCGGGCTGAGCGTGACAGGCAGTCTCCGCTGAACCGTTTCGCCTCGCCCTGTCCGAAAGCCGTGAATGGTCTTTCGCGTCGAGAAAATCAGGTCCACCGGTCTTACCCTGACATGGTATTCCCAATGTGTGGCCGCACGTCTGCGTCCACCCACCAGCCCTCGCCACCTCGATGTCTCGCGAAACACCTCCTTGGCGAAAGTGCAAACAATGTGCGGCTGATTCGGAGGCCGTGAATGAAATTTCGAAAGTTTTTTGATGTTTTTGGCGATTTAATTTTAAGTCATTGATTTTGGTTGTTTTATTTTCAAAACATTGATCCACGATATATCTGACCGTTCATCTCTGAGACGAGGGCAACCCAAATTTGAGATATCGATTAACCAAATCCCGCATTGAAGCCTCAAAGCCGCATATCAAAGCGCGCTTTCGTCGGACCGTTAGCAACTTTTTCACGCCTTCTTCCCACATCATACCGCTCAAGGTGGGGCACAAGGGAAATTGAGCGAAGATGATGTCACGGGGATTTCTGTTTGCGGCGGGTGGCATCATCATTCTGGCCGTTTCAGCCCCCAAATTCCTTGAGGATTATGTCACCATTCCCTCCGAGACGGAGGCGACCAGCGCTGCTTTACCGGCAACCAAAGCCAGCACGCCGGTCGCGCCGCCAAGTGCAGGCACGGTGACGCTGACTGCGGACAGGCGTGGCCACTATGCCGCCAAGCTTAGAATCAATGGCAAGCAGATCGAAGGGATGATCGATACCGGTGCTTCGCTGGTTGCCTTCGATGAGAGCACTGCCCGACGGCTGGGTTATGTGCTGAAGGACAGCGACTACAAATATCAGACCTCAACCGCGAACGGCGTCAAATCCGTTGCAGTCATTACGCTGGAGAGGGTGGAGCTCGGAAATATCGTTGCGCGTAACGTGCAGGCAGCCGTTTCGAAAGATGGCGGGCTGGACACGGTGCTGATCGGCATGAGCTTTCTGAAGCAGCTCAAATCCTTCAAATCGGAAAACGGCAGGCTCGTTCTGACGCGGTAGCGGTCAGGCACCGATGCGCGAAACGATGATCGGCTGTTCGCCGGGTGCGTCCTGCGACAGGCCATAGGCGTCAGACACGTCCTGAATGGACTTAGCCAAACTCTCCTGCGTTGCCGCATGCACCATGGCAATCGGCTGGCCCTTCTCCACCCTCGTTCCCAAGGGCAGGATATCCGAAATGCCAACCCGATGATCGATGACATCGCTGGGATGGCGACGACCGCCGCCAAGGGCGACGACGACCATGCCAAGATCGCGCGTCTGGCAAGAGGATAGAAAGCCGTCTTCTGTTGCCAGAACAGGCGCGATATGCGGTGCTGGTTTGAGATACTGGCCCGGCTTTTCGATGACATCCAAGGGGCCGCCGAGGGCTGAGATCATCTGGCCGAAACGCTCCATGGCCGCACCGGAGACAAGCGCCTTGCGCGCCATGGCTTCGCCTTCCGAAAGGCTGGAGACAACGCCGGATTGCGCGAGCATTTCAGCGGCGAAGGCGAGGACCAGCGTTTCGATGCGAGTTCCGGTTTTTTTGCCGTTCAGAAAATCCAGACAATGCACGATTTCCAGCGCGTTGCCTGCGGCATCGGCCAAGGGTTCGTTCATATCAGTGATGAGGGCTGAGGTTTTGACGCCTGCGCCATTGGCGACGTCCACCAGCGCACGGGCCAGCAGTTCCGATTCGTCGGCGCTGAGCATGAAAGCGCCGCTGCCGAATTTGACATCCAGCACTAGTGTTTCCAGCCCGGCGGCCAGTTTTTTGGACAGGATGGAGGCCGTAATCAGTGGGATGGAGTCGACGGTCGCGGTCACATCTCTAATAGCATAGAGCCGCTTGTCGGCGGGGGCGAGATCGCCCGTCTGGCCGATGATGGCGCAGCCGACATCTTTGACCGTACGGCGAAACAGGGTCTCATCCGACATGACATTGTAGCCGGGGACTGCTTCGAGCTTGTCCAGCGTGCCGCCGGTGTGGCCAAGACCACGGCCCGAAATCATCGGGACCGCCAGACCGCAGGCGGCAACGATGGGGGCGAGCATGAGCGAGACATTGTCGCCCACGCCGCCGGTGGAGTGCTTGTCGGCAATGGGTTTGCCGATATCGGCCCAGGAGAGAACATCGCCGCTGTCGCGCATGGCAAGCGTCAGCGCCACCGTCTCATCCCGGTTCATGCCGCGAAAGAAAACGGCCATGGCGAAGGCTGCGGCCTGTCCTTCGGAAATCGCACCGCTGGAGAGGCCGGAAATGAAAGCGGAAATCTCATCCGCCGTCAGCGCCTGTCCATCGCGTTTGCGGCGGATGATTTCCTGCGGGATCATGGGAGATCAATATCCGCTGGCGGACTTGGCAGGTTCGCCGCCGCCCAGCACGTTCAAAATATCGTCCAGAATGCCGGATGCGCCGAAGCGGAAGGTAGATGGCATGGCCCAGTTGGGCTGCATGATGGTTTCCGCCAGACGCAGATAAAGCGTTGCATCTTCCACCGTGCCGATGCCACCGGCAGGCTTGAAGCCGACCTTCTTTTTGCTATCGCGGATGGCCTGCAACATGATGTCGGCGGCTTCCAGCGTGGCATTGATCGAGACCTTGCCGGTGGAGGTCTTGATGAAATCCGCCCCCTCGGCAATGGCGATTTCCGAGCCGCGACGGATCAGCGCCTTGTCCTTCAACTCGCCGGTTTCGAGAATGACTTTCAGCAGAACCGGGGCAACGCAGGCCGTGCGCACGGCAGCGACCATTTCGACCACGGCATGTTCATCGCCTGCGATGAATTTCCTGTAGGGGATGACCAGATCGATTTCATCGGCGCCATCGGCGATGGCGCGTTCGGTCTCGCTAACCACGGTCGCGACATCGAGATCGCCCGAGGGGAAATTGACGACGGTTGCGATGCGGATCGAGTGGTCCTTGCCGAAGGCCGCGCGGGCCTGCGCCACGAACCGCGGCCAGATGCAGATAGCGGCCGTTGTGCCGTATTGCGTATGGGCTTTCTGGCACAGCGCGGCAATCTGCTCCGGCGTGCAGTCTTCCTTGAGATTGGTGAGGTCCAGCAAGGACAAGGCGAGAGCGGCGGCTTCGCGCGGGCGCTGAAGTTCCATGCTCAATTTCCTCCTGAAATCATTTCCGTTAAGATTGCGGCCAGTCTCTTGCCGCCTATGGGCGCCATGTCTTTGGTTTCTTCATGGCTCAGTTCGGCCCCGGTCATGCCGGCACCGTAATTGGTAATAACGGAAGCAGCGGCAACGCGCATCCCGAAAAAGCGCGCGAGGATGACTTCCGGTACTGTGGACATGCCGACGGCATCTGCACCCAGCGTTCGGGCCATGCGGATTTCCGCAGGCGTTTCGAAGCTTGGGCCGGAGAACCACATGTAAACGCCCGAAAACAGCGGCACGGTGGCGCGAATGGCGGCATTGCGCATGGCAAGCGACAGATCCGCATCATAAGCGCTGGTCATGCCGACGAAGCGGCGGTCGCTGTCTTCGCCAATCAGCGGGTTCATGCCGGAGTAATTGATGTGATCGGTGATCTGCATGACCGATCCGGGTGGCATGTCCTGTCGAACGGAGCCTGCCGAATTGGTGAGGATCAGTGATTGCACACCGATGCCGGAGAGAGCCTCGATGGCCGGGCGCATGGCGCTCGCGTCGCCCTGTTCGTAATAATGCACACGACCGGCCAGCATGAGGATGGGCTGGCCACCGAGATAGCCAGCGACCAGTTCGCCCGCATGGCCGGAGACGGCGCTTTCTGGAAAGCCCGGAATATCGACATAGGGAATGCGGATCGGGTCGGTCACCTCGTCCACCAGGGAGCCTAAGCCGGAGCCGAGAACCACGGCGGTGCGCGGCATCAGCCCGTTCAGCCTGTCCACGAGGACATCGATGATCGCGTGATCCATCAAGGCAGCTCTGTCTTGAAGCTGAAGGGCAGAAGCTCGTCCATGGTCATGACCTTTTGTACACCGGCTTCGTCACAGAGATAAATCTTGGTGTCGGCGGAGGCGAATTCGGCGATTTTCTGGCGGCAGCCGCCGCAGGGCGGGCAGAGCGCCAGCTTTTCCGCGATGACGGCGATTTCGGTGATTTTCTTTGCGCCGCCCATGACCATGGCGCTGATGGCGGAGGGTTCCGCGCACCAGCCTTGAGGGAAGGACAGGTTCTCGATATTGGCGCCCTTGTAAATCTTGCCGTCTTCGGCGCGGATGGCCGCACCGACAGGGAACTTCGAATAGGGTGCGTGGGCAAAGGCCATGGCCTCGCGGGCGGCTTCGAAAAGCTCATGAGACATGGTTTAACGCTCCTTCGAGTAAGCAACGCCACCGGCCTTCGGAGGCTTGGCAACGCCGATGAAACCGGCCAGCAAAACGCAGGTCAGAATGTAAGGTAGGGCCTGGAAAATCTGGACCGGCACTTCACCGATACCCGGAATGGCCTTGCCCTGCATGAAGTTTGCGACAGCATCCAGAAAGCCGAACAGCAGGCAGGCGAACATGACAGGCACCGGCTTCCATTTGGCAAAGATCAGGGCAGCGAGCGCAATATAACCCTTGCCTGCCGACATATTGGCGATGAAGGCGGCAGACTGTGCGACGGCTAGATATGTTCCGGCAAAGCCGCAGAGGAAACCGGCGACGATGACGGCGCGGAAGCGCATCCATGTCACCGAAATGCCTGCCGTATCCACAGCGCCCGGATTTTCACCCACGGCGCGCAGGCGGAGGCCAAAGCGCGTGCGGTACAGCACCCACCAGGAAATCGGCACGGCGATGAAGGCGAGATAGGTGAGGATATTGTTACCCGAGATGACATTGGCATAGAGCGGGCCAATGAGGGGGATTTCGCGCATGGCATCCACGCCCGGCAGAATGATGGGTGTGAAACGGCCTTCGCCGGTGATCTGCGGCGTGCGACCGCCCTGCCCGAACCATGCTTGCCCCAGAACGACGGTGAGACCAGCCGCGACGAAGTTGAGCGCCACGCCCGAAACGATCTGGTTGCCCCGGTTGGTGATGACGGCAAAGCCATGCACCAGCGAAAAAAAGATCGACACGCCGATACCGGCGGCGAGACCCGCCCATGGATCGGCAGTGAGATAGGCAACGCATGCGGATGCGAAGGCCGCAGCCAGCATCTTGCCCTCAAGGCCGATGTCGAACACACCGGCGCGTTCCGAAAACAGGCCTGCAAGGGCTGTAAACAGCAGCGGAATTGTCAGGCGGACGGTCGAACCGAGAATGCTGACCAGCATATCGAAGGTTTCCATGGGCCTTACCTCTTCACAAATTGCTGATAGATCCGCACCACAGCGGGGCGGTACATATATTCGAGCGCGCCTGCAAACAGGATGACGAGACCCTGAATGACGACGATCATCTCGCGGGTGATGTTGGGCATTTCAAACGACAGATCGGCACCGCCCTGATAGAGAATGCCGAAGAGCAGAGCCGCAAAGACGATGCCGAGCGGATGGCTGCGGCCCATGAGCGACACGGCAATACCGACAAAGCCTGCGCCACCGACGAACTCCACCTGCAAACGTGCCGACGCACCCATGACCGGGTTGAGCGCCATCATACCCGCCAGACCACCGGAGATCAGCATGGCGATGATGACGGTGCGCGAATAGGGAATGCCCGCATAGACCGCCGCAGACGGGCTGATGCCGAGCGTGCGCATTTCATAACCCAGCTTCGTGCGCCAGATCAGAACCCAGACGAGGAATGCTGCGACAAGCGCGATGAGGAAGGAGACGTTGAAGGGCGCAGGGCCGAGTTTCAGGCCGAACATGGCCATCAACCAGTCCAGCTTCGGCAATTGGCCACCGGGCAGGAAGGTGCGGGTTTCCGGCGCCATCTTGCCGGGGACGATGAAGACGTTGACCAGCAGATAGACCATCAGCGCAGCTGCGATGAAGTTGAACATGATGGTGGTGATGACGACGTGGCTGCCGCGTTTTGCCTGAAGCCAGCCGGGAATGAAGGCCCAGGCCGCACCAAACACCGCAGCACCGATGACCGCGAAGGGCATGGTGACATACCAGGGCACGTAGCGGTCCAGCGCAAGTGCTACCATGGCGGCACCCAGGCCGCCAATATAGGCCTGACCTTCCGAGCCGATATTGAACAGGCCCGCATGGAAGGCGACCGCCACCGACAGGCCGGTGAAGATGAAGCTGGTGGTATAAAACAAGGTGAAGCCGATGGCGTCACCTCGGCCCAGCGAACCTTCGATCAGAAGCCGCAATGCTGCAAAGGGATTTTCGCCAATGCCCCAGACAACAAGGCCGGAGATGAAAAAGGCGGTGACGATGTTCAGGAACGGCAGAAGGCCGTAGCTGATCCAGTTGGGAAGAGGGACGGAAGCTGTACTCATGAGCTTTAAAGCCTTTGCCTTATGCGGCGATGCCGGCCATCATCAGGCCCAGCGTTTGTTCTTCGGCTTCCGCCGTTTTTTCTCCGACGACCCGGCCCGCGAACATCACCAGAATGCGGTCCGACAAAGAGCGGATTTCATCCAGCTCCACCGAAACCAGCAGAATGGCCTTGCCCGCATCGCGCATTTCGATGATGCGGCGATGGATGAACTCGATGGCACCGATATCCACGCCACGCGTCGGCTGGCCGATGATCAGCATCTTTGGATCACGCTCGATTTCGCGCGCAACGACGATCTTCTGCTGATTGCCACCGGAGAAATTAGCGGTCTTCAGCCGGGCATTGGGCGGGCGGATGTCGTATTTCTCGATCTTCTCGATGGCATCCTTGCGGATGGCTTCGGGGTTGAGGAACATGCCTTTGCCGTAACGGTCATCGCGGTGATAGCCGAGAATCGAGTTCTCATATTCCTCGAATTTGAGGACCAGACCCATGTGGTGGCGGTCTTCGGGAATATGGGCCAGACCCAGCTTGCGCAGGACGGCGGGATCGACCTTGTCGACCGTCTTGCCGCCCATGAGGATTTCGCCGGAATAGGGTTTGCGGATGCCGGCAATGGCTTCCAGCAGTTCCGACTGGCCGTTACCGGCCACACCGGCAATGCCGACGATTTCGCCAGCGCGCACATCAAACGAGACATCGTCCACCATAGTCACACCACGGCTGTCCTTGACGGTGAGATTGCGGACGGAAAACAGGACTTCGCCGGGGTTGGATTCACCCTTTTCCACATGCAGAAGCACGCGGCGACCGACCATGAGTTCAGCCAGTTCCTCGACCGTCGTTTCCGAGGTCTTGCGGGTGGCAACCATTTCGCCGCGGCGCATGACCGAGACTTCATCGGTGATGGCCATGATTTCGCGCAGCTTGTGGGTGATGAGAATGACGGTCTTGCCCTGATCGCGCAGCACGCCCAAGATTTTGAAAAGGTGATCGGCTTCAGCCGGTGTCAGCACGCCGGTCGGCTCATCGAGGATGAGGATTTCGGCACCGCGATACATGGCTTTGAGGATTTCAACGCGCTGTTGAAGGCCCACCGGCAAATCCTCGATGATCGCATCGGGATTAACCTCGAGGCCATATTCATCTTCCAGCCGCTTCAGTTCTTTCCGGGTCGCCGCCGTGCCCTCGGCCAGCAAAGCGCCGCCTTCGGCACCCAGCATGATGTTTTCCAGCACCGAGAAATTCTCGACCAGCATGAAGTGCTGATGCACCATGCCGATGCCGGCATCAATGGCGGCCTGGCTATCCCTAATGTTGACGGGTTTGCCGTCGATACGGATTTCACCGGAATCGGCATGGTAGAAGCCGTAGAGAATCGACATCAGGGTCGATTTTCCCGCTCCATTTTCCCCGATGATGCCGTGGATCGTCCCCTTGGCAACGGTGAGATTGATATTCTTGTTGGCATGTACGGTGCCGAATTTTTTATCGATACCGACAAGCTCGATTGCAGGTTCCATCGTCAACCCAAACGTCTCCGGAGCTGGATATGAAAAGGGCGCAGCGCGGAATTCGCGATGCGCCCTGATCCGAAAAATCACATCACTTTGGGCAAGAATTGTCCGACATATAGTCGTGAACCTTGACCGTGCCAGCGATAATGTCAGCCTTTGCCTTATCGACAGCAGCCGTCATTTCCGGCGTGATCAGCGACTTGTTGTTGTCGTCAAGCGCATAGGCAACGCCATCTTCCTTCACACCGAGAGACGTGACGCCACCGGTGAACTTGTCGTCCTTGGTGTCCTTGAATGCGTTGTAAACGGCCAGATCGACGCGCTTGACCATGGAGGTCAGCACGGAGCCCGGATGCAGGTGGTTCTGGTTGCTGTCCACGCCGATGGAGAATTTCTTGTTGTCGGCTGCGGTCTGAAGAACGCCGAGACCCGTCGCACCGGCTGCCGCGTAAATCACGTCTGCGCCCTGGTCGATCTGGTTCTTGGTCAGCTCGCCACCGCGAACCGGGTCATTCCAGGCAGCGCCGGTGGTGCCGGTCATGTTCTGGAAGACTTCGATCTTGGGGTTGGCAGCCTTGGCGCCCTGTGCGTAACCGCAGGCGAACTTGCGGATCAACGGAATGTCCATGCCGCCGATGAAGCCGACCTTGCCGGTCTTGGATGCCATGCCGGCCAGAAGACCGACGAGGTAGGAACCTTCTTCTTCCTTGTAAACGACCGAGCGCACATTCGGCAGTTCAACAACGGAATCGACGATGACGAACTTGGTGTCCGGGAATTCTGCAGCAACCTTTTCCATGGCCGAGGTCCAGGCGAAGGAAACGGCAACAACCGGGTTGAAGCCACGGCTTGCGAAGTTGCGAATGGCCTGCTCACCCTGCGTGTCGCTGGTCGGCTCGAAATCGCGATATTCGGTGCCCGTCTCGGCCTTGAACTTCTCGGCGCCTGCGGCAGCAGCTTCGTTGAACGACTTGTCGAATTTGCCGCCCGTGCCATAGACCAGCGCAGGCTTGATATCCGCAGCCAAAGCGGAAGCCGACATCGCGGCCAGCGCGAAAAGCGTCAGAAGGGATTTTTTCATTGTGCAGCCCTGTTGTTGCAGTTTGGTTTTTTAGAAGGGTCCTCCCGCAAGCCCTGTTACGAGCATGTCTGCGGAACTGCCAGTCTTTCTGACTGTGCGTAAGGATATCCTTGCACGGCTGCAAGAAAAATTCACCCGGTTTTTTTGACCCGGTGGAAAAACCGTTAACTGCGCGTTTTTGTGGCAAATTAGGCTATTCTGCGCAGGCAATTTGCTAAAACAACGAGCAAAAACAAAGCCCGGCGAATATAAGATATCGCCGGGCTTTGTGATGTCATAGGCGGGCGGCTCGCAAATTTTATCCAATATTGCAGCTGACGCCCGTGCCGCGCAGGCCGCAATAACCACCGGGATTCTTCGCCAGATACTGCTGATGATAGTCTTCAGCATAATAAAATATATCCAACGGCTCGATTTCCGTGGTGATCTCGGGGCGGTGTCCGGCAGCCTTCAAAGCCTCTTGGAACGTATCGCGGGCGGCTTTGGCTTCCGCCAGTTGCGCGTCACTGGTGGTGTAGATGACGGAGCGATAGGTCGTGCCGACATCATTGCCCTGACGCATGCCCTGCGTCGGATCATGCTCTTCGAAGAATGTCTTGAGCAGAGCCGCGAGAGAAACCTTGGCGGGGTCATAGACCACCTTCACCACTTCTGCATGGCCGGTCAGCCCCGTGGTGGTTTCCTGATAGGACGGGTTGCGCGTGATGCCGCCGGAATAACCGACTGCCGTTACCCAAACGCCGGGCGTCTTCCAGAACAGGCGCTCCGCACCCCAAAAGCAGCCCATGCCGAGATAGACGGTTTCCAGATTGTCCGGATAGGGGCCTTTCAGCGGGTTGCCATTGACGAAATGATGCTCCGGCACGGCAACGGCTTCTTCGCGACCGGGATAGGCGGTTTCCGGGGTCGGCATGGTGGTTTTCTTGGACACGGTATCAAATCCGAACATTGCATTCTCCTTGCGCCCCTCAAGGGTCGCCATCTGGTTTCTGCATCATGTGCGTGACGAGATCGTCTCAGGCGGAAAAGCGGCCCATGACCTTCTGCTTCTTATAGCCCACCATCCAGAACAGGAGGGAAAGGCCAAGAAGAATTGCAAAGGCAGGAACCGCAGACAGGCCGTTAGCGACCCAACGCCACGCTTCGGGGTGAATATAGTGCGCCACCAGCGCTTCTGCCATGGCAAGCGAGGCAGGAAAAAACTTCACCCAGGCATCTTGCGCGCTCAGGAGATCGACCGAGGAGGTGGAAACCGAACGGATCGAATCCAGCACACCGACGCCAACGGCGGCTGCCAGAAAAACAAAACTGATGAACCGGAAAACCGCTTTCACGAACACACTCTCCCGATTTCCATGCAGATATCTGCCCCACAAACGCGCATTTGACCCACGCATCTTCACCTCTGGATAAAGAGGCCGAGCATGCTTTGCAATCGCACCAATGCGAAGGATTTATTGCACAAATAAAAAAACTGTCAGATTCCGGGTTGATCCCCGCGAATTCATCGGTATATATCGCGCCGTTCCAGTGATTTGCAGTTTTCCCAAACATGCAGACGTTTAGACGGACAGGTGGCCGAGTGGTTTAAGGCGCACGCCTGGAACGCGTGTGTGCGTGAAAGCGTACCGTGGGTTCGAATCCCACCCTGTCCGCCATCCCTTCCTCTGATAACCATCCGATCTTCTGAATGAGACTGAGCGCAAACGTTCTCTCGTCTGCAAGAAACCTCTCAACATTCACTGCTAAACACGCGCATTACCCTGTTCCGCAAATCCCGCGGTCTCCTTGAACAGCACATTCTGATCCAGCAGATATCTCGAAAACAGCGGCAGGCTTGCGCCGCCGATGGCGCGGGCTTGGCTGCCGACGGCGCCTTCGAGGATTTCCGGGACGACGACGCCTTGGAGGTCGTGCAGGTCGAGCGCCTTGCGGGTGGCAGCGGTGATGCGGGCGCGGACCCAGCTGGGGAAGCCGCCATCGATGATGACGGAGGCGAAGTCGATGATGGAGGCGGCGGCGACGACGGCTTGCGCGAGTGCGGCGGCGGTGTTTTGTATCCAGCGCTCCAGCGGCTCTCCGAAATCCACCCAGTCATCCGGTGAGAACCACAACGGTTTTGGATCGATATTGCTTTCGCGCAGCATGTCTTCGAGCACAAAAATGGAAGCGATCTTGAGCAATTGCACAGTCGATCCATCCCGGCCCTGAACCGGTAGCGGGCCGATGGCACCGGCAGCGCCCGTGCGGCCCGAAAACAGGGCGGAGTTCAACACAACGCCGCCGCCGATGAAGGAGCCGATGAAAACATAAAGGAAATCCGGGGAGTTCTGGCCGACACCGAAAACGAGTTCTGCTCCGCAGGCACTGGTCGCATCGTTCTGGAGGAAGACCGGATAATTGATCTGCCCGGCAATTTCGGCCCGCAGATCGACGCCGCGCCAGCGGTCCATTTCCTTTTGCGGCGCGCCCACCTCCTGCGCCCAGCTCCAGAGTTCGAAGGGAGCGGCGACGCCGATGCCGGCGATCCTTTGCCGTTCACTCGGCGTCAGTCGCGCTTCCAGCTCTGCAATACCATCGATGACGAAGGGCAATATCCATTCGGGCATAGGATAGGGGTAGGTGTTGCGAAGCTTGAGCCGGATGCGCCCGACGAAATCCATCAGCACCAGATCGACGCTGCGGCGGCCGATTTTCACACCGAAGGAAAAGACGGCATCGGGGTTAAGCCGCATGGGTGTCGAGGGCTGGCCGACCTTTCCGCGCAGGGGCTCACCACGGATGAGAAGCCCGTCATTTTCCAGCGAGCGCATGATGACGGACACGGTTTGGGCCGAAAGGCCGCTTCTGCGGGCGATTTCTGCTTTCGAAAGGCCACTGTGGCGTCGCACCAGCGACAAAACGAGGCGCTCGTTATAGGCGCGAACGCGAACTTGGTTGGCGCCGCCACTCAAATCCGGCGCATTTGCTGCCGCGTGCTGTATCGGCTCCGCTGAGCGTGTCATTCGCATTTCCTCCCCGGCCAGCGACGTCTATGCCGTCTGGACCTATGCTCCGCAAGCACGAAGACAGGGAAAAGCGGTGTCCTCCCACCACATTCCCAGCGATTACGGAATTCATAAGATGCCACAAGGAATTAATAATTCAATTGGATTTATTTATTGACACTTTCTTCATTTGATGTTTCCATCTGCGGCAGTGGCACCCGATCTTGGAGGAGAAGGGCCGCAACAGTCGCTTCACAAGAAGCACTTGTCTCATCACTGGGAGGACTACATGAAAAGCACCGTTTCCGCCTTTCTCGGCGCGCTTGCGCTTGGCGTTTCTTTTGCATCCGTGGCATCTGCCGCCGATACGTCGGTTTGCCTCATCACCAAGACAGATACCAACCCCTTCTTCGTCAAGATGAAGGAAGGCGCGACCGCCAAGGCCAAGGAAGTCGGCGTAACGCTGAAGTCCTATGCCGGTAAGATCGACGGCGATTCCGAAAGCCAGGTTGCCGCAATCGAATCCTGCATCGCCGATGGCGCAAAGGGCATTCTGATCACTGCATCCGACACCAAGGGCATCGTTCCAACCATCAAGAAGGCGCGTGACGCAGGCGTTCTGGTGATCGCTCTCGATACACCTCTCGACCCTGTCGACTCCGCCGATGCGACCTTCGCAACGGACAACCTGCTGGCTGGTAAGCTGATCGGCGAATGGGCCAAGGGCACGATGGGCGACAAAGTCAAGGATGCCAAAGTCGGCTTCCTCGATCTGACGCCTGACCAGCCGAGCGTCGACGTTCTGCGCGACCAGGGCTTCATGATCGGCTTCGGCATCGACCCCAAGGACCCGACCAAGATTGGCGATGAAGTCGATCCGCGCATCGTTGGCCATGACGTGACCAACGGCAACGAAGAAGGCGGCCGCAAGGCCATGGAAAACCTTCTCCAGAAGGATCCAGGCATCAACGTCATTCACACGATCAACGAACCTGCTGCCGTTGGTGCCTATCAGGCCCTGAAGGCCGTCGGCATGGAAAAGAACGTGCTGATCGTCTCCGTTGACGGCGGTTGCCCAGGCGTGAAGTCGGTTCAGGAAGGCGTGATCGGCGCAACATCGCAGCAGTACCCGCTGATGATGGCAGCCCTCGGCGTAGAAGCGATCAAGAAGTTTGCTGACACAGGCGAAAAGCCAAAGCCGACTGCAGGCAAGTCCTTCTTCGACACAGGCGTATCGCTCGTCACCGACAAGCCGGTTTCCGGCGTGCCTTCGATCAGCGTCAAGGAAGGCCTCGCCAAGTGCTGGGGCTGATCCCTACCCTTCGATAAACCCATACCGGTCGGAACATCGTTCCGGCCGGTTTCGCCCAGAAGATTTCGCTGTCAGATTATCCGGCTAAAGATCGGGCGCCTTGGATGCTTGGGCTGGCGAGCGGGAGGAGAAACCATGAGCGGTATACAGGAATTCGAGCAGGTGCTTGACGGCAGCGACAAGAATGTCGCGTCGTTCGAACACCAGAAAATTTCACCCCTGAAACGCGCGCAGCATTTCCTGCACTCGACCCCGGCGGCCGTGCCGCTGATCGTGCTGATCCTGTCGGTCTGTATTTTCGGTCTGACCATCGGCGGGCGTTTCTTTTCATCCTATACGCTGACGCTGATCCTGCAGCAGATCGCCGTGGTCGGTATTCTGGGCTCTGCGCAGACGCTGATCATCCTCACCGCCGGTATCGATCTTTCGATTGGCGTGGTGATGGTGATTTCCTCCGTGGTGATGGGCAATGTGGCGGTGACCTACGGATTGCCGAGCGGAATTGCGGTTCTGGCCGGTTTCGTGGTTGGCGGGCTGTGCGGTCTGTTCAACGGCTTTCTGGTGGCCGTCGTCAAATTACCGCCCTTCATCGTCACGCTGGGATCGTGGAATATCGTCATGGCGACGAATTTCATCTATTCAGCGAACCAAACGATCCGCGATGCCGATGTTTCGCAAAACGCACCGCTTCTCCAGATTTTCGCCACCAACTTCCGCGTCGGTACTGCCATCTTCACGCTCGGCGTCATCGCCATGGTGCTGCTGGTTGCCCTGCTCTGGTACATTCTCAATCATACTGCCTGGGGTCGCCACGTCTATGCCGTGGGTGACGATCCGGAAGCGGCAAAGCTTTCCGGTATCCAGACGCGCAAGGTTCTGTTGAGCGTCTATACCGTTGCAGGCGTTATCGCCGCGTTCGCAGCCTGGGTTGCGATTGGTCGTAACGGCTCCATCTCACCCTCCGCTGCGGTGACCGACTATAACCTTCAGGCCATTACAGCGACTGTTATCGGCGGCATCTCGCTGTTTGGCGGACGTGGCTCCATTCTGGGAACGCTGTTCGGTGCCATGCTCGTGGGTGTGGTTTCCATGGGTCTCAACATGCTGGGTGCCGACCCGCAATGGAAGGTCATGCTGACCGGCTGGCTCATCATCGCCGCCGTTGCAATTGACCAATGGATCAGAAAGGCAGGCGTGTGATGACTGTTGATATGACCAAGCAACCCATTCTTTCCGCCCACGGCCTCGTCAAGCGCTACGGTCGCGTGACAGCCCTCGACCATGCGGATTTCGATCTCTACCCGGGCGAAATCCTTGCCGTCATCGGCGATAATGGTGCTGGCAAGTCCTCCCTGATCAAGGCTCTCTCAGGCGCAATCCGCCCGGACGAAGGCGAGATCAGGCTGGATGGCAAGCCGGTGCAGTTCAAGACCCCGCTCGAAGCTCGCGATGCTGGCATCGAGACAGTCTACCAGAACCTTGCGCTGTCCCCTGCCCTGTCGATCACCGACAACATGTTTCTGGGGCGTGAGCTGCGGAAGCCGGGCTTCATGGGCTCTGTGCTGCGCAAGCTCGACCATGCCGCCATGGACAAGTTTGCCCGTAACAAGCTGTCCGAACTGGGTCTGATGACCATTCAGAACATCAACCAGTCGGTGGAAACCCTGTCTGGTGGTCAGCGTCAGGGTGTTGCTGTGGCACGCGCGGCGGCCTTCGGTTCAAAGGTCGTCATTCTGGACGAGCCGACGGCAGCGCTGGGTGTGAAGGAAAGCCGGCGCGTGCTGGAGCTTATTCTGGACGTCCGCTCTCGCGGTCTGCCCATCGTGCTGATCTCTCACAACATGCCGCATGTGTTCGAAGTGGCGGACCGTATCCATATCCACCGGCTTGGAAAACGCCTCTGCGTCATTAATCCGAAGGAATATACGATGTCGGATGCGGTGGCCTTCATGACAGGCGCCAAAGAGCCGCCAAGAGAGACGCTTGCCGCATGACCATGACACTGGATGCGATGGCTGACGACATCGTTGCGCGTGCGTCAGACAATCCCCGCTTTATCGTTGCCATTGCCGGTCCCCCTGGGGCCGGCAAGTCTACTCTGGCCGATGCGCTGCGGGACGAACTGACCAGACGCGGAGAAAAAGCTGAAGTCCTGCCCATGGACGGCTTTCACATGGACAACGGCATTCTGCAACATCGCGGTTTGCTGGCCCGCAAGGGTGCACCGGAAACCTTCGATGTGCGCGGTTTCTCCGACATTGTCGCCGCCGTTCGCAAGGCGGATCAGGAAGTGCTGGTGCCGGTGTTCGACCGCTCGCGGGAGATTGCCATTGCCTCGGCGCGTGCGATTGCGCCTGATACACGTTTCATTCTGGCGGAAGGCAATTATCTCCTCCTCAATGAAGAGCCATGGTCGCGGCTGAAAAGCAGTTTCGACTTTTCAATCTTCGTCGGCCCATCGGTGGAGGTTCTGGAACAGCGGCTGCGGGATCGCTGGGTTGGATACGGGCTGGACGAGGCCGGCATCCATGCCAAGCTTTACGAGAACGATCTGCCGAACGGCAAACGCGTGGTCGAAAACTCCGTGGGCGCGGATATCAGAATCGATATCTGGGAATAGCGGCTCCGAACTGCTGTTCACCGCCCGCTTTTTCTCAAAATCCATTCCGATTTTCGGTCGCATGTTGTAGGTCATGATCCCATGACGATTCTGGATGCGGCATGACTGCCAAGGTTTTCCTTTCCCGGCTGAAACTGAGCGAGTTTCGCAATTATGCGGAGGTTGCCCTGCGCCTCGATGCGCGGCATGTTGTGCTGACGGGCGATAATGGATCGGGCAAGACCAATCTGCTGGAAGCCATCTCCTTTCTGTCACCGGGACGCGGACTGCGCCGGGCCACCCTTTCCGATGTGACGCGCGTTGGCGCGGAGAATGTTGGCTTCTCCATCTTTGCCGAGGTTAACGGCATGGATGGCGAGGTTGCCATTGGCACCGGTGTCGAGGGTGAAGGCGAAGCGCTGTCACGCCGCCTGCGGTTGAACGGCACGTCCGTCAAATCCGTCGATGAGCTGACAGACCATCTTCGCGTTTTGTGGCTCACACCGGCCATGGATGGCCTGTTTACCGGCTCCTCATCCGACCGCCGCCGTTTTCTCGACCGGCTGGTTCTGTCGCTGGACCCCAGCCATGGACGCCGTGCAAGCGATTTCGAAAAGGCGATGCGCGGACGCAATCGTCTCCTGTCGGATGGCCGCTTCGATCCGGTCTGGCTGGAGGGGATCGAGAAGCAGATGGCGGAACTGGGGATTTCCATGGCGGTTGCGCGTCATGAAATGCTGGGGCTCCTGAAAGCGCTGATCGACAGTCGCAGCACTGATGCGAATTTTCCGACGGCTTCTTTAACGCTCTCCGGTTTTATGGATGGTGAGTTTCACCGTCCGGCGGTCGATCTGGAAGACGAATATCTCGCGACATTGAAGGACAATCGCTACCGCGATGCTGCCGCCGGGCGCACGCTGGAGGGTCCGCACCGCGCAGATCTCTTCGTGCGCCATGCGGAAAAGGACATGGATGCGGGGCGTTGTTCGACCGGTGAGCAGAAGGCGCTGCTTGTCGGGCTGGTTCTGGCCCATGCGCAGCTGACCGCCAATATGACGGGCTATGCGCCGGTTCTGCTGCTGGACGAAATCGCCGCCCATCTGGATGAGGGCAGACGCGCCGCTTTGTTCGATCTCATACACGCGCTGGGCGGCCAGAGCTTCATGACTGGCACGGATGCATCCATGTTTGCAGGTCTGGGTGACCGCGCGCAGTTTTTCAATGTTTCCCATGGAAGCGTCGGGTGATAGTGCTTAAATCCAGTTGATCATGACTGGAGACGCCACTTTGGACCCCCTGACGCCAGAGGAAATCGAACGTTACAAGCGCCATATTCTGCTGCCGGAAATCGGCGGCTTGGGCCAGCAGCGCCTGAAGGCGGCCAAGGTGCTGGTTATCGGCGCTGGTGGTCTGGGTGCGCCTGTTCTCTATTATCTGGCGGCGGCGGGCGTTGGCACGCTTGGCATGATCGATGACGATGTGGTTTCGCTATCCAACCTCCAGCGACAGGTTATTCACGATACCGGCACCATCGGTGAGCAGAAAACCGAGAGCGCACGCCGCTCCATTGCGCGGCTGAACCCACATGTGCGGACGCTGCATTTCGAAGAACGCTTTTCCATCGTCTGGGCGCATGACCGCCTCAAGGGTTTCGATCTGGTCATCGATGGCTCCGACAATTTCGACACGCGTTATGCGGCAGCCGATGCGGCGGAAACGGCAAAGGTGCCGCTGGTGACGGGCGCTGTGGGCCGGTTCGATGGTTCCGTCACCGTGCTGAAACCCTATGAGACCGGGCCGGATGGCACGTTGCTGCCCGGCTACCGCGACCTTTTCCCCGCGCCGCCGCCGGAAGGCGTCGTTCCATCCTGCGCCGAAACCGGCATTGTCGGGGCACTGACGGGCGTCATCGGCACGATCATGGCGATGGAGGCGATCAAGCTGATCGCCCAGACGGGCGAGCCGCTGATCGGGCGGTTGTTGTTATATGATGCGCTGGCGGCGCGTTTCGATACGGTTCGCTACAAGCGCAGACAGGGGCGGTGATGATCGAGATCGTCAGGATAGAAGAAAGCTTCGAGCGGTTCGAGGAGCTGCTGGCGCTGATCCTGTCTTCATTCGCCTATATGGATGGTGTCATCGACCCGCCGTCTTCCGCGCACAAGCTGACACTGGGCACTCTGGCGCAGAAAGCCAAAGACGAAATCGCGTTCGTTGCGCTGGATGGCCATGAGTTGATGGGCTGTATGTTCTGCAAGCCGGAAGCGGCGAGCCTTTATGTCGGCAAGCTGGCCGTTTCGCCTTCGGCGCAGGGCAAGGGTGTCGGTTCAGCACTGTTGCGCATAGCGGAAGAGACCGCCCATGGCCTTGGGCTGCCAGCGCTTCGGCTCGAAACACGAATCGAGCTTGTGGGAAATCACCAGCGCTTCTCATCCTGGGGTTTTGCCAAGACTGCTGAAAACTCCCATCCGGGCTATAGCCGCACGACATCCATCGAGATGACCAAGCACCTCGATTAAGCTGGCTCAATTGCGACCCGGCAAGACCCTGTTGGGCGGGCGGTGGCCATCGTAGAAGGCGCGGATGTTGATGATGACCTTGTCACCCATGTCGATCCGGCCTTCGATGGTGGCCGAACTCATGTGCGGCAGGAGAACGACCTTGCCCTCTTTGGCGAGCTTGATGAGCTTGGGATTGACGACCGGTTCGTTTTCGAAAACATCCAGACCCGCGCCTGCGATCTTACCGTCTATCAGGCACCGGATCAGCGCCGCCTCGTCGATGATGTCGCCACGCGCGGTGTTGACGATATAGCTCGTCGGCTGCATCAGCGCGAGGTGACGGGCGGAAATCAGGTGATAGGTGGCTGGTGTCGAGGGGCAATTGACCGAGACGATATCGACACGGGCCAACATCTGGTCGAGGCTGTCCCAATAGGTCGCCTCAAGCTCTGCTTCGGTGGCCGGATTGACGCGTTTACGGTTGTGATAATGGATCGACAGGCCAAAGGCCTTGGCGCGGCGTGCGACCGCCGTGCCGATGCGGCCCATGCCGACGATGCCGATGCGCTTGCCCGAAAGACGCCGCCCCAGCATCCATGTGGGCGACCAGCCTAGCCATTCATCCGAACCATTGGCGAGGACACGCGTGCCCTCCACAAGACGACGTGGGACGGCCAGAACGAGAGCCATGGTCATATCGGCGCTGTCTTCGGTCAGCACATTGGGCGTGTTGGTGACGGTAATGCCCTTGCGGGCGGCGGCATCCACATCGATATGGTCGATGCCGTTGGAAAAACCGGCAATCAGCTTCAGTTGCGGGCCTGCCTGCTCGATCATTTCAGCGGTGATGCGGTCCGTGACCGTGGGCACCAGCACGTCGACTTTTTGCATGGCCGCAATCAGCTCAGCCTTGGATCGGGGAGCATCTTCAATGTTCAGTTCCGCGTCGAACAGCTCTCGCATGCGGGTTTCGACCAGATCCGGCAATTTGCGTGTCAAATAGACGGTCGGTCTCTTCTTATTCGTCATTGTCCGATGGCACCTTGTTCAGAGGTCGTTAACCAAAAAGAGCGATAATTTCCTTCACCACGGGCGTTTCTACCAGACCCACGGGCGAAGACAAACAAATCTCGCATGTTGCCGTCCTCGACTTCGGAAATGGTGGGCCCGATCGTCATCTCAATTGCTAAACCGCAAGGAAACGGAAACCGGCATGCGTAGCATTGTTTCTATTGTCTGCATTGCATTGTCGCTGGGTTTTCTCGACGCCGCAAGCGCCCCTGCGTTTGCGCAAGGAGCTGCCAAGGGCGCAAGCGGCCTGCCGCTGCCACGCTTCGTCAGCCTGAAATCGCGGCGCGTCAACATGCGCATCGGGCCAAGCACGGATTATGCCGTGTCCTGGATGTATATGAAGTCCGGCATGCCGGTGGAAATTATTCAGGAATATGAGAACTGGCGACGCATTCGCGATGCCGATGGCACCGAAGGCTGGGTCAACCAGGCGCTGCTGTCTGGCGAGCGCACCGCAGTCGCGGCCCCATGGATGCGCGGCAAGGGCAAGGACGTCTACGTCAACATGCGCCGCGAAGCGCAATCCGGCGCATCCGTCGTTGCCAAGCTGGAGCCGGGCGTCCAGATCAGGATCGGCGAGTGCAATGGCGACTGGTGCAAGGCCCAGGCCGATCAGGTGACCGGCTGGGTTTCTCAAGGGGAAATCTGGGGTGCTTATCCCGGCGAAGCCTTTAAATAAGCCAAGCCTTCAAACAAGACCGTGCTTTTCCGCCAGCGCCTTCAGCGATGACATGGGACGCGGGCCGACCTGCTGGATGACGGCAGCTGCCGCCAGGCAACCGAGCTTGCCGCTGTCTTCCAGCGAACGCCCCTGCGTGTAGCCATAAAGGAAGCCGGAGGCGAAGAGATCGCCAGCACCCGTCGTGTCCACCACGTCGAAAACCGGGTAGGCTTCGACCTTCACACGCTCTGCGCCGCGAACGATGGTTGCACCTTCTTCGCTCATGGTGACAGCTGCGATCTTGCAATCGGCAGCGATCTTCGTCAGAGCCAGATCGAAGTCATCCGTCTCGTAAAGCGAAAGCGCTTCCTGCTTGTTGGCGAAAACGATATCGACCGTGCCGGAGCGCATCAGCTCCAGAAACTCATCGCGGTAACGACCGACGCAGAAGCTGTCCGACAATGTCATCGAGACTTCGCGACCGTTTTCGTGGGCGATGCGGGCGCAATCACGGATCGCATCCTTGGCGCGTGGCGGGTCCCACAGATAACCTTCGAAATAGGTGACCTTGGATTCGGCAACCACCGCCGGTTCGACATCCTCAGGGCCTAGATCGACGCAGGCACCGAGATAGGTGTTCATCGAACGCTCGCCGTCTTCCGTGACGAAAATCATCGAGCGCGCTGTCGGCGGGAAGGTGCCTTCCGGCTTGGTTTCGAAATGAACGCCCTGGGCGCGGATATCGTGCTGGAAAATCTCGCCGAGCTGATCTTCGGCCACCTTGCCGAAATAGGCCGCGCGTCCACCGAAATTGGCAATGCCCGCCGCCGTGTTGCCAGCACTTCCGCCGGAGGCTTCGAGCGCTGGGCCCATGAGGGAATAAAGCAGTTCGGCGCGTTCCGCGTCGATCAGGTTCATCGCACCCTTGGTGATGGCGTTATCGTTGAGAAAGCGATCATCGCAACGGGAGATAATGTCCACGATGGCATTGCCAACGGTCAATACGTCGAATTTTGTCATGAGCCTCTTGTCCGAACCGCATCGACGGATGCGTTATCCGGAACTCGGTCTTAAAGATTTCTGCAGACAAGAAAAGCTAAAACCGCGTGCTGGTTGCAACAGAACCTCGATGCCACAAAAAAAAGATCGCGTCATGTGTCTGTCATGCAGCGTTGGTATAGAATGCCCATTGCGTCATCACGGATGTACTGGTGGGGCAAGCGGATGAAAGCGGGGGCGACCTCGCTTTTTTCTTTTGTGGGCGCGGTTGGCGTTGTTCGGTCCCGATAGATGCGTTAGACCGAAAGCGTCTCAGGCCCGCGAAAGTCTCTCCGCAATGTATGCTGTCGCCGTTAATGTCGCGCCGATCTTCCTTCTCATCCTCATTGGCTGGCTGACCGTCAAAGCAAAGCTTTTCAAAGCGGAAGCGGGCGATGTGCTGAGCGACTTCGTCTTCAAGATTGCCGTGCCGACGCTGATTTTCCGCACGCTGGCCGCAGCAGATTTCCATGGCGCATCGCCGTTCAAGCTGTGGCTCACCTATTTTACCGGCGTGGCCATTACCTGGGCGGCGGGACAGATGATGACCCGCCACATCTTCAAGCAGGATTTGCGCGTCAGCGTCATCGCTGGCATATCATCCGCCTTTGCCAACAACATCTTCATCGGCCTGCCCTTGGTGGGGCGCTCTGTCGGCAGCGACGGGATCGTCGCGATCTCCATTCTACTGGTCGTCCACCTGCCGATCATGATGATTGCCGGGACAATTCTGATGGAGAATGCCACCCATAAAGTTACGGGCGGTGAAAAGCGCAGCGCGCTTGCGGTCCTGAAACAGGTTGGCCGCAATCTGGCGCAGAACCCGCTGGTGATCGCGCTCGTTCTGGGACTTGGCTTCAATATGATTGGCTTACCGATGCCGGTGGTGATGACGACGGTGATCGAACAGGTGGCCAGCATGGCAGGCCCGGCAGCCTTGATTTCTCTGGGCATGGCGCTGACGAAATATCCCATCCGCGGCAATCTGCGCATTGCCGTGACCATGACGGCCTTCAAGCTGATCCTGATGCCAGCCTGCGTGTGGCTGATGGCCCATGCGCTGGGCCTCAGCCCCGCTTGGACCGCGGCACTGGTTCTCACGTCCTGCGTTCCAACGGGGATCAATTCCTGGCTCTTGGCCAACCGCTTCGGCATCGGCCACAGTATTGCGGCCTCCACGATCAGCATTTCCACCCTGTTCGGCGTGCTGAGCGTATCGCTCTGGGCCTGGCTGCTGAGCTAGAGCGTTTCCTTGTTAAATGGAAACGCTCTAAGCAGCCGAGGCCATCGTCCGTTTCTGATTACTTCTGCGCGCTCAGAACCTTGAAGCGCGAGTTGCGGCAGACTTCCTCGCTCTTGCGGAACTCGGTCGAGAGGATCGTCTCGTAAGGCAGGCCGCGATTGGCGACCATCAGCAGCTTGCCGCCGCTGCGCAGCGCCGTTGCCGCCGTCTTGATCAGCGCCTGACCGAGCGCCGGTTCGGCTGCCTGTCCACCCGCATGGAACGGCGGGTTCATAATGATGAGGTCGTATTTTTCCTTCGGTGGCTCTGCGGCCAGATCCTGCCAGAAGAAGCGGGTCGTCAGACGCGGGCAGTTTTCCAGAAGATTGGTCTTGGCAAATTCCAGCGCGTTCCAGTCTGCTTCGAACAGGTCGATACGGGCCGTGCGCGAAGACTTCTCAGCCAGCATGATGGAGAGGTAACCCCAGCCAGCGCCGAAATCCGCAGCATTGCCATCGAAATCCGTCGGCAGGCGCGATGCCAGAAGCTCAGAACCGCCATCGACGCGATCATGCGAGAACATGCCGGGCATGGCGGTAAAGCGGCGCTCGATGGTGACGGCGTCCTGCTTGAGCTTGGAAACGGTGGTCGAGACATCTTCGGGACGTCCGAACCAGATGGCGACGCCGTGATATTTCGGTTTCGATTCGGCTTCGATGCCGAGCTTCGACAAGGTCTTGCGGAGCGTGACGATGCCGTCTTCCTTGGAACCGGCAGCAACGATCAGACCGCCAGCCTTGACGCGTGTCAGGGCTTCAGCCAGACGGTTTTCGTTTTCGCCGCGATGCTTGCCGCACAGAATGAAGGCCGCATCATAATCCTCGCCGGAAATGTCAGGCGTGACCTGCGAGCCCTGCGCCTGCAGCGCGCGGTAGAGCGGGCGCAGGTTCTGGACTGCGGTGATCTCTGCATCGAAACCATCCAGACGCGGCGCGCCTGCTTCCGCACCCAGAAACAAAACACGCTCGCCTGCTTTGGGCGCAGCCAGCATATCTGCGGCAAAGGGATGAAACAGGGTTTTGACAGCGTCACGGCTCATCGGAGCATCCTTAAGAGCATTTCCGGCACACGTGCGAAGCGGTTTTGCGTGCGGACAATGCGTTAGAACAATGGAGCGTTTTCGCGCTTTCTGGAAAGCGAAGACGCTCTAACAATAGAAAAAAGGCGCGGGTAAAAACCCCGCGCCTCAATATCGATCAGCGCAAGTCCGCCTTATTCGGCAGCTTCGCCTTCGCTCTTCTTGTCGGCAGCAACTTCCTTGCCGGTTGTCTGGTCGACAACCTTCATGGACAGGCGAACCTTGCCGCGCTCGTCAAAGCCCATCAGCTTGACCCAAACCTTGTCGCCTTCCTTGACGACGTCGGAGGTCTTGGCAACGCGCTCGGACGCCAGCTGCGAGATGTGAACGAGGCCGTCACGGGCGCCGAAGAAGTTCACGAATGCGCCGAAATCAGCCGTCTTGACGACGGTGCCTTCGTAAATCTGGCCGACTTCCGGCTCTGCAACGATGGAGTGGATCCACTTGCGAGCAGCTTCGATTTCCTTGCCCGAAGACGAGGCGATCTTGACGGTGCCGTCATCTTCGATGTTGATCTTCGCGCCGGTCTTTTCAACGATTTCGCGGATGACCTTGCCGCCGGAGCCGATGACTTCACGGATCTTGTCGACCGGAATGTTCATGACTTCGATGCGCGGTGCGAATTCGCCGAGCTGGCCACGGCTTTCGGTGATGGCATTGGCCATTTCGCCGAGGATGTGCTTGCGACCGCCCTGAGCCTGCTCAAGAGCGACCTTCATGATCTCTTCGGTGATACCGGCGATCTTGATGTCCATCTGCAGCGAGGTGATGCCGTCTGCTGTACCGGCAACCTTGAAGTCCATGTCGCCGAGGTGATCTTCATCACCCAGAATGTCCGACAGAACCGCAAAGCGTTCGCCTTCGAGGATGAGGCCCATGGCGATACCAGCAACGGGCTTGGCAAGCGGAACGCCTGCATCCATCAATGCGAGCGATGTGCCGCAAACGGTTGCCATGGAGGACGAGCCGTTAGACTCGGTGATCTCAGAGACGACGCGCAGCGTGTATGGGAACTGCTCAGGTGTTGGCAGCATCGGGCGGATTGCGCGCCATGCCAGCTTGCCGTGACCGATTTCGCGGCGGCCCGGGGAGCCCATGCGGCCTGTTTCACCAACCGAGTAGGGAGGGAAGTTGTAATGCAGAAGGAAGCGTTCCTTGTACATGCCTGTCAGGCTATCGACATACTGCTCGTCTTCGCCGGTGCCGAGTGTGGCAACAACGATGGCCTGGGTTTCGCCGCGTGTGAACAGCGCCGAACCGTGGGTGCGTGGCAGAAGGCCGACTTCAGAGATGATCGGACGAACGGTGGACAGGTCGCGACCGTCGATACGGCTCTTGGTGTCCAGAATGTTCCAGCGAACGATCTTTGCCTGAAGGTGCTTGAAGGTCGCGCCGATTTCTTCAGCCGTGTACTTGGCTTCGCCGTCTTCCGGCAGGAAGTGTGCCTTGACCTTGGCCTTGACAGTGTCAACTGCGTTGTAGCGGGCAGCCTTTTCAGTAATCTTGTAAGCATCGCGCAGTTCAGCTTCGGCAAGGCCGAGCATTTCAGCTTCGAGAGCGGAGAAATCTTCCGGTTCGAATTCGCGTGGCTCCTTGGCGGCAACTTCAGCGAGCTTGATGATCGCGTCGATGACCGGCTGGAAACCGCGGTGACCGAACATGACGGCACCGAGCATGATTTCTTCGTTGAGTTCCTTGGCTTCGGACTCAACCATCAAAACGGCGTCCTGCGTACCGGCAACGACGAGGTCGAGAACCGATTCGTCCATCTCGTCGAGATGCGGGTTGAGAACATATTCGCCGTTGATGTAGCCGACGCGTGCGCCACCGACCGGGCCCATGAAAGGAACGCCAGACAGTGTGAGCGCTGCGGAAGCAGCAACCATCGACAGAACGTCCGGGTTGTTTTCCAGATCATGCTGAATGACGGTAACAACGACCTGCGTGTCGTTCTTGTAGCCTTCAGGGAAAAGCGGGCGGATCGGGCGGTCGATCAGACGCGAAACCAGCGTTTCGTTTTCAGAAGGACGACCTTCGCGCTTGAAATAGCCACCTGGGATCTTACCGGCGGCGTAGGTCTTTTCCTGATAGTTGACGGTCAGCGGGAAGAAGTCCTGACCGGGCTTTGGAGACTTTGCGGAAACGACGGTCGCGAGAACCATGGTTTCGCCATAGGTGGCGATGACGGCGCCGTCTGCCTGACGGGCAACCTTGCCGGTCTCAAGCTTGAGCGGGCGGCCTGCCCATTCGATTTCCACGGAGTGTTGATTGAACATATCTTGTCCTTAAATGTAGCCGCGGTTCACACGAGGGGAAAACACGCGGGCTTCAACGTATCACGGGCAAGACAGCAGGGCGCTTTGCGACATGTTTCCCTTGGAAACACGGCAACGCCCCAAGGCGTTGCAAAAGCATCCGGCAATCCTGCCCCATGACAGGTCATCGGTTGTATCAGACGGCACCGGCCCATCCGGCCCGTCTCTTCCAAATTGCGCCTATCAGGCGCAAACATCAGTGTTTCAGCACAATGCCGAAAGAAAAACCGGCGAGAATCCTATCGAACCCCGCCGGAAGTTTTTTAGCGACGCACGCCGAGGCTGGTGATCAGCTTGGTGTAACGGCCTTCGTCCTTCTTCTTGAGATAATCAAGAAGCGAACGGCGGCTGGAAACCATGGTCAGAAGGCCACGACGGGAGTGGTTGTCCTTCTTGTGACCCTTGAAGTGTTCGGTCAGATTGTTGATCCGCTCGGTCAGAATGGCAACCTGAACTTCCGGCGAACCGGTGTCGCCTTCGACGGTTGCGTATTCCTTGATGAGGGCGGCTTTGCGCTCTGCAGTGATCGACATCGTGTGATCCTTTCTATTTTAAGGAAAATCGGGACGCCAAGCGCCGGGATGTCGTCCAGCACTGGCCATTCAATAGCGCGGGCTCTGCCCAAGCTGCCGCTGCCTATAAACCAATTGGTCCACAAAGGAAAGAGGCGATTGGAACCGCCTCCTTGGTCGATCCGGCAACAGATGGTCGGAAACATTGCTGTTTCCGCGCCTGCTCTTAACCAAAAACACGCTTGGGGCGGAATTCACCCTCGGCGATCTCGCCAATGGCAATCAGCTTGCCGCGTGCCGTGGCATAGGCTTCCATTTCCTGCGTCGGCGCATCGCGTCCGCGCAGCAGGATGGGGTTGCCCATCTTCAGCCGATGGGCCTGATCGTCATTGATGATGAGATGCGGCAGCGACGACAGCGCTTCAGACGTATCGATCAGATAGGCATCCAGTGCCGCCAGCCGCTCATCGCGATCTTCGATGGCTTCGAACTCCACCAGCTTTGCAAGCGGCACCATGGCATCTTCCGCAAAGGGTGCGACCATGGAGCGACGAAGCTCCGAGATAAAGCCGTAGCAGCCGAGATCGCGGCCCATGTCGCGAGCAAGCGCACGGACATAGGTGCCTTTGCCGCATTCCACTTCGAAATGTGCGGTATCGGCATCGGGGCAGGCGATGAGAGTGATGCGATGGATTTCCACTTCGCGAGCGGGAATTTCCACGGCCTCGCCACCGCGGGCGATATCGTAAGCGCGCTCACCGGCGATCTTGATGGCCGAAAACTGCGGCGGGATCTGCATGATCGTGCCGGTATAATTCGGCAAAAGATCGCGGATGGCCTGCTCGTTCGGGCGCTCAGCGGACGTGTTGAGAACCTCGCCTTCCATATCGTCGGTGGTGCGCTCTTCACCCCATGTGACGGTGAATTCGTAAATCTTGCGCCCGTCCATCACGTAAGGAACGGTCTTGGTGGCATCGCCCAGCGCAATGGGCAGCATGCCGGAGGCGAGCGGATCGAGTGTACCGGCGTGACCGGCCTTCTGGGCATTGAAGAGCCATTTGATCTTCGACACGGCTTCCGTGGAACCGAAATCGAAGGGCTTGTCGAGAATGAGCCAGCCGGAAATCGGCCGGCCCTTGGGCTTACGGTTCTGCTGTTTGCGTGGTTTGGACATGCTTCAGTTCTGTTCGTCGTCTTTTTCGTTTGAAGGTCCCAGATCGCGCTGCACCTCCGGCGAACGCAGCAGCGCGTCGATCTTCTTGTAATTGTCGAAGCTCGTATCGTCGCGGAAGCGCAGTTCCGGCACGTATTTCATCTGCCGCAAATGCGGACCCAGACGCCCGCGCAGATATTTCGCGTGGCGGTTCAGGGCCGCAATCGTGTCGGTGTGATCGGAAACGCCGAGTGGCGTTACATAGGCGGTTGCGATCTTCAGATCGGGCGACATGCGGACTTCCGAGATGGAAATCACCGTCTTTTCGATCAGATCGTCACGGACTTCCCCGCGTTGCAGAATTTGGGTCACCGCGGCGCGGACCTGTTCGCCAACGCGCAGCATGCGTTGCGAGGGCGCGGATGATGTTGCTTTTACCATCGTTTCTTCCATTTCGCGTCTGCCACATAGGCGCGCAGCGCAGCTTCCCCTTGGGGGGTATCAATAGCCCTCTTCGGGGCAATAATAGCTTGAAACCGATTGATCCAAAAAAAGAAATAATCTTCGGTTTCGCTATAATTCAAAACTTCGGAACGGTTGATCCGTGAGAAGAGCCCACCAGCCGACATCTCTACGCCATCCTGTCCGAAACGAATTTCGTAGCTCCTGCCGTCCAGCTTGGACTGACGAATGTGCCATCGACGCATCCATGGAACAAAACAGAAGCGGCCCAGAACCATCAAAACTGCAATAGCGCCGTTAAACACATATGCCAGCTCGACGGGGCGGTCCGCCTGGATCGCTTTTCCAATGAACCATGCAGAAAAGCCGACATTGAGAATAACAAACGGCCAAAACGCCCATTGATTGAGGTAACGCGTTGCCCGACTGCGTCCTGCATCGGCCATCGCGTTGTAGTCTTTCTCAGTCAAGACGTAGCTTAGAACCGGCGGCTCTGCCGCCAGTTCTGTAAACGCATCGGACATTGTCCACTCCATCAAACCAGCAAAAGTTGGTCCAGTTCGTGGGGCGAGCTTACAACGTTCTGGTGATGTGCTCTACGCGGAAGCACTCGATGGTGTCGCCAGCGCGGATGTCTTCGTAGTTTTCGAACGCCATACCGCACTCCTGACCAACAGGCACTTCGCCGACTTCGTCCTTGAAGCGCTTGAGCGTCTTGAGCTTGCCTTCGTGGATGACGACGTTGTCGCGCACCAGACGAACACCTGCACCACGTTCCACCTTGCCTTCGACGACACGGCAACCGGCGACCTTGCCGACCTTGGTGATGTTGAAGACTTCCAGGATTTCGGCGTTGCCGAGGAATGTTTCGCGACGCTCTGGAGACAGGAGGCCCGACATCGCTGCCTTCACGTCGTCCACCAGATCGTAGATGATGTTGTAGTAGCGAATTTCGATGCCAGCACGTTCGGATGCTGTCCGTGCCTGTGCGTTGGCACGAACGTTGAAGCCGATGATGGCCGCGTTCGATGCTTCGGCAAGCGAGATATCCGATTCCGTGATCGCACCTGCGCCAGAGTGGATGATGCGCGCGCGAACTTCATCTGTTCCAAGCTTGTCCAGCGATGCAATGATCGCTTCGACAGAACCCTGCACGTCACCCTTGATGAGCAGCGGGAAGTCCTTGCGGCCAGTGGCCTGCAACTGCGTCATCATCTGTTCCAGCGAACCGCGCTGGCCGGTCTGGCGAGCAACGGCCTTGTCACGGGCCAGACGCTGACGATACTCGGAAATCTCGCGAGCACGGCTTTCGTTTTCGACAACGGCGAAGCGATCACCGGCAGATGGCGTGCCCGACAGGCCGAGAATCTCGACCGGCATGGCCGGACCGGCTTCCTTGACGTGGTCACCCTTGTCGTTGACGAGCGCGCGCACACGGCCCCACTGGTCGCCAGCCACGATGATCTGGCCTGGACGCAGCGTACCCTTCTGAACCAGAACGGTTGCCACGGAACCACGACCGCGGTCGAGCTGGGCTTCGATGACCGTGCCTTCCGCCGTGCGGTTGACATTGGCCTTCAGGTCGAGAATTTCGGCCTGCAGCAGAACGGCTTCGAGAAGCTTGTCGAGGTTGAGCTTGTTCTTGGCCGACACTTCGACGTCGAGAACTTCACCACCCATGGATTCTACGAAGACTTCGTGCTGGAGCAACTGCTGGCGGACCTTGTCAGGATTGGCCTCATGCTTGTCGATCTTGTTGATCGCCACGATGATCGGAACACCCGCTGCCTTGGCATGGTTGATCGATTCAATCGTCTGCGGCATCACGCTGTCATCGGCTGCAACAACCAGAATGGCGATGTCGGTTGCCTGTGCACCGCGAGCACGCATAGCCGTAAAGGCGGCGTGGCCGGGGGTGTCGATGAAGGTGATCTTGTGACCGTTCTTCTCGACCTGATAGGCACCGATATGCTGGGTGATGCCACCGGCTTCACCCGAAACAACGCTGGTCTGACGGATGGCGTCGAGCAGCGATGTCTTGCCGTGGTCGACGTGACCCATGATGGTCACGACAGGAGGACGCGACACGAGTTCGCCGCCATCATTGTCCGACACGTTGAAGATGCCTTCTTCGACGTCGGATTCCGACACGCGCTTGACGGTGTGGCCGAATTCGCCAGCGATCAGTTCGGCCAGATCGGCGTCGATGACGTCGCCCGGCTTCATCATCTGACCTTCCTTCATCAGGTACTTGATCACATCGACGGCCCGTTCGGACATACGCTGCGACAGTTCCTGAATGGTGATGGTCTCAGGCAGAATGACTTCGCGCATGACCTTTTCGCGGGTTTCCTGCATCTGGCCACGGCGGAATTTTTCCTGACGGCGGCGCATGGCAGAAAGCGAGCGACCGCGCGGGCTGCCGTCTTCTTCCAGATTGGACGTAACCGTCAGCTTGCCACGGCGACGCTCTTCTTCCGTCTTCAGACGGGCAGCAGGCTTTGCCGGTGCAGGAGCCGCGACCTTGCCGCGAACCGGTAGGTTGCCACGGCGTGGACCGCGATCATCATCGTCTTCTTTTTCCGTACGGCGGGCACCGGGTGCACCACGAGCCGGAAGCGGCAGAGGAGCAGCAGGCGTCGGCGCAGCAGTGCGCGTCGTGGACTGCGGACGTCCGTCCTGACGGGCAGGCTGAGCGGCAGCGGCTGGTCTTTCGACCGGACGTTCCACCTTCTCTTCCGTCTGTGGCTGGGAAGCGGCAAGCTTTGCAGCCTCTGCCTCTTCCTTGGCGCGGCGGGCTGCTTCTTCTTTTTCGGCTACGAGGCGCGCTGCTTCTTCTACCTTGCGGCGGGCTTCGTCTTCGGCGCGCTGCTTGGCTTCGATGATGTCGCGGGCCTGTGCTTCGGCAAGAGCGCGGCGACGCGCATCCATTTCACCGGCAGACAGGTCGTGCAGGACATTGCCTCGCGGACGATCCGGCTGGCGCTGCGGCTGCGGCGATGGCTGCGGACGCTGCTGGTTGCCGGACTGATGAACGCGCTGCTGAGGCTGCTGCGGACGTGCAGCGGCTGGCGCTGCGGCTGCAGCAGGTGCCGCCGGGCGTGGCTGCGGTGTAATTGGCGTTACAACATGCTTTTCGTCTTCAGGACGCAAGGGACGGCGCTTGCGTGTTTCCACCACAACCGCGTTCGTGCGACCTCGACCCATATCTTGACGCACAGTCCCCTGAGACGCTCCACCCGGCTTGAGGGTAAGGGTCTTCTTAGGCGATGCGTTGAGTGTCTTGTCGTCGTTGTTATCGGTCATTCCGTTCCCGTTCCTTCAGACGAGAGCCGGATGACGTCACCAGACTCTAGTCTCTACAATTGCTGTATCCGAACGCGGCAGACGGTCATGTCCGATAACCGCGTCATTGTCTTTCCGTCCGGGCAGCGTCAATTTCGCCTTGAGGTTTCTCGCCACCGCGATACTGCTCAAGCATCTTTGCGCGCTTCACTACACCCTCACCCGCCTGTCCCGCAAGCGCGCAGGCATGGATAAAAGCATTCTGGCCCATCAGTTCGTCCATTTCCTGCTCACTGAACAGATGAAAGGACGGTATTTCTGTCTCGGCTCCTGAACCGAGGGTCCAGGCTTTGCGGGCCTGGTTTATCTTTCTGACGCCATCGGGCGCCGCGTCCGTTGCATGGAACACCGCAAGGGTGTTGCCGGAACGAACAGCCGCATCCACCTTCGTGGCCCCGCTGATGAACTGCCCGGCCTTGCGGGCCATGTTCATCATACCGGCCAGTTGCTGCGCCAGCAGCCGGTCCATCAACTCCAGGAGTTCAGGTCCAGCCTTCACATCGGTCTTCAAGGCGCGCGCGAAAAGCTTCTTCGCGATGGCCTTCTCGATCAGGGCGCGCTCTGGAGTGACCCAGCATCCGCGCCCTGGCAATTGGCGTTTCAGGTCCGGAACAACGCTTTTGTCCGGGCCTGCGACAAAACGGACCAACTCATCGGGTGTTCCAATCTGCCGCGTTACAATGCACGTCCGCTCGCTGCCTGTACCTTCGACCCGCCGCTCGTCATCCAGCAGGTCATCAGGCTCATGCGCTTGCGAAATCATTCCTGATCGGCGGTATCCGCCTCCTCGGTCGCTGCCTCTTCCTGCTCTGCAGCAAGATCTTCAGCGGTAATCCAGCCAGCCAGAAGGCGGGCCTGAACGACCATGTTCTCCGCTTCGACGCGAGACACGTCGAGCTTGGAGAAAATGCCGTCGAATTTCTTGGTTTCGCCGTCCTTGCGTTCGCTCCAGCCGACGAGATCGTCTGCGGCGCAGCCTGCGAGGTCTTCGATGTTCTTCACGTCGTCTTCACCCAGCGCGACCATCATCTGCGAGGTCAGGCCTTCGATCTGACGCAACTCGTCGGACACGCCGAGTTCCTTGCGCTTGGCATCCATTTCCGCTTCGACGCGGTCGAGATATTCCTTGGCGCGGGTCTGGATTTCGACAGCCGTGTCTTCATCGAAACCGTCGATGGACGAAATTTCGCTGAGGTCCACATAGGCCAGTTCTTCAACCTGGGCGAAGCCTTCGGATGCCAGAACCTGACCAACCATCTCGTCCACATCCAGCGCTTCCATGAAGATGCCGGTGCGTTCGTTGAATTCCTTCTGACGGCGCTCGGACTCTTCGGCTTCCGTCATGATGTCGATATCCCAGCCGGTCAGCTGCGATGCCAGACGCACGTTCTGACCGCGACGGCCGATGGCCAGCGACAGCTGCTCATCCGGTACAACGACTTCGATGCGTTCTGCTTCTTCGTCGAGAACCACCTTGGCGACTTCAGCCGGCTGCAGGGCGTTGACGATGAAGGATGCCGGGTCCTGCGACCACGGAATGATGTCGATCTTTTCGCCCTGAAGCTCGCCGACAACGGCCTGAACGCGCGAACCGCGCATACCAACGCAAGCACCGACCGGATCGATGGAGCTGTCATTGGAAATGACGGCGATCTTGGCGCGCGAACCGGGATCACGGGCAACGGACTTGATCTGGATGATGCCGTCGTAGATTTCAGGCACTTCCATGGTGAAGAGCTTGACCATGAACTGCGGGTGGGTACGCGACAGGAAAATCTGCGGACCGCGCTGTTCGCGGCGCACGTCGTAAACGAAGGCGCGAACGCGATCGCCGTAACGCAGGTTTTCGCGTGGAATCATCTCGTCACGACGGATGATGCCTTCGCCACGGCCCAGATCGACGATGACATTGCCATATTCGACGCGCTTGACGGTCCCGTTGATGATTTCGCCGATGCGGTCCTTGAACTCGTCATACTGGCGGTCACGCTCGGCTTCACGAACCTTCTGGACGATGACCTGCTTGGCGGACTGGGCAGCGATACGACCGAAATCCATCGGCGGCAGCGGATCGGCAATGTAGTCGCCGATCTTGGCATCGACGTTGCGGTCGCGTGCCAGTTCCAGCGGAATCTGCGTGCCGTAGTCTTCGGCCTTCTCGACAACTTCGAGCAGACGCTGCAAGCGGATTTCGCCGGTCTTGGAGTTGATGTCTGCGCGGATGTTGGTTTCGGAACCGTAACGCGAGCGGGCAGCCTTCTGAATAGCATCAGCCATTGCGGCCAGCACGATTTCGCGGTCGATGACCTTTTCGCGCGCCACAGCATCGGCGATCTGCAGAAGCTCAAGCCTGTTAGCACTGACTGCCATTTTTATGTCTCCGTATGTCGTTTTGCCCGCGTTATCAGGGCTTATACGTTGGAATTAGTCTTCGTCTGCTTCTTCGTTCTGATTGGCAGCAGCGGCCTTGGCCTGCTTGTCCGCCTTCAGTGCGTCGCGAATAAGATCGTCCGTCAGAATGAGCTTCGCGTCGGAAAGTGTATTGAACGGGATCATCACCACCGGCTCTTCGCCGTAACCAATCTGGTCACGCTCAAGCTTGAAACCGTCTTCTTCTACGCTGGCGATCTTGCCGCGAAAACGCTTGCGATTGTCCACCAGGATCGATGTCTCGACCTTGACGATATGGCCCTGCCAGCGGACAAAATCCATCTTTCGCACCATCGGTCGGTCGATACCGGGCGAGGACACTTCCAGATGGTACGCCTTTTCGACGGGATCTTCCACATCAAGAACCGGTGAAATCGCCATGGAGAGCGCTTCACAGTCCTGAACGGTCATAGTTCCGTCTTCGCGTTCGGCCATGATCTGCAGGGTCGAGCCGTTTTGACTGGACAGCCGAACCCTGACCAGCAGGAAGCCCATACCCGTCAGAACCGGCTCGATGATCTCGGCGATCCGCTGGTCTATGCCCGTTTCGGTTATCAGTCTTGGTTCGGCGTCTGCCATTCTGGCCTTCCGGTCTTTGTCTGCAACCGGAACGCTTTGTCCCGGTTTTTGGGGCGCCTAACGAAAAAGAGCGGAGCCTTGCGGCCCCACTCTTCATCAGACGATCAAGAATTTGAAGGCCCGTATAAACCCTAATGGCCCATATTGCAAGGATGGGGCGCAAAAGCAGCGAAATTGGCTTTGGTCACAATTTTACCTTGGCACACGCCGAAACAGTAGCATCCTCTCAAACGGCGTCTATAGTGTCAGCCGCATCACCAGCAATTGCATCAATTGGACTGCCCGTGCCCGATAGAAAATCTCCGCTTACGCCGCTCAAGCATCAAACCTACCGCACAATCTGGTTTGCGAGCATCGCCTCGAACTTCGGTGGGCTCATTCAGGCGGTGGGTGCAGCATGGATGATGACGGCGCTGTCGTCTTCCGAAAACATGATCGCGCTGGTGCAGGCCTCGACCTCCCTGCCGATCATGCTGTTTTCGTTGGTATCCGGCGCGCTGGCCGATAGTTTCGACCGCCGCCGCATCATGATTTCGGCGCAGCTGCTGATGCTGGCCGCCTCGATCCTGCTGACCGTCTTTGCGTGGTTCGGCTGGCTATCACCGTGGCTGTTGTTGTTCTTCACCTTCATGATCGGCTGCGGCACGGCGCTCAACAACCCCTCGTGGCAGGCGTCTGTGGGTGAGATGGTGCCGCGTGAAGACCTGCCCGCGGCGGTGACGCTGAACAGCGTCGGCTTCAACATCACCCGTAGCGTCGGCCCGGCCATTGGCGGCGTTATCGTCGCCATTGCCGGTGCGGCAGCGGCCTTTCTGGTCAATACATTCAGCTATTTCGCGCTGATCTATGCGCTGGTGAAATGGCAACCGCCCAAAAATCAGTCGACCCTGCCGCGCGAGCAGCTGTTCGCCGCTATTTCCGCAGGCATGCGTTATGTGGCGATGTCGCCGAATATCGGCAAGGTGCTGGTGCGCGGCTTCCTCTTCGGCCTCTCCGCCAGTGCCATTCTGGCGCTGATGCCGCTGGTCGCGCGCGATCTGGTGCAGGGTGGACCGCTGACCTATGGCATCATGCTCGGCGCTTTCGGCGTCGGCGCCATTGGCGGCGCGCTGATCAGTGCGCGTCTGCGTGAAACGATGAGCAGCGAGTGGATCGTCCGCGTTGCGTTTCTCGGCTTTGCCTTCAGCGCTGGTGTGACCGCCATCAGCAGCAGCGCCATTCTGACCGCCCTCGTGCTGACCGTATCTGGTGCAAGCTGGGTTCTGGCGCTGTCGCTGTTCAACACCATCGTGCAGCTTTCCACCCCGCGCTGGGTGGTGGGTCGGGCACTGTCGCTTTACCAGACGTTGACCTTTGGCGGCATTGCTGTGGGCAGCTGGCTCTGGGGTTCGCTGGCGGAAAATTACGGCCTGTCTTATTCGCTGCTCTGTTCGTGCCTGTTGATGCTGCTGGGTGTCGTCGTCGGTTTCAAGCTGACCATGCCCGCTTTTGCCTCGCTCAATCTCGATCCGCTCAACCGCTTCGTGGAGCCGAACCTGCGCCTTGACGTCAAGCCTCGCAGCGGCCCGATTGCGATTCTGGTCGATTACGAAATCGATGATTCGGATCTGCCGGAATTCATGGCGATCATGGTGGAAAGGCGGCGTATTCGTCTGCGTGACGGAGCGCAGAACTGGACACTGATGCGCGATCTGGAAAATCCTGACGTTTGGACGGAAATCTACCATGTGCCGACATGGGTGGAATATGTACGCCACAACCACCGTCGTACGCAGGCCGATGCGGAAAGCTGGGACAGCATTTTAAAGCTGCACCGTGGCACGACTCGCCCCCGCGTTCACCGCATGATTGAACGGCAGGCCATCCCGCCGCAGGACGACATTTTTCACAAGGCGCATATCGACCCGCACTGAATGGGTGGGTCGATCACGGAAAATCTTTTACCGGCGCGGGAACTTTTTCAGTTCCCACTCCTTCTTGCGTCTCATATAGCCGGGAAAAATTCATGACAGAGTATGCGCCATCCCACCACGTCCGCCCTTGCTCTGGCCCCGGACAGATGGATGACATGTATCGACATTGCCTTATGCCTTTTTCGCATCCTCCCCATGCGCAGTCTAAAAGACAGAGCCTGCAGAGTTTAACCACTTAAATTCATTAGGTTTCATCGACATCCGGCAATTGGCCTGGAACACGACGTCGGGCTTTACGGGGTAGAAAATTGTATAGCGAAACGGATAATATCGGCCCCATTCTCACGCAGTTGTTTGAGCAGGCACCGACATTCATCGCCCTTCTGCGCGGCCCGGAGCACCGGTTCGAACTGGCAAATCCCAGCTACAAGAAACTCGTCGGTCGCGATGATCTCATCGGTCGCACAGTCGCGGATGCATTACCCGACGCCGCCGCGCAGGGTTTTTTGAAGATCCTCGATGATGTCTACCGCTCCGGCCAGGCCTATTCGGCATCCGGTGCGCTCTATGCCGTGCAATCTGCACCTCAGGGACCGGTCACCGAGCGCTATATCGACTTTCTCTATCAGCCGATTATTGGCGCGAATGGCACGGTGGAAGCCATCTTCGTTGAAGGTTCCGACGTCACTGAGCGAACGCTGGCCGAGCGCGCACGCCACGAAAGCGAAGAGCTTTACAAGGGCCTTTTCGATGCCATCGATGAAGGATTCTGCGTCATCGAATTCTTCGACGGACCGGAAGGCCCCAACAGTGACTATATCCACATTCAGGCAAATGACGCCTATGCGCGGCATGCCGGCATTCCCAATGTCGTTGGCCAGAAGCTGCGCGAAATGGTGCCTGCGGAGGCCGACGCATGGGTTGCGCGTTACGGAGAAGTGCTTCGCACCGGCGAGCCGATCCGGTTTCAGCAAGAGCTTGTGGCCACAGGCCGCTATCTCGAACTTGCGGCTGTTCGCATCGAGCCGGAAAGCAAGCGGCAGGTCGCGGTCATGTTTCAGGACATCACCGCCCGCCGACGCGCCGAACTTGCGCTTGCAAAGCTGAATGCGACGCTGGAACAACAGGTGGAAGAACGCAGTGCCGAATTGATGGTGGCGGAAGAGGCATTGCGCCACAGCCAGAAGATGGAGGCCGTGGGGCAGCTGACCGGCGGGCTGGCGCATGACTTCAACAATATTCTGGCTGGTATCAGCGGCAGTCTGGAAATGATGAGCACGCGGCTCGCGCAAGGCCGTGTGGGTGACCTCGAGCGCTACATCAATGGCGCCGTTGGTGCCACCAAGCGGGCGGCGGCGCTGACCCAGCGACTGCTTGCCTTTTCCCGCCGCCAGACGCTGGACCCCAAGCCGCTCAACATCAATTCGCTGGTGGATGGCATGCTTGATCTCATTACCCGCAGCGTTGGTCCCGGCATCAAGGTCGAGACCGTGGGAGCGGCCGGGCTATGGGCGACCTATGTGGATGCGGGACAGCTGGAAAATGCGCTGCTGAACCTCTGCATCAATGCCCGCGACGCAATGCCATCTGGTGGAAACCTGACGATCGAGACCTGCAATCGCTGGATGGATGACAGGTCGGCGCGGGTGCGCGGGCTGGAGCCGGGACAATATGTTTCGCTCTGCGTTTCCGATACGGGAACAGGCATGAGCCAGGAGATCATCGATCGGGCCTTCGATCCTTTCTACACCACCAAGCCCATTGGACAGGGAACCGGGCTCGGTCTTTCCATGGTCTATGGCTTTGCTGGGCAATCCGGCGGTGCGGCTCGGATTTATTCGGAGCTGGGAAAAGGCACGATGATTTGCCTTTACCTGCCCCGCCACGCCGGAGAGGTAGAGGCAACCGACGTGGAAAAGGAAGCCACCACGGATGCGCTGCGTGCCGATGGTGAGGAAACTATTCTGGTGGTGGATGACGAACCGCTGGTGCGGATGCTGGCCGTCGAGGAGCTTCAGGATCTCGGCTATTCCGTCATCGAAGCGGAAGATGGTGCGTCGGCCTTGCGGATTCTCAATTCAGCCCGCGATATCAGCCTGCTGATCACAGATGTCGGCCTTCCCGGCGGCATGAATGGTCGCCAACTGGCGGATGCAGCCCGCGTCAAACGCCCTGAGCTGGAAGTCCTGTTCATCACCGGCTATGCCGAGAATGCCGTGCTTAATCACGGCCATCTCGATCACGGCATGCATGTCATGACCAAGCCCTTCCAGCTGGATGCTTTCGCCCAGCGCGTTAAGGCGCTTGTTCACCCCAAGCAATAGGGCCCTTATGCTCAGCCCCGCAGCGCTTCGACCGGAGACTGACGGTAGGCCAGCCATGCGGGCAGAATGGCGAGACCCGCAGCCACTGTCAGCAGCACTAGCGCCTGTGCCAGATCGGCCTTGGCAAATTCCACCGGCATGACGACGCCGCTTTTGGCAAGGAGCATGCCGGTGATGATCTTGGCCGCCGCAAAACCGATGGCGAAACCAAGCGCGATGCCCGAGGCAAACAAAGCGAAGAGTTCTGTCCAGACGATGAGCGATATGGACGACCGCGGCGCACCGAGCGCACGCAGTGCGCCGATCTGCTTTCGCCTCTGCACGATATGGGTCAGGGTGACGAGAATGAGAGAGGCTGCGACCAGCAACTGCGCCCCAATGGCGACGACAGACAGAACTTCGCGGGCATCACCCAGCGTCGCATAGAGCTTCGTCAGAACCTCGCCCGGAAAGACCGCCAGCGTATTGCCCTGCCGGTACTGCTGGCGCAGCTTATAGGCATCGGCAATCGATTTCGGTTTCACCAGAATGGCGGGCACGCCGGGTGTTTCCGAGGTGAAGACTTCGCTCAGCGCTTCGGCTTCTTCGCCTGCTGCATGAGCGTGATCATGGTGTTCATGACCCTCCTCATGCGCGCCAGGGGCGTGGTCATGGCCTTCATGGCCTTCCTCATGCGTTTCGCCTGCCGTTTCATGCTCATGGTCGTGGCCATCGCCGTCCATGCCGTGAATGTGCCAGACGGAGCTGATGGGAACGAGAATGGCGCGATCCCAAGGTGTGCCGGTCGGCTTTAAGCGTCCCTGAACGTGATAGACGATCTCGGTATGGGTGTGGCCGCCCTCTTCCGCCGTGCCGTGCATCGGCTTGATTTCAGCACCGATGGGCAGATCGACGGCAGAGCCGATCACGGCATCCTCACCATCGGCAAAGCCCTCGCCTTCCAGAAAGCCGCCGGATGTATTGTTGATGAGCGCCGTCGTTGTTCCCACGATTGGGTAGCCGGCAAAGGAATCACCAAAACCGACGGGCCCGGCCCATGCGACACGCGGATCGTTCGCCAGTGTTGCCAGCGTCGCGCCACTGACCAGCGGCAGGGGAGCGGCCTGCAGGAACACCGAGGAGAGGACGAGCTGCGTTTCACTGCCAGCGGCACCGATGACGAGATCGAACTTGTCCGCAGCGCGAGCCGTGCCCAGCCGCAGCGCGCGCTCCTGCAATGTCACGGTGACGCCCAGCGCCGTTGCCATGGCAACCAGCAGAATGACGACCAGCGATCCAGCCCAGAGGCGCTTCAGATCGGATAAAATAAAACGCATCATATCAAGAATTCCGGGCGCTGTCGGTCACGATACGGCCATTGGCCAGTTCGAGACGGCGGTCGAGGCGTTCGGCCAAAAGCCTGTCATGGGTAATGACGATGAGTGTAGAACCCTCCACCCGCGCCAGATCGACCAGCAGGCGGCCGATTGCCTCGCCATTCTCAGGGTCGAGGCTTGCGGTGGGCTCGTCGGCAACGATGACGCCGGGTTTTCTGAGCAGCGCGCGGGCAATCGCCACACGCTGCATTTCGCCGCGCGACATGGTGTCGATTTTCTGATCTGGCCGAGCAAGACCGGTTTTTTCGAGCAGAAACGCGGCGCGATAGGCATATTGGCTGGACATGCAGCGTGACAGGCGGACCGGCAGGAGAATGTTTTCCATGGCGGACAGGCCGGGCAGAAGATGAAACTCCTGCATGACGAGGCCGACATTCTCGCCGCGCCAGCGGTCTCGTTTGGTTTCGGCAAAACCGGCAATATCCTGATCCCGCCACAGCACCTTGCCCTGGCGAATACGTTCAAGCCCGGTGATGACATTGACGAATGTACTTTTGCCGGACCCGGAGGCACCGGTGATGGCCATCTTTTCGCCCGCCGCAACCGAGAGGTCATCGACGGATAGCACAGGTGTGGCGAGCCCGGGATAGGAAACCGAAAGGCCTGAAATATTCAAGGACAGCATGTTTAGGAAACTCTGTATTCCGCATCTCTGATGCGCACGAGGCTGACAAATCCGGTTTCCGGGTCTGTCCAGGAGCCGCGCTCCAGAACACCCGTGACCTCGATTGTCGTGCTGGGCTGCACGAAGGTCTGTTTTTCCGAGAGATAGACGACGACGATATTGTCCGGCCAGTCGGAATCCGACGAGCAGAACGGGCACAGGGCCATGGGAATTTCGGTCAGAACAAAAAAGGAGGCTTCGGCCTTCAATGGCGGTGCCATAAAGCCTTTCATGCGGATCTGCTGGCCGGTCAGCTGTTTCAGCTTGTCGGAAAACTCCAGGCCCAACACGCCGATCTTGCCGTACATTTCATCGAAAGTAAGGGGCGACGTTGCTGCAAGGGATTCCCGTGCGCAAAGCGTGAAGGCGGAAAGGGTCGCAAGCTTGAGCGACTGCCGACGCGTCAACAGGGGGGTAAGTTTCGCCATGACGATCTCCTTTTCCGAGCGGTCCGGTTGTTCAAACGAAGACGATCCGGCTCGCCTGTGCAAGCCGGATCGTTTTTATTTTACAAAGATTACTGCGTCTGCTTTGCGCCGAGCGCGAAGGTGTCTGCCAGCACGCGGTAAACGTCGCTCTGTTCCATGTAACCCTTGAAGCCTTCCGAGCCGGGGCCGGTGGACTGAAGAACGATATCGTCAACAGCGTGAACGCCGGTGTCGCCATCCTTTGGAATATTACCCTGTACGAAGACCGCGCCGGGAACATTCTTGTAGGCTTCGTTGGCGATATATTCCTTCTTCTCGTTCTGGATTGCCGGAACGAAAGGACCATCCATCTTCGGGCGGAATGTTTCGTAATGGTCAGGACCATTATTGGCATTCAGGAACAGGCGGCGGCTGACGTCGATCCGGTCAGGATAACCATCGCCATCCTTGTCTTCGTAGTTCGGGAAGCCGGCTTCGGCATAGGTGCCGACCTTGGCGCGCATTTCATCGCCCGGCTTTTCGTCATCGACGGTGCCGATGATCGAAACGCCATGAGCGTGGTCGCCGGTGACGACGATCAGCGTGTCGGGGTTCTTGGCAGCGAATTCACGAGCAACGCCAATGGCCTTGTCGAATTCGATGGTTTCGACCACGGCGCGGTCCCAATCCAGCGGGTGAGACATCTTGTCGATGTTAGCGGCTTCGACCATCAGGAAGAAACCGTCTTGGTTCTTGGACAGTTCACCGAGAGCTGCCTTGGTCATGTCGACCAGACCGGGCTGGTTCGGGAACTTGTCGACGGTGCCCTTCTTGAGGAAGTTGCGATCGAGAAGCGTGTCCATGTTGCCGGTGTGGAACAGGCCGAGAAGCTTGCCGGTGTTGGAACCTTCAGCCTTTTCAAGCTCGTTCTTGTCGGTTGCCAGTGTGTAGCCTGCATCCTGGAACAGCTTGATATAGTCCTTGTCGTCCTTACGCTTGGAACCGGGAACGTCCTTGCCGAGGAAATAGGCCGAGCCACCGCCCAGAACGACGTCAGGCTTGACGTCGAACATCATGCCGGTGATTTCAGCCTTGTCGCCACGCTTGCGGGTGTGGGAAACGATGGCCGCAGGCGTCGCGTCCTGCAATTCGGATGTCGTGACGATGCCGATGGACTTCTTCGTCTGGCGGCGCAGGGCCTCACCGATGGTCTCGACCTTCGGGTCATCGAGGCTTGCAGGCGTGCGGTCGCCGTAAACGCCGAGAGCGTTTACAGGAGCCTTATGGCCAGTCATGTAGGCCGACATGGTGTTGGCGCTATCGGTGGCGATGGCTTCGGTGGACGATGTGCCGATGAAGGCCATGCGGTCCATTTCGTCCATGTTCAGGCGACCGTTTGCCTTACCTTCGGTCATGCCCTTGGACATGATGCGGGCAGCGGTGCGGTGCGCAACAGAGAGGCCGTCACCCAGGAGGAAAATGATGTTCTTGGCCTTTGGCGTTTCGCCGGTGCCATAAACAACCCAGTTGACGCTCTTGGTTTCGGAACCGGCGGAAACTTCGACCTTGTAGTCGCCAGCCTTGGCAATCTTGAGGCCACGCAGGGTCACGGCAGAGCCGAGAACCTTGTCTTCCTTGCCCTTTTCTTCGGCGGTGAAGGTAACGTCGGCGCCGAAGACGGTCTTGTAATCCTGGCCGTTGACGGTGATCTTCACGTCTTCAGGCTTTACGACATTCTTGAACTCGACTTTGAAGTCAAAAGGAGAACCGCTGAGAATCGTTGCACGATCAAGCGGATAGACGGTTGCGGCCTGTGCAGCACCGGCAAGCACGGTGGTCGCGACGAATGCGGCGATAAGTTTGCGCATGATAACCTCTAAGGAGTTATGTTTTATAGAAAAGCACCCCGCCTATAGGCACCGCGCATGACAGTGAAATGACGATCCACGCGAATCTGAGGGGCGCTGCACAACCCGGTTGTTTTTATTTCTGCCGGGTCGAAAGGCGCTCAAGGTGCCTCATCTGTTTTATGCAAGCTTTATTTCTTCATTTTTTGGTGCAATCGACGCATTGATCCGCCTTGCAGCGGGAAAAATCGCTCCTTATATACCCCCCAGACAGCAGCAAGAATGCTGCACAAACCGGAAGACCATCCAAGTCAAGGAGTTGTCAGTGGAATGCCTCCCGGGGTTCCGACAACTCGCTTCAAGGAGAGAAGAGAATGGCAAAAGTAATCGGTATCGACCTTGGCACGACCAATTCCTGCGTCGCAGTGATGGACGGCAAGGACACAAAGGTAATTGAAAACGCGGAAGGTGCACGTACGACCCCTTCCATGGTCGCGTTCAGCGACGATGGTGAGCGTCTGGTCGGCCAGCCTGCAAAGCGTCAGGCCGTCACCAACCCGACCAACACCCTGTTTGCGGTCAAGCGCCTGATCGGTCGCCGCTACGAAGACCCGACTGTCGAAAAGGACAAGGGCCTCGTGCCGTTCGAGATCGTCAAGGGCGACAATGGCGACGCATGGGTAGAAGCACAGGGCAAGGGTTACTCCCCATCGCAGATTTCCGCGATGATCCTTCAGAAGATGAAGGAAACTGCCGAATCCTACCTCGGTGAAAAGGTCGAAAAGGCCGTCATCACCGTTCCTGCCTACTTCAACGACGCACAGCGCCAGGCCACCAAGGATGCTGGCCGCATTGCCGGTCTTGAAGTTCTGCGCATCATCAACGAGCCGACGGCTGCTGCCCTGGCTTATGGCCTCGACAAGAAGGAAGGCAAGACGATTGCCGTGTACGACTTGGGTGGCGGTACCTTCGATATTTCTGTTCTGGAAATCGGCGACGGCGTTTTCGAAGTTAAGTCCACCAATGGCGATACCTTCCTTGGCGGTGAAGACTTCGACATGCGTCTGGTCGAATATCTGGCCGGTGAGTTCAAGAAGGATCAGGGCATTGACCTGAAGGGCGACAAGCTTGCGCTTCAGCGCCTGAAGGAAGCTGCCGAAAAGGCAAAAATCGAGCTTTCGTCTTCGCAGCAGACCGAAATCAACCTGCCCTTCATCACGGCAGATGCGACCGGTCCTAAGCACCTGACGCTGAAGCTGACCCGCTCCAAGTTCGAAAGCCTTGTGGACGATCTGGTCCAGCGCACCGTTGCACCATGCAAGGCAGCGCTCAAGGATGCAGGCGTTTCGGCTGCCGAGATCGACGAAGTCGTTCTCGTCGGTGGTATGAGCCGCATGCCGAAGGTTCAGGAAGTCGTCAAGCAGCTGTTTGGCAAGGAGCCGCATAAGGGTGTGAACCCTGATGAAGTTGTTGCCATGGGCGCTGCCATTCAGGCCGGCGTTCTCCAGGGCGACGTCAAGGACGTTCTGCTTCTCGACGTAACGCCTTTGTCTCTCGGCATCGAAACACTGGGTGGCGTCTTCACACGTCTGATCGACCGTAACACGACGATCCCGACTAAGAAGAGCCAGACCTTCTCGACCGCCGAAGACAACCAGTCTGCCGTGACCATCCGCGTTTCGCAGGGTGAGCGTGAAATGGCTGCCGACAACAAGTCGCTCGGTCAGTTCGACCTCGTCGGCCTGCCACCATCGCCACGCGGCGTTCCGCAGATCGAAGTCACCTTCGACATCGACGCCAACGGCATCGTGCAGGTTTCCGCGAAAGACAAGGGCACCGGCAAGGAACAGCAGATCCGCATTCAGGCATCTGGTGGCCTGTCCGACGCCGACATCGAAAAGATGGTGAAGGACGCCGAGGCCAATGCCGAAGCCGACAAGAAGCGTCGCGCCGGTGTGGAAGCCAAGAACCAGGCCGAAAGCCTCATTCATTCCACCGAAAAGTCGGTGAAGGAATATGGCGACAAGGTTTCCGAAACGGACCGCAAGGCCATCGAAGATGCCATTGCTGCGCTGAAGACGTCGGTTGAAGCCTCCGAGCCGGATGCTGACGACATTCAGGCCAAGACCCAGACTCTTATGGAAGTATCCATGAAGCTTGGTCAGGCCATCTACGAAGCCCAGCAGGCTGAAGGCGGCGAAGGCGCTGCCGAAGGCGGCAAGGACGACGTGGTCGATGCGGACTACGAAGAAATCAAGGACGACAAGAAGTCTGCATGATCCAGACTTTTCGAACTCCAATTGATGCTTGACTGAAATCCGGCTGCCTAGTGCAGCCGGAAATCCATTTCCGGGGCTTGTTAATTAATGGCGAAAGCAGACTTTTACGAAACACTTGGCGTTGGCAGAACTGCCGACGAAAAAGAGCTGAAAAGCGCCTTCCGCAAACTCGCGATGAAGTATCATCCGGACAAGAATCCCGATGATGCCGAATCTGAAAAGAAGTTCAAGGAAATCAACGAAGCCTATGAGACGCTCAAGGACCCGCAGAAGCGGGCCGCCTATGACCGTTTCGGCCACGCAGCCTTCGAACAGGGCGGCATGGGTAATGCAGGCGGCGGCTTCGGTGGCGGTGGCAGCGGCGGTTTCTCCGATATTTTTGAAGACATTTTTGGCGAGATGATGGGTGGCGGTCGTGCGCGTCGCTCCAGCGGTGGACGCGAGCGTGGCGCCGATCTTCGTTACAATATGGAAATTTCGCTGGAAGAAGCGTTCAGCGGCAGAACGGCGCAGATTCGCGTGCCGACATCCATCACCTGCGACGTCTGTTCCGGTTCCGGCGCAAAGCCCGGCACCCAGCCCAAGACCTGCGGCACCTGCCAGGGTTCGGGCCGCGTGCGTGCAGCACAGGGCTTCTTCTCGGTAGAACGTACCTGCCCGACCTGCCACGGTCGCGGCCAGACGATTACCGACCCGTGCACCAAGTGCCACGGTCAGGGCCGCGTAACGGAAGAGCGTTCGCTTTCGGTCAACATTCCAGCCGGTATTGAAGACGGTACCCGGATTCGCCTGCAGGGCGAAGGCGAGGCTGGCATGCGCGGTGGCCCATCGGGCGACCTCTACATCTTCCTCTCCGTACGGCCACACGAGTTCTTCCAGCGTGACGGTGCCGATCTCTATTGCGCTGTGCCGATCTCCATGACGACGGCAGCGCTTGGCGGCACATTCGATGTGACGACGCTTGACGGTACCAAGTCCCGCGTGACGGTTCCCGAGGGCACGCAAGCGGGCAAGCAGTTCCGCCTGAAGGGTAAGGGCATGCCTGTGCTGCGTTCCGCGCAGCAGGGCGATCTCTATATCCAGATCCAGATCGAAACACCGCAGAAGCTTACCAAGCGTCAGCGCGAATTGCTGCAGGAATTCCACGAACTGTCGTCCAAGGATAACAATCCAGAATCCACCGGCTTCTTTGCCCGGATGAAGGAATTCTTCGACGGCTGATACCAGCTGGATTTTTAAAAAGGCCGCGGTTCCTGATGGAAACGCGGCCTTTTTTATGTCCTATCCGGCGAACCCGCCTTCTTCCAAAAAGGCTTTTTCTTCCGGCGTGCTTTCACGCAGCAGAATGTCGTTGCGGTGCGGAAAGCGTCCGAAGCGTTTGACGATGTCGCGATGTTCGACCGCAAACGGAAAATAGCGTTCGCCCAAGGGTTCGCAGAGCCTGCAGCACAATTCCTGATCTTCCAGGTCTTCGGAATGCATCAGCGGCAGATAGAAGAAGATGCGAAGCTCTGCATCGATGGTCATGTCGTGACCGCGGCGCATGGCCTCATGGCCATAATGGCGGGCAAGCGGGTCCGTTGCATACATGTGGGCCGTGCCGCGAAAGCAGTTGCGTGGAAACTGATCCAGCAGCAAGAGCAACGCAAGACTGCTCTCATCACCCTCAAGCCAGCCATCGAGTTCACGGCGGGCGGCAGCAAAATGCAAATCCCTGAAACGATCATGGAAGGCAGCGTCGAATTGCGCATCCTTGTCGAACCATTTGTCTGGCCCGGCTTCGTTCCAGAACGCCATGACATCGGATGCGGCAGAGGCTGTTTCGCTCATCTCTGGCTCCCTCAATAATGCGGTGGCTTGGTGATGGCGGGTGCTTCCAGCGCCTGCTCTTCGAGACTCAGAAAACGCTCCGTCAGCCGGTCGAGCTTCGCGCGGGTCTGCTCGACGACTTTCCATTGTTCGGCAAGCTGATCGGACAGATCCTCGATGGCCTTTGCCTGATGCGCCACGGTTTCTTCGAGCGCAATGATCCGGTTTTCGCTGGTATCTGCCATGATCGCCTCCTGTTTTCTGCCCTGCTTTGACAGTTTTATAGCCGACAAACAAGACAAAGGCCGGACATGATGCCCGGCCTCTGAGAGTTTCGTTGTTTCGCTAATCTCAGTCTTCTTCCTGAAAGACCTCTTCGCGCTTTTTCTTGACGCTTGGCAGGAAGACGACGACGAGAACTGCCAGCGCAATCAAAAGCAGGGTGGCGCTGATGGGGCGGGTGACGAAGGTAGAAGGATCGCCACGCGACAGAATCATCGCCCGGCGCAGGTTCTCTTCCAGCAGCGGCCCCAGCACGAAACCGAGCAGCAATGGCGCCGGTTCGCAGCGAAGCTTGACCAGCGCATAACCGATGAGCCCGAAGAAGGCGACGGCATAGAGGTCATAGACGTTGGAGTTGACGCTGTAGACCCCGATGGCGCAGAACGCCATGATGATGGGGAACAGCACATAGTAAGGGATGGTCAGCAGCTTCACCCACAGCCCGATCAGCGGCAGGTTGAGAACGACAAGCATCAGATTACCGATCCACATGGATGCAATGATGCCCCAGAACAAAGCTGGCTGTTCGACGGCGACATTCGGGCCGGGAACGATCCCCTGAATAATCATGGCACCGATCATCAGCGCCATGACCGGGTTGGCAGGAATGCCAAGCGTCAGAAGAGGAATGAACGAGGTCTGCGCACCGGCATTGTTGGCCGACTCAGGACCAGCCACACCGGCAATAGCGCCGTGGCCGAATTCTTCCGGATGCTTCGAGACACGCTTTTCGACCGTGTAGGACGCAAAGGCCGCGAGGATCGCACCGCCGCCGGGCAGGATGCCAAGCGCCGAGCCGATGGCCGTGCCGCGCAGTACAGGGCCGATCATCTGCTTGAAATCGTCCTTGCTGGGCAGAAGGCCGCTGACCTTGGCCATCAAGACCGAACGGGTCTTTTCGTTTTCGAGGTTTCGCAAAATTTCGGCAATGCCGAAGACACCGACGGCGACTGCGACGAAGTTCAGTCCATCGGCATATTCTCGAATGCCCAGCGTGAAGCGCGGCGTGCCGCTATAGATATCCGTTCCCACCAGCCCGAGCAGCAGGCCGAGAACGACCATGGCTAGCGCCTTGATGATGGAGCCATGGGCAAGGGCGATGGAGGAGACGAGGCCGACGACCATCAGCGAGAAATATTCGGCGGCACCGAATTCCAACGCGATGGCCGTTAGAGGCGGTGCGAAGACTGCCACGAGGAAGGTCGAGACCGTACCGGCGAAGAAGGAGCCGATGGCCGCGATGGCCAGTGCGACGCCTGCTTTGCCCTTACGCGCCATCTGGTAGCCATCGATGGCGGTGACGGCAGAGGAGGATTCGCCCGGCATGTTGATCAGGATCGCCGTGGTCGAGCCGCCATATTGCGCGCCGTAATAGATGCCTGCGAGCATGATGAGCGAGGAGACCGGCTCCAGCTGGAAGGTGATTGGCAGCAGCATGGCGATGGTTGCCGTGGCACCGATGCCCGGCAAGACGCCGATCAGGGTGCCGAGCAACACGCCAATGAGGCAGAAGAACAGGTTGTGAAGAGATGTGGCGGTGGAAAAACCCAGCGCGAGATTATCAAACAGTTCCATCATGCACCTCAGAAGTTGAGCCAGGGGCCGAAGCGCTGGAAGGGCAGTCCCAGACCGTAATCGAACACGGCCACGGAAAAGATGGTGATGCCGATGGACAGCACGACGGCCATCCACGGCTTCATCTTATGAGACGCGAAGGAGGCGATGAGCGCGCTACAAAACAGGGCCGGAACGAAGCCGAGACCACGCACCGTCATGCCGAAGAAGATCGGTGCGGGCAGAATGAGAAAGATGCCGCGCCACGCGATGGGCCCCAGGGGCTCGCCCTGGATCTTGCCTGCGCGCACGAAGATGAAGGTGCCGAGCGCCACAAGGATGATGGAGAGCACGAGCGGGAAATAGCCCGGCCCCATGCGAAACGCCGTCCCCAGTTCCAGCCCGTAGGATTGCCAGGCAAAGAAAAGGCCGAGAGCGATGAAAAAGCCGCCACAGATCGCCTCTGTCGCATCGAATGAAATGGATTTCATATGTTGGGTCCCCCGCTGGCGAGTGAAAACCGGCGGCCTGTAACGGCCACCGGTTGAGTGCTTGAAAGAGACTTAGTCGGCGTACTGACCTGCGGCCTCGATCACCGTTTTCCAGCGGGTGATTTCGCCTTCGAGCTTCGCTTTCAGGGCCGCTGGCGTGCCATCGGCTTCAGGCGATGGCACTGTGCCGAGCTCGGCAAAGCGGGCTGCGACATTCGGGTCTTTCAGGGCCACCTGAAGCGACTTCGAAAGACGCTCATTGATATCGGCAGGCGTGCCCTTAGGCGTGTAGATGCCGTGCCAGACACCGACTTCGAAGCTTGGAAGACCAGCCTCTGCCGCTGTCGGCACGTCGGGCAGCACGTCGAGACGCTTAGGTGTCGTCACCGCATAGGCTTTGACAGTTTTGCCCTGAATCTGCTTGGTGGTGTTGGTCGTCTGGTCACACATGATATCGACCTGACCGCCCAAGAGATCGGTCATGGCCGGGCCTGTGCCCTTGTAAGGCACCGTAACGAGCGGGGTCTGGATGGCGCTCATGAACAGCATGCCACACAGATGCGAGGCAGCACCGATGCCGGCATTGGCGACAGTGACCGTATCCTTGTTGGCCTTGGCATATTCGATCAGGCTCTTGAGGTCGTTGGTCTCCAGCGTCTTGCGCGACAGAATGGTCATCGGCACTTCCGTGACGAGGCCAACATAGTCAAAGGCTTCGAGCGTGTTGTAGGCCAGCTTGCGGTAGAGCGTCGCGCTGGTTGCCATGCCGATGTGGTGGAGAAGCACGGTGTAACCGTCCGGATCAGCCGATGCGACGCGGCCGGCACCCAGCGTACCACCAGCACCGCCGACATTTTCCACGACGATCTGCTGTCCCAAGTCTTTCGACATGGATTCGGCCACCAGGCGCGCAACCGTATCGGTAGGGCCACCGGCGGCAAAAGGCACGACCATGGTGATGTTGCGTTGCGGATAGGTCTGTGCGGCTGCGGACAGAGCAAACAGCGATACGGCGGCGGCAGCCACGGCACCTGTGACGGTTTTCAGAATTTTCATCTTTTCCTCCCGATGAAATATGGCCTCATCAACCGTCGCACTCCTATTGCGCCGGTCGGGGGTGAGCTATTTGCAATCGGTGCTTTGGCCTAAGCAATGCTGTCGGAGGCTGAGAAGAAGAAAAGCAGCTGGCGTCTTGCCGCAATGGGTGGAAATCGAAACATTCGACTCTATCGATGGGTGGAAATCCACCCATACGAGTATCGCTGAAGCTTCAAGGCACGGTTTTCAAATCTTCATCCGCGAGATCGGACTTCGTCAGCGCGTGTTTTTGCATTTTTTCATAAAGCGTCTTGCGCGATATTCCGAGCGTTTCATAGACCGCTTTCAGATTGCCTTTGTGCAGTGCAATGGCTCTTGCAAGGACGGATTTTTCAAACTCCGCGACTTTCGCTGAAAGGCTTGCCGACTGTTCGGAGGCATTGAGCTGTCCGTCGGACGCGTTGCCATCGAGGCCCAGCACCAGCCGGTCTGCTGCATTTCGCAGCTCCCGCACATTTCCCGGCCAGTCCTGCATCGCCAAGGCGGAGGCAATGCCGGATGGGACTTCGATATCGTCCCGGTCGTAACGCGCCGCTGCTTCTCTGACCAATTGCAGGAACAGCAGCGGGATATCGGGGCGGCGCTGTGCAAGGGACGGAACATGCACGGTGGCGACATTCAGCCGATACAGCAAATCCTGCCTGAAACGGCCCGCCAGCGCCTCTTCGGCAAGATCAGCCTTGCTGGTAGCAATGAAGCGTACATCGAGCTCCACGGTCTCGTTGGAGCCAAGGCGTGTAATCGTACGCTCCTGCAGCACCCGCAACAGCTTACCTTGCATATCCGATGGCATAGAGCCGATTTCATCCAGCAGCACCGTGCCGCCCCGCGCATGTTCGAATTTGCCGTAACGAGGGCGCAAGGCGCCGGGAAATGCGCCCGCCTCATGGCCGAACAGCTCGCTTTCAATGAGATGCCGCGGCAGGGCGGCACAATTGATGGCGACGAAGGGCTTGTCTGCGCGGGCGCTGACATCATGGAGCGCGCGGGCCACGACTTCCTTTCCTGCACCGGTGTCGCCAATGATGAGCGTATCGGCATCCGCTGCACCAATCGCGCGGATGCGATAGCGCAGATCGACCATGACCTGCGTGCGGCCCGGCAGGCGCGTTTCTAGATCATCGCGCTTGCCAGCCACGGCACGCAGGCGGCGATTTTCCAGAACCAGCGAGCGGCGATCTATGGCCCGTTTGATGATGCCTGCGAGATATTGGACGCTGAACGGCTTTTCGATGAAATCATAGGCGCCGTTGCGCATGGCGCTGACCGCCAACTGCACATCGCCATGGCCAGTGACCAGAATGACGGGGATTTCCGCATCCAGCTCTCGCACCTTCTGCAAAAGCGTCATGCCGTCCATGCCGGGCATTCTGATATCGCTGACGATGACGCCATCGAAACTATAGCCGATCAGTTCGAAGACATGGTCGGCATGATCGACGGTGACGACATCCAGACCGGCAAGCTCCAGCGCTTGGCCTGTGGAAAGCCGCAAATCCTCTTCGTCATCGATCAGCAAAACACGCGAGACATTCATTCGGCAGCAATCTCCATCGGCGCTTCCGCGTCCAGTTCAATATCGAAGCGCGCACCACCCTCGGGCAGGTTGGTCACGCTGAGACGCCCGCCGAAATCCTTGACGATATTGTAGGAAATGGACAGGCCCAGGCCCAGGCCCTTGCCCACGCCCTTGGTGGAAAAGAAAGGATCGAATATGCGCTCCATGATGGCGGGCGGCACGCCGGGGCCGTGGTCGCGGATCGAGAGGATGACCTTCTCGCCCTCCTGCCGTGCCGTGAGATCGATATGGCGATCCTCCAAACCTTCGACGGCATCGGCGGCGTTGGAAATGATATTGACCAAGACCTGCTGGAGCCGCACCGGCCCAGCCTTCACGTAAAGCGGCACCGGACCGAAATCCACGGTCAATCGGGCATCTGCCGCCTTCAGCCGCGCATTGACGATCTCCAGCGTATCGCTGACCACCGCATCCAGCGGCACCGGACCGAGCTTCTCGTTCGGCTTGCGCGCGAAGTTGCGCAGATGCTTGCCGATGGCGGCCATGCGGTCGATCAGAACCGAGATGCGTTTGAGATTGTCGCTCGCCTCCCCCACCCTGCCACGCTCTATCAAAAGTGAAGCGCTTTCGGCGTAGGTCTTGGCGGCGGCCAGCGGCTGGTTGAACTCGTGAGACAGAGCGGCCGACATTTGGCCGAGCGCCGCCAGCTTGCCAGCCTGGATCAAATCCTTCTGGGTCTTGCGCAGCCGCTTTTCGGTCTGGCGACGTTCGGCAATCTCATGCTTGATATCGCGGTTGACGCGGGCGAGATCGGCGGTGCGCTCTTCCACGCGCCGTTCCAGTTCGGCCTGCGCTTCCGCCTGATGGATCAGCCTGTCCTGAAGGCTCTTACGCCGTTGCAGCATGGCAGCCACCAATGCGCCAGCCAGGCAGAGGCACAAAACAATGGCGATCATCGTCGTCTGGACCTGCGTGCGCACCGAACTCGTATCCATCAGCACATTGACCGTCCAGCCAGCATCCGGCATCGGCTGCGACAGGAAAAGATACTCCTTGTCCTGCTCGCCCTCGCGAATCGTCATCATGTCATGCGTACCGAAGGTGCCGCGTGTCAGGCCCAGTTGCTTTAGACTGGCATCCGAATAACGCCGTGAGCTTTCGGTTTTGGCAATGCGTTCGGGCGTCAGTGGCTGAATGGCGGAATAGAGCCATTCGGGCGTTCCCGTCATGAAGATGATGCCTTCGGGGTCATTGACGAAGATGCGGTTCTCGCCATTGCCGAAGGATGCCTCGATGCCTTCGATATCCACCTTGAAGACGATGACGCCCTTGATCTCGCCGTTGAAGAGAATGGGAGAGGCGAAATAATAGCCGCGCTTGTGCGAAGTGGTGCCAAGCGCGAAGAATTTCGATTGCTGGCCTTTGGCGGCATCCTGAAAATAGGGGCGATAGCTGAAATTCTGGCCGACAAAGCTGGCGGGACCATCATAATTGCTGGCGGCAATCGTCTCGCCATCCAGCGTCATGATGTAGATGTCGGAAGATTTCAGCAGATCGTTGATGGATTTCAGATAGATATTGGCCCGCAACCGCAAAGACTGATCTTCCGGATGCGCGACAAGTTCCTCGATATCATCGTGATCCGCCATCAGCGCGGGCAATGGCTCGTAACGGCTCAAATGCCCGCCGAGCGCAGAGACCGCCAGCCGCAACGTCGTGCCGCCTTGTGCTGCCACCTCGTTGAAGTAGCTTTCGGCAATAAGCTCGCTTCCCCGGGTCAAAGCGAAACCGCCAAGACCAAGGCACACAAGCACGATACCGATCCAGCGATACCTCACCGACCTGAAACCCTCCACATGACAGGCTTGATCCAAGCCCGCTCTCCCGGCTTCAAGTCTAAGGGGAGGTGTCAGAATTTCCAAGCGCCATTGGTGTGCGCAAAACCAAAAACAAAAAAGCCGACCCAAAGGTCGGCTTTTCGTAACTTAGAGAAGGCGCAAAAATTATGCGCTTTCCTTCGGCGTCAGAACCTGACGACCACGGTACATGCCTGTCTTCAGGTCGATGTGGTGTGGGCGGCGCAGTTCGCCGGAGTTCTTGTCTTCTACGTAGGTTGCGGACTTCAGGCCATCAGCCGAACGACGCATGCCACGCTTGGACGGGCTTGTTTTTCTCTTAGGTACTGCCATTTGTGTAACTCCACTTAAGCGGCGAAACACGGGAACCAGCCAGGACCCAGGCCGAATGTCACATGTTTCTATATCTGAATTTTGGCGCGCTTATACATGCCTCCCGGGGCTTTGACCAGCCCCGGCGTCGATTTTTTCAAGAATGTCCGAATCGCCAAGACAGGTCTTGCGCGAAAGCTTTTGACACTGACTATCAGACAGGGTCGAAAACGATCAATTCCTCAAAATGCTCCATATCGCTGAATTCACAGAATGCTGGCGGGCGCATTTCCAGAACCGGAACGGCAGACCGCAACTGCTCAAGGCTTTCATCCAGCATTCTTTGCCAGCGCGGCAGGCATCCGGGGTCGAACCAGCGCATGATATAGGCGAAGGTGATGTGGATAGGTCTCGTGGTCGGGATGGCGATAGCCGAAGATATCGGCAAAGGCATTGCGCCATTCGGCAATCGCCCGGTCATCCCCTGCCGTTGCACCTTTCAATGTCAGGCCCAGCGGTGAGAGGCGGGAAACCTGCATGGCAAAGGCGGGAAGCTGCGGAAAGGCCTGAAGTTTTTCCAGATAGAAATCCGTCATCGCTTCGATGGACGTATCGCCCGGCATCTCCTTTGGCCAATAGGGCCAGGTGCGACGACGCTCGATGATGCCCTGAAACACCGTCATGTGCAGGCTTGAGGTGGGCGTGAAAGCCAGATGGCTGTGCGCCTCCGGCATATCGAGAAGCTGCTTGCGGGTCTTGATGATCGCGTATTGCGTGCGCGATCCTTCCGCCAGATGACAAACGACCGTGTTTCCCGGCTCATGCAGAAATTCACCGTTCAGATCATACCGGGTTCCGAGATGGCGCGGTGGCGCATCGTTACTGGCGGTGGAAAAGGCGGCGAGCTTCTGTGAAACGAACGGCGCGTGCATGGTGCAAAGGCTCCTTGTAAGCAAGGTAGCCTCCTACTCCCGGCACGCGACACTTCAATGACAGGGCAGCGTCAGTGCGCTTCGTCCCAGTTGGCGGCGGCACGGGCATCCACCTTCAGCGGCACTTTCATGTCGATAGCAGGCATGGCCGCGTTTTCCATGATCGAGACCACGACCGGCAAAGTCTTGTCGATCTCGCCCTCTTCCACCTCGAAGATCAATTCGTCATGCACCTGCAACAGCATGCGTGCAGCAAGCTTGGCCTCTTCCAGAGCCGGTTCTATGCGGATCATGGCGCGTCGGATGATATCGGCAGCAGAGCCCTGAATGGGCGCATTGATGGCAGCGCGTTCATTGAAGGCGCGCACCGAAGGATTGGACGACTTGATTTCCGGATAGTTGATGCGGCGACCGAAGATGGTTTCGACATAACCCTTGTCGCGCGCGATGGCCTTGGTGTTTTCCATATAGTCGCGAATGCCGGGGAATCGCTCGAAATACTTCTTGATGTATTCGCCAGCTTCCGAGCGCCCGATGCTGAGCTGGTTGGCGAGACCGAAAGAAGAAATGCCGTAGATAATGCCGAAGTTGATGGCCTTGGCACGGCGGCGCACTTCAGACGGCATGCCTTCAACGGGAACGCCGAACATTTCCGACGCCGTCATGGCGTGGATGTCGATGCCGTTTTCAAAGGCGTTTCTCAGCTGCGGAATATCGGCGACATGGGCGAGAACGCGAAGCTCGATCTGGCTGTAGTCGGCAGACAGAAGCTTGTTGCCGGGCGTGGACACAAAGGCCGTGCGGATCTTGCGGCCTTCTGCGGTGCGCACCGGAATGTTCTGAAGATTGGGCTCTGACGAGGACAGGCGACCGGTGGTGGTCGATGCCAGCGAATAGGAGGTGTGGACCCGCTTCGTATCGGCATGGATATAGCCGGGAAGCGCATCCGTATAGGTGGATTTGAGCTTGGTCAGCTGACGCCAGTCCACGATCTTGCGCGGCAGTTCGGCGCCTTCGGCGGCCAGATCTTCCAGAACCTGCGCCGAGGTGGACCATTGCCCGGTCTTGGTTTTGGAGCCACCCGGAAGCCCCATTCTGCCGAACAGAATATCGCCCAGCTGCTTGGGCGAGCCGATGTTGAACTTTTCGCCTGCAAGCTCGTAAATCTCTTCTTCGAAGGCAGCAGCCTTTTGCGCAAGTTCTCCAGAAAGACGCGACAGGATTTGCCGGTCGACGGTGATGCCGCGCTCTTCCATGCGGGCGAGGACCGGCAGCAGCGGGCGTTCCAGCCGCTCATAGACGGCGGTCAGGCGGTCGGCCACGAGGCGCGACTTCAGCACCATCCACAAACGCAACGTGACATCGGCATCTTCCGCGGCATAGGCGGTTGCCTTGTCGATATCGACGAAATCGAAGGTGACGCCCGATTTGCCGGAGCCTGCGACATCCTTGTAAGCAATCGGCGTGTGACCGAGCCAGCGTTCGGACAGGGCATCCATACCGTGCAGGCCCTTGCCCGCCTCCAGCACATAGGACATCAGCATCGTATCATCGAAACTCTGCATGGTGATGCCGAGTCGCTTGACCAGCAGATAGTCATATTTCAGGTTTTGTGCGACCTTGAGAACGGCCGGGTCTTCCAAAAGTGCCTTCAACCGATCCAGCGCATCGCGTGCCGGTATCTGATCAGGAGCGAGCTTGATGCCATCGCTGAACAGATCTCCGCCCGAACCGGTCTTGTGGGAGATCGGCACGTAGGCGGCGATGATCTCCGCGCCTGTCGCATCCTTGCGGTTATTGGCAACCGCCAGCGAAAAGCCAACCAGTTCGGCCTGCATCGGATCAAGCGAGGTGGTTTCCGTATCGAAGGCAACAACGCCGGTTTCCCGCGCCATGGCCACCCAGCGATCCAGCTCTTCCACCGTGCGGATGGTCTGATAGGCGGTAATATCGATCTTGGCAGCGGAAAAAATGGCTTCGCGGCTGGAGGCAAGCGCGGATGGCGTGCTGCCTTCCAGTTTCGAGGCAATGGCAGAGGCGTTTTCGACCGCGCTCTCATCCAGCGATGTGGCCTTGTCGCCTGCGGGCTCTGCCGGTACCCCATCCAGATCAGGGCCGTGCGCCTGCGCGCCGCGTTCCACCGGAACATTGGCAGCGTCGATGGCAGCGGCATCCGCGCCGGTGGTTTCGGCCACGCGACGGGTGAGCGTGGTGAATTCCATGGCCTTCAGGAAGGCGATGAGCTTGGGGCCGTCCTGCGGCTCCAGCGTCAGCGCATCCAGCGGCAGTTCCAGCGGCACATCGGTTCTGAGCGCCACGAGCTGCCGTGAAAGCCGTGCCAGTTCCGCATTGGCAACAATGTTTTCGCGGCGCTTCTGCTGCTTGATTTCGCCAGCACGTTCCAGCAGCGTATCGAGATCGCCATATTCACCCAGCAACTGCGCCGCCGTCTTCGGGCCGATACCGGGAATGCCGGGAATGTTATCGGTCGAGTCGCCGGTCATGGCTTGCAGGTCGATCATCTTTTCGGGCGCAACGCCCCATTTTTCGATGACATCTGGCACGCCGATCTGCTTGTCCTTCATCGCGTCGTACATATGCACATTGGCAGTGACGAGCTGCATCAGGTCCTTGTCGGATGAAATGATCGTCACATCCGCGCCGATGGCCTCGGCCTGACGAGCGTAAGTGGCGATGATATCATCCGCTTCAAACCCTTCCGTCTCGATGCAGGGCAGGTTGAAGGCGCGGGTTGCGTGGCGGATCAGGCCGAATTGCGGCACCAGATCTTCCGGCGGTGCGGAGCGGTTGGCCTTGTAGAGATCGTAAAGCTCATTGCGGAAGGTTTTCGAAGAATAGTCAAAAATAACAGCGAAATGCGTGGGCGTCACGCCGACATCGGTGTTGCGCGCATCCTTCAACAGCTTCCACAGCATGTTGCAGAAACCGGACACGGCATTGACCGGCAATCCATCCGATTTGCGGTTGAGCGCGGGAATGGCATGGAACGCCCGGAAGATGAAACCGGAGCCGTCTACGAGGAAGAGGTGATCGCCTTTTTTCATGGGAAGCATGGATAGCGCGGGCCTGTGTTGGCGTCCATAGAAAGTTCTTGAAGGATTGGACCAACCCACTGTTTCCGGGACACGCAAAGCCGGGTTCAAACCTCACCATAACGTTACAAATTTGTAATCCGGGCTTCCCTTGAAAAGCCGCATTTGCAGCCTCATTTCTTGGAGGACGGCGACTGATCACGCCGTGTCTGATAGCTGGCTCGTCCCCCGCCGCGTCAGACCGGACAAAGGCCTACCCCCCTCTCCGGGCCTTTGTCCCTCAATATAAACGCCATGGCCGTCCCCTCCCGGCCATGGCGTTTTTTTATGGTCTCAACCTACCCTTTTTCCTGCGCCGCATGCTTCGCGAAAGCCTGGATACCTACATAGCATGATATGCAATTGCGGTGACCGTATCGCCGCCCGCCCGGGACAAGGATGAGATGCGTTTTTCGCGAAACGATTCGGCCACCTATCTTGCCGCCCAGCTGGCAAAGACCTTTGCAAAGGCGCTGAACAAGCGCGCTGCCGCACTCGGTTTTTCGCCGGGTCAATTTCCCATATTGCTGGAACTCTGGCACGAAGACGGCTTGACGCAGCGGCAATTGCTGGACCGGGTCGATGTTGAGCAGGCGACGCTTGCCAACACTCTTGCCCGCATGGAGCGTGACGGGTTGATTGAACGCAAACCGCACCCCAGAGACCGGCGCGCGCAGATCATCGAACTCACGGAACGTGGCCGTGAGCTAGAATTGCAGGCGATTTCCGCTTCCAAGGCAACCGATGATGCCATGCTTGGCGGGCTGCTGAAATTCGAGCGGCAGTTGCTGCTGGAATATATAGGCCGCGCCGTCGAGGCCGCCAAAGCCTCCGACCAAAAGGCCTGAGGTGATTTTCCGGCTCGAAACCGGACGACCTTTGCTCTATCCTGCGCCAATCTTTGCATGACAGGATCGCGTAATGACAGACATATCCCCCGTTCTCTCGGCGGTTGACGACAATCTCAACGCCAGTCTCGACAGACTTTTCGAACTCGTCCGCCTGAAATCCATTTCGACAGACCCGGCTTACAAGGCCGAATGCCGCAAGGCCGCCGACTGGCTGGTTCGCGATCTGACGAGCATCGGCTTCAAGGCCTCGGTGCGCGACACCGCCGGTCACCCCATGGTCGTTGCCCATCACGATGGCGCAACGCCGGATGCACCGCATGTGCTGTTTTACGGTCATTACGATGTCCAGCCCGTCGACCCCATCGCGCTTTGGGACAACGAGCCCTTCGATCCGGCGTTGAAAGACATCGGCGAAGGCCGGCAGATCATCACCGGTCGCGGTACATCGGATGACAAGGGTCAGTTGATGACCTTCGTCGAAGCCTGCCGTGCCTACAAGCAGGTTCACGGTTCGCTGCCACTGCGCATCACCATTCTCTTCGAAGGTGAAGAGGAATCCGGTTCGCCTTCGCTCAAGCCTTTCCTTGATGCCAATGCCGACGAGTTGAAGGCGGATTATGCGCTGGTGTGCGACACCAGCATGTGGGACCGCGAAACACCCGCGATTGCTGCTGCACTGCGTGGTCTCGTCGGCGAAGAGATCGTCATCACCGGTGCTGACCGCGACCTTCATTCCGGCCTGTTCGGTGGGGCGGCTGCCAACCCGATCCATATTCTGACGTCCATTCTGGCTGGTCTTCATGACGAGACGGGCCGCATCACGCTGCCCGGCTTTTACGATGGCGTCGAGGAAACCCCAGCCAATATCAAGGCATCCTGGGACAATCTGGGGCGCACCGCCGAATCATTCCTCGGCGAAGTCGGTCTTTCCCTCCCTTCGGGTGAAAAAGGCCGCTCGGTTCTGGAACTGACCTGGGCACGCCCGACCGCTGAGGTTAACGGCATCATCGGCGGTTATACCGGCGAAGGTTTCAAGACGGTGATTGCGGCCAAGGCATCCGCCAAGGTGTCTTTCCGTCTGGTCGGCAACCAAGATCCTGCCGCCATCCGCGAAAGCTTCCGCGCCTATGTCCGCTCGAAAATTCCGGCCGACTGCTCGGTGGATTTTCATGAGCATGGCGGTTCGCCCGCAATTCAGCTGTCTTATGATTCGCCAGCGCTGACAAAAGCCAAGAGCGCGCTGTCCGATGAGTGGGCCAAGCCCGCCGTCGTCATCGGCATGGGCGGATCGATCCCCATCGTTGGCGATTTCCAGACCATGCTCGGCATGGATTCGCTGATGATCGGCTTCGGTCTGACGGATGACCGCATTCATTCGCCCAACGAGAAGTACGACCTGCAATCGTTCCACAAGGGCATCCGCTCATGGGTGCGAATTCTCTCTGCGCTGAGCGCCAAATAACAACAAAAAAGCGCCGCCCGCTTTTGCGAGTGGCGCTTTTGATGACTGTAACAGGTCATGAAAAACAAAAAGGCCGGGCAAGCCCGACCTTTCCTTCCGTTTCAGCAGCAGTGCCAGTACATCCGTGGTCAAGGCGCATAAAACGGTTTGGTGTCTCAGCACGGCGCCAACTTAAGTTGCTGTCGCTCGCGTCTTCCGAAACATGATTGCTCTGCTTTGGTTAATCTTTGGTTAACACACCAGCCGCAGCCACGTCGTTTCAAATCTCTTTGTCGGAGACCGCTGAAACACTCATGAACCCTATATCGTGGTGGATAGTGGCCATTACAAGGCCGAGCGCGTATTTTTTTAGAATGTCAAAATATAGAGAAGCAAACCGGCAAAGAAAAAGGCCGGGCGAACCCGGCCTTTCCAACTTGCGTCAACTCGGCTCAAGAGCCGACCAAAGCTTCAATTAAGCAGCAACGATGCTGTCTGCAGACATCTTGCCCGAACGGCGGTCCTGAACGAGTTCGTAGGTGATCTTCTGACCATCCTTGAGGCCGTTCAGGCCAGCGCGCTCAACTGCGGAGATGTGAACGAAAACGTCCTGTGCGCCATCATCAGGCTGAATGAAGCCGTAGCCCTTGGTTGCGTTGAACCACTTTACTGTACCAGTCGCCATAACGATGTTCCTTCCGTTGGCAAATTACGTTTGCACTGAAATTCAGCGCGGGTGTTCTCGAATTTGAAGGAAAGATCGTCGTTTGCGTCTAAAAGACGCCGAAGCTCTGGTCGTCAAACAAATATCGATGGCGAAACACCTAAGGTGGTGACGCCGATAAGTCAAGTTTGTTTGGTGAAGAAGCCGAAAAGCGATGCCTCGTATTTTGCCGCCACTATTTCAGTTTCGGCAGCGTTACCCTCGGCTTAGAGCTTTTCACATCCGCAGACTTCCGATCCTTGATGTGAATCTGGGAAGGCCAAAACGCAAAAACCCGGCGCGGGAGGAGGTGCGCCGGGTTCTTGAAACTGACTGACAACTGGGAGGAGGAGTGTTGTCAGTCCAATCGGGCGACGCTGGGAGGAGGAGTGCGTCGCTTCGATGGTTTAAAGATACAACAAATTCCCCTGATTAAAACACAAGACATTGCACCGCAGCATTGCGCAAAACGCATAACTAGGGTGGTTATGCTTGCCCTCATCTGCATTAACGCCTAAAGATTGCGCATGAGCATCGAATCTGTCCGAAAATATTTCGCCAGCCACGCTCCAGAGATTGACGTTCTGGTTACCGAGGCAAGCTCCGCCACTGTGGCGCAGGCCGCAGAAGCCCATAATGTCGATCCGGACCAGATTGCCAAGACGATTTGTCTCAAGGCAGGCGATACGATCCTGCTCCTCGTCACCGCGGGTACCAAGCGGCTCGACAATCGAAAGTTTCGGGATCGATTCGCGACCAAGCCCCGGATGCTGGGTGGCGACGATGTGGTAGCCGTCACCGGTCATCCCATTGGGGGTGTCTGCCCCTTCGGCCTGCCCTCCCGTCTGCCTGTTTACCTTGACTTATCACTGAAAAATTATGTCGAGGTTCTGCCAGCAGCTGGCGCGACCAACGCCGCCGTTCGCATTGCGCCGGACCACATGGCCGCGTTGACGGGTGCGGAATGGGTGGACGTTTGCCAGTGACGGCAACGTGAAGTTTACGTTCTTTAACCCCACCTTAAATCGCCGCATTTAAGCTTCATCGGGAAGAAACGACGATCAGGAGCAGCGAATAGCGCCGCCAAAACATCATGGAGCGATTTCCCGAAGATGGCAGGTAATGGCAAATCACGCCAGCGCGTAGAACCTTCTTTCGGGGATTTTCACGAATCCGGCGATGACCTGCGCCTTGACGAGACCGACCGGATTACCGGCACCAAAGGCGGAGCCAAAAAGTCCGCCAGTTTCGACGATCCCAAACCGCAAAAACGTGAGCGCAGCCGCAAGCAGGCAAAGACGAAACGTTCATCGCGCCGGGAAAGCGGAGGCGGCATTATTGGCTTTATCCGCTCCTGCATTTACTGGTGCATCGTGCTGGGCATCTGGGGCGGCATCGGCGTTGCTGGTATCGTCTTCTATTATGCAGCGCGCATGCCGAGCGCCAGCACATGGTCGATCCCCGAGCGTCCGCCCAATCTGAAAATAGTGGCTGTCGATGGTTCGGTGCTTGCCAACCGCGGCACCACAGGTGGCGAGGCGCTGTCACTAGAAGATATGTCGCCCTACCTTCCACAGGCCGTCATGGCCATCGAAGACCGGCGCTTCTATTCACATTTCGGTATCGATCCGCTGGGCCTTGCCCGCGCCATCGTCACCAATATCGTCAGTGGCCGCACCGTTCAGGGTGGCTCGACCCTGACCCAGCAGCTGGCGAAGAATCTGTTCCTGTCTCCCGACAGGACGCTGGAGCGCAAGATTCAGGAAGTGCTGCTGTCGTTCTGGCTGGAGCAGAAATACACCAAGGACCAGATTCTGGCGATGTATCTGAACCGCGTCTATTTCGGTTCGAACGCTTATGGCGTCGAAGCGGCATCGCAGCGCTATTTCAACAAGTCTGCCCGTGACGTTAATCTGGGCGAAGCGGCCCTGCTGGCTGGTCTCTTGAAAGCCCCTTCGCGTCTATCGCCGGCACGCGATCCGCAGGCTGCCGAAGAGCGCGCGCAGGTCGTTCTTCAGTCCATGCGCGATGTCGGTTTCATCACCGAGGATGAAATCAAGACGGCCATGTCGCAGCCGCCGACAAAGGCGAAACGTTTCTGGTCGGGTGCCGAACATTACGCCGCCGATATGGTGCTGGACGAGGTTCGCGGCCTGATCGGCGATGTGAAGCAGGATCTGGTGGTCGACACAACCATCGATCTCGATCTGGAAAAAGAAGCCGAAAAGGCGCTTTCCGACGTACTGAAAAGCGAAGGTAAAAAGCTGGGTGCTTCGCAGGCGGCGCTTGCTTCCATTGATGGAACGGGTGCCATTCGCGCCGTTGTCGGCGGGGCGGATTATGCCGAAAGCCAGTTCAACCGCGCATCCAGAGCAAAACGCCAGCCCGGCTCGGCCTTCAAGCCCTTCGTTTATATCGCCGCGCTGGAAAACGGGCTGACGCCGAATTCCATCCGCAACGATGCGCCGGTCAAAATCGGCAAGTGGACACCTGAGAATTACGACCAGAAATATCGCGGCGAAGTCACGCTTGCGACGGCGCTTGCCAATTCGCTGAACACGATTGCCGCCCAACTCGTGATGGAGGTCGGCCCCGACAGGGTGACGCAAGTGGCGCACCGCATGGGCATCGAATCGGATTTGCAGGCCAATGCCTCGATTGCGCTCGGCACGTCGGAAGTCTCGCTTCTGGAACTGACGTCTGCCTACGCGCCGATGATGAATGGCGGCTTCAAGGCGACGCCTCATATCGTCAAGCGCATTACCGACGCCGAAGGCAAGGTGCTGTACGAAAACAAATACGACAATCCGCCCCGCGTCTTAAGTGAATCGATTGCCGCGACCATGAACAGCATGCTGACCGGCGTCATCAATGAGGGCACCGGCAAGGCCGCACGGCTGAAGGGCTGGCAGGCAGCGGGCAAATCCGGCACCACCCAGTCTTTCCGCGATGCCCTTTTTGTCGGCTACACCAGCACGCTGACGACGGGCGTTTGGTTCGGCAATGACGATGGCACGTCGATGAAGAAGGTCACTGGCGGTGGTCTGCCCGCGAAGGCGTGGAAAGAATTCATGACGGCGGCCCATTCCGGCCTGACACCGTCCCCGCTCTTCGGGCTCGGTACCTATGGCACGCCTGAAATCGGCCAGCCCATGGCCGACGCACCCACCGCCCTGCCCCAGTCGCTCAGCGATCTCATCTCCAATGCCCTGGGCGGAAAAGAAGCGCCCGTACCACCGAATTATCCGGCAGCACCGGTCGGGCGTGATCAGACGGCATCCAATCCCGCCTACCCGCCTGCCGATGTTCCGGCCCAGCAATTTCCGCAACAGCAATATGGCGGTGGGCCCGTTCCGCCTGCCGATATCGGCGGTGGCCAGCCGCAGCAGCGTCAGGCCGCGCCGAAACAGACGACCTTGTTCGACATCTTGATGGGCAATTGATCCGCTTCAATCACTATCCGTAACAGCAAAAAGCCCGGTGAAAACCGGGCTTTGACGTCGTGGCGTGTGATTTTTCCTTGGCGGTTTAGGCGACAGCCCTTGCCAGTGCACACCGAGCCCAAAGCTGGTGAAGCGCACTGACCAGCTGCTCCATATCCGCATCGCTGTGCAAAGGGGTCGGTGTGATGCGCAGGCGTTCGGTCTTGCGGGGGACGGTCGGATAGTTGATCGGCTGCACATAGACGCCGTGATCATCCAGCAGGATGTCGGAAATCCACTTGCACTTGGCCGCATCGCCAACCATCACAGGCACGATGTGGCTTGGATTGTGGATATGCGGAATACCGCTCTTATCCAGCAGGGCACGCAATGTGCGCACGCGCTCCTGATGGCGAACGCGCTCAAACGGGCTTGCCTTTAGATGCTGGATGGAAGCGACGGCACCGGCTGCCAGCGACGGTGGCAATGCTGTCGTGAAGATGAAGCCGGATGCGAACGAGCGAATGAAGTCGCACAGCGCTTCGGATGCGGCAATATAACCGCCCATCACGCCGAAGGCTTTGCCCAATGTGCCTTCGATGATCGTCAGGCGATCCATCAGACCTTCGCGCTCGGCAATGCCGCCACCGCGTGGTCCGTACATGCCAACGGCATGCACTTCATCGAGATAGGTCATTGCTCCGTATCGATCGGCAAGATCGCAAATCTCCTTGATGGGCGCGATATCGCCATCCATCGAATAGACCGATTCGAAGGCGATCAGCTTCGGCGCTGCCGGATCGGCGGCCTTCAGCTTTGCTTCCAGGTCTTCGAGATCATTGTGCTTCCAGATGACCTTCTCGCAACGACCGTAACGAATGCCCTCGATCATTGAGGCATGGTTCAGCGCATCGGAGAAAATGATCAGGCCGGGAATTTTCTGGCCGAGTGTGCCAAGCGTTGCCCAGTTGGAAATATAACCGGACGTGAAAATCAGCGCCGATTCCTTGCCATGAAGATCGGCAAGCTCGCGCTCCAGCGCGACATGGTGATGGTTGGTGCCAGAAATATTCCGGGTGCCTCCCGCACCCGCGCCACAGTGGTCAATGGCCGCCTTCATGGCCTCGATCACCTTGGGGTTCTGTCCCATGCCGAGATAGTCGTTGGAGCACCAGACGGTAACGTCCCGCTTCTCGCCATTTTCCGTGTAACGGGTCGCGCGCGGGAAATTCCCCTGCTGTCGCTCAAGATCGGCGAATACGCGATAACGACCTTCCGAATGCAAGCTATCCAGCTCGGTCTTGAAGTATGTCTCGAAGTCCATTCCATGCTCCAGAATTCTTGTCGTCGTTGTCGGCCCACCTCCCTGAGCCGTCAACCCCATTGACGCGGTTTGGCTGAAACTGCGTCAATTCGTCTCCAGTTTTGAACCATTCCAAGGAACACTTATAAGAGATTTGCCAAAGCGCAAAATTGATTCACATCAAACAGCGAAAGGAAATGGAACTTTTCCTTTCTCACCGCGTTCAGTAGGGCACAATCGATTTGGGCCGGGAGCATAGCCTGACAAGGGGAGGCTTCCATAAACACATTCGACTTGTTAGATATCTGTTGCGGTCGGAGGTAGCAGTCGCCGCAGATAACCTATGGGACGCCTACCAAGAGCCATAGAGCTCGTATGTAACGTTGGAGAGAGTTCATGAAAAAGGCTATTATTTTCGCCGTAATCGGTTTGACGCTGGCAGGCTGCACACAGACTGAAAAGGGTGCAGGCACTGGCGCAGTCGTAGGTGGTATTGCAGGCGCAGCCATCACCGGCAACGTACGCGGCGCAGCCGTTGGCGCAGCGCTGGGTGGCGTAACGGGTGCCCTCATCGGCAACGCTTCCGAGCCAGGCTATTGCTACTATCGCGACCAGTACGGTCAGCGTTACACGGCACGTTGCCGCTAACAGCTTTACTTTGGTACACGAGAAAGCCCCGGTTCGCCGGGGCTTTTGCGTTTGCGATGTTAAAAAACGCTTTTCCGGGTACCAATCTGCCCTTTTATGATTAAACTGGCATATTAACGGACGGGAAACCGGTGGGGCCGATAATAAATGCTCAACCATAAAGTAGCATATGCCAGCAAGACGGACTGACCCAAAGAAGAGTATTGCGTTCTGGAAGGCCAGCACCGCCATGGCGGTTGCGGCAGCCATATCGCTATATCCGGGATTTGCGACACAAGCCTTTGCGCTCAAAATCTTCGGCATCAATATTTTCGGGTCGGAAAAGGAAGAGGACCAGGTTCTCGATCCTGTCAAGTTCACGATCACCCTCAACGCTCCTGAAGCCGACAAGAAGCTCAAGCAGAGCCTTGAGAACAGTTCGCTGCTGGCCTCGGAACCGGACAAGCCAGCCTCGGGCGATCTCGGCCTTCTCATCCGGGCGCGTGACGACCGGGAGCGGCTGATTGCAGCGCTCTATGAAAACGCCCGTTATGGCGGCACCGTCAAGATTACCGTTGCCGGGCAAGACATCGATTCCATTCCACCCAACCCGTCCTTTGATCATTCGAACCCGGTTCCCGTCATCATCGACGTGATGCCCGGCCCGGTCTTCACGCTTGGAAACGTCAAGCTGGAAGGCGATGTGGTCGGACGCGACCTCGAAAAATACGGGCTGGTTGCGGGCGGCGATGCCGGTTCACTTGCGATCATCCGCGCTGGCAACAAGCTGATCGATGATTTGAAGGCCGAGGGGCGACCGCTTGCGGAGCTGACCAAACGCGAAGCGGTGGCCAATCACGCCAACAACACGGTTGATCTGACGCTATCGGCCAAGGGCGGACCTATTGCTCCGCTCGGTGCGGTTGCCGTCAAAGGCCAGCGCACCGTCGATCAGGATTTCATCCGGCGCTATTCCCGACTGAATGGCGGCGAGCCCTATTCGCCGGAGAAGCTGCGCAAGGCCTCCGACAGACTGCGTAAACTCGGCGTCTTCTCCAGCATCACCATCAAGGAGGCGAGCGCGCTTGCGCCGAATGGCAGCATTCCGCTTACCATCGAGGTGTCGGAAGGCAAGCACCGCTATCTCGGTGTCGGTGCGCAATATTCGACCACCGAGGGCATCGGCCTTCAGGGCTATTGGGGCCACCGCAATCTGTTTGGAAAAGCAGAATCCCTGCGTATCGAAGGCGCTGTCTCGCGACTTGGCGAAGCCTCGAATGTTCAGGACATGGATTATTCCGCCGGGATCATCTTCACCAAGCCGGGCGTCTTCAATCCTGCCACCACCTTTACGGCAAGCCTGAAGGCCAAGACCGAGCATCCCGACACATATGATGCGCGCTCCGTCACCGGCTATGGCGGCTTTTCCTATGAGTTCAACGATTACGATACGGCCTCTGCCGGGCTTGAGGTCGAGTTTACCGATACGGACGATGCCTTCGGCAACAACCAGTATCTGACCACTTCGATCCCGCTGGAATTCGTGCGCGACATGCGTGACGACAAGCTGAACCCGACAGAAGGTTTCCGCGCCTCGGTCTCCGCAAAGCCGAGCTATGAAGCGCTGAACGGCACATTCTTCTCGAGTTTCGAAGGCTCGACCACAGGCTATAAGGGGCTCGGCTCCGATGATCAGGTCGTGCTGGCGGGCAAGATCGCAGGCGGCGTGCTGATCGGGGCAAGCGCGCTGGAAGACGTTCCGGCAACGCGGCGTTTCTATGCCGGTGGTGGTGGCTCCGTTCGCGGCTACAGCTATCAGGAAATCTCACCTTACAATGACGCCAACGAGGCGACCGGTGGCCGCTCTTATGTCGTCACCTCGCTTGAAGCGCGGTTCAAGGTCACGGAAACCATCGGACTCGTTCCCTTCGTCGATGCGGGCATCGTATCGTCAAAGATCACCCCGGATTTTTCCGATATTCGCGCCGGGGCCGGTATCGGGCTTCGGTATGCGACGCCTTTCGGACCTCTGCGTCTTGATGTGGCCATGCCGCTCCAGAAATATGAGGGCGGAAGCAGCTTTGGCATTTATGCCGGCATCGGACAGGCGTTCTGATAAAACAGCGTCCAGAACCAAACAGCAAAGTGTAGATTGCCTTTGATGACCGCATTGATTCGATTGTTGACATGGATCATCTACGTTGCCCTTGGTGCCGTGGCGCTGGTTGTGGTGGCTGTGCTGTTCATCGGCTTTACGACGACCGGATCGCAATTCGCAGCCCGGCAAATCTCGTCGCTCATCTCCACACCCGACCAGACGATTGAACTCTCTGCCCCCTCCGGGCTTCTGACGGGCGATCTGCGCCTTGCCAATGTCACCCTGTCCGACCGCGAAGGTCCCTATGCGCGTCTGGGCGGTATCGAAGTGGACTGGAAGCCTTCCGCGCTCCTGAAAGGGACGTTTCATGCCGAGCGCATCGCGGCTGCAAGCGTAGACGTCGATAGAGCGCCGCTGCCATCGACCGAACCTGCGCAGCCAAGCTCCGGCGGATTTTCGCTGCCTGTTAATGTCACTATCGACGATCTCATGCTGCCGGATATCCGGCTGGGTGAGAAGCTGGCGGGACGCGCTTTTGAACTTGCTGCAGAAGGCAGCGGCACGGCAACGAACAGCACGATTGCGCTGTCGCTTTCAGCCAACCGCAAGGATGAACCGCAGGCACAGGTGAAGGCGGACATCGCTTTCGTGCCGAATGAGAACGTCCTGAAACTCGACGCGTCCCTTAACGAACCGCAGGGTGGATTGCTGGCGACGCTGTTGCGCTTGCCGAATGCTCCTGCCGTTGCCCTGACCGTCAATGGCGAAGGTGCGCTGTCCGACTGGACCGGCAAGCTGAGCGGTGCCGTGGCTGGCAATCAGGTTCTGGACCTTACAGGCCGCCATCAACTGGCGGCTGACGGCACGCGCCGGATAGAGCTTCACGGCGGCGGCCAGCCCGATATGCTGCTGCCTCCGCTGGTGCGCCAGATTTTCGAAGGCCAGACGAAGCTCGATCTTGCGGCCAGCATTGCGCCCGAAGGCCGCATCACGGTCGAAAGCGGCAATCTGGAAACCGGCAAGCTGCTGCTGACCGCATCGGGTACGCTCGACCAGCAGGGCCAGAACGATCTATCGGCCAATCTGATCGGCACGAATGGCCCCGTCGATATTCGTGTGCCCTTGGAAGGCGGCGATATCAGCGCGCTGGTCAATGGCGTTGATCTCTCCCTCAGAGGCAATGCCAGTGCCGCACGGCTGAATATGAGTGCCTCGCTTCGGTCTTTGACCGCGCCGCAAGGAAAGCTGGATGACGTCAAGCTTTCCGCCGTCAGCGATGATCTCAATCTTGCAAGCCAGACCGGCACGGTCAAAACCTCCGTCAGCATCGCCCAGTCGGCTTTAACATCGCCGGACCTCGAAAGAGCCATCAGGGCGCCGCTGACGCTGAACGCGCCTTTGCGCATTTCACCGCAAACCATCGCATTCGAAGGCGCGACACTGGAAAGCGCCAGCATCGGCGGCACCGGCAGCGGTACCTATGATCTCTCGGCAAACACGGTTGCCACCAATCTTCGCCTCTTCGTGCTGCCAGCCGTTCTGCCGCCTGCGCTGGCTGAAAAATTCGATACGACGATTGCCATCGATGCCTATGTGAACAGCACGATTGGCGGGGCCACACGCGTTAAAAATCTCGTGGTCAAATCCGGCACAATCGAAGCCAATGGCGACGTTTCGCTGGATGGTGGCAATGTGGTCGCAAAGCTTGGCGGTCGTTTGCCAGCGCTGGAAAAACTGACGCCGCAGGCGGCGGGCCAGCTAGGCTTTTCGCTGGAAGCCAATGGTCCGCTGACAGCTGCCGATTTTCAGATCAGCCTCAATTCGGCCAAGGCCACGCTGGCGGGCCGCGCGCTCGAAGCGTTGAAACTCTCGGCAACCGGCAAGGCCGATCTCAACGCACCGCAGGCGCAGTTGCAGGCCAGCGGAACGCTGGATGGTCAGGTCATCGACGCCTCAGGCCAACTCATTCAGGGCGAGAACGGAACGACTGTTCCGGAACTGAATGTGAAAGTGGGCCGCAATGTCCTGACCGGCAATCTGCAATTCACGCCGCAATTTCTGCCGACTGGAAACCTGTCCTTTGATTTCCCCGATCTCTCCTTGCTCGCAGCGCTCGCCGCACAGCAGGCCAATGGTGATGTGAAGGGTGACGTGGTTCTTTCCAATGCGGATGGGAAAATAGCTGCCACGATCCGTGCTACTGGCGGCACCATTGCGCAGGGAACGACGAGAATTTCCAAGCTCGCCGCCGATCTGAAGATCGATGATCTTCTGGCGCTGGCTGCCAATGGCAAAGTCACGGCTGAAACCATCAATGCCGGTGCCGTCGTCATTTCCGGGCTCGACCTCGACATCAATCATTCCGGTACGGCTACGACTTTCGACCTCAATGCCCGCTATGACAATGCGCCGCTGACCTTCAAGGGCAGCGCCGACACCGGCTCTGGCCCAATGACTGTCAAGCTGGATGCGCTCTCTGCCACGCCGCGTGGCATTCCGGTCAAGCTTGCTCAGCCAACGACCATTGCCGTCAATAATGGCACCGCCCGCATTGCCGGCCTTGTCATCCAGACCGGCAACGGCCGCGTGGAAGTGAATGGCACCGCCGGTTCGACGCTCGATCTCAATGCCAATATCCGCGCTCTGCCCGCCAATCTGGCCAACGCCTTTTCGCCAGGTCTCGATGCTGCCGGAACGATTTCCGGCACGGTGGCGGCCAAAGGCGCTGCTTCCGATCCCGCCGTCGATTACGACCTGACATGGTCCGATGCGGCGGTGAGCCAGACCCGCGCTGCCGGTCTTGGGGTTCTTGGCATCAAGGCCAATGGACGTTTTGCCGGTGGTACGCTGCGTCTGGATACCAATGTCACCGGTCAAGGCGGACTCACCCTTTCCGGCGGCGGCACGTTGGGCATCAGTGGCAATCGTCCACTGTCGATGGCGTTCAAGGGATCGCTACCCTTTGGGGCCGTGGCGGCGCAGACAGCCGCACAGGGCTTCGATGTTCAGGGCACGGCGGCAATCGATGTCAAAATCGACGGCACGGCCAGCGCGCCCATCATTACCGGCGGCATCACCACCGACGGCACGCGCGTCACGGATGTGCGCCGGAACCTGACCATCAACAATCTGGGTGCCACGATCGGTTTCGAGCGTGACCGGGCGACGATCTCGCGGCTGACAGGTCGGCTGGCTGGTGGCGGAACGATTTCAGGCACCGGTTCAATCGGCATTGCCCCAGCGGCAGGTTTTCCCGCCGACCTCACCATCACGCTCAACCGCGCGGCCTACAATGACGGCACGCTGTTTACCACCAATGCCAGCGGTACGCTGACCTTGAAGGGACCGGTTTTGAATTCGCCAGTGCTGGGCGGCACGATTACACTTGAAAAAAGCGCGATCACCATTCCAGAGCGCCTGCCCGCTTCGCTGTCGCAGATCGATGTAAAGCATAAGAATGCGCCGCCCGCGGTGCGCGCCCAAGACCGCAAGCTGAATGCCGACAAGGGTGGCAGCGGCAGTTCGTCCACCATTGCGCTCGATCTTCAGATCAATGCGCCAAGCGGCATCTTCGTGCGTGGCCGTGGTATCGACGCGGAATTGACCGGCAGTCTGACGGTGCGCGGCACCGCTGCCGACCCGCAGGTTTCCGGTGGCTTTGAAATGAAGCGTGGACGCCTGGAAATCCTGACCCGTCGTCTCGATTTCACCACCGGCGATATTACCTTCGGCGGCGGGCTGGTGCCTGTGCTCAACATGGCGGCGGAATCGACGGCAGGCTCCACCACGGTCACGGTATCAGTCACCGGAAATGCCAACGACCCGGCCTTTGCCTTCACCTCCTCACCGGCTTTGCCGCAGGACGAGGTCATGGCGCAGCTGATTTTCGGACAATCCATGTCCAAGCTTTCCGCCCTGCAGATCGCTCGGCTAGCGGATGCCGCAGGCCAGCTGGCGGGCGGGCGCTCGACATCGCTGTTCGATAGTCTTCGCAGCAATCTCGGCATCGATGATCTGGATATTTCGACTGATTCCGAGGGTCAGGCCCGTGTGTCTGCCGGTAAATATCTGAACGATCGGACCTATCTGGAGCTTGAACAGAGCGGCAGCTCCGGTGCCAAGGCCATCATCAATCTGGATGTCGGCAAGGGCGTGAAGCTGCGCGGCGAAGCGGGTGGCGATGGAGAAGGTGCAGCGGGCATTTTCTACGAAAAAGAGTATTGAAGGTTGTTATTATAAAAGAATAATTCAACTTCTCGCAAACCGCTTTAATCAAATTTAAACGGACTGCCGGTTCAGATATTTTTAAACATGATATTGTAGATGAATTGTTGTTGCCTTGAACAGTCCGACGATTGTTCACGTCCGCGCGCAACAGCAAAGCCGTATGGGCTTCCTAAAGAAGCCCAGCGCCACGGAGTGTCATCCACATGCTCTCTCTTCTTGGAACGCATGCAAAAGCTGTTCTCACCGCATTGGGACGCTCCCAGGCGATGATCGAATTCGATACGAGCGGAAAAATTCTGTCAGCCAACGAAAACTTCTGCCGCGCCATGGGTTACAGCGCCGAGCAGATCGTTGGCAAACATCACAGCATGTTTTGCGAGCCTGCCTATGCACAGAGCGCAGACTACCGCACCTTCTGGAAAAATCTTGGTGAAGGCAAATCCGACGCCCGCCAATATAAGCGCATTGCCAATGGTGGACGCGAAGTCTGGATACAGGCGTCCTATAATCCGATCATTCTTGGTGGCAAGGTCAAGAGCATCGTCAAGCTTGCAACCGTCATTACAGAAGACAAGGCCAAGTCTGCTGAAGATTCTGGAAAGCTCGCAGCACTTTCACGCGCGCAGGCGGTGATCGAATTCACCACTTCAGGCGAAATCATCACTGCCAATGAAAACTTCCTGAACTGTCTGGGATACGGCCTGAATGAAATTCGCGGCCAGCATCACCGCATGTTCTGCGACGATCAGTTCCGCAACAGCCCTGACTATGCTGAGTTCTGGCGCAAGCTTGCAGCGGGCGAATTCATTTCGGCTGAATTCAAGCGTATCGGCAAGGGCGGCAAGGAAGTCTGGATTCAGGCCTCCTACAATCCCATCATGGATCAGGATGGCAGGGTCTTCAAAGTCGTGAAATTCGCGACCGACGTGACCGAACGCGTGCGTGCCGTGGACGAGTTGGCCCACAGCCTGACGGCGCTCGCCAATGGCGACCTTACCGTGACCATTGAGAAACCTTTCACACCGACGCTGGAAAAGGTCCGGCAGGACCTGAACAGCTCGCTGGAAAAACTGCAGGGCGCCATGCGCAATGTCGCGGAAAGCGCTGGCGGCATCGCAACCGGCTCGCGCGAAGTCAGCGATGCCTCCGATAATCTGGCCAAGCGCACGGAGCAGCAGGCCGCAGCAGTGGAGGAAACCTCCGCAGCCCTCAATGAAATCACCAGAACCGTCGCCCAGAACACCGTGCGGGCCGAACAGTCTGGCGAGCTTGTGGCCAAGACGAAAGCCGGGGCTGAACATTCCGGTGCCGTCGTCGGCAAGGCGATCGAGGCCATGGGTCGCATCTCGCAATCCTCCAACGAGATCGGCAATATCATCAGCGTGATCGATGACATTGCGTTCCAGACCAATCTTCTGGCACTGAATGCCGGTGTCGAGGCCGCGCGTGCGGGTGAGGCAGGCAAGGGCTTTGCCGTCGTGGCACAGGAAGTGCGAGAGCTTGCGCAGCGTTCCGCCCAGGCCGCCAAGGAAATCAAGACGCTGATCAACACTTCCGCACAGCAGGTTAAGGAGGGTGTTGAACTGGTGGGTGAAACCGGCAAGGCGCTTGACACGATCGTTTCGCAGGTAGCGGACATCAACACCAATGTCGTTGCCATTGTCGAGACCGCCCGCGAGCAGGCCAGCGGGCTGAAAGAAATCAATCACGCTGTGGAAGCCATGGACACCAACACGCAGCAGAACGCCGCTATGGTGGAAGAAACCACGGCTGCCAGCCACAGCCTTGCGCATGAAGCCGATGTCCTGCGAAATTTGTTAACGCAGTTTAGATTTAAGAAACAATCTTCTGCTACGAATCATCGGATGAAGCCGGAAGAACATGTTCCGGTTGTTCGTACACCAGGCAGGATGCCAAAGTCCGGATACGCAAGCGTCGGTGCGCTCGCACTAGCCCAGAACAAGGATTGGGAAGAATTCTGATGGTTACGATTAATTCTACGAACTTCGGTGGCGACACTCTCGAAATCATCGCGTTTCGTCTTCACGATCAGGAGTTCTGCGTCAAAACGACCACGATCCGCGAAATTCGCGGCTGGGCTCCGTCCACACCTCTCCCACACGCGCCCAAGGATGTCATCGGTGTGATGAACCTTCGCGGCTCGGTCATTCCGATCATCGACCTTGCTTACAAGCTTGGCATGAAGAGCACGGTTGCCAATGAGCGCAGCGCCATCGTCGTGGCGGAAGTCCACAACATGGTCATCGGCATGCTGGTTGACCGCGTTTCGGACATTCTGACAATCCCGGCGAGCCAGGTGCAGCCGGTGCCGGAAGTATCCGCATCCTTCGACAAGTCCTTCTCTGAAGGCATCATTGCCAACGAGCATGGCATGATTTGCTTCCTGAACCTCGCCAAGATGTTCAAGGGTGCCGATCTGGAAGACATGGCCGCTTAAGCGCCTGCCATCTGACAGACCTTTTCTATCGACAACGCCGTCTGGAAACCCCAGGCGGCGTTTTTCGTTGTGCGCAGCGACAAGAATTGCAGCTTAAACCGGATGCAACTTTAAGAAAAACTGTCGTCTTCTACAGGGTGAAACCTGATTTATTCTTAGTGAGAACTTGAGCAAAATTTTATACTCCTCGTCAACTCCGTATTAATATTAATGATGCCTAATACAATTATAGAATGAAAAATGCGCATGCCTGATCAACACCCCTTCATTAAACGCGCGCGACAATGAGCAACGCACTGCCGCGGCATTTTCAGCTTACCTGGAGACACTATGCTTTGGCTGGGAAAGAATGCGGACAACAAACACCTGCTGGAGGCCCTCTCGGCCTCACAGGCCATGATCGAATTCGATCTGACGGGTAATATTCTCAACGCCAACGCGAATTTCTGCGCGGCACTGGGTTATTCACTGTCTGAAATCGCGGGAAAGCACCATCGCATCTTCTGCGATAGTGACTACACCAATTCTCCTGCCTATGCAGAGTTTTGGAAAAGCCTTAGCAACGGCAAGTTCGATGCCCGCGAATACAAGCGTATTCGTAAAGATGGCAGCGCAATCTGGATCGAGGCCTCCTACAATCCTATCTGCCGCGGTGGCAAGCCCTACAAAGTTGTGAAGGTAGCGACCGACATTACCGCGAAGAAGGTGAAAGCCGACGAGGACAACGGCGCGCTTGCAGCCCTCTCCCGTTCGCAGGCCGTGATCGAATTCACGCCGACAGGTGAAATTCTCACCGCCAATGACAATTTCTGCAAGACGCTGAACTATAGCCTGAGCGAAATTGCAGGCAGACATCACCGCCTGTTCTGCGAGCCATCCTATGCCGCGTCCAACACTTACGCCGAATTCTGGAAGCGACTGGCAGCGGGCGAGTTCATTTCCGATGAGTTTGTGCGCTTTGGAAAGAACGGCAAGGAGGTCTGGATACAGGCCGCCTATAACCCGATTTTGAACGACAAGGGACAGGTCGTCAAAGTGGTGAAATTCGCCACCGACGTGACACCGCGCATGAGTGCGATTTCGACACTGGGCAATGCGCTGCGGCAACTGGCGGAAGGCGAGCTGCGCCAGCATCTCGATACGCCTTTCGTTCCGAGCATGGAAAAGCTACGCGCCGATTTCAACGAGGTGATCGAAAAGCTGCGCGCCACCATGCAGACCGTGGCACAGAACTCATCCACCATCGCATCCGGTTCCGCCGAAATCCGCGTCGCAGCCGACCAGCTCGCACGCAGAACCGAGCAGCAGGCGGCATCGCTGGAAGAAAGTGCGGCAGCGCTTGAACAGATCACCACCACGGTGAAGGACTCCAGCCGCCGCGCCGATGAAGCCGGAAAGCTTGTCGGTTCCACCAAGGAAAGTGCAGAAGTCTCCGGCGAAATTGTTCACCGCGCCATCGGTGCCATGGATCAGATTTCCAAGTCTTCGGGCGAGATCACCAATATCATCGGCGTCATCGATGACATCGCCTTCCAGACAAACCTTTTGGCGCTGAATGCGGGTGTGGAAGCGGCGCGTGCCGGTGAAGCAGGTAAGGGCTTTGCGGTGGTGGCGCAGGAAGTGCGCGAACTTGCACAGCGCTCGGCAAGTGCGGCAAAGGAAATCAAGCAGCTGATCAACACGTCGCGGCAGCATGTGGCGAATGGTGTCGATCTTGTCGGTCAGACGGGTGATGCCTTGAAACAGATCGCCTCACAGGTCGGCCTGATCGACATCAACGTCTGCGCAATCGTCGAGGCATCGAAAGAACAGGCCACGGGTCTGGCGGAAATCAACGATGCCGTGAACCTGATGGATCAGGCGACGCAGAAGAATGCGGCCATGGTGGAAGAAACCACCGCAGCCAGCCATGGTCTGGCGCGTGAGGCGGAGAGCCTGCGCCAATTGCTGACCCAGTTCAATGTCGGCAACACGCCATCGCAGGCAACACCAGCCATATCAGAGGCGACATATGATGCCCCTCCGGTTCAAAGAATGGCAGCGTCTGGACGCCAGGGCGCTGCTGTGGCCAAGTGGTCGGAATTCTAAAGCAACAATCTCCGGGCAATAAAAAAGCGGCACAGATGCCGCCGCCTTCAGAAATTGAGACAAAGGATGAAGCCCGGCTTTTGGCCGGGCTTTTCAATTTTATCAGTTGATCTGCTCCGCCGGTGCATTCGGATCTGGCAAGGGTGCCGGATTGGCCGAAAGCGAACGCAGATAAGCGATCAGGTCTGCGCGTTCCGTTTCCTTCTTGATACCGGCAAAGCCCATGGCCGTGCCTGGAACATGCTTCTTAGGCGCCTCGATGAAGTAGCTAAGGTGATCGTAATCCCACTTCACGCTGCCGCCCTTGGAGAAATCCTTCATGCCTGCGGAATAGCTGAAGCCTTCGTGGCTGGCGATAGGGCGGTTGACGACGTCGAAGAGGTTAGGGCCGACTTTATTGGGGCCGCCGCTCTCCCCGGTGTGACAGCTCATACACTTCTTGAAGACGGTTTCGCCCTTGGCTGCATCCGCACTTGCCAAAAGCTTGGCAATCGGCGTGGCCGGAGCTTCCGCTGCACCGCCTGCACTATCCGCACCGGTGGTCTCCGCAACAATGGCGTAACCTTCCTTTTCGGGGGCTGGCGCGTGGAAAATTCCTTCCGACGCGATAGACACCGACATCAGGACGAAAATCGTGCCCAAAAGGGCACCGACCGCCATGTTAACCTGTGAATTCATTGATTTGCGCTCCCTCACAACCGTTCGCATCAAACGGACATCTTGAAATTGCTCGAAAGCTATGGCTTTTGCACAGCCTGCGCAACTTGAATATGCTCCCCGCACCGTGACGTATTGCCACTTTTCAGGCGGGATTTGAAGGGTGTTGGATGAATAATCGATATTTCGAAAAGGCTGTCGTGCTTATTCCTGCGCGAATGGCCTCAACCCGCCTTCCCGGCAAGCCTCTGGCCGATATTGCAGGCAAGCCGATGATTGTTCAGGTTGCAATGCGCGCCCGCGAAGCCGGGGCCGAACGCATCGTTGTTGCCGTCGATGACGAGCAGGTCTACGACGCCGTCAAGAATGCCGGTTTCGACGTCACCATGACGCGCCAGGACCACCAGTCCGGCTCCGACCGCATCTATGAAGCGCTGCAAAAGGCCGATCCCTACGGCAATGCCGAATTCATCATCAACGTGCAGGGCGATCTACCGACCATCGAGCCGGAAACGATTCGCGCCTCGCTGCGCCCGATGGAAAATGCCTCCACCGATATCGCCACACTGACCGTGGAAATCACCGAGGAAGAAGAAAAGACGAATCCGAGCGTCGTAAAAATCATCGGCAGCCCGATTTCGGATACGAGACTGCGGGCGCTTTATTTCACCCGCGCCACCGCCCCTTATGGCCAGGGTCCGCTTTATCACCACATCGGGCTCTACACGTATCGCCGGGCGGCGCTGGAAAAATTCGTGTCACTGACGCCATCTCCGCTGGAACGTCGCGAAAGCCTTGAGCAATTGCGGGCCGTGGAAGCGGGCATGCGCATCGATGCGGAAATCGTTAACTCGGTGCCGCTCGGTGTCGATACCCAGGCGCAGCTCGACAGAGCCCGCGAAATCCTCGCAAACAAACAGAATTGATGGCAAGACCATGAGCAGCAGCAATCGCATTGCCTTTCAGGGCGACTATGGCGCAAATTCCGACATGGCCTGCCGGGATGTGTTTCCGACGATGGACCCGCTGCCCTGCCCGACATTTGAGGATGCGTTCAACGCGCTGGAAAACGGTGATGCCGATCTGGCCATGATCCCGATTGAAAATACGCTGGCAGGCCGGGTGGCCGATATCCACCACCTGCTGCCAGAATCACGCCTGCACATTATCGGCGAATATTTCATGCCGATCCGCTTTCAGCTGATGGTGCTGCCCGGTGTGCAGAAGGATGAGATCAAAACGGTCCACAGCCACATTCATGCACTGGGCCAGTGCCGCAAGATCATTCGCTCCAATGGCTGGAAGCCTGTTGTCGCGGGCGATACGGCAGGTGCTGCAAAGCAGGTGTCGGAACTCGGCGACCGCAGCATGGCAGCGCTCGCCCCCCGGCTTGCCTCTGAACTCTACGGACTCGATATCCTTGCCGAAAACGTCGAGGATTCCGACAACAACGTCACCCGCTTCGTCGTGCTATCACGGGATGAAGCCTGGGCAAAGCGAACGTCGCCGGAAGAGGTGATCGTCACCACCTTCGTCTTTAATGTCCGCAACATTCCCGCCGCCCTCTACAAGGCCATGGGCGGCTTTGCGACGAATGGCATCAACATGACGAAGCTTGAAAGCTACCAGCTGGGCGGCAAATTCGTGGCCACGCAGTTTTATGCCGATATCGAAGGACATCCGGACGACGAATCCGTGCGCCATGCGCTGGAAGAGCTGCGCTTCTTCTCGGAGAAGGTCCGCATTCTCGGCGTTTACCAAGGACATGCGATGCGCCGCAAACTCAACAATATCTGAGCCTGCGAACCGATCTTCACTCGGTCTTGCCCCATTCGATCCAGTCGCGCATCAACCGGTGCGCGATGGCGCCGCGCGGTGGCGGCTGGCGACCATTGTTGGCGCTGGCGCCCAGAAGTGCCGTTACCTCTTCGCGGGTAAACCAGCGGCAATCTTCAAGCTCCGCCTCATCGCGGGTGATCTCGGATGACAGTGCCTCGGCATAACAGCCAATCATCAGCGTATGTGGCATCGGCCATGGCTGCGACGCATGATACCGCACCCGCCCGACATCGATATTGGCTTCCTCATGCGTTTCGCGACGCACGGCGTTCTCGATGGTTTCACCCGGTTCCACGAAACCGGCGAGGCACGAATACATGCCCGGCGCAAAATGCGGGCCGCGCCCCAGCAGGCACAATTCCCGTTCCAGATCGATGGTCAGCATGATGACGACGGGATCGGTGCGGGGAAAAATCGTATGGCCGCAGGCTGCACAGATTCGCTTGTAACCACCGATACGCAATTCCATGTCACCGCCACAGCGCCCGCAGAAGCGGTTGTCGGCATTCCAGTTGATCAAGGCCACGGCCTGCGCGACTTCGCCCAACAACTCCTCGCCGATCAGCTGATCGCGATACAGCGTGCGGGCATCCACCTGCTTGTAATGGCCAGCAAGATTGTCTTCGGCAATATTCACCGGCACGGCGATGCGTGGCTCGCCATTTTCCTTGTGCCCGAGAAGGATGGCTTTCTCGAAATCTGGATCAAGCTCAGCCAGTTCATAGGCTGAAAACAGCGGGTCCAGAACCTGATCGTCATGCTTGAGCACGAGCTTGGGCCCGGCAAAGGCCATCAGATGCGTGCCTTCCAGCTTCAGCGCATCAACCACACAATTGTCCGTGCGCTTTTCAGCCAGACGGTCGAGATTGTTTTGCGCAAAGGCTGTCAGGGTGCTGGGTTCAGGATGGGGAGAGTTGGTATCGAAAATGCTTTTTGAGATCATCAGAGTACGCCGGCCAGTTTTTTCATGAAATCGTGTCTGTCACTGTCCGCATAGGGAATGGGCGTGCCCTGCCCCCAGATCGGCCCGGGCCAGCACTCGTCGCCTTCGCTGCGGGCAATGATATGAACGTGGAGCTGGCGCACGATGTTTCCAAGCGCACCGACATTTATTTTCGTCGCACCCGTCAGCTCTTTCAGTGCGGATGCCACCTGATTGGTCTCGAAGGTCAGTACCGCCTGATCGAGCGGTGTGAGGTCGAACAGCTCGCTCATGCCGTTTCGCTGCGGCACCAGAACCAGCCACGGCCAGCGACGGTCATTTTGAACGCGCAATTGGCATAGCCCCAGCTTGGTAATCAGCACGCTGTCGCGGGCCAGTCTCTCGTCAAGCCGGAATGTGTCCAAGGCGTCCTCCCAATTTGTTTTTATCTTGATAGCAGTTTTTTGAAGGCTTGGCTTGCATTTGCTTTTATTATTGCCGATATGTGCCTTCGGGAGGTTGGTGGTGGACGAGCCACTCGCCAACCGGGTCAGGTCCGGAAGGAAGCAGCCCTAACGAGCCAGGCACGGGTCGCCGTGCCAGCCTCCCACCTTTTCTTTTTGAAGACGTGCTCAGGTTTCGCCGGGCTCATTCGGCCTGAAAGCGGGCACACCCAATCACTGGCGAGGCGATGAGCGAAACCGGAACCAATATGCCCCAGACCAAAGAGCAGGGTACAGGTTACCGGGTGCTGGCGCGCAAGTACCGCCCGAAAGATTTCTCCGATCTGATGGTTGGCCAGGAGCCGATGGTTCGCACGCTGACCAACGCGTTCGAAACCGGTCGCATTGCGCAGGCCTATATGCTGACCGGCGTTCGCGGTGTGGGCAAAACCACCACTGCCCGCATCTTGGCGCGCGCGCTGAACTACAAGACCGACCAAATCGACAAGCCGACGATCGATCTGCGCATCCCCGGCGAACATTGCCAGGCCATCATGGAAGGCCGCCATGTCGACGTGATCGAGATGGACGCCGCCTCACACACCGGCATCGATGACATCAGAGAGATCATCGAGCAGGTGCGTTACCGACCGGTTTCTGCGCGCTACAAAGTCTATATCATCGACGAAGTCCACATGCTCTCGACGCAGGCATTCAACGGTCTTTTGAAGACGCTGGAAGAGCCGCCTGAACATGTGAAATTCATTTTCGCGACGACTGAAATCCGCAAGGTTCCGATCACCGTTCTTTCGCGCTGCCAGCGCTTCGATCTGCGCCGGATCAGCGCTGCCGATCTCGTCGGACTGTTTACCGCGATTGCCGCGAAAGAAGGCTTCGAAGCCGAGCCTCAAGCGCTGGCGATGATTGCCCGTGCAGCAGAAGGTTCTGCCCGCGACGGGCTGTCTCTTCTCGATCAGGCCATTGCCCATGGTGGTGGTCATGTCGAAGCCGATGCCGTTCGCGGCATGCTGGGCCTTGCAGACCGTGCCCGCATCGTGGACCTGTTCCACCATGTCGCCAAGGGCGATGTCGCTGCAGCTTTGGCCGAATTTACCGGACAATATGAAGCAGGCGCCAACCCGGTGGTGGTACTGAACGACCTTGCTGATTTCACCCATCTTGTGACGCGCATGAAATATGTGCCCGATGCTGCGGAAGACCCGTCTCTTTCGGAAGTCGAGCGCGTGCGCGGTGCGGAGTTTGCCGACAGCATCGCCGTGTCTACCCTGTCTCGTATCTGGCAGATGCTGCTCAAGGGCATTCCCGAAACCGAAAATGCTTCGCGTCCCGCCGGTGCGGCAGAGATGGTGCTGATCCGCCTGTCTCACGCTGCCAATCTGCCTGCACCGGAAGATGCTGCCCGTCGCCTGCTGGAGCTTTCCAATGGCGAAGGCGGTGCATCGAATGGCGCGCCGTCCGGTGGTGGCAATGGCGGTGGCGCGCGCGCCTATTCATCCACGCAGGCCGTGGCATCCGCCCAGCCAGGTTATGCTGCGCCCCAACGCCAGTCCGCGCCGCAGCCAACCGCCATGCTTCGCGCCGTCCCTGACAGCCGCCCGCAGGATATGCAGGTTGCCGCGCCCAAGCAGGAAGAGCGACCGGAGCCGAAGGTCCCGGTCAATTCGCTTGAGGACGTCGTAGAGCTTTGCACCAAAAACCGCGATCCACGCATGAAGGCGCTGGTGCGCAATTTCATTCGCGTTGTGCGGCTGGAGCCCGGCAGGCTGGATATGCGGCTTTCCGAAGGCGCACCGGGCTCGTTGCCCGGCGAGTTGGGCGTAAAGCTGAAAGAATGGACCGGCATTCATTGGCTTGTCAGCCTCAGCAAGGAACAGGGTGAGCCTACGCTGGTCGAGGCAGAAGGCAATGCGCGCGATGCACGCCTTGTCGATGCGCGGCAGGATCCCGATGTTGCTGCCATTCTGGCGCAGTTTCCCGGTGCGAAGATCACCGACGTTCGTATCCGTGCGCCTGCGCAGGAGGATGTGGATGATCTGCCGCCGCCATCCGTCGCAGAATCGAGCGAAGGCGACATTCTTCCCGGCGAAGACATAGAATTCTAAGAAAAACAGGAGTTTCGAGATGCGCGACATCATGGGTATGATGGGCAAGGTCAAGGAAATGCAGGCCAAGATGGAGAAGATGCAGGAAGAGATTGCTGCACTTGAAGTCGAAGGCAACTCCGGCGGTGGCCTCGTGACCGTCAAGATGAGTGGCAAGGGCTCGCTGCTCGGCGTCAAGATCGACCCATCGCTCCTTAAGGAAGACGAAGTCGAAATCCTCGAAGATTTGCTGGTGGCCGCCCATAACGATGCCAAGCAGCGTGCAGAAGCCGTAACCGCGGAAAAGACCCGCGATCTCACCGCCGGCCTGCCAATCCCGCCCGGTATGAAGCTGCCTTTTTAAGCGCGCTCCAACTCGCGCCGCAGCTTGTAATGAATCGGGGCAGCGAGAAATCGCTGCCTTGTTGTTTCATCCAGCCTTTTACCAAAGGTCGCCATCGTCTCGGCGATCGTGACTTTGGCACCTTCGAACCGCTGAAAAGACATCTCGTCGCCCGCGCCGACGCTTCCGCCGGAGACGACACGGCAATAAATGCCCGGTCGCGCCGCTGCGGTATAGCGCTTGGCAAATGTCGGATCGCTCATGCGGGCTGTGAAGGTGGCGCAGGGTATGCGCGCCGAGGTCGCTTCCAATACGACATCCCCGATGATGAAGCGGTCGCCGACATCGACGTCCCTGTTGTCGAGGCCTTCGATCACGAGGTTCTCACCGAAGGTGCCGGGCGCCAGAGGCTTTCCGAGCGTCTCACCCCACCAGGCCAATGTCTCCAGCCCTTCGAGATAGATCGCCTGATCCACGCCGCCATGGTGCTTGCGATTGCAGATCGCATCTCCGACAATGCCTTCGGCGTCGATCAAAACCCGGCCAGTCACCGGCGTTTTGAAGATACCGGTTTTATAGCTCTTGCCGGGCAGTTTTTCGGCTTGCCCGACGCAGACAGCGTGAAGTTTCATGGCTTGGAAGTCCTTCAATCGATTCCGTTTTATATTCATATGGGCTAAAAGCAGCGAATGGCAAAACGAGTCACCGGCCCTGAAATTGAAAAACTGATCCAGCTTCTGGCAAAAGTGCCGGGGCTTGGGCCCCGTTCGGCGCGACGGGCCGCACTTCACCTCATCAAAAAGAAAGAGCAGCTTCTCGGGCCGCTCGGCCACGCCATGGGCGAAGCCTATGACAAGGTCAAGATTTGCTCCTGCTGCGGCAATGTCGATACGATAGACCCCTGCACCGTCTGTTCCGACGAACGGCGTGACCAGGCCGTCATTATCGTCGTGGAGGATGTGTCTGATCTCTGGGCACTGGAACGCGCAGGCGCGATGAACACCGCCTACCACGTTCTGGGTGGCACGCTGTCGCCCCTTGATGGCGTCGGGCCGGAAGACCTGAACATCAAGGGCCTGATCGAGCGCGTCAGCGCCGGTGGCATTCGTGAACTTATTATTGCCGTTAATGCCACCGTCGAAGGTCAGGCGACGGCGCATTACATCACCGACCGTTTGCAGGATCTCGGCGTCAAGATCACACGGCTTGCGCACGGCGTGCCTGTTGGCGGCGAGCTCGATTATCTCGACGAGGGGACGCTGACCGCCGCCTTGCGTGCCCGGACAGTCATCTGATTATCTTCGCACGTCTTCAGCACAAAGACGCCCATACTTTTACAAAAGGAAACCGAATGCCCTCCAAGACGATCGGCCTCCTCCTCGCGACAACTATCTCTCTGCTGTCGGTCACAGCGACCTTTGCGCAGTCAATCCCAACAGGTGCTGCTGCGGCCAGATATAATGCAGACTTCAATACGTGGCTGAAAAAGGAAATTTGGCCTGAAGCGCGCAAGGCTGGCATCTCGCAAAAGACACTAGAGGCAACGTTGAACGGCCTGTCCATCAACTGGAAACTGCCAGACCTCATCGTGCCCGGCCAGAAGCCGCCAAAAGAACAGGCGCAGAGCCAGGCTGAGTTTTCATCACCTGGCGCTTATTTCTCCGAACAGCGTCTTCAGGGGCTCGCGGCCACAGGCCGTTCGCTTGCCGCGACGCATGCTGCTACGCTCAAACGCATCGAGGCCACGTACGGCGTACCCGGGAATATCGTCGTAGCAATATGGGGCCGCGAGTCCGGCTTCGGCCGTGCAAAATTGCCAAATGCGGTCATCGACGTCTTGGCAACCAAAGCCTACACATCCACCCGCAAGGACATGTTCCGCGTCGAACTGATCAATGCCTTGAAGATCGTTGAAAGTGGCGATATTGCAGCTCCGAAAATGATGGGCTCGTGGGCAGGCGCGCTCGGCCAACCGCAATTCATGCCGTCCAGCTATCTGAAATATGCCGTCGATTTCGACGGTGATGGCCATCGCGACATATGGAATTCCGTACCCGACGCCTTGGCATCCATAGCCAACTATCTTTCGAAACGCGGCTGGCAGCGCAA
>UCLB01000017.1 GCA_900473205.1 Hyphomicrobiales bacterium
GCCCCCGCCGCCACCGCCATTGAGGTCCGGTTCCTTGCCGTTGCCGCCACCACCGGTGGTGGGGCGGCGCTCATTCTCACGGATCGGACCGTCATTATTGTCGATGGTCTTGACGAAAGGGAGTTCAGGACTGGATTTGAGATCGGCTTTTTCGCCGGGGGCGTCGCGGGATGCGGGGTGAACCGGTGGGACTTCCTGCTCGGGCGTTACACGCGCTTCAATGACCGGCTCAGCAGCTTTGGCCGGTTCCTGAGCCGCGGCCTCCTTGGCCGCTGCCGATGACAGCTGGCGCAGATTATCGACGGCATCGTTGATTGCTGTGATACAGGCTTCCGTCAGGTTGCCATCACCCTCACCGTCCTTTTTCCCGGTCAGATCGAGAACGCGTCCCTTTTCGATCTCGTCTTTTGAAATATGATCCATATCCACGTTCCCCTGAAAAGCCCGTCAAGCGACGGCCGTTTGCATCACATCGACGGGATGAGCTTGCGACCAGGAAAGGTCGTGCCCTGCATTGATGAGACCGTCTGTGTGGTCGCTGGTGGTGCTGGTGTCGTCATGAAGAAAAGCGATGGCTTCGTTGGCCAGCGCTGCCGGATGCGGATGGGCGGGATCGTTCTCGATGAGACCGCCCTGTATTAGCACGGCATCCGAATAGAGGTGGCCACCGACATAGGTGGAGCCGCCAAAGCTGTCATAATCGGTAATCTGCGCGATGTTGACGACCGCATTGCTACCGGTATCGATATGGACCGTGGCGTTCTCGTTATTGGCCAGCACCTTCGATGCGGCCTGAGTCACGTCATCGGAGTCTCCCAGAACGCTGACTTGTTTGACGTAGGTGACGTCATAGAGATTGCCGGTGATGTAGAGAACGTTGAGACCGGCATAGCCCGCAAAATTGGGGTCGGTCGAAAGCCCCTCGGGCATATGCGGATCACGTTCGTTGATCGCCTTGGCGGCCTCTACCATATAGTCGGGCATCGATGCGAAGCGATCATTGGCGCCGACATTGTGGATCGATGCCTCGTTCCAGATCAGGTTGTCGCCGGTCTGGACGGTCGCGCCGGATGTCGAACCGGCCAGCGCATGGATTTTGTCGTTGTCGTAGAGCACTGCGACCTGCGCGATCATGTTCATGTCCAGCACATTGCCGCCGACGATGACAAGATCATATTGCATGCCGATGCCGAGGAAGCTGGCAAGATTGACGGCGCCGTTGCCGCCCGTCAGCACGCTGACATCCGCACCTGATGTCGTTACCGTCAAGGTGTCGTTGTCGGAAACGAAGTGATATTGCTCGATCCAGTGGACGAAGGAGACGTCGCCTTCAATGTAGCTCACCCGCCATGCGGTCGGGAAAACCGCAGCGTCCGGCGTGCTTTCTGTGTGGCTGCCGTTGGCGCTTTCGCCCCAGACCGTTCTCTGAAAGGCCGCGATATTGTTGGCGACGGTGCCTGCGTGATCCTCTCGAGTGAAGGCCGTGTCGACCGTGTCGTGATCGCTATAGACATAGGATTGGGTGATGGCATCGATCTGGTGATAATCGCCCATCACGGCCATGACCGGAGCGACGACGCCCGTATTGACCACGGATACGATGTTGGCGACCACATTGGCGCCGGCGGCCACATCCAGACTGTTGCCAGCACCGGTGTGACTTTCCAGCGGTGTATCGCTCTCTGTCGGGTCCGTCGGTGGCTTGGCAATGCCGCGATCCGGCATGAAGTCATCGACATCAGGCAGTGTCGTCGCCGCGACGCCATTCACATAGGTGCCGGTAATCGAATGGCTGGCAACGACGAAATCCTGATCCGCACCGGTGCCGAGCGATGAGACATTGTTGTCTCTGGCCTGCGTGATGTAGTCGTGCAAATCCTTCGCGATGGACTGCAATCCATCATAGGTATCGGTGCGATGGTAGCTGTCGAAGGGGGTGAAGCGGGCGGCTTCGTTGTAATATTCGGTGGTACGCTCGGTGACATAGGTCGTGTCACGCGCCACATTGGGACCATCCGTCATGTTGAGATAGTCGTCATCTAGCAGCAGTGTCAGCTGCGACACATGGGCGATGGTGGAGCCGGGGCCGGTATAGAGAACGAGCTTGGGCTGCTCTTGATACTCATCGATTTCGCCCGGCATTCTGAAATGCGAGCTAGAGAGATCATAAGACGCAGCGTGCGAATGTTTGCGGATGGCGTCTTCGAAAGACAAAGCATGGTGCGTGCGCGTGGCGCTGAATTCATAGTGGCCGGAACGATATTTTACGCCCGGGTCATAATCTTCTAGAGGAACATCGTAGATCTGATCGGGGTTCTGCGCATCCTCATGCGGCGACATTGCCGCATCGTCGTGCCGACCCTGGCCTCCGGCATAATGTGTTCTCAGTCGCGCTTCATCGATTTCGGTTTCAAAAATACCGATAAAGTGGGCGATCATGTCAGAAATTCGGTCCATATACATGGCGTGTCCCTCCTCTTCAGACCCGTGTCGGTCTTGCCGCCGTGGTAGAAGCCGGGCCTCGGCTTTGAGCGGAGTCGCCATTCAACGGGGTCTACCGGCCGTCCAACCGGTAACTGCACCGGCACAAGCCGGTGCAGTCTTTTCGATCTAGAGAGTGAGGTCTCAGGAGCCGCTTGCGTCTTCACCAACATGGTGAGAATCGCCACCCGTGACGCTGCCTTCGAAGGAATTGGTGAGAAGGTTTGCACCCTGTACCAGTTCCAGATGGAAGCCGGAGTTTGCGAGGATAGCAGAGGCATTGGCCGAGCTGCTGCCCGAAACGTCGTCGCCCGAATGCAGATCCCAGCTTTTGCCGTCCATTTCCATGCCCTGTGCGCCATCGGCATGGCCGCCATCGGCACTCAGATGGTTCTGGGCGCTCTGGTTGTCCATTTTGATGTCGTATGCGACGTCCTGATCAGCGAGATGGCTGGCTTGAACAAGGCTAAATGCGCTGTCGTAGCCCTCGCCGTTCAACGAGTTGTTGAGGACGTTGTCGTAGTTCAAAGAGAAGGAGAAGTTGTCGCCCAGATTGAACGCAATATCGCCTTGAGCAACACCCAGATTGCCGATGTCCTTGATCTGGTCCATCGTGGAGAAATCGGTATCCGTCTTGGCAAAGCTCGAGTTGAAGCTATCCGTCGTCGTCTTAACGTCGGTATCGTTGTCAGAATAGTTGAACGTCTTTGTGTGGTCATCGGTGGTCGTGATGACCTTGGTGTCGTTATGGCTATCCGTCTTACTGTCGTAGCTCCAGTCGTAATCGCTTTTCATATTTGTGTCATTGTCGCTGACACTCGTGTTGTTCGAATTGGTGTTGGTATTGGTGTCGATATCGGTATGGGTCTTGCTGTCGTAACTCCAGTCATAGCTGTTATCGCGATTGTTACCATTGTCGGTTGCGACCTGTACCTTGGCATCGACATCCAGATTATGGCTGTTGTCGGTATAGGTGTTGTCGCGGTTGCCACCGTTGCCAACGCCGACATTGCTGTCGTCAACGCTGCTGTCATTGGTGGATGTGTTGGCAAATCCATCGGCGAGAGCGCCGACCTTCGTGATATCGTCGCCTGCTGGCTGCTGTTGTGGATAGGTCATGTCTATATCCTCCGAAAAAGTTCGGAGCAGCTTTTCGAAATCCCTCTCATCTTAAATGGGATTTTACTCGCGCTCACTCCGAGGTTCACACATATGCAGACGTACTCACCGACGTTTCGTCTGCGGTTTCAGGCCCGGATTTTCAGGCCTTTGTTATTGGGAATGCACAAGACACGGTCACGAACATGCGCATATCCAGCTCCGCAATCGCCAGGCGACTGCAGATTTTATGCTTTCTGTCTGTCTGATCATTTCGTCTCGGACTGCCCGTTCCATCGCAACATAAACAGAGATGGTAGGGTCGAACCGGTTGCGGTCTGTTGCAACGGGGCTGAATGTGTCTGAGATGTTTGCGGGTTTCCAGCTACCAAATGGGATTAAGCATTCTGTAACCACGATGCGGGTGTCGGCATCATTTTCGAAGGGATTACGTCTCTGATCGCCGCAAATTTCGTGATATTACTTCTTGCCGAAATGAAAAAATCGCGTCTCGGCAGCTGCGTTCGCCATGAGAGGTAGCGAAAAACCGTCAAACTGACGGAAAAAATGCACAATTAAAAATTATCGATGAGTATTTATACAACTGAATAATGCAATTTTTTACATTTCTTTTTATTGGACGTGTTTAATGCATTAGAAAAATGAAAAACTCCCTGATTATTATGCCTTTAACGCCACACTAATCCATTTGGGCAATTTATTTCGGATCTTTTTTGTACTATTTCTCATGATTAATAAATAACTAATAAATGAGGCTGTGATAACGTGGAAGTGCCCGATCGTAGGCCCTCCACCCGTTCACTGCGCGCCAGCATGGAACAGAGTATCTGCGTAACGCTATAGGGAGGCGTATATGTTCATGGTTGCATCACGGGTTATAGACGCAAAACAAAGCAACAGGGTTATAGCAACAGGCGGGACGATACTTGTCGTAGCCAATGCGGATCTTTTTTCCGAATGTCTTGTGGAGGCATTGGGCAAGAAGTTTCCGGCATGCGATGTTCTGAGCGCGGCTTCGTCCACCTCCATACCGGAAGGGCAGTTGCGGGACGTAAAGCTCGTTCTGCTTTACAGACTGTCCGGCTCCAGGCTCGGTGAGTTGCTGACGGAAGTCCGCACCAAGCATCCCGATGCGCAGATCGCGCTGGTGATAGACGCAATCGATATGATCGAGGCCTATCTCAAGCAATTGGTGGAGACACGCATTATAGATGGTGTCCTGCCGCTCAACCTTCGGCTCGATGTCTTCATGGCTGCGGTCGATCTTCTCATCAAGGGCGGAGAGCATTTCCCCTCCGCACTGCTGGGCAGACTAACTGCCGGGCCTGAAGTTTCCAGCCGCACCGTTTATGATACGCGTGCCGTGGTTGCTAACCGTGCAGATGCACTGGCCGCACGCAAGAACGAGTTTTCCGCACTGACGACACGCGAAGTTCAAATTCTGGACCTGCTTTGCAAAGGCACCCAGAACAAGATCATCGCCGACCGTCTGCACCTTTCGGAAAATACCGTCAAAGTCCACGTTCGCAACATCTATAAGAAGATGAATGTCCGTAACCGGACCGAGGCTGCATCTCGCTTCTTCAACAAGGATGATGCCACGAACGACGGTAATAAATGGCACAACTGAGTGGCGATTTTCACCACTCCATCTTTGACGCATTCCGTTAACCAGAGTATTTTACTCAACTGTTAACTGTAAATACCATTTCGGTTTTCTAGCCCTCTTTGATTTACCTGTCGTTTCCTAAATGCCGCTAGCGTTTGCCCATAACGCAAGATCGGAAAACGACGATGAATACCATGCTGAAACAGAAAGCGACCTACAGGATTGATCGGCAGGCCGAATTCAGCGGCAAGCTGACGACAGCCCACGCCAAAATCGAGAAGACGTTTCTCGATGGCGGTGCAGTGCTGGTCTCCGTCATGGAAATTCTTGGCAATCTTGTTGGTATTCTCGATGGAATGACCGGAACGATTGATGGAAAGACGGCGCAGAACACGCTTGATGGGCTGCGTCAGACCATCGACGATCTGGCCCAGTTGCCCAAAACGGAGCAGGCCCGTCAGGCGGCCTTCAATTCGCTGGCAGCCATGTGCTCGTCCACCGGCGGCCATATAGACGATATCCATGAGACAATCCGCTATCTGAAGACCTTTGCCGTGACCGTTAAGATCACCGGTGCCGGCCTTGCGGAATTCGCAGGCTTTGCCGACGAAATTCGCGAACGCATTCAGTCCGGCGCTGATGAGGTCGGTCGCTTCGCGAAGAATTTGGATGCAATGCATTCTCAGCTCGTCAAGGCCCGTTCCTTTTCCAGCACCACGCTGGCGGATTTCGACGCCACCATTCCGCACATAATTTCCGGCCTGAACGAAAATTCCGAGCGCATCTCCAAGCAGCATCAGGAAATGACGGATATTGCCGCGCAGGTGAAGAAGATCGCCCAGACCATTCAGGGCAAGATCGGCTCCGTCCTGTCCTCGCTACAGATCGGCGATATCACGCGTCAGCGTATCGAACATATTCAAAGCATGCTGGAAATGCTGGACGAGTTTGCTTCTTCCGCAGAAGGCAAGGAGCTTGATGGCACGGAACACGCCATCCTTCAGGAAGCCGTCCTGCAAATGGCCAGCGCCCAGATGGATGAAACTGCTGCCGATTTCCATCGCGATTGCACCAAGATTTTCGCTAGCATCTCCAGCTTCGCGGATGATGCGGCACGCATTCTGTCGTTGCGCGACGAGTTGATCGACAAGACACGCAATGGCGATAGCAGCACTCTGGCGCTCATGGAGGAAGGCATTGTCGAAGCCTGCGCTCTGGTGGCACGCGTTCAGGAAAGCAGTGCGGATGCCGACGACGTGGTTCTTTCGGTCACCAACAGCGCGCAGGAACTGTCGCGTGGCATCGAAATTCTGCGGTCGATCAAGATCGACATTCACTATATGGCGCTGAACTCCAATCTGCGCTGCTCCAAACTTGGTGACGCCGGCAGGTCCGTCAACGTCGTCAGTGGTGAAATGCGCGTCTTCGCGGGCAAGCTGGAAACTCCAGCCGACGCCATCGTTGAAGAATTACAGCGCGTGGAAAGTGCTACAAGCCAGCTTGCAAAGCAGGGCCAGGGCCTTTCCGCCGATATGGCCGTGCCTTTGAACGATGCCCTTCACGCCATTCGCGGCGCCAAGGAGCAGATGGACGCCGGTATCGAGTCGCTAGCCGAAGAAGGCCAAGCCGTTTTCAGTCGCATCAGCTCTGCGGTCGTCACGCTCGATTTCGAAAACGCGCTCGGCCACACCTTCAATGAATGCTGCCAGATCGCAGCGCAGCTCTCCGAAGGTTTCGATGCCGACGTCTCCGGTTTCAGCGACAAGGTTGAGGGCTTCAGCCACCGGGTTTACAAGCTTTACACCATGTCTCAGGAACGCGACATCCACGTCCGCTTTCTGCCCGCCTATGTCGCAACAGCCAATGCTGCCTCTGTTGCATCGGCCAGCCAATCCGCTGCCGCTGACGACGATGATCTTTTCGCGGATGCGCTGTTCTAAACGTTGATAGGCTGATTGTCAGAAATTCTTTCCCGTTAAAAGGGGGAACGAAACCGGGCCATTTCCATTTCCTCCTCGCAAGTCGAAAAACAAACAGGAGGAAACAGAAATGATTTCTGGTGACCAGATTCGCGAGCACATGGAAGTGCGTTCCGCCGATGGCAGCCATGTCGGCACAGTCGACCATATGGACGGCAAGAGCCGCATCAAGCTGACCAAGACCGATGCGGCCGATGGCAAGCACCACCTCATTCCGCTGGAATGGGTCGATCATGTAGACGCCCATGTCCATCTCAGCAAGTCAGCTTCCGACGTGCGCAGCGGTTGGGAAACCCTGAACTGATTTCTTGAGATCGGTTCAAATATTCCAAAAATGCGGCCAGCCAGGCCGCATTTTTTTGTGGGCAAATTGCGCCGTATGTCTGCGCTATTTCACGCGTTCCAAAATTGAAACGTAATTGGCTACCGACGTTCCACCCATGTTGAAAACACCGGCGAGCTTGGCGTTTGGTATCTGCATGTCACCCGCATCCTCGGCCAATTGCATCGCGGCCATGATGTGCATGGAAACGCCTGTCGCACCAATTGGGTGACCCTTGGCTTTCAGCCCGCCGGATGGATTGACGGGAAGGCGACCGTCTTTTCGCGTAATGCCCTCGCGCACCACACGGTGTCCTTCGCCGGGCTTTGCCAGTCCCATCGCCTCATACTCGATGAGTTCGGCGATGGTGAAGCAATCATGCGTTTCGACCAGCGACAGATCGTTGAGGTCAATACCAGCCGTCTCCAGCGATTTCGCCCACGCCTGCCGTGCGCCCTCGAATGCCAACGGGTCGCGGCGGCTGAGCGCTATGATGTCATTGGCCTGCGTACGGGCTCTGAAACCAATGGCCCGTTGCAGCGTCGCGGCAACCTTTTGATCGGCCAGAATGATGGCTGCGGCTCCATCGGAAATCAGCGAGCAATCCGTGCGCCGCAGCGGCGGCGCGACATAGGGGTTTTTGTCGGACACCGTATTGCAGAACTCGAAGCCGAAGTCCTTGCGCATATGGGCGAAGGGATTTCCCATGCCATTTGCGTGGTTCTTGGCGGCAATCATCGCCAGTTCTTCGGAACGGTCGCCGTAGCGCTGGAAGTATGTCTGAGCGATGCGACCGAACTGTCCGGCAAACCCACCAGGAATATCGCCTTCTTCCGCACGGTAGCTGGCCGACAGCAGAATATCGCCCACCTCTTCGGTCGGCAGCGCCGTCATTTTTTCGGCTCCCACCACCAGTGCGATGCGGCCACGACCAGCTTCGATGAAATCCATGGCGCTGTAGAGTGCGGCAGATCCCGTGGCACAGGCGTTTTCAAAGCGGACAGCGGGCGTATGTGCCAGCCGTTCGTCGCTCATGGCAACGAGGGCTGCCTGAAAGTCCTGTTTGGAAAAGCCGTTATTCATGACGCCGACGAAAATGCCGTCGATATCTGTAGCCTCGATGCCCGCATGCGCAATGGCCGGAGCGACGACGGAGGCCATCAGTTGCTCGGTATTTTCGAGCGGTAATTTGCCGAACTGGCCATGCGCCCAACCGACGATCTGCGCTTTACCCATTCCTGGTTCCTCCCAAAACCTTAATGTACCTCAAGCAGTCCTATGATAGCAGTCCGGGAGCCTCCGCGCCTGTTCTTTCGACATATTCCGTATAGCCGCCACCATATTGGTGGATGCCATCGGGCGTCAGTTCCAGAACGCGGTTGGAGAGGGCTGCGAGGAAATGGCGGTCATGCGAAACGAACAGCATGGTGCCTTCATATTCGCCCAGTGCCTTGATCAGCATTTCCTTGGTGTCGAGGTCAAGGTGGTTGGTTGGTTCGTCCAGAACAAGGAAGTTCGGCGGGTCGAACAACATGGCGGCCATGACCAGACGCGCCTTTTCACCACCCGACAGAACGCGGCACTTCTTGTCGACATCATCACCGGAAAAGCCGAAGCAGCCGCAAAGCGCGCGCAACGGAGCCTGTCCGGCCTTTGGAAAACGCTGTTCCAGCCATTGCAGGATCGTGGCTTCGCCATCCAGCAAATCCATGGAGTGCTGGGCGAAATAGCCGAGCTTGACGCTGGCGCCGACATTGACGCTGCCGACATCCGGCTCAGCCGTGCCTGCAATCAGCTTGAGAAGCGTGGATTTACCGGCCCCGTTGACGCCCATGATGCACCAGCGTTCCTTGCGGCGGATCATGAAATCCAGACCTTCATAGATCGTGCGCTGGCCATAGGCCTTATGCACCTGCTTCAAGGACACCACGTCCTCGCCGGAGCGCGGTGGAGTCTGGAAATCGAAGGCCACCGTCTGCCTGCGCTTGGGCGGCTCCACGCGGTCGATCTTTTCCAGTTTCTTGACACGGCTCTGCACCTGCGACGCATGGGAAGCGCGGGCCTTGAAGCGTTCAATGAACTTGATTTCCTTGGCAAGCATCGCCTGCTGGCGCTCGAACTGTGCCTGTTGCTGCTTTTCGCTCTGGGCGCGCTGCTGTTCGTAAAAGCCATAGTCACCCGTATAACTCGTCAGCGATCCCGCATCGATTTCGATGATCTTGTTGACGATGCGGTTCATGAACTCGCGGTCATGCGAGGTCATCAAAAGCGCGCCGTCATAGGTCTTCAGGAAGTTTTCAAGCCAGATCAGGCTTTCGATGTCCAAATGGTTGCTCGGTTCGTCGAGCAGCATCACGTCTGGGCGCATCAAAAGAATGCGGGCCAGCGCCACACGCATCTTCCAGCCGCCCGAGAGCTTGCCGACGTCGCCGTCCATCATTTCCTGGCTGAAGCTTAGACCTGCCAGGACTTCGCGCGCGCGTCCCTCGAGCGAATAGCCGTCCAGTTCCTCATAGCGCGCCTGCACTTCGCCGTAACGCTCGATGATCTCGTCCATCTGGTCGAGCTGCTCCGGGTCGACCATGCGGGCTTCCAGTTCGCGAAGCTCGGTCGCAACCGCGCTCACCGGTCCGGCACCTTCCATGGCTTCCGCCACGGCACTGCGGCCTGCCATTTCACCGACATCCTGATTAAAGTAACCGATGGAGACGTGCTTTTCCGAGGCCACCTGACCTTCATCCGGCTGCTCCTGCCCGGTGATCATCCGAAACAGCGTCGTCTTGCCCGCGCCATTGGGGCCGACGAGCCCGACCTTTTCGCCCTTGTTGAGCGCAGCGGACGCCTCGATGAAGAGGATGCGGTGGCTGGCGGATTTGCTGATGTTTTCGATGCGGATCATTAGACGTAACCGATAAGCTGGAGGATTGGCGTCCCTATGCCACGCCGGGCCTTCACTGTCACCCGATGAATCCTGATGGAATGCTTGTGATTTTTTTTGGAATGGATATTCCATATTGTGACGGGGATGGAAAAGTAAGGGGGACATCATGAGCGCCAGTGCGGCACCGGCCACGGTTGAAGCGTTTCGGGAACGGTTGCTGGAGGTCACCGACAGCCTGCCGAAACGCCTGCGCCAATGCGCCGATTACGTCGCCGGTCATGCGGATCGCATCGCGGTGTCCACCGTCGCAGAGCTTGCGGAAAGTGCTGGCGTCCAGCCATCCGCCATCATGCGTTTCAGCCAAATCATGGGCTTTACCGGCTTTTCGGACATGCAGCGGCTGTTTCGCGAACATTACACCGGCGGCTGGCCGGATTATACCACGCGGCTGAGCAACCTGCGCAATAAAGGCGAAGACGGCGGCGCGCTGCTGCTTGCCGAATTCGTGGATGCAGGCCGTGCCTCGCTGGAAAGCGTGTTGAACACTGTGGATCCCCGCGAGTTCGAAACGGCGATCCAGGTTCTTGCCGAGGCCGCTACGATTCATATCATCGGTCTTAGACGTTCATTCGCGGTCGCAAGTTATCTGGCCTATGCTTTTGAAAAGATGGGTGTTCCCGCCATGCTGCATGCCTCTGTCGGGCAGCTGCACAACGAAAGCGCGATCCGCACCGGCGATGTCGTGTTGGCCATCACGTTTTCGCCCTACTCGGCGGAGACGATGGACCTCGTCTCTTCCAGTCTGGCAAGACGTGTCCCGGTCGTTGCGCTGACGGACACCGCAGTCAGCCCGATGCGGAAACTCGGGGCGACCATCCTTGCGGTTTCGGAGGTGGATTTCGGTGCTTTCCGCTCGCTTTCGGCAACGCTTTGCGTTGCCATCGCGCTGGCCGTCGGTGTCGGTACACATCGGCAAAATTGAATATTTATGTTGAAAATGGAAAAAATGGAATTTATAGTCCAAAAATAACCTGACATGGAATGATGGTGGAGTGTCATTCCAGATGCAGGGTTCGCGTCACAGCGAGGGAGGACGGTCGTGAAGAAGCTCGATCTCATTACCATTGGCCGTTCGTCGGTCGATCTTTACGGCGCGCAGGTTGGCGGCCGTCTGGAGGATATGTCCTCCTTCAACAAATATATCGGCGGTTCGCCCACCAATATCGCCGCAGGTGGTGCGCGGCTGGGCCTGAAGACCGCCGTCATCACCCGCGTGGGTGACGAGCATATGGGCCGCTTCATCCGCGAGCAGCTGGTGCGCGAAGGCGTCGATATCAGGGGCGTCAAGACCGACCCGGAACGCCTGACGGCGCTGGTGCTACTCGGCATTCGCGACCAGTCGCAATTTCCTTTGATCTTCTACCGCGAAAACTGCGCCGATATGGCGCTGTGCGAAGACGATATCGATCCCGCCTTCATCGCCGATGCCGGATGCGTCTGCGCCACCGGCACGCATCTGTCCAACCCGAAGACGGAGGCCGCCGTGTTGAAGGCGCTGCGTCTGGCGCGGGAAGGCGGAGCGAAGACCGCGCTCGATATCGATTACCGCCCCAACCTCTGGGGCGTCGCCGGTCATGGCGATGGCGAAAGCCGCTTCGTAGAATCTCAGGCGGTCACCACCAAGCTGCAATCGACATTGCACCTCTTCGACCTGATCGTCGGCACGGAAGAGGAGTTCCATATTGCCGGTGGCTCCACCGACACGTTGGAAGCGTTGAAGGCCGTTCGTAATGTCTCCCAAGCGACTTTGGTCTGCAAGCGCGGACCGATGGGAGCATCCGTGTTTCCCGGCGACATTCCAGCCAGTCTTGACGACGGCGAATCCGGCGAGGGTTTCCCCATCGAGGTCTTCAACGTGCTGGGTGCAGGCGACGGCTTCATGGCTGGCCTGTTCCGCGGTTGGCTGTGTGGCGAAGACTGGCCAACAACGCTGAAATACGCCAATGCCTGCGGCGCATTCGCCGTCTCCCGCCACGGCTGCACGCCTGCTTACCCCAGCTGGGAAGAGCTGCAATATTTCTTCCGCACCGGCATCAAGAACAAGGCGCTGCGCAAGGATGAGGCGCTGGAGCAGGTACATTGGGCCACAAACCGCAAGGGTGACTGGAACACCATGCGCGTCTTCGCCTTCGATCACCGCATGCAGCTGGAAGCGATGGCGGACGAGGCCGGTGTTACGCATGACAAGATTGGCGAGTTCAAGAAGCTTTGCCTGAAAGCAGCCCTTCAGGTGTCCGGCGGTAAAGCCGGATACGGCATTCTCTGCGATAGCCGCTTGGGCCGCGATGCTCTCTATGAAGCTAGCGGCACCAACCTCTGGATCGGCCGCCCGGTGGAATGGCCGGGCTCTCGCCCCCTGACGCTGGAGCCGGAACTCGGCCTCGATTTCGGCGGCCTCAGTGAGTGGCCCGCCAACAACGTCGTCAAAGTTCTGTGCTTCTATCACCCAGATGACGCCCAAGAATTGCGCAAGGAACAGGAAGACACGGTGCTTCGCCTGTTTCAGGCAGCGCGCCGCAACCGTCTGGAACTGCTGCTGGAGGTCATCCCTTCCAAGGTCGGTGCCGTGGATGACACGACGACGGCCAGAATTATCGATCGTTTCTACGAAATCGGCGTCTATCCCGACTGGTGGAAGCTGGAGCCGATGAAAAGCGGGGCGGCGTGGAAGAACGCGACCGATGCGGTGCAGCGCAACGATGCCTATGTGCGCGGCATCGTCGTATTGGGTCTTGATGCCCCGCAGGCGGCGCTGGAGGAGAGCTTCCGTCTGGCGGCAGGCTTTGATCTGGTGAAGGGTTTTGCCGTTGGCCGCACGATCTTTGCCGATGCTGGCCGTGCTTGGCTTTCGGGCAAGATCAGTGACGCAGACGCCATTGCGCAGATGGCGGATCGCTACAGCGCGCTCTGCCACATCTGGGATGAGGCGCGCGCCAAAAAGAACAAGGGAGAAGCAGCGTGACGACACTACGTTTGACGGCAGCGCAGGCGATGGTGCGCTATCTCGCCGCGCAACTGAACGAGGATGGCGAGACCTATATCGCTGGTGTCTGGGCCATCTTCGGCCACGGCAATGTCGCCGGTATCGGTGAGGCGCTTTACGGCATTCGCGATGAGCTGAGGACCTATCGCGGCCAGAACGAACAATCCATGGCGCACGCGGCCATCGCATACGCCAAGCAACTCGGTCGTCGTCGCGCCATGGCGGTCACGTCCTCCATCGGCCCCGGTGCGACCAACATGGTCACGGCTGCGGCCCTGGCCCATGTCAACCGTCTGCCCGTCCTGCTCATTCCCGGAGATGTCTTCGCCAATCGCGGCCCCGATCCGGTTTTGCAGCAGATCGAGGATTTCGGTGACGGCACCGTGTCAGCCAATGATTGCTTCAAACCCGTCAGCCGCTATTTCGACCGCATCACGCGGCCCGAACAGTTGCTGACCGCCTTGCCCCGCGCCATGCGCACCATGACGGACCCTGCCGATTGCGGCCCGGTGACGTTGGCATTTTGTCAGGACGTACAGGCCGAAGCTTACGATTATCCGGCCAGTTTCTTCGAGAAAAAAGTCTGGCGGCAGCGCCGTCCTGAGCCCGATGTTGCAGAGTTCGAGGAAGCCGTCGCTGCGTTGAAAGCCGCTAAGAACCCCGTCATCGTCGCTGGTGGTGGTGTGCACTTCTCCGGCGCAACGGAAACGCTCAAAAACTTTGCCGAGACGCACTCCATTCCGGTCATCGAAACACAGGCGGGCAAGTCGGCCCTTGCCTGGGACCACGAGTTGAACTTTGGCCCTGTCGGCGTGACGGGTGCAGATAGCGCCAACGCGATTGCCGAAAAGGCCGATCTCGTCTTCGGCATCGGCACCCGCTTTCAGGATTTCACCACCGGTTCCTGGGCGCTGTTCAAGAACCCTGACCGCAAGCTGCTGGCGCTGAACGTCCAGCCATATGACAACGCCAAACACAACGCCATCAGCCTGACGGCGGACGCCAAGGTCGGATTAGAAAAGCTTTCAAATGCCTTGGGCAACCACCGTTTTACGGCACCCGACACTGCGTTGAAGGAGCAATGGTTTGCGAAAGCCGATGCTGTCACCGCAGCACCTGTCGAAGCCAACAGCCTACCAACCGACATGCAGGTCATCGGTGCCGTGCAGCGTGCTTCGCGCGACAACACCGTCGTCATGTGCGCAGCTGGCACCATGCCGGGCGAGTTGCACCAGCTGTGGAAAGCAAAGCTGCCGCTTTCCTATCACATGGAATACGGCTTCTCCTGCATGGGCTACGAAATCGCCGGCGGCCTCGGCATCAAGATGGCCGAGCCGCATCGTGACGTTATCGTCATGGTCGGCGATGGCTCCTATATGATGATGAATTCGGAGCTCGCCACCGCCGTCGCCATGGGCGTCAAGATCACCCTCGTCATCACCGATAACCGCGGTTACGGCTGCATCAACCGCCTGCAAATGGGCACCGGCGGCGCGGAGTTCAACAATCTCTACGCCCACACCAACCACACCAACCCCATCGCCATCGATTTTACCGCCCACGCTGCCAGCATGGGTGCCGATGCCCACAAGGTTTCCTCGATTGCGGAGCTGGAAACCGCTTTGAACGCGGCGCGTGAAGCGACCGCGACGACCGTCATCGTTATCGATACGGACCCGTACCCGACGCCGGATGCCGGTGGTTACTGGTGGGATGTGGCGGTGCCGGAGGTTTCTGAGCGCAAGGAAGTCAACAATGCACGCGCCGCTTACGAAGCCGCGTTGAAGGAAAGACAGTAAGATGATCCTTTACGGCACCAACCCCATCGCCTGGAGCAATGACGACGACCGCACGCTGGGCGCCCATATCAGCCTCGACCAGTGCCTCGATGAGACATCGAAAATCGGTTTCGACGGTATCGAAAAGGGTCACAAGTTCCCGGAGGAACCGGATGCGCTTAAAGCGGTGCTGGAGCCCCGCAATCTGCGCTTCGTGTCCGGCTGGCATTCGCTCAACCTGCTGACCAACGCCATCGAAGACGAGAAGGCGGCCATGCAGCCTGCACTCGATCTTCTGAAGGCCATGGGTTCCAAGGTCATCATCGTCTGCGAAACCTCCAACGCCATTCATGGCGATGACGGAAAGCCGGTCAACGACCGCCCCAAACTTGCCGATGCCGACTGGAAAAACTTTGGTGCCGGCGTGGAAGCGCTGGCCAAGTTCGCTGCCGGGCAGGGTATCGCACTCGTCTACCACCACCACATGGGTACGATCATCGAAAGCGAAGACGAGATCGATCGTCTGATGGAGAACACCGGCCCGCACACCAAACTGCTGCTGGACACTGGCCACACGCTGTTTGGCGGCGGGGATCCCGCACGTGTCGCTCGCAAACATATGTCCCGAGTCGGCCATATCCACGCGAAGAACGTCCGACCCGATATCGCAGCCCAGGTGCGCAGCGAGAAGCTTTCGTTTCTGGAAGGCGTGCGTCGCGGCGTGTTCACCGTTCCCGGCGATACGGACGGCGGCGTCGACTTCCCATCCGTCCTGAAAATCGCTGCCGAACGTGGCTACAGCGGCTGGCTAGTCATCGAGGCCGAGCAGGATCCGGACGTTCGCAATCCCTTCGACTATCAAAGCCTTGGCCTGAAATCCCTGCGGGATTTCGCCAGGCAAGCCGGGCTGGACAAAGCCTGATCAAAGGAGACGACGATGGCAAATCTGCTGCGCAAGCCGACCGGAACAACCGGCAAGGTCCACGACATCACGCCACAAAGTGCTGAATGGGGCTATGTCGGTTTCGGTCTCTACCGGCTGAAACCGGGCGAGACCGCTGCCGAGGAAACCGGCGACACGGAAGTCATTCTGGTTCTGGTCGAAGGCAAGGCGGAAGTGTCGTCCGAGGACAAGAACTTCGGCGAACTCGGCGACCGCATGAATGTCTTCGAACGCAAGCCACCGCATTGCGTCTATATTCCCGCCGGTTCCTCATGGTCGGTCAAAGCCACGACCGATTGCAGCATTGGTGTCTGCACCGCGCCCGCCAAACCGGGCAGAGAGGCGCAGGTCATCGGCCCCTCCGGCATTTCGCTGAGCGAACGCGGCAAGGGCGCCAACACTCGCTACATCTTCCCCATCGCCATGGAAGACCGCGATGTGGCCGATAGCCTGCTGGTCACGGAAGTCTTCACCCCCTCCGGCCACTGGTCATCCTACCCGCCCCACCGGCATGACGAGGACAATTTCCCCGACATGACCTATCTGGAGGAAACCTACTATCACCGCCTCAACCCGGCCCAGGGCTTTGGCTTTCAGCGGGTGTTTACCGAAGATGGCTCGCTGGATGAAACCATGGCGGTTTCGGACGGTGATGTAGTGCTGGTGCCGAAGGGTCACCACCCGTGCGGTGCGCCTTACGGGTATGAGATGTATTACCTCAATGTGATGGCGGGGCCGATGCGCAAGTGGCGGTTCAAGAACCACCCGGATCATGACTGGATTTTTCAGCGGGATAATGGGTGACGTAGCGGGCGGGGCTCACCCCCCTCTGCCTTGCCAGGCATCTCCCCTCAAGGGGGGGGGCGACTTGTGGCGGCCTTTCGGCCTTCTCAACGCTCGTGAATGAAGTGGCGGAAGTGCGCCTCGCCGATCTCCCCACCTGAGGGGGAGATGCCCGGCAGGGCAGACGGGGGGTAAGCCACACCCGATACGCCTAAATTCAGACTGAAATCACCCCTGCGGCTGCTTCGTCTTCCTCAAATACGGCAGCACCGTATCAAACGAACCAAACCGCGCAATCGCATCCTCATTCGAAACGGCAGCCGTAATAATCACGTCCTCGCCCTGCTTCCAGTTGGCCGGTGTCGCCACCTGATGCTTCGCCGTCAGTTGGATGGAGTCGATGGTGCGCAGGATTTCATCGAAGTTGCGGCCTGTGGTCATCGGGTAGGTGAGGATCAGCTTGATCTTCTTGTCGGGGCCGATGACATAGACGGAGCGGACGGTGGCGTTATCGGCAGGCGTGCGGCCCTCGGAGCTTTCGCCTGCGTCATCCGGCAGCATGTCGTAAAGCTTGGCGACCTTGAGGTCCTTGTCACCGATCAGCGGATAGCCAACCTCGAAGCCGGTGGCGGTCTGGATGTCCTGTTTCCATTTGGAATGGCTTTCCACCGGATCAACAGAAATGCCGACGACCTTGACATTGCGCTTCCTAAACTCGTCATCCAGACCCGCCATCGCACCAAGTTCTGTGGTGCAGACTGGCGTAAAGTTCTTCGGGTGGGAAAACAGCACCGCCCAGCTATCACCGATCCATTCATGAAAGCTTATCGACCCCTGGGTTGTATCGGCTGTAAAATCCGGGGCGGTCTGGTTGATACGCAACGTCATGGCATGCTCCAAGCATAAGGTTAGAAATTGATTTTCTATCGTCGCGCGCTCAAAGTCGCCAAATAATCATCCAGAATATGCCAGTAGACGAGGAGAAAAGTTCTTCTTTTGGCATTTGGTGGCAATGGCTTTGCGATTCCAGTTTTCGGCCTGGACATATGAGATTTCGCAGCCCCTCCGCACCAGCGCTAAAGCGCCGTCTGTGACATCTCTGCCGCAGCCAGAGGTTTAGTGAGTTGTCGCGACAAAAACGGGCTTGGCTTTTGAAGCGCGTTGCTTATTATATAAGCATCAACGTGAACGAGGGAGGTATTTGATGGCATATTTTTCCAACTCCCCGGTGGCATCGGCCATTCACGGTTGACGCTCTCTTTTTCTGTCGAACAAGAGATTGACGCGTAAAGACCGGTAGGCCGGTCCTCTTCTGATTTTCCCCAAATTATTTCGCGTATCAATCTGGCGCGGATTCCGTTTTTCCTTCTTTTATGGGACCGGCTATTCGCCGGATGCACTTCATGTCTTTTGGTTTGAAACTGCGCCGAAGTCAGGCGTTTCGTAGCGTTTTTCGCTTTTGTTGGGCGCATTGGCGTCAGCAACCCGGTCGCGTCGGCTTCATGCTGTGCGCGGTTCTATTTTCCACGCTTGCCGATGTGCTGACGCCCATGTTCGCAGGGCGGCTGGTGGATGCCGTCGTGTCCGGCACGGCGAGCGATCCTGTTGCGTGGAGCAACGCGCTCACCGCATTCTGCTGGCTGATGGGTCTTGCCGTGCTGGCCGTCATTCTGCGCCACGCCACCTTCATGACCATCATCAGCTTCACTCTGCGGTCTATGACGGATATCGCAGCCGACTCGTTTCACCGCATCCAGCGTTTCTCCTCGGATTGGCATGCCAACAGCTTTGCCGGATCAACGGTGCGTAAGGTCACGCGTGGCATGTGGGCGCTCGATCTGCTGAATGACGTGGTATTCGTCGCACTGTTTCCGTCCGTCGTCATGCTCATCGGCTCGACCGTGTTGATGACATGGTACTGGCCAATGATGGGCCTGCTCGTCGGGCTGGGCTCCTTGCTGTTCGTCGTGATTACGGTGTGCATGGCGCTCGGCTATGTTGCGCCCATGGCGAGCCTTGCCAATGCCTGGGATACCAAGCTGGGCGGCTCCTTGGCCGATGCGGTGACCTGTAATGCTGTGGTCAAAGCCTTTGGTGCCGAGGAGCGAGAAGACCGTCGCCTGACGCGCGTGATGGGCAAATGGCAGGACAGAACCCGGCGCACATGGACGCGCGGCACCATCAACGGCACACTTCAGGCAAGCCTGCTCAGCATCCTGCGGGCAGGCGTGGTCGGGCTTGCGCTTTTGCTATGGGCTAGCGGAAAAGCCAATGCGGGCGATATCACTTTCGTTCTAACTGCCTTCTTCATTCTGCAAGGTTATTTGCGTGAAATCGGTATGCATATCCGTAACTTGCAGAAGTCGGTCAACGATATGGAAGAGCTTGTCGCTATCCATTCCCAGCCACTTGGCATCGAAGATGTGCCTGGCGCAAAAACGCTTGTCATCGATGAGGGCAGAATAGAGTTCGACCGGGTCAGCTTCCATTACGGCAGGCATCTGGCGCCGCTTTACAAGGACTTCTCAGTCATCATCAAGCCGGGTGAGCGGGTGGGACTTGTCGGTCATTCCGGCTCTGGCAAGACCACCTTCATCAAGCTGATCCAGCGTCTGCATGATGTCAGCCACGGCACAATCCGCATCGATGGGCAGGACATTTCGCAGGTGTCGCAGGCGTCCTTGCGCCAACAGATTGCCATCGTGCAGCAGGAGCCGATCCTGTTTCACCGATCGCTTGCGGAAAACATCGCCTATGCGAGGCCGAACGCCACGCAGAGCGAAATCGAGAATGCGGCGAAACTTGCCAGCGCGCACGGCTTCATCACAGCTTTGCCGAAGGGTTACGGCACGCTGGTGGGCGAACGGGGCGTGAAGCTTTCGGGCGGTGAGCGTCAACGTATCGCAATCGCGCGGGCATTTTTGGCGGATGCCCCCGTCCTCATTCTCGATGAGGCGACATCCAGTCTGGATTCGGAATCGGAGATGCTGATCCAGAACGCGATGGAGAGGTTGATGCTGGGACGGACAACGCTTGTCGTGGCGCACCGTCTCTCGACCGTCCGATCTCTGGATCGGCTGCTGGTCTTCGATCACGGCAAAATCGCGGAAGAGGGCACCCATCTCAGCCTCATCCAGAAGAAGGGCGGCATCTATCGCGGTCTCTTCGAGCGGCAGGCTCTGGAACTGACGAAGGGTCTTGTTGTGGATGTTGCCGAATAAGGTGGAAAGTCCACGGCATCGAGCGATGTCGTGGACCTGATGTTTAGCGCCAGCCGAGTTCTGGCGCGACGTGTTTCAGGATCGATTCCAACGCGTGGACATTGTAATCTACACCCAACTGGTTCGGGATCGTCAACAACAGCGTATCGGCCTCGGCAATCGCCTCGTCCTTTGCCAGTTCCTTGATCAATACGTCCGGCTCTGCCGCGTAGGAGCGCCCGAAGATGGCGCGCGTGTTCGCATCCAGATAACCGATGCTGTCGCTTTCCTTGGATCCGCCGCCGAAATAGGCGCGGTCGCGGTCATCAACCAGCGCAAAAATGCTGCGGCTGACGGAAACGCGCGGCTCGCGGCTGTGACAGGCTTCTTTCCATGCCTGACGGAACGCCCGGATCTGCGCGGCCTGCTGCACATGGAAAGGCTCGCCGGTTTCGTCGTCCTTCAGGGTCGAGCTTTGCAGGCTCATGCCCAGCTTGCCCGCCCAGATGGCTGTGGCGTTGGAGCCAGCGCCCCACCAAATGCGGTCGCGCAGACCTTCCGAATGCGGCTCCAGACGGAGAAGGCCGGGAGGGTTGGGGAACATTGGATGCGGGTTCGGCTCTGCAAAACCTTCACCTTTGAGCACTTCCAGAAAGACTTCGGCGCTGTTGCGGCCCATATCTGCATCGCTTGCACCGTCTTTCGGCTGATAGCCGAAATACCGCCAACCATCGATCACCTGTTCGGGCGAACCGCGGCTAAGGCCCAGTTGCAGGCGACCATTGGAAATGAGATCGGCAGCGCCAGCATCCTCCGCCATATAGAGCGGGTTTTCGTAGCGCATATCGATAACACCGGTGCCGATCTCGATCTTTTTCGTTCTGGCACCAACGGCGGCCAGCAGCGGAAAGGGTGAGGCCAGCTGGCGGGCAAAGTGGTGGACGCGGAAGTAAGCACCATCGACGCCGATTTCTTCAGCGGCAACGGACAGCTCGATGGATTGCTGAAGCACGTCCTTGGCGGTGCGCGCCTGCGAATGGGCACCGGGGCTCCAGTGCCCGAAAGACAGAAAACCAATCTTCTTCATGATATTTCACCTGAATTGCGTATGTTTCGTTGCCGAACATATAATGCGCAATTCATGGAATGTACGGCCAAGATTGTGAACAGTCTGTTCAGGCCTTGGCGCGAACGATGCCTGCGGTGGAATGAATGCCACTTTCCCCTTCCTGCACCTGCGCATTGACGATGGCGCTGGCGAGTTGGCGGAAACTGACCATACCCAAAACCTCCCCAGAAGGGCTGGCAACGGCTGCATCGTCCTGACCGCTGATCGACAGCAGGCGCATGGCTTCCTCCACGCTGGTTCCCGCCAGCACTTGCGGACCACTAAGCGGCAGGCCCGGCCTGACCGGTGACATGACGGCCTCCACATTGATGACGCGACCGCGGTTCACTTCCTTGACGAAGTTGGCGATGTAATCATCCGCCGGGCGCAGCACGATGTCCTGACTGGTACCCTGCTGAATGACTTCGCCATCGCGCAGAATGGCAATCTGGTCTCCCAGACGCAGCGCCTCATCCAGATCATGGGTGATGAAGACGATGGTCTTCCTGATTTCCTTCTGGATATCCAGAAGCACGGTCTGCATGTCGGTGCGGATGAGAGGATCGAGCGCCGAATAGGCCTCGTCCATCAACAGAACCGGGGCATCGTTGGAGAGTGCGCGTGCCAGCCCAACACGCTGCTGCATGCCGCCGGACAGCTGGTTGGGAAAGCGCGTTTCGAATCCCTTCAGCCCGACACGCTCCAGCCAGCGCATGGCGATGTCTACGCTTTGTGCCCGGGCCATGCCCTGAACCTCAAGGCCATAGACAGTGTTGTCTAGTACATTCCGATGCGGCAGCAGCGCGAATTTCTGGAACACCATCGCGGTCTGGTGGCGGCGAAAGGCGCGCAGCTCCGTGGCATTCATCTTCACCACATCCATGCCATCGACCAGCACTTCGCCCGCCGTGGGGTCTATCAGCCGGTTGATGTGGCGGATTAGCGTGGATTTGCCGGAGCCGGAAAGGCCCATGATGACCTGAATGCAGCCGGAGGGAATGTCGATATTGATATCCCGCAGGCCCAGAACGTGTCCATATTTCTCGTTCAGTTCCGTCTTCGTCAGTCCGTTTCGCACCGCTTCCACATGGGCTTGAGGATTGCTGCCGAAAATCTTGTAAAGATTGCTGATTTTAATGCCGCCGAAAGCGTCAGCCATGGGCCATCTCCTGATGTTTCTGGAGCCTTTTGCCATAGGCCTGGCTGATGCGGTCGAAGATGATGGCAATGCCGACGATGGCGAGGCCATTGAAGATCCCGAGTGTGAAATACTGGTTGGCGATGGCTTTCAAAACCGGCTGGCCAAGCCCCTGCACGCCGATCATCGAGGCAACGACGACCATGGCGAGCGCCATCATGATGGTTTGGTTGATCCCGGCCATGATGGTGGGAAGCGCAAGGGGCAATTGTACCTTGAACAGCTTTTGCCAACCGGACGAGCCAAACGCATCGGCTGCCTCCAGCACGTCCCGGTCCACCAACCGTATGCCGAGATTGGTCAGGCGTATCATCGGCGGAATGGCGTAGATCACCACCGCGATCAGCCCCGGCACCCTGCCGATGCCCAGCAGCATCACGACCGGAATGAGATACACGAAACTCGGCATGGTCTGCATGACATCGAGGATGGGATTGATGACTCGCTGCACACGGTTGGAATGTGACATGGCGATTCCGATGGGAATGCCGATGATGATGGATAGCACCGTGCAGACGAAGATCATCGAGATCGTCCGCATCGTATCCGTCCACATGTCGAAATAGCCGATGGCGAGAAGGGTCAGAAGACAGCTGAGAACGATCTTGAGATTGCGACTGGCAAACCAGGCAATGGCCATGATGATCAGAATGATGATCGGCCAGGGCGTTTGCGTCATGAAGCGCTCTGCGGCGATCAGAAACTGTTGCAGGGGTGAGAAGAAGCCCTCTATCGTGCCGCCCCAGGCACGCGTGAATTCACGAAAGCCGTCATCGATCATCTTTTTCAGATTTCGAAGCGTCTCATCGTTCATGTGCGGAAACGTGTAAAACCAATCCATACAATTCCCCTATGATCGCGGCGACATGCGACTGGTTTTGCCAATCGCATGTCTATTTGCGTGGCTGCCGGACGGCGGGTCAGGCAGCAGGGAAGGTCATCAGAGCGAAGCCTTGATCTTTTCCGCCGCGTCGGCAGACACCCACTTCGTCCAGATGTCGGGGTTTTCTTTCAGGAAGTGCTTGGCGCTGTCTTCGCCCGTTGCCTGATTGTCCGTCATCCAGGCCATCAGCTTGTTGACGGTCGCGTTGCTCCAGGACCGCTTGTTGAGATAGTCCATCACTTCTGGGCCAGCCTTTTCCGAAAAAGGCTTGGCAACCAGCGTGACGACCTTGTCGACCGGCCATGCATTCGGCTTCGGATCCGGGCAATCGGCAACCGTGTTGCAACGTTTCCACTCGGCAGGATCGGCGGCAACGCCGGGCTCCAGCTTCACCATTTCATACTTGCCGAGAAGGGCGGTGGGTGACCAGTAATAGCCGACCCATGGCTGCTTGCGCTCATAAGCCTTGGCGATGGAGCCATCGAGACCAGCGGAGGATCCACTATCGATGAGGTTGAAGCCAGCCTTTTCAGCGCCGAATGCCTTGTAAAGCTGAGCGGTGACGACGGTGCCACCCCAACCCTGCGGACCGTTGACGATAGCGCCCTTGTCAGGATTTTCGGCATCCGGGAAAAGCTTGGGGTTTTTCAAGAGGTCGCCGATGGTCTTGATATCAGGATGGGCGTCGGCAACGTATTTCGGTATCCACCAGCCCTGAATGCCGCCATCCGGCAAAGCCGTTGCGGCAACAACGAGTTTGCCTTCATCCACGCCACGCTTGACCACATCTGGCAGCGTATCTGCCCATGCTTCCGGCGCGATATCCGGCTGGCCTTTTTCCACCATGGAGGTGATCGTCGGAACGGTGTCGCCAATAGTGATATCAGCGCTGCAACCATAGCCCTCGTTGAGGATGATCTTATCAATGGCAGAGAGCACTTCGGCGCTCTGCCAGTTCATGCTGGCGATGGTGGGGCTACCGCATTCTGCGGCATTCGACGCGGACGCGCCACCTAGCAGACCGAACACCAGACAGGTCGATGCAAGCAGTTTCTTCATATCTGTTCCCTTTATTGGCGGCGCTTATCAAGAAGCAAACCTGCCGCTGGGTCTGCCCCTGTCTTTGTCTTTGCAAAGTTAAGCGGATGATGGCGTGAAGCTCGAACGCGAACCTACGCGAGATGCGACGGCTTTTCGCTCAGATACGACAAAGACGAGTGTTTGCGTGAATCGCAGAGGTGACGCAGCAGCGCGGCGGAGAGGAAAAATAAGGCCTCAAACAGCCGGTTTTCGGCTGTCGCACAAAAAAGATTCAATCCAAATCGTTTGAAAAATCCTTGGCGCTAAAAAAGGCTTGGATAGTTATCTCCTTCAAGACAATAGTGTTTCCCGTGATGAGAAATCGATCACCTGCTTTTTAGGGGGCATCGATACAGACGGTAAACATTAACAAGGGGGAAATACCTTGGCACGAATTACACTGCGCCAATTGCTCGATCACGCAGCCGAACACGGTTATGGCGTGCCTGCCTTCAACATCAATAATATGGAACAGGCGCTGGCCATTATGGACGCAGCGGATGCCACCAATTCGCCCGTCATCATGCAGGCATCGCGCGGCGCACGCGCTTATGCCAACGACATCATGCTCAAGCACATGATGGATGCGGTCGTCGAAATCTACCCGCATATTCCCGTCTGCGTGCATCTGGACCACGGCAACGAAGCCGCCAGCTGCATGACGGCTATTCAGGCCGGTTTTACATCAGTGATGATGGATGGTTCGCTGAAAGCCGACGGCAGGACGCCGGGTGATTGGGACTACAATGTCGGCGTGACCCGCCAGGTTACCGACATGGCCCATTACGGCGGCATCTCGGTTGAGGGCGAGCTGGGGGTTCTCGGTTCGCTGGAAAGCGGCATGGGTGAAGCGGAAGACGGCCACGGTGCCGAGGGCGTGCTGTCGCACGACCAGTTGCTGACAGACCCGGATGAGGCTGTGAAATTCGTGCGCGAAACCAAGGTAGATGCGCTGGCCGTTGCCATGGGCACCAGCCACGGTGCGTATAAATTCACCCGTAGGCCGGACGGTTCGGTGCTCGCTATGAACGTCATCGAGGAAATCCACAACAAGCTGCCGAACACGCATCTCGTCATGCACGGGTCTTCCACCGTGCCGCAGGATTTGCAGGACATTATCAATTCCTATGGCGGCGCGATCAAGCCAACCTGGGGCGTGCCGATCGAGGAAATCCAGCGCGGTATCAAGAACGGCGTGCGCAAGATTAACATCGACACCGACTGCCGCATGGCTATCACCGGGCAGATCCGCAAGGTGCTCGCGGAAGACCCGGCAGAGTTCGATCTGCGCAAGTACCTGAAGCCTGCGCGTGAAGCCATGACCAAGCTTTGCAAGGAGCGGTTTGAGCTGTTCTGGACGGCTGGGCAGGCGTCGAAGATCACGCCTATCCCGCTGCGAGAGATGGCGAAGCGTTATGCGTCCGGTTCGCTGGACCCGGTTGTTTCGTGATTGGGTGAAGTTAAAATGAAAGCCGGGGCGGTGATGCTGCCCCGGCTTTTTTTTTGGAGATAACCTCTCTGCCGTCATACCGGCCTTGAGCCGGTATCCAGTCGACGCGCGTCTGCGCGTCGAGAAGAGTTCTTTCAGCCCAAAGACTTGGGCTGACTGGATACCGGCTCAAGGCCGGTATGACGGCAGAGGGTGGTGCCACAAAAAAACGGGGGCAGCGAACTGCCCCCGGTATCTTTCATCCCCGCAGAATTACTTCTGCCAGCTCTTGACCAACTCATCATAATTGACGGTCATCGGCTTTTCTTTCTCATCCGCGATCTTCAACTGTGGTGCAATGTTGCCTTTCGCAACGGCGTCCTTGTTCCAGTATGCAAGATCGTGTTCTTCGGCCAGCTTCGGCCCGATTTCGCCCTGAACGCCAGCGCGTTCCAGACGCTGCATGACCTTTTCCTGTTCGGCGCAGAGCGAGTCCATCGCACCCTGTGCTGTCTTGGCACCTGAGGACGCATCACCCACGGCCTGCCACCATAGCTGTGCCAGCTTTGGATAATCAGGAACGTTGGTGCCGGTTGGAGACCACTGAACGCGGGCAGGTGAACGATAGAACTCGATCAGGCCGCCGAGGTCCTTGGCGCGTTTCGTGAAGCTTTCGTGGTTGATCGAGGATTCGCGGATGAGGGTCAGGCCGACATGGCTCTTCTTCACGTCCACGGTCTTCGAAGTCACGAACTGCGCGTAAAGCCATGCGGCCTTGGCGCGGTCGTCAGGTGTGGATTTCATCAAAGTCCAGGAACCCACGTCCTGATAGCCGAGCTTCATGCCGTCTTTCCAGTAAACACCATGCGGGGAGGGGGCCATGCGCCACTTTGGCGTGCCATCCTCGTTGACCACAGGCAGTCCCTTCTTGACTGCATCAGCTGTAAACGCCGTATACCAGAAAATCTGCTGCGCCACTTCGCCCTGCGCCGGAACGGGGCCGGATTCGGAGAAGTTCATGCCCTGCGCTGCTGGAGGCGCGTAGGCCTTCAACCAGTCGAGGTATTTCTGGATAGCGTAGACAGAAGCAGGTCCGTTGGTGTCACCGCCACGGGCAACGCAAGAGCCGACTGGCTGGGACTTTTCGTTGACCTTGATGCCCCATTCATCGACAGGCAGACCGTTCGGCAGGCCCTTGTCGCCGTTGCCAGCCATGGAAAGCCAGGCATCGGTAAAGCGCCAGCCAAGTGACGGGTCTTTCTTGCCATAGTCCATATGGCCGTAGACCTTCTTGCCGTTGATTTCACGCCCGGTGAAGAACGCGGCAATGTCTTCATAGGCCGACCAGTTGACGGGAACGCCGAGGTCATAGCCGTATTTGGCTTTGAAGTCGGCCTTGTTCTTGGCGTCGTTGAACCAGTCATACCGGAACCAATAGAGGTTGGCGAACTGCTGGTCGGGCAACTGGTAGAGCTTGCCGTCAGGTGCTGTGGTAAATTTCGTGCCAATGAAATCCTTCAGGTCGAGACCTGGATTGGTGACGTCCTTGCCTTCATTCGCCATCCAGTCCGTCAGGTTGCGGGCCTGCTGGTAACGCCAATGGGTGCCGATGAGATCGCTATCGTTGATATAGGCGTCATAGATGTTTTCGCCCGACTGCATCTGCGTTTGCAGCTTTTCCACCACGTCGCCTTCGCCGATCAGGTCGTGCGTCAGCTTGATGCCGGTGATTTCGGTGAAGGCTTTGGCCAGCACCTTGGATTCGTATTCATGCGTCGTCAGCGTTTCAGAGACGACCTTGATGTCCATGCCGGCAAAAGGCTTTGCCGCGTCGATGAACCACTGCATTTCCTTTTCCTGATCCGCACGGGTCAGGCTGGAGAGATCGCCGATTTCCTTGTCCAGAAAGGTTTTGGCTTCGTTCATTCCGGCGTTTGCCACGCCGGTTATGGCCAGCAGCGCCGCTGCCGTCGTTGTTAAAAGATGCACTCGCATAATCATCCTCCCAGTGTTTACGATTGCTTGCAGATGTATCCGGGCGGTCCTCCCTCCCGGTATTTCAGTCGGCTGTCTAAACGAAGCGGAACACGCCAATCGCATAGACAACCGACAGAGCCAGTGCCCACCAAAGGCCAGGGCCAATAAAGCCGAGCCATGCCAGGTGGATGAATGCGGAGCCGAGCAGCGACACGAACAGGCGGTCGCCGCGCGTCGTCTCGAAGCGTAAGATTCCGACGCGCGGATTGCCGCCGGGCGAAACATATTCCCAAACCGCCATGCCGATCAGCAGCAGCAATATGGTCAGAAAAAACAGCGCCGTCGGCAGCGTCCATGCCATCCAGGAAAAATTCATGATGCTTCTCCTTCGTTAGACGCGGCCGAGGGCAAAGCCCTTGGCGATGTAGTTTCGGACGAAATAGATGACGAGAGCGCCGGGAATGATGGTCAGCACACCGGCGGCAGCCAGCACGCCCCAATCCATGCCGGAGGCCGAGACGGTGCGGGTCATGGTGGCGGCAATCGGCTTGGCGGCTGTCGTCGTCAGCGTTCTGGCCAGCAGCAGTTCCACCCATGAGAACATGAAGCAGAAGAAGGCCGCGACACCAATGCCGCTGGCGATGAGTGGCATGAAAATCTTCACGAAGAACCGCGGGAATGAATAGCCGTCGATATAGGCGGTTTCATCGATTTCCTTGGGAACGCCAGACATGAAGCCTTCGAGAATCCAGACCGCCAGTGGAACGTTGAACAGGCAGTGGGCAATCGCCACCGCGATATGCGTGTCGATCAGTCCAAAGGCGGAATAGAGCTGGAAGAAGGGCAGGGCGAAGACGGCAGGCGGTGCCATGCGGTTCGTCAACAGCCAGAAGAACAGGTGCTTGTCACCCAGAAAGCGGTAGCGCGAGAAAGCATAGGCGGCGGGCAGCGCGGCAGCGACCGAAATCACCGTGTTCATCACCACATAGATGATGGAATTGATGTAGCCGTTGTACCAGGCCGGATCGGTGAAGATGATGGTGTAATTGCGCAGCGTCGGGTTTTGCGGCCACAGCGAAAAGGCACCGAGAATCTCGCCGTTTTCCTTGAAGCTCATATTCACGAGCCAATAGATCGGCAGCAGCAGGAAGACGATATAGATCGTCGGGATGAGGAAGGAGAAGCGGGTGATGGATTTTGAATTGCTCATGATGTTCTCCTTTCTCAAGCCTGTTCGTCGCTGTTTGTCATAACGGTGTAGAAGATCCACGAAAGCGCAAGGATGATCAGGAAGTAGATGATCGACATCGCCGCTGCCGGACCCAGATCGAACTGTCCGACCGCCATCTTCACGAGATCGATGGACAGGAAGGTGGTGGAATTGCCGGGGCCGCCGCCTGTGACGACAAAGGGTTCGGTGTAGATCATGAAGCTGTCCATGAAGCGCAGCAGAACGGCGATCAGCAGCACCCGCTTCATCTTCGGCAACTGGATGTAGCGGAACACAGACCAGCGCGAAGCGCCATCGATGCGGGCCGCCTGATAATAGGCATCGGGGATCGAGACCAGACCGGCATAGCACAGCAGCACCACAAGGCTCGTCCAGTGCCACACATCCATGATGATGACGGTTGCCCAGGCATCAACCGGGTCCTGCGTATAGTTGTAGTCGATGCCGAGCATGGAAAGGTAATGGCCGAGAAAGCCGATATCGACGCGGCCAAAGACCTGCCAGATGGTGCCAGCCACATTCCACGGAATGAGAAGCGGCAGCGCCATGAGCACGAGGCAGACGGGAACGCCAAGGCCAGTTTTCGGCATATTCAGCGCAATCAGAATGCCGAGGGGTATCTGGATTGCCAGAATGACGAAGGAGAAAATCAGGTTGCGCATCAGCGCATCCCAGAAACGGGGCGAATGCAGCATCTGCACGAACCAGTCGGTGCCCGCCCAGAAGAACTGGTTGTTCCCAAACGTATCCTGAACAGAGTAGTTCACGACCGTCATGAGCGGAATGACGGCGGAAAAGGCGACGAGGATCAGAACCGGGATGACCAGAAACCAAGCCTTGTTATTGACTGTTTTTTCCATGGCTCAGGCTCCCGTGCCAACGCGCCAGCTATCGGCGTAGATGCCAATGGCCTTGGGATCGAAAGTGACATGCGGCTCGGACGGAATGTCACCATCTTCAGGCACCACCACGGTCAATGGGTGACCGGCAAAGCTGGCACGGACGATCTTTTGACGGCCGATATCCTCGACCTTGCTGATGGTGACAGGCATGCCTTCGCGCCCGAGCGAAATGAATTCTGGGCGAATGCCGAGTTCCGTTTTCGCACCGGTTTCAACATTTGGCGCTGCGTCGAGCAGGACATGCTGATCGCCTATTTTCGCCTGCGCGCCGTTCAGTGACACGGGCATGAAGTTCATCCCCGGAGAGCCGATGAAGTAACCGACGAAGGTGTGGCTTGGCCGCTCGAACAGTTCGGCAGGCGTGCCGATCTGCACGATCTGGCCGTCATACATGACGACGACCTTGTCGGCGAAGGTCATGGCTTCAGTCTGGTCGTGGGTGACATAAACCATGGTGAAGCCCGATTGGCGGTGCAGCCGCTTCAATTGCGAGCGCAGCACCCACTTCATATGCGGATCGATCACCGTCAGCGGCTCATCGAAAAGAATGGCGTTGACGTCGCTGCGCACCAGTCCGCGCCCCAACGAAATCTTCTGTTTCTGGTCCGCCGTCAGGCGATGCGCGCGGCGCTTGGCCCAGGAGGAGAGGTCGATCATCTCGAGAATTTCGGTGACACGACGATCCACATCCGTCTCTGAGACGCCGCGATTGCGCAGCGGAAAGGCCAGATTGTCGTAGACGGTCATGGTGTCATAGATGACCGGAAACTGGAACACCTGCGCAATGTTGCGCTGTTCCGTCGGCAGGTTCGTCACGTCCTTGCCATCGAACAGAATGCGACCATCGGACGGATTGATGAGACCGGAAATGATGTTGAGCAAAGTGGTCTTGCCGCAACCGGATGGGCCGAGCAGCGCATAGGCACCGCCATCGCTCCACTCGTAATTCACTTCCTTCAGAGCGTAATCATCAGCGGCTTTGGCCTTGGCGTTGTAAGCGTGGCGGATGTGATCGAGACTGATGCGTGCCATGGTCTCTTCTCCTCACGCGGCTGCTTGTTGCGGGGTTGCAAGCGAACGGCCATTCGCATCGAATGCCATCAGATGGCGGGTATCCAGATAGATATCGATCTGCTTGTCCGGCTCGATATCCAGAATGCCGCGCGTCAACATGACCCAGCGATTGCCGGAAAAATCGACGTGAATGAAGCTTTCTGAGCCGGCGATTTCGGAGATCAGCGTCTTTGCGGAAAGTTTGACTGCGCCGCCATGAGTGGGAGTTGGGTAAAGATGGTGCGGGTGGAACGCCACCGTCACAGGCCCATCTGCAATGCCCGAGAGGTGTGCGGGTAAGTCGAAAACAGGCTGGCCATTATGCAGAAACGAAGGGCCGGAACGGGTGAGTGCAATGATGTTGAGTGGCGGGTCAGCAAAGGTCTTTGCCGAGACGAGATCGACAGGGTTTCTGTAAAGATCAATCGTGCTGCCATATTGGGCGATGTGCCCCTGATGCATGGTCGCCGTATTGCCGCCCAGAAGCAGGGCTTCGGATGGCTCGGTCGTCGCATAGACGAAGATCGCACCGGAGAGAGCGAAAATTTTCGGCAGCTCTTCGCGCAATTCTTCGCGCAGCTTGTAATCGAGGTTGGCGAGTGGCTCATCCAGCAACACAAGGCTGGCATTCTTGACGATGGCGCGGGCGAGCGCCGTGCGCTGCTGCTGGCCACCGGATAGGTTGAGCGGGGTGCGGTCAAGGTAAGGTGTCAGCCGCAAGAGATCGGCAGCGCGCCGCACTTCGCGGTCGATGGTCGCCGCATCCTTCTTGGCGATCCGCATTGGGGAGGCGATGTTTTCGTAGACGGTCAGTGCCGGGTAGTTGATGAACTGCTGGTAGACCATGGCAACGCTGCGGTCCTGCACGCGCTTGCCGGTCACGTCAGCACCATCGAACAGCAGTTGGCCCTCGGTCGGCTTGTCCAGACCGGCCATCAGCCGCATCAGCGATGTTTTTCCAGACAGCGTCGGCCCCAGCAGCACATTCAATGTGCCCCGCTTGAGGGTTAGATTGGTTGGGTAGATGTGGTAATCACCACCCACCATCTTTGCAATGTTGCGTAATTCCAGCATGCTTTCCCGAGGCCTCCCAACCTGCAAGACATCTGCTTCAATATGGTAAGAGACCCTCGCGGGCTCTCGTCAGGCGGCCACTGCCGCCTTCATGTAGTCGTCGAGTATAGCCGCTTGCTCAGATGAGAAATGCAGGCCCTGCTTTGTTCTGCGCCACAAAACGTCATCGCTGGTTCTGGCCCATTCCTGTCGCATCAGCCATTCGACTTCGCGCTCGTAAAGATCGCCTCCGAAATGCTGCCCGAGCGCCTCCATGCTCGTCGCATCGCCAAGGATCACGTTTGCTTTCGTTCCGTAGAGACGCACCAGTCTGCGCGCCTGACGCTCGGATAGAAAGCTATATTTTGTGCTGAGCTTTTTAACTTCCGCCTCATAGCCGGTCGCAGCAAAATCACCGCCCGGAAGCGAGCTTTTGCCCGTCCAAGGCTTGCCCTTGTCGCCAATGGCTTCCGCCACTTTCTCCAGCGCATGTTCCGCCAGACGGCGATAGGTCGTAAGCTTGCCACCGAAAACGTTGAGCAATGGTGCTTCACCGGAAGCATTTTCCAATTTTAGCACGTAATCGCGGGTGGCTTCCTGTGCGCTGGATGCGCCGTCATCGAACAGCGGACGCACGGCGGAGTATGTCCAGACGATATCGTCTTTCGTCACCGGCTCTGCAAAATACTCGCTAGCCGCGTTGCAGAGGTAATCGGTCTCTTCGCCGCTGATTTTAACATCGGCGGGGTCACCCTGATAATCCCGGTCGGTGGTGCCGATCAGTGTGAAATCGGTCTCGTAGGGAATGGCGAAGATGATGCGGTTATCGGGGTTCTGGAAGAAGTAAGCACGCGGATCGTTGAACTTCTTTTTAACGATGATGTGGCTGCCCTGAACCAGCCGCACATTGTGAACCTGATTTTTGCCCGCCGCATTGGACAGCACCTTGTCCACCCATGGGCCGGAGGCGTTGACCAGCATGCGTGCCTGAACGGTTTTCACAGTTCCGGTCGCGTTGTCCTTGACGTCTACATTCCAGAGGCCGTTTTCGTGACGAACAGAAACCACCTTCGCGCGGCTCATAATGTCGGCACCACGGTCGGCAGCATCGCGGGCATTCAGCACCACCAGACGCGCATCGTCCACCCAACCGTCCGAATATTCGAAAGCCTTGGTAAAAAGCGGCTTCAGCGGCTTGCCAGCCGGATCGCGACGCATGTCGAGAGATTTCGTAGCCGGTAGCAGCTTGCGACCGCCCAGATGGTCATAGAGGAAAAGTCCAAGACGGATCAGCCATGCCGGGCGAATGCCACCTTTGTGGAAGGGCAGAACGAAACGCATCGGCCAGATGATGTGCGGGGCCATGGCCCACAGCACTTCGCGCTCCATAAGAGCTTCGCGAACCAGCCGGAACTCGTAATGTTCGAGATAGCGAAGGCCGCCGTGGATGAGCTTGGTCGCGCCTGAAGAGGTGCCGGATGCGAAATCATTCATCTCGGCCAGCGTCACGGAATAACCGCGACCGGCAGCATCACGTGCGATTCCGCACCCGTTGATGCCGCCACCGATCACGAAAATATCGCGGACCGCCTGCTCGCTCACTTGGTCTCTCCCTGACGCGGCATTGTGCCGCTTATTCTTGGAATTCGAAATTGAGGGGAGTTAAAATGAAAACAAAGTGAATGTCAAACGAATGTTAATCGTTTAATTTTCCGGCTTCTCACCTTCAGTTTCGATGAGTTCAACGCCGTTTTCGCGGCAGATAGCGCTGACCGAAGGAAGCGGACAGTGGTCGGTGATGAAGGTGTGAACCTGAGAAAGATGGCCGATTCTCACCGGTGCTGTGCGCTCGAACTTGCTGGAGTCGGAAACAAGAATGACGTGCCGGGCGTTGGCCATGATGGCCTGCGCGACTTTCACTTCGCGGAAATCATAGTCCAGCAGCGCGCCGTCCCTGTCGATGGCCGACACGCCGATCACCGCATAGTCCACCTTGAACTGGCGGATGAAATCGACCGCCGCTTCCCCCACTATGCCGCCATCTGAACCACGCACCACACCGCCAGCGATGACGACCTCAATGTCGGGAAATATCCGTAACCTGTTGGCAACATTGATATTGTTGGTAATGACCATCAACTCGTGGTGGTTCAGCAAGGCTTCACCAACGGCTTCCGTGGTCGTGCCGATATTGATGAAAAGCGAAGATTTATTGGGAATGAGCGCAGCCGCAGCACGGCCAATCGCCTGTTTTTCCGTCGCTGCGATGGATCGTCGTGCTTCGTAACGGACGTTCTCCGTGCTGCTGGGAAAGATGGCGCCGCCATGGATTCGCGTCAGCGCGCGCGCTTCGCACAGTTCGTTCAGGTCTTTGCGAATCGTCTGCGATGTAACCGAAAACTGCGTCGCCAAATCCTCGACAATGACCTTGCCTTCGGACTTTGCGAGTTCGATAATTTCCAGCTGGCGCGGTGTGAAGAACATTGTGTGTTGACCTGTCGATATGTGCAGGCTTTCGTTTTTATTTCATTTTGATGAAAAGCGAAAGTGGCGGGTTTGTTTTGTACGCCGACGTTTTCCACAATCAATTGTCGCAACACCCTCAATTTTCCCAGTCGGTAAATATTGGGGTTGCGCGTCGGCGCGTTTTGTCCTTGTTTGCGCGTTCTCACACTTTATGGGGAAATAAAAAAATGCTTTCGATAAAAACAACAACGCGCGCAGCACTCCTGCTAGGCTCGCTTCTGATTGGCGCAAGTTCAGCTCTCGCGGAAACCGTTCTGCACCGTGGTAACGCCGGGGAGCCGCAGACCCTCGATCAGGCTCAGACTTCGATCAACATCGAAGCCTTCATCCTGAAGGACCTCTATGAAGGCCTGACGATTTATGATGCGTCTGGGAAGGTCGTTCCGGGTACTGCAGAAAGCTGGGCCGTGTCTGACGACGGCACCGTTTACACCTTCAAGCTTCGCGCAGATGCAAAATGGTCCGACGGTACTCCTGTAACCGCAGAGGATTTCGCGTTTTCGTTCAAGCGCGTTGAAGACCCGGCAACTGCCGCGAAATACGCCAATATTCTTTATCCGATTAAGAATGCCGAAAAGATCAACAAGGGCGAAGCAAAGGTTGATGAACTCGGCGTGAAGGTCGTGGACGATAAGACGCTGGAAATCACGCTTGAGCGCTCAACACCGTTCTTTCTTGAGCTTCTGACCCACCAGACGGCACTTCCCGTTTCAAAGGCGAGCGTCGCGAAGAACGGCACAGAATTCGTGAAGCCGGGCGTTATGGTTTCTAACGGTGCTTACACGCTTCAGGCACATGTTCCCAATGACAGTCTGACGGTCGTCAAAAACCCGAATTTCTGGGATGCCGCCAACACCAAGATCGACAAAGTCGTTTTCTATCCGATCGACGATCAGGCTGCAAATGTCCGTCGTTTCGAAGCCAAGGAAATGGACATCGCCTATAATTTTTCGTCGGACCAGATTGAACGTCTGCGGAAGTCTTATGGCGATCAGGTTCGCGTCGCACCATGGCTGGCGACGTACTACTACACATTCGACACACGCGAAGCACCATATAACGACGTCCGCGTTCGCCGCGCACTCTCCATGGCTGTGGATCGCGACTTCCTCGCCAAGGAAATTTATAACGGATCGCAGCTTCCGTCATACTCAATCGTCCCGCCGGGCATGAGCGGCTATGGCGAACCTGCGAAGCCGGATTTCGCATCGCTTTCGCAACTGGATCGTGAAGACGAAGCCCTCAAGCTCATGAAGGAAGCGGGTTATGGAGAAGGTGGCAAACCGCTTTCTATTGAAATCCGTTATAACACCAATCCAAATCATGAGCGCGTTGCTACTGCTATTGCTGATATGTGGAAGACCACGTTTGGTGCCAAGGTTTCGTTGGTCAACCTCGATGTGGCATCTCACTACGGTTACCTGCAGGAAGGCGGAAAGTTCAACGTTGCACGTGCGGGCTGGGTTGCGGACTATGCGGACCCGGAAACATTCCTTGCGCTCTCAATATCGACCAATAAGACCTTCAACTATTCGAAGTACAACAATCCTGAATTCGATGCGTTGATGAAGAAGTCTTATGAGGAGGCAGATCCTGCTGCTCGTATGAAGATTCTTCATGAGGCTGATACGATCCTCATGAACGATCAGCCGATTGCTCCTTTCCTGACCCAGGCATCCCTCTGGCTGGTTTCCGACCGCGTCAAGGGCTGGCAGGACAATGCGGTTGATGAGCACCTTAGCCGCTTCCTGAGCGTTTCCGAATAAGCAGTGCTGCCACGGTGGTTCTAAAACATGTCGCGCATCACTTTGCGCGACATGTTTGTAGGAACGGGCTAAAGTCGTTGTGTGAAACCGCATCGCCATTCGCCGCCGTGCCATGCCGGAGCCTAAAATATAATGATCTCTTTTATCCTGCGCCGTTTGGCGAGCGCCGTGCCGACGTTGTTTATCGTCGTCACGATTTCGTTTTTCCTGATGCGGTTTGCACCCGGTGGCCCGTTCAATCTTGAACGTCCTCTGCCACCGCAAACGATGGAAAACCTGATGAGAACCTATCATCTGGATGAACCATTGTGGCGCCAGTATCTCATTTATCTGAAGAATGCCGTGACCGGCGATTTCGGTCCCAGCTACATCTATAAGGACAACACCGTTGCCCAGTTGATCGGCAAAGGTTTGCCCTATTCGCTGGAGCTTGGTTTCTATGCACTCATGCTGGCATTGATCGGCGGCGTGCTGGCCGGGACATTTGCGGCATTGAGGCAGAACAGCCTCTTCGACTTCTCGCTAATGTCGGTTTCTACCGTCGGCGTGACCGTGCCCAACTTCGTGGTGGCACCGGTGCTGACGCTGATCTTCGCCGTTCTGCTCGGTCTTCTGCCAGCCGGAAGCTGGGGCGATGGCTCGTTGCGCTATCTCATCCTGCCGATGATTGCGCTCGCTTTGCCGCAGCTTGCCGTCATTGCGCGTCTGACGCGCGGATCGATGATCGAGGCTTTGCGGATGGATCATATCCGCACCGCGAAAGCCTACGGTCTTCCAGGCCGCACCGTTGTTATCGTTCACGCCATGCGCGCGGCGATGTTGCCGGTCGTCTCCTATCTTGCGCCTTGTGCCGCTGCCCTGCTGACGGGTTCTGCCGTCATCGAAACGATCTTCACCATTCCCGGTGTCGGTCGTTACTTCGTGCTGGGCGCCATCAATCGTGACTATACGCTTGTCATGGGAACCGTGGTTCTCATCGCGCTCTTCGTCATCGTTTTCAATCTTGTGGTCGATATTCTGTACGGCCTTCTTGATCCGAGGGTCAGACATGACTGATATCCCCGGCACATCAGCCGTTCCTGCTTCGGTGAAAAGCCGAAGCCTCTTCCAGCTTGCCACCATGCGTTTCCGCCGTAACAAGGCGGCCATGGCAGGTTCGATCATGCTTGTGCTGATCACGCTTTTTTCGTTCCTCGGGCCACATTTCATCAGCCACACCTATGATCAGGTGTTTTCATCCTATGTCTCGGTATCACCGAGCCTGGATGCCCGCCCTGACGTCAATAATCTCCAAGGTGTCATGGAAGGCATTGCTGGACGCGCACGAGTGGAGCTGAAGGAATTTGCAGTCGAGGGGCAAAAGTTCACCGCAACTGTCACGTCTTCTGGCGAGATCGATCCGCGCACGACGCGTTACTTCGACCGTGCCAACGAGTTCGAGAACACCAAGGTCGTTGCAACCGAAGATGACGGCCGCACGCTGAAAATCGAAGGCGATGTGAACCGCGAATACTTCTTCTTCGGCACCGATAGCAACGGGCGCGATCTTCTGGCGCGCGTCATGCTCGGCGGACAAATCTCGATTGCCGTTGGCGTGCTGGCCAGCCTCGTATCGCTCGGCATCGGCGTCGTTTACGGCGCAACCGCTGGCTATATCGGCGGGCGTGTCGACAATGCAATGATGCGTTTCGTAGAAATCCTATATTCGCTGCCCTTCGTGTTTCTCGTCGTTGTCCTCGTCGTGTTCTTCGGGCGAAGCTTCATTCTTATCTTCCTCGTTATCGGGGCGGTGGAATGGCTGGATATGGCGCGTATCGTGCGCGGGCAGACGCTGGCGCTCAAGCGGCGTGAATTCGTGGGTGCCGCGCAGGCGCTGGGCTTGACGGACTGGCAGATCATCCGCCGTCACATCATTCCCAACACGATTGGCCCCGTGGTCGTTTTCGTCACCGTCGTGGTGCCGAAGGTTATCCTTCTGGAAAGCTTCCTGTCCTTCCTCGGTCTTGGTGTGCAGGCACCGTTGACCAGCTGGGGTGCGCTGATTTCCGAAGGTGCCAGCAATATGCAGTCAGCCCCGTGGTTGCTGATATTCCCGGCGATCTTCTTCGTGCTGACGCTGTTTTCTCTGAACTTTGTGGGCGACGGGTTGCGTGATGCGCTCGATCCCAAGGACCGTTGACATGAATACGACATCTGAAACCATACTGACCGTGCGCGACCTGAAGGTCGACTTCACGACACCGGATGGCACCGTCAATGCCGTTAAAGGCATCGATCTCGACGTGCGGCAGGGCGAAACCCTTGCCGTGGTCGGTGAATCCGGCTCTGGCAAAAGCCAGACCATGATGGGTATCATGGGTCTGCTGGCCGCCAATGGCCGTGTTCAAGGTTCCGCAAAGTATCGCGGGCGTGAGCTGGTCGGCCTGCCGGTCGATGATCTGAACGACATCAGAGGCGCGAAAATCACCATGATTTTCCAGGAGCCGATGACCTCGCTCGATCCGCTCTACAAGATCGGCAAGCAAATCGCCGAGCCGATCATTCATCACCGTGGCTCCAGTAAAACCGAAGCACGCGCAAGGGTGCTGGAGCTGCTGAAAGTGGTGGGCATTCCTGACCCCGAACGGCGCATCGACAGCTATCCGCACGAGCTTTCCGGCGGGCAGCGTCAACGCGTGATGATTGCCATGGCACTCGCCAACGAGCCTGATCTGCTGATTGCCGATGAGCCGACGACCGCGCTCGACGTTACCATTCAGGCGCAGATTCTCGATCTGCTGAAATCGCTGCAGCAGCGTTTCGACATGGCTGTGGTTCTCATCACCCATGATCTGGGTGTCGTTCGGCACTTTGCAGATCGCGTTGCCGTCATGCGTCGTGGCGAGATTGTGGAAACGGGAACGACGGAAGACATCTTTGAACGTCCGCAGGCGGACTATACCAAGATGTTGCTGGATGCCGAACCGAGTGGCCACAAGCCGCCGGTTGGCCCAGAAGCGCCTGTCGTTCTCTCCGGCCAGAATGTGACGGTAGACTATGAAGTTCCGGGTGGCATCTTTACCAAAGCCTCGGCGTTTCGTGCTGTCGATGGCGTCAGTGTCAATCTGCGCCAGGGGCAAACCATCGGCATCGTTGGTGAGTCCGGTTCGGGCAAATCCACGCTTGGCCGTGCGCTGTTGCGTCTGACTCCTTCTACCGGACGGCTGTTCTTCGGCAAGAAGGAAATTTCCGGTCTGGACCGGAAAGCCATGCGGCCCATGCGACGCCAGCTTCAACTGGTGTTTCAGGACCCCTATGGTTCGCTGTCACCGCGCCAGACGGTGGGTGAAATCATCACCGAAGGTCTGTTCGTCCACGAGCCGCAGCTGAGCCGTGCCGAGCGCGACAAGAGGGCGATCGAGGCACTGAAGGAAGTCGGTCTCGATCCGGCTGCGCGCAACCGCTATCCGCACGAGTTTTCCGGCGGCCAGCGTCAGCGTATCGCCATTGCGCGTGCCATCATCCTGAAGCCAGACGTCGTGATTCTCGATGAGCCGACATCGGCGCTCGACCGTTCGGTGCAGGGGCAGGTGATCGACCTGCTGCGCGATCTTCAGAAAACCCATGGTCTGTCCTATGTCTTCATCAGTCATGACCTGTCGGTCATCAAGGCGATTTCCGATTATGTGATCGTGATGAAGGACGGAAAGATTGTGGAAGAGGGCGAGACGGACGACATCTTCAACAATCCGACGGCGGATTATACCAAAACGCTCATCCAGTCCGCTTTCACGGCGGAAGTCGCAGCTTAACCCTCAGCCCGGCCCTTGTGGCCGGGCTCTTTACTTTATGCGGCTAAGGAACAAGCGCCTCACATCCGCGTTATCTCCGCGTGAATAATAATGTGCCGTCTGAAGAGGCACTGAGGAGGTAATATGCTCAAGGTGATCCAGATTGCCGGTTTTGCCGTTACTATGGCGGTTTCGGGTGTTGCTCTGTCCGCGCCTGCCAGCGCGCAGGATATGGAGTTGAGAATTGGCCGCGATGGCGTCCGTCCTGTCATTCGTGACCGAGATCGCGACATGGACCGCCGTGGCCCACCCATGCGCGGATGCAGTGAGCGCGAAGCACGCTCTGCTGCCCGTGCCTCCGGTCTTCGCGATCCGGAAATCGTTCGCGTAACCCCACGCCGCGTGGTCGTTCAAGGCTATACCCGCCGCGGCTCGGATACGATTACTTTCGCCAATGAGCGTGGCTGCCCTGAAATCTGAAGAGTAACTCTTTCCAAAAATAAGTTGTGTTACATTGAAACTCGCCTTTAGCGGGTTTCTTTGCATTGAGGCCATCCACTACAATTTGGATTAGTAATTTCTAAATTTAACTGTACTAATAAACATAGATGGTTGCACATTATTGGGGGTATATCCGCAGTGTTCGCCGTACTAGAATGTGTTGCGTTACAACATGATCGACGGATCGTTGTTCTGGCTGCCGTAATCGCACTTCTCGGAATGCTATCCTTCTATCATCTACTGCTTCGGGCCGATGAGAGCCCTTTGAAGCGCAGACCCTATTGGGTTTTGGTGGCGGCTTTTGCATCTGGCCTTAGTGTATGGGCCACGCATTTCATCGCTATGCTTGCCTATCAGGGTAGCGTTCCGATTGGCTTTGATTTTCCCTTCACCGCTCTATCCGCCGTCATCGCCGTCTTCGGCTTCTGGCTCAGCCTTCAATTTTTATGGCGTGAACGTAGTGCCGCACTCTACTCCGGCGGTATCATTACTGTCACCGTCGGCGCGATGCATTTCATTGGCATGGCCGGCATGCAGGTTGCCGCCACGCTGGATTATCGCATCACTCCCATCTTGATGGGAACAGTTGTTGCAGCTGTACTCTTCTCCCTTTCGTTTCTTCTGTTCCGGCGTTTGCGTGGCTGGAAACAGGTAACGAGTGCAGCCTCGGCGGCAATTCTCGGCGTATTGGCGCTTCACTTCACCGCTATGTCATCCACGATCCTGATACCGAACCCCAGCGTGCCTGGCCCGCAGATCGACGGACTGGACCGCATGTTCCTGATGGCCGCGATCAGCGGTGTGACGTTCCTCGTGCTGGCCATTACGGGTGCTGCCGCGCTCGTTGACCGTTATCTCGTCGATCTCAAAGGCCTCGTCGGCGCGACGCTGGATGGACTGGCAGTGGTCCGGGATGGCCGCATTGTTGAGGTCAACAGCCGCTTTGCGAAACTGTTCGATGCAAGCGAAGCCTCGCTCATCGGTGAAAATGCCGCCGAGCTGATGCACGCCGATGACGGCAACGCTGCTCATCTTCCCCGCGCTGTTGCGGTGGAGGCGGTGCCGAACCGCGGCGATCGATCCCGCACATTCGAACTGGCAGTTCGCACCATCGAATATCGCGGACGCCCCTGCGAAGTCATGGCTGTGCGTGACCTGACGGAGAAGCGCCGTGCGCAGCGCGAGATCGAATATCTCGCCCGCCACGATGTGCTGACCGGCCTCGCCAACCGCACGCTGTTTCAGGAGCGGCTGAAAAACCATATTGCCATCGCCCAGAACAGCGATGAATTTGCGCTGATGGCGCTTGATCTCGACCGGTTCAAGGCCGTGAACGACCTGTTTGGCCACGCTGAAGGCGATCGCGTTCTGAAAGACGTTGCGCGGATGTTGAAGCAGGCAGCACGCCCCGGCGATCTCGTGGCGCGTCTGGGCGGCGACGAGTTCGTTATCCTCACCGCTTTCGGCACGACGGGTGACGAAGCCCGCGAACTTGGCGAGCAAATTCTCTCCACCTTCCGGCGCGAGATGGATTGCGTCAGCGACCCGACTGCGGTGGGCGTTACCATCGGCATCGCAGCTTTCCCGGCCAATGGCGATGACAACGAAACGCTGATGCACGCCGCAGATCTTGCGCTTTACCGCGCCAAGATCAACGGTCGTGGCATCATCGCCTTTTACGATCCGGCCATGGATCAGGAAACAAAGGAGCGTCGGCGGCTGGAATCCGACCTCCGTCAGGCCATCAGCCGTAATGAACTGGAGCTGCTCTATCAACCGGTGCATTCGGTGGAAAACGGGGAAGTGGCGAGCTATGAGGCGCTGGTGCGCTGGCAGCACCCCACGCGCGGTATGGTGCCGCCGGATGTCTTCATTCCCATTGCGGAAGAAAGCGGCATCATCATTTCGCTGGGTGAGTGGATATTGCACGAAGCCTGCTCCGCCGCCATGCGTTGGGATCCACATATCAAGGTGGCGGTCAACGTCTCGCCAGTTCAGTTCTCATTAGCGAACCTAGCCTATACCATCTGCTCGACGCTGGAGAAAACTGGCCTGCCGCCCACACGGCTTGAACTGGAAATGACGGAAGCCGCTCTGTTGAAGGACCGCGGCGTGACGCTGTCCACCATGCGGCAACTAAAGCGTCTGGGTGTGACGATCGTCATGGACGATTTCGGCACCGGTTATTCGTCGCTCAGCAATCTGCGAAGCTTCCCCTTCGACAAGATCAAGATCGACCGCAGCTTCATCGCCGCCATGAAGCAGGATGAAAACGCCCACTCCATCGTGCGCGCCATCATCGGCCTGGGCCGTAGCCTCGACCTGCCGGTGACGGCGGAGGGCATCGAGACCGACAGCCAGTATCGCATGGTTGTGGATGAGGGCTGTGCACAGGCGCAGGGCTATCTTTTCGGCAAGCCCGGTAAGGTGCCAAGCCGCAGCAAGAAGGCTAGCAAAGCGGTTTTCGGGTGAGACGTGAGACCCTGTCTTGCCTGGACTAAGCAGACACGATAACTGGCTTTTGGCTCTGGATTCAAAGAGGTTAGCATGGGGTAGCCACATCACGTTACGTGACTGGTTGCCGTTTGGACACAGAGGGTCAATTACCGATCAAATCTTTTTCAATTTTCGGCTTCAAAGTTATTGCAGCTTCATGTCTTGATGCTATTCCTGCGTGTAGGTGATTCTATCATGGGGAATTGGGATGAAGAAGCTTGCGTCGGTTCTTCTTTTGGCTTTGCTGAGCGGTTGTGCAAAGCCCTCGGATGGTCCGACTGCCGGGAATATCCGGTCGGCAACCTTTCCCCTGACAAATGAAAAAATCCGCGTCGTTGATCTCGCCAATGCACCGGCTGCTTCGATAACGCCATCGTCGCTCGAAAGCGCAACGGGTCCCGGCCTCACCATTCTTCGCAATACGGGTTACAACTCGCAGCGCCTGCGTCGCGGCGATGTCGTTGATATTACCGTACTGGATACGGGCGAGGACGGCTTGTTCTCCTCCACACAGAGCAAGACGCTCAATCTAGGCCGTTTTACGGTCGATCAGAGCGGTAGCGTCAACCTTCCATTCATCGGCAAGCAGCGTGTGGTCGATTCCACGCCGGAAGGCTTGCAGTCGCAGGTCGTCAGCGGCCTCAAGGGCTCCGCAGTCAACCCGCAGGCTGTGGTGACGGTGGTAGACAAGCCGACCAGTGCCGTCATGCTCAGCGGTTCGGTCAAGACACCGGGCAAGATCGTTCTGACAGCGCGTCAGGAACGCGTTCTCGATGCCATCAATCAGGCCGGCGGCCCAACCGTCGCGCCGGGTGCGGCCAAGGTAACCGTCGTTCGCGGCACGCAACGCGCAACCGCCTCGCTCGACCGCATCATGCGCGAAGATCGCCAGAACATCCGTCTTTCGCCCGACGACCAGATCATGATCGACGGCGACGCGTCGAGCTTTACCGCGCTCGGCGCGTTCAAGAGCGCTGGGGAATTCCAGTTCGAAACCGGTAAGATGACACTGGCGCAGGCCGTTGGCCGCGCTGGTGGATTGCTGGATGACCGCGCCGATGCCCGCAACGTTTATGTCTTCCGCAACGAGGTCGTGCAGGTTTCATCGCCTGTCGCATCCACCCCCAAGGGCCCAGCCCCGGTTGCAACAACCCTGCGTCCGGTGATCTACCACCTCAACATGCGCGACGCGTCCAGCATAGCCTTGATGCAGCTGTTCCAGATGCAAAAGGGCGACGTGCTCTACGCCAGCAACGCGCCGCTGGTCGATACGGCAAAGCTGTTGACGGTGTTCCAGAAGAGCGTGCCGACAGCTGCTGCTCCACAGCCGGGTGGGTTGAACTGATAGGATTGGCGGGGCGCGGTTTGCGCCCTTAGCTTTTTAATGTCGGAGAGGTGTTTTGCTTCGGCGGGGCGGCGGGAGTGCTGTTCGAACCGGGAGCGGGTGGGGCTTACCCCCC
>UCLB01000015.1 GCA_900473205.1 Hyphomicrobiales bacterium
GATCCGTTCGGCGAACGGCAAGGTCTCTTCCTGCCGGCGGATTGCACCATTCACCACGGCCAGAATGAACACCATGACACCTGGCAGCAGGTCGATGGAAATAGCCCCGGCCCATGCGGGAATGAAGTCGGAAGCATAACGCAGCACGGCTTCCGCCGACGAGAGCGGCACAAAGCGCCGCTCGGCCACGGGAGCACGCGAGAGAATTTCGTCAGCGGCGTCAGACAACACCTTGGATTGCGCCGCGACCGATGTGCGGATCGTTTCCATCACGCGGTCCTGACGACTGATCAGATCCTGTTCGCCGCCGTCGGGGATTGGAGCGATGAAGCCAAGAGAAAGATCGTCGGCCGCACGGCGGATGGAAGGAGCGATCGAGGTTTGCCCGAGCGAGGCAATGACGCCGGTAAGTGCTACGACCTCCGACGAGAACTTGTCTGCGCGCGGTTCTACGACGCCGGGTGCCGAGACGAGACCACGCATGGTTTCGAGGCGTTTCTGGCCTTCGTTGAACAGGCTGGTAACCTGCTCACGCGAGGCATTGATGCCGTTTTCCAGTTCGTTCAGTTGCGACGACATCTGTGATAGCAGCGAGACGACACTGCCCGAACCGGTGGTGCCGGTCAGCGCACCCGACTGTCGTTCGGATGCCGCAAGCTGGGTGAAACGCTCCTTGGCGCGTTGAATGTCCGGCAACAGGCTCTGTGCTGCCAGCGCATTCTGGTGCGCCTGATCCAGATCTTCTGTGTAATCCTCGACCGTTTCCGCAAGATGCTGTTCAAGTGCCGCCGATCCTGCGAGAGCGGCTGCATTCAACCAGCTCGACATGGCCAGGATCATCACGCAACCGACGGCCATCACCACCAGCATCGCAGTGCGACTGGAACGGCTGGTGACGTGCGGATAAAACCGCGCCATGTAGGACCAGAAGGCATAGATGCCGACGGATACCGAGGCCGAGTAGATGATGGCAGCAAAAAAGACCGCCGTTGGCGAGCCGTCCAGAATGCTGCGCACACCCAGATAGGTGTAAACGCCGGACGCGAGTGCGAGAACGGCAAGGGCGAAACGTGTCATCGTTTCGACCGCCACCAGGCTTTCCTGCAAGCGATGCGATGCGCCAAGCGCCATGGGCGATCTCCAAAAAAGGAATGTATTCCTTAACACTGATGTAAAATTCGGCGAATTCAAGGCTGCTAAAATGCGAGGCGTCCGCAGTCTACTGTAGCCGGTCAACTTTCAGTTATTATGGCGTGAAACACGCGCGGCGTGGGTCTTCTGGTTCGAAACGACATGCGGACGCACCACAACTCAGCCGCACGGCTCCAGTTGATGTAGAGGCGCTGACGACGAAAAGGCGCGAGCTGATTTTACGTAAAGCCCGTGCACAGGATCAGCTGCTGGCCATCTAGCGGAGCGGCAGACAACACGTCATTCTCGATGTCATCTACAAGACAAAAGGGTGCGCATCGCCCACTGATATCAGGAAATACCCTGCCCTGCATCGCAAGTTGAAGACAGACACAAATTACTTCCGCTTCACCATTCGTCGAAGCACAGATCTAGCTCTCGATTTACACGGAATAAGCTCGATATCACTAACCAATTTTGCGCCACCCTCGCGCCGCTCCAGCGTAATCTTGCGGCTGTGAAATGCTTCCAGCTCGGCGCGATGCGCGACGCTAATAATCGTGGCGTCAGGTAGCTCATCGATAACTGTCTGCATCATCTTGTCCTGACTTTTCTCATCGAGCGCGGCGGTCGCCTCGTCCATCACAATGATATCGGGGGCATTGAGCAGCAGCCGTGCAAAGGTAAGCCGTTGTTTTTCGCCGCCTGACAATGTCTGGTCCCAAGGCGCCTCGTCTTCGATCTTGTCCTTGAGTTGGCCAAGCCCGACCTTTTCGAGAGCGGCGCCAATCTCTTCGCCCGTCCAGCTTTCTGCCGGCTGCGGATAAGAGACGGCACGGCGCAGCGTACCGGCTGGTATGTATGGTCGTTGTGGCAGCATGAACAACTGGCTCCCGGCGCGGAAATTGACGCTGCCCCCACCCCAAGGCCAGAGGCCTGAGATGGCACGAACCAGCGTGCTTTTGCCAGAGCCGGATTCTCCTGAAACCAGCACTCTCTCGCCTGCTCCGATTTCAACATCGGTCTCTTTCACCACCGCGGTTCCATCACCGAGTGATACGGATACGTCCTTGAGGCTCAGCATGGTCTCGCCTTCGGTCTCGCCGCGAATGATGCGTCCGAAAGTCTCACTTCTTTCGGCGCGCTCAAGGCCATCAAGCGACATCATCAGGGAGGCTACACGTCGGGCACAGGCGTTCCAATCGGCCAAGCGCGGATAGTTATCAACGAGCCAGCCAAAGGCCGACTGCACAATGGTGAAAGCGGACGCTGCCTGCATGACCTCGCCGAGCGACATGCTGCCATCGAGAAACTTCGGCGCACAGAGCAGAAGTGGCACGACTGGGGCAATCAGTACCGAGCCGTTGGAGACGACGGTGGTCCGCATGTATTGTTGCGCCATTAACCGCCATTGTCGCCGGACGTTACCGAATCTTTTGTCGAGATCGCTACGCTCCTCCTCCTCCCCGCCAAGCAAGGCAATACTCTCACCATTTTCCCTGACGCGTGTCAGCGTATAGCGATATTCCGCTTCAACCTGGTTTTTAACTTCGGAGACCTTTACGAAGTTTCGGGCAATGAACGCGATGGAAGTGGAGGTGACTGCCGCGTAAATGATAGCCGCTATCACGAGAAAGCCGGGGATGGTGACCCAAACGCCGCCGATTGACAGTGTGAGCGCTCCACCAATTGTCCATAGAACAACAATGAAGGTGGAAGCGGATACGAAGGCGGAGATGACGCCGGAGACGAAATCGACCGGCGCTTCAGTGGAAATACGCATATCCTCCGAGAGCCTTGCTTCCGGGTTCTTATGGTCACCGTCGATTAGGTTGAGCTGGTAGTAGCGGCCGTTTGCAATCCATCTCCCCACCGTTAACTTGGTCAACCAAGAGCGCCAGCGCCGCTGGATGCGCATTCTGACATAGACCTGCGAGGTGACGATGAATACACTTCCCAGAACTAGAAACGGAAATATGGACGCGAGGGAATAGACAGTCGACGCATCTCGTTTTTCGATCGCATCAAAAATTCCGCGATTCCAGACGTTGACCCCGTACTGGATGGCGACATTTATGCCGATCATCGCCAGCAGGCCAAGCGTGAATAGCCATGCCAACTTATCGCCCCGGCGGCTCCAGAAGCCCCGCGCGCTGATCCAGAACCGTTTCAGCAAGTATTTCCGGCGCGCTTCCTCAGCCTCTTCCGGCGTCAAATCCGCATTAGGCTCTACTTCCTCTGGGGGAAGCTCTTCAGCATTGTCATCAACATCTTGGGAGAATTCGGCTTCGGTCCCAGTTGCGTTGGCACCGGCGACCGGCTTTGGTTCTATTTCATTGTTTTTCATGGGCGCTGAACGACCGACAATCGGAAAGGTTTCACGACTTTGTGAAGGTAAGTGAAATTTATCTGAGACTATAGCTTGGAACCGACGACAAGGAAGCAGCGACAGTTAGCGCGTGCATTTAAACGACTAGAAGAATTGGATCAGGAGCAAGCGTGCGCTGCAATCGTCTCTGCCGCCTCCTCATAGGGGCTGACATACTCCACTGCCGCAAAGCCATCGGCAGCAGAGGCGGCAAACCGTTCCATGAACGGATGTTCGGTGTAAAGCATGGACGGGTTGACGGCGCGGCGATAGGTCCGGCTTCGACTGATCGAACGTTGGGTTTTGACACGTGAAAGCCAACGTGGTTGCGAATGGCCGCTGCCATAACTACCTACAGAGCAATGACCGACAGCCCGCAATGAGCGGCATCAAGTCATGTCGGCCACTCAAGGAGAAAAGCTATGGCACAACCTCAAGGCGCTTCTGCGCCCGAACAGGCTTATGACGCCAAGACATTGGCCAAGAAGCATCGCATATCCATGGAAGAGGCAGAGAATATTATCTCGGAATATGGAGCAGACCGTAAAGCTTGCGACAAGGCGGCACGACGTATCGCCGCCTAATTTTCCTCGTTACGCCCTATGAAACGCAAGGCGGCTCGCCGAACCACTTAAGGGAGCGGGCTGCACGATTACCATGCAAGCGGAGGAAAACTTGCATGGGATCGAAAACCTAGGCCGCGTTGTGCTTTGCTTATTAGTGCTTACTCGTCCACGGCCTGTCATGCTGATCCGTTGGGACCCCGGCTAGAAGTACGTGGGTACCCTCTAGTGTTCATCGTCCTTTGGATGCTTCATCTTTCTTTGCCTGATCGTGATGCCACTTAATGGCATAAAACATGCCGATACTCAGCACGATGATCTTAAAAGGAAAAAAGATGTATGGAAACCAATTTACCCAAGAGCCGTCCGACATATCGAGTGCTTTCAATCTGTTGATTAGAATTGTCTATCCTTAAGAATAGCACTCTATCGAAATGCTCCTTCGACACCCTAATTGCAAGTTTGAGTGCATGGCCTTATTGACGCAGGTTGCCTGCTTATAAGTTGCGGACGCGGAGTTGAACCGCGTAGTTCCGCTTATACGGCCGTGGAGCGCACCAGCCCTCTTATGCGCTACAGTTTCGCGGGGCGTGCTAATGCATCTCCTTGGAACAGTTTGCAAATAGAAGTGCAAATTCCATCGACCTTCCAGCACTCATGAGCGACGGCGGTTGAAATCGTCGACGCTTTCACCCGAGAAAACTCAAAATTCGGCAGCGACACAGAGAGATGGTGCAGATTCTTCTCACTCATGGGATCTGTCCAAGCATTGTAAGAGTGGAAGCGATTGATGCCAATCACGACCACTTCAGCTACAGAACTTAGGGAAGAATTGTCTGTGCTCTCGAGTGATCTCAACGTCACATACATTTTTAGGTCGTATGCCAGCTTTGCCGACAAATGCCGGGATATAAGGACGGTAGAACACTAGATTCTCCTAGAATTAATGCCAGGGATAAGTGCTGTTAAAAATGACTTCCTATTCCACCCGTATGTCAAAGGTAGCCAAAGTCGATTACGCTGACGCGGAAAAACGCTTTACTGGCTCGCTCAATCAGGCAGTTCCGGTGCCCGTGGATTCGATCAACGATTTGCAAAAAGCTCATCAGAACTTCTTTGGTGACACTCGAATTTTTCTCTCCTCACTAGAGGTATTCCCGAGTGAAGAAAGAAAACAACAAATAAACTCTTCCCCATTCTAATTTAAATTCATAACCTTAGCATCCTTAGAAATTTACATTTGTATTTTCCAACAAAAAAGGCCGGGGCGAAACCGCACCGACCTTTTTGTCGCTTGTCATCTTCTGCCAGTTTATCCGTGAACAGTGCGCAAGCTACTTGCTGTAGGAATGCGCGGAGGCAGCATTGGTTCCGCTTAATCCAGCAGTTCTGGCGGAACCTTGCCGCCGTTCTCAGACAGCTTCTTGAGAAGCGCCTTGTGCAGCCAAGTGTTCATTGCGGAAGAACCGTCTGCCTCACCAGTATAGCCAAGTTCGTGCGCCAGTTCCTTACGTTCTGCAAGGCTGGCATCCATGCCAAGTGCTTTCATCAGGTCGACGATTGAATGCTTCCAGTCAAGCTTCTGGCCACTTCTCTTCACCGCGGCGTCAAGCTGTGAGGCGACATCAACGGTCTGGTTGGCGCCAGCTGTTGTTGGCGTAGATGGCGATGGTGCAGACGCGCCAGATGTGGTTGGGACGGCTTGGCCGCTACCGCCTACGGGTGGCGCGGTCGTTGCAGCTGGCTCAGGTATCGAGGATGGCGCTGGTGTGGGCTCAGCACCTGATGGCGATGCCTGCTCAGCGTGGGCTGCTCCGCCGAAAATGGCGTCTCTGATTTTACCGAATATGCTCATTGTGTTTCTCCCTTTGTCTAATGATCACAAGAGACAAACGGATTGGATTCGCATGCGTTCCTAAGCAAATTCTAAAAAGCCGCCAGCTATTGAAAGCTGACGGGGAAAATCAAGCAGCCCTATCAAACACCGCCACCTCCCGCCTCTCCGGATCGCGCTCCTCCTTCTCGACCATCGCGCCTTCCCCATGAGCGCCACAAAAATGCTGCCCGCACGCTTCCGTTGACCAGAATCATCCAACTCCAGCCATGCATCGTACTTTACAGGGTTTCCGACCACGACTCTGATTCTATGAAACGCACGTTTTCCAACGGCATCGGCACATGATTCAAGCGACCGGAAGTCGTCGGAAAGCACAATTGCGCCATTCATTGGAACGATGTTTACCATGGGGTAATCGCAGCTGAACAGGTTCAGAGACCGCGGAGAATAATGAGGGAATTACGACTGGCCTTGTCGATCACGCGGATCGCGAATTCGTCTATCAGACCATTCGACGGGAAGCGCTCCTTTGCGCAGGGCGACCGCATCCTTCTGCTCGAGAACAAGCACGGTGCCGGCATCAAGAATGGCATGCTGGGAACGTGCAAGCCGTCGAGACAGCGCAATACATCCGCGGCTCGACAGATCTTCAGGTGGACAAAACGATGCCCGCCGCCCGTCCAGCGGAGCTACCACTTGGGTTTCAGCAGATCAAATGGACTAAGATTGATGCCGACGTACTTCTCGGATTTCATTGTTCAATCCATAATTCATCAAAATATCGCATTGTGAAAACTTAGATGCTCTCTGACGCTGAAAGTCACTACAGACCCCGAAGAAGCGATTGAAGCGGCCGCAATACCAGCTGCCTGACCGGTGACAAAGGCCGTACCCATTACTCTCAGAGAGCCATAAGCAGCGGCATCTGCACCAGCAACCCTGCCCGCCAGAAGCAGGTTGTCCGCACCAGCAGCCTGTATGGCTCCTATTGGTATATCAGCAAAGCCGTCGCCGCCAAGATCGACGAAATGTGCCCGACCGGGTGCTTCGTGAACCTCCATGGGCCATGCAGCGCGCCCGATGCCATCTTCGCGACGGTCACCTCTGCGTAAGGCAGTACCGGTCAAATCTTTACGCGAATGTGGACGGCGTGTCTCGCGAATACCGATCTGTGGCCCCGTGGCCGAGATGAATGCGTTTTCGAAGCCAGGCATCTGCCGGAGCAATTGCAAATTCCGCCAGGCTTGCCGCCGTGCCTCGCGTTCCGCAGTGCCTAGACTGGCACCGCTCAAACCATCGGTCTCAAGATCGATCGTCATCCACCAATAATCGTTCGACGTCGGCAGCCGCAACATGACGCCGCCGTCGGTTCGATGGATTGGAACATCTGAGCAGGCGTTGTGCTCGGCGATCAGTTGCGTCATCTGCTCGCGGTCGAATGTCACACCCGCTGAAACGCCGCCGATACGAACCGGCATTGACGCGGGTTGGACGTGATCACCCGCGCGGCTGTCGGTCGTCATCTCAAGTCCCGCATGCGACGCCACAGCAGCTTCACCGCTGGCATCTACAAATGCATCAGCGGTGATCTCGTAGCTACCGGCATGGTCAGTCAACGTAATGGCGGCAATTCCACTCGGCTTCGTGGACACCGCAGTGACACGACTGTGCAACAGGATTTCGAGGCCAGTCATGTCGGTCATTTGGTCGAACGCAAACTTGACCGCCTCAGGGTCCAACATGACAATCCAGTTGCCGCTGCTAGATCGTATCGGAGCGATATCCTGGCCAATCTTCGCAAGCATGGCTAGCAGTTCGACACCGATTCCTCCAACTGCAAAAACAGGATCAGGACCTTTCAGGAAGAAGCCGCAATAGGCTAAAACCAACGAATTGGCAGCCGCTCCGCCCAAGAAACCATACCGCTCGATGAGTGCAACTTTCGCACCCATGCGGGTAGCAGCTACAGCCGCGCTCATTCCGGCTGCGCCGCCTCCAACGACCACGACGTCGTATCGTCCACCTCGGGCTTTAGACATCAGCTGGCACTCCACCGAATATGCCCATCACTTTTCCAAGCGCAAAAAGTTGTGATTTGGCCATTTCCTCACCCGTCTGAATTTTCAGGCCACGAGCTTTCGCAAGTGTGAGCAGCGGCGTCATTTTCGGGCTTGTCACGACATCAGCCACCAGGCCTTCTGGTGGCATCAATGCCAGCGTTGATTGAGGTACCGGCAGCGGACCGTCATGCTGCATACCCGACGAAGACGCGTTGACGACAAGATCGAAGGCACGCTGGGGTACTGCTTCTGCCGAGATAGCAACGGCTGGGAAAGCGCTGGACAGGCGAGCACAGAGCTTGGCGGCACGATCCTTGTTGCGATCGGAAATAACCAGATGCGAAACGCCCGCGCCTGCAAGCGTGTAACCAATTGCACTGCCAGCAGCTCCTGCTCCGACCAGCAGCACGACTTTGCCATTGGGAACAAAACCGTGCGCCCTTGAGGCTGTGAGGAAACCCTCGCCGTCCGTCATGTCGCCAGAAAGCTGTCCATTCGGGTGACGCCTCACCACATTCGCAACACCGAGAAACTGCGCTGTTGCACTGAGCTCATCGACCAGCGCCGCGACTGCGGCCTTGTGCGGAACGGTGACGACGAAGCCATCCATATTCTGCCAGCCGCGCACCGTTGTAACGAAATCGGGAACGCGCTCCGGGACGAGATCGATGGCGATCATTGCCCTATCCACACCCTCATCGGCAAAATAGCGGTTGAAATTATCCGGTGATTTCACTTGGACAATGGGTGATCCGATGATCGCCACCAGCCGTGTTTCGCTTCCAATCACAAAGCTCCCTCCCAATTTTGGAGCGACGATATGAGACCAATACCTATTGACGCCAATATAACTTTCAACCCATGCTATAACGTGGATTTATAGGAGGAATGCGAGCACGGATGCAAAATCCCAAACTCAGAGAACGGCAGATCGAGATTTTCCGAACGATCATGGCGACGCATTCGTTGACGGCAGCAGCCCGCCACCTCGGTGTTTCGCAGCCGAGCCTGTCGATTGCCATCAAGCGTCTCGAAGACCAGCTTGGTATCGCGCTGTTTGCGCGCATTTCCGGCCGACTGGTGCCGACTCAGGAAGCGGAGCTGATCTTTGCCGAGGTCGAGCGCGTCCACCAGCAATCCGAAATGCTGTCTGATGTTATCTACTCGATTGCCCGTGGCGACGCCTCTGTCTTTCGGTTCGGCTCGACGCCAAGTCTTGGCATGCGGTTGGTTCCGAAGGCATTGAGACGCCTGCAACTGGAAGGGGCTGCGGGCACCTACTACAGTGACTCACTATCGCAGCGCGATGTTCGCGACTACCTGCTGTTCGGCCAAGGTGCCTGTGTTGCAACGATTGCAGAGGTCAACGATCCAGTGATCGAAACGGCGAAAATAGCCAGCGCCGGTCTCGTCTGTGTCGTCCCCAATGATCACGCGCTGGCTGGCTACAAATCCGTAACGCCGCTGGTGCTTGCCAGTGAACCGCTAATCTCTTTCGGAACCACCACCACGCATGGTCTTCTGATTGATGAGACCTTTCAGCGTTGGGGCGTATCGAGGAAAACGGCGGTCTATGTGCATTTTGTCGAGGCCGCGCTGTCATTCGTCACAGAACGCATTGGTATCACCATACTCGACGCATTTTCCGCTATCGATTGCGAAGCAAACGGGCTCGTGGCAATACCGATCGAAAACAGCGTCAGCGTTTCCGCCTACGTCCATATCTGCCATCTTCGCCCGCGACAGAAAGGCGTAGACAGACTGATCGAGGCGCTAAGGGACATAGCCGCAGTGACCTCAAACGCTCAAAAGGGACAGCCAATCGATGTATAGACGCGCAAACGAGCTGTTTCCGGGCTTTGAAGAAAACCGTATCGAAACGCCAGAAGTCAATTTCGCCGTTCTGACGGCCGGCAGCGGTACCGTGATCCTGCTTTTGCACGGCTATCCAGAAACCCGCTCGGCATGGCACCGGATCGCGCCGCTACTTGCCAAGACCTATACCGTCGTTGTTCCAGACCTGCCGGGCTATGGTGAAAGCCGCGTCACCGGCAACTCGCAAGGAATGGGTTCCAAACGTCGTATGGCGAAAAGCCTGAGAGAAATGATGCTGGCGCTAGGACATCGGCGGTATGCTGTCGTTGGTCACGACCGTGGGGGCAGGGTTGCCTATCGCATGGCGCTTGATTTTCCAGAAACGGTCACGGCACTCGTCTCGGTCACCGTCGTACCCACACCGGAAATGTGGGAAGGTGCAAGCAAGGCCTTCGGCATGGGAGCATGGCACTGGTTCATGATGGCCCAGCCCGCGCCACTGCCCGAAACACTGATGGCCGCGGATCCGCGTTTTCTGATCAATCTCACGCTCGGCAAAATGGCTGAGAATATTGAACGGATCGATCCGCTTGCGTTGGAAGACTACAGGCTTGCATTCGACAATCCCGATGTTCGCCACGCCATGTGTGAGGATTATCGGGCTGGTGCCACGACAGACGAAACTGACGATCTTGCAGATCGCACGTCAGACCGCAAAATCCAGGTATCTGTCCTTTTATTCTGGGAGAAGGACAGGCTCTATGGCGGCGGTCGCGAACCACTCGATATATGGGCAGACTGGGCACCCAAGGTCCAAGGAAAGGGCATTGGTGGTGGCCATCTGCTGCCGGAGACCGCCGCCAGCGAAATGCTCGAAGATCTCTTGCCATTTCTTGAAAAGGCTCTCGATGTCCCAGGACAGAGATGAAACTTCGATGGCCCAACGACCTGATGACGGTCTCCTCAGCCTTCGGCAGATGGAGGTCTTCCATGCGGTCATGCAGGCGCGCTCCATCACCGGTGCCTCAAAAGTTCTCAATGTCTCTCAACCAGCGCTGAGCCGTACGATCCGTCGGATCGAAGACGTGCTTGGCATTGCGCTTTTTACACGCGACCGCAACGGTCTTGTCCCTACATCCGAAGCACTTGAGATTTATGCCGAGATCGACCCGCTGATACGGCAGTTGACCGGCGTCGGCACCCAGATAGGCCGTATCGCACGCGGTGAAACGGCTGTATTCAGGGTTGGATCGACAGCCAGTGTGGCGCGCGCGCTGGTGCCACAGGCTCTGAGAACATTGTCCGTCGAGGTGCCCGGTATCGAGCTTTTCTTCGACGTACTTCCGGTAGACCAGATTGAGGAATACCTGATTACGGGACGCGGAGAAGCGGTGGTGACGATCGCCTCGCCAGATCATCCGCTGATTGCTGTCGAGCATGTGGGGCGGGTCGATCTGGTCGCGGTCATTCACAAGGATCATAGCCTTGCAATGACGCCTGTCATACGAGCGGCCGATCTGGCGGATATGGATTTCATAGCCTTCGCCCCGGGCGGCGCTCATCAGACAGTTGTCGATCAATTTCTCAGTCGCGAAAAATTGAAGGTCAATACGCGCGCTGTCGCCCGTTTTTCCGACACCGCACTGGCGCTGGCCAATGAAGCAATGGGCATCGTGCTCGTCGACTACGTGACCACGCTCGGCCCCGTCGGCAGCAACCTCGTGGTTCGGCCCATTGAGAACGCCCCGCAATTCTCGATATCGGTTCTGTGGAACCGTCGTCGCTCGCATTCTGCCAATCTGCGCAAACTCATTGAAATTCTGTTGCGCAGACTGGCCGACCTGCCGCCGCTCGCCTGATTGCAAACATTCATCTGCATGCCTTAAAGGCATGGGAGACATAATCATTGTTCGTTGTCTTCCGTTTAAGTCGGTGGCAATGAAAACCAACGGCGTCTCGGACACGCCATCTTTGGGAGGAGAATCGGAATGAATGTATTTTTGAGCCGCCGTCAGGCACTTATCGGCATGGGCGCACTCGGCAGCGCCTCTGCTTTCGGTCTGCCCGCCCGCGCAGCAACCCGAAATCTTGCAGTGCTGCACCTTGCCAGCCACGCGGCAAGCTTCATTGCTTTTGAGCGCGGCTACTACAAGGACGCCGGTCTCGATATCGAGCTGAAATTCTTCGAGGCCGCCCAGCCTATGGCCGTGGCAATTGCGTCCGGTGATGCCGACTTCGGCGTGACCTCGATGAGCGGTGGTCTTATCAGCCTTGCCCAGAAAGACGCCATCAAGGTCATCGGTGGAGCATTGACCGAGGAGAAGGGCGTCACCGGCGCGATCATTCTGGCGTCAAACAAAGCCTATGAGGCCGGCCTGACCGACCCGTCTAAGCTCTCAGGCAAAAGTTTCGGCATCACCACGGCAGGCTCGTCGTTCCACTTTATGGCCCACAAGATCGCCGTCGCGAACAACATCAAGCTTTCGGATATTCAGTTGCGCCCATTGCAGAAGCTAGGGGCCATCGTCGGAGCCCTGACCACAGGTCAGATCGATGCGTGGGCGATCCAGCCGAATGTCGCCAAGAAGATGATCCGCGAGGGTGCCGCCAAGCAGATTGGTCTGGTCTCGGATTACGCGCCGGATTATCAGGTCACTACCGCCTTCACCTCGACCAAGAATGCGGCCAGTGAACGCGAGATGACGGCAGCGTTCGTCAAAGCCTATTCGCGCGCTATTGACGATTACAATGCCGCCTTCGTAGACACCAAGGCGGACGATGCCGAACGCGACGCTCTGGCGAAAATCGTCCACAAATATGTCGAAAGCGATAGCCCGTTCGACGCTGCCAAACAGAATCTGATCGATGGCGCCATGCGCATCAATGCGGGATTGGCACTGTCGCTTGGCAGCTGTGTCGAGCAGCTTGAATGGTTCAAGGCAGAAGGCATGGTAAAGGACGCGATTACGAACGAACAGCTGTTCGACACGTCCTACGTAAAAACCATTTGATCAGCCAGCTATTGTCGCGGAGGCCTCACGGCCTTCGCATGGAGGAACCATGGATCTGAAGCTGAAGAACATCAGCCATTCCTACGGAGCCGTAGAGGTTCTGAAAGATATCTCGCTCGATATCCCGCAAGGGCAGATCATCTGTCTGATCGGGCCATCCGGTTGTGGCAAATCAACCTTGCTTCGGTTTCTCGGCGGCCTTGAACGACCAAGTTCAGGCGAGGTGCTGCAGATCGGGAATCCTCCACCCGGCTCCCTCAATCCCCTCACCTACGTCTTCCAGCATTTCGCCCTGCTGCCCTGGCGCACAGTCGAAGGCAATATTCGCCTTGTGCTGGAAGATCACAATCTCAGTCGGCGGGAAATGGACGAAATCGTCACAGACGTTCTTGACCGTACCCGCCTGACGGATTTCCGCACGGCACTTCCCAAGCAACTTTCGGGCGGCATGCGCCAGCGTGTCGCGATCAGCCGAGCACTGGCAGTGCGCCCCGCGCTGATGCTGATGGACGAGCCGCTTTCGGCCCTCGACAGCCAGACGCGCGAACTTTTGATGGATGACCTTGTCGCTCTGTGGACACGGCAGCCTTTCACATCCGTCTACGTTACCCACAATCTCAACGAAGCGGTTCGGCTTGGCCACCGCGTTGTCGTTCTTTCCCGTCGCCCAGGCCAGATTCGCGAAATCGTCGATATCGATATCCCTCTGTCCGAACGCCACCTTGGCGATCCCGTGCTGGAAGAGAAGCAGAAGCAGCTTTGGGACCTGATGCGCGAAGAGGCCATGGCTGCCGACAAGGAGTTGGTCAATGTCTAACATCACCACACTTGCAAACCCCGCTGGAGCATCCGGCGACAACAGGACGGAAACGAGAACTGCGCCTGTGCGCCCTGTCGCATTTCGTGGCGGCGGCTTTGCGCCGATCCCAGTGCGCGGCGTGGGCATTGCCGTGTTCATCGTCCTGATCGCTCTTGCTGAGATTGGAACGCGCAGCGGTTTTATTTCCAACCTGACACTGCCGAGGCCCTCCGCCGTCCTCGATACATTCGTACAACTCTGGCAGACGGGATTACTTTGGAAACACCTGCTGCCATCGCTTCAGCGACTGTTCATCGGCGCCTTCATGGGCATCGCGGTTGGCATATCGGTCGGTGTGATGATCGGCCTGTTCAGCTACGTTCGGGCAGGTCTGGTGCCGCTGGTGGCGGCGCTGTTTCCAATCCCGAAGATTGCGCTTCTGCCGCTTTTCGTGATCTGGTTCGGTATCGACGAGACGTCTAAATACGCCCTCATTGCTTTCGGCACATTCACGCCGACGGTGGTGGCAACCTACGGAGCCGTCGACAATGTCGATCGCACCCTGATCCGTATGGGCCAGAGTTTTGGGCTTAGCTGGTGGTCGATCGTCCGCAAGATCGTCCTGCCCGGTGCGTTTCCTGCCATCCTGTCAGGCCTTAGGGTGTCGATCTCGATTGCTATCATCCTCCTTGTGGCGGCCGAAATGCTCGGTGCGCAATATGGTGTCGGCTCCTACATTCTCGAGGCAGGCTCACTCTATGATCTCGAAAAGCTTTTTGCCGGTGTCACGATCCTCTCTGTCATGGGTCTGATCGTCAATTTCGCAATCGGACAGGTCGAGAAGCGCTTTTTAAGCTGGCGCGGCTGACACCTGCACCTCATCAATGGAGATTGAATATGCTGGCATTGCAAAAGGTCCGGCCCGGCAGCGGCGTGCAGTTCAACACGATAGCAGAGCCTGAAAACATTGCCGCTGGCGAGGTGCTCATCCGTGTCCATTCCGCGGGCATTTGCGGGACCGACCTGCATATCGCCCAGTGGACACCGGGCTACGAATCGATGGAAAGCGCCATGCCCGTCACGCTCGGCCACGAATTTTCAGGAACGATAGAGCGCGTTGGGAAAAACGTCTCCGCCGATGTTATTGGAAGCCGCGTCACTGCCAGACCCTCCACAACATGCGGTCATTGCGAGTTCTGCCTGAAAGGCGACGAGGATAATTGCACGTCGCGCAAGGGCGTCGGTATCGGCAGAAACGGTGCATTCACATCCTATGTCTGCGTTCCCTACGGCAATTGCCACACGCTGCCGGACAGTCTCGACATGGATATCGCGGCACTGGCAGAGCCGATGACAGTATGCGCGGAGGCTGTCGCGACGACTGAGGTTACGGCAGGTCAGACCATACTCGTAGTCGGGCCGGGCTTCATCGGTCAAGGTATCGCAATTCTGGCGCGCTCGCGCGGCGCTAAGGTTGTCGTCATGGGACGTGATGATGGGCCACGTCTTGAGAACTTAGCCGCTGCCGGTTTTGAGCATCTGATCGATACAAACGACAGAGACATGGAAACCGCGCTTTCCGAATTTGCGCCGTTCGATGCGATTATCGAGGCGGCGGGTGTGCCAACGCTCGTCGCCGCTACCCTGCCATTCCTGAAAAAGCGCGGAATTTTCACCGTCGTCGGCATTCATCCCAGACCCGCTGAAATTAATCTCACAACGCTTGTGCGCATGCACCAGCAAATACGCGGCTCCTATCGAGCCCACGCAGCCGACTGGGATGGCGTCATCGCCTTTCTTGATGGCCATCAGGATTTGATGCGGCAACTGATTTCGCACACCCTGCCGCTCAACGATGCTCTGGTCGGTTTTCAGGCTGCCCATGACCATGTCGCCTCCAAAGTCATTTTACGAATGGGAGAGGTTTGATGGCCGCAGCCATACTCGCACTCTGGAACGATTATCCGTCAAACCTCGCCGAAGAATACGCATCGTGGCACACGTTCGAACATGTACCCGAACGTTTGACCGTACCGGGCATGCAGGCCGCCCGTCGTTACGTGTCGGCCAGCCAAAGCGAAACCTATTTCACACTCTACGAACTTGAAAATCTCGGGGTGATCGAGCATCCCGCTTATCTCGATCTCGTCCGCAACCCCACGCCCTGGTCGCTCAAGATGCGTCAGCATTTCTCAGGGGTCCTCAGAATTCCGGGAGAGATCGCGGCGAGTGGTGGTAACGGGATTGGCGGGGCCGCAATTGTTCAGGCCTACTCCGTAGATCGAGCCAACACGCAATCATCGGTACAGACCCTTGAAGCCGTGTTGCAACAGTTAATCACGGAGGGCCATCTTGTTGGCTTTAAAGTAGCTCTCGCCGAACCAAACCAGCTGTATGAAGTTTTTAGTCAGGAGGAAACGACGGACCCCGACACCGTCAATCTAGTGGTCATTGCAGAAGGCGAATCCGTTGGATCACTTACGGCGGTAAACAAAAAAATAGCCGAGCATATCCACGCTAAGTTCGGCCCACGAAAAACTCTGAGCAACGACCTTTTCAAGATGTTAGTCAGCTATCGCGGCCACGAGTTTCCAACAGATCGATCACAAATCGCTACAACCGGATATTCGAGACGCCAGTCAGATTTTACTGACACGTGACAAATCGGATAACGGAGGAGTGATCCCTTGCGTTATGAGTCAAAACTCGAGGTCGCCACATGTACTATCTCTTTCCTAGGCGGCAGAAGGTCGGATTTTTTAGCACATTTAGCGAAACAATATTATTATATTTCAATTTCTTGCGATGGTTACTAAAAGTCAGAAATAAAGGTTGCCTGTGGCAAATAACGAGGAGGCCTTGCAGGGCTAGGCGATCTTAACTCGTTTGTTTTAAGACAGTGAAGCTGGCGGAGATCGCATTAGGTCCACGTCACGTCTTGCGCCTGCGATCGGCGCAGCGGCAAAACCGTGTAGTATCCACAAAAGCTCTCAATCATCAGGACGCTCGATTGAAGATAAACCACCCTTTATTCTGACAGCCCGGATCGAAGATCAGGATCTCGCGCCCTTTAATCGTCTTCGGCAAGCACACTTTCCACCAGGGCGAAATTTTCTTCGCGCTCATCTGACCATGTTTCATCGGTTGCCGGGCGCGTGTGAAACACAGATCGTAGATGCACTGCTCAGCATTGCGCATGAGACGGATGCTATAATTGCCGGGGTCAACGGTGTTAGGCATCTTGGCGCAGGCGTTGCCTATTCGATCGACAGCTTAAGGCTGCAAGACGTTCGGGCAACTTTGAAAAGAGAGTTTGCAGCGTGGCTTGGCCCTCAGGATAATCAGAAATGGCAACCGCACATAACGGTGCAGAACAAATCCACTAAAACCGAGGCCGACAATCTCTACCGAAACCTGAGCCGAGAGTTTAAGCCGCACCCAATTTGGGTCACCGGTCTCGATTTGTGGGAATATAGGGGCGGGCCGTGGGGGCAGAAAACATATGTGCCTTTTAACGCTCCAACTGACATTGTCTGAGCGCATCCTTACCCTTCGGTCGACGTGTTTCAGTCACGCAACCTGTCAAATGCCCTTAGATTCCCTTCCAACAAACAGGCCCCAAAATTTAGATCGTGAACAAGCCATTCTAATACCATGGTAGAAGCTACCTCGGGACATACCTTGTCCAAGGATGCTCTTCTTTGAAGCCAAGCACCTCGCGTGCCTTGCGATTGGAAAGTGGTGCTTCTTCCTTGTCCATTTCCCTAATTATCGGCGTATCAGGGCAGTATTTGGCTAGAAATTCGGCGGTCGGGATATCTGCGGTGATCTTGTCATTGACCGCGTTGAAAACTTGAAATCCCAATCCGTCTTTTTCGATGCAGAGATGAACGAGATTGCCGAGATCACGTGCGTCGACGTAGCTCCAGGCATTGCGTTTTCGGGACATAGGTTCATCAAGAAAGGCTGGAAATCTCGAGTATTCCTGCGGTTCGATTACGTTGGCGATGCGCAACGCGTAGATATCTGCATTGTAGCGCATGGCAAACGCGCGCGCGGTCTTTTCATTTACGAGCTTCGATAGTCCATAACTGTCCATCGGATCGGAATCGTAGTTCTCATCCAAAGGAAATGCGTGGAAATCCTTGTCGCCTTCTGCAAAACAAACACCATAAGTCGTTTCGCTCGAGGCGATGATGACCTTTCGGACGCCCAGCTTCATAGCTGCCTCTATGACGTTGTATGTGCCGACCACATTCGCTTTGAACGTGTTGTTGTCCGGCTCAATCAAAACGCGTGGAATGGCTGCAAAATGTACGACGACATTAGGCCCAGTCGGCGGCGCGCCTTCTTCGAAACCGTCAAAGCCAAAATGCGTGGTTAGTGCGTTGAAAACCTGACCGCTATCGGTAATATCTGCAATCAGTGTGCTGACACCTTGCAGATCCAGGGGCTTCAGGTCAACATTTAGAACGGAATAACCCTTCTCAAGTAGCTTTGTAACAGCGTGCCGCCCAGCCTTGCCAGTGCCACCTGTAAAAACGATACGTTTCGTCATGTTTGCCACCTTTTTTGAAGCTTGGTCACATCATAAAATCGATCAGCATACGGCCTAGGTCTACGAATGTAGCCTAATCTATCAGATGAAATGAAACGCTAGTTTTTCTCAAATCTATAGCCGGAAATGGGTGTCGCGTCGAATTGCGACACCCAAATGATTTCAAGCCAGAAACTCGATCAAATCCTGATTCAGGCGCTTGGGCACCGTTGCGAACAGGCCGTGCGGTTCGCCATCGTATTCGATGAATTTCGCACCCGCGATTGCCTTTGCTGCTGCACGGCCCGTTGGATCGATTGGGACTGTTTTGTCGCCGGTGCCGTGAATGACCAGCGTTGGGATGGTGAAGGCGGCGAAATCGGGTCTGAAGTCTGTTTTGCCGAATGCATCGACGCAATCGATTGTTGCTTTGGGGCTTGCCATAACGCCCAGCACGAAGGACCAGTCAAGCACGCCCTGGCTGACGGGGCTGGTGACAAAGCCGACGCCATAGAATGTTTTCGCGAAGCTCTGAAGGAAGGCGAAGCGGTCTTCGCGGATATCGTTTTTCATGCCTTCGAATACGCTAGCATCGACACCATCGGGATTGGTCTCGTCTTTCAGCAGATAACCGGCGACGGATGCGACGAGAACGGCTTTCGAGACCTTCGACGCGCCGTGGCGTGAGAGATAGCGAGCGATTTCACCGCCACCCATGGAAAAGCCGACGAGTGAAACCTGCTGAAGCTCAAGGCCATCAATGATGGCGGCGAGGTCATCGGCAAAAGTATCGTAATTGTAACCGCTGGCGGGGTGTCCGGACTGGCCAAAGCCTCGGCGGTCATAGGTGATGACCCGAAAACCTGCTTCGAGCAGAGCGACGGTTTGGTATTCAAACATGTCGCCCGTGAGCGGCCAGCCGTGGATGAGGATGACGGGGCGGCCTTCGCCCACGTCCTTGACATGCAGTTTCGTACCATCTTTTGCGTCGATGAATGCCATCTGGAGACTCCCTTGGTGATGTCACCGGGTAAAGCGCAATGGGGCGCATCGCGTTCCATCTCAAACCGACAATCTCAAGACGGCATCGCAGCCTGACTACCAAGTCCTGAGGCTGACTTATTACACGCTTACGTCGGAGTGTGATCCACGTTCGAAAAAACGGACAGCAAAAAGAATACGGGGTCGATCCCGGCGGCTGCCTATTCACTGCATTTCAGAAGGAACGAATGCACGCAGATAAAGTTAGAGAGTCTCTACAAGCAAAAATTCATAAGGAGACTTTCCAATGGGCCGTGGCATATTACTCTGGATGCTGGGTATTCCCCTTCCGATCATCATCCTTCTCGCCATTTTTCTGCGATAGGAATGACGATGCCCCTATCTAGCACTTCGGGTGCAATGCCCGTCGAATCGTCCCAGACAGCGATGTCGTGGGGCCCTATCATTGGTGGCGCTTTCGCAGCGACAGGCGTTACCTTGATCATGTTGCTTCTTGGCTCCGGCTTTGGCCTCACCATGGTTTCACCCTGGTCGGGCGAAAGCAGCTCTGCCGCAACCCTCGGCGTGACGGCAGCCATCTGGCTGATTGCGGTTCAGTGGCTGTCTTCTGCTCTCGGCGGATATTTGACCGGGCGACTGCGCACCAAGTGGGCAGCCGTCCATACTGACGAGGTGTTCTTTCGGGATACGGCGCATGGTTTCCTGAGCTGGGCGCTGGCAACCGTGATTGTCATGGGCTTCCTCGCGTCGTCGCTGACCTCTCTCGCAGGTGCCGGTGCATCTGCCGTTGGCTCTGCCGCATCGACTGCCGCCATGGCTGGGGCTGCGTCGTCTAACGGTTCGACCAGTGGTGCAGATCTTTCGACGTCGTATTTCACCGACGCACTTTTGCGGCCTGAACGCGTAACGGCAGAAGCGAGAACGGATAACGCCGCGGCAGCTGCGGAGGTGTCTCGTATTCTTCTGCAAGGCGCCGCAAATGGTGAAGTCGCTGAGCCGGACCGTGCCTATGTCGCCAGCATTGTATCGGCCCGGACGGGTTTGAACGAAGCGGATGCTCGCACCCGCGTCGACACCGTGCTTGGACAGATCGAAGCTGCCAAGGTCAAGGCACAGGAAGCAGCCGATACCGCTCGCAAAGCAGCGGCAACCACTGCTCTGGTTGGTGCGATCTCCTTGCTGGTTGGAGCGTTTATCGCTTCGGCAGCGGCCGCACTGGGTGGCAAGCAACGCGACGACGAGGAAGACCTTCTGGTATCGCGCGGCTAATCACTGCTCGCTCACTTTTGGGGTGCCACTGGCACCCCATTTCTTTGCGAAGCACTCAGAACGTTTACGATCGATGACAAAAAACGCTTATTGGCGCTCTTACGCTGTAAGGTCATGAAGATCGGTGGTGATGGCGTCACCGACTGAAAACTCCGAGAACCGAACATTCAGTCCGCCTCGCTCCGGCGTACATGCGGTCAGCCCGACAAGATAATGAGGGGCCTCCGGAAACGGGGCAAGGCGCAGCAGTGGCCATATCCTGCCATCGGATGATGCCTGAATGCGCATCGTGCCATTCTTCAACGTAATCCGGATGTAGAAATCCTCGAGTTCCTTAAACGGCTGGGACACTGACCAGTCGGATTTGCCATCTGTGACAACGGTGCTGAGGAAGCGCTCTCCGTCGGTAAATTCCACCCCGGTCTTTACCCATCGATTTTCATCGATGCGCACCATGAGGCCGGCTTGATCATAGAGAGACCGAAATTCCCCCTGTACGCGGACACGAGCTGTGAAGCCATCGTCAGCGGTGATGCCGAGGAAGTGCCCGCTGTCACGCGTGAAACCGTAATGGGTCTTACGCCAGAAATCGGTGTTCGCATCCGTTGTAATGATGAGGCCGGTTTCTGTGGCTTCCCATACCGCAGGCTCATTGAGCCATTTGGCTTCTTTAAGATTGATCAGCATGAGGCTTCCCTGGAACTGCGGTTTGCGTGGCGGTAGGAGCCAAGCGATACCTGTCATCGGTGTCTGCGTAAAGAAAGCGTCTCCGTTTTAGGAGACGCCTGACCAGACATACCACTTTCAGGCTGGCAGTTTCATCTGCTTGCGCAGGCTTTTGTCAAACGCATTTGCGGGTACGAAACGGCGCAGGAAATGCAGTTGACGAGCGGCTTTTGTGGCGGGATAGCGCAGCTTTGGCGACTTGGCCATTGCCGCTTTCACCACCGCTTCTGCGACAAGTTCAGGGGCATCGCCCGCCTTGATCGCGCTGTTCCAGCCCGCCTCAATCGTTTTCCGGCCCTGATCGTACACACTCGTCATACGGTCGGGCTGGGTTGCGTTATGGTCCAGCGCTGTGTTCGTGAACGCTGGCTCAACCAGTAGCACCCGCACACCAAGCGACCTGACTTCGTGGTCGAGGGACTCCGAATACCCCTCAACGGCATGTTTTGTGGCTGCGTAGAGCGCACTGAACGGACTGGGGATGAAGCCAACCACAGAGCTGATGTTGATGATGCGCCCGCTACGCTGCCTGCGCATGATGGGCAGCACCTCATTGGTAACGCGGACGATCCCGAACACGTTGAGGTCGAAGAGAGCCTGCGCCTGCTCGACCGACGATTCTTCGGCACCGCCGATCAATGCACCGCCCGCATTGTTGACAAACACGTCGATGCGGCCCGCCTGATCAACGACCTCAGCAACCATCCTGGCCACCGACGCGCTGTCCGTCACGTCACATTCAAGCATGGTGATACCCGCTGTTGACGCTGGCCTGGCTTTCCTGCTGGTGCCGAACACCTGATACCCTGCCAACTGAAGCGCCTTGGCCGTAGCAAGGCCGATGCCTGATGCCGCGCCTGTGACGACCGCGACGCTGCGATTGCTTGTGTTCATTTTGGTGACTTTCATTTGCCTGACGAGGCGGTTGAGCGAATATGTGCGGCGGGAACGACCACATGCGTCGAAAACTTCATTGATGGACGCGGTATCGAGCGGCGGGTTCGGAATTGCTGAAGCCTGCCGCCAGAACACCGCGGGCTTGCTCGAACGCGTCCCATGCGGCGACATCCGGGACAGGCGGGATCGTGACGAGTTCCTTGCGGTCGAAACCGATCAGAGCAGCATCGACGAGGTCGTCCACCTCCATGACGTTCGCAATGCGGTTGATGTCACCGCCTGCCCGATCGAAGATTTCGGTGCGGGTTGCGGCGGGCAGAACTGCCTGCACGTAAATGCCCTTCGCGGTGAGTTCGGCGGCAAGGCTTTGCGACATTGTCAAAATGTAAGACTTGGTTGCCGCGTAGATACCATGAGAGTGCTCCGGAAGCAGCGCCAGCACAGAAGCGATGTTCACGATGGACCCACTGCCCCTTTCCACCATTCCGGCAACAGCAGCGGAAGCAAGCAAGGTCGGAGCCGTCACGTTCAGCCGCAGGAGCTTGTCCATTGCAGTTGGATCGGCTGAGATGAAGCCACCGAGAAGCCCTGCCCCGGCATTGTTGATAAGGATGTCGATATAGGGTGCCGCCTTGAGGCGCTCTGCGACAAGACCGAGCTGGTTTTCGTCTGTGAGGTCCGCCGTGATGATTTCGACAGCGATACCATGGGCCTGCTCAAGCTCAGAGGCGAGCGCTTTCAGCCTATCGGTGGCGCGGGCCACTAGGACGAGATCGTGGCCGCGCGCTGCGAGGCGGCGTGCGTAAACTGAACCGATACCGCTGGAAGCGCCGGTGATGAGTGCGATGGTCATGGAGGTTCCTTCCGGCGGTCTCTTTGACTGCCAGTTGCTTGAGGTTTCGAGATAAACCGCGGGAATTTGCAGCCTTAGCCGCGGAACTTCAGGTGGAGCATTGGATGGTGTTCGTAATGGCCCACGCCGTTTTGCACGATCGGGTCTTGTGATGTCAGCGTTTCGATATCTTCATCATCGGCGACTTGATAGAGCGAAACGCCGTAGCCGCCGGTGGGATCCATCACTGGCCCGTGTGCCACGATCTTTCCTTCGCTCAGGAGTAGGTCAAGAAAAGCGCCGTGCTGACCCATCCAGTTTTTCTCGTCCACCGTCATCGTGGCGAAGAAATCGAAGCGCGGCGGGATGTATTTGCAGAGGTAGTACTTCATGATCACATCCTGACTGACTGGCTATCTGCCGTTTCGACATCCCCTTTGAATTAAGGCTGGAATGTCGATGACCGATGAGATACTATCATTTCGATACTATATCACTACTAATTTGAGATGGACATGAAAAATCTTTTGGACCAACCCTGCCTCATCGCGCGAAGCCTCTCCTTGATCGGTGACGCGTGGAGCATGCTGATCCTGCGCGATGCCCATGCAGGTTCGACACGCTTCGAAGAATTTCGCAAAAACCTGGGGATCGCACCAACGATGCTGACCACAAGGCTCACCGCCCTGGCGGAAGAGGGAATTCTGGAAAAGCGCCGATATTCCGAGCGTCCGCCAAGGGACGAATATCAGCTGACGGCTGCGGGCCGGGACTTCTTACCCGTTCTCTTTGCTCTTGGAGCATGGGGAGGAAAACATCGTGGTGGGGGTGAGTTCACGAGGTTTTACGACGAGGCAACGGGAGAGGAGATTGAACCCGTTACCATAGACAAAAAAACCGGTGCGCCCATTGGCACGCGGCCTATCAAGATCGTTATGCCCACCTGATAAAAAAGAAGATCCGTCCGAACGCGCCGAATCCTCGCTCAGCTCATAGATCGAGCTGCAAATCCCCGTCCACGTGTGCAGGAACCGAACAGCAGATCAACGCCTCGCCATCTGCGACTGGATAGTTGGGCTCGGAAAGGTAACTGACGTCACCCTTGACGATCTTCGTTCGGCAATCTCCGCAATTACCCGCCCGGCAACCATAGGGCGGGTTGAGGCCACTTTGCTCTGCGAGTTCCAACAGGCACTGACCACCCGGCTTCCAGCGGGCTTCTTTTCCCGATTGTGTGAAAACAACGCGTGTTGGAACCGCAGCTGCGGGCTTGGGCTGCTGCGCGGATGAGTAAGCAGTGTAATCACGCTTCAGGCCGGAGGGGCCGAACGCCTCCGCGTGGATACGATCGTCTGCGATATTCAGTCCGCGTAGCCCGTCATACATCGACTGCATGAAGGACGACGGTCCGCAGATGTAGAAGTCATAGTCGCCGAATGGTAGATGCGCCTTCAGCAGCGTCATGTCGATGCGACCGGCTGCATCAAAAAGGCCATCATCATCGACTTGGGGTGCCCCAAGCACCCTGACATCCCGAACGGTCCCTTCGCTGCGCGCAACCAGTTCGCCGATTTCGCGGTCGAACGCTCTTTCAGCAAAGATGCGCGACGACCGGAACAGCCATACTGGCCGGCGATAGCGCGTCCTGTCCCCCGTCTGGACAACATGGCGCAGCATAGACAGCAAAGGTGTGATGCCGATGCCAGCCGCAAGCAGAACTGCCGGACGGCTGCGTTTCATCGCGTCAAAGGTGAACGCTCCAACCGGTGCCAGCGCCTCGATCTCGTCGCCTTCCTGCATTGCATGCAGGAGCGTGGACGCCCGGCCCTCACGCTTTACACTCAGCCTGTAGAAGCCATCCGATGGGGCACTGGATATCGTATAGCTGCGGCGGATCGTGTCCTTGCCGTCCCTAATTCTGATCGGCAGATGCTGGCCTGCGAGAAGCGGGATGAGAGCCTCATCATCGACCGGCGCGAGGTGAAGCGAACGGATCGTCGCGCTTTCCTCGACAATTCGCTCCACACGAAAGCGCCTCCACGTCTTTGCCTTGGCCGCGACCTGAAGGCGGCTTGCGGCTTCCTGCCAGTTTCCAGTCATCAGGCTGCTCGGTGAGATGCCGCCTTCGAGAAAACGCCATCTGAGTGGCAGTGCATCCCTGCGCAGCACCACCTTCTCTGGCATGACGCGCCAGAGACGCTCGGCGCCCTCGAAGGCCGCGATCTCGGGTGAATCCAGGATCACCTCGACGCTACCGGCAATCTGCAGCATATCACCCGTCTCATGATCAACGAACAGAAGTCCGGCGCGCGGATTGACGACAAAATTGCCAAGCGTGTTGAAGAACAGGTTTCCATTGAAATCCGGCACCGTCAGGCCGCCATCGGCATCGACGCGAACGAAACCGGGCCGACCGCCTCGATGGGAGACATCCACCTGCCGACCTTCACCGTCGCGGTCCACATAGGACGCGACAAAGAAACTGTCGGCAGATTCGATGATGCCCCGCTCATGTGCGCCGGGCCGATCTGAAACAATCACTTCGGAAGGCTGCTGCGATGCCGGATCGCGCACGAAGGTGAATTGCCGGTTCTGAATGTAGCGCGGACAGTTGCCGAAGCTCTGTGCGACGGCGACGGAAAAGCAGTCATTGCTATCCCGGATAACAGTACCGTTCATCCTGTTCCGTCGGCGCGTGATAAGATCGACGCCGACCAGACCGATCGGGTCGCCGTCGTTCATACCGGCTTCGGCAGGATCGTCGGGATCGCTGACGGCTTCGACATCGAGTGTATGGGGATCGGGCGAATGCAAAAAGCCGGGCTGTCCGCTGCGGATCGTCGCCCACGGCGTGCCATCGCCATCGACAGAGCCGATGACGATGAACGGCAGCAGCGGGTAGAACTCCCGATGCTGATCAAGCAGGAAGCTGCGCAAGACCTTGCGCCCCACCGGGTCCATCTGCTCCATCACGCCAGCGTGCCGCTGTAATTGCAGTTCGCCCGCATGCCAGGGGGACGATGGTGAGAGTGTTTCAGCAGGCATTGGAACCTCCTATAGGGAACAAAGGCCCGGCCCCAAGACCGTGTCAGGCTGCGAGGCCGACTGCCGTTTTCGGAAGAGCAACAAAACCAGGCAAAGCTTCGATCCGCGCCAACCAGTGACGGACCTCCGGATGTTGCGTCAGATCGACATTGCCCTCTGGTGCGCCAGCGATGTAGCTGTAGAGGCCGACATCTGCGATGGTCGGCTTATTGCCGATGATGAAGGGGTGATTTTCGAGTTCGGCATTGATGAGGCCGAGAATTCGGTGGGCGCGGGCAATCACCTCATCGGCCCGGAAGTCTGCTCCGAAGACCGTGATCAGTCGGGCCGCAGCCGGGCCATAGGCAATTTCTCCGGCGGCGACGGAAAGCCACTTCTGTATCTTAGCGACAGACGCGAGATCGTCGGGTAGCCAGTCCTTGCGGCCAAGTTTCGTGGCGACATAAACGAGGATTGCGTTGGAATCGTTGACGACGACGTCCCCATCTTCCAGCACCGGCACCTGACCGAACGGGTTGAGCTTCAGGAATTCTGGCCTTTTGTGCTCGCCGTTCGCCAGATCGAGGTCGATGATCTCGGCTTTCACGTTGAGGAGGGACAAAAAGAGGCGAGCGCGATGCGCATGGCCCGAAAGTGGAAAGTAGTAGAGTTTCATGACTGGCTCCCTTGAGGGCCGGACACCGTCATCCGGCAACGAGAGAAACCTAGCCGTATCCATATTTTTGTAGTAGAGCGTTAATTCTGAAATCATCCTCTCGTTTTGTGGAAGGAAAGTATGGATCGTCTTGATGCCATGGCAGTTCTCTTGTCCGTGGTGGAACATGGTAGCCTTTCCGCCGCGTCTCGCGCCCTGCACTCACCGCTGCCGACGGTCAGCCGCAAGGTCGCCGAGCTGGAGGCTCATCTCGGCGTTCGCCTGCTCACCCGCACCAGCCGCCGTATTCTGCTCACCGAAGCCGGGGAGAATTATGTCGCTGCGGCGCGCGAAATTCTTGAGCGGGTAGAAGAAGCCGAACGCCGCGCCACCGGAGAATACGCCGCGCCAAAGGGAGACCTGACAATGACGGCGCCGATTGTCTTCGGTCGCCTGCATGTGCTGCCAGTCATTACGGACTTCCTGAAAGCGTTTCCGGACATCAACATTCACCTGACGATGAGCGACCGGACGATCAGTCTTGCGGACGAACACATCGATGTCGCCCTGCGCATCAGCCAGCTTTCCGACAGTAACCTGATCGCAATCCGCCTGGGCTCCATCCGCACAACGATCTACGCCAATCCCGACTATCTGAAGCGGCACTCCCGTCCATCACATCCTGACGAACTCAAAGACCACGATTGCATCGCGTTCGAAGGCTTGCTTTCGACACGGTTCTGGACGTTTCATGACGGCGCAAAAGATATCGCGGTGCCGATCCGCACACGCCTTTCCGTCAACACCGCGGAAGCAGCAGTTGACGCAGCAGCAGCCGGTCTCGGGATGACGCGCGTCATGGCCTATCAGGCGAAGAGCGCAGTCGATGCCGGCTTGCTGGTGCCGTTGCTGGAGGATTTTGAACGAGAGGCCTCTCCGGTTCACCTCGTCCATCTATCGGAGGGCCTGATGCCGCTGAAACTCAGGACCTTTCTGGACTTTGCAACGCCGCGGCTGAGGGCTTTGTTGAAGTAGGTCGTAGCCAGATGACCGTTGAATGCAGACACAATACTACCGCGAAACCACGATCCGAAATCCATTGCCGCGCCAGAAGCCATCCGGTTCGAGGCTTCCCCGGTATGTGCAGCAGGCTTTCAGTTTGCCGCTGGAAAAACAGCCGCCGCGTAGCACGCGCCGGATTGACGGTGCAGCATCGCGTTCTTCGCGTCCATCTTCCGAATAGGGATATTTGAAGTCGGGCGTCGCCATGTCGTCGCCCCACAGCGTGGTGCACCACTCCCAGACCTGACCGACCATATCGTAGCAGCCGTGGGGAGAACGCCCTTTCGGAAACAAGCCGACGGTGCAGGTGGTGTTGAACCCGGCTTCCTCTGAATTCGCCGCGTCGTCTATCCACGCACGTCCCCAGGGATAGCTGAGGACATCCGCACCATTATCCGGTTGATCGCCGCGCGCGGCACGCTCCCATTCCGGTTCCGTGGGTAGTCGCACGAATTCTTCTGCCGAAATACGCGCCTGCGCACGCCAACGATGCGTCAACCAGTCACAATAGGCCCGTGCGTCGTGCCATGTGAGGTCAGTCGCAGGAGCATTGCGTCGGTCATCCGAAAACCCATCCGGGCTGCGCCATAGTCGGTCGGTGTCGCGTACGAACGCGCCATAGGCCCCATTTGTCACCGGGTAGACGCCGATACGAAAGGCGTCGACGGTGACTGGATGAGGCGGTGCAGAATTGGGATGGCTGTTAGAGCCGAAGGTGAAGTGTCCACCTGCAACGTCTGCCAATGCATCGAGTTCACGCGGATCACCCCAGAGAGAGAGCCTGCGGCCCGCAGTCTCTCGTTCCGGTGCAGACAGCGCGCCGTGGCTGACGATTGTCAGCAAATGTTCAGCAATGCGGTCACGCAGCGGTCCTGCCTCCGTCACCATATCCGCCGCCAGCAACGCGCCCCGCAGAACCGCGTCACCTTCGCCATCTATCAGTGTTTCAACCAAGGCGCTGGCAGCACTTGTGCCGGAAAGACGCGCCGCAAGGCTCGTCATGACCGGCGCCCAAAGGTCCGGCTTCTTGCGAAAGTGCTCAACGGCCAGATCAGCGGGCTTGGATGCCAGATGCACCGCTGCCAGCAATTGCCGCACGCGCGTTATGGGCATGATGGTGGGGTCATCCACCTCGGCTGTCAGCGCATCGAAGGCCAGGCCGTAAAAGAGTTCGCTCGTCTGGGCATCACCGGAAATCTTTGCAAGCCAGCTGTCGGTGATGGCCTCGGCGCTATCACCTGCATCGCTGCCATGCATGGCCATGACGAACTGCGCGGGATTGGCCGCGGCATTGCCAAGAGCAATCCCTGTCGCGTGGAGATCGAGGCCAGCCAGTCGCGCAGCCGTTTCCCGACGTTGGCTTTTCAGAAGCGGCAGCAGATCATAGCGCACATAGCCCGCGGGAAGCGCCCAGCTCTTGACGGTAGAGACCTCTCCGAGTGCAAGCAGCTTCACAGCCGGATGGCGGCTCTGGAACGCCAGCGCATCGGCAAGCAGCTGGCGCCCAGCGTCACCAGCCGCCTCAATGCCATCCAGCATCAGTAACATCCCACTGTCTGCATGGAGCGAAACATCCGTGGAAGATGCGAGCAGTTCCTCGAAACTTTTCGAAGGCTTCACAGTGAGATAGAGCGGCACAACACCCTCCAGCGTCCAGTGCTCATCATGCACTGCACCGAGATCGTTGCGCGGAATGGCGCGCGGCGCAACGCCACCTTGCGCCAGTGAGAACGCCAGATGCTTCGCAAACGTGGTCTTGCCGCTGCCGGTCTCTCCGGTCAGCACGACGGCTGGATGATCGCGCACCATTTCCAGCGCCGAGAAATAGACGGCGGGTTCCGGCTCTTCCTGCTCGGTCAGCTTGCGCAGGCCCTTGGCCGCCTTGTCCTCGAAGGTGAAGTTGACGAGCAGCGGAATATAACCCGTCACCAGATCAACGATCGAGGCATCCGGCAGTGCAAAAAGCTGCGCGGCGCCGAACTGGTTTGCCTGCGAAATCAGGCTGTCCACCGCGTCTATATCGTCATTATTCATGGAAAGAGCTTTGCCACATCTGGGTTATGAAATCTCTGGATCTCGATGGCATAACCGGCGGGATCTTCAAAGAAGAAATGCTCGCAGAACGTTCCACGCAGCATCTCTGACTGACTGGCAACGCCTGCATCCTTCAACCGCTTGTGCCAGCCTTCCACATCCTGAGACACGATGGTCAGCAGCACGGCGCTCTTTTCCTGATGTTTCAGATGACCGCGATTGCCATCGACAATGCCGAAATAGCAGTTTTCAGCAATGCGGTAGATGCGGGCCATTTTCTGATCGAGCACAAGTTCGAAGCCGAGAACCTCTTCGTAAAACGGCACGACCGCATGAATATCGTCGTAGTAGAAGAAGGTGATCGAATAGTCTTTTTTCATTTCCGTGTATCCTCGTGTTCAGGCGATCGTCAGCGTGCCCTTGTGATCGATCGAAAGCCCGGCGATTTCCTTGCGTGCCGCGAAAACATCGACCGGATGCACCAAATAAAGCCAGGGCGGGTTGGCATTGAGATAGGTCAGGCAGGCGGCATAGGCACGATCACGCGCATCCGGCTCCACCGCCGCATTGGCAGCCGCGATCAGCCGTTCCGCTTCAGGATTGTCGTAACCCTGCCACCAGACCGCTTTAGTGACGCTCGATATCTTGTCGTTGAGAATGCGGTATGTGCTGTGCGGCGATGAATCGAAGATCGCCAGATCTCCCATCTTCTTAGCGCCAATCTGGCGGGCATATTCCGGCCGGTCGGTTTCGATTTCGATCTCTACCTCGAAGCCTACTGCCTCAAGCGCTTCAGCCACGAACCGGCTGATCTCCGGCGCACGCTCCGGCATGAAGGTGGGCGTGCGCAGCGTGGTCCTGCGGTCTCCCTCCACCTCGGCCAGCAGGGTACGTGCGCGGTCGGGATCGTAAGCTATGGGTGAAAGCCCGGCTGTTTTCATACCGAGATGAAAGGGACTGACGATGCTGGAGGACGGCACGGCAAGATCGCCGAATATCTCGCGGCATATAGCCGCCGTATCCACTGCGTGATTGGCGGCAAGCCGTGCTTGGGGAGACCGGAAGATGCCCTCGCTGCAATTGAGGTAATACATGACCGACAGCGTGTTGACAGCCTTGCCCCAGTGAAAAGCGTCATCGAACTCCAGCTTGCCCTCGACACGCTCGAGATTGAGCGCGGCATCGACATCACCGGATTTCAGCCGAGCGTAGCGTTCGTCGGCGGACGGTTCGCAAAGCGCGATGATGCGCTTCGGCTCCGTGTTACCAGAGACCCGCTCCAGTTCGGCACGGACCTTGGGTTCGAAATTCAGAACGTGGAACGGCCCTGTGCCCAGAATGGGTGTGCCGTCAGGGGCGAAGCGGCAAATGTAAAACTCCGAGAAGATATCAAGAATATCGGCGATGGGATGCGGGTTGCGCACCACGATTGCCCCGTCACCATCCGCCATGATTTCGGCATCCGCGAGATAACGCGCATAGGACCACTTCATGCCAAACGTATCCACGGCCTCCAGAATGCCGTCGATGAAGTCCGTGATATCGGAAGCGACACAGGGCTTGCCGTCATGGAAAACAGCGTCTTTGCGGATAACAAAGCGCCATTCCCGTCCATCCGGGCTGTGCGTCCAATGGGAAAACAGAGCTGGCAGCACCTGCCCGTCATTCCATTTCAGCAGCGGTTCGAACACCAGATTTTTCAGCGTCAGAACACTGGTATCGTCAGTCACCCGCGTTGGCGGCAGGAAATCGACTTTTTCGAGGGCTATGGTCAAAGTGGACATGGCTGGTCTCAATCGAGTTCGTTGCGACGGCGCGGGTTGAACCAGTCGGCAAGGGAATCGCCGATCAGGTTGAAAGAGAGCACCGCAAGCAGGATCGCCATGCCGGGGGCAAGTGCCACCCAGGCGGCGCTGCGGACAAATTGCAGATTGGCGGAAACATCGGCACCCCACTCTGCCATCGGCGGCTGCGCGCCAAGGCCTAGAAAACCGAGACTTGCGGTTTGCAGAATGGCACTGCCAAGGGCCAGCGTGGATTGCACCAGCAGCGGCCCAAGTCCGTTGACGAAAACATAGCGGAAGAGAATGCGCGGTGTCGGTAGCCCAAGTGAAATCGCAGCCTCGACATAGGGCTTGACGGAAATGCTGAGCGCCTGACTGCGGGCGACGCGGGCAAATTGCGGGGCAAGCGTTATGGCAACGGCCAGCATCGCATTCTCAAGGCTGGGGCCGAAGGCGGCCGCCAGCGCGATGGCCAGCACGAGCGCAGGAAACGCCAGAATGGCATCCACAATGCGCATGACGATACTGTCGAACCAGCCACCGAGAAAACCCGCCAGCATGCCAATGGTCACGCCGACGACAAAGGCTATGGCCACGACGCCCACGCCAATCGCCAGCGTGGCGCGACCGCCATACATGATGCGGGTGAAGATATCGCGCCCGAAGGCATCCGTGCCCAGCCAATGCTCGAAGCTAGGCGCGGCCAGCTTGTGCAGCACATCCAGCTTGGTTGGCGAATAGGGCGAAATCATCGGCCCGAAGACGATGACGCAGACCAGCATCAGCAGAATGATGCTGCCGGCTAGAGCCAGCGTATTTTTGCGCAGGAAGTTGAAAAACTCTGACATCCGGTTCACTTCATCTTCTTGCGGACACGCGGGTCCAGAACGCCGTAGAGAACATCGACCACGATGGAGGTGAAGACGAACAGCAGCGCAAACACCAAAGTCGTGCCCTGGATGACGGGATAATCCCGGTTCTTGATCGCCTCAAACATGTAACGGCCAATGCCTGGCCATGCGAAAATGGTTTCGGTCAGGATCGCGCCACCCAGCATTTCCGCAAATTTCAGACCGACGACGGTGATGGCTGGCAGCAGGGAATTGCGCAATCCGTGGCCGAGAATGACATCGGCCCTGCGCAAGCCCTTGGCCTTGGCCGTGCGAATGAAATCCTCGCCCATCACCTCTAACATGGTGTTGCGCACGAAGCGACCAAGCGTCGCCCCAAGAAAGGCGGCCAGTACGGCGGTGGGAAGGATCAGGTGTTGCAGCGCACTCCAGGCCGCGGCCCAATTGCCGGTGATGATGCCATCCAGAATGGCAAATCCCGTCACCGGTTCGGCGATGATGAAGGAGCTCATGCGGCCAGAGACCGGCAACCAGCCGAGATAGGTGGCGAACACAAGTTGCAGGATCAGCGCCAGAAGAAAGGCAGGCATCGAAACGCCCAGCAGCGAAACGACGCGGGTGATGTGGTCGAATGTCGAATTCGGGCGCGTGGCGGATAAAACGCCGATGGGAATGCCGATGATGATCGCGACGATGACGGCCAGAACCGAAAGCTCGATTGTGGCAGGCAGGCGTGTGAGAATTTCATGCGCGACCGGCTGGCCGGTTTTCAAGGATACGCCGAAATCGCCCTGCAACAGACCGGTGACGTAGTTGAAAAACTGGACGGGAAACGCCTGATCCAGATCCAATTGTGCGCGGAGCGCATCGATTTGCTCTTGCGTCGCGCCGGGGCCGAGCAAGGTCACTGCTGGATCGCCGGGAATGAACCGCACCAGCGAAAACACGATGACCAGCACGATACACATGACGGGTATCAAGGCGATCAACCGGCGTAGAATAAAACTGGCCATTCCCTGCCTACTCACATCATCGAAAAATGATCTGCACCGGTTTCCCGCTGCAGATCGGATCAGCGGGCGCGCTGGATGCGCGCCCGGAAGGACTTACTTCTTGGAAACACCCCAATATTCATTGAGTGGCGGCGCGCTGTTGACGACGAGGCCTTCGACATTGGCGCGCTGGAAGACGATCAGCTTGGGGCTGAAGAGATAAACGCCGGGAACGCGATTGACTATTTCTTCCTGCACCTGATGATACAGCGCCGTGCGGGCCGGCACATCCACAGTCTGCTGCGCCTTGAGGATCAGATCGTCCAGCGTCTTGTCTTCCGGCATGCGGAACGTCATGGCGGAGTTGGCGAGCGACGACAGATAGCCGATGGTGATATGCGCATCCGGATCGTTGTACCAGGGCTGGCGACCGTCAAGTGCTGCATCGAACTGGCCAGCGGTCTGAAGGGCGCGATAGGCCGGGAACTCGGTCTGTTCGATGGTAGCGTTGATGCCAATATCGGCCAGATTGGCTTGCACATAGGTGGCGACGGCGGCCCAAAGGGGACCCTGGAAGCTGTAGAGCTTCAGCTGGATCGTGGAGGGATCGACTTTGGCGTCCGCAAGCAGCTTCTTCGATGTTTCAGGATCATAGTTCGGCGCCAGATCCTTGATCTTCGGATCGAACGCCCAGCTATTTGTGGTCAGCGGACCATAGACGCGCTCAGCAGTTCCGCCGAAAACACCTTCCAGCAACCCATCATAGTCAATGGCATGGGCAACGGCCTGACGCACACGGATATCCGCAAACGGGCCGTCTTTTTTGCTGTTGTTGAATTCCAGTTGGCGAATGATCTGGCTGGGCGCCTCGAGAATCTTCACATCGGCATTGGACTTGAGTGCAGCGATGTCTTCAGCCGCAATGGCGGAAAGCTGGCCCTGCTGCTGCACGATATCGACGCCACCGCTTTCAAGCTCGAGACGACGTGTCGAGGCTTCCGGGATGACGCGGTAGATGATGCGCGAAAGCTTCGGCGCGCCACGGAAATAATCCGGATTGGCTTCGAGAACCACATTGGTATCGGCCTGCGCGCTCTTGAAAGCGAAGGGGCCGGTGCCGACCGGATTGGCAGCAAATTTGTCACCGAACGTCTCGACGGCAGCAGGGCTGACGATGGCCGACTGCGGTTGCGCCAGAATGGAAAGGAAGGCCGGATAAGGCTCTGTGAGGCTGATCTTGACTTCCGTGGGCGAGACCACCGCGATGTCCTTGATCAGGCCGAAGGTTGCCTTGACATAGGAATTGGTGGCCTTGGTGCGCTCCAGCGAGAATTTAACTGCAGCCGCATCGAAAGGCGTGCCGTCCTGAAACTTAACGCCTTCGCGGATCTTGAAGTCGAACTCCTTGCCGTCGGCAGAGACAGTCCAGCTGGACGCCAGTCTGCCTTCGAGTTCCTTGAAGTCCGGCTCGGTCCAGGCAACCAGCGTATCGAAAACATTGAGAATGATCTCGCTGCCAATAGGCTCGGCCTTGTTGGTGCCGGGCTCCAGGCTGACGGGATCGGATGGAACGGCAATGACGAGCGTCTTCAACTGGTCATCACTCTGCGCGTTGGCCGCGCCTGCAAACAGCGGAACAGCCACAAAGGCTGCGGCGGCTAGTCCTTTAAAGAGTTTCATGGGCACGACCCTTTCGCGGTCTGATCGAGGCATTGGGCAGCCTCAGCTCGGCTTCATGCTATCAGTATAATCGCGGCTCGCGCCTGTGATATTCCACGAAATATATCATCGCTTTTTAGACTGTAAAGGTGATCTGCAAGCAATTTGAACAAATAGCTAATATTGCTTATTCATTGTGCAAAAGAGAAAATATTATATTGTCTTCAGAGGGATTTGAGCAAAATCTGAGCGTCAAATCTGCTCAGACCGGATCGGCACCGGTGACGACAGGACGCTTAGGATCGTTGACCCAGGCAGACCAAGACCCGGGATACATGGCCGCATCGATGCCGATGGAGGCAAGTGCCAGAACCGTATGTGCCGCAGACATTCCCGCCCCGCAATAGACACCGACCGGCTTCTTGCCATCGGCACCCAGCACCCGATACATTTCGCGCAGGGTATCGCCATCGGTGAAATTTCCGTAGTCCGTCACATTGTCTGGCGCTGGCGCGCTCAATGCATGGGGAATATGCCCGCGTGGCGGCTGGCCGGGCCCGACCTTCCCGCCGATGTAATTGGGCCGGATGCGCGCATCGAGAAGAACGCCATCAGTCGCCAGCTTCAGCGCATCGTCAGCCCCAAGCTCAGCCATATGTCCCGGCGACAGAACGATGTCGCTCGGCACCGGCTTCGTGATCTCGTCCGTCACCGGCATATCCGCAGCGATCCACGCTGGAAAACCGCCATCCAGCACCCGCACATCCGGCAGGCCTGCCCACCGCAAGACCCACCACGCACGCGCCGCCGTCATGCTGCGGTCAGCATCATAGATAACAATTGTACTGTCAGCCCGCAGACCCCAGCTGCGTGCCTTGGCTTGCAGCTCAGCAATATCTGGCAAAGGTCTCTGCCCGCCTTCGACGCTCGCAGAGGACTGAAAATCGGTATAGGCTTGCGTATCTATCGCGCCTTTGATCCGCTGCCCCTTGAACGAGTTCTGGCCGGTGTAAGGATTGATGGAGTGCACGGCGATGACCGTGACATCCGCTCCAGAGGACAGCATGTCTTGCAACTGAGCTGGCGTCAAAAGAACCGAGATGCGCGTCGTGTCAGTCATGGTGATCTCCGGATATACGGGCGGGAAGAGGTGTTCCTCTCTTATCATGGTAAAATCATCCATCTCGGAAATGATGACAAGCAATAAATATCTCACGTAATATTCTACGAGATATTTTTATTGACATTCACCTGTTCGCAGGCTGCAATGCGGTTCTCAAGAGCCGGAGTATCGAAATTTGACAGTTCTTTCGGTCGAAAATCTGACAACCGCATTTCGCCGCAACGGCATATGGAACTCCGTGGTCAACGATGTGAGTTTCAGCATCGATGCCGGAGAAACGGTGGCGATTGTCGGCGAATCCGGCTCCGGCAAAAGCGTCACGGCCATGTCGATCATGCGATTGTTGCCGGAGCGAACATCTCGCGTAACCGGCACCGTCAGGCTTGGCGACACCGACCTGCTGTCGCTGCCGGAGCGGCAGATGCAGGACATTCGCGGCAATGACATTGCCATGATTTTCCAGGAACCGATGACGTCGCTCAATCCGGTTCTGTCGGTAGGCCGCCAGATTGCCGAATCGATCATCCGGCATCGCGGCAACTCCAAGGCCGAGGCGCGTGCGGAGACGGTGCGGCTTCTCGAGCGTGTGCGCATACCCGCCGCATCCAGCCGTTTCGATGAATATCCGCACCAGCTGTCCGGCGGCATGCTCCAGCGCATCATGATTGCCATGGCGCTCGCCTGTCGTCCGAAACTGCTGATCGCCGATGAGCCGACGACGGCTCTCGACGTCACCGTACAGGCCGAAATCCTGCAGCTGACCAAATCCTTGCAGGACGAGGAGAACATGGCCGTCCTCTTCATCACCCATGATATGGGTGTGGTGGCCGAGATTGCTGACCGGACCGTGGTCATGTTCCGCTCCCGGGCGCTCGAAACCGGCAAAACAGAACAGATTTTTGCCCAACCCGCCAACGTCTATACCAAGGCTCTGCTCTCTGCCGTGCCAAGGCTGGGTTCGATGGAAGGCCACGACTATCCAGCAACATTTCCGCTGACCGATACGGATACAGGTGTTTCCTCAGCCGAGCGCGAGATCGCGGGAACGATACCCGCAAACAAGCCCCCGATCCTAGAAGTGCGCAATCTTATCACCCGGTTCGATATCAAATCCGGCATTCTCGGACGTGTTAGCGGGCGCGTTCACGCCGTCGAAAATATCTCGTTTGATCTGCATGAGGGTGAAACGCTGGCGCTCGTCGGCGAATCTGGTTGTGGCAAGTCCACCACCGGACGGTCTGTGCTGCGTCTGATTGAGCCGGTCAGCGGCTCCATCCGCATCAATGGACAGGATGTCCGCTCTCTCGCGCCCGCGGCGCTTTCGAAGCAACGCCAGCATATGCAGATGATCTTTCAGGACCCCTTCTCCAGCCTCAATCCGCGCATGCGCGTGGGGGAAGCCATCATGGAGCCGCTGGTGTCGCATGGCCTAGCCTCCGCAAAAGACGCCCGCGACAGAGCCACGGACCTGCTGATCCGCGTGGGCTTGCAGGCGGATATGGCAAAGCGTTTTCCACACGAATTCTCAGGCGGCCAGCGTCAACGTATCAGCATCGCCCGCGCACTGACGCTCAATCCCGGCCTCATCGTTGCCGATGAAGCCGTGTCCGCGCTCGATGTTTCGATCAAAGCGCAGGTCGTCAACCTGATGATGGAACTGCAAGAGCAGTTGAAAATCGCCTACCTCTTCATCAGCCACGATATGGCGGTGGTTGAGCGCGTCAGCCATCGGGTTGCAGTCATGTATCTGGGTGAGATTGTCGAGATCGGCACCCGCGCGCAGATATTCGGCAATCCGCAGCATGCCTATACCAAGAGGTTGCTTAGCGCCGTTCCGATTGCCGATCCCGCACGACGCCATCTGCGGAAAGTGGCCGAGGGCGGGGAGATCGGCAGCGCTGTGCGTTCGGTGGATTACGTGCCGGTGGCGGCACGCTATGCAGAGCCAGCGCCCGGCCATATGGTCAAGGTTGCCTGAGAGGTTTCGGCATGCGCCAGGATTTGAGTAAGAGCGGAGACTTAGAGCGTCAATCCGCCCTGCCCGGTCGCGATCAGTGCACCGAGGATGCCGCTGCGGGTATTCTCGTTGTGCTCCACGATAACCTGCCGCGCCAGATCGGAATCACGCTTGCGCAAGGCCGCCACGATGCGATGATGATCGACATTGGTTTCCGGATTGATGTCGCGAACGCGCGCGCCCATGTAGAAAAGCCGCGCACACTCCTCCAGATGACTCATCACCAGCGCATAGAGGCGAGGATTGCGGGAGCCACGGGCAATGGCAGAATGGAATTCCTGATTGGAATCCACGAAGGTTTTCGTGCTGATCTCCTCGCCGATCACGTAGCTGACATCCGCCAGTTGATCGAGCGCATCAAGGTCTTCATTGGAAAGATTCTTGGCGGCAAGCGCCGCTGCCGTCCCTTCCAGCATGCCGCGAATGGCGAAAAGGTCGTTCATGTCTTTCACGGTGACAGGCGTGACGCGGTAACCCCGGCGCGGATAGGCTTCCATGAAACCCTCGACGCAAAGCCGTGCCAGCGCTTCGCGCACCGGCGTCTTGCTCACGGAAAGCTGCTCGGCAAGCTCTGGCTCGGAAACATCCATGCCCGGCGCCAGTTCTCCGGTGATGATGCGCTCCCGCAAGATGGCGTAAGCCTTCTCGGTCAGAGACTTGCTGCGCTTCTCCCCCGACACATCCGCTTTGTTCAAAGCCAATCTCCAGTTTTGCGTCTACGCCATGCGTTTATGCCCGCAGCGCCAACATAGGTCAGTCATCCGTGCATTGCTATGCACCGATTGCGCGATGGTCTTATCACCAACAGAACTTTGACAACCGACGATGTACTGATATACTACGTAATATATTTAACAGATTCAATCCTCGCATCCGTCCACGCCGCAGGTATCGTCTTGTCAGAAATTCTGGTCATCAATCCCAACAGTTCCGTCTCTGTAACGCGTTCCATGGAGGCCTGCCTCGGTCTCGTCCGCGATGCCACCCGCCACAGCATCCGGTGTACGGAACTCGCCAAGTCTCCGCCCGGTATCGAGACGGACGCGCATGTCGGTGAAGTCATCCCCAACATTGTCGAAGCGGTAAACGAGGCCTCAGCCGATGCCTTCGTGCTCGCCTGCTTCTCGGACCCCGGCATTGCAACGGTCAGAAAAGCGACGACGAAACCCGTGGTCGGTATTGCCGAGGCGGCCTATCTGGCAGCCCTTGGCCTTGGCGAGCGCTTCGGCATCATCTCGCTCGGCCAATCCTCGATTGACCGGCACCTGCGCTATCTGAAACATCTCGGCTTCGACGGTCGCCTTGCCGGCGATCGCTCCATCGACAAGACCGTGGTGGAGTTGATGGCAGGAAACGTCGTGGAAATCGTCTCGCGCATGGCGAAGGTGCTGCGGGATGAGGATGGTGCAGATGTGATCATTCTCGGCTGTGCGGGCCTTGGCGGATACCGCCGCGCGCTCGAAGAAACCCTCGGGCTCCCCGTCATCGATCCGGTTCAGGCCGGTGTGGCGCTGGCATGTACAACACTGGACCTGCAATATGGAAGGCATGCATCATGAGCTATGATATCGTGATAACCGGCACCGTGGTTCTGCCGGATGGTCCGCTGGAAAACGGCTGGATTGCCATCAAGGGCGGAAAGATTGCCGCCATCGGCAGCGGTGATATTCCAGACTCAGCCGAGCGGTTCGACGCGGGCGACGACCTGATCATTCCCGGCGTCATAGATGGCCAGACCCATGCCTGCAGCTATGGCGGCCTTCCCGGCATCGCATCGACCACCCGCTCGGCAGTGGCTGGCGGCATCACCACCATCGTGGATATGCCCTATGACAATCCCGATCCGCTGAATTCGGTCGCAAGACTGAATGCGAAGATCGACGCAATCAATACGCATGCTCATTCCAACGTGGCGCTTTACGCAACTGTGACGCCCAACCAGTCTACCGAAGAAATCGAGGGACTGATTGCCGCGGGCGTGGTGGCGTTCAAGATTTCGACCTTCGAAAGCAGCCCCACGCGCTTTCCGCGCATCTCCTCCAACCAGACGCTGGAAATCTTCTCAGCCCTTGCCGATACCGATATTCCGCTTGGCGTGCACAATGAAGATCAGGAAATCGTGCGCGCTCACATCGCCGCCGCCAAGGCCGCCGGTCGCGATGGCATCGAGGCACATTCCGAAAGCAGGCCACCAGCGGCGGAAATGGCCGCAACAGCACAGTTTCTGGAGCTGGGCGCCGCCGCAGGCGCCCATGCGCACATCGTCCACCTGACGACGACACGCGGCTTCGACATCGTGGAAAACTACCTGCTGGACGGCTTCCGCGCCACGGGCGAACTCTGCGTGCACTATCTATGGCTGGACCCTGAAATCGACGGGCCAAAGCTCGGCGCAAAGATGAAGGTCAACCCACCCATCCGCCCCGGCCAGATCGAGGCACTTTGGGAAGACGTGGCGGATGGCCGCGTCGCCTTCGTAAGCTCGGACCATTCCAGCTGGCCGGTCGATAATAAATTCACGCCGTCCATTTTCGAGGCGGGTGCTGGTGTGCCGGGTCTCGAAACTCTACTGCCCGCTTTCTACACCGGCGCAGAAATGCGCGGCTACGATGCCGCGATGATGACGGTCGAGCAACTCTGCGAACGGCCCGCCAAGTTCTTCGGTCTCTGGCCCGAAAAGGGTGCGTTACGCGTCGGAGCCGATGCCGACATCGCCATCCTGAAAGCCGAACCGCAGATCTGGGACTCGTCAAAGGCCCATGATGAACTCTGCTGGAGCCCCTTCGACGGACGCGAATTTGCGGTTCGCGTGGTGCGCACCTATGTCGGCGGCAAGCTGGCTTGGGATGGCGCCGACATCGTCAACGCAGCCGGTGATGGACAATATGTCTCTCGCGGCACATCCAGCTGGTTTGAAGCTTAAGGAGAACGAGATGCCATTGATCAACAACCAGACGTCGGGCGTTTTCGTCATTGCCTGCACCCCCTTTACCGATGACGGCGCAATCGATGTGGCCAGCGTCGATAGCATGGTGGATTTCTATTACGACAAGGGCGCTGACGGCCTGACGATCCTTGGCATGATGGGCGAAGCACCGAAGCTGACACAGGCTGAGTCCATCGCCATCACCCGCCAGACACTCGCACGTTCAGGTGATAAGCCCGTGGTCGTTGGCGTCTCGGCGCCGGGTCTGGCCGCCATTGGCGAATTGACGAAAGCCGTAATGGACTTAGGTGCCGCCGGTGTCATGGTCGCACCGCCATCCAGCCTGCGCACGGACGAGCAGATCATTGGCTATTACCGCAACGTCGTCGAGACTGTAGGCACCGACGTTCCCGTCGTCTTGCAGGACTTTCCGCTGGTCACTGGTGTGCAGATTTCCTCAAAAACGCTTGGCACCATCTTCGAAGCGCACCCCAGCATCGTCATGCTCAAGCATGAGGACTGGCCGGGACTTCAAAAGATCACCGATCTGCGCAATGCCGAAGCCAAGGGTCGCCGCCGGACCTCGATTCTGTGCGGCAATGCCGGTGTATTCCTGCCGGAAGAGATGCAGCGCGGAGCCGATGGCGCAATGACCGGCTTTGCCTATCCCGAAATGATGGTGGAGGTCTGCCGCCTGAGCTATGAGGGCCGCTACGACGCTGCACAGGACCTGTTCGACGCCTATCTGCCGCTGATGCGCTATGAGCAGCAGCCGGGCCTTGGCCTCGCCATTCGCAAATACGTCCTGGCCAAGCGTGGCGCAATTGCCAGCGCTGCCCAGCGCCGTCCGGGCGCATCGCTCAACGCACAGGCCATCACTGAGGTCGAACGACTGATCGAGCGCCAGACCCGCAAACTCGAGGCTTTGAAATAATGGATTTTCTGATTTCCGGCAAAACCGCCCTCGTTCTTGGCGCAAGCCGCGGCTTGGGTGCAGCCATCGCCAAGGGGCTTGCCGCTGAGGGCGTCAAGGTCTTCGCCGCCGCCCGCAATGTGGCTACCATGGAAAAGACCGACAACATCACGCCACTGACAGTTGATCTCTCGGACGCGACCTCCGTCGCTGCGATGATCGCAACTGTTACGGCAGCGGGTGGCGTCGATATTCTCGTCAACAATTCCGGTGGTCCCAAAGCCGGTCCAGCCGCTGGCCAATCCAAAGAAAGCTGGGCCAGCGCCTTCGACAGCATGGCAACCTCCATCTTCATCGTGACCGACGCCATGCTGGAGGGAATGATCGCGCGCAAATGGGGCCGCATCATCACCATCGGCTCGTCCGGCGTCGTGCAGCCCATTCCCAATCTGGCCCTTTCCAACGGCATTCGAGCGGCGGTATCCGGCTGGTCGAAAACATTGGCTGGCGAGGTTGCCCGTCACGGCATCACCGTCAACATGATCCTGCCCGGCCGGATCGATACCGACCGCGTGCGTGAACTCGACGCGGGCAAGGCAGAGAAGACAGCCAAGACGGTCGAAGCCGTGCAGGAAGCCTCTCGTGCCGAAATCCCGGCGGGACGTTACGGCAAGCCGGAAGAGTTTGCTGCAGTTGCGGTCTTCCTTGCAAGCGCGCAGGCAAGCTATGTAACGGGTTCGGCCATCCGGGTGGACGGCGGCATGATCAAGGGGTTCTGATCAGAATGGTTGATTTCGACAAGGTTGTTGAGCGTCGCGGCACCGGAAGCTCCAAATGGAGCAAATACGGACCGGATATCCTGCCCATGTGGGTGGCTGACATGGATTTTCCATCTGCCCCTGAAATTGTCGATGCCATTAAATCCCGTCTGGAACATCCGTGTCTCGGTTACGGTGTTGCGCGTGACGAGTTGCGCGCCTGCATCGTAGCCGATCTGCAAACCAAATATGACTGGACGATCACGCCTGAAGACATCGTCTTCCTGCCGGGCGTCGAGCCCGGCTTCAACATGGCGCTGAAGGCCATGCTTTCGCCGGGCGATCGTGTGCTGGTGCAAACACCGGTGTATCGCCCGATCCTCAATGCCCCCGGCCATTGGGACATGAAGCGCATTGACGCGCCGTTGGTCGCCACCGATGGTGGCTACAAGATCGATCTGGACGATTTTTCCGCCAAGCTTAAGCAGTCTAAAGCCTTCTTGTTTTGCAATCCGCAGAACCCCACTGGCAAAGCCTTCACGGGTGATGAAGTCGAAGAAATTGCCGGGCTTTGCAAAAGCAATGGCACGCTGATCATTTCCGACGAAATTCATTGCGATCTGCTGTTGGACGGGAGGAAACATGTTCCCATCGCCTCTCTTTCCTCTGATGCCGCAAGCCGGACGATCACGCTGATGTCAGCAGCAAAGACCTATAATATAGCTGGCTTGAAGACTGCCTTTGCCATTGTCCAAAACAGAGAGATGCGCGAAAAATACGTGCAGTATCGCTTGGGCATGGTCGACAGCGTCAACATACTCGGCCTAGAGGCCACCTTGGCAGCCTACAGCCATGCGGATGTCTGGAAAACGGACATGTTGGCCTATATCCAGTCCAACCGCGATTTCCTCTCGCAAGAGATCGCCACACGCTTTCCACAGATACGGATGATAGAAGCGGAAGCGACTTTTTTGGCTTGGCTAGACTGCTCGGCGCTCAACCTCCCGACCGAACCACAAAGCTTTTACCTGAAACACGGCAAAGTCGGCTTCAGTGCTGGCTCCGAATTCGGCACAGAGTTTTCCGACTACCTGCGAGTCAATTTCGGTTGCCCCCGCGCCCTGCTTGAAGAGGCTATCAACAGGATGGCGCGGGCATCAAGTTCTTGCAGGATCGATGCCGACTTGTGACGGCCGAACAGCGGATATGGTCGATCATGCTTGATTTGCCGCCATGCCCAGAGGCATTTCGCCCGTCATTAAAGGCGTGAAACATCGCTGTTTCCAAGTTCGCGATATAGCGAGACGGTGTCATCGGGAGGGTCTTGACCGTCCCAATGACAAAAAGTCATTCAATTTTTTTTCGCTGATGTGGCCTTGGCGGCCTGATCAATGGTATCGGCGATAACCGCTGGCTGCGTCATGAACAAAGCGTGGCTTGCCGACACCTTGGTGATTTTGGCGCCGATGCGTTCGGCCATGTGGATCAACATGGCCTGATCGAAGGCCTTGTCTTCGGTGGCAATAACGGCCCAACTGGGCTTGGCGCGCCAGGCGGCATTTTCGAGCTTGGTGCCAAACGCCGACATATTGATCGGAACTTGCGCGTCCCTCATGAACGCAACATCGGCGTCGCTGACGTCATGAGCGAAACCAGCCTTGAACTTTTCCGGGCTGACATAGCCGAAACCATCCTTCGTGGTATCTATAACGAACTCGGACGCGGGCGCGAATCCCACATATTGCTGTGCCGTGGTCTCGCCAGCATCAGGAGAGAGAGCGGAGACATAGACGAGGCCTGCAACCTTCGGATCGACGCCAGCTTCCGTGATGACGGTTCCGCCCCAGGAATGGCCGACGAGAATGACCGGACCATCCTGCCGCTCAAGTGCGCGTTTGGTAGCCGCGACATCGTCTGCAAGCGACGTCAACGGGTTCTGCACGATGGTGACGCGATAGCCGCGTTTCGTCAGATTGTCGTAAACACCTTTCCAGCCGGAACCGTCTGCAAAGGCGCCGTGAACCAGAACGACGTTTCTGACAGATTGATTGTCAGGAACTGCGTGGGCGGCGTTCGCCGCTGGAAGTGCAACCGACAATGACGCTGCAGCTGCGATTGCGGACATGGTGGTGATTGGCTTGCGTGTCATAACTTGCTCCTTTTTTGCGATAATTATTATCGCGATATCATTAAATTCACACGGTTTAAGAGGCGCGTCAACATATTTCTTATCGCGATATTGGTTTTCGTGATAAGTCCGATTATATGATCTGGCTACAGGAGTTCAAAATGACCCAACGCAATAACGATCCCCCGCCCCTGCGCGACCAGCTGTGCTATGCGATTTACACTGCCGGTATTGCAGTTCAGCGCGCTTACAAGCCCCTTCTCGACGAGCTGGGACTGACGTATCCGCAATATCTCGTTCTGAACGTCCTTTGGGCTCAGGACGAGCAAAGTGTGGTGTCCATCGCCGATCAACTTGCCTTGGAATCCAGCACGCTCACCCCGCTCTTGAAGCGTCTTGAAACCGCCGGACATTTACGTCGGACGCGCAACCAAAACAACGAACGACAGGTACTGGTGGCGCTGACAGACCAGGGTCGTGCATTGCAACACCGAGCAGGTTGCCTCAGTGACGCCTTGCTTGCAGCCTCCACCCAAACACCAGCGGAACTCGCCGCCTTGAACAAAGACGTGCGGCGTCTTCGTGATGCGATCTACTCCCAAATTGGCGGGTGGGACGCACCCGCCTGACCTCGATGCAGGTCGATGGCCGCAACGCTTAGGCGGTCGGAATAGTCCCGCCGTCGATCACATGTTCTGTGCCCGTAATCGACGTTGCTCGATCCGATGCAAGGAACGCGATCAGATCGGCAACCTCTTCCGGCGCGGCCGGTCGTCCTAGCGGTATGCCGCCAAGCGAGTTCATGATGACCTGCACCGCTTCATCATAGCTGATGCCGGCTTGCTCAGCGATGCGCAGAGCCAGACCATTGGAACCGGAGCTTGCAATCCAGCCGGGAGAAACCCGCACCACCCTTACGCCCTTCGGAGAAACTTCCTTGGAGAGGCTTTTGCTGTAGGTGTTCAGCGCAGCCTTGGCTGAAGCGTAACCGGTTGTGGCCTCCGGTAACGGAAGGTTTCTTTGGATTGAGGTGACGTGGATGACCACGCCACTGCCCTGAGCGACCATGCCAGGGATCAAAGCACGATCCAGCCTGACCGCCGGAAAGAAGTTCAGGTTGAACTCCTTATCCCACTCCTCATCCGTGAGCGCAGCAAAGCCGCCTGAAGGAGCCGACGAACCACCCAGTACGTTCACAAGGATATCGAGGCCGCCGAGTTCCCGATGCACCGCTTTAACGACGGCTTGGACCCCAGCCGTTCCGGTCAGGTCTGCTTCAACGAATGCCGCACCGGAGAAATCTGCCGGCTTGGTGCGGGCACTGGTCAGCACACGGGCGCCAAGTTGCTTGAAGAGCGCTACGGTTGCAGCGCCGGCGCCAGATGTGCCGCCGGTGATCAGGGCGCGACGCCCCTGCAGGGTGAGAAACGGTGTCATACGGTTATCTCCAGTTCTGCAACCTTGTCTTCCGTGAGGAGAAAGAAGAAGCGCAGATCAATGGGGCTGCCAGGGAATGTGCCAACGGCATGCGCCGTCACCACGGTTCTTCCGTCTTCAGTCCCGATCAAGAAAGGCTCGATCGTGTAGGTGTATTGCTGGCCTTCATCCGCCATCCAAGTGCGAATGGCATCCCGGCCTTTATGGGTTTTGCCCTTATCTTTCACGCTGCCGTTTTCGGTGAAAGCGGCGGCAACAGCCTTGGGGTCTCCCTCGCGATCCGCGTCGAAATAAGCTTCGATCGCCCTGGGTAATGTAATAGTCATCTGGTCCTCCAATCATGTTGTCAGCCTTGCTGGCTGCAGCGTCGATTTCCATTGGATGTCGATAGGCAATAAGCTAGGCCGAAACGATTGACGTGATAAGCGGGACAAATTAGGATGAGACGTTGCGAAAAGAGGGATAATGACGCGATCTGTTCTTGCTGAGTTGGATGCGGTTCTCAGCATTGCGCGACTAGGGTCGTTCCGGGCCGCCGCGCTGGATCTGGGCATATCCACTACAGCGCTGAGCAATGCCATCGCAAAACTCGAGCAGCGCCTGGGTATCCGGCTGTTCAACCGCACAACGCGCAGCGTCTCGCTGACCGACGCGGGAAGAACGTTTGTCGAGCGGGTCGGACCGGCAATGACAGACATCCACGATGCCATGCTCGCCGCTCAATCGCTTCAGGAGGTTCCGACAGGCACATTGCGCATCAATGCATTTGCGTCTGCAGCACGGGAGGTTATGGAGCCACTCATCCTGTCGTTCATGCAGCGCTATCCTCAGGTGCATGTCGATCTAGTCACAGAGGGAAGGCTTGTCGATATCGTTGCAGCTGGTTTTGATCTGGGCCTCAGGCCGGCTGATCTAGTGCCGAGCGACATGATCGCCGTGCCACTTGGTCTGAAGCGCAGTAACGCAGTTGTTGCATCACCGGATTTTCTGCGCACTCACGGCAAACCTAACGTTCCAGCCGACCTGTATCGGTTTCGCTGCATCCGCGCGCGCCTTCCAAACAACGCCTTGTTTCGGTGGAAATTCGAGAAAGATGGGAATGCGGTCCAGATCGATGTGCAGGGCTCCATAACCCTGGACGAGTCAAGCCTCGTCAGAATAGCCGCCCGGAATGGCGTGGGGCTTGGATATGTCATGGAGCCGGACGTGCGCGAAGACATAGCCGCCGGGCGACTGGTGCGAGTTCTAGAGGACTGGACGCCGTCACTGGCGCCGTTAGCGCTGTATTATCCCGGCAGGAAAAATCCGCCGGCTGCCTTTAGTGCGTTCATTCAGGCTGCTCGGGATTTTGCGAAGAATTAGCCGGAATAAAGGCCGACATGGATGGGTATGAGCGTGCTCGTTCCGGTAGCGTCTAAATTGGTCCTGTCACTCTTAAGCGGAATCGAACAATCTTCCGACATGAACCTCTTTTAAAGCCATCTTCATGAGCGACGAGACCCTCGATGCTAAAACCGAGTTAACCGCCTCTATGGCAACGCGAGTGACCAAAAATGCAATGATATAAGCTCAACTTTGTCTGATCGGCCGTGCCGGATTGCCAACGACCGTCGCTCCCGCTGCAATGCTGCGTCTAACCACAGCACCAGCACCTATGATAGCTCCATCACCCACAGTCACTCCGCCAAGTATAATGGCGCCCCCTCCTATCCAGACATCCTTACCGATGACGACTGGCCGCGCGCGTTCGAGGCCCGCCTTTCGTAGTACCATATCGCGATGATGTTCCGGGCAGTAGATTTGGACGGAAGGACCTAACATAGTGCCATCACCAATAGATACCGGTGCGGCATCAAGGATAACGCAGCCAGAATTGAGGTACACGCCGCTTCCAAGTGAAATATTCATACCGTATGCGCAATGAAAGGGCGTCTCGATAATGGCTTCCCCAGCGGCGGCGAAAAGCGCACGGAGTTCTGTTGCCATCGCACCACGCTCATCAGGCCGCATGCTGTTGTGGGCATGCACCCCACGCCTTGCCACCATGCGTAACGCATCGAGTTCCGGATCGATACAGCAATACCATTCGCCGGCGTCCATCTTCGCGCGCTCGCTCTTCAATTGCCATCTCCGCTACTGCTTCCGGAAAGATTTTTATGACTCGCGGGGGGACGCTGACGCGGCAACATCCACAAGTTACATACTAGCAGTGCACGCCTCAAATGAACGCCCGAACAAAGGCTGCATGGTAGTTACGAGTGTCCGTTTGGACAAAGCTGTAGGGGCGGTTGTTCTGGGCTTGCCAACAAGTGCTGTGCCATCTCGTGTCTTCAAAGACGTAGCTGCCGAATACATCAACTCTTTGAATTCGTTCAAAGTGACGCCATCGGCTCGCATGACCGCAAGGATCAGCGGATCGCCGAAGATTTCAGCAAGCGTCATCTCGTTTGTCGTGTGGTTCATCGCAGTCTCCTTTCGATCAGTCCCCCTCCTGCAGCGGCCGATTGCTTGACAGGCCTAAGTTGGGGTGTTACCAGTAAGTAACATTCGAATAGTTACCGACCGGTCACACCCATGTCAACACCGCTTCAGGATAAAAATGAAAACCGAGAAATCTGATCATGCTGCCGAACAGAAGATCGCACCTCGTGACCGGATCGTATCGACGGCCTGTCAGTTGTTTCGCGAACATGGGATTCGCGGCATAGGTGTTGATGCCATCGCGGAGGCCGCCGCGACCAACAAGATGACGTTGTATCGACATTTCGGCTCCAAGGACGATCTCGTCTGTGAAGCGCTAAAGCACAGTTCTCAGGCGCTCGAAAAAGTCTGGGAATATCTCGAAACAGAGAACCCGGGCGACCCGAGAGCTCAGCTTAAAGCTTGGGTAAAAGCGCGCGCGCAATGTCTTTCCAGCGAACCTTATGGATGCGACTTGGCCAATGCCGCCGTCGAGCTGAAGGAGCAAGGACACCCGGCGCACGCGATAATAGAAACGTTGAAGATGGAACAGCACTCCCGGCTTGTCGATCTTTGTCGTTCGACAGGTGTCAGCGATCCGGAACTTTTGGCTGATACGCTATCAATGCTTTTGGAAGGAGCGCGCGTCAGCAAACTTGCCGTCGGCAAAGAAGGTCCGTCGAGGCGGTTTACGCGTGCGTGTGAAGCGGCGCTGGTCTCGTTCGGTCTCGGTGTAGACGCTTCGTCCTGAATTCGGCTGTGGCCCGGAGGAAATGATCTCGAGAGCGCGACGGCGCCAATGTTCAAGCTGCGAGTAATCAGCGTTGTGGTTCCGCTCTACCAGCGCAAGATATGGTTCATACTATCCCAATCAACCGGCGTTTTGAGTATGGCTACCGAGACTGGACATGTCTGATCGAGCATCAGCCAGAGCTCGGTCCAGCCACTGGGATTACGCTGGTCGTCAGGCGGTATTCCGACATGTCTGCGGGCGTGAGATAGTAGAGCCGGTCGGGTGGTGTCTCCAGTGCGTGGATCCACAAACCGGCGCCGATACCCCTTTCGTCGAGATGTCGCGCGACGCGCGCGGTGGTTGCCTGAGCGCTGGACATTGCCTGCTCCGGAGAAGGACGCTCAATGCCGCCATTGAACACCTGATGTACGCCCACCACGGCATCTTTTTCGGC
>UCLB01000049.1 GCA_900473205.1 Hyphomicrobiales bacterium
CAGAGGGGGGTAAGCCACAAACTCAACGCCAACCACGAAAATACCTCAACGCATGGCTAAAGCCCCCGCTGCCCCCGCCCCACACTCCGCGCCAGCATCGCCGAAATTTGTCCCTCGCTACGCCGAAAGCTCGCCGCATCGCTCGCCGTCACATTAAACACGATCTGCGTGCCTCCACCGCCCCCGGCAGAAGCGACGCCCAGCGACCCATCCGCCCCGCGCTTTAGCGGCAAAATCGCCTCGCTGCCCGCCTCACCCATCAACCCCATATCGCCACCCATGGGAAAAAACGTCGGGCTCGAAACCACCCCGCCCTCGGCAAAAGGCGTCACCCGCCCCGGCACACCGCCATTGGCAAAGGCAAACAGCGATCCTGCCCCAGAGGTAAGGCTGTTCACCGCCGATGACAGCATATTCTCCAGCGGCTTCAACCCGGCAGACAGCGCAATATTGGAAAGCCGCGTCCCCAGCCCCTGCAGCACGCTGTCCAACCCCTTGCCACCCGTCGTCGCGGCCTGCAGCGCAGACGTCAAAGCCGACCCAAACCGCTGCGACCGCCGCTCCAGATCCTCCATCACATCTGCCAAAGCCTGCGCCTCATCACGCTGGCCAGCAAAACTCGTCTCATCCGCCATCGGCCTTGCCTTTCTGATTCAATTTGGGAAGCTAGGGGATTGGAATTACGCAGCAATTGCTACATCACTTGAAAAACCCAAGAAGTTAGGTTATTTATGTAATGGTTACGGTTCTTCGCCAACACGGAATGCGTTTTGTCATCTACACCGCGGATCACGAACCGCCTCACGCCCATGTCTATGGCGAAGGAGAAAGCCGCATCGACATTATCAACCTCAGCGTCATCACGCAGGGAGGCATGTCAGATCGAGATGTGCGACGAGCGGTGGATGTGATCCAAGAACACCGGCAACTCTTTCTCGATACCTGGAGGAAATATCATGGTTGAGATCAGTGATCAGGAGCTTGCCCAGGCAAAAAAGCGCTGGGCACAGGAACGGGCAGAGCGCCCTGTCCCGAACGCGGTTCGCTTCGATGTCCCATCGGAACGGGTCATCGTGGATTTCACCAATGGCGCATCCTTCATGTTCCCCGCCCGCGCGGTGGAAGGGCTGGAGCTGGCGACAACGGCGCAACTCGCCGAAGTCGAATTGCTGGGTGAAACCGGTCTCCACTGGGAAAGCCTCGACGTGGATTATACCGTCACCGGCCTGATGAGCGGCATCNNATCTTCGGCAGCAAGACCTTCATGGAGGCGCAAAGCCGTGGCGGGAAAAGCCGCTCCCCAGCCAAAGCCGCCGCCAGTCGCGCCAATGGCGCGAAAGGTGGCCGCCCGAAGAAGACGGCAAAGCCCTGATCAACTATCCGGAAAAGCCCGCATCAACCCCTCCAGCCCACCGCGATCCAGCCCATTACGCTGCGGCATCATCCCACCCGTCATGGCAAAAAACTCCACGGGCGTCAGCGCCCAGAAAACCGTTGGAGAAAGCCGCAGCAGGCTCAGGCCCGCATGGATCACCTGCCCCCAGGGAAAGGGCTTGGCACCATGATCAGGGCTTGAACCCGCTGCGGCACTCAAGGGGAAGCCGTGGCCTGCCCCTCTGTGCCGGTTCCGGCAAAGGTCGCGGTCAGGAGGTCTCCCACGATCGTTGCATAACCGGCAATTCCACCCTCGATGCTCATCGCTGCCACATCGTCATCGGAAAACACGTTGCCAGCGCCGCGAAGCCCCGCACCGATGACGCGGATCATGTCGGCGGCCCTCATCCGTCCGCTGGCAAAGCGGCTCGCCAAGCCCGTCAGGTCATCGGCGGCAAAGGCGGTTTCCAGTTCCGCCAACGCGCCCAGCGTCAGGCATAAAATGCGCCGCTCGCCATCCAGCACCGCCTCCACCTCTCCGCGCCTGCGGTTCGCCCGCCCGAAATTCGCGGCCCCCATCACAGCGCTCCGAAGCTGATGGCACCAGCCGATTCCAGCGCAATCTCGAACTGCACCTCGCCATCATGCCGCCCGGAATATTCCAGCGCCGTAATCTGAAACGGCCCGGATACGATGCCGAAATCCGGGATCACGATCTGCCAGCCTGGAATGGCCCCGGCAAAGAACTGCCCACGCACCAGCGCGTCGCTCTGCTGGTCTTTGAAGATGCCCGAAGCCGTCAATCCTGCCCGCTGAACACCCGCCCCCGCCAGCAATTCCCGCCACAGG
>UCLB01000036.1 GCA_900473205.1 Hyphomicrobiales bacterium
CAGAGGGGGGTAAGCCACACCCACTGCCGTATGTTAATTCAACGCTGCCCTGAGCGGCAGAATTTCCCGCCACCCATCTTGCCATAACGGCTTGTTTACCCTGTTATGGTAAACAGGAGATTACGGCGCTTCTCACCAAGCAGCCGGCGGGGCATTCATTCGTTTCACTGGGATCATCATGCAGCGGCTACTTCCGGCTCTATTATCGACTATGCTCCTGTTGAGCGGCTGCACCTCCGCCAGTTACGATTTTCTGGAAACCGCCTCTGTAGCCAAGCCCCGCTTCAAGGATAACGATCCGCAGGATTTCGGCTCCCGTTCACCGCACAAGCACGAGGTGCATGGCATCGACGTGTCCAAGTGGAATGGCGATATCGATTGGGCAACGGTGCGCAAATCCGGCGTTTCCTTCGCCTTCATCAAGGCCACCGAAGGCACGGACCGTGTCGATGCACGCTTTGACGAATATTGGCGCGAAGCTTCCGCCGCTGGCGTGCCGCACGCGCCCTACCACTTCTATTATTTCTGCGCGACGGCAGATGCGCAGGCGGACTGGTTTATTCGCAACGTGCCGAAGGAATCCATGAAGCTGCCGCCGGTTCTGGACGTAGAGTGGAACCCCGCCTCCCCAACTTGCAAGACGCGCCCGGCGCCGGATGTCGTGCGCGCAGAAATGCAACGCTTCCTCAGCCGCATCGAGAGCTACTACGGCAAGCGCCCGATCATCTACACCAGCGTCGATTTCCATCGCGACAATCTGGTCGGCCAGTTCAAGACCTATCCGTTCTGGGTTCGCTCCGTTGCCGCCCATCCGACCGATATTTACAACGACCGGCAATGGTCGTTCTGGCAATATACCGGCACCGGCGTCATCCCCGGCATCAGCACGCCGACTGATATCAATGTCTTTGCCGGGTCGGAGAAGAACTGGCGCACATGGGTAGCCTCCACATCCAAGCCAAGAAGCTGATGATTGAGGCTTGATTTTTCCATCAGATACGGCAGATGTGCTGCGAAATAATCGCTTGGCGTTGGAAACAAACCGTCTGGTTACGCTTTTCCCACGTCTTGCCCACGCTTCTGCCAAAATCTTGGCGAACGCAGGGGCACCATTTCATTTGAGGAATTCGGATGTTCAGCTTCTCGTCCCGCAGCTTTGCACTTGCTGCCAGCCTTTTCACATTGTCTTGCGGCTCCGCATTGGCCGTCCCGCTCGTTACCTCGCCGGATGACCCGAAGCAGGTCGCCTGCGGTGGCGATCTCAACACCTTCCTGCAAGGCGTAAAGACCGAAGCCATCGGCAAGGGCGTGCCCGCCGACGCCGTAGACAAGGCGCTGGCTGGCGCGCAGATCGACCAGAAGGTTCTGTCGCGTGACCGTGCACAGGGCGTTTTCCGCCAGACTTTCCTCGAGTTCTCGCAGCGCACCGTCAGCCAGGGTCGCCTCGATCTTGGTCGCAAGAAGCTTCAGGAATATTCCGCCGCCTTCAAGCGCGCGGACGATGAGTTCGGCGTGCCCGCTGGCGTCATCGCCGCCTTCTGGGCCATGGAAACAGATTTCGGCGCCGTACAGGGCGATTTCAACACCCGCAACGCGCTCGTCACCCTCTCGCATGATTGCCGCCGCCCGGAACTCTTCCGTCCGCAGCTCATCGCGCTGACAGAAATGGTGCAGCACGGCGATCTCGATCCGGCCACCAACACCGGCGCATGGGCAGGTGAAATCGGTCAGGTACAGATGCTGCCGAAGGACATCATCGCATTCGGCGTGGATGGTGACGGCGATGGTCACATCAACGTCAAGTCCAGCAGCCCGGATGCCATTCTGACGGCGGCCAAGTTCATCCAGCATCTCGGCTTCAAGAAGGGCGAGCCGTGGATTCAGGAAGTGTCCGTGCCGGAAAACTTGCCATGGGAAAAATCCGGTCTCGGCGGCACGCTGACGGCTGGCGAATGGTTCAACCTCGGCGTAACTCCACGGGATGGCAACAAGAACTTCGCCGCCCTGCCCGCCGCTCTCATTCTGCCGCAGGGCCGCAAGGGTCCAGCCTTCATCACCTACCCCAACTTCAATATCTATCTGGAATGGAACCAGTCCTTCATTTACACGACCTCGGCTGCCTATTTCGCAACCCGCTTCATGGGCGCCCCCGTCTACGCAAAGGGCAACCCGGAGCCCGGCCTTGACGATGCCGCCATGAAGGAACTCCAGACGAAGCTCGACGCAAAGACGCATGATGTCGGCAAGATCGACGGCATCCTCGGCTCCGGCACCCGCATCGCCGTCCAGCGCGAACAGCAGCGCCTCGGCCTGCCCGCCGATGGCTGGCCGACACGCGCGTTGCTGGACGCTCTCTAAGCCGTCCCATACGAAGATTCTCTCTGCAAACATCAAACGGCCGTGGCATTAACCACGGCCGTTTACTTTTTTTGCATTTCGCACCGACTTTTTCAGGCTGTAATATAAGTTGTTTTTCAACGCATTGGCGCCAAAGTCTCAGATATCATTGCCATTTTCGTGTGCACCGCATCATAAAATTCGCTTTTCAAGAGACACAAAACGGTCATAATGATTACTGTCAACGTAAAGGAGGCAGAGCATGGGACTTACAAATTCTCTTAATGCCTTAGCAGTCGGTGTGGCGTTTGCGTTTGTCGGAGTGATGCTTTTCATCTGACACGCATATTGGGTTATCGCGCACACCCAAAGAGTTGATCATCATAAGCCATTAAAAAAGCGCAGGTTTTTCGAAACCTGCGCTTTTTTCATTGTGATCGTTGGACTTCGAAATTGGCCTTACGCGGCTGATTTCCGGAGGGGACGGTAGCCGACATTATCCAGCACCGCATTCACCAGCGGTGCGCGGTTCATCGTGTAGAGATGGAATTCGTTAACGCCGCGTCGTTGCAGGTCGAGAATCTGTTCAGCGGCGACATCTGCCGAAACCTTGGCGCGTCCCACAGGGTCTTCATCGAAACCGGCAAAGCGATCATCCAGAAAGGCCGGGACGCTGGTGCCGCAACGACCGGCAAAGCGCTTCAGCTGCGTGAGATTCTGGATCGGCATGATGCCCGGCACGACCGGAATGGTAATCCCTGCCTTAACGACGCGCTCCATATAACGCTCGAAAATGTCGTTATCGAAGAAGAACTGCGTCAGCGCGCGCGTCGCACCATTGTCAGCCTTACGCTTCAGCATATCGATATCGATTGCATCGCTTCCACTTTCCGGATGCTTTTCGGGATAGGCGGACACGGAAATCTCGAAATCGGAAATCTCGCGCAGTCCACGGACCAAGGCCGCGGCATTCTCATAGCCTTCCGGGTGTGGCTTGTAATCCGTACCGATGCCAGTGGATGGGTCGCCACGCAGCGCCACGAAGTGCTTCACGCCGGCCTCGCGAAACTCCTCCACCACATCATGCACTTCCTGCTTGCTGGCATCCACGCAGGTCAGGTGCGATGCCGTTGGCAATCCTGCGATGGAGATCATGCGCTGCACAGCCTGAAGCGTCGGAGCCTTGGTGGTGCCGCCTGCGCCATAGGTCACCGAAACGAAGTCCGGGTTCCAGCGCGAAAGCTCCTCGACAGTCTCCCAAAGCTGCACATCCATATCGGGGTTCTTGGGCGGAAAGAACTCCAAGGAGAGCTTGAAATTTCCGTTTGCGTGGCGGTCTGCCTCAGTCTTCGTCATGTCATGCCCTCCCGGCGGAAAGAAGTGGTGCATCGATCGGCTCCTCGCCTGCAATCAGCAGGCGTGGATCGCGCGCAACCCAGATTGTTACGTCGAGAGACTGCGCGGATGCCTTGCCGGAATGCAGATCGAACGCCTGCTCCGGTGTAAGGCCAGCCTTTTTCAGCCACTCTTCCATGGTTTGATGTGAAAAGCCCAGGCGCACATGCGCATGGTCTTCGCGCAGATATTCCAGCGAATGCGGCGCCAGATCGATGATCACCAGACGCCCATTGGGGCGCAGCATGCGCGCTGCTTCCGCAAGCGCCATTTCCGGGTGATCGAGGAAGTGCAGAACCTGATGCACCACGACAAGATCGAAGTCCTGCCCTTCCAGCGGCAGGTTCAAGATATCGCCATGCCGCACGGAGGCGTGGGCAACACCGGCCTTATCCAGATTGGAGCGGGCAACGGAGAGCATATCGCGGCTGGCATCGATGCCGATTGCGCGGCGGTAGATGCCGCTGAAGAGCTGGAGAATGCGGCCCGTGCCGGTGCCAAGGTCCAGCATGGAATCCACCGGCGTCGTGCCGATCAGCTTCAGCAATGCGCTTTCCACTGCATCATCGCTGACATGCAGACGGCGAAGCTCGTCCCAGGCGGAAGCATTGCGGCTGAAATAATCCTGCGCCCGCTCCGCTCTCACCCGCTTCACGGCGGAAAGGCGCTCGAAATCCCGCAAAAGCACCGCATCATTGGGTGACGCGACAGAAAGAAGCTGTTTGACCAGCTCAGCGGACTTGCCATCCTGCTTCAAACGGAAGTATGCCCACGCACCTTCCTGATAACGGTCGATCAGGTCTTCCTCGGCCAGAAGCTTCAGGTGGCGCGAAATACGTGGCTGCGATTGCCCCAGAATTTCCGTCAGGTCCGTCACAGTAAGGTCGCCTGCACCCAGCAGCGCAAGCAAACGAAACCGCGTCGGTTCGCCCGCAGCCTTCAAAAGCCCCACCAGATTATCAAGCCCTAACGCCAACACTACACCTCAAGCCAATCAACATATAAAGATATCTTTATACGATTGATGAGGAATTGCAAGAAGAGAGCATCCAACAGCGGTGGAAAATTAAGACTTGGTGAATGCGTGAAGGCGCCGCTAGCATCACATCTCACTTCAGCAAAACCGCGCCCTTTCCCTCCGCTCCCAGCATGTCACCGGGGTTCCGCAGAGGACAATCTTTCACCGAAAGGCAACCGCACCCGATACAGCCCTCTAGATCGTCCCTCAACTGCGTAAGCCTGGCGATCCGCTGTTGAAGCGTTGTGCGCCATGAGGCGGCGAGACCTTTCCAGTCCTCTGCATTGGGCGTCCGCCCGTTGGGCAGCAGCGACAATTCACGCCGGATTTCCGCAAGTGGAATGCCCGCCTGCTGGGCAATCTTGATGACGGCAACCCGGCGCAACACCTCCCGCGGATAACGCCGCTGGTTTCCGGCATTGCGTGAAGCCGTCAGCAGACCCTTGGCTTCATAGAAGTGGATCGTGGAAACCGGCACGCCGCTGCGACTCGCCACCTCACCGACAGACAGTTCCCGATGAATATCCAATTTAACGCTCACGCCTCTTGACCTCAACCATAGTTGAGGTCCTATGAACCCTGTCAGCTCATCAATCAAGCGCCATAGAAGCACTCGTTAACAGCAAGGAGTTGACCATGATCCCAATAAATGGACTTTACGAAACTCACCTGACCGTCTCTAATCTCGAGCGATCCATCGAGTTTTACCGCGATGTCGTCGGCCTCGAATTGGCGCACACCATAGCGGAGCGAAACGTCGCCTTTTTCTGGGTCGGCGGGCGAGAAACGTCCATGCTCGGCCTGTGGTCGATCCATAGCTCGCCGCTGCGACTGAAACTGCACATCGCCTTCCAGACGACACTCGAGCAAGTCATCGCGTCGCCCGCCTACCTCCGCTCAAAAGGCATCATCCCAAGAAGTGGCGCAGGCACCGAGATCCAGGAGCCCAGCGTCTTCCCCTGGATGCCCTCGGCCAATGTCTATTTCGATGACCCGGACGGGCATTCGCTGGAATATATCGCGATCTTGCCCGGAAAGGCCCGGCCCGAGATTGCCGGGATGATGACGCTGTCGGAATGGAATCAGTTGGAGGCGGAGTAGCGGCTGAAGTCTCTGTAAATTGACAAAAAAAGAGGCGGTCAAAGCCGCCTCTCTTCAATTCCATGTCGTAAACCTCAAAACTCTTCCCAGTCCGATGTTACCGCCAGTGCCGCATTGCCATGCGTCATCGGAATGCTGCGGCGCTCCGAACTAGCAGCCGCGCGTGGAGCAGGCCGATATGCCGACTGCGGTGCTGAACGCACAGGTGCTTGGGCCGGACGGCGCACATCCTGCTGACCCAGTTGGAAGTTCGAGAGAAGGCCGTTCAGATTTGCGCTTTCCTGCGCGAGCGAAGCACCGGCAGCGTTCATCTCTTCGACCATCGCTGCGTTCTGCTGCGTGGCTTGGTCCATATGGTTGACGGCGGTGTTGACCTCAGCCAATCCAACGGACTGCTCCTGCGCTGCCGTGGCAATCGCTTCCATATGGATGTTGACCGACTGTACCAGTTCGGCAATCTCGCCGAGCCCAGCACCCGTATCACTCACCAGCCGCACGCCTTCACCCACCGCAACCGCGGAATTGCCGATCAGTTCCTTGATCTCCTTCGCGGCCTTTGCGGAACGCTGCGCCAGTTCGCGCACTTCCTGCGCAACGACGGCGAAGCCCTTGCCTGCCTCACCGGCACGCGCAGCTTCCACACCGGCATTCAGTGCCAGAAGGTTGGTCTGGAAAGCGATCTCGTCGATGACGCCGATGATCTGGCTGATCTGCTTGGACGAGTCTTCGATTTTTTCCATGGCCGCTACGGCATCGCGCACCACATCGCTGGAGCTGCTTGCCTTTTCGCGGGCGGTGCGGACAACGCCACGGGCTTCGGCAGACCGCTTGGAGGTGGATGTCACATTGGCGGTGATCTGCTCCAGCGCCGCTGCTGTTTCTTCCAGCGATGCCGCCTGTTGCTCCGTGCGCTTGGACAGATCGTCAGATGCGGCAGAGATTTCCTGCGAACCACTTGTTACCGTAGAAACCGACTGGCCGACGCTGGCCAGCGTTTCGCGCAACTGCCGGACCGAACTGTTGAAGTCGATACGCAGGGTTTCGAACTGCGAGGCCAGCGGCTCGTTCAGTTCACACAGCAGATCGCCCGCTGCCAGCCGCTTCATGCTGGCGGCAAAGGTGCTGGTGGCCTGCACCAGACGTGCCTCTGCTTCGGCTTCGGCCGCACGCTGCATCTCCAAACGTTCCCGCTCGGCGTGGGCGCGGTTATTGGCCTCCGCTGCTTCCAGTTCGCGGTTGCGAATCGCAGCTTGCCGGAAAATTTCGACGGCTTGCTCCATATCGCCGATCTCGTCCTTACGACCGGAGGCAATCGCAGAATCGTCGATCTCGCCCTTGGCAAGCCGACCCATTGCATCCACCATTTTGCCAATGGGACGAACGACGGTCATGGCCATGATGCCGGAAAAAATCACCATCACGATGCCCCCTGCAAGGGTCAGCAAGCCGATGATGACAAGTGTCTGAAACGTCTGTTCGGCGCCAGCCTTTGCAAGATCGGAGATATCCGTGAGATTGTCCGTTTCGATCTGTTTCAGTTGGTCGATCCGCTTGGTGGCGGTCGCAAACCATGCCGCACTGTCGAGACCACTAAGATCGGCATCCTGACCGCTGGCCACGATCCTCGCGCGGAAATCTGAAATATTCTTGGAGGCGTCAGCCAGCATATCGCTGTACGCAGCTTTGCGCTGCGGCGTCTGCGCAAGTAGAAATGCATCGATCAGGGCTTGTTGGCCGCCAGCCATGGCCGCAAATTCGGAAAAACGGGCCGGATCCATCTTTTTAGCCGTGATGAAGCCATTGGCGAGACCGCGCTCCTGCCCGGCCAACTCCTTGGCCTTCATTAACTCCAGATAGGCCCCGATCTGACGGGCGATGTCCGGGTCACCCACCTCGTCAACGAGATCGGATGCAACTGAAACGATGGCCTTGATTGCAGAAGTATAGGCGCCAAAAGCCTGACCACCGCTCGCGGAAAGACTGTCCACAGACTGTCGCAACTGCAAAGTCGATTTGATATTTTCTCTGCGGCAGCATATTGGGTCTTCGCCACTCCGCCGTTTACCTCGGAAAGAGATGCAGAAATCGCGTCGATTTGACCGGTAGCGCCGTCTGTCTGCGCGCGAGCGCCGGAAAGCTCGGCAACATTTTTTGTGCCTTTCGAGCCAATAAAACCTGCAGTCAATCCGCGCTCGACCTGAAGGGAGTGCGCAATGTCGCTGAGTTTCTTCAACTGCTCGCTGATGACAACGACATCATTCATGTTGTGATAATCGTCAAGGCGTGCCGAAAGTTGAACATAAGACAGATAACCGGCTGCAAGCATGGGAAGTGTCACGGCAGCCCACAGCCTTTTGCTGATCGCAATATCGACCAATTTCATGAGGTTCGCTCCTATATCGTGACCTCATGCCACCCCGTCGCGCAGATCATATGCACAGAAGCGAATAGACAGTAGTTTTATTAAATAAGACTAAATCAAAAGTATTCGCCTCTGAATTCGAGCATTCTTGACAATAGTCAACAGTATAGAAGCACAAAATAAAAGCCGTTGCATCATAATGATGCAACGGCTTTTAGGAATTGCTTATTTTAGCGGCATTTAACGTGTCAGACGCTTATAAGCCTGGCTGCCGGGGTTCAGTGCGTCTGCACCGAGGCGACGGATCTTGTCCTGTTCGTAGTCTTCGAAGTTGCCTTCGAACCATTCCACATGGCCGTCGCCTTCGAAGGCCAGGATGTGCGTGGCCAGACGGTCGAGGAACATTCTATCATGGCTGATGATGATGGCGCAGCCGGCGAAGTTTTCGAGTGCCGTTTCCAGCGCGCCGAGCGTTTCCGTGTCAAGGTCGTTGGTCGGTTCGTCGAGGAGCAGAACGTTGCCGCCCGCCTTCAGCATCTTGGCCAAGTGCACGCGGTTGCGCTGACCACCAGAAAGGTTGCCCACCTTCTGCTGCTGGTCGCCACCCTTGAAGTTGAAGGCGCCGCAGTAAGCTCTTGAGTTCATGTCGAACTTGCCAAGCTTGATGACTTCGGCACCGCCGGAGATTTCTTCCCAGACGGTCTTGTCGGCGGCAAGTGCGTCACGGCTCTGGTCGACGTAACCAAGCTGCACGGTTTCACCGATACGAACGGAACCGCTATCGGGCTTTTCCTGACCGGTAATCATCTTGAACAGCGTCGTCTTACCGGCACCGTTGGGGCCGATGATGCCGACGATACCGCCCGGCGGCAGCTTGATCGACAGGTCGTTGATCAGCGTGCGGCCTTCAAAGCCCTTCTTGATGCCTTCCATCTCGATCACCACCTGGCCGAGACGCTCGGAAACCGGGATGATGATCTGCGCGTCGCCGGGACGCTGCTTTTCAGCCGCATCCACCAGCTGCTCGTAGGACTTGATACGCGCCTTGGACTTGGCCTGACGTGCCTTCGGGCTGGATGCGATCCATTCCTGTTCACGCGAAATCGCCTTCTGGCGGCCTGCATCTTCGCGGGCTTCCTGCTGCATACGCTTGGCCTTGGCGGTCAGATATGCAGAGTAGTTGCCCTCGTAAGGAATGCCGCGGCCACGGTCGAGTTCGAGAATCCAGCCGGTGACGTTATCCAGGAAGTATCTATCGTGGGTAATCATCATCACGGCGCCGGGGTAATCGCGCAGGTGCTTTTCCAGCCACGCAATGGTTTCGGCGTCAAGGTGGTTGGTCGGTTCGTCGAGCAGCAGCAGGTCCGGCTGCGACAGCAGCAGACGGCAGAGCGCAATACGGCGGCGCTCACCACCGGACAGCAGCGTTACGTCGCTATCCTTTGGCGGGCAGCGCAGGGCTTCCATGGCCATTTCGACCTGCTGTTCCAGATCCCAGAGGTTCTGGCTGTCGATGATGTCCTGAAGCTTCGCGCCTTCATCGGCGGTCTCATCGGAATAGTTCATCATCAGTTCGTTGTAGCGGTCGAGAACGGCAGTCTTGTCGGTCACGCCAACCATGACGTTTTCAAATGCGTTCTTGGCCGGATCCAGATGCGGTTCCTGCTCGAGGTAACCAACGGTCGCACCTTCGGCCAGCCAGGCTTCGCCGGAGAATTCCTTGTCCTGACCGGCAATAATGCGCAGAACGGTGGACTTACCGGCGCCGTTAGGGCCGAGAATACCGATCTTGGCATCCGGGTAGAACGACAGGTTGACGTTCTCGAGAATCTTCTTTGCGCCGTAAGACTTGTTCAGCCCCGACATGTGGTAGATGAATTGGCGTGCCATTGTAGCGAATGCTCCACGTCAGTTTGGGAAAGTTGCCGCTATGTAGGGTAAATGAGGCTTTGGAGCAACCTCCAACCAAGAATAAGCAAGCGCCGGAGACGCCTATGGACGATATGATGTTTAGCGCGATTAACCGCTTGGAGAGCCCGACGGGCGCCACCCTCGCCTACCGCTACGAACCGGCGACCGGCACGCCCTGTGGCATATTGATGATCTGCCACGGTCTGGTCGAACACGCCGGACGCTATCGCCGTTTCGCAGAGGTCATGTCGAAACAGGGTTTTGAGGTCTACGCCCACGACCATCGCGGCCACGGTCGCACGAAAGCCGATGAGGCACCCATCGGGCGCTTTGCCTGGAAGGACGGCGTTACCAAGGTCATCACCGATGTCATGGCCATGCGCACGCTGGTTGCAGAACGCCACCCCGGCCTGCCCATCATCCTCTTCGGCCACTCCATGGGCGGCCTCATCGCCCTCAACACCGCCGTCAGCAATCCCGGCAGTTTCGATGCCCTGTCGATCTGGAACTCCAACCTCAACACCGGCATCATGGGGCGCTTGGCGCAGGTCATTCTCAGAATAGAGAAAATGCTGAAAGGCTCGGATGTCCCCAGCGCCATACTGCCCAAGACGACCTTCCGCATCTGGAACAGCAAGATGCCGGAAAAGCGCACCACGGCAGACTGGCTAAGCCACGACAAGGCAGCAGTGGATGCTTATGTCAACGATCCGCTCTGCCAGTTCGAGGCCAGCGTCTCGCTGTGGCAGGACGTCTTCGAAATGTCCTATCGCGGCCCGAAACTTCTGTCGCGCCTGCCAAAAGACCTGCCCATCCTGCTCGTCAGCGGCAACGAAGACGCCGCCACCAACAACGGACGCGAAATTGTCTGGCTGGCCCAGCAGTTCCGCAACGCAGGCTTCACCGCGGTCGAAGACCACATCTACCCCGACATGCGCCACGAAACCCTACACGAAATCGGCTGGGAAGTTCCGGCAGCGGATTTTGCGGCTTGGGCGCGGAAGGTGACGACCTAACACTGTTTGAAAAAATCATTTGCATAATCGTTTTTAAACGAAGATAATCATGTTTGAGATCAGGCATTATTTAACAGGTGAAGGCACAGACCCAATCGCGGATTGGCTGCGGGATTTACGTGACATTAAAGCCAAAGTCGCGATCACCAGACGATTGAACCGCCTGCAGCAAGGCAATTTCGGCGATTTCAAGCCATTGCGTGACGGCGTCCACGAACTACGAATCGATACTGGACCCGGATACCGCGTCTATTATGCTCGCTCTGGCAAAACCATCATGCTGTTGCTTTGTGGCGGAAGCAAACGCACACAGGCCAACGATATCGAACGGGCCTGCGATTACTGGCGCGATTGGCAAAACCGGATCGACTGAAGGAGTGACACCATGAGAGATCGCAGTCACGACGATGCAATGGCGGAGTTGTTTCGTGATGACCCGGCATTGGCAGCCGCCACGCTCGACGCCATCTTTGCGGATGGTGATCAGGGCGAGTTGATGGTCACGCTTCGGCAGATGGCCAACGCATTTGGCGGCGTGCCGCAGGTTGCCAAGGAAGCAAATCTCAATCCCACGCAGCTCTACAGAACACTATCGGCAACTGGCAATCCAGAGCTACGCGGCCTGAGTGCCATATTGCGCACAATGGGCTTGCGTCTTGCCGTTCAACCAATTGCTGAAAGCACGCCACACTCTTAAGCTCTGTTGGAGTTTACCTTATTTCCAAATCGGAATGCCCCCATGAGATAATATCACATGCGCGCAAAAGGTCGTCCGTCTATAAACTCCTGAAAAGAGTGAGACAGACATGGCCGAACCTTCCGTTAAAAAACAGCCGCCTCTTGCAGGCATTCGTGTTATCGAGCTTGCGCGTGTGCTGGCCGGTCCCTGGGCGGGCCAGATGCTGGCGGATATGGGGGCCGATGTCATCAAGGTGGAGAGCCCTGATGGTGGCGATGATACCCGCGCCTGGGGGCCTCCCTTCGTGGAAAGCACCGATGGCGATAATCTTTCCGCGGCCTATTACCACTCCACCAATCGCGGCAAGCGCTCCATCACCGTCGATCTGAAAACTGAAGAAGGTCGCCAGACCGTTCGACGTCTGGTCAAGACTGCCGATGTGGTGATTGAAAACTTCAAGCGGGGCGGGCTGGAGAAATACGGGCTGGATTACCAGAGCCTGCGGGCGCTGAACCCTAAGCTCATCTATTGCTCCATTACCGGCTTCGGCCAGACAGGCCCTTACGCGGATTTCGCTGGTTACGATTACATCGTCCAGGGCATGTCGGGCTTCATGTCGATCACCGGCGAACCGGATGGCCAGCCGATGAAGGCGGGCGTTGCGGTGGCCGATATCTTCACCGGCATCTACTCCGTCACCGCCATTCAGGCCGCCCTCATTCACGTCATGAGAACGGGGCATGGCCAGCATATCGATATGGCGCTTCTGGATGTGCAATCGGCCGTGCTGGCCAACCAGAACATGAATTACCTCATCTCCGGCAAGGCACCGGTACGGCTGGGCAATGCGCATCCGAACATTTCGCCCTATGAAGTTGTGCCCACGGCTGACGGCTTCCTTATTCTGGCTGTCGGCAATGACGGGCAGTTCCGCCGCCTGTGCAAGATCCTCGGCATCGAAGAGGTCGCCGATGACGCGCGTTACGCCACCAACAAGGCCCGCGTCGCCCACAAGACGGACGTCCGGCAGATCGTCTCCACACAGACGCTGAAATGGCTGAAACGCGATCTGCTGACGGCCTGTGAAGGGAATGCCGTTCCCGCTGGCCCGATCAACTCCATCGAGGAAATGTTTGCCGATCCACAGGTTCAGGCACGCGGTCTGCGGGTTGATCTTGAAACTGCCGACGGCACTGTTATTCCTGGTGTAAGAACACCTATCGTCCTGTCGGAAACACCTCTTCGCTATGAACGCCCGAGCCCACGCCTTGGCGAGCATCAGGCAGAGGTGCTGGCCGAGCTGGACGACATCGAAAGGAACCTCGCGCCATGAAACGAACCGGCGGACAGTTGATTGTCGAAGCCCTGAAAGCCAACGGCGTTTCGCGTGTTTCCTGCGTGCCGGGCGAAAGCTATCTGGCCGTGCTGGATGCTCTCTACGAAAGCGGCATCGAAACGGTCGTCTGCCGTCAGGAAGGTGGCGCGGCAATGATGGCCGACACCTGGGGACGCCTGACCGGCGAACCCGGCATCTGCATGGTCACACGCGGCCCCGGCGCGACCAACGCCTCTGCCGGTCTGCATATCGCCATGCAGGATTCCATTCCGATGATCCTCTTCATCGGCCAGGTTCAGCGCGATGCGCGCGAGCGTGAAGCCTTTCAGGAGGTCGAATATCGCCGCGCCTTCACCGAATTCGCCAAATGGGTCGGAGAAATCGATGATGCCCGCCGCATCCCGGAATTCGTCACCCGCGCCTTTGCCATCGCCACCTCCGGTCGCCCCGGCCCCGTGGTCTTGAGCCTGCCCGAGGATATGCTGGTTGATCTGGTCGACGCACCGAACGCCCAGCCCTACACCCCGGTGGAAAACCACCCAGGCCCGAAGCAGATGGCCAAATTTGCCGAGCTGCTGGGCGCGGCCAAACGCCCCATGGTCATCGTCGGCGGCACCCGCTGGACCGAAGACAGCGTTGCAAAATTCAAGACATTTGCCGAAACCTTCAAGCTGCCGGTCGGCTGCTCTTTCCGTCGTCAGATGTTGTTCGATCACCTCAGCCCATCCTATGCGGGCGATGTCGGCATTGGTATCAACCCAGCGCTGGCAAAGGAGATCAAGGAAGCCGATCTTATCGTGCTGTTGGGCAGCCGCATGTCGGAAATGCCATCATCGGGCTACACCCTGCTCGACATCCCCTACCCGTCGCAGACGCTGGTGCACATCTTCCCGGATGCCGAAGAGCTTGGCCGCATGTATCGCTCCGATCTCGCGATCTGCGCCTCCACCAGCGACTTCGTGGATGCACTCGAAAGCCTCGACGCGCCGCAAAAACCCGTCTGGGCTGAACGCACCGCCGCCATGCACGATGCTTATCTGAAGTGGTCTACCCCGCCAAAGACCGGCCCCGGCCCGGTGCAGATGGGCCCGATCATGGACTGGATCGAAGCCAATACCCCCGTTGACGCCATCTTCACCAATGGTGCTGGCAATTACGCCACTTGGCTGCATCGCTTCCACCGCTTCCAGCGGTTCAACACGCAGTCCGCGCCCACCTCCGGCTCCATGGGCTACGGCCTGCCCGCCGCCGTCGCGGCAAAGCATCTGTTCCCGGACCGCGAAGTCGTCTGCTTTGCGGGTGACGGCTGCTTCATGATGCACGGCCAGGAATTCATCACCGCCGTGCGGTACGGCCTGCCGATCATCACCGTGCTGGTCAACAACGGCACCTACGGCACCATCCGCATGCATCAGGAACGGGAATATCCCGGCCGCGTCAGCGCCACGGACCTCGTCAATCCAGACTTCGTCGCCTTCGCCAAGGCCTATGGCGGCCACGGTGAACTGGTGGAAAAAACCGAAGACTTCGGCCCGGCCTATGAACGTGCCCGTGCCAGCGGCAAGCCTGCGATCATTGAGGTGAAGCTGGACCCGGAGGCCATTACGCCCGCCCGGACGCTGACGCAGATTCGCGAGCGGACGTAATCTTGCCCTTGCTCTCTCCCTCATTCCTGTGCTTGTCACAGGAATCTAGTCAGCCCAAGTCCTTGGGCTGAGAGGACTCGTCCGCCGCGCAGACGCGCGGCACTGGATTCCTGTGACAAGCACAGGAATGAGGAAAGATAAATGACAGAGCAAACACCAGCGGTCATCACCCCACGCAGCGCCACAATCGAACCATCAGCCGGTGCACCCTTCGAGGCCATCCGCGTCGCACGGGATGTGCTGCACACATCCCGCACCGCCGGTCTCGCCACGCTCGATCCGCACAGCGGCTATCCCTACACCACCGCCACCAACATCGCCGTCGAGCCCGATGGCACGCCGTTCTTCTTCGCCGCCCGCCTCGCCCTCCACGCCCGCAATATCGAGGCCGACCCGCGTATCTCGCTTGTTCTTGCCCCCTTCAACAAGGGCGATGCGCTGACCTTGCCGAGACTGACGCTGGTCGGGAAAGCTATTCTAATGGGTGATGACGAGGTCCCGCTTGCCAAGGCGCGCTACATCGCCCGCTATCCGAAGGCCAAGCTTTACCTCTCGCTACCGGACACGCAGCTTTACCGGCTGACCATCGAAGGTGTGCAGATCAACGGCGGCCCTGCCCGCAATGCCAGCAACATCACGCCAGGAGATTTGAAGACTGATCTTTCAGAGGCGGAGGGACTGGAAGCCGAAGCCACGCGTCTGAACGCCATCAAGGGCGAAGCATCACGGCTGGCGGTTCTGGCGGGGAGAAAGGCTGGGGCTTGGAAAATTACGTCTATCGACCCTGACGGGATCAATCTTGCCTCGGCTAGTGATCTCGCGCGGCTGTGGTTTAACGAGCGCGTGACGAATGTGAATCAACTTGGCAAGGCGCAGAATCGAACTTCGAAGTGATGGAGGTAAGGGATTCAAAATTAGGCAAAATTCCTTGCTGTATGGCGAAATAGCAAACGGCGGCGGGTGTGGCTTACCCCCCTCTGCCCTGCCGGGCATCTCCCCCTCAGGTGGGGAGATTAGCTGGGCGCGCGCTCACCGGTCATCTCAGACCTTGCAGAGGGGCGACGACTTGTTTGCCGGAGCCCCTCCTCTGACACTACGATTGGAGCGGTGAGCGAGCATCTTGCCGATCTCCCCACCTG
>UCLB01000013.1 GCA_900473205.1 Hyphomicrobiales bacterium
ACGTTGCGGCGGGCGGGCCGGGCGGGGCGACCGATACCGTTTCCAGCTTCATCTTCCGCGAATATCGAGACCGCTCCAATGTTGGTTACGGCACCATGCTTGCGGAATTCTATCTCGTCATCATCATCATTTTCGTCGCGCTCATCCTCAAAGGGGCGAGCCGGTGGATGCAACGCGACAATTGAGGCTGAAGCCGATGGCAACACATGTTGAAACATCCACCCCACGACCAAGCCTCTGGTCCCGGCGTCCGCAGTTTCTGACCAGCAGTTTGCTGATCTATGCTGCCTTGGTATTCTGGGCTTTCGTGTCGCTGTTTCCGATTTACTGGACCATCACCACATCCTTCAAGACGGCGGTGAATGTGACGCAGGGGCATCTCATTCCCTTTGTTGACTTCACGCCGGACTGGAAGGGCTGGCGCTCGCTCGGTCTCTCTCCCGATACGATCTTTGCGCAATCGACGGTTCGAGATGAATTCATTCGCCGTTTTCTCAACAGCATCGTTGCGTCGGCTGGCGCATCGTTCCTGGCTGTGCTGATCGGCTCTCTGGCGGCCTATGGCCTTAGCCGGTTTTCCTACAAATTTCTCTGGATGAAGAACAAGGACATTTCCTTCTTCTTCCTGTCGCAGCTCATCCTGCCGCCCGTGGTGTTGGCGATGCCGTTTCTGGTTCTCTACAAGCATCTGATGCTGCTTGATACGCTTGTCGGCCTTATCCTCGTTTACACGTTGATGGTGCTGCCGATTGTCATTTGGATCATGCGCGATCAGTTCGACACGATCCCGGTGGAACTGGAGCAGGCAGCACTGGTGGATGGCTGCTCGATCTGGGGTGCGTTTTTGCGCATCGTTCTGCCCATCGCCTTGCCCGGCATGGTCGCGGCCTTCATTCTCTCGGTCATTCTGTGCTGGAACGAATATTTCTTTGCCGCGCTGCTGACGAGTTCGAATGCCAAGACGCTGCCGGTCATGGTGGCGAGCCAAACGGGGTCGCAGGGTATCAACTGGTGGTCGATGGCGGCGATTGCGACCGCTGCCATCATGCCGCTCGTTCTGGTCGGTATCTTCCTGGAGCGTTACATTGTGAAGGGCCTCACCGCAGGGGCCGTAAAATGAGGTCTGGAATGAAATCTGGCGTTTCCATTCTTGGTATTTTCGTTGCCGATACCGCTTATCTCGCACCCCGCATGCCCGCTTTGGGCGAAACCATTACCGGTAGCGGTTTCGCGGTCGGTCCGGGTGGGAAGGGCTCCAATCAGGCCGTTGCGGCGGCGCGGGCTGGTGCGCAAGTGTCTTTCATTTCCAAGATTGGCCGCGACACATTCGGCGATCTGGCACTGAAGACCTGTGAAGAGGCCGGCGTGACGGCGAAGGTAACGGTCATGGACGATCAGCCGACGGGTGCTGCTTTCATTTATGTCAACGACAGCACCGGAGATAACGCCATCATCGTCTATGCGGGAGCCGCGGGCACGATCGGCGTTGGCGATGTGGAGGCGGCACGTGATACCATTGCGCAATCTGCCGTTTTCGTCACCCAGCTGGAACAGCCGGTCGAGGCTGCACGCCATGCGTTGGAAATCGCACGCAGTGCCAATGTCACGACGATTTTCAATCCAGCCCCTGCAGAGGCCTTCCCGGAAGACATCTACAGCCTTTGCGACTTCATCATTCCCAACGAGACGGAAGCCGCAGCACTTGTTGGTTTTCCCATCGATACGCTTGATGATGCCGAACGTGCTGGCGACATTTTCCTGTCTCGCGGAGTCGGTGTGGCCATCATCACACTTGGCGGGCGGGGCGTGTTGTTTCATGCGCCGGGGCAATCGGTGCATGTGCCCGCCGTCTCCTGCGGCCCGGCCATCGATACGACCGGCGCGGGGGATGCTTTTGTGGGTGGTTTTTCGGCTGCGCTTTCGCGCGGCGCTGGGCCACTTCAGGCGGTGCGATTCGGTTGTGCCACTGCCGGTATTGCCGTGACCCGGCGTGGCACGGCCCCCGCAATGCCGATGCTTTCTGAAATCGAGGCCGTGATGGCGCGCTGACGCCAGCGGATTTGGCTGCGTAACTCGTGGCCTCCTTCATGCCTGAACCAGTGAGGGCTGCCGGAATTCCGGCGGCTGGATTTCGCGCGTCTTTAGGGCCCGGGAATAAGGTCGAAAAACGGCGTGTGCGAAAGGAATTGATGCGATGCACAACATATAGTGCTTTACAAAATAATTTTAATTTGTGAAGTTGCGATAACAACGACCGAAGTGAGCAAGACCAGTGACCCAATTGAAATTCGCCACCCGACTGAATTCCTTCGCCTCGAAGCCTGCTGCCGAGTGGCCTGATCTTTCCGGCAAGCCGACCATGTTGCAGATGGCAAAGCGTGCTGCAAAGGTTGATGGTCTAACGGATCTCGACCTGAATTATCCCGACCATGTTGCCGACGATCCGGCACTTCTTGCCCGCCAGATCGGCGATCTCGGTCTTGCGATCAATGGTTTCGCCATGCGCTATTATACAAATCCGGCCTTCAAGATCGGTGCTTTCACCAATCCAGATGCGGCTGTGCGGCGCGAAGCGATTGATCTGACGAAGAAGGGTATCGATGCCGCGCGCGCTGCTGGCAGTAACCTGATGACGCTGTGGCTGGGGCAGGATGGTTTCGATTACGCCTTCCAAGCTGATTACCACACGCTGTGGCAACACGAGATTGATGGAATTCGTGAAGTTTGCGCGCATGATCCGGATTGTCTCGTCAGCATCGAATACAAACCGAACGAACCGCGTTCCTACAGCCTGATGCCCGATTGCGCGACCACGCTTCTGGCCATCAAGGACGTGGATATGCCCAACCTTGGCGTGACACTGGACTTTGCTCATGTGCTCTACGCCGACGAGCAGCCCGCTTTCGCTGCCGCCCTGATTGCCCGTTACAGTCGCGTTCTCGGTGTCCACCTCAATGACGGTTACGCCAAGCGTGATGACGGCCTGATGGTCGGCGCTGTTCACACGCAGCAGACAATCGAGCTTCTGCGCCAGATACGCAAGGACGGTTATGATGGCGCGATCTACTTCGACACATTCCCTGACATGACGGGCCTCGACCCGGTTCACGAATGCGAAGTCAATATTCAGACCGTCAAGAGGATGCTGAAAGTGGTGGATCGTATCGAGCAGGACAACCGCCTGTCCGGTGCCATTGAACGTCAGGATGCCGTCTCCGCGCAGGCCGTCATCCAGGAGCTGATGCTCGGCTGATCTGCGCAAGAAAATCCAAAACCTTGTCACAATGCATGCTGAAGGCGTGCCGACACATTCCATCTGGGAGGAAACCGATGAAGACCTTTTTGAAGACGACATTTGCTGCCGGGCTTGCTGCCAGCTTCCTGTTCAGCGCAGCCTTTGCGCAGGAACTCGCGCCGCTGAATTCCGATACGGAAAAGGACCGCATGGACTGGTCGCAGCTGGAAGCCAAGCTCGGGCCTTTCCCGAAATTGCCCGAGGGCACGAAAGCTGGCGCGGTTTCCAAGACGCTGACCAATGAATATTGGCGCTCGCTGGGTCTCGGATATGAGGCTTTCGGCAAGAAGGTCGGTGTTCCCGTTGCATATCAGGCCGCGCAGAGCGAAGGCGACCAACTTGGTCAGTTGACGATTGCGGAAGGCATGATCACGCAGGGCTATAACGTTCTGCTGGTTTCGCCGCAGACGGATGCCAATCTTCAGCCCGTTATCGAGCAGGCCAAGGCCGCCAATATTCCTGTCGTAAACGTCAACGATGCCGTCATTCCACAGGCTGAACATTATGTCGGTAACGTTCAGCGCGATAATGGTGTGCGCGTTGCGAAGTGGTTTATCGAAAACCGTCCGCAGGGCGGCAAGGTTGCCATTGTCGAAGGTCAGGCTGGCGTTTACGCCGCCGTTCAGCGCACGGACGGTTTCAAGTCCACGATCAGCCAGAACGATAAGTTCCAAGTCGTTGCCAGCGTCCCCGGCAACTGGGATCGTCAAACCTCTTACGATGCTGCCACCAACATCCTCAACCAGCATCCTGACCTGATCGGCTTTTACGCCAACAATGATGGCATGGCTCTGGGCATTGTTGAAGCGGTGAAGGCAGCCGGTCTTGCTGGCAAGGTTGCAGTCTTTGGTACCGACGGTATTTCCGATGCCTATGCTTCGATCAAGGCGGGCGAACTCACCGGCACGGTGGACAGCTTCCCGGTTCTGACGGGCGAAGTCGCACTCGAAACTGCGCTGCGTCTCGTCGCCGGTCAGAAATTGCCGCGCGTGGTCGCCACGCCGCAGGCCCTCATCACCAAAGACAATCTCAGCCGCTATCAGGGCCAGGGCGTCGATGTGCGCGCCGTGCTGATGGAAGATGCCAAGACTGCCAAGTGATCAATGCTCAAGGAGATGCCGACAAAACCCGGCATCTCCATCCAGCCTGAGAGGTGGAACATGACGCCACGACTGAGATTCGAGACGATTTCCAAGAGCTTTCCCGGCGTCAACGCGCTGACGGACGTTTCGTTTGACGTCGCTCCCGGCGAAATCCATGGACTTCTCGGTGAAAACGGTGCGGGCAAATCCACGCTTTTGCGCATTCTGTCCGGCGTGTTTCGCCCCACATCCGGCACTGTCTTCGTAGACGGAGAGGCCGTTGCCTTCAAAAAGCCGATGGATGCGCGTGCCGCCGGTATCGCGATGATCCATCAGGAGCTTCAGCAGGTGCCGCATTTGAGCGTCGCCCAGAACATGTTTCTCGGACATTCGCTGACGCATATGGGCGGCATGTTCGTGTCTCGACGCGAGCAGGAAGCCCGCGCCGCCGAAGCTCTTGCCATGATCGACAAAACAATCGATCCTTCGGCGCCAATATCGTCGCTGAAGGTCGCGCAGCGACAGATCGTCGAAATCGGTCGCGCGCTTCTCGACAAGGCGAAGGTCATCGCCATGGACGAGCCGACATCGAGCCTGACACCCAGCGAGTTCGATCGTCTGGCCGACGTCATTGCCAGTCTGTCGCAAAGCGGCGTTTCCATTATCTATGTCTCGCACAAGATGGATGAGGTATTCCGCATCTGCCAACGCTCCAGCATCATGCGCGATGGCAAGCTGGTGGACATTGTCGATCTTGCCAAGGTGTCTGAAACCGATGTGATCGCCAAGATGGTCGGTCGCGAATTGATGCAGGAAGAGCATAATTCCTTTGTCACCGATACCGTTAATCTTCAAGCCAGAAATCTGTCTTCGGCCACCAGAATTCGCGACGTCTCCTTCACGCTGCACAAGGGTGAAGTTCTCGGCATTGCCGGGCTGGTCGGCTCTGGCCGCACGGAACTCCTGCGGCTGCTGGCCGGTGTCGACCGCTTAAGCGCGGGATCGATCAGCATCGACGGCAAGGAGCAAAGTTTCGCCAATCCGCGTGATGCCATCGCCGCCGGTATCGGGCTGGTGCCGGAAGAGCGCAAGCGGGAAGGCATCATTCCCTTGCGCCCCGTCGCCACCAATATGGCGCTTGCCTCCCTCGGCAGCTTCTCGTCGGGCGGTATGATCAACAATTCCAAGCTTCGCAGCACCGCGAAGGATTTGCTGAAGCGCGTCAATCTGCGACCCTTCCAGCTTGATCGCCCGATCCGCCTGTTCAGCGGCGGCAACCAGCAGAAAGCGATCATCGCGCGCTGGCTGGCGGCGAAATCGCAAATCCTTCTATTTGATGAACCGACCCGCGGCATCGATGTCGGCGCGAAGTCGGAAATCTATCATCTGATCGAAGACCTCGCCCGCGAGGGGCATTCCATCATCGTCGTATCTTCCGAACTGCCGGAAGTCATCCGTCTGTCTGACCGCGTGTTGGTCATGCGCGAAGGGCGGATCGCCGCGACCATTGAACGTGATCAACTGAGCGAAAGCGCGATTGTCGCGCATGCCATTCCAGGGGCGAATGCTGATGCGGATGACGCGCGCATTGCGCGACCCGTGTGAACCAACAGGACAAGTCATGACCAGCACTTCGAATGCACCCGCCACCTCCGCTCCGGCCTTCCGCCGCTTCTCGTTTTCTCTGCGTGATGCGGGAACACTGATCGGCCTCATCGTCATCATGGCGGTGTTTGCCGCACTGGTCCCGGGCTTCATTTCCGAAAGAAACCTCGTCAACATTCTCCAGCAGTCCAGCATCAATGCCTGCTTGGCGCTTGGCATGACGCTGGTCATCATCTCCGGCGGCATCGATCTGTCGGTTGGCCCGACGGCTGCGATCTCTGCTGTGGTGACGGCTAGCCTGCTGGTTGCTGGCACGCCCATCCCGCTTGCCATTCTGGCGGGTCTCGGCGTTGGCGTCCTCTGTGGCTTTATCAATGGCGCGCTCGTTGCCTATGTCGGCCTGCAACCCTTCATCGTGACACTCGGCACGCTCAGCACCTACCGCGCCATCGCGCTGATCTACACGGGCGGCAATCCCGTTCTCGGTATCCCCGCCGGGTTCCGCTCTCTGTTTAACGGCAATCTCTTCGGCATCCCGACACCTGTTCTGATCGTCGCTGTCGTCGCCATTGCCGCGTGGATTTTGCTCAAGAAAACACCCATTGGCGAGTATTTGATGGCAGTCGGCGGTAATGAAGAGGCGGCCTATGTCGCTGGCGTTCCGATTGCCCGCACCAAGATCACTGCCTATGTGATTTCCGGTGGTTTGGCCGCACTTGCCTCGCTCATCCTCATCGGTCGCCTTGGCGCAGCCGAACCGATCCTCGGCAATCTGTGGGAACTGGATGCCATCGCGGCAGCAGCGATAGGCGGTGCATCGCTTATGGGCGGCAAGGGCAGTATTCTCGGGACCATTCTGGGCGCCATCATCTTGGGTGCAATGCGCAATGGTTTGACGTTGATGAATGTTCAGGCCTTCTATCAACTGCTCGCCACTGGCCTTATAATCCTCGTTGCCATGATGATTGATCGTGCGACAAGGGGAAGAGAATGAATTCCGAAAGCTTCGACACTAAGGCCGTCGGCCCACGCATCCGCATGATGATGCCATTGCTGACGCCGCTCGAAGCGAAGGTTGTCGATACTGTGTTCGCCATGCGTGATTTCAGCGATGAGACATCGCTGAAACAGATCGCAGACGATGCCGGTGTGTCGGAAGCCATGGTGGTGAAGATCACCAAGAAGCTGGGCTTTGCCGGTTATCGTGATTTCCGCACGGCGGTCAGCCAGTATAACCGCCAGCCGACAGCGGAAATGCACCAGGAACTCTCGGTCGATGACACGTCGCTGGAGATCGTGCAAAAGGTTTTCCGCACATCGATCCATGCCCTGGAAGAAACCCTTTCGATCCTCGATATGGTGGCATTCGACAAGGCCGCAGACCTCATCCATGGTGCAAAACACCGGGATTTTTACGGTGTCGGCGGTTCGGCGCAGATCGCACGGGACGTTGCGCATAAGTTCCTGCGCATCGGCGTGCGCGCCAGCGTATTTGACGATGTGCACATGATGCTGATGTCGGCAGCGCTGCTGTCCGAAGGCGATATCGCCATCGGTTTTTCCCATTCAGGCAACACGACGGCCATTATCGAAGGGCTTCAAGTCGCCAAGCGCAACGGTGCGCAGACGATTGCGGTTACCAACTACAACTCCTCTGCCTTGGCGCAGGCCGCAGATGTCGTCCTTTGCTCCACGGCGCAGGGCTCCCCCCTCATGGGCGAAAACGCAGCGGCACGTATTGCGCAACTTAACATTCTCGACGCTGTCTTCATGGCAGTCGCGCAACGCGACTATCAATCGGCTGAACGAAATCTTGACCGGACCATGTCTGCCGTCAAATCCAAACGGAAAGATAAACCTTCATGACATCCTCGCCTCTCGTCACCGTTTTCGGCAGTCTGCATTATGATATTGCCGTCATGGGGCCATCACGGCCACGCAAGGGCGAGACGGTAACGGGCACGTCATGGCACCCGAAGAGCGGCGGTAAGGGTGGCAATCAGGCAGTTTCGGCAGCCCGCACTGGCGTGGCGACATCGATGATCGGAGCCGTCGCAGATGATGATTTCGGGCGGTTCCTGCTTGCCAATCTGGAACGCAAAGGCGTTGATCATACGTTCGTCCGGCGCGACGCATCCCAATCGACAGGCATGAGCGTTGCCATTTTTGATGACGAAGGCGATTACGGTGCCGTTATCGTCTCCGGCAGCAACCTGACACTTGGTGAAGCCGATGTGAACGCGGCTCATGATCTGCTGTCGAAAACGACACTGCTCGTTCTCCAGAACGAGATTCCCGATGCGGCCAACGTCATAGGTGCAAAGGCCGTCAGCCAGGCCGGTGGCCGGGTGCTGATCAACGCGGCGCCTGCGCGCGCTCTTTCCAGCGATCTCCAGCCGCTGATCGACATCCTCGTCGTCAACGCCATCGAAGCAGAAATGCTCGCAGGCGTTCCGGTCGTGGAAACGCTTGAAGGCGCGCTTGAGGCCGCAAGGAAACTCGCGCAGATCTATCCAGAGGTTGTTGTCACCGCTGGCGGTTCAGGCGTGGCCTATGTCAATCAGGATGGGCAAGAAATTGCCATCGAAGCCATCAAGGTGAAGGTCGAAAGCACGCATGGGGCGGGAGATGAGTTCATCGGCGTCCTCGCCGCAGAAATTGCATCCGGTAAAACGATGAAAGACGCGCTTCAAAAAGCAAATGCAGCCGCAGCCACGCTTGTCGGCACACCTGAAGCTGACAGGATTTAATGCTGTTCGCCAAGGCCGTCGGGTTGTGCCGAAAGAAGCTCCTCCTGCTCATGTTCGTCAAAGCCCAATAGATTGCCGTGTTGGCTGCGGCGGAGTTTACGCATGTGGTCTCTGGGGCTCAAACCCAGCGTGCGCTTGAACATACGGGAGAAGTAAAAGGGGTCGGAGTAGCCGACCTCGGCTGCCGCAGACGCAACAGACTGCCCTGCCTCGAGGAAATGCATCGCGCGTTCCATTCGTTTGAATTCCTGGTATTTGCGCGGGGTTCGTCCGACGCGTTTCTGGAACTCCCGCAGGAAATAATCGCGGTTGTAGGGTGCGGCATCCGTGGCTTTGCCAGCAATGTCCGGATCAAGCGGGTTTGCCGAAATCATCGTCACGGCTTTCATCACTGCCAAATCCAGCGCCTCCGTTCCGTCTGACTGAAAACTTGGGCGGTCTGTCCATCCAAGAAAGGCATCGTCGATGAAGGCGATCAACAGCACCATGAAGAGATGATGCTGGCCAAGTGTGACGGAGGAGGGTGGGGCGCTTTGACGGTAGTGTCGCACCAGAGGCTCAAGAAGCGCCCATCGGCTTAGATGAACCTTGGGCCTCAACTCCATCTGCGCGACAAGGTTGTGTCTGCCATAGATGTCCAGCGAGAAATGCTGGGCGACACCCCTGTAGGTCGTGGCCTGCTCATTCCAGCCGACGAAGCGCTGTCCACGATAGATCAACATGGCATCACCGGGTTCAAGAACCCGTGCCTCGCCGTCCACCAGATAGTGGCCCTGTCCTTCCAGGCAAATGATGAGATCGTCCACCTGATTGGATTTGTCGATCTGCCATGTACGGGAATGCTCCATCCGGATAGTGGCGCGCGTCAGGTTTAGCTGCAAGGCGGCCGGCGGAATGGAGGACAATATGCCACCTTCAATTTCGTCCATATTTTTCCTCGACTTTGTTAATTCACCTTGGTCGTAAATTTTGGTTTTGTCACGCCACAACTTGCGACACGACGCTTAACACCGAGGAGGAGATCGGTTTTGGCTGCGGGAGCGACAAAAGTCGAGCGCGCCTTGATCGACTTGGGAGAGACACTTGTACAAAATCGTATTCTATCATTCGCGCCTCTTCGGGGCGCGGGGAGGGAAGCCGTGAAATCTCAGCGCTTTCTGGGCCTGGGATATCTGGCGCCTTACATCATTGGCCTGCTGATATTCACGGCGATACCATTTCTCGGATCTCTTTATCTCAGCTTCACGCGCTATGACCTGATGAGCGACCCGACATGGGCAGGGCTGGCCAATTACGAGCGCCTTTTCACCCGTGACCGCACCTTCATGAAATCGTTGAACGTGACCTTGTTCTACGTGTTTCTGACGGTTCCCATCAAACTCGCCTTCGCGCTCTTTATTGCGGCCATACTCAATTACAAGCTGCAGTTCATCAATTTCTTCCGAACGGCTTTTTACGTGCCCTCGATCCTCGGTGGCTCCATCGCGATCGCAGTGCTCTGGCGCTATATCTTCGCTTCAGAGGGGCTTGCAAACATGGCGCTTGCGGCAATCGGTCTGTCGCCGGTGGACTGGTTCGGGGATCCCGGCAATGCGCTTTTTACCATCACGCTTTTGCGTTGCTGGCAGTTTGGCTCCGCAATGGTGATCTTCCTCGCCGCCCTGCAATCCATCGACAAATCGCTCTTCGAGGCTGCGGCCATCGATGGTGCTGGCAAGGTCAGGACGTTCTTTTTCATCACCCTGCCGCTTCTGACGCCGGTGATCTTTTTCAATCTCATCATGCAGATGGTCCAGGCGTTTCAGGAGTTCAACGGCCCCTACATCATCACCCAGGGTGGACCGCTGAAATCGACTTACCTGTTGCCCCTCTACATTTACGACGAGGCCTTCAAGAAGTTCAACATGGGCTATGCCTCTGCCATCGCCTGGATCCTCTTCACCATCATCACCGTACTGACCCTCGTGGCCTTCTGGTCTTCGAAGAAGTGGGTCTACTACGCTGGCGACAAGCGGAACTGATGCCATGACGGATATCGCAACCTTAAACGATCTTCAGACCGCGCGCCGCGCACGGGTAAGACTTTTATCAACGACCGTCCGGTATGTGCTTTTGTTCGCCGTCGGTCTCATCATGCTGTACCCGCTGATCTGGCTGGTGGGGGCAAGCTTCAAGACGAATTCGGAAATCTTTTCGGGCGCTGGCTTCATACCCGAAAACCCGACGCTGGATGGCTACATACGCGGTTGGGAAACCTCCACGCCCTATACGTTCGGCCGGTTTTTCTGGAACTCGTTCCTGATCATTCTGCCAAAGGTCATCGGCACGGCAATTTCCTGCACTATGGCTGCCTATGCCTTTGCCCGCTTTGATTTTCCATTCAAGAAAATCCTGTTCGGTTCGGTCATTGCCATCCTGCTATTGCCGAACGTCGTGACGCGCATTCCGCAATATATCCTGTTCCGTGACCTCGGCTGGCTCGACAGCTTCCTGCCACTGTGGGTTCCCTCGGCATTTGCGGGTGACGCCTTCTTCGTCTTCATGCTCGTGCAGTTTTTGCGGTCGCTGCCTGCGGATATGGAAGAGGCCGCACGGGTCGATGGAGCCAACAGCCTGCAAACGCTGATCTATATTGTTGTTCCTATGCTGGCACCGGCGCTGATTTCGGTCTGCCTGTTCCAGTTCATGTGGACGATGAATGATTTTCTTGGGCCTTTGATCTATCTGTCCTCGGTCGAAAAATATCCGGTGAGCCTCGCGCTCAAACTCTCCATCGATACCACTGAAGCCTTCGAGTGGAACCGCATCCTGGCGATGTCGGTCCTGACGATTGCGCCCGCGCTCATCGTCTTCTTCGCAGCACAACGGTATTTCATTGAAGGGATCTCGTCTGGCGGGGTCAAGGGCTGAACATGGCAAGCGTACAACTGAAAAATCTCGAAAAAGTCTATGGCGGCAGCTTCAAAGCGGTCCATGGCATCAACCTTGAGGTCGAAGACGGCGAGTTCATGGTGTTTGTCGGGCCTTCCGGCTGCGCCAAGTCCACCACCCTGCGCATGGTGGCAGGGCTTGAGGAAATCACCGCAGGCGAAATTCTGATCGGGGATCAGCGGGTCAATGACCTTCCGCCGGGCAAGCGATCCATCGCCATGGTGTTCCAGAACTATGCGCTTTATCCGCACATGAAGGTCCGCGGAAATCTGGCCTTCGGGCTGAAAATCGCAGGTGTAGCGAAGCCGGAGATCGAAAAGGCCATCGACAACGTTGCCCGCATTCTGGAGATCGAGCCGCTTCTGGACCGGCTGCCGAAGCAGCTTTCCGGCGGACAGGCGCAACGCGTGGCGCTTGGACGCGCATTGATCAAAAAGCCCGGCGTGTTTCTGTTCGACGAGCCGCTTTCCAATCTCGACGCTAAGCTGCGTGCTTCGATGCGCGTGCGTATCACGGACCTTCACCGGCAATTGAAGGCGGATGGTCTGTCGTCGACCGTCATTTATGTGACTCACGACCAGACCGAAGCCATGACCATGGGGGACCGCATCTGCGTCATGCAGAACGGTCGCATCATGCAGGTCGCGACACCGAAGGAACTCTATAACCAGCCTGCCAATCTCTTCGTCGCTGGCTTCATAGGTTCGCCGGAAATGAACCTGATCGACGTGACGATAGAGGGATCCGATTTCCTGATTGCGGGCCAGCGGCTGCCGATCGGCGATCATCTGGAAAAGCGCCTGACCGCCAGACCGAAGGATGCCGTCGTTGGCATCCGTCCGCAGCATCTTTCGCTCGCGATGAAGGACGAGGGTCCAGCGCTACAGGCCAAGCTCACCAATGCGGAGTTCATGGGACACGAAGTTTACCTTCACGCCGATCTTGGCGGCCAGAAGGTGGTGAGCGTGGTGGGCGCTGCCGAGTTTGAGGAGCTCGGCAAGTCAGGGGATCTGCGGCTGAAGCCGGACCCTGAGAAGCTGCACATTTTCGACAAGGCCGATGGCCGCAACGTTTCGATATGAGCGCGGCGCGAAGTTTCAAGTTTTCGAGGAGGAGGAATACACAATGAGCAAGCTGAAAAGAACCGCGATCCTGCTGGCTGCCGGTGCCTATGCCACGATGGCTGTGGCCCCTATGGCCAATGCCGCAGAACTGCGCATGTCCTGGTGGGGCGGCGATAGCCGACATGTTGCGACCCAGAAGGCGATTGCCGCCTGCGGTGAGAAGCATGGGCACACCGTCAAAGGCGAATTCACCGGCTTTGATGGCTATCTGGAAAAGCTGACCACGCAGATGGCGGGCAAGACAGAGGCCGATATCGTTCAGGTCAACTGGCCGTGGCTGCCGCTGTTTTCCAAGAATGGCGAGGGATTCGCGGATCTGCGTAAGCTCAAAGGGCTCGATCTGTCGCAGTGGGCCGAGACCGACCTCGAGGCCGGATCGATGAACGGCGTGTTGCAGGGACTGTCGGTGTCCACGACGGGCCGCGTGTTCTTCTTCAATGCCACGACCTTTGAAAAGGCTGGCGTTGCCATTCCAAAAACCTGGGACGAGTTCTTTGCTGTCACCAAAACCATCAAGGCAAAGCTTGGCAAGGACTACTACACCTTCAATGCCGTGAAAGAGACAGCTCAGCTTCTGGTCACGCTGGCAGTTGTCCAGAAGACCGGCAAGGACCTGGTTGACGAAAAGACCAACCGGGTCGCATGGACGCCGGAGGAACTTGCGAGCGCAATTTCCTTCCTCGGCAAACTGGTTGAAAGCGGTGCCATCCGGTCTCAGAAAGAAGAGGCGAGTGACGGGAATGTCAATCTCTATGAGAAACCCTCATGGTCCGAGGGGCGCATCGCGGGCTCTTATGAGTGGGACTCGACCTATTCGAAATATGCCGATCCTTTGAAGGAGGGGCAGGTCCTGAAGCCCGTGCCGATGCTGAAGCAGGCCGATGCCGTGACCGAAGGTGTCTATCGCAAGCCGTCCATGGTGTTTTCGATTTCGCGCAACTCCAAGAACCCTGACGCTGCGGCGCAAATCGTCAATTGCTTGCTAAACGAACCGGAGGGCATCGATGCGCTCGGCACCTCGCGTGGTCTTCCGGCATCCAAGGCAGCGGCGCAGCGTCTCGGCGAAAAGGGAGAGCCGGAGGTTCGTGCAGCAAACGCCATCGTCATGGCAGCCTCCGGCCCCGTCGTCTCGCCCTTCAACGAGCACCCGGAAATTCGCTCCGCCTTCATCGATACGCTGGAAGAATATGCCTATGGCCAGCTCACGGCTGAGGAGGCCGCCGAGCAGATCATCGATTCCACCAACGATGTTCTGGCGAAATTCGACTGATGCGGTTTGGGCCGCTATCGATCACAGCGGCCCATCCACTCTTTGCTGACCAAGCACTGCCTCCGCCGACCTTTATGGCGGAGACTTTTACAACATGAGACCGAACATGAATCGACCATCGCTCATCGCGCATTCTGCACGAACGGCGGCGCTATGCCTTCCCGTTCCCAGCGCGCGCTATCATCTCCCCGCGGCGATTGCCTGGCGGCTGTCCTCGCCAGATATCGATCTTGGCGAACGGCTTGGCCACACCCATACGGTCGTGACGTTGTTGCATGATTTGCAGCCTGATACGCAGTATCGGTTCGAGGCGGATGGTTTCGAAAGCATCGAGTTCCGCACGACGCCCTGCACCGGTCTCGTGGATGCGGCAACATTTGAGATTGTACCCGATGTAGCGCTGGACGATGCCGAGGCTGCGCGCGCAAATGCTGATGCTTTCGCGCAAGCCGTTGCAGCTGTTCCCAAGGGCGGTAGCCTCCGCATTCCGGCAGGCACATGGACCTCTTACCCGGTGCGGCTAAAGAGCGACATGACCCTGCATCTGGCCAAGGCGGCTGTGCTTCGAGCGCCCTCCACCCGCATGGGCTGGCCAATCCTACCGGCGCGTGATGCGGAAGGCCGTATGCTGGGCAGCTGGGAAGGACTGCCGGATGCCTGTTTTACTGCTCCTCTCCACGCCATCGCGGCGGACAATCTTGTCATTGAAGGCGAGGGCGTTCTGGATGGTTCCGGCGACAAGGGGGACTGGTGGACATGGCCGAAGGAAAGCCGCGACGGCGCGCGCCGGCCGCGCGGCCTGCATCTCGTTTCCTGCAACAATGTAAAGCTTTTCGGCGTCACCATTCAAAATGCGCCTTCCTGGACAATCCACCCGCAGGGTTGCGATGGTCTTGTGGCCGCTGGCCTTTCCATCATGGCGCCTCACGACAGCCCGAACACGGATGGTTTCAATCCGGAAAGCTCTCGCAACATTGAGATTGCTGGGGTGCGCTTTTCGGTCGGTGACGACTGCATAGCAGTCAAGGCGGGTAAGCGCGGTTCCAATGGCGAAGAGGATCATCTGGCGGAGACACGAGCGATCACTATCCGCCACTGCCTCATGGAGCGCGGCCATGGCGGGCTGGTGATCGGCTCGGAAATGTCCGGCGGCGTTCATGATGTGACAATGGAGGACTGCGAGATGATCGGAACGGACCGCGGTTTGCGCCTCAAGACGAGGCGCGGACGCGGCGGCACCGTCAGCAATATCACGATGCGGCGCGTCCTGTTGGACGGTGTCCAAACGGTTCTCTCGGCCAACGCGCATTATCACTGCGACGCAGATGGTCATAGCGACCGGGTACAATCGAGATTGCCTGCGGAGGTCGATAGCGGCACGCCGCAAATCGAGAAAATCTTCGTGGAGGATATCGAGATCCTAAAACTGTCCCATGCCGTGGGCGTGTTTCTAGGGCTTCCTGAAGCACCGATCCGCGATGTCGAGATCAGAAGGCTCAAGGTCGTGTCTCTTGATCCCGATGCGGTGGCGACAGCGCCCATCATGGCGGACCAAGTGCGGGCCATGCGGCATGAGATGATCGTCGGCGAGCAGGCAGACATATCCTGCGACGACCCCGCACTGCTGAGCCGCGCTCCCATTTCCAATGTTTCACAAGCCGATTGAGCCACAGATGACAGTCATCGACTATTTTGAGCAATTCGTCAGCCGCTATCAGCACTATAAGGGTGGAAGCTGGTGCTATGAGGATGGCTGCATTTATCGCGGCTTGCAGCTTCTCCGTGACGCGACGGGCGAGAAGCGCTGGGACGATCATTTGCATCGTCTGGCGGATCAGCAGATTGAGGTGGATGGTGCGCTGGCGGGTTACGATCCCCTCGAATACAATATCGATCACATATTGGCAGGGCGCGTTCTCTTTCCTCTGGCCGCTGCAACGGGCGACAGCCGATACCTGAAGGCAGCCGGTCATCTGGCAGGTCAGCTCAAGACGCATCCCAGAATTCCGGCTGGAAATTACTGGCACAAGAAGCGTTATCCGCACCAGCTTTGGCTGGATGGCCTTTACATGGGATTACCCTTCCAGATCGAATACGCGCAGGCGACGGTTCGTCCCGAACTCATTACGGACGCGCTTCAACAGCTCTCGACGGCGCTGGCCCTGACGGAAAATCCGGGCGGGCTTTATGTTCATGGCTATGATGATAGCCGCGACCAGAGCTGGGCCGACCCCGTGACCGGTCGCTCGCCAGCCCTTTGGGGTCGATCTCTCGGATGGCTGGCCATGGCCCTCGTGGATTGTCTGACGATGTTGCCGGACGAAGAGGCAACCACGTCGCTGCGAAAACGCACGCGGGTACTTCTGACGGACGTTATGGAGCGTCAGACTGAGAACGGCCTGTGGATGCAGGTCTTCGATGCCCCCGATCTTGTCGGCAATTATGAGGAAACGTCGGCTTCTGCCATGTTCGCATATGCCTTGCTGCGGGCATCGCGACTAAAGCTGTTGGGCGCAGACCAAGCGCAGATGGCGCAAAAGGCTGGAAGCCGGGCGTTGAATGCATTGATCGAGACAAAGCTTGAGCAAGATCCGCACGGACGGACGCAGCTGATCGGTATCGTCCACGTCGCGGGTCTCGGTGGTTTCGATGGCAATTATCGCGATGGCTCGCCGAAATACTATCTGACGGAACCTGTGGTCAGTGACGATGCCAAGGGCGTGGGGCCGTTGATGATGGCCTATGCCGAGCATCTGCTGGCGAGAAAATCGGTTTGATGCTTTTCGATCTCAGCTCACGGCGTCGGATCGCTGCTTCGTAAGCGATGAGCGCTCACGCGGCAGATAGTTTCCTTGCGGGGTGGGTTCGGCAAAAGCTCCGTCCTCCATAATGGTCTTGCCGCGCAACAGCAGCCGCACCGGCCAGCCCCTGATATCCTGCCCCTCGTAAGGCGTATAATCGGCGCCATGGTGCAGCATGTCATTGGTGAGCGTGACGCGCTTGTTCGGGTCCCACAAGGCGATGTCGGCGTCCGCCCCAACGGCAATCGTGCCTTTGCGCGGGTAGAGGCCGTAAAGTTTGGCGTGGTTGGTGGAGGTAACGGCGACGAAGTGGTTGATGTCGATCCGGCGCTTCATCACACCTTCCGAAAACAGGATGGGCAGGCGGGTGGCGACGCCAGGAATACCGTTCGGAATCCAGCGGAAATGCCGCTTGCCTCTCTCGTTCAGTTTTCCCTCCGCGTCATCGAAACGGAACGGGCAATGGTCGGATGAAAACAGGTCGAACACGCCCTGCTCGATACCTTCCCAGCATGCGTCCTGGCTCGCCTTGTCGCGCGGTGGCGGGGAGCATACATATTTGGCGCCTTCCATCTCGCTCTGGTCGAGATCGTCTGCGGTCAGCATCAGATATTGCGGGCAGGTTTCGCCAACAATCTTCTGACCGCGCTGACGGGCGCGTCGGATTTCCTCCATCGCCTCGCGGTTGGATACGTGGACGATGACGATGGGTACATCGACGATCTCGGCAAGCGAGAGCGCGCGGTGTGTCGCCTCACGCTCGGCAGCGATGGGCCGCGTCGTGGCGTGGTATTTCGGCTCGAATTTGCCGTCTTCCTCATGGCGACCGATGAGGTAGCGAATGGCATCTTCGTTCTCGCAGTGAACCATCACGAGCGCACCGGTGCGGCGTGCCGTATCCAGCGTCGCGAGGATTTCATCGTCGCGAAGCCGCAGGCCTTCATAGGTCATGAAGACCTTCAGCGAGGTGTAGCCATCCTCAACCAGCGCCGGAAGCTCCTGCCCCAGAACTTCGGCAGTCGGGTCGGTGATGACGAGATGGAAGGAAACGTCCACATGGCATTTGCCTGCGGCCTTTGCGTGATAGACCTTCAACGCCTCGCGCAGGGACTGACCCTTTTCCTGCATGCAGAAGGCGAGAACCGTGCTGTTGCCGCCAATGGCAGCAGAGCGGGTGCCGCTGTCGAAATCATCGGCCATGACGATGCCATCCCCAGATGGCTGGTCGAGATGGACGTGGCTGTCGATGCCGCCGGGCAGGACGAAAAGGCCGGTGGCGTCGATCACCTCTTCGGCGTCGGTCAGTTCAGCGGCAAGTGCAACGATACGACCATCCCTGATGCCGACATCGCTGACGAAGGTGTCGCTTGCCGTCACCACGGTTCCGTGCCTGATCACCGTATCGAAACGCATCATTCCCTATCTTTCCTGTCGTTCACAGCTCAGCTTGCTTTCGCAAATCCCGCATCGCCAGCAAGAATATGGTCAAGCGCTGCTGTGAAGCGATCGACCTCTTCCAGCGTGTTGTAATGCACCATGGAAACCCGCAGCATGCCGCCATGGTCTGTCAGGTTGAGATATTCGGCAAGCCGTCTAGAATGGAAATCCCCGAAACGCATGGCGATGTTCTCGCCATCCATCGCCTTGCAGAGATCGCCCGCCTCGCGACCATCGAAACGGAAGGCAATCGTCGGAACGCGTGTCTCATCATGGTTGGTGGTCTGCCCAACGATCCGGCAATCGTTGCGGGATCGCAGGTAGGTCAAGAGACGTTCCGTCAGAAGATTTTCCTGTGCGGTGATGGCGGCGAAGGCCGCCTCGATTTTCTGGCGCACCGTCCCGGTCTCGCCCGCGTGCTCACCGAGTGCAGTCAGGTAATCGACGATGCCGCAGGTGGAGTAGGCCAGTTCATAGTTCGGGTTGCCCGGCTCCAGCTTGCCCGGCACTTTGTCCTTGCCGTAGAAATAATGGTAGAGCGTATCCAGTTCGAGCAGCAGATCGTATCTGCCATACATCAGCGCATAATGCGGGCCATAGGTCTTGTAGAGGCTGAAGACGTAATAATCGACGTCAAACGCCTGCACATCGACGGCGCGGTGCGGGGCATAGGCCACGGCATCGACACAAATCTTCGCGCCACGCGCATGCACGAAGTCGGCGATCTCTCTGATAGGGTTGATCGAGCCGAGAATGTTGGAAACATGGGTGACGCAGACCATCTTGGTGCGTTCGCTCATCAGCGGTGCGAGATCGGCAAGATCGAGCGTCAGCGTTTCCTTGTTCAGCGGCCAGAATTTGAGCGTGATACCGCCATCCTGCAAACGGTCCCAGGGGCCAATGTTGGATTCGTGGTCGCTGACGGTGACGATGATTTCATCGCCCGCAGACAATTGGCTCTGCATAGCGCGGGCAAGGTTTTGCAAGAGCGCCGTGGTGGAATTGCCGAAGATGATTTCTTCCGGTCTCGACGCGTTGACCAGATGCATGGCAGCCGTCCGTGCTTCATAAAGCGCATTGGCTGCGCTTTGCGAAACCGCATAGGAGCCGCCGATCTGCACGTTTTTTTCGATCAGAAACGTATTGATGCGCTCCAGCGCGCCTTTCAGTATTTGCGATCCGCCGGCATTGTCGAAGAAAGTCCAGCCTCGTGACAGGCCTGGAAACTGGCTGCGCACATAATCAAGGTTAAGCGGTGAAGGGGTGGTCATTCCTGGTGTCTCCCGAATGGTCTTTTATTCAATGATTGAGGACGGCGCGAAGGAAGTCGCGTGTCCTTGCCTCTTTTGGATTGTCGAAAATCTCTGAAGGCGTGCCGGACTCCACCAGCCTGCCACCGTCCATGAAGATGACGCGGTCCGCGACCTGACGGGCAAAGCCCATCTCGTGCGTGACGATCACCATCGTCACGCCGGTGCCAGCCAGTTTGCGCATCACGTCCAGCACTTCGCCGACCATTTCAGGATCGAGCGCCGATGTCGGCTCATCGAACAGCAGAACACGCGGCTCCATGGCAAGCGCCCGGGCAATCGCCACACGCTGCTGCTGGCCGCCTGAGAGTTGGCCTGGAAATTTCTCTGCTTGCTCGGAAATGCCGACGCGGGCCAGCAGCTCTCGTGCCTTGCGTTCGGCTTCCGCTTCCGGCGTCTTTCGCACCCGCATGGGCGCAATCATAACGTTTCTGAGAACCGTCATGTGCGGAAACAGATTGAAGGACTGAAACACCATGCCGACTTCCGCGCGAACTTTGGCAAGGGCCGGACCGGGTGCAACGCGAATCCCATCAACGGTGATGGTACTATCTGGCGAAAACGCTTCCAGATGATTGATGCAACGAATGAGCGTCGATTTGCCGGACCCGGAAGGGCCGATAACGCAGACTACTTCGCCTTCGGCCACATCGAGATCGATGCCGTGCAACACGGTGAAGGTGCCATAGGCTTTGGTCAGCCCACGGATGGAAATGAGGGGGGATGCGGTCTTTTCCATCAACGTTTCCCCCGGCTGAAGTGTTTTTCAAGGCGCGCGACGACGGCGACCATCGGCCATAGCAGCGCGATATAGATGAGGGCAGCACCGATCAGCGGCGTGGGGTTTGCGTTCAGCGCCTGTGCTTGCGTCGCCTGTTTCAACAGGTCTGGCATGGCGACCACCGACGCGAGGGCAGTGTCCTTCATGACGTTGATGCAATTGTTAGTGAGCGGTGGAATGACGATGCGGATGGCCTGCGGCAGGATGATATCGACCATCGTGTTGCGGTTGGAGAGACCAAGCGCGGCAGATGCCTCGAATTGCCCGTGGGGTACAGCCTCTATGCCAGCGCGAAAGATTTCAGCGGTATAGGCAGCGGATACGAGTGACAGCGCGGTGACAGCGGACAGGAATGGCGACAGTCGGATGCCGACGAAGGGCAGCGCGTAATAGACGACGATCAGCAGCACCAATAGCGGGATCGACCGGAAGATGTCGATGTAGCCACGGATCAATAGCTTGAAGAAAGCCGGTGCATAAAGGCGTGCCACCGCCAGAAACAGGCCGCCAATCAGGCCGCAGAGAATGCTGGTGATGCCGATCTGGATGGTGACGACCAGACCCCATAACAGCTGTGGCAGGCTATTGAGGAACACGGGAACATTGAAGAAGGTATTGATGAGGTTCATGCCGGAGTGGCTCCCTTGACAATCCGGCGGGGCGCGACTGGCTCCGCCGGATGCGGTTCAAGCCTTACTTGGCCTTTGGCATGTCGAGAACGGCGACAGTCGAGGTCGTATCCTCGGCTTTCGCGCCGAACCATGTCTCATGCAGCTTGGCGATGAAGCCTTCGCCCTTCAGCGTGGTGATAACCTTGTTCACTTCGGTCGCGAGTGGATCGCCCTTGTTGAACATGATTGAGTATTTTTCGCCGGTCGGAATGCGCTCGACAACCTTCAGTTCTGGCTTGTCCTTGGCGTAATAAAGCAGGGCCGGAATGTCAGAGATATAGCCATCGATGCGACCGGCCACGAGATCGAGCATGGCGGGCTGCAAGCCTTCGAACTTGCGGATTTCGCCAAGCTTGTATTCGCCCTTATGCGCTTCGGCCCACATGTCGCCCGTCGATCCCGTATCGACGCCGACGACCTTGCCGCTCATGCCCTTCAGGCCAGTGATGCCGGAAGCGGCTGTGACCGTCAGAGACTGGTCGCTATCGTAATAGGGCTGCGCGAAGGTGACGGATGCCAGGCGCTTTTCGGTGATGGTGATCGAGGAAATAGCCATATTGATGCGGCCGGACTGGACGGCGGGGAACAGGCCGTTGAACGGCGTGTTGACGAATTCCACCGTCTTGCCCAGGCGTTTGGCGATTTCGTTGACGAGATCGACTTCGAAGCCGGTGACCTTGCCGCTGGCATCTTCGAATTCCCATGGAACGTTGCCGATATTGGCGCCGACCGTCAGATCGGCAGCCTGAACGTTGAACATGCCGAGTGCTGAGACCAGCCCGGCGAGAAATGTGCTTTTGATGCGCGAAACGTGAAGCATGCGAGAACCCCTTGTTTTCTGTTTTAAGCCAATCTACGTTGGTCTAACTGGTCAGACCAGTCCGACCAAACAAGCACGCGCTTTTATGCTTTGCAAGATGTTACTTAAAAAATATATCGGAACAGCCGGGGCGGCTTTCAGGGAACAGGGATCGAATGCTCAACAAAACGCTTGTGCCACAATCGGTTGCCCGCGAAATCCAGGCCATGATCCAGGCCGGGCAATTAAAGGCCGGCGAGAAAATCCCGTCGCAGCGCGAGTTCTCCCAGAAATTCGGTATCAGCCGGGCATCCCTACGAGAAGCATTGCTGACGCTTGAGACACTAGGTCTTCTGAAAACGGAAGCAGGGCGCGGGACATTCGTGGCCGCTGGTGAGGGGGCGGCTGGCCAATCGGGCATGGCACCGTGGCGTTATTCCGAAAGCTATTCCGTCTTCGATGTCTTCCAGACCCGTATTCTGCTGGAAGGCGAGATTGCGCGGCTTTCCGCCGGGCGATTGTCCCAGACACAGTTGGAAAAGATGGAAAAGGCCACCAAGACCATGGAGGATTGCTGGGCCAATCAGGATTTGCTCGCCAACGTCGATGCCGATCTGGAATTTCATAGCACCATGGTGTCTGCCTGCTCCAACACCATGTTAAAAGCACTTTACCAGACCGTGCGGGATCAAGTCACCGAAACCCAGCGCCAGCCAATCCCGATCACGGATCCGGAACGGATGCGGCAATCCATTGCAGAACACCGCCGCATCATTGCAGCCTTGAGGGCAAACGATGGCGCTTTGGCCCGTAGCGAAATGGAAGCGCATATTCGCAACACGGCGCGTTGTGCGGGCTTGCAGCCCTAGTGGGCGCAAAAGGGGTGCTCAACCCACCCAGCCTTTGACATTTCGGGCGTTTGCATGGAGGTTGGCAAGGATATCATCATGTTAGGGGAGCCACATGGCCGTAGAAACGCCTAGTATAGAAGCCGTGTTGGCCGAAGAAGCCAGCCTTAAACTGGATCACTTCAACTATGATTTTGCGTGGACGCTGGGCAGCCATATCAGGGAAAAAGCAGCCTCTCTGAAACTGCCAGTGGCTATTGAAGTCAGGCATGGCGCGGATGTTGTTTTCGCGACCCTTCTTCCGGGGGCGACAATCGATAACTTTGGCTGGACCAGCCGCAAATGCGCGGTTGTCCATCGCTTCCACCGCAGTTCTTTGCGCGTCCGGCTTGAAGCGGAAGCGAAGGGTTATGATTTCAACACGAAATTCGGGTTGCCAACCAGTCACTACGTGGCAAGCGGTGGCGGATTTCCGTTGGTTTTAAGCGGCGGAACGCTCATTGGATCGGTGGGTGTCAGTGGGCTGCCTGATGTTGAAGATCACGCGTTGATAACGTCCTGCCTCAAGGAAGTTTTGTAACTCGAAGGGTGATGTAGCAAAGACACGACGTGCTTTGTTCGAAGCAAAAAAGTCGCAAAGCGGGTTTACGAGCGTCTGAACGACAGTGAGGAGCGTGATCCGTGAAACACCTTTTTGCAACGCTGTTTATGTGCGCCGTGTCGCTCTCTGCCTCCATTGTTCCGGGATGGGCAAACTGCGTTTCGCTGGTTGGACGGCCTGAATGGCCGACGATTGCGCGGGCTTTGTCGTCAGCGAAGATTTGCGAGCAGCTTCCAGCCGGGCCCAATCACACGCAAAGTTTCCACGTACAGTCGGCAGAATTGTGTCGCAGCGCGGATCGTAACGCCTCTCTGAGAGCGACTGCCTTCGTGACCTGCGAAAGCCCTCCAGACGCACTTTTCAACACGCCGCCAATGCAGGCAGAAATTGCCGTTGCCGTTTCAATCGACGAAAGAGCATGCAGGATTACCGATGCTCAAATTCAGATCGGCGGCGAGTTGGGAAGCTTTCTGTCGAATGCGGTGGACGCCAATGAACTCGTGAGGCAATGGAAGCAATCGGACCTATCGCAACTCTGCCGACAGATGCAGCGGGTAAATACGCCGAACTGATCTCACCTGTATCCGGCGTCAGATAAAGTCAGGCAAAAAGCACCCTTTTAGCACGGTGGTAAAGGGAGCTTCCGTTTCCAAACATTTGGAGCGTTGCAATCGCCGGTTTTCTGGAACAGAAAGTCGAGGATGTACGCTGCGGCTCCGGAACCACCATGAAATATTTCGCTGTGCACCAGTTTGTTCATCTGTCTGGCCGTCGCCCCACGCTAGCCTGGCAGTTTGCTTTGGCTGGGACGGTCGTTCTTTTGCTTGGCATGATCCTTATCGGGCTATGGGTAACGTCCAAAATCGAAAACGCAGCCGTGCGCAACATGGCAAGCGGAACGGCTCTCTATGTTGCCGGCATCGTCTCTCCGCTAACGCAGGAGCTGGCGACCGGTTCGTCACTCAGCGACGATGCACGAGGCAAAATCCTTGACACACTCAATCAGGGGCCTTTGAGAGGTGAACTGTTCTCCTTTAAAATATGGGGCAAGGACAACACGATAGTTTTTAGCAGCGAGCCCAGCTTGATCGGCAACAGGTTTGACGGTTCGGTCGGGCTTTCCACCGCCTTCAATGGCACGGTTCATGCCGCTTTTGATACTCTGGAAGGTGTAGAACATGCCGAGGAAAAGCAAAGCGGCCAGATGTTGCTGGAAATTCATAGCCCCATTCGCGATGCCGTGTCCGGCAGGGTCATCGCCGTCGCGGAATTTTACGAGCGCTCTGCCGATCTCATGTCGGAGCTAGATAATGCGCGTTACGAAAGTTGGCTGGTCGTTGCCGGCGTGACGGCGGGCATGCTGGTGCTGCTGTTTGGCATCGTCGCGAAAGGGAGCCGCCTGATCGAGGAGCAGAAACGATCTCTGCATCTGCAAGTAACGGAACTATCGCGCATGCTTGAGGTCAACAAAGGTTTACGCCGACGTATCGATCAGGCAACGCAGCGCACCGCAGCACTCAACGAGCGCTATCTGCGGAGAATATCTGCCGAGCTGCATGATGGCCCGGCCCAGCTCCTGGGATTTGCCGCGTTACGGCTGGAGGCAATCCGCGCCGGACGGGCAAGAGACGATGACGAAGCCATGGTGCAACATTCCATCAATGAAGCGGTCAGAGAGATCAGGGACATCTGCCGCGGTCTGACCTTGCCGGAGCTTGAAGGGCTTTCCGGTGAAGATGTTGTGCGCCGTGTGATTGCCAGTCACGAAAAGCACTCTGGACGGTCTATAAAAGCGGATATCGCTCCGCTGGAGGTCTCGTCCCAAGCGCTGAAAATCTGCATCTATCGCTTCCTTCAAGAAGCTCTCAGCAACGCCACCCGGCATGCGCAGGCCGCTGACATCGCTGTTTCCGCTGGCGAAACGAATAGCGAAATCATCATTAGTGTCCGCGATAACGGTGTCGGATTTGTTCGGCGTGATGATGAGGAGGGCCTTGGTCTGGCTGGACTAGAGGAACGGGTCGTAGGACTAGGCGGGCGGCTGGAGATTATCTCTGCGGTCGGATCAGGTACATCGATCTCCATGACCCTGCCCAGGGGTGCTAGCGCGTGAGACCGGATGTGATCAGGATTGTCATCGTGGACGACCACCCGATTTTTCGAAGCGGGTTGTCGCGCAGTCTGGAAGATGAGCCGGGTTTTGAAGTGGTTGGAGAAGGCGCCAGCGCTGCCGATGCGATCTCGCTGTTTGACCAGCACCGTCCGGATATCTTGCTGCTGGATCTCTCCATGCCCGGTGGCGGACATTCCGCATTGCGCGTCATTCTGCGGCGAGACGCTGCTGCCTCCGTCATCGTTCTGACGGCCTCAGAACATGACTCCGATATCGCGCAAGCTCTTGCCGAGGGAGCAAAGGGCTATGTTCTCAAAGGCGTCGGTGTATCCGAACTTGTTGCGGTGATTTCGGGCGTTGCCGCTGGTGAGGATTGCATCGCGTCGTCTTCGACGCGCGATGCCGTTGCGGGGCTGGAAAGCGTCAGGCACCCTGCGCAAGCCCTCGCCAGTCTGACGCCCCGAGAGGAGCAGATTCTTGAACTCGTGGCCGCTGGCAACAGCAACAAGGAAATTGCCCGACTGCTGAACCTTCAGGAAAAAACCATCAAGCACAACATGACGCGCATTCTGCAGAAGCTGAAACTGCGCAACAGAACCGAAGCTGCGATCTATCTCCGAGAAGCCCGATCAAAAGACTGGTAGTGGGATAATGACCTCTCAGCACATCTCCCGATAGGGACTTTAGTCCCCATAGCTCGAACCGTTTCGCGGGTATAAGTGGAGTTTATCCGAATAGTTTTAAGCGCATTTCAGGCGCGCGTTCGGATGCTCAAATCGCACGGAAAATATGGTCCATCGCGGCCTGTTTTGATCGGGAGACATACGTGACTAAACTATCTGGAAAAAATCTTTTGATAGCGGCTGCCTTTGCCGCGACGTGCCTTTCTGGCACCGCGCATGCGCAGGATGCCGATGGAATCGTCGTCTATAACGCACAACACGAAGGACTGGGCATCGCCTGGGCAGAAGCTTTCACGAAGGAAACCGGTATCAAGGTCACGCTCCGCAAGGGCAGTGACATGGAGTTTGCCAACCAGATCGTGCAGGAGGGTGCCAATTCTCCAGCGGATGCTTTTCTGACGGAAAATTCGCCAGCCATGGCGCTTGTCGATAGCAAGGGCCTGTTCGAACCGGTTGCCAAGGAAACGCTCGAGCAGGTTCCAGAGCAGTTCCGCCCTGCGGATGGTCATTGGGTCGGCATCGCTGCCCGCTCGACCGTTTTTGCCTATGACAAGACCAAGCTCACAGAAGACAAATTGCCAAAGTCGATGCTGGACCTCGCAAAGCCGGAATGGAAGGGCCGTTGGGCTGCATCTCCAACCGGTGCGGATTTCCAGGCCATCATTGGTGCGCTGGTACAGCTGAAGGGTGAAGCGGAAGCCACGACATGGCTCAAGGGCATGAAGGAAAACTTCAAGGCCTATCGCGGCAACTCGACAGCCATGAAGGCCGTCAATGCCGGTGAAGTCGAAGGCGCGTTGATTTATCACTATTACTACTTCGGCGATCAGGCAAAGACTGGCGAAAACAGCAAGAATGTCGCGCTGCACTACTTCAAACATCAGGATCCGGGTGCGTTTCTCTCGACCTCCGGCGGCGGCATTCTCGCCTCGTCCAAGCACAAGGAACAGGCTCAGGCTTTCCTGAAGTGGGTTACCGGCAAGGGCGGCCAGACGATCCTGCGTGACGGCGATTCCTTCGAATATGCTGTTGGCAACGGTCAGGCCTCCAACAAGGCGCTGGTACCGATTGCCGATCTTCAGGCGCCGAAGGTAGAGGCGTCCACGCTCGACAATGCCAAAGTCACCGACTTGATGACGGCAGCTGGCCTGCTCTAAATCCTTAACTCAGACAAAAGTCATCGCAGCTTGTCTGCGATGACTTTTCGATTTTCGAGGCCCGGATGAAATCTGTCGTAGAAACCGGTCATCTTTCCATCTCAAGACCGCGTCTGGTGGTCGATGTGCCATGGACGATCCTGATCGCAGTCTTTGTTGCATGTCTTGCGCTTTTGCCATTCTGCTTCGTGCTGTGGGCTTGCATCGAAACCGGCTGGGAAACGGCGTCCCATTTGATTTTCCGCGCCCGCGTCGGCGATCTGATGGTCAACACCGTGCTGTTGATCCTCTTCACCCTTCCCATCTGCATCCTGTTGTCTGTCACGCTTGCCTGGCTGACGGAGCGCACCGATCTTCCCGGTGCAAGAATCTGGTCATGGCTGGCCATTGCACCGCTTGCGGTGCCCGCTTTTGTGCATTCTTACGCCTGGGTTGGTCTGTGGCCCAGCTTCAACGGACTGCCCGCCGGTATTGCCATCTCGGTCGTCGCGTATTTTCCCTTTGTCTATTTGCCAGTGTCGGCTGCGACCAGATTGCTCGATCCAGCGCTTGAAGATTGTGCGGCATCATTGGGGCTGAACCGGCTTGCAGTGTTTCGCCGTGTCGTGCTGCCGCAACTCCGCTTGGCAGTCTGTGGTGGTGGGCTCCTGGTTGGTCTGCATCTGCTGGCCGAATATGGGCTCTACGCCATGATCCGCTTCGATACGTTCACGACGGCGATCATGGATCAGTTCCAATCGACCTATAGCGGCGCGGCAGCAAATATGCTGGCGGTTGTTCTCGTCTTCTGCTGCGTTCTGCTCCTTGCTCTGGAGGCTAAATTGCGCGGTAAAAGTCGCAGTGCGCGTGTGGGTTCAGGCGTTTCCGGTCGCAACGGGCTGGTTCCGCTCGGGCGATGGAAATATCCCGCCTTTGCCCTTTTCATCATCGTTTCCATGTTCTCGCTTGGCATCCCGGCTCTCACGCTCGGGCGTTGGCTCATTGCGGGCGGGGCAGGGGTGTGGGAGGTGGATACAATCGGCCTTGCACTCTGGCAGACCATAGAGATTTGCCTCATCGGCGGCGTTGTCGTCACAGCCGCAGCAGTGCCCATCGCATGGCTTTCCGTCCGCCGCTCGACGCGGGCCTCCGCCCTGTTGGAGAAATGCTATTATCTGGCAAGCTCCATGCCGGGAGTGGTCATTGCGCTGGCGCTGGTAACGGTGACGGTTCGGGTCATTCTGCCGCTTTATCAGACCGTTACCACCATCGTTCTTGCCTATGTCGTCATGTTTCTGCCCCGCGCACTGGTCAGCCTGCGTGCTGGTATAGCAAAGGTTCCGGTGGAGCTGGAACAGGCTGCGGCAAGTCTTGGCCGTTCGCCCGCCCGCGCACTTTGGTCCACTACGGTGCGGCTGGCTGCCCCGGGTGCAGCGGCAGGCGCTGCTCTTGCCGCGCTTGGTATCATGAACGAGTTGACCGCCGCGCAAATGCTGGCGCCGAACGGCACCCGCACGCTTGCCATGGCCTTTTGGGCGATGACCAATGAAATCGATTATGCGGGCGCGGCGCCCTATGCCTTGCTGATGGTGCTTTTTTCGTTACCCATGACTTTTCTGCTCCATAACCAGTCTCGAAAGATATCAGGGCGATGACGTTTCTGAAGCTCCATGCTGTTCGTAAATCCTATGGTTCGGTTGTCGCGCTGGATAGCGTCGATCTTTCTGTCAAGGCAGGCAGCCGCACCGCCATCGTCGGCCCATCCGGCTGCGGAAAAACCACGCTGCTGCGGCTCGTGGCCGGTTTTGACGTTCCGGATTCGGGGACGATTACCCTTGATGGCGAAGTCATGGCCGGTGATGGCCAGAAAGTCCCGGCCCATCGCCGCAATATCGGCATAGTCGCCCAGGACGGTTGCCTGTTTCCGCATTTGTCGGTCGCAGACAATATTGCCTTTGGCGTGAATGCCGAGAGGGCGGTCAGACACAGCAGGGCAGCCGAGTTGATGGACATGGTCGGGCTTGACCGCGCCATGCTGTCGCGCAAACCTGACCAGCTTTCGGGCGGCCAGCAGCAACGTGTCGCGCTGGCACGTGCATTGGCGAGAAAGCCGCGCCTAATGCTTTTGGATGAACCCTTTTCCGCGCTCGACACCGGTTTGCGGGTTGCCACCCGAAAAGCCGTGACCGAGGTGCTTTCCGCCGCGGGCATTCCAACCATCCTCGTCACGCATGACCAAAGTGAGGCTTTTGCTTTTGCCGAACAGTTGGTTGTGATGCAACGGGGCCGTTTTGCTCAGGTCGGTTCACCGCAAGAACTCTACGCACGCCCGGTCGATCCCGCGACGGCGACGTTTTTAGGGGAGGCAATTATTGTTTCGGCAGAAGTTGCTGACGGCCGTGCCGATAGCGAGCTTGGTCAGTTGCCGGTTGAGGATCACCTTTACCGCGGCAAAGCCAAAATCATGATCCGTCCGGAACAGATCGTCGTGACGAGGGCCACTAGCAAAGATCAACCATCTGGCACCATCAATGACGTGAGCTTCTGCGGACCAGCTTTCACCGCAAGGGTCACGCTTCACAGCAGTGGCGCGTCCTTCCATGTGAACCTTCCCTCTCATGAAACAATGAGTAGCGGAGAAGCCGTTTCCGTTTCCATTCTTGGTAAGGCGCATCTTTTCAAGAGTTAGGAAAAGAGCGGAATTTTCGTCCGGCACGCGGCAGGCTGACGAGCCAGAACAGCATAGCGGTGCCGCTGAATGCGGCGCCGAGGATGGAAACGCCGGTCCATCCGCAGCTGGCGTAGATGGTTGTCGAGGCGACGGCGCCGACCGCACTGCCGAGTGAGTAGAAGATCATGTACCCGCCGACCAGCCGGCTGTGGGCGTCAGGGCGCGCTGCGAAAATCAGACTTTGATTGGTAACGTGAACAGCCTGGACTGCAAAGTCGAGAAGGATGACGCCGACAAGGAAGGCGAGCAAAGATTGAGGCAGAAAGCCGATCCCAAGCCAGGATAGGGTGAGCAGGGTTAGCGACAGTCCTGTCGTCCAGCGCGCAAATCCACGATCTGCCAGTCGGCCAGCTGCATTCGCGGCCAATGCACCAGCAAGTCCGGCCAGTCCGAACAGGCCAATTTCGGTGTGCAACAACTCGTAGGGTGCTGAACTCAACGGCAGCACCATGGCCGTCCATAACGTGCTGAAGCTTGCAAATACAAAAAAGGCGAATATTGCGCGCTGGCGCAACAGACCGTCATGCAGGAAGAGCGCGGGGATGGATCTCACGATGGTGGCATAAGTGTCCGAAGTCTTGGACGCCTGTTGGCGGGGAAGAACGCGGAAGAGGACTGTCGCCATCAAGAGCATCAGCGCGGCTGATGTGAGGTAGACGGCACGCCAGCCTCCGAAGTCGGCAATTAGTCCGGCTATAAACCGGGCAGCCAAAATTCCGGTAACCACTCCGCTCGTCACAAGGCCGACGGCGCGGCCCCTTTCCGCCGGAGCCGCGAGGCTTGCGGTGACGGCGACCAGCACTTGAACGACGACTGCGAGAAGGCCGACGGCTATCATTGCGATAAAGAAAATGCTGGCACTGGGCGAAAGACCGACAAGGGAGAGTGCAATGGCCGACAAGATGGTCTGGGAAAGGATGAGCTTGCGGCGGTCGACAAGATCACCCAGCGGCACGACGAGGAAAAGACCTGCTGCATATCCGACCTGCGTCAGCGTCACGACGAGGCCGATTTTTGCCGGGTTTATGGCTAAATCTAAGGCGATCGCATCGAGCAGCGGCTGGGCGTAGTAGATATTGGCGACGCTGATGCCGCAGGCGACAGCGAAAATCATGATCAGCCATCTTGGCAACACTGCCTGCGTGGCCTGGACCTCCATTCTTTCATCGTAGGGCGGGTGATTGGTTGCTGTCATCTTGTCCATCGAATATGCTCCAGTCTGGTATTAAGATAAGACCACTTGCGGCACGCATATTCTAGTTCTATTTTAGAACCAGTTTAGTGGGGGTGATGGAGTGAAAAGGAAGAGCTTTCGAGAAGCGGAATGTCCTGTGGCGCGGACGCTTGATGCAATCGGCGACTGGTGGTCACTGCTGATCGTCCGCGATGCCTTCGATGGCATCACGCGCTTCAGCGATTTCCAAAAGAATCTCGGCATCGCAAAGGGTATGCTGTCATCGCGTTTGCGCGATCTTGTTAAAACCGGTGTGCTTGAGCTGGTGTCTGCCTCTGATGGCAGCGCATATTGGGAATATGTTCTCACCACAAAAGGACGGAATCTCTTTCTAGTGATCGTCGCGCTTAGGCAATGGGGCGAAGCGCATCTGTATCGAGCCGACGAACGGCGTTCCGTGTTGGTGGATGGTGAGACAAAGGACCCGGTCGCACCGCTCCAATTACTCTCCGCCGGTGGTCGAACGCTGGAATGGGCTGACACAGAAATCAGGCGTCCGCTTTAATCGCGAACGGCCTGTTCCCTGATCTGGCGGATGGCATCGTTGAACCCTTTGGGCGTGCCGCTTGATCCGGCCAGCTTGCCAACCTTAACCTGATCAATGCGCTTGCCCACCACGACTTTCGGCACCGCTGCAGCAAAGGCGCGTTGCAGTTCGAGAGAACGGGGGACGTAGGCATGCGGGGTCACAGCCACCGCAGTGATGACGCCGTCCTTAAGCGTCGCCTTGACCGTGATGTGCGAAGGCTGGCCACCATATTCTCCCGTTGCCGTGTAGACTCCGTCCGCATATCGGGTGGGTCTGGTGCTCTGCGCATCCGCGCTTCCCGCAAGCGTCAATGTAAGGGCGGTGGCCAGAAAAAGATTGTTTGTCTGATTGCGCATGATGGTTCCTTTTTAGGTGAAGATTTCGCCATCGAAATTGTCCGAGACTTCGACGCGTCCATCGGCGAACATGCGGACGAAGGAGAAGTCGAAGCTCTGCATAAGTCGTGACGAAGGGCCGAAGAAGAGTGCTGTCGCCAGCCCGTCCGCCGTCGCCGTATCCGCTGCAATGGCCCAGGTGGCGATAACGTCGTTGGTCGGTCGTCCGGTGCGGCCATCGAGAACATGGTGGAGGCCATCGCCCCAATGCCGCCGATTGGATGCGGAGGCGCAGATCGAGTTGTTTCTGAGATTGGCAACTCCGATCACCATCTCCGCATCAAGAGGATGCTCAAGACCGACCGCCAATTCGACGCTCCCGCGATGACGGATATCGCCGCTGCCATCGACGACGAAGTCATCGAAGCCCTTCGTCTCCAGAGTTCTGGCCAATAGGTCGACAAGGTATCCTTTGCCGACTGCGCCGAGATCAATAACCAAGGGGCCACGGGTAGATAATGTCCTCCCGTCCCGGACGATATCTCGACGCCAGGCCGGGCGAAGGCGACTGCCTTCTGTCTGGTGAGGCACCAGCGAATACGTCCGGTCATAGCCGAGCAGTTCGAGGTCTCTGCCGATCAGCGGATCGACGGCTCCACCAGTGGCCGCGTGAAGTCGGTCGTAGAGATCGAACATCGGGACCGCATCATCCGGGAAACTGAACAACCCGCCCTCGGTCGCCGCCGCGATCCGTGTCACGATGGAGTCCTCCCGGAATCGCGAGTAGACGCTATCGAAACGCTCGACCAGTTCGAGGATGTGCCGTTCGATCTTCGCTCCGAGTGGCGCTGGCGTGTCGATCTCCCAGGACGTGCCAATGGCATCGAACTTGAAACAGGAGACCTCCACGCTTTTAGCGGACAGCATGGGCTTAGAGCTTGCGTGTGCCAAGCCACTTCACCTTTTCCGGGTCGCGATGATCGAAAAAGCTGCTGGCCTTCTGGTCGAGCGAGCTGATGGCTGTGACATCTTCCTGGTCGAGTTCGAAATCGAAGACCTGGAAGTTCTCAGCCATCCGCTCCTTGCGCACGGACTTCGGAATGGCAACGATGTTGCGCTGGATCAGCCAGCGAAGCACGACCTGCGCGGTGCTCTTGCCATGTTTGCTGCCAATTGACTGCAATAGTTCGTTCGTAAACAGCCCGTTCCTGCCTTCCGCGAAGGGACCCCAAGCTTCCGGTTGAACCTTGTATTCCTGAAGGACGGCCTGCGCATCATCCTGCTGGTGGAACGGATGGATTTCGATCTGGTTGACTGCAGGCACGATCTCGTTGTGAAGCGCGAAGTCCACGAGGCGGTCGGGATAGAAGTTGCTGACACCGATCGCGCGGATGCGGCCCGCCTTGTGCAGCTCTTCCATTGCACGCCATGCCCCATAGACATCGCCATAAGGTTGGTGGATGAGCCAAAGGTCAAGATAATCGAGCTGCAGTTTGTTCAGCGAGCGTTCAAAGGCGGCCTTGGCACCTTCGTATGAGGCGTCTTCGATCCACAGCTTGGTCGTGACGAACAGCTCTTTTCGATCAATGCCGTGATTGCGGATCGCGTTGCCGACGGCCTCTTCATTGCCATAAGACGTCGCGGTGTCGAGGAGGCGATAGCCCACATCGATGGCGTCACGCACGCTGCGTTCGCATTCGGCGGGATCGGGCACCTGAAAGACGCCGAAGCCGAGGATCGGCATCTCGATCCCATTGTTCAAGGTTACTGTTGGGACTGTTTGGGTCATGTGGGTTTCCTCAATTACGCCGCGCTCTTCACAAGCGCGGGCTCTTCCTGATTTCTTTGCAGCCGCCGGGCAGCAGGAACGATGGTCATGACAGCGATGCCTAGGGCGAGGGCGAGCATTACCGTCCCGGCGTCGAAGGCATGCGAGACGCGGAATGCGGTGAGATCAACCCCGGTGAGGTCCGCTGATCCCAAGGCGGCTATGGCGATGAGAACGCTGAGGCCAACTGAACTGCCCATCTGGTGTGCACGTTCACCGCGCCAGATGCGGCACCAGCGTCGTCTTTGGAGACCCGGGCGACGCCCGAAGAAGTGAGCGGGCTCAGTGTCAGGCCTTGGCTGATCCCGATCAACAGCATGGGTAACGCCACCGCCGTCCAATAGTTCGATCCGATGCCCGCGCGGCTCAACCAGCCCATGGCGATAATGCCGATCACCATACCGGACACGAGGACGGCGTTGCGGCCAAAGCGACCGATGAGGCGCGGGACAAGGATGGCGATCGGGACATGCAGCATCGTCGCCGGCACGAAGGCGAGACCCGTCACGGCCGGGCGGAAGCCCGCGACTTCCTGCAAATACAGTGTAGTGAAAAAGAAGAAGCCGACCATCGCGCCGAGATAGAGAACACGCGCCGCATAGGCTCCCGACCGCTCGATGTCCGAGAACAGGCGAAGCGGAAGGATCGGCTGTTTGGCGTAACGCTCGATCTGCACGAAGGCGGCGAGCAGAGCGGTGGCAGCAACCAGAGTGGCAATGGTCATTGCATCCCAGCCAGACTGCGCGGAGCGTATGAAGCCATAGACCAGCGCACTCATTCCCAAGGTCGAAGTGATGGCTCCTGGAATATCGAGGGCTCCCGGTCGCTTGGTTGTCTCGGGAATGTAGACCCGCGCGGCAAGGATCATAGCGATGCCGATCGGCAGATTGATGAAGAACCCGATGCGCCATGAAAGCCAGTCGGCCAAAATTCCGCCGACGATCAGTCCGATGGTCGCCGAGACTCCTGCCGCCGCACTATAGAGCGATACGGCGCGAACACGTTCCTCTCCTTCATCGAAATTGGTCTGGAGAAGCGCCAGCGTCGATGGTGCGAGGATTGCGGAGCCAAGACCTTGGACAGCGCGCCACGACAGCATCCAGGCGGATGATTGCGAAGCGCCGATTGCGATGGAGGCAAGCGTGAAGATCGCCATGCCGAGGATGAACATCCGGCGGCGACCGAGGATATCGCCTGCTCGGGCACCCAGAAGCAGGAAACCACCGAACGTCAGCGTGTAGGCACTCTGTACCCAGGCGAGGCCCGCATCGGTGAAGCCGAGTTCCTGGTGTATCTTCGGCAGTCCGGTCAGGACGACGGAGATGTCGAGCACGATCATCACATAGCTGATCAGGATGATCGCAAGGATGGCAGTCTTGTTTGGCGAGGCAGTTGTTTGATGGCCTATTGGCATCTCGTTTTCCATTCAGGATCGACCACGCCGTCCTCCACGACGGGGCCTCTGTTTCGTTGAGGACAAAATAACCCTTGCCGACCATTTGGATTAGGGGCAGTAATCGGCATGAAGCTATAAGGATGCCTAATGAATGCCGCAGGAGAATTTCAACGATCTGGTTGCCTTCGTGATGGTGGCGCGGGAGGAGAGCTTCACGAAAGCCGCCGTCAAGCTGGGCGTGTCGCAGTCAGCGCTCAGCCAGACGGTACGAGGACTTGAGGAGCGGCTTGGTCTGCGGTTGCTGACGAGAACGACGCGCCGCGTTTCTCCCACGGCGGCAGGCGAACGACTTCTCCAGACGGCTGGCCCGCGGTTCGAGGAAATTCAGGCTGAACTGACGGCGCTCACCGAGATGCGGGATAAGCCAGCCGGGACGGTGCGGATTACGGCTGGCGAACACGCAGCGATTTCTGTTCTCGCTCCGGCCCTGGACAAGTTTCTGCCAGACAATCCGGACGTGAAGGTCGAGATTACTGTCGACTATGGCCTCACCGATATCGTGGCGGAGCGCTATGACGCGGGTGTGCGCCTGGGCGAGCAGGTCGCCAAGGATATGATTGCCGTAAAAATCGGCCCGGAGATGCGCATGGCAGTCGTCGGCGCGCCCTCCTATTTCCGGCAGAACCCGTGGCCCGAAAAGCCGGAAGACCTGACCGGACACAATTGCATCCAGATCAGAATGCCGACCCACGGCAATATTCTGTCATGGGAATTTGAGAAGGACGGGCATGAACTGCGGGTCAAGGCGGAGGGGCAACTCGTGTTCAACAACATTGCCATGCGGCTCGATGCTGTGAAACGGGGACTTGGGCTTGCCTATATGCCTGACGATCTGGTGGCTGATGAGATAGCCAGCGGTGAATTGATGCGGGTACTCGAAGACTGGTGTGCTCCATTTCCCGGTTATCATCTCTACTACCCCAACCGAAGACACACGTCTCCCGCCTTCGCGCTGGTGATTGATGCCCTTCGATATCGTGGATAACGCGCTAATCAACCGTTTGTGATTGATTAGCGGGACTTATGGCTTCAATCGTAAATAGGTATCTAATCATCTTGTCGATGCTCAAGTAGCCTTCTCCCAACTTAATGTTGTGAGATCGATATGCCTCCCTTATTTGCTAAAACTCTTTCTGCCCTCGCTTTCTCAAGCGCCATCGCACTCTCGGGCGTTGCCCACGCACAATCCGAGACGAAGCCTCAGCCGCTCATTATTCAGCAGCAGGGTAGCTTCGCTGTCGGCGGCACTGTTTCGAAGACCGCTGGCACTTACAACAACAACGCTCCGACGGCGGAGGGGCAGTCGCTTCACGGCGATCACGCCTATGTATTCTATCAGGTGCCGCAGAACCCCAAGTCTTTGCCCATCGTCATGCTGCATGGAGCCTTCCAGTCCGGCCGTAGCTGGGAAACCACCCCCGATGGTCGCGAAGGTTTCCAGAATATCTTTCTGCGTAAGGGCTTCTCCACCTATGCCGTAGACCAACCGCGCCGAGGCCGTGCTGGCAACTCTACCGTGGCAGCCACGATAGAACCGACCCCTTATGATCAGCTTTTCTTCGATCAGTTCCGCCTCGGAAAATGGCCAGACTATTTCCAGAATGTCCAGTTCGATCGTGGGCCTGAAGCGCTCGACCAGTTCTTCCGTTCAGTGACTCCGAACACCGGCCCTTACGATGCCAAGGTGATCTCGGACGCGATGTCGGCCCTGTTCAACAAGACCGGACCCGGCATTCTTTTCACCCACTCGCAGGCCGGTGGTCCCGGCTGGCTGACCGCGATCAAGAACCCGAACGTCAAGGGTATCGTCGCACTTGAACCCGGTAGTGGCTTCATCTTCCCCGAAGGCGAAGTGCCCGCCGATATGCCAAGTGCGGCAGGCACGCTGAAGGGCGAGGCAGTCCCGGTCGCTGATTTTGAGAAACTGACCAAACTGCCGATCGTCATCTATTACGGCGACAATTTCCCTGTCGAGCCGACCACCGAACGCGGTCAGGATAATTGGCGGGTGCGTCTGGCGATGGCCAAGCTCTGGGTTGAGGCCGTCAACAGGCACGGCGGCGACGCTACGCTCGTCCACCTGCCGGAAATCGGCATCAAGGGCGGCACCCACTTTCTGATGTCGGACCTAAACAATATCGAGATAGCCGACCAGATTTCCAAATTCCTCGCTGACAAGAAGCTCGATTGAAGCATCGGCGCTAGTGCATCCGTAACCGCCGTTCAAAAGCCAAGGGCAAAAGAAGCAGAGGAAGCAAACGTGAAAATACTCATATCTGGAGTTCTGAGCGCAACGATCCTGTTGGGATCAGGAACGGAGGCCAGCATGGCACAGCAACCAGCAACGAACCTTGATTCCGCACGGTCACGCACCCAGCAACTGATGGGTGATATCGCGCCTAAGCTGGCGGAATTGACGGATGATGTTCTCTATGCCGACGTTTGGGAAAGGCCGCAGCTTTCCCAGCGCGACCGAAGCCTTGTGACGGTGACAGCGCTGATTGCGCTCAACCGTCCAGACCAGCTTCGCTCACATCTCGTACGTGCCAAGGCGAACGGCCTGACGGAAGAGCAGCTTGTGGAAACCATCACCCATATGGCGTTTTACTCCGGCTGGCCGAGCGCGGTGTCTGCCGTGGCTATCGCAAAAGAAGTTTTTGCCGAATAGTTCGCTAACAGCCCCTTAAACTCAATGATAGGTGACCCATGAACAAGACAACCGCTACTTCGCCCGTAGAACACAACGAAGCCGTTTCAATAATGCGGGCAGGAACACAACCTTCAACGGTTGGTCCGTCGAGCTATTTCACCGGTGCCGTTCGCATCGATTCCCGCTTTGCGGCGACCGCACCCGCCACTGTCGGTGGTGCGACCGTGACCTTCGAGCCTGGCGCCCGCACTGCCTGGCACACGCATCCTCTTGGCCAGACGCTGATCGTCACCGCAGGCGTCGGCCTTGTCCAGCAATGGGAGGGCGAGGTGCAGGAAATCCGTCCGGGCGATATCGTGTGGATAGTGCCGGGCGTGAAGCATTGGCACGGCGCGACCGAGACCACGGCAATGTCCCACATCGCTATTTCCGAGGCGGTGAACGGCAAAACGGTCGAGTGGTTGGAACACGTTACCGACGAACAATATACGCGCTGACCTCTGGTCACGCGCTCAGATGAGGTGCTCATGAGAAAATTCATTGGTGGCATAGGCGGAGCTGTGTTCTCTGGGCTTGTCGTCGTTCTGGTCGGAATGCAGGTCCACGCCGAGCCGACGCGCGCGACGATGCCTGACATCGACAAGCTCATCCACTACACGACGGTTACACGCGGCGACGTCACCGAGCATATCATGACGACCCGTGAGGCAATCGAAGCGGTGAAGCGCGGAGAGCCGATCCCCAACGGCACCCATGTCGCGCTGGTCGATTACCGCGACGGCAAGCTCTTCCGTACTTTCATCATGCAGAAAGGCGAGAACTGGGGGCAGGACTATGCTGAAAACCGACGCACCGCCGACTGGCAGTTCCAGTGGTTCAAGCCCGATGGTACGATCAACGAGGCGGAGAATACGGCACGCTGCCAGAGCTGTCACATGTCCCGCGCCGACAGGGACTTTCTCTACACGTTCAACGAGATGCGTCGATTCGAACTCAAATGATCGCCTTCCGCCTCCGTCTTTTGCTGGATTTTCTGGCCGTCGCTCTCGTGATCGCCTGCCTTGCCTATTGGTGGCTGGACAATCTTTATCACGAACTGTTTGGCACGGCGCTTTTTGCGCTTGTCATCGTCCACAACGTGTTCAACAGGCGTTGGTACGGCGGGGTGGCAAAGCGCCCGTTGGACGCAACACGCGTCATCAATCTCGTGACCATTGCCTGCCTTGCAATCGGCATAACGATCATGCTGGTCACGAGCTTTCTCGTCTCGCGTGACCTCTTTCCCTTTACGGCTTTGAGCGGCGCGTTTGCTGTTCGGGAAATTCATATGTTTGCGGGCTATTGGGTCCTGCTCATCATTGCGGTCCATCTCGGAACACGGTGGGCGGTGGTGATGAATGCGTTCCGAACGACCTTCGGAATGCGGCAGTCGCACCCGGTTCGAATATGGATACTCCGAATCCTTACTCTGGGCGTGGTCGTCTGGGGTGTGAAAAGTTTCTCTGAAATGGCGTTCGGCGAGAAGCTGATGCTGACCTATTCACTCGACATGTGGGACTTCAACGAGCAGACGCTGGGCTTCTTTGTAAACTACGCGTCAATCGTCGGACTATTCGCAGCCGTAACCCACTATCTCCTGGCTTCCTTGAGATGGTTCGGGATCAGCCGATCAGGCAAGTCGTAGAACCCGGTGGGAGAGCCTCGATCATGAATTGCGACGCCAAGTGCCGGGTGTTGTTCCTGCGATATTTGAAAACACCCGTGTGAAGTGGCTCTGGTCCGCAAAGCCGCAAGCCACGGCGATTTCGGCAAGTGGTGTGTTGGTGGCGCTGATCATGTGCCGGGCGCGCTCAATGCGTTGGTTCAGGAGCCATTGGTATGGCGTCATGCCCGTTGCTTCGCGGAAGGCGCGAATGAAATAGCCGCGTGACAGGTTGCAGGCTTCGGCAACGTCGGCAATCGATACCTCCCCCTCAAGATGTTCGAGAAGGATCGATTTTGCCATCTCCAAATGCGCGCGCGACAATGTCGGCGCTTTGCTGACCGCCCGGATGGTCTTTCCGCCGTAACGCTGAACCAGATAGGTGCCGATGGCGGTTGTCATCTGGTCGACGAACAAGGCATTTGCCTCTTCCGGACGCTGAAGCGCGGGGAGCAGGGCGCGGGCGAGGTTGGCAAGTACGATGTCTTTGGATGCCATTTCCGTCGTCAGCAGGCTTACGCCGCTCACATCCGCATCTTCCGCTATCTTTGCCAGGGAAGAGGATGAAATCTGAAACAGCATGAAATCGAAAGGCGTGCTGAGATCGGCTTTGTAATTGTCGGAGAGATCTCGGATGTAGATCGCGTTCTCGGAAAAATCATGACTGGTCGCATGATTTTCGTGAAAGATCCGCCGCTGATGACCGGCGAGCAATGACACTCCAACCACGAAACCCTTATCGCTGGCCGATGTCTTCACCTGATCAAGTGCGGTGGACTGTGTCGCCTTGCGGAAAATATCTATGTTCGAGGATGACAGGCTTTGGTTGATCGACAGTTGCGTCAACGTGCAGCCGAACTCGTCGGAGGTTTTGCCGAGGAGGGGGAGGCCCTTATCGTCTGAACCGGCACTCATGAAACCCACCTTCCTTTTGATTGCAGCAACGGTGTTCGTTGATAGGCCCAACGGGTTCCTGCATTGCAATCAGTCTACGGACTGTAACCACTCTACAAGAATGCTTTTATACAAGATAGCGTGACAAATTATGTGTAGGAAACTGCGATAGATGATCCGCAATCAGGCCTGCAACGTAGTTTATGCAAGAATGATACGAATGTGAGTGAATGGTTGGCAGTCAGTGAAAAAATTGCGGCGAGCTTTGGTGTCGAAACGGCAAGGGCATTTGTCATCAGGCCGTTACGGGATGCCCAACTCACCGTCGTGCATCTTCAGCAATGTTATGAGCATGGCAACAGCCGCGTCATTCTGGAGCCTGATAACGCATTCCTCGTCATGCTCTATCTTGAGGATGCCGAGCATTCCGATATCGGGTCCGATGAACGGTTAGAGCCGATCAAAATATATCCCAAAGCCTCCATCTGTCTTGTGAGCCTCAAACGGGGTGCGGCGATCTCCATCAATGGCCGGCTGGATGTGCTCGCCTTCCATGTTCCGTTCTCGCATCTTGCCGAACTGACCGAGGAAGCAGGCGAGCCTCAGATCGATGATTTCCTGACCTGTCGCGGTTTGCATGACCAGGTGATCCGCAATATGGGCGCAGCGCTTATGCCCATGTTCGACATGCCGGATGAGGTAAGGGATACGCTCGTTCCCCACATCGGTCTCGCCTTCATCGCGCATCTTGCCCATAAATATGGCCGGTCTCCCGCCCAACATCTTTCTGCGTCCGGGCAGCTCACATCTATGCAGGAAAAGCGGATCAAAGCCTATATCAACACCAATCTTTCCCGCGATATCGGCCTTGAGGATATTTCCATTGCCAGCGGCTTTTCCGTGGAAGAGCTGTCCTCCGGCTTTGAAGAGACGACAGGACAGTCCATCAGCGAGTGGCTGTTGGCAAGCCGGATTGCCAGGGCAAAGGCCTACCTCACCAAGACAGGCGAGAGTGTTGATCAGGTTGCGGATGCCTGTGGCTTCAGCGACCAAGCAACCTTCATTGAAAGTTTCACGCATTCCGTGGGTGTCACGCCGGACGAATGGCGCTCGCGCAATCGTCACTAGGCTGATGATGCCGACGACACTTGGCCGTCGGCATCATGCTTAGCTGGATCAAGCCTTGATGAAGGCCAGCAGGTCGGCGTTCAGCACGTCGGCATTGGTGGTCAGCATGCCGTGCGGGAGACCGGGATAGGTCTTGATCGTGCCGTTCTTCAGCAACTTGATTGCCTTGTGAGCCGCATCCGCGATTGGCACGATCTGGTCGTCTTCGCCGTGGAGAACCAGCGTTGGCACGGTGATGGCCTTCAAATCTTCCGTCTGGTCGGTTTCAGAGAAGGCCTTAATGCCATCGTAATGGGCCTTTGCACTGCCCATCATGCCCTGACGCCACCAATTCTGGATCACGCCTTCATGAACGGTCGCGCCTTCGCGGTTAAAGCCGTAGAATGGGCCGGCAGCAACATCGCGGAAGAACTGCGCGCGGTTGGCAGCGGTGGCTGACCGGAAGCCGTCGAAGACTTCCATCGGCAGGCCTTCAGGGTTGGCTTCTGTCTTCAGCATCAGCGGTGGGACGGCGGACACGAGGACGGCCTTCGCTACACGACCGGCAGGCTGGCCGTGTTTTGCGACATAGCGGGCAACTTCGCCGCCACCTGTCGAGTGGCCGATGTGAACGGCGTTCTTCAGGTCCAATGCTTCGACAACGGCGAACGCGTCGGAAGCGTAATGGTCCATATCATGGCCATCGGAGACCTGCGCCGAGCGACCATGGCCGCGACGGTCGTGGGCGACCACGCGGTAGCCGTTTGCGAGGAAGAACAGCATCTGTGCGTCCCAGTCATCGGAAGACAAGGGCCAGCCATGATGGAAGACGATTGGCTGTGCGTCCTTCGGACCCCAGTCCTTGTAGAAGATGTCGGTGCCGTCTGTGGTTTTAACGAAGCCCATTGTCGTGTCTCCTGTGGTTGGATTTGGGTTTGTGGCAGCCGGTGCAGCATGAACCGGGCGGGTTGGAAGCAGCACTCCCGCAGTCATGGCAGCGCCGACAAGAAGTGTATCACGGCGGCTCAGAGTGAAATTATGATTGGCCATGATGGCTCCCTGTTCGTTCGAAGTGGTTTCGTGTGCAGTGCGTTTGTCTAGGAGAGAATGCGCCGAAAACGAACGGCTAACAATTGCAATAAAATTCTCGAATATGTTTCGATAATTGCAATAATTCCGTCATGTTGCTTTTCCGGGTTTGTTGATTGTCAGAAGGTGCCGAACCACGGGCTTTTCCGGACCGGTATGGAATGCGATGACCTTGCTCTGGATATCCGCATCCGCATTGGACACGCGCTTGTGCTGGCGCAAATGCTCTGCCCAGGATTCCACCATGAACCATTCGGTGATTTTCTCGGGGTCGGCGGAGTCCTCGGTAACACCCCAGCCATAGGCACCATCGCGGCGTCGTTCGGATGACATTGCATCGAGCGCATGCAGGAACTTGGTGCGGTTGTGTCTCTCGACGTGGTAGTCGATCAGGATCAGAACGGGGCCGCGATCATGTGCGACAGGCTCGGCAACCAGCGGCTCGGGCCAATGGTTGGACGATACCAGATCCGCATCGCCTGCGGGTAGCTTGACGCGGTGCATGATGAAGCCCGCAACCATCAGTCCGGCAGCTCCGATAAGCAGAGTTGACGATACACCTACGGCTTCACCAACGGCACCCCATCCAAGGCTGCCCGCCGTCATCGCGCCGTTGAAGACCGTCAGATAAACCGCAAGACCACGACCTCTCACCCAATTGGGCAGAACGGCCTGCGCCACACCATTCAAAGTCGTCAGCGCCGTTATCCAGGATGCGCCGAGAAACAGAAGGATGACGATGGCCAGCCATTGCGGCGGGGCAAGAGAAAGAATGCCCATGACGAGGGCCGTCACGATGGCGGAGCCGAGAAGCAGGCCATTGGAGTCAAAATGCTCGCGCAGTTTCGGCATCACCAGCGCGCCGCCAATGGCACCCGCGCCGACCGAGCCAAGCAGAAGGCCGTAAAAGCTGGCATCACCGCCGAGAAGCTGGCGGGCGACGAGAGGCAGGAGTGCCCAGACGGCACTGGCAAAGGCAAAGAAGATTGCAGCGCGCAGCAGTACGACATGCAGCGGTTTGCTGGCGCGGGTATATCTCAGGCCAGCACGGAATGCTCCGAGGAAGTTTTCGGATAAAGCGTCGTCCGCATTTTTGGCGCGCGGCCACCAGACAAGGGCTGCGATGACGAGAATATAGCTGGCAACATCCGCCCCGTAGGTGACTGCTGCACCGAAAGCCGCGAGCAGAAGGCCACCAGCTGCAGGGCCTATCGACCGAGCTATATTGATGCCGAGCGAGTTGAGCGCAACCGCGCCTTTCACATCTTCACGCGGCACCAGTTCGGGCACGATGGCCTGCCATGTCGGCCCCATCAGTGCTGCGCCGATTCCACCCAGAAATGTCAGCCCGATCAATGCGCTGACCGACAGCATTCCGAAATAGGACAGCGTCATCAGCGTTATGCTGACGCTGGCAAGCAGAAGCTGGATGGCAATCAGGAATTTGCGGCGATCAAGAATGTCCGAGAGTACGCCTGCCGGGATTGCCAGAAGGAAGATCGGCAACGTACCGGCGGCCTGCACAAGGGCAACGGCTGCGGGTGCGGCAGAAAGATCGGTCATCAGCCAGGAACTGGCGACATCGCGCATGAAACTGCCGGTGTTGCCCAGAACTGTTGCTGCCCAGAGCACTGCAAAAACAGGTTGGCGCAGCGGGGCAAAGCTTCCGCCCGTGGATATGCGGGCGGTCATCACTTCGCTCCCTTGATGAGGTCGCACGCAGCAACGAAGACGAATGCACCGGCAAGGCCGAGATGTTCGAAGAAAGCGTTGGTTGCCATCATGCGGTCCATGCCGGGAGCCATTTCCCAGAACCGAAGTGCGATGAAAGTGGCCATCAGCGTGAAGCCTGCAAGTGCCAATGCTCCTGCCCAGCGCAGAACGCCTGATATCACCATGGCAGACGCCGTCAGCTCGAAAATAATGACGACGACGGCAAAGACTGCCGCTGGATGCAGTCCGAAATGGTCCATCTCGGCCAAGGCGCCATTGAAGTCAAATATCTTGGTCAGTGGCCCCTGAATATAGGCGGCGCATAGCGCTAGTAGCGCAACGGTAGGCACCGCTGGCGTCGCGATGATGCCCGCCAGACCTGTTTTCAGTCGATTGGTGGTGTGTGTTTGGTAGGTCATGGCTGCTCCTGCAGGTTGGCCCGGTTTGACGGGCTGTCGTCTTGCGATGGAGTGATCTTGCGCCGAAACATTGCTGCCAACAATTGCATCAATAGTTTCGATTTAATTGCAGTTTTTGCAATTATGAGAGCGAAAGGGCAGTAACGCCCGTTCGCCAAAGCAGGGGCAATCACACCGCCCAGCACGAACAACCCAGCGCCCCGAAGAAGCCTTTGAGATCGGCAATCGGCAGTTTCGACGTCCATGCACCTGCATGGTCATGACCATGAACACCGCAATCACTGGCGCAACCGCAGGAGGTTATGGCAGTCCGGCGCAGCGACCTCTGACCTGCACCTTCCGGTTCGCCCCAGGCGGCATAACCGCCGAACTTGCGAACGGGAGACCAGTCTGGCATGGCTGGCGGCACGTCGTTTTCATCCAGCGCCTTGAAGTCACCCGAACCATAGACGATCTTGCCGCCGACCATGGTGAGGTCTGAGGTCAGGAACGAGATTTCGTCTTCAGCGCAGGAGAAGAAGTCCTTGTCCGGCACGACGAGATCGGCGAACTGGCCCTTTTCGATGCGGCCCTTCTTGCCTTCCTCATTGGAAAACCATGTGACCTTTTCCGTCCACATGCGCAGCGCCGTTTCACGGTCCAGGCAGTTTGCGCGCGGATAAAGCTGCATGCCGCCAACGGTCTTGCCGGTCACCATCCACGACAGCGACACCCATGGATTATAGGAGGCGACACGGGTGGCATCGGTACCGGCTGAGACATGGACCCCCTTGTCCAGCATTTTGCGGATCGGAGGCGTTGCTTCGGCAACACCGTGGCCATAGCGCTCGGCGAAATATTCGCCCTGATAGGCCATGCGATGCTGGGTGGCGATGCCGCCGCCAAGCGCTGCGATCCGGTCGATGGAGCGATCCGAAATCGTCTCCGCATGGTCGAAGAACCAGTTCAGGCCTTCAAGCGGTATGTCCTTGTTGACCTTTTCGAAGACATCCAGCGCACGCGTGATGGTTTCGTCATAGGTGGCATGCAGACGCCATGGCCAGCGGTTCTCGGCCAGAACCCGCACCACCTCTTCCAACTCGCCTTCCATTTCCGGGGCCATTTCAGGCCTCGGCTGGCGGAAATCCTCGAAATCGGCTGCGGAAAAGACCAGCATTTCGCCTGCGCCATTGTGGCGGAAGTAATCATTGCCCTGCTTGTATTTGACCGAGGATGTCCATTTGAGAAAATCCTCTTTCTCTTCCTTCGGCTTTTGGGTGAAAAGATTATAGGCCAGACGAACCGTCATCTGGTTTTCGTCGGAAAGTTTCTGGATGACTTCGTAATCATCCGGGTAATTCTGGAAACCACCGCCGGCATCGATGACGCCGGTAATGCCCAGCCGGTTCAGTTCCCGCATGAAATGGCGTGTGGAATTGACCTGATAGTCCAGCGGCAGCTTCGGGCCCTTGGCCAGCGTGGAGTAGAGAATGCCCGCATTCGGCTTGGCCAGCAGCAGCCCTGTCGGATTGCCGTTGAGATCACGGGTAATCTCGCCGCCTGGAGGGTTGGGCGTATCGCGCGTATAGCCAACGGCGCGAAGAGCGGCGCCATTGAGAAGCGCCCGGTCGTAAAGGTGCAGCAGGAACACCGGGGTATCCGGCGCAATCGCGTTGATTTCCTCGATTGTCGGCAGGCGCTTTTCCGCAAACTGGTGTTCGGTAAAACCACCAACGACGCGCACCCATTGCGGGGCAGGGGTGTTTGCCACCTGCCGCTTCAGCATATCCATGGCATCGGCCAGCGAGCGAACACCATCCCAGCGCAGTTCCATGTTGAAGTTCAACCCGCCGCGTACGACGTGGGTGTGGTTGTCGATCAGGCCGGGCAAGACGCGTTTGCCCTTGAGGTCGATGATCCTAGTATCCGGTCCGGCAAGCGCCATGACATCGCCATCGCTGCCGACGTCTGCAAACAGGCCGTCTTTGATGGCAATGGCCGTCGCATTGGGGTTGGCACGATCCAGCGTCGTGACGCGGCCATTGTGAAGGATGATATCGGGATGCATGGCGTCTGCTCCGGTCTTGTTTGGATCTGCGGCCTTGGCCTGCGAGAAGAGATTGGACAAGGCGAGGCTGGAGGCGGCACCGAGGAACGTGCGGCGCGTCGTCATCAGCCTTTACCTTCGGGCGTGTCTTGTCTGGAGGCGGCAAGATCGACAGTGGTCTGCCCGCCCTTGGGCATATGACCGAACATATGCGGCTTGACGTGGTTGAGCCACGAGACTGCTGCTGGCTCTTTGTTCCAGATCGTTTTGGCCAGTGGCACGATCTGTTCGCCAACCAGAATACCAAGAAGACCGACAAGAGCGATGACAGGCGGAGCGGGAGAGCGGACATTGAGAAGCCCATAAATAACCCCCACGAGAAGGCCGACGGCAAGCGAGAGCAGGTAAATTTTCATCGATGCGTTCCTTTTCCAAAATGACGGCCCCGCCCGACAATTCCGGCGGGGCAGCTTCAGATCAGATGGCGGCCGGGTTCGGGCCGATGCGCTTGCCGTGGCTGACGCGCTCGGCACCGCCGTGGACGTGGGTCACGGCGTAATCGATGCCCATGCCGTAAGCGCCGGAATGCTCTTTCACGAGAGTGGTAACGGCATCGTAGGTTTCCTTGCGCGCCCAATCACGCTGCCATTCCAGGAGAACCTGCTGCCAGGTGACGGGAACCACACCAGCCTGAACCATGCGGTCCATGGCATATTTGTGGGCATCCACAGAGGTGCCGCCGGAAGCGTCCGCAACCATGTAGATTTCATAATCCGTGTCATTCATGCAGGAGAGCGCGAAGGTCGTGTTGCAGACTTCGGTCCACAGACCGGCGACGACGATCTTCTTGCGACCTTCTGCGGCATTCTTGGCCAGCGCATCGCGAACGTTCTGGTCATCCCATGAATTCATCGAGGTGCGCTCGAGAATGTCATTGTCTGGTACGACGGCCAGCAATTCCGGAAACGTATTACCTGAGAAGCTGTCTGTCTCGACGGTGGTGATTGTGGTCGGAATGTTAAAAATCTTGGCGGCCTTGGCAAGACCGACGACATTGTTCTTCAATACCTGGCGGTCGATGGACTGCACGCCGAAGGCCATTTGTGGCTGCTGGTCGATGAAGATGATCTGGCTGTTCTGGGGCGTGAGAACCTGAAGCTTGTTGGACATTGTCGTCTTTCCTTTGATGTGTTGACTAAGGGAATGGAGGAGGGGAGGCATTAAGTCTTGAAGGTTATGCCGACCGATTGTCTGAAAGTGACATCGTGCTGCTGGCCTTCCTTTTCTGAATTCGTTGTCTGGTGTGATTTGAAATCTAAGCCAGTTGATCACGCCGAAGAATTGCAATAATAATTGTCAATGAATTGCACTGGGTGAAATAATCAATGAACGACTACAAGGCGCTGCGAACCTTTCTGATGGCTGCGGAAAAGCGCAACTTCGCGCAAGTCGCGCGGGAACTGGATATGACGCCTGCGGCTGTGACGCGTGCGATTGCTGCGTTGGAGGACGATCTCGGCGTCCAGCTCTTCGTCCGCACGACGCGGCAGGTGTCGCTGACAACAGACGGAGCAATATATGCAGCTCAGATACAGCCCGCCTTTGAGGCGTTGGAAAATGCCCGAAAAGACGTGATGAACACCCACAAGGCTGATCATGGCCGCCTGCGTATCAGTGCGCCCACATGGTTCGGCCAGCAGGTTTTGCCGCCTATTCTGTCCGGGTTCCGCGAACGTTACCCAAAGATCAGCTTCGAAGTTTCCCTCGGTGATGGTCTGGTCAACATCATCGATGACGATTTCGATCTGGCGATCCGCATCTCGGCAGCACCATCGGACAAGTTCACGATCTGGCGTAAAATCAGCGTGGTAAAGCGTATTCTGGTTGCGGCTCCTGGCAGCCGATTTGCGGATATGCAGCATCCGAGCGAACTGACGCCGGACGATTGCCTTGCCTATAGCGGCGAAAGCAGGCGGGAGAACTGGGTGCTCTCCGATGGCAGCGGAAGCGCAAGTATCTCAGCGGGCAGAGCGTTCAGCTCCAATAGCGGTGAGGTTCTTGCAAGCATGGCGGCAGAGGGTGCCGGTGTAGCATTACTCCCGAAGTTTCATGTCGAGGAGCAACTTCAATCGGGAAAACTCGTTCATGTTTTGCCCGGATGGACACCACCGGACCTGTGGCTGACACTCTACTACCCGCCTTATCAGGCACTGCCGCCAAGAATTGCCTCGTTCTCGAAGTTTTTCGAGCAACAAGTTCCGTCGCTTATGGCGCGTCATGCTGACTGAGGTCATGCGACAACAATGAACCTGGGGGGCTTCAGATTCTCTTTGCCACAGACCGCCTCAGAACATTTGGTAAGCGAGAGCTTTTCCCGAAGCTGAGAAAATCCTGTTGTAGAATATCTATGGCTGGTTACAGCGTCCTTGAGAGAGGCATCTACGGACTAACAAATGTCGCGACGCGCTCGTTCGATGGCCTCACCTGCCACCGCAGAACGGATTGTAACCCCGCGATTATTCAAGCTTGCCTTACATGCCGTCCAGCATGTCTAGTCATCCGTAAGTCCGGCAAACCAGTCCGAATAGGGCGTATTGCGAGCGAGGTGGCGATTATAGTCAGGCGCGCCGTCTTCCCACCAGACCGGCCCTCGCTCACCCAAAGCGATCTTTGCAGCGTCAACCCTGCTTCGAGCAGATACAGTCTCGTCGGCATCGCCTTTGCTGGCGCGAACGGCGCGCCTAGCCGCCATAAGTTCACGTACAAGCTGCTCTTCATCCGGCTTTGAAAGGTTAGGGTTGGTCTTACGCCAGAGACGTCCCTTAACGACGAAGTACCTTCCATCAGGCGTTTCGGAATAGGGCAGCGCCTTACCCATAAGACGTCAATTCCGTTCAGCGCGTCGCATCGGCATCCGGTCGATGAGATCGAACATTTCGACGTCCGTGACGACGTGCTCGCTTCGAAGCTTCACACCGCCATCCTTGCCCACTAGGACAATGTGGAAACCATTTCCGCTGACATCCGCAGCCTTCTTCAGGCTTCCAGCATCCATCACAGCAGCCTCTCCATAAACAGCGTGAGCCTGCTGCCCTGACACCTGGATGACGACCATGTCCCGGTCTGCCAATTCTCCTTTCTGTCGTTCCAGCAGCGATATCTGCCGTGCGACCTTTTGATCACCAGCGTCACCAAAGACGAGCACGACACGGTTTTTCCAATTGAAATCCGACAAGCCATCCATAGCAAATCCCTGTGATGCCGTGATTGAAAGAATAGATGCGACAAGCAAACGTCTCATAGCGCGATCTCCTATAGTGGGGAGATAACGCAGGGGCTGGCGCATCGTTCAGCTGATCAAGTGCTGTGGGGGATATTTTCGCTGGAGATGAAAATCTTTTGAAGGGAGGCGGCAGCACGCGAGCTGGCCAGGTCCCAGTATAATTTGAACAATTGTGCTCCGCCAAGTTGTGTTAATCGCTTCGCTTCTTCAAGGCGAGGACTAAAGGTGAATGAGACGTGGAATTTCCACGCCCCTTTTTTGTTTTCAATCTTCCACAACGCATCCCAGACGCTGAAGCGACGCATCCACCCAGGCGCGCTCGTTCTTTCCGAGCTTGATGTTTTCCATTTGCTTGGTCTCTGCCGCGTGCTTTTTGGATGCCGCTTCGAAGACGGTTTCCACGGAGGCGAGGGGAACGGAGAGAAGGCCGTCGGCGTCACCGCAGATGAGGTCGCCCGGCTCGATGACCATGCCGTTGATGGCGATGGGGACGTTCACTTCGCCGGGGCCATCCTTGTAAGGGCCGCGGTGGGTGACGCCTGCGGCAAAGACCGGGAAGGAACCTGCCAGCAGTTCTTCGCTGTCGCGGATGGCGCCGAATATGACGATGCCGCCGAGGCCGCGTTGGGCGGCGTGTGCAACCATCAATTCGCCGATGATCGCATTGCTGAGATCACCACCGGCATCGACGACGACGATATCGCCGGGTTCGGCAATGTCGAGCGCTTTGTGAACCATCAGATTGTCGCCCGGGCGGGCTTTGACGGTGACTGCGGCACCAACCATGCGCGGGCCGGTGTAGAATGGACGCAGCGGCGCGCCGCCAGCCGTCATACGTGACATCACGTCACTGACATTGGCAACCGGCAGGGTCCTGAATTTTTCGACCCAGTCTGCGCTGACATTCTGCTTACGCTTGCATACTCTGAAACCTAACATCTCAATTCCTCCGTTTCGTGTTGGGTGGGTTAGTTCTGTTCGAGGTTCTGGTTGGCCAATGCGCGCCGGTCGAACGGCACGCCGGTCAGGACGTCGACAATGTGCTGTGCGCTCTGCACGGCCATGTTGCGCAGCGCCGAAAGGCTCGCGCCGCCCACATGCGGGGTGGCGATGAGGTTGGGCAGCGCCCAGAACGGATGGTCCTGTGCGGGTGGCTCCTGTTCGAAGCTGTCGAGTGCGGCGCCAGTGATACTTCCATCTTTCAAGGCGTCCAACAGAGCAGCTTCATCAATCACCGCGCCGCGTGAGGTGTTGACGATGAAGGCGGTCGGTTTCATCAGCTTCAGACGCTCGGCATTGATGAGATGATGGGTCTGCGGAGACAGGGGGCAATGCAGGCTGACGATATCGCTCTCTGCCAGAATTTCGGAAAGGTCGCGGCTCACGCGCGTGCCGTCCGCGTCATCTGCAAATGGATCGTAGGCGATGGTTTCCATGCCTAGCCCTTGGGCAAGCTTGGCGGTTCTGCGGCCGATTTCACCGAAGCCGATAATGCCGAATTTTGCACCCGCGAGATCACGCCCGACATATTTGGTCTTTGGCCATGCGCCGCCTTTGACCGTATAGCTCAAGGTGCCGATGTCTTTCATCAGCGTCACGGACAGGGTGATCGCCAGTTCCGCAACCGATTGGGCATTGGCGGCAAGGGCGCGCAGCACGGGAATGTTGTGAGATGTCGCGGCGTCGAGATCGATATTGTCCACGCCGCTTCCGTGTTTTGCGATCACGCGAAGGCGCGGCGACGATCCGATGACCAGATCGTTTATCTGCCCTTGACGCACGAGGATGGCATCGACCGCATTGGTTTTGGCGATCTGGGCAAGGTTTTCAGAACCGCTATAGCCATCTGCATAAATGGTCTCGATTCCATTTTTTTTGAGAAGTTCAGTCGCTTCGGGCGCCAGTTGCGCCCCTGTGACGAGAACCTTGTGACTTGTAGCCGTGGCCGCTGATGGGTTTGCGGCAGCCGCCACTGTATTGATTTTGCTCACTAAAACCTCCCGAATTTCGGTGCGTCGCTGCGCAGGGGAGCGACGGTTGACGAATCCTCATTATCGGGTATTGTACTAAATGAAAAGGTGTTGTACTTGGTACAACGCTTTTTTACGGGAGGTTTTAAACCAATGCCAGGCAATTCTTCAGGTGTTGCAGCTGTTGAACGGGCTGTTTCGATGCTGGAAGCTTTTACGGACGTCGACTATGCGTTGACGCTGGGTGAGCTTGCGCGTCGCACGGAACTCGACAAATCCACGGTCCTTCGCATTGCGCGTTCGCTCGCCAAATCCTCCATGCTTGTCCGCAATGAAGATGCCAGCTGGCGGCTTGGGCCGAAGCTCGTGCGTCTCGGCGGTCTGTATCAATCCACATTCAAATCATCGACGGTTGTCGAGCCTCTGCTCGCGCAGATCAGCGATGAGAGCGGCGAAAGTGCTGCGGTCTATATCAAGGAAGGTGACGTGCGCGTTTGCCTTCATCGCCATGACTCGACGCAGTCCATCCGCCATTCTGCCCGCGTGGGCGACACGATGCCGCTGGATCGTGGTGCGCCGGGGCGCGTCATTCTGGCTTTCACGGGTGTCTCCGGAAAAATCTACGACGACATTCGCGCACAGGGCTTTCATGTCACCATCGGTGAGCGCGATCCGCAGGTTGCCAGCATCGCCGTGCCGATCTACCGCGAAGGTCAGGCCCTGTTCGGCTCTCTGGCCTTGACCGGTCCGCCATCGCGTTTCGGCGACGAAGCCATATCCAAAAATCTCGACATTCTCCGCGTTGCCGCACGCAAGCTCAGCACCGCGCTTGGAGGACATCCCGGCTAGTTTCAGAGCGGGTGCCGGGCCCGCATAGCGTTCCTTGGGAGGAGCATATCGATGAATATGATGAGAACAGCAGTCTTGGCAGCCAGCACCTTGCTGGCAACGATCGGTTCGGCCCACGCCGAATGGCCGAAAGATCGGCCAATCCAGATGATCGTTGCCTTCGCACCTGGCGGCAGCACCGACGTTATGGCGCGCGCCATGCAGCCTTATCTCGAAAAAGAACTCGGCGCTGATATCGTCATCGAAAACCGTCCGGGTGCTTCGGGCGAGATCGCCTATACGGCTCTGGCAAAAGCAAAGCCGGATGGCTACACCTTCTCGTTCATCAATACGCCGGGCTTCCTGTCCATGCAGGTGCAGAGAAAGCTGGGTTACGATCCAAAGACCATCAAGCCGGTTGCGCGCATCGTCGATGATCCGGCGGCTATCGTTGTGCCTGCTGCGTCCGAAATCAAAACGCTGGCGGATTTCATCGCAGCGGCAAAGGCAAAGCCCGGTGCGGTTTCCTTCGGCTCGTCGGGCATCGGCACGGATGATCACCTTGCCATCATCATTCTGGGGTCGGAAACCGGCACCAAGATTACGCATATTCCGTTCAACGGCGCTGGTGAAACCCGCACGGCAATCCTCGGTTCACAGGTGACCGGCGGTGGACTTAACGTCAGCGAATTCGGCGGCAACGACACGTCGGGTCTGCGGATGATCAACACCTTCGGCAAAGAGCGCTCGCCGCAGCTTCCAGATGTACCGACGGCCATCGAGTCCGGCTTCAATGTCGAGATGACATCCGAGCGCGGCATTGCCGCTCCTCGCGAAGTGCCGGCTGAAATCACCGATCGTTTTGCTGCTGCCGTCAAGGCAACGCTCGACAATCCGGAGTTCCAGAAGCAGGCAAAGCAGATGGCATTGCCACTGGCCTATCTCAGCGGCCCTGACTGGGAAAAGGAAATGCCAACGCGTCTCGCCCGCTTCCAGAAGATTTGGGACACAACGCCTTGGGTGCAGCAATGAGCACGAAGCCTGCAGCAAACGGTCGGGATTATCCCGATATTCTTGCGGGTGGCGTGATGATGTTTCTGGGAGCGCTTGGCCTTTGGGCCGGGCGTGACCTGACTTACGGCACTCCGGCGATGATGGGACCGGGTTTTCTCCCGAAGTCGCTCTGCGCCATCATTGCGCTGATCGGCGCGGTCGTTCTCATCAAGGCACTGTCCAAGCCCCATGAAGCACTGGATGCGATCAATCCCAAGCCGCTGATCATTCTGGTCGTCGCCATTGCAGGATTTGCCTTCGCCGCCGAAAGCTTCGGCTTCGTCGTCGCAACCATTTGGCTCTTGGTGGTGGGAAGCCTTGCAGACCCGGAGTCGCGCTGGAAAGAGATTTTGATCTCCACGGCGGTACTCACCTCGCTCGGCGCCCTTCTCTTCGTTTACGGACTTGGCGTTCAGATGCCCATCTGGCCCTTCTGATTGCCTTTCCTGACTTGATCGGATTATTTCGATGGCATTTCTCGACGTACTTATGCTTGGCTTCTCGGAGGCCCTGACACCCACAAACCTGATGTTCTGTTTCCTCGGTGCGCTGCTGGGAACCCTGATTGGCGTGCTGCCGGGTATCGGACCAACCGCAACCGTGGCAATTCTTCTGCCCGTTACCTTTTTCCTGCCGCCGCTTGGCGCATTGATCATGCTTTCGGGCATTTTCTACGGGGCGCAATATGGCGGCTCGACGACGGCCATTCTCGTCAATCTTCCCGGGGAAGCATCGGCGGTCGTGACAGCCATTGATGGTTATCAAATGGCCAGAAAGGGTAGGGCGGGCGCTGCCTTGGCTATCGCCGCGCTCGGCTCTTTCTTCGCTGGCACCGTTGCCACCATCGCACTGGCTGTCGCTGGCCCGACATTGTCGTCCTTCGCGCTGTCCTTTGGACCGGCTGAATATGTGGCGCTGTGTATCTTCGGTCTGCTCGCAGCCACCATTCTGGCCCACGGCTCGGTAGTCAAGGCCATCGGCATGGTCTGCCTCGGCCTCGTGCTGGGCATGGTGGGTATCGACGTCAACAGCGGCTCGGCCCGTATGACATTCGGATCGACGGATCTTTATGACGGCATCGATTTCGTCGTCATCGCAGTCGGCCTGTTCGGCATTGCAGAAATCGCCACCAATCTTGAATCCAAGGAAGTGCGCGGCGTTTTGCAAAGCAAGATCGGCAGACTTTGGCCAACGCGCGAAGAATTTAGGGATAGCTGGGCAGCCGTTCTACGCGGCACCGGTGTCGGCACCATTCTGGGCGTTCTGCCGGGTGGCGGCGCGACCCTGAGCGCGTTCAGCGCCTATTCGGTCGAAAAGCGCATTTCCAAGACGCCGGAGAAATTCGGTCACGGCGCCATTGCAGGTGTTGCGGGACCGGAAGCTGCGAATAATGCGGGCGCACAGTCTTCGTTCATTCCGCTTCTGACACTTGGTATTCCGTCCAACTCCATCATGGCCATGATGCTGGGTGCAATGACCATTCACGGCATCACACCCGGTCCATCGGTCATCCAGAACCAGCCGGAACTGTTCTGGGGTCTGGTTGCCTCGATGTGGCTTGGCAACGCCATGCTGCTCGTCATCAATCTGCCGCTGATCGGTCTCTGGGTAAAGCTGCTGCAAATCCCTTATCGCCTGATGTACCCAGCCATTCTGCTGTTCTGCTGCGTCGGTGTGTATAGCGTCAGCAATCGCGGTTTCGATGTGGCTCTGGTCATCCTGTTCGGTATCCTCGGCTATGTGCTGCGCAAGGCGAAATGCGAGCCCGGTCCGCTTCTTCTCGGCTTCGTTCTCGGCCCGCTTCTGGAAACGAACCTGCGCCGCGCCATGCTGCTGTCGCAGGGTGACTGGCTGGTCTTCTTCGAACGCCCGATCAGCGGTGTGCTTCTGGCGGTGACGGCATTGATGCTGCTGACCCTCATCCTGCCCGCCATTCGCAAGAACAGAAAAGCCGCCTTCGAGGCGAGCGAAGACTGACAGGAGGGCGCCGTAAGGCGCCCTTTTCGTTTCGATAGGGAGAAGCAATTCCCTGCGCTGGCATGATCTAATCTGTGAGCTACCCATGACATCACCTATCAGCCTCTTAACGGCGCGCCGTCTGCGCGGCGTCCTGTCCCTTGACGATTTCGAACCTCTGGCGCGCCGTTATCTTCCAAAGCCGCTATTCGGCTATATTGCTGGCGCCAGCGAGACCAATGCCTCACTGCGAAACAATGCGACGGCGTTCCAAGAGATTGCTTTGCAGCCACGGGTGCTGAGGAATGTATCAAGCAGAACCACCAAAACCAGCCTGTTTGGTGAAGAGTGGAGCGCTCCCTTCGGCATAGCGCCAATGGGCATCAGCGCCTTGATGGCGTATCGGGGTGATCTCGTGCTGGCCAAGGCTGCGCAGGATGCCGACATCCCCATGATCATGAGCGGCTCGTCCCTGATCCGGCTGGAGGAAATCGTCGAGGCCGCCCCGCGATCATGGTTTCAGGCCTATCTTCCGGGCGAGCCGGATCGGATAGATGCGTTGATCGACCGCGTCGCTTCGGCCGGGTATAAGACGCTGGTTCTGACGGTGGATACCGCCGTGCTGGCCAATCGCGAGAACAATGTCCGTGCCGGTTTTTCGACACCCCTTCGACCAAGCCTGCGTCTCGCCTGGCAGGGATTGACCCATCCCGCATGGACCATCGGCACCTTTGGACGCACCATCCTCAATCATGGCATCCCCCATTTCGAGAACTCCTATGCCACACGGGGTGCGCCGATCCTTGCATCCAATGTCACGCGCGACTTCGGCAAGAAAGATCATCTGAGCTGGGACCATGTCAGCCGGATCAGGCAGAGATGGGTTGGAAGGCTCATCATCAAAGGTATCCTTCACCCAGAAGACGCGGCTATCGCTGTTGAGCGCGGCGCAGATGGTATCATCGTTTCCAATCACGGCGGCAGACAGCTGGATGGTGCTATCGCGCCACTCAAGGCCCTGCCGAGGATCGTGGATGAAGTGGGCGCAGACACCGTTGTCATGATCGACGGCGGAATTCGCCGCGGTACGGACATCGTAAAAGCTCTGGCGCTGGGCGCAAAATTCGTCTTCGTCGGTCGCCCATTTCTCTATGCCGCCACGGTTGGCGGGCAGGCGGGGGTCTCAAAGGCCGCCAGCATCCTCAAGGATGAGCTTCATCGCAACATGGGCCTGCTGGGTGTGACAGGAATTGACCAATTGTCTGCCGCAGTCATCGACCGGCGGTAAAGACCAGATCCTCTCGGATAGCATATGCTCCACTGATCTATAGCAATAATGAAACATTGCAAGATGTTGCCGTGCTCAAGGAAACTACACTGACCGCCCGCATCGAGCCTGATTGTTTGATCCTTCAAAAGTGTGCTATCCGGAATCTGTTGGCGTAAGGCCGTTATAAATCGCTTGCGCGTCAGGTTGGAACATTAGCGGATGATTTTATTCTTATCTGCCACCAATCTTCCGCCTTTGAACACTCTCCGATTTTTCGGAAATGCAACCACTGCCTCCGGTATGCAGGTAGCTGAAAGAGCTACGAAATCAGCTTTTTTGCCGGTCTGAAGACCGTAGGCGGTTAGGCGAAGCGCTCTAGCGCTTTCGCTCGTAACAATGTCGAATGAGGCTTCCAACTCGCTATCCGTATAGAAGCCAGAGCGATAGCCAATGATCTCAGCCCGGTGCAGCATATCGCCGTCGCC
>UCLB01000008.1 GCA_900473205.1 Hyphomicrobiales bacterium
CCCCCTCTGTCCTGCCGGACATCTCCCCCTCAAGGGGGGAGATCGACTCGTGGATGGCTTTCGCCAATCTTCAACGCTGAGGATGAAGTGGGGGAGAGAGCGTCTAGCTAATCTCCCCCCTTGAGGGGGGTAAGCCACAACCTCCGACCCATCGATGGGAAAAATGCGCAAGCCCTACCGCTTGATCTCCCAAGTCGTCACCCGCTCGCCGCTGTCCTTATCCTTACCATCCTTCAACTGAATGCCCTTTGCCGAAAGCTCATCCCTGATCCGATCCGCCTCCGCAAAGTTCTTCGCCTTCAACATCTCCAGCCGCATGGCGACAAGAGAGTCGATGGCGTCGGCAATGGCCCCATCCACCTCTGCCTTTTTCGGCAGAACACCCAGCAATGCCGCACTCGCCGCGAAGGCAGGCATTTTCTCCGGGTCAGCATTGGCGGCTTGCGCGAGCGCATGCAGCGCCTGCACAGCGGCGACCGTGTTGAGGTCATCCGCCAGCGCATCCAGCACCGTCTGATCCGGCTCGGCATCACCAACATCGGCGGCAGGCCACTTGGCTAGCAGGCGTTCGGCTTCCTCCAGCCGCTTCACCGAAAAATCAATCGGCTCACGGTAATGCGTCATCAGCATCGCCAGACGTAGCACGTCTCCCGGCCACTTCCGTCCGCCGAATTTTTCCGTGTGCAGCAGCTCGTAAATGGTGATGAAGTTGCCGTCGGATTTCGACATCTTGCGGCCTTCGACCTGCACGAAGCCATTGTGCATCCACACATTGGCCATGACATGCGTGCCGTGGGCGCAGCGCGATTGGGCGATTTCGTTTTCGTGGTGGGGGAAGATCAGGTCCAGCCCGCCGCCGTGAATATCGAAGACCTCGCCGACGTATCGCCCGGCCATGGCCGAGCATTCGATATGCCAGCCGGGACGGCCACGTCCCCACGGGCTTTCCCAGCCGGGCTCGTTGTGGCAGGACAGTTTCCACAGCACGAAATCGCCAGGGTTCTTCTTGTGCACTTCCACGGCCACACGCGCGCCGGCCTGCTGCTCATCCAGCGGGCGCTTGGAAAGCTGGCCGTAATCCCGCATGGATTTGGTGTCGAACAGCACCTCGCCACTGGCGACATAGGCGTGGCCGCGGGCGATCAGCTTTTCGATGATCTCGATCATCTGCGGGATGTTGTCGGTTGCGCGAGGCTCGACGGTCGGCTCAAGGCAGCCGAGCATCGCAACGTCTTCATGGAACTGCTGCGCTGTCTTTTCCGTCACCGCGTGGATGGCGTCGTTGAGCGGCAGGTTGGGGTAATCACGCAGCGCACGCGCGTTGATCTTGTCATCGACATCGGTGATGTTGCGCGCATAGGTGACGTGCGCGTCGCCATAGACATGGCGCAGCAGCCGGTAGAGCACGTCGAACACGATGACGGGGCGTGCATTGCCGATATGGGCGAAATCATACACCGTGGGGCCGCAGACATACATGCGCACATTATCGGCATCGATCGGCTGAAACTCAGCCTTTTCGCGGGTCAGCGTATTGTGGAGTTTCAGGCGCAAGGACATACGGCACTTCCTCAAGGGCAATCAGTTTCCCCAGCCGGAACGTTTGTCTGCTTGTGACCTTTCGGGAGACGAAAACGATCTGGCCGGGCGTTAGACCAGCAAAATTTAACTCAGCAACAGCAGCAGATCGTTGTTTTCATGGCTTGCGTTATGAAACGGCAAGCGGATTTGGTCAAGAGCGATTGGTGCTTGGGCGTCGCACCAATCTGCGGCTTCAGTCCGGTGCACGGTAGCTGACGAACTTACGGTCGCGAACGACGTAAATCTTGCCTGTTTCTGTGAGCTCTGGAGACGCCAGCGGCAGGATGGCAGCGGCGACTTCTGAGGGATGGGGCAGGGTATCGGGGTCTTCGCCCGGCATGGCCTGCGCGCGCATGGCCGTGCGGGTGGCACCGGGATTGATGCTGTTGACCCGCAGCGCAGTGGCTTCCGTTTCCGCCGCCCATGTGCGGGCCAGTGCTTCCACTGCGGCCTTGGAGGTGGAGTAGGCACCCCAGAACGGGCGACAGGAATGCGGCGCACCGGAGGAGAGGATGAGGGCGCGGCCAGCATCGGACTTCAGCAGCAGTGGCTCCACTGAGCGGATCAACCGCCACGTGGCCGTGACGTTGATGGTCATGACCTTTTCGAAGACCTTCGCCTCGATATGGCCGACAGGCGAGATGACGCCGAGAACGCCGGCATTGGCGACAAGAATATCCAGCTTGCCCCAGCGCTCGTTGATAGAGGCGCCCAGCGCATCGATGGCATTCATGTCTGCCAGATCGAACGGCACCAGCGTTGCCGTGCCGCCTGCAGCCTTGATCGCATCATCCAGGTCTTCGAGACCACCCACCGTACGGGCGCAGGCAATCACATGCGCGCCTGCCTTGGCCAGTTCCAGTGCCGTGAAATAACCGATGCCACGGGATGCGCCGGTAACGAGCGCGATGCGGCCTTTGAGGTTGGTGGTCATGTCTCCCCCGAGAATGATGTTCATGCGGCAATTCTCTTACGAGGAAGCGCAACATGCGGCAATGGGCCGGAAGGTCGCACGCAAAAGGATGTGCAACACAGGAAAAACCCGCGCGTGAAGCGCGGGCGAAGATGATCAGCCGTTGCTGGCCAGCATGGAAATCTTGTTGCCCATGGACTCGCCGTTCTTATCGAGAAGGCGGGTCGGGTATTCACCGGTGAAATAATGGTCGGTGAACTGTGGACGGGCCGGGTTGCGGTCTACGCCGCCAACAGCCTGATACAGACCGTTGATGGACAGGAAGGCCAGCGAATCCACGCCGATGAATTTCGCCATGTCCTCGACGTTGGCATATTGGTTGGCCAGCAGCTTGTCGGCATCAGGCGTGTCGATGCCGTAGAAATCCGGGTGGAAAATCATCGGGCTGGCAACGCGGATGTGAACTTCCTTGGCACCGGCTTCGCGGATCATCTGCACGATCTTGACCGAGGTGGTGCCACGCACGATGGAATCATCCACCAGAACGACGCGCTTGCCTTCGATCATCGCACGGTTGGCAGAATGCTTCAGCTTGACGCCGAGCGCGCGGATGGACTGCGTCGGCTCGATGAAGGTACGACCGACATAGTGGTTACGGATGATGCCGTATTCGAAAGGAATGCCGCTTTCCTGCGCAAAGCCGAGCGCTGCAGGTGTTCCGCCATCCGGCACGGGCACGACGACGTCAGCTTCCAGCGGCGCTTCCTTGGCAAGGATGGCACCCATATTCTTGCGCGTCGTGTAAACATTGCGACCGCCGACGACGGAGTCGGGACGGGCGAAATAGACATATTCGAACAGGCACAGGCGCTCTGGCTGCGGCTTCACCGGCTTGCGGGCATCGATCGTAACAGAGCCATCCGGCTGTATCTCGCAGATGATGACTTCGCCATTTTCCACGTCGCGGACGAACTTCGCGCCGATAATATCCAGCGCGCAGGTTTCCGAGCAGAAAATCGGCTTGCCATCGAGATCACCCATGACCAGCGGGCGGATGCCCGTGGGGTCGCGGGCGGCAATCAGCTTGGTGCGGGTCATGGCCAGCATCGAATAACCTCCTTCCATCTGCCTGATAGCATCGATGAAGCGGTCTGCCGTGGAGGAATGGCGGGAGCGGGCGATGAGGTGCAGCACCACTTCCGTATCGGACGTAGACTGACAGATGGCGCCGGTTGCGATGATCTGGCGGCGCAACGTCAGGCCGTTGGTGAAATTGCCGTTATGGGCAACGGCAATGCCGCCTTCTTCCAACTCCGCAAACAGCGGCTGCACGTTGCGCATCGCCACTTCGCCTGTTGTGGAATAGCGTGTATGGCCGATGCAGATGGAGCCGGGCAGGCGGGCAAGTGTCGCCGGGTTGGTATAGTGATCACCGACGAGGCCCATATGGCGTTCCTGATAGAAACGCTTGCCATCGAAGGACACCATGCCTGCGGCTTCCTGGCCGCGATGTTGCAGGGCGTGCAAACCAAGCGCCGTCAGCGCTGCCGCATCCGGGTGCCCCAGAACGCCGAACACGCCGCATTCTTCATGCAGGGTGTCGCCATCGATGATGTCGTTGAAGGTGGACTGCGAAAGCGGCTCATTCATCTGGCTTGCCTTTGCTTAACTGCCAAAAACAAAAACCGCTCCGGCGGGTGGTGCGCCAGTGTGGTCTGTCTGCTGCCTATATTGAATATGTAGCACAAATAGCGCGCCTTGCATGCATTGCAAGACGCGCCTGTTGTCAATTCGTTGTAGCCGGTGGGTTTGTTGCCGGAACATCTTCCGCCGGTGTCTGTTCTGTGGTGCCTTCCGCAGGCTTGCCGAGGATACGGGCGCGGATTTGCGGCTCGATATTATCAGGCAACGCGGCTTCGAGCTTAGCGACGAGGCCATCCAGGAACGGCTTGGTTTTCGCCTGTGTGACCCAGGTCGGCTGCGTCTTCACATCCACCAGCCAGTTCCAGAAGGCAACGGCGACGACCAGCAGGAGAATACCGCGCGCGGCGCCGAACAGGAAGCCGAGTGTGCGGTCCAGTGCGCCGATGCGGCTATCGATAATGAAATCGGCAATGCGCGACGTGATGAAGGAGATGATGATGAGCGCGACGAGGAAGATGATGCCAGCCGAACCGGCAACCGCGATCTTTTCGTCATCCGTATAGTTGCGCGCATAGGGCAACAGCAGCGGATAAAGATAGTAGGCGGCTGCAACCGAGCCGCCCCAGCTGGCGATGGACAGGATTTCACGCGAAAACCCCCGCACCATGGCGAGAACAGCGGAGAAAAGTACAACGGCGAGAACGATGCCGTCGAAAATCGTAATGGGCATTTACCAACTCCGGAGGTCGCGACACTGATGGAAGCGCCACTGTGCCAATTTGCGATCCTCATACACTAGCCGTTTAGCCAGCGAAAGGATCAATATTCGTCTTCCTCAACCTGTCTGAACCGGTTGCCCGAACCCGCGATGCGCGAGACGAGATCCGGCAGGCTTTCGATTTCAGTCCAGCGCCCTTTGGCACCTTTCGGCAATTCAGCAGAGGCCGAAGGCAAAAATGCGGTGGCAAAGCCAAGCTTTTCCGCCTCTTTCAACCGCTGCCCCGTGTGCGACACCGGCCTGACTGCCCCTGACAGGCTGACCTCGCCGAAATAGACGCAATCGGCAGGCAGGGCAAGACCGGCAAGTGAGGAAACCAGTGCAGAGGCAATTGCCATGTCTGCCGCCGGTTCCGAAATGCGATATCCGCCTGCCACATTGAGGTAGACATCATGACTGCCGAGCTTGACGCCGCAATGCGCCTCCAGCACGGCAAGGATCATCGCAAGCCGCGACGAATCCCAACCAACGACGGCCCGGCGCGGCGTGCCGAGCGATGTCGGTGCGACCAACGCCTGCACCTCCACCAGCACGGGCCGCGTGCCTTCCATGCCTGCAAAGACGGCGGCACCCGGGGACTTCTCGTTGCGCTCGCCCAGAAACAGTTCGGACGGGTTGGAGACTTCGCGCAAACCCTTGTCCGACATTTCGAACACGCCGATTTCATCCGTGGGACCGAAACGGTTCTTCACGGTGCGCAGAATGCGATAATGATGGCCGCGATCGCCTTCGAAGTACAGAACCGCATCGACCATATGCTCCACCACGCGCGGACCGGCAATCTGCCCATCCTTGGTGACGTGGCCGACGAGAACCATGGTGGCACCCGTCTGCTTGGCAAAACGGATCATGGCCTGAACGCCGGTGCGCACCTGCGTCACCGTTCCGGGTGCGGAATCGGCGGTGTCACTCCACAGCGTCTGGATCGAGTCGATGATGATAAGATCAGGTCGCTTGCCCTCGGAAATCGTCGCCAGAATGTCCTCGACATTGGTTTCGGCTGCCAAGAGGACATCGGTGTCGGCAGCACCCAGACGCTGGGCGCGCAGCCGCACCTGTGCCACCGCCTCTTCGCCTGAGACATAGACGATACGATGCCCGCGCCGCGAAAGCGCTGCCGCTGCTTGCATCAGCAGTGTGGACTTGCCGATGCCCGGATCTCCACCGATCAGCACCGCAGACCCACGCACGAAACCGCCGCCGGTTGCCCGGTCCAGCTCGCTCATGCCGGTTGGAATACGCGGTGCTTCCTCGATTTCACCTGATAGCGAGGTGAGGGTGACGGGACGACCCTTTTTCGGCGTCTTGCCCGGGCCAGAGCCGATGCCGCCCATCGGGTCTTCTTCGACGATGGTGTTCCACTCACCACAGCCCTCGCATTTACCCGCCCATCGGGTGTGGACCGTGCCGCAGTTCTGGCAGATGAATTGTGTTCTGGCTTTGGCCATAAATGTCAGTTTTCTTCTTGTTTGAAATCTATTGCACTGAGGTCCTGATGGCCGTGCAAAACGCGCAACACGATGAGTTCTTCTTCGGTCGCCTGAAACACAATTATGCGTTTTTGATATGTAAAACTTCGAAGGCTTGGCCCGAGTTCTTCGCGTTTGACGCCCGTAAGGCCCCCCTCTGCAAAAGCTCTAACCTTCGCTTCAAGATCGAAAACGAAACGATCAGCTGCCGACGGGTTATCAAGAGCGATGTAAATATGGTCTTCGAAAAGGTCTTCACGGGCAGCGGTCGTCCAGAAAGGTTTGCGCGTTTTAATTGGCCGTCCCCGTCGTTATATTCCGCTCTGCGGCCATACGCTTTATGTCCTTTAATAAATCCTCGCCGGATTCATAATAGTGGAGGCGCCCGGCCTCAACATCATCTAGCCCTTCCTGAACAAGCCGCCGAAGTTCAACAAGCTTGCCCTCTTTGCTACCCAATAGCCGCAATCCTGCGGCCACCACGTCGTCGGCGCTTTTATAAATGCCAGCACCGACCTGCTCATCAATAAACGCGCGATCCTGCTCGCTGAGGTGGATTTCGGTCATTTCGATCTCCTTTTGTTCTCGTATAGCACAGGTCGTCAGCGCTTTCCAAGAGGCAAGAAAAGCTTCAGTCTTCTTCGATCAGGTATTGTCGCTCATAACGCAATCCAAGGCCGGTCAACATTTCGTAACCGATGGTACCTGCCGCGCGCGCAACCTCGTCGACAGGCACATTCGGGCCGAAAAGTTCGATGTAGTCCCCCGCGCGGATGGCGTTTGCGGGAACATCTGTAACGTCGAAAATCGTCAGGTCCATCGTGACGCGGCCCGCGACCGGGACTTCGTAACCATTGATGAAGCCATAAGCGCCGCCATTGCCCATGTCGCGAAGTGGAATGCCGGAGCCGGAGAGCGAGCGGTGGTAGCCATCTGCGTAACCGACGGAGGCGATTGCCAGCCGGCTGGCGCGCTTTAGGCGCAACGTACCGCCATAGCTGACCGTCTGGCCTTCGCCCGCCTCGCGAATCTGGAGGATGCGGGCCTCTGCCTTGGCCACGGGGCGCATGGGGTTGGCCATGTCGTTGACCGCTTCGCCGCCGTAAAGCGCGATGCCGGGGCGGGTGAGATCGAAGTGATAGTCTGGTCCAAGGAAAATGCCTGCCGAGGCCGACAGGCTTGATTCGATGCCTTCGAAAGCGGCGCTAACCTGCCGGAATGATTCAAGCTGTGCCTTGTTCATCGGAGACGATGGCGTGTCGGCGCAGGCAAGGTGGGAGAGCATCAGTACCGGGTCGAAGCTGGCCGGGCGCGTCACATCGTCCGCGAGAAAAAGCGCATCGTCCAGCGGCAGGCCAAGACGGTTGAAGCCGGTGTCGACATGCAGCGCGAAGGGGTGGTCGCCGCGCTCTGCCAGAAGCCCCATCCAGAAGGAAAGCTGTTCTTCCGATGCGACGACCGGCACGAGATCACTGTTGAAAACCTGGGCTTCCTGCCCCGGCCAGATGCCGGACAGAACGAAAATGCGCGCCTCCGGCGCATGCGGGCGAAGCGTTACGCCTTCGGCCACGGTCGCCACGAAGAAGTCCCGTGCACCCGTGTGGTAAAGCGTAGAGCCGCAATCCTCGATGCCCATCCCATAAGCATCCGCCTTTACTACGGCACTGGCACGGGCCTTGCCGGAGCGCTTGGCCATGTCACGCCAGTTATCGGCAAGGGCACCGAGATCAACAGTGACGCGAAGCGGTGCGACATCGAACGCATCCACTTCAGTCTCGGAAAAGCCGTCGTCAAACTCGTCTGTCATGATCCTGCACCGCTAAAGAAGATGGGCATGGTCTATCACTTTTGTTCAAGACGGTCATGACGGAGTGGCGGAAACTTTGCCTATGCACAATGTTTCGCATTAGAGTTTGATCACGTTTTCGCGCCTGTGGGTTGTAGAGCGCTAACGCAACTTGTATTCCCGGCAGCACCTCCAATTTGTCAACGAAATCGGGGAGCGCTGCGTGTTCGGTATTCACAAAACGACATTAGGTCCTTTGCTGCGCATTTACGCGGATGATCTGAAGACGGCATGGGCTTCGATCGGGCTGTTGGCATTCATGATTTTGGCGGGGTCGCTTTTGACGATTGCAGGCCCCTATGTCTTTTCGCGCATCGTCGATGATCTTCCCACTGATCCCGTGCGCTGGCTCATCGCGTTTTCGCTTTACGCGGTTTTGACGGCTGCATCGTCGGGCCTTCAAAGCTGTACGCAATATTTCGCCGTCATCCATTCGGAGCGGTTGGAATATGTTGCCTCGACACGGTTCTTCGAGCGCCTTTCCCGCAAGATGCCGTCATTTTTCACGGACCATAATCCGGCGGAAATCCAGGCGGCGCAGTCTCAAGGCGCTTCTTCGGCATCCATATTGCTGCAGGTTTCATTGATCTATCTTCTGCCCGGTGTTGCGACGGTTCTGTTCAGCACCATCATGCTGGGCGCGACCATCAGTTTCGAGATCATCGTCATCGTGCTCTGCTACGGTGCGATCTATATCGGACTGACGCTGGCGTCGAACCGCGTTACCAAGCGCTATATGGAGCGTGCAATCGATGCGACGCAGCAGAACGCCGGGTTCGTCGGAAATGCCATCGGCATGATCGAGCCGTTGCGCCACACGGCCAGCACGGAGTGGATGCAGCAGCGTTTCGCGGAAAAGGCAGGCTCCATCTACAGCAACTGGCGTCTCTACTCCCTCCGACGCATGGCCTTCATCGGCATGATCGTCACGACGCTCGGCGTGCAGATCATCGTCAGCTACTATTTTCTCTGGCCGCGTCACCAGGCCGGAGAGCTATCCGTCGGCGATATCGTCCTGTTCAACACGCTGCTGCTGCAACTCAACGTTCCCTTTGAGCTGATTGGTCAGTCCATCAATGAATTGCTGCGATCCCTGGCTCGCTTTGTGCCCTATGCGAAAATGTGGCACGCGCCAGAAGAGGACAGGTCCGCACATGCGCAAGCATTGGTTCTCTCGCAAAAGGTCATAGATTTCGCAGACGTGGGCTACCTTTATGAGAATGGGCGCGGTGTCGATGGCGTGTCGTTTACGGCGAAGCCGGGGCAGTTGACTTTCATCACCGGTGAAACCGGCTCCGGCAAATCGACCCTGTTCAAGCTTTTGCAAAAATCCATGCTGCCGCAAAAGGGCAGGATCAGCGTGGATGGGCTCGATATCACGCGCATCACCCGTGACGACTGGTTTGCAGTGGTTGGTATCGTGCCGCAGGAGGTGCAGCTACTGAATGACAGCCTGCGCACCAACATCATTCTCGGTCGCCCGATGGATGACGCCCGGTTACGGCATGCTGCCGAACGGGCTGCACTTCTCAACCGCATCGATGCGATGCCGGAAGGTTTCGATACGATTGTCGGCGAGCGTGGATTGAAGCTTTCGGGCGGAGAGCGCCAGCGCATTGCAATCGCCAGAGCGCTCTATGGTGAGCCATCCATCCTGCTGCTGGACGAGGCGAGTTCGGCGCTGGACGAAGAGACCGAGCGCGAAATCATGGATCAGTTGCGCAGGGTGGATGCGGATATGACGATCATTGCCATCACCCACCGACACAGCAGCATTCGTCCAGATGATCAGGTCATTGCTCTGCCAAGCAGGACAGCGCGTGGATCAGAATCTGAAACCGCTCAACCAAGTCCTTGAAAACAAAAAGCCCCGCTCTGGATGGAGCGGGGCGATCTGCGAAATCATTGCTCTTCGTATTGCGTGAACGAAGGATCGGCCAGATCTGCGAAGCGGGTGAATTCCGACTGGAACTGGAGCTTCACCGTGCCGGTCGGTCCGTGGCGCTGTTTGGCGATGATGACGTCGGCGGTGCCTTTGACGCGGTCGAAATGCGCTTCCCATTCGGCGTATTTCGGGTCGGACATTTCGCGCGGTTCCATGTTCTTGACGTAGTATTCCTCGCGGAACACGAACAGCACCACGTCGGCGTCCTGCTCGATGGAGCCCGATTCACGAAGGTCGGAGAGCTGCGGGCGTTTGTCTTCGCGGCTTTCCACCTGACGGGAGAGCTGGGACAGCGCGATGATGGGAACGTTGAGTTCCTTGCCCAGCGCCTTCAGGCCCGTGGTGATCTGGGTGATTTCCTGCACGCGGTTTTCGCCTGACTTGCCGGAACCCGTCATCAGCTGAATATAGTCTACCACGAGGCAATCGAGGCCGCGCTGGCGCTTCAGACGACGCGCACGGGCGGAAAGCTGGGCGATGGAGATACCACCAGTCTGGTCGATATAAAGCGGCACCTTCTGCATCATCTGGCTGCACGCAACGAGTTTTTCAAAGTCTGCTTCGGTGATTTCACCACGGCGGATTTTTGAGGAGGAGACTTCGGTCTGCTCGGAAATGATACGTGTTGCCAGCTGTTCGGACGACATTTCGAGTGAGTAGAAGCCGACGACGCCACCGTTCTTGGCCTTGAACGAGCCATCTGGCTGCACTTCCTGCTCGTAGGATGCGGCAATGTTATAGGCGATATTGGTGGCAAGCGAGGTCTTGCCCATGCCGGGACGTCCCGCAAGCACGATCAAGTCGGAGCGCTGCAAGCCACCCATGCGGCCATCCAGCGAGTGGATGCCGGTGGAAATGCCTGAGAGGTTACCGTCACGCTCGAAGGCGGCACCGGCCATGTCGATGGCGAGCGAGACCGCATCGTTGAAGGACTGGAAGCCACCGTCGTAACGCCCGGTTTCGGCCAGTTCGAACAGACGGCGTTCGGTGTCTTCGATCTGAGACTGCGGCGGCATGTCGAGAGGCGCATCATACGCAATGTTGACGACGTCCTCACCGATCTGGATCAGGGCCCGGCGAAGTGCGAGGTCGTAGATGGCGCGGCCATAATCTTCCGCGTTGATGATGGAGACGGCGTCCGATGCCAGGCGCGCAAGATATTGCGCAACCGTCAGGTCGCCGATCTTGCCGTCTGCGGGCAGAAAGGTCTTGATCGTCACCGGGTTGGCGGTCTTGCCCATGCGTATGATGTCACCGGCGACTTCGAAAATCTTGCGGTGAAGCGGCTCGTAAAGATGCACGGGCTTCAGGAAGTCGGACACGCGGTAATAGGCGTCGTTGTTGACGAGGATGGCGCCCAAAAGCGCCTGTTCCGCTTCGATATTGTTCGGTGCTTCGCGGTAGAGCGGTTCAGCAGCCGGGGCGGGGGTGATCTTCCTCACAGCGTCGTTCATGGTTTGTGTGATCTCCCTTGAGCCTTGTTACGGGCCTTCATTTTCTTGCAAGCCTGCCGGTTTGAAGTGTGACAGCGCGGCAGTCAATGACATTGCAGCAACAGTGACAGACAGGCTTGCCCGAATGGTGGCAGGCGGCATCACAATGCGTGTTGTTAACAGTAATCCACAGGGCAATCCGTGATCGGCGTCGGAGCGCTGCGAATCACTTTTCCCATGCCATGAGTTTACGTCATGGCTGCCATCGCGACAAAGCCTCTTGCATTTCAGTCTTGCCGAAAATAAATAGGCATGAAATAGATAGCGTGCTAATTATAAGGTGTAGGTACATTGTCTCGGGCGACTGAAAAAGAGCAGCTTTTCGATGAGATGGCGGCCTTCAACCGCAAGCTCAGATCTTTCTTCGATGCCAGAGTGGCGGAGCAGGGGCTGACGCTGGCGCGGGCAAGGGCGCTTTTCGCGCTTTCGCGTCGCGGACCGCTGACGCAGAAGGAGCTTGCCGAGGAGCTTGAAATCGAAACGCCGACGCTGGTGCGCGTGCTGGATGCCATGGAGAAACAAAACCTCATCGAGCGGCGTTCTGATGAAACTGACCGACGGGCGAAGCGCATACACATGACGCCAGATGGTTTAATGACATTCGAGGATGTGCATATGCAGGCAAAATCCATGCGGGCCGACATCGCAGCCGATATTTCGACGGATGATATCAGCGCCGCATTGGAAGTGGTTCGCCGCCTGTCTGCAAACCTGCAAAACCTCGCTGGCGAAAAGGTGCAGTCGTGAGCAACGCCGTTTCAACCATTCAGGATGCGCCGGACGATGATGTCGAAGACGTGCCGGAAACACCTGTCACCCCCGCTCCGCCGCCGGAAAAATCTTTCTACGCAAAGCTGCTGTATATCTTCGCTGGTCTGTCGTTCTTCGTAACGCAGGGCATGGGCATGAACATTGTCATGGCCAATATCTACCAGTTGCAAGGTGAGTTTTCGGCCACGATTGCGGAAGTCGCCTGGCTCTCGGCGGCCTATATGGCGCCCTATGCCACCTTCTCCATCGCGCTTTTCAAGGTGCGTCAGCAATATGGCCTGCGGCCCTTTGCGGAAATCAGCATCATCTGTTTCGTGCTGGCATCCTGTCTCAATCTCTTCGTGACGGATCTGCATTCGGCCATCGTGGTGCGTTTCGTCAGCGGCATGGCGGCGGCACCACTGTCTTCGCTCGGGTTTCTCTATATTCTCGAGGCTTTCCCCGTGCAGCGCAAGCTGACGGTGGGCCTCAGCATTGCGTTGAACGGCACGCTTCTGTCGGCACCGCTGGCTCGCATCCTTTCCCCGCATCTGCTGGATATCGATGGCTGGCAGGCGCTTTACACGATGGAGGTCGGGCTCTCGCTTGCCGTGCTGCCCATCATCTATCTGTTGCCGCTGACGCCACCACCGCGTGCCAAGGTCATCGAGCGTATGGATATATTGAGCTATCTTCTCTTTGCAGGTGGTCTTGGCTGTCTTGCCGTGTTCCTGACTCTTGGCCGCTTTTATTGGTGGTTCGAGACATGGTGGCTGGGTGTTTTGCTGGCGACATCCATCGGCCTGCTGGCCTTGATGACGATGATCGAGCTGCCGCGCAAAAATCCAATGCTGGATTTGCGGTGGATATTCTCGCGCACCAATCTGCACCTGATCGCAATTCTGCTGATCTACCGCGCCGTATCGTCGGAACAGTCCTCTACGGCTGTTAGTCTTTACCAGCAGCTTGGCATATTGAACGAGCAGACGACCGGGCTTTATGCGCTCATCATCGTTGCGACGCTGCTGGGTGGTGCCCTGTGTGCGCTGCTGATGCTGACGAAATATGTCGATACCGCTCATGTCATTGCGCTGGCGCTGATTGCGCTCGGTGCCTTTATGGACAGCGGTTTGACCAATCTCGTGCGGCCGGAACAGATGTATCTGAGCCAGGCGATGATTGCCTTCGGCGCAGCCATGTTCCTGCCGCCGGTCATGGCCAAGGGCTTTGGTGCGGCGCTGGCTAAAGGTCCGCCTTACCTCGTCAACTTCATCACCATCTTCATTTTCACGCAGATCACGGGATCTCTGTTGACGACAGGTCTTCTCGGTTCCTTCGTGACGCTGCGGGAAAAATTCCACTCGAATATTCTGGTGGAAAGCATTCTTTTGCAGAACCCGCAGGTGGCACAACGCGTCAGCCAGCTGTCTGCCGGTTACAGCCACGTCATTACCGATGCCGCGCTTTTAAAGGCGGAGGGTCTGTCGCTGCTGGGCGCGCAAGTCACGCGTGAGGCTTACATCCTGGCCTATAACGACACGTTCCTGCTGATTTCGGTTTGCGCCGCTGCTGCTCTTGTCATGCTTCTGCTTCATCTTGCATGGTTACGTCTCAAGTCTGCGCTGAAAGGCGAAGACGAGATCGTGGCCGCACCTCAATCCTGATTGTCCAGAGATATAAAAATGCTGAAGAAAATATTCACGCCTCTTACTCTCATCGTTCTCCTGGGCGGCGTCGCCGGTGTGGCGCTGGTGCTTTACGCATGGCGCCTGCCACCGTTTTCCAGCTCTGTGGAAATGACCGACAACGCCTATGTGCGCGGCTATGTCACGACCATGAGCCCGCAGGTCAGCGGCTATATCGTCGATGTGCCGGTCAAGGATTATCAGGAGGTCAAGCAGGGCGATATTCTGGCCAAGGTGGATGACCGCATTTTCCGCCAGAAGGTGGCGCAGGCCGAAGCCTCTCTCGATAGCCAGAAAGCGGCTTTCGACAATTCCCGCCAGCAGGAAATCGCGGCAAAGGCCAACATCGCCTCGGGTGAAGCGGCAGTCGATAGCGCGCAGGCCTCGCTGAAACAGGCCCAGCTTGCCGCCGACCGTCAGGATAGTCTTTTGCGCAGCGGTGCAGGCACCTCCAGCGTGCAGGAAGAAGCACAGGCCAATCTCGACAAAGCCCGCGCCGGTCTTTCACAGTCGAAGGCAGCCCTTGAGGTGGCGCGACAGGATTTGCAGACCATCATCATTAACAGAGGCTCCTTGCAGGCGGCTGTTGCCAATGCGGAAGCAGCCGTGGAACTGGCAAAGATCGATCTTCAAAACACCGAAATTCACGCGCCGAAAGACGGCAAGCTGGGTGAAGTCGGCGTTCGCGTCGGCCAGTATGTCGCTGCCGGTACGCAGTTGATGGCGGTCGTGCCGCATGACATCTGGGTTGTCGCCAACTTCAAGGAAACGCAGCTGGCGGGAATGGAAGCAGGGCAGGTGGTGTCGATCTCCGTGGATGCCCTGCACCGCAGGAAACTGACCGGCAAGGTGGAGCGCTTTGCGCCAGCCGCAGGCTCCGAATTCGCCGTCATCAAGCCGGACAATGCAACGGGCAACTTCGTGAAAATCGCCCAGCGTCTGGGCGTGCGCATCTCCATTGATGCCGATCAGCCGCTGGCCGCCGAGCTCTCTCCCGGCATGTCTGTCGTGGTGCGTGTGGATAAGGGCAAAGCGCCCGAAGGTGCCGAAACGGCTGCGAAGTAAAGGTCAAACAGTCGCGGGCACGGCGCTGATCCTGCCCGTGGTCACACCGCGTTCCAGTCTGCCGGCAGGCAGAAGATGTCGCGAAAGCCCCTGTCGCCGACAGGCGTGATACGCAACGCGCGGCTGTCCGGGCGTCTGGTGATCCATCCCAATTCCAGCGTCCGGTCCAGAAGGGCAGCACCCACGCGCCCGGCAATGTGGTGACGGCGCTCGCTCCAGTCCAGACATGTCTTGCACAGCGGGCGCTTCGAGCGCGTGCGATCTTCCAGATCGATCCCGAAATCTTGCAGGAACGCCTTGCCCTCTTCGGTCACAAGGGCGCCTTCGTCCGACAGAATGATGCGTCCGCTTGTTGAAAGGCTATCGGCCATGGCGACCGCCAGTCTGCCCGCAATATGGTCGTAGCAACTGCGGGCGATGCGCATGTCTTTTTCTTTCGGGCCGACGGGATGGTGTCGCTTCGGCCCATCGGCGGCGATGTTCATCAAGGCGTCTATGCCGTGCGCCACCTGTGGAGACGCCAGACGATAATAGCGATGCCGCCCCTGCTTGACGGTGGAAAGAAGATGGGCGTCCACCATTTTCGCCAAATGGCCGCTGCCGGTCTGCGCGGTAACGCCTGCCTGACGGGAAAGCTCGCCAGCGGTCAGCGCCTGTCCGCCCATCAATGCGCAGAGCATATTGGCGCGGGTCGTATCGCCGATAAGATTTGCGATGGCAGCGATTGTATTGGGTGACGCGATATTGTTCATTCCAGAAATCTAGCACCAAAGCAGGGGGCCGTCAGCGGGGCATTGTTCGGCCGTGACCGAAGCATCCAGCCTGCCGATGTCTTTATAAAAATGAGCATATGCCTCATCTAAGGAAGAAATGAATGACTGGAAAATTCGGGCTGCTTCGGGAACTTGGTCTGCTGGTTCTCTTGGGGTGCCTGTGGGGCAGCTCCTACACCTTTATCAAAATCGGTATCGAGACAATACCGCCCGTTACGCTGATTGCAGCGCGCACTGCGATTGCCGGTGGCATCCTGATGGCCATCATAATCTGGCGCGGCCTGCGGCTGCCGAAAGATATGGAACTGTGGAAACGTTTCGCCATACAGGCCATGCTCAACAGCGTGCTGCCCTTCACGCTGATTGCCTGGGCGGAACATTATATCGACGCCGGGCTTGCGGTTATCCTCAATTCGCTCACGCCGGTTTTCACCTTTCTGCTGACGCTGCTCATCACGCGGCATGAGACGCTGAGTGGCCGCAAGCTATTCGGCGTCATGATCGGTCTGGTCGGCACGGTGGTGATGATCGGCATTCAGGCGCTGAATGGCCTGGGGAATGTCGTTCTAGCCCAGCTCGCCGTTATTCTGGCAACCGTGTTTTACGCAGGTGCGGCGATCTTCGGGAAGAACTTCAAGGGAATCGATTCGATGATCCCCGCCGCTGCCTCTCTGATCTGCGGAGCGATTATCCTCATTCCACTCAGCGCTATCGTGGACCGCCCATGGGAGCTTGCGCCATCGACCAGATCGATCATGGCACTGCTGGGCCTGTCGGTGTTTTCCACGGCGCTCGCCTTCACCATTTACTTCCGGCTTGTGCATACGCTGGGGTCGCTGGGAACGACGGCACAGGCTTATGTCAGAGTACCTGTGGGTGTTGCGATAGGCGTGGTGTTTCTGGGAGAGGAACTGCATGCCACGACAATGATTGGTCTGGTCTGCATCTTGGCCGGTGTCATCGCCATGACGCTACCGCCGCAGGCTTTTCGCCTGAAACGAAGAGTAGCTTAGGACACTCAACTGCCTTCGCCAAAAAGCAAAAAACCCGGATGTTGCCATCCGGGGTTTTCGTTTGTGAGCCGCTAAAGCCCGCAAATATTACTCGTCGTCGCCGTCCTGATCTGCATCTGGATCAAAGAAGTCTTCTGGGCGAAGAGCGTCTTCGTCAACGCCGTAGATGGCGTCAGCAGATGTGAGGCTTTCGCCCTTTGCCTGACGCTCGGCTTCTTCAGCAGAACGGGCAACGTTCAGTTCAACCTGAAGCTCGACTTCCGAGTGCAGGTGAAGCGTAACGTTGTGCAGACCGATGGTCTTGATAGGCGTGTTGAGTTCGACCTGGTTGCGGCCGATGTTGAAGCCTTCGGCGCCGAGGATTTCAACGACGTCGCGTGCAGCAACAGAGCCGTACAGCTGGCCGGTTTCGCCAGCGGAGCGAACAACGATGAAGCTCTTGCCAGCCAGCGCGTCTGCAACTGTCTGTGCTTCGGACTTGCGCTCAAGGTTACGAGCTTCGAGCGTTGCGCGCTCGGATTCGAAACGGGTCTTGTTGGCAGCGTTGGCGCGAAGAGCCTTGCCCTGCGGCAGCAGGAAGTTACGTGCGTAGCCATCGCGAACCTTTACGGTTTCGCCCATCTGGCCAAGCTTGGCGATGCGTTCGAGAAGAATGACTTCCATCTTCTTGATCCTTTCTAGTTGTCGGTTTCGTTTGTATTGTCGGTTTTCCGTGCCGGAGTAAGGGAGATCGTGCTGCGCACGTCGCTCAGACCCAGTACGAGAATGATGAGCAGCGGGAACATGAAGATCGCTGAAATATAGCTGAGAACCAGAACCGGCCAGCGCCAGTCCTTGCCCTTGGAACGGTGGTGCAGGGAGGCATAACCCGCCATCAGGAAGCCCGCGCCGAATGTGCCGCAAATGACGGCTCCAATCATGGCCACGGTGCCGCCGACAAAGGTCAGCACGATGCCGCCGAGAAAAATGAAGATCGCATTGCGGTGCATGCGCAGCGCAGCGGCGATATCTTCGCGCGGACGCAGGCCCTTGCCGAAGGAGCGGACCATGCGGCTTGCGAAATAATAGGCCGCAAACAGCATGATCACCCAAAGTCCGCCCTGGATCATCGGCAGCATCAGCACCAGCAGGGATTTCGTCTGCGCAAGCGCCGTCGCATCCGGTGTGAACGAAGCTTCGCGCGCCTGCACTGAGGCCATCATCACATCAACCAGCTGCGAAACGAGATCAGGGCCGTAGCCGATCATCGTGCCGAGAATTATGACGGAGAGGGTGATGAGGCCGCACAGATGCAGCACGATGCCCGACAGCGGATACCACGCCATCAGATCATCCGGGCCGCCGATTTCCGATGCGGGACGTGCGAGATTGGCGAGGTGAGACAGCCAGCCAGCAGGGACGAGCGTGAAGATCGCAATCGTTACTGCAAAGATCGGCGAAACGGCAAGCGCGCCAAGGAAGGCGGCGGAGAGAACGGCGACGATGGCCGCTGCATTGCCCCAGCCGAGACCGGCCACGAGAATGGGCATCGCGGAAGCGGCATAAAGCAGGAATGACATGGACGACTGTGCCGTTGCGCCAAGCGTCAGAAACGCGGCACATATGCCGGCGAGAACGCCGGAAATCAGCACTGTCTGGTTCAATCGTATCAACGTCGCTGTCCTGCCCAGAATTTGGTAGCAGTTAGAGGATGGCTTAGAGCCTGATCCCCAACATGGGTTTTAGTGTTTGGTCGATCCGCGCCCAACGCGGAAGGATATTGAAGTCTCGACTCGCTGATTAAGAGTCAGCTGCTTCGAGAAGAAAAACGAGGCCGCGCCAAAGCGCAGCCTCGTCAGTGTCAATTAAGACAGAACGTAAGGCAGCAGGCCGAGGAAACGAGCGCGCTTGATCGCCTGAGCGAGTTCGCGCTGCTTCTTCTGCGAAACAGCTGTGATACGGGAAGGAACGATCTTGCCACGCTCGGAAATGTAGCGCTGCAGAAGACGTACGTCCTTGTAGTCGATCTTCGGAGCGTTAGCGCCGGAGAAAGGGCACGTCTTGCGACGGCGGTGGAACGGGCGGCGTGCCTGAGAAGAAGATGCGTCAGCCATTATATATGCTCCTTATGCACGGTCTTCGCGCGGACGGCGCGGACGGTCTTCACGGTCGCCGAAGCCACCTTCACGCGGCGGGCGAGGGCCACGGTCGAAACCGCCTTCACGCGGGCCACGGTCAGGACGGTCGCCGTCACGGCGTGGACGGTCGTCGCGATCGCGCTTCTGCATCATTGCAGACGGACCTTCTTCGTGGGCTTCCACGGCGATGGTCATGTAACGAAGAACGTCTTCGTTGATGCGCATCTGACGCTCGATTTCGTGGATAGCCGGTGCCGGAGCATCGATGTCCATCAGAGCGTAGTGAGCCTTGCGGTTCTTCTTGATGCGGTATGTCAGGGACTTCAGACCCCAGTTTTCGACGCGTCCGACTTTACCGCCGAACGATTCGATAACACCCTTGTACTGCTCGACAAGTGCGTCGACCTGCTGGGCAGTGATATCCTGCCGGGCAAGGAAGATGTGTTCGTAAAGAGCCATTTAAGCTTTGCCTTTCTTGCGTTTCATTCATCACCCGGCAACGGCGCTAAGCCTCAACGACTGCTCCTGTTTGGCAAAAGCCAAGGGCAAGAAAAGCGTTGTTCGAGACGGTCGAGAGCGGAGACACGGGAGGCCGGAAAAACCTTATGGTTCCTGCTGTTTCGTAAACGAAACCAGCCCTCCGTTCAGCCACCAGCCAATTGGACCGGGTGTTGTGAACAGCGCGCTTATACGGATTTCTCGTAAGAATGCAAGCGCGCTGTCCTAAAAAGCTAGGGAATGCGGTTCTTAGATCGCCATCGGATATTGCCGGTGAATATCCGCAATGCTCTTCAGCAAATCGTCGGAAAGCTTGACGTCAGCCGCCGCGATATCCGTCTTCAGCTGTTCCATGGTCGTCGCGCCTATGATGGAGGCAGCCATGAAGGGGCGGGACAGCGTAAATGCTATGGCAAGCTGTGCCGGATCGATGCCGTGCTCATAGGCCAGTTCGAGATAAGCCTTGACCGGCGCTTCCTGCAACGGCTGTAGGCGACCGCCAATATCCTTGTTGATCGAACCGCGTGAGCCTTCAGGGCGGGCGCCGCTCTGGTATTTGCCAGTCAGGATGCCGCCAGCCAGTGGGGAATAGGCCAGAAGCCCAACATTCTCATGGTGCGCGACTTCGGCCAGGTCGAGATCGAAGGCGCGGTAGAGCAGGTTATATTCGTTCTGGATGGAGGCGACGCGCGGCAGACCGTTGGCTTCGGCGATGTCGATGTATTTCTGGGTGCCCCAGGCGCTTTCATTGGAAAGGCCGATGGCGCGGATTTTGCCAGCCTTGACCAATTCGCCCAATGTTTCCAGCTTTTCGGTGATTTCCGACAGTGTCTTTTCGGTGTTCTGCGTTGAGGCATCGAAACCCCATACACCACGGAAATGGTAGGTGCCGCGGTTGGGCCAGTGGATCTGGTAGAGGTCGATATAATCGGTCTTCAGGCGGGCAAGGCTGGTATCGACGGCTTCGCGAATGGAGGCGGCATCGATATCGCGGCCACCTCTGATGTAATCACGACCGGAGCCTGCGACCTTGGTGGCCAGCACGATATCCTTGCGCTTGCCGGTCTTCTGGAACCATGTGCCGATATATTCTTCGGTGCGACCCTGCGTTTCTGCCGAAACAGGCGTGGTGGGGTAGAGTTCGGCGGTGTCGAAGAAATTGACGCCGTTTTCGACGGCATAATCCATCTGTTCGTGCGCTTCGGCCTCGGTGTTCTGCGTGCCCCACGTCATGGTGCCGAGGCAGATTTCCGACACGGAAATGCCCGTACGTCCAAGGGTATTATGTTTCATGGAAATGTCCTGATGCTTGGCTGATGGCTTTGGAAGGTGCTGTGGAGACTAGCCGCGATTTGGCCGAGCGCAAGAAAAAACATTCCGGAAAATTCGATGCTTATGGCGGTTTTCGAGCGATTTATCGTCCAAGGGTAGTAATCGTGCTTCTGTTTATGTCAAAACGGGGACGTATTTCCCTTTTGGCGCGCAACCATCTCCTGCCGTGTGCATTTGGGTTCGATCATAAACCAGCGCGGAGGACCGTGAATGACAGACAGTGCAGCAATTGCGCAGCCGACAACAATTGATGATAAGGCGGTGCCGCCAGCAACCGGGCGATGGAAACTCATCGGCCCCGGCATCGTGGCTGCCGCTACCGGTGTTGGCGCTGGTGACCTCGTTGCTACGTTGATCGCCGGTTCCCGATTCGGTTATGCGCTTTTGTGGGCTGCCGTTCTCGGCTGCATCGTGAAGATCGCACTGGCGGAAGGTTCCGCGCGCTACCATCTGGCTACCGGTTCCACCATGCTGGAAGGCTGGCGCTCGCTGGGCAAATGGACGAGTTGGTATTTCGGCATTTACATCATGGTCTGGGGCTTCGTGTATGGCGCCACGGCCATGAGCGCCACGGCCCTGCCGCTCGCCGTCTTCTTCCCATCCGTGCCGCTTTGGATGTGGGCTGTGCTGACCGGGCTTTCCTGTGCCGCTTTCGTGGCCTTCAATCGCTATGAAGCCTTCGAAACCGTCATGAAGATTTTCATTGGCATCATGTTCGTCATCGTGATCGGCATCGCCATCATGGTCTCGCCGAATGTGGGTGAAGCCGTGACGGGTCTTATCCCGACAATCCCCGAAGGATCGGCCATCTATACGCTGGGCCTCATCGGCGGTGTGGGTGGCACCATCACCATGGCATCCTATGGTTATTGGGTAAATGCCAAGGGCTGGCGCACGCCGGCCTGGATGGGTGTGATGCGGCTGGATAACCGCGTCGCCTATATCGTCACCGGCATGTTCGTCGTGGCCATGCTCATCATCGGTGCCGAGTTGCTTTATGCCTCGCAGATTGCGCTTTCGACTGGCGATCGCGGCCTTCTGGATCTCGACCGCGTGCTGGAAGAACGATTCGGCAGCACCATGTCCACTCTGTTCCTGATCGGCTTCTTCGCCACGGCAGTTTCTTCGGTGCTGGGCGTATGGCAGGGCGTGTCCATGCTGTTCGCGGATTTCGTGCGCGGTATCAAAGGCGAAACCGGTACCCGCGAAGGGCTGGAAAAGACACCTGCCTTCCGCTTCTACCTGTTCTGGCTGACGATCCCGCCCATGGTGCTGCTGTTTCTGGGACGCCCATTCCTGCTCGTCATTATATATGGCGCGCTCGGAGCCTTCTTCATGCCGTTCCTGGCTCTGACGCTGATCTGGCTTCTCAACTCGTCACGCGTGCCGAAAGAGTGGCGCAGCGGCTGGCTGTCCAACGGTCTGTTGGGCATTTCCGCTCTGCTGTTCATTGTACTCTGCATCAGCGAAGTGGTTGGCCTGTTTACCCGGTGAGGCGGCGATTGCAGGGTGTGAGAGGTGGACAGACACTTGGCGCACCCCGCAAAGCCTTGACTCTGTGGGCGGGAATGTGAATGGAAGTCCCCAAGAAAATAAGAGAAGGGATGGATCCCATGGCTATTGCATTCACATTTCCGGGTCAGGGCAGCCAGGCTGTCGGCATGGGCAAGGAGCTTGCCGAGAACTTCGCAGAGGCGCGTGCCGTCTTTGAAGAGGTTGATGAGGCGCTTGGCCAGAAGCTTTCCGACATCATGTGGAACGGCCCGGAAGAGACGCTGACGCTGACGGCAAATGCCCAGCCAGCGCTGATGGCCGTTTCCGTCGCTGTCATGCGGGTTCTGGAAGCACGCGGGCTGAAGCTTGCCGACAAGGTATCCTATGTTGCCGGTCACTCGCTCGGCGAATATTCTGCGCTTTGCGCTGCCGGAACATTCTCCCTTTCCGATACGGCCCGTCTGCTGCGCATTCGCGGCAATGCCATGCAGGCCGCAGTGCCAGTGGGTGAGGGCGCCATGGCCGCCATCATCGGTCTGGAACACGGCGATGTAGAAGCCATCTGCAAGGAAGCCGCTATTGGCGGCGTCTGCCAGATCGCCAATGACAATGGCGGTGGACAGCTGGTTATCTCCGGCTCCAAGGTTCCGGTTGAAAAGGCTGCGGCACTGGCATCCGAGAAAGGCGCAAAGCGCGCCATCATGCTGCCTGTGTCAGCACCCTTCCATTCCGCGCTGATGGCTCCTGCTGCTGATGCCATGCGTGAAGCGCTGGCGGCTGTGGATAAGAAAAGCCCGGTCGTGCCTGTCATCGCCAATGTGCGTGCAGCACCCGTATCGGATGCCGAAGAGATTGCCAGACTGCTGGTCGAGCAGGTAACGGGCCAGGTTCGCTGGCGCGAAACCGTGGAGTGGTTTGCGGCAAACGATGTTACGACACTCTACGAAATCGGTTCCGGCAAGGTGCTGACGGGTCTTGCCCGCCGCATCGACAAGACGGTGAACGGCGTTGCCGTTGGCACGCCTGCCGATATCGATGCTGCACTCGCAACACTTCTCGGCTGAGTTATAAAGATAGACAAAGGATAAACATCATGTTTGATCTGACCGGCCGCAAGGCTCTCATTACAGGTGCAACCGGCGGCATCGGCGAAGAAATCGCTCGCACGCTGCATGCACAGGGTGCAACGGTTGGCCTTCACGGCACCCGCGTCGAAAAGCTGGAGGCGCTTGCGTCCGAGCTTGGCGAGCGCGTCAAGATTTTCCCGGCCAACCTTGCCGACCGCGCCGAAGTTAAGGCGCTGGGCGAAAAGGCCGAGGCCGAACTGGAAGGCGTCGATATTCTCGTCAACAATGCTGGCATCACCAAGGACGGCCTGTTCGTTCGCATGAGCGATGAGGACTGGGACAATGTTATCGAGGTGAACCTCACCTCCATGTTCCGCCTGACGCGCGAGCTGACGCATCCGATGATGCGCCGCCGTTTTGGCCGCATCATCAACATCACATCCATCGTTGGCGTAACCGGAAATCCGGGCCAGGCCAACTACTGCGCTTCCAAGGCCGGTATGATCGGCTTTTCGAAGTCGCTGGCGCAGGAAATCGCCACACGCAACGTGACCGTCAACTGCGTGGCACCGGGTTTCATCGAAAGCGCGATGACCGGCAAGCTGAACGACAAGCAGAAAGAAGCCATCATGGGTGCCATTCCCATGAAGCGTATGGGCACCGGCGCGGAGATCGCTTCGGCTGTTCTTTACCTTGCTTCCAACGAGGCAAGCTATATGACGGGCCAGACGCTGCACGTAAACGGCGGTATGGCGATGATCTAACAGCCTTGCCCGCGGCACGCCGTTGAGAAAATTGCCTGTAGAGCAAGATGGTTAGCACTATTTTAAGGCTTTTTTCTCCCCGGAAACCGTGTTAAGCGGGCGAAGACTGTGAACAGTCGTCCCGGAAACAAAAGCGACCGTTGCGATTTCTTGGCGCGATGTTTAGCTTGAACCGGGTTGAACGGGTTTGCCCACGGTGCCTGCCTTGAAAGGCGCTTGGGGGTTTTAACAGGGCAGGGTGTCTTAAGAAGGCATTCCTTTCAAAGTAAAGGTCGAGGAAACCGACATGAGCGATATCGCAGAACGCGTAAAGAAAATTGTAGTTGATCATCTTGGCGTTGACGCCGAAAAAGTCGTTGAAGGCGCAAGCTTCATCGACGATCTGGGCGCTGACTCGCTCGACACCGTTGAACTGGTTATGGCGTTCGAAGAAGAATTCGGCGTTGAAATTCCAGACGACGCAGCTGACTCGATCCTGACTGTGGGCGACGCTGTAAAGTTCATCGAAAAGGCTCAGGCCTGATCGATTGAATAAAAAAGGGAAGGCATCTGCCTTCCCGATATGGCCCGGCCAGTCCGGGCCAATATTTTATCCTGCGGCGCTCGGCATCGCGCGAGTGCTGTAAATAGCATAGCGATGATTGGATAAGGGCGGAGCATTAGCGATGAGACGTGTCGTTATCACCGGTACCGGCATGGTATCTCCTCTTGGCTGCGGAACGGAAATTACCTGGGAACGGCTTCTGGCCGGCCAAAATGGTGCGCGTCTCGTAACCGAGTTCGAGGTTGACGATCTTCCTGCAAAAATCGCCTGCCGCATTCCCGTCGGTGACGGTTCCAACGGAACCTTCAATGCCGATGACTGGATGGAGCCCAAGGAACAGCGCAAGGTCGATCCCTTCATCGTCTACGGCATGGCCGCAGCCGAAATGGCGTTGATCGACGCTGGCTGGCATCCATCCACCGGAACCGACGAAGACCAGATCATGACCGGCGTCCTGATTGGCTCCGGCATCGGCGGTCTCGAAGGCATTGTAGAGGCGGGCTATACGCTGCGCGACAAGGGCCCGCGCCGCATTTCTCCATTCTTCATTCCCGGTCGTCTGATCAATCTCATTTCCGGCCAGGTTTCCATTCGCCACAAGCTGCGCGGACCCAACCACTCGGTCGTTACCGCATGCTCCACCGGTGCGCATGCCATCGGCGATGCAGCCCGGCTGATCATGCTCGGCGATGCCGATGTGATGGTCGCAGGTGGCGCGGAATCCCCTGTCTGCCGTATTTCACTTGCGGGTTTTGCCGCCTGCAAGGCGCTGTCCACCCAGCACAATGACGATCCGCAAAAGGCCTCGCGCCCCTATGACAAGGACCGTGATGGTTTCGTCATGGGTGAGGGTGCCGGTATCGTCGTTCTGGAAGAACTGGAACACGCCAAGGCGCGCGGCGCGAAGATTTATGCCGAAGTCGTGGGCTATGGCCTGTCAGGCGACGCATTCCACATCACGGCTCCGTCCGAAGATGGTGAAGGCGCTTACCGCTGCATGTCCATGGCGCTGAAGCGCGCAGGATTGACGCCAGCGGATGTCGATTACATCAATGCCCATGGCACATCGACCATGGCCGACACCATCGAGCTTGGCGCTGTCGAGCGTCTGGTGGGCGATGCGGCCTCGAAGATTTCCATGTCTTCCACCAAGTCTGCGACCGGCCATTTGCTGGGTGCCGCTGGCGCCATCGAAGCCATCTTCGCCACGCTTGCCATCCGCGACAATATCGTGCCGCCAACGCTCAATCTCGACAATCCCGATGTCGAGACGGCCATCGATCTGGTGCCGCATAAGGCGCGCAAGCGCACCGTCAACGTGGCGCTGTCCAACTCCTTCGGTTTCGGCGGCACCAACGCATCGCTCGTGCTTCGCCGTTACGAAGCGTAAAACCGCGCGGCTCTTGCCGTTTGGTCAGGAATCGCAGACAAAGCATTGAGTTTTCCCGGTTAACAGCCGGGACATTCATCTTCGCTGCTCGATTTGGCAGCGTTTGAGAGCGGAAAGGTCGCTGTCTTTGGAAACGAAGATGTGTTCGATGTTTCCCCGTCTACCGAGTGCAGAATAGCCTGCCGAACCTGTTTTTGCCGCATTGCCTGCTCAAATAGCCGCTGTAATGCCGAACTGAAAAGGACCGCCGGTGAGCGATACGAGAGAGAACAATCAGGCCCCTCAAGGACGTGAAGGCTCAAGTGAGAGCAAGGGCGGCCCGATCATTCCGAAATCTCCGACCGAGGCTTTGAGACCTGAAAAGGTTCCGGCACCGCCGAAGCGCTCCCGCAAGGCCCACAGCCAGGTGGTGATTTTCCTCAATTTCCTCATGACTTTGGTGGTTGCCGTCTGCGTGGTTGGCGTTGCGGCCTTCTATTATATGATCAATTCGTTTCACGAGCCGGGCCCGCTGGAGATCAGCAAGACGGTTACGGTTCGCAACGGCGCGGGTCTTGCCGAAATCGCCAACAATTTGGAACGCGAGGGTGCGATCTCCAATGCGCGTGTCTTCCGCCTGATGGCAGACCGCTACATGACGCCAAGCCAGACGCCGAAGCCGGGCGAGTATGAAATCAAAGCCCACACATCCATGAAGGATATTCTGGCGCTGCTGGAATCCGGCAAGTCCATTCTCTACACCGTGTCCATGCCGGAAGGTTTGACGGTCAGGCAGATGTTCGCGCGCCTCGCCTCCGACACGATCCTCGAGGGTGATCTGCCAGCCGAACTGCCAGCCGAAGGTTCGCTGCGCCCAGACACCTATCCCTTCACGCGCGGCACCAAGCGGGAAGAGGTTGTCAACCAGATGCGCGCCGCCCAGACGCGGTTGATCCAGTCGATCTGGGAACGTCGAGACCCGGATCTACCGCTCAAGACCATCGAAGAATTCGTCACGTTGGCGTCCATCGTGGAAAAGGAGACTGGCAAGGATGATGAGCGCGGCCATGTGGCATCGGTCTTCTACAACCGCATGAAAAAGAACATGCGTCTGCAATCCGATCCGACCATCATCTACGGTCTTTTCGGCGGCGAGGGTAAACCATCCGATCGGCCGATCTACCAGTCCGATTTGCAAAAAGAAACGCCGTTCAACACCTACATCATTCGTGGCCTGCCACCGCACCCGATTGCCAATCCGGGCCGCGCAGCGCTCGAGGCAACGGCCAATCCCTGGCGGACGGATGATCTCTATTTCGTGGCCGATGGCACCGGTGGCCACACCTTCGCCAAGACGCTGGACGAGCACAACACCAATGTCCGCCGCTGGCGCAAGATCGAGGCCGAAAAGGCTGCGGCTGGCGGCACGCCGGAAACGGCGGTGGACGGGCAGCCAGGCGGATCGCAAGCCGAGAAGCCAACAGGAAATTGATATTTATGCCCACTGCCGCCCTAAAGCGGCAGTGGTTGTTTCAGGGGGTATATTTCATGACATTGCAATCCATGACGGGTTTTGCCCGCAGCGAAGGTTCGTGCGGACGCTACCGCTGGGCGTGGGAGCTTCGCTCCGTCAACGGTAAGGGACTTGATCTGCGTCTGCGCCTGCCGGCTGGCATGGAGGCGCTGGAGACGGAGCTGCGCGACATCGCTGCCAAAAGCCTCTCTCGTGGAAATATTCAGGCTGGTCTCAGCCTGTCTGCTTCCGAAACCAAGATGGAAGCCGTCGTCAACCGCGATGCGCTGGATGCCGTTCTGGCCCTGAAGCGTGATCTGGGTGACGCCGTGAGCGACGCACCGCTGAGCTTCGATACGTTGCTCTCCGTGCGCGGACTGGTGGAGTTTCGCGAGCCGGAAGAGGCCGCTGACGAGCAGGACGCGCGCAACCGGGATATCGTCGAGGGCTTTGGTGCAGCTATTTCAGCGCTGAAGGCAATGCGTGAGCGTGAGGGGGCCTCTCTGTTCACCATTCTCTCAGGCCACATCGACAAGATCGAGCAACTAACACGCATCATCGAGGCCGATCCATCGCGACAGCCGGAGCAGATCAGGGCGCGACTGGCGGCCCAGATTGCTTTGATTGGTGACGGCAATGCCGGGTTGGACCGGGATCGCCTTCATGCCGAGGCGGTGCTGCTGGCCACCAAGGCGGATTTGCGCGAAGAAATCGACCGACTGATCGGCCATGTGGCCGCGGCGCGGGAGCTTTTGGACAGCGGTGTGCCGGTTGGGCGCAAGCTGGATTTTCTTGCACAGGAATTTAACCGTGAGTCGAATACAATCTGTTCCAAATCCAACGCCAGTGCTGTAACCGCTGCTGGTATCGAATTGAAAGTGGTGATCGATCAATTCCGCGAACAGGTCCAAAATCTGGAGTAGACCCATGGCGTCAGCCAGCATTCAACCCGTCCATATCGCCCGTAGAGGCTTGATGCTGGTCATTTCTTCGCCATCCGGTGCTGGCAAGTCCACCATTGCCCGCAATCTGCTGGAGAAAGACAAGAATATCAGCCTGTCCGTCAGCGTCACGACCCGCGCGCGTCGCCAGAGCGAGATCGACGGCATCCACTACCACTTCATCTCTAAGCGCGATTTCGAGCGGATGCGCGAAGGCGAAGAGTTGCTGGAATGGGCCGAGGTGCACGGCAACTACTACGGCACACCCCGCGAACCTGTCGAAAAGGCCATGGCCGAAGGCAAGGACATGCTGTTCGACATCGACTGGCAGGGCGCCGAGCAGCTTCAGGACAAGATGAAGGCGGATGTCGTCTCCATCTTCATCCTGCCGCCGACCATGACAGAACTGCAATCGCGTCTCCACCGCCGCGCGGAAGACACAGAAGAGGTCATCCAGACGCGCCTTGCCAATTCACGCTCGGAAATAGAGCATTGGCGCGACTATGATTACGTCATCCTCAATGACGACCTCCAGGCCGCATTCGAAGCCATCGAAGCCATCGTCAAGGCAGAGCGCGTCCGCCGCGACCGCCGCCACGGCATGTTCGATTTCGTAAGAGATTTGTTGCAGGAAGAGCCTACGCTTCCGGGGCGCTAATCCCGCAACGGCATCTTGAATTTTTCGCATTGGACAGATACGTATATCCAAAATGGATATGCGGAGCGGTTTCATGACGACCTCAACGGTTTTCCTCAGCAACAAAAGTCAGGCTGTGCGTCTTCCAAAGGCCGTTGCTTTTCCAGAAGACGTTCATCAGGTGGACATCCTCAAAATAGGTCGCACACGTGTCATCGTTCCTCACGGTAGGCGGTGGGACGACTTGTTTGCGGATGGTCCGCGCGCCAGTGACGATTTTCTGGTAGATCGCGAGCAGCCGGTGGGCGAGGAGCGCGAGCCCTTCTGATGCTCACATATATGCTCGACACCAATATCTGTATTTATGTGATGAAAACCTACCCGCCTGAGCTTCGTGATAAGTTCAACGCGATGGCAGAGCAACTCTGCATATCCAGTATCACGCTTGGAGAACTCCACTACGGCGCTGAGAAATCAGCACGGCGAAATGAAAATCTGCTCGCGATAGAGAACTTCGTCGCAAGGCTCGACGTCCTTCCCTTTGCCGACAAGGCTGCGGCGCATTATGGACAGATCAGAGCGGAGTTAACGCGTGCAGGAACACCTTGCGGTGTGCACGATATGCAAATTGGCGGCCACGCGCGCAGCGAAGGACTTATTGTGGTGACCAACAATATGCGCGAATTCGTCAGGATGCCGGGGCTGCGTGTGGAGAATTGGGTTTAACCACTCAGGTTAAGCCAGCGAATTCGCCAGCCGAACAAACTCTTCCACCGACAAAGTCTCGGCCCGGCGTGTCGGATCGATACCTGCCTTTTCCAGAAGCGCTTCACCACCGATGGATTTCACACTCTGGCGCAGCATCTTGCGGCGCTGGCCGAAGGCGGCTTCGGTGACTTTTTCGAGGGTGGCCACATCGCACGGCAATGGCCTGTCTTTTGGCAGAAGATGCACGACCGTCGAGGTCACTTTTGGCGGTGGGCTGAAGGCTTGGGGCGGGACGTCGAAAGCCATTTCCGGCACCGTACGCCAGCCTGCCAGTACGCCGAGGCGACCGTAATGATTATCGCCTTCTTCCGCCACGATGCGCTGACCGACTTCCTTCTGGAACATCAGTGTCAGCGACAGCCAGAAGGGCGGCCACTGCTTGGGCAGCAGCCAGTTGACCAGCAATTGCGTTCCTACATTGTAGGGAAGGTTTGCGATAATGCGGACCGGCTCGCCTTGTGTTACCATGGTCTCGAAATCGGTCTTCAGCGCATCGCCTTCGATGACCTCAAGACGCTCGGGATAGTGAGCAGCGATCTCGGCCAGAGCGGGGAGGCAACGGCTGTCGCGTTCGACGGCAATGACTTTCTTCGCACCCAGCGATAGGATGGCGCGTGTGAGGCCGCCGGGGCCGGGGCCGACCTCGAATACGGTGACGCCTTCCAGAGGGCCAGCCGTGCGGGCAATCTTCTGCGTCAGGTTCAGGTCGAGCAGGAAGTTCTGGCCGAGCGATTTCTTTGCATCGAGCCCGTGGCGCTGGATGACATCGCGCAGCGGCGGAAGACCATCAATGGCTGCCATTATGCGGCCGCCTGACGGGCTGCTATATCGGCTGCCATTCTCAGAGCTGCGACAAGGCTCGATTCATTAGCGATGCCCTGACCTGCGATGCCGAAGGCGGTGCCGTGATCAGGAGATGTGCGGATGAAAGGTAGGCCAAGCGTAACGTTGACGGAATCGTCAAAGCCGAGAGCCTTCGCAGGTATCAGCGCCTGATCATGATACATGCACACGGCCACATCATAGCGCTTGCGTGCGGCATCATGGAACATCGTGTCGGCGGGCAGGGGGCCGAAGGCATCAATGCCGTCCTTGCGAAGCTGGATGGTCGCGGGATGAATGATATCGCGATCCTCAGTGCCGATAGCACCGTCTTCGCCCGAATGCGGGTTCAAACCCGCTACGGCAAGGCGAGGGGCCTCGATACCGAATTTGTCTTTGAGATCGGCAGCGACGATGCGGCAGGTTTCGATGATGAGCTCTTCTGAAAGCGCGCCGGGAATGTCCTTGACCGGAATATGGATCGTCACGGGTACCACCCGCAGCTTCGGCCCGGCGATCATCATCACCGGCTTGACCGTCTGGCCTGTCAGCTTGCTGGCAAGGTCCGCCAGAAACTCGGTATGGCCGGGAAAACCGAAGCCAGCCTCGTAGAGAACCGACTTGGCGATCGGATTGGTAACGACCGCTGCCGTTCTTTTTTCAACGGTTAGCGAAACAGCCGTTTCGATAGCCTTGATGGTAGCCAGTGCCGCGCCGACATGCGGTTGTCCGGCCTGTACCTCGAAACCGACAGGAATGGAAAGCATGGGCAGCGCATCCGGGAAAACGGACAACGCCTGCTCCGGCTCGCAGACTTTCATATCGATTGCGATCCCGAGGAGATTGGCGCGGCTTGTAATGACATCCGGATCTCCGATCAAAATGAAAGGAGGTAGGCCGAGTTCCCGGCGCTTTGCCCAGGCGGTAATCGCGATATCGGGACCGATCCCGGCAGGATCGCCCTGGGTGAGGGCGAGAGGCAGTTGTGGCAGGGTCACGAAATCGGCTTTCACATCAGGTGCTGGTGATCTGGGCTTTCTTCCGCAGCTCTTCCAGGTATTTCTTTTCGTTCGGGTTCTCGCCCTTTTCGGCCTTCGTCAGGTCTTCTGCGCGGAACACGACTTCAGCAGCGTAATCATCTGATACCTGCTGTTTCTTGCAGATGGCAAGGTATTCGACACCCTTCTCAGTCACACGCGTTCCGGTGGTGCCACCTTCGGAGGTCTTTTCGACAAGCGGCTTCCAATCCGGCGGCAGTTCCGGCTCCAGAATGCGGCCGAGATCCTTGATGGAAACATCGAGCATGGTGGCTGCAAAAGTCTTTGCCTGCTCACATCCAGGATAGCGCTTGCGCGATGCCTCGGCTTCAGCCTTCCGCTTGCCGGTGATGGCATTGCGCTTCGCTTCGGGAATGACGAAGATGACCTGTTGTAGGAAATACTCAGTGGTCACCGGCTTTTTTCCGGTCTCTTTGAGGCGTGTGACGAAATCCTGCGTGGACATCTTGTTGCGACCGCCGTAGCGCGCATTGACCAGACGTGGCCAGCTCATCTGGATGGCGATAAAGGATTTGAAGTGTTCCGCACCGACGCCAGCCTGCGCCAGAACCTTGGTCAGCTGATCGGTGGACATCTTGTTCGTGGCGGCAAAACGCGCGAAGGACGCATCGACATCCGACGTGCTGACCGACATTTTGACGCGGGCGATTTCCTCGCGCTTCAGCGCTTCATCGATCAGCTGCTCGCGCGCCTTGTCGTTGAGGTTGCCGGACTGGCGCTGCAATTTCAAAAAGGCGACGCGCCGTGCAATGTCGTCACTGGTAATCGGCGTCTTGTTGACCACGACCTTGACCGCGTTTGCTGCAAAGGCCTGATGGGCTGGCAGCGCGATGACCATGGGAACTGCGAAAATCGCAAAGGCGAATGCTACACTGCGCAACGCCGTCTTTCCGAAATTCATCCTGTTCTCTCCCTGTCGACAAGTCGTTTGACCAAACAGCCACGACTTTGTTTTTCGAACATCTCACCATATCGGATGAAGCGGATAATGCCGCTCGTCAACCGATAAAGTTACGTTTTGTTACAGTTTAACCGTGAACGCGCCCGTATATATCATTGGAACAAATAAAACGGCAATCGCTCGTGCGGGCGAACACTGCAGATATGTTGCGGCAAAACGGTGGCGTAGCGCAAACTCTGCCGATCACGCCGGGTAAAATGACAACGGCGGAGTTTTCACCCCGCCGTTACTAAGATTAGAAATTGTTCGGCTTCCAGCCAATTTCCGCATCATCCCAATCCGTACCGGCAGAACCGACGCTTATGTCGCCAAGGGTTCTGAAGGCGAGGCGGGCATTGATCGACCAGTCATTCGCGGATTCGCGCACCGAGTTGATGTTGCCTTCATCCGAATAGCTGACGGTGAAGATCGTGCACTCATCCTGATACAGAATGCCAATGCGGCGTTCGCTAGAGAACTTGTTGTTCAGATCGTAGTTGATTGCCCCGAACAGCGACCAGTTGTCATCCAAACGCAGCTTGCCGGATGTCTGAATGATGTCGCGCTTTCTGTCATAGCCGTAGTCCGGCTGTGCTTCGACCTGCGTGTAGCTGACCTTACCGGAAACGCGGTTGCCGTTGTAAGCGACTGCCGTTTCGGAGCGGTTGATTTCGAAATTGTCCTTGTCCAACCGCAGGCTTGACGACAGCGAAAGGCCGATCGGTGCATCGATGGCTGCCATAGCAACGTAATCCGAGCGGTCGGTTTCCAGACCCGAGTCGGCACCGACATTGACCAGATCATTGGAGGCGAAGGAGTTTTCGCCTGCAAGATGGTAGGACTGGCCAGCAACGGCGCGAACGCCATAACCATTATCGAACGTGCCGTTGTAACGCACACCGATATTGGCGCGTGTACCGCCTTCAATGCGGTCGAAGCCAGAGAACTTATCGCGTTCGAACAGGTTTGTGGCATCAAACACGAAGGCCTGAGCATCTTCGTTGGGAATTTCACCGGCATAAGATTCGTTCGGGCGAACGAAAATCTGCGCGATAGGCTCGATCACATGGTTGCTGTGCTGTGCCGTAAACAGGATTGGATAGCGAGCTTCCAAGCCAAGCGTCGCCATGCCGCGCATGCTTGCGTCGTCATTGATGGAACTGTTGTAGCCGTAAAGCGACCCGCCTGACGTAAAGCTGTTTGCGGACATATCTGTCCACAGAGCATCTCCACGCGCAGCGAGAAGAGGAGTCAGCAAGAGACCGCTGTCAAACGTAAACGTGCGCTTCCATTCCGCCTCGGTGGAAAGGCGCGTGTACGTGCCTTCAAGACCATTGAAACGAACAGAATCACCCAGATTGTAGGCGTCCTGAGTGCGGCGCGTCAGGCTGGTGAAGTTCGTCGTCAGCGAAAGCTCGCCGCCATAGACGGGATCGGGCAGGAAGTAACGATAATCGACGGCGGGATGAACAATCGCCTGCTTACGCTCTTCGATTTCCGAATCGTCGTTGTCCTGAACGTTGAAGTAATAGGCATTGGCATCGAAGTTGTTACGCTCGCCGAGACCATTCAGATAAAGCTTGTTTGTCTGCACGTCGCTCTTATAGCCCTTGAGGCCGTAAGTGCGTGAGAAGTTGTTGTCGGTCTGGACCATGGCGTCCCAGCCGAATGTCCAGCGCGGATTTATCTTGAACTCAGCCTTGGAGGCGATCATGGCGCGCGTGTCGTTCAGCGCATCGCTGGTGCCCGGGTCGAAATCCTGCGGGTTCATCTGGTTGATGCCAGCTGCACGCAATGTATGCGATCCGGATTCGAAACGCTGGCGCAACTCACCTTCGAGCAGCAGACCCTGAGAGGTATAGTAGGTTGGTGTGACGGTTACGTCGGACGTGTCCGACAGGACCTGGAAATAGGGAACGCCGATGCCGAAACCGAGATTGTCGGTAATGCTCATCTGCGGGAAGAGGAAGCCGGACTTACGCTTTACCGTATTGTCTGGAACCGTGATGAACGGCAGATAGGCGATGGACTTGCCGAAAAGCTCGAAGCGGGCTTTTTCCAGACGCACCGTGTGAGTCTTGCCGTCCTGAATGACGCGTTCGGCCTTCACCTGCCACAAAGGCGGCTTGTCCGGGCGCTCCGCGCAGGGAAGACATGCGGTATAAACGCCGTTGTTCAGAATCATGACGTCCTGGGACAGACGTTCGGCGCTTTCGCCTGCAATGCGAGTATTGTCAGTGGTTTCAACGCGAAGCGTGTTGACGAAGCCCTGGCCGAAATCGTTGGTGACATCCATCTCATCTGCATAGATGCGGTTGCCGCCTGGCTCGATCAATTCGATATTGCCGCGCGCAAGCACACGGCCCGTAGACTGATTATATTCGACGCGCTGGGCCACCATGCGGTAGCCGGAATAATGCATGCGCACGCCGCCGGTCGCGATAACGCGCTCCGCGTCACGATTATAGGTCAGTTCATTTGCTGTAAGCAGGAGTTTTGATTGGTCTTGTGGGTCGCCCACGATGACACCGTCTTCAGCGAAAACGCTGGAAGCGGTTGCCACATATGCGCACACAGCAGCCCCAGTCAGAAGGGCTGTCGCCAGCCGTCTGATATTCCCGCGGTCAAATACCGCCACTAGCCGTCCTCCTGATGAAGCAGAATGGTTGCACCCAAAGCCAACGCCACGACAACTGGAACCCAGACCGCAACGAAGGGAGGGACAACGCCGCTACTCCCGAATGCCCTTACGAGCACGGTTACTACATAAAGCACGAAGCCGGAAACGATTCCACCCAGAATCACTGAACGAGACTGTGCAAAACGGCTGAACTTTAATGAAACAGTCGCGGCGATCAAGGTCATCGCCACGAGAAGAAAAGGCATGGACAGCAGGAAGTGATACTGCGTCTCAAGCGCTTTCGAAGAGATGCCGAAGGACTGCGCGACTTCGATCTTGTGAGAAAGCTCAAAGAAAGCAACGGTTTCCGGCTGGGTCATGCGCTCTTGAACGAACTCTTGTCTCAGATTGGTACTGATTCGCGCCGTCGCTTCCCGCGTTGGCACATGGCCCGGCGTGATCTCTGCAACGTCGTTAAGAAGCCAGTAACCATCTTCCAACTTAGCCGACTTCGCATCCTGCCGCTTGAGGATATTGCCAGCCTTGTCGAGGTGTATCAGCACCACATCCTTGAGCAATGTGCCGTTGTCTTCGAAGCTCTTGGCGCCGATGATCGTGTCCTGGCCGCCGCTGCTCTGGCGCAACCATGGCAGAACCTGCTGCTGGCGCGATGCACCGCCTTCGTTGCGCCATCCGGCTTCCACGGCAAGCGACTTGCTTTCGCCCCAGGCCGCGATCGGATTGAGGACGGTAATGGAAAGGATGCCGAGCAGAACCGCGCCGCCGATGAAAGGCAGAATGAACTGCCAAGCGGAAATGCCCGCAGCGCGCGTGACCACCAGTTCATAACGGCGGTTCAGCGAGATGAGCGTCGTCATGCCCACGAAGAGTGCGATGAAAGGCACCGTCTGCTGAAGGATCAGCGGAAGGCGCAGCGCCGTGAGGCCGAGTGCCGCCGGAACGGAATAGCCGGGCAGGCCGGACATGCGTCGTGCCGTCTCACTGAAGTCGGCCAGAAAGATGATTGCGGAGACGCCAAGCAGAAACCAGAAAGTCGTCATGGCGTAGCGCTTGAGGAAATAACGGGCGAGGGTGCCGAACATCATACGCCTTGCCCTCCGGAGCCGGATGCCTTTGGCGGAGAAAGGCGCTTTTGAATGCTTTGTAGCATGTTGCCGAAGGCGCGTGGCATGTGCAGCTTTTTGCCCGTGAGCAGCACGAAGCAGGCAATGCCGCCGCTAACGACAGGCACTGCATAAACCAGTGGAATAAAGGCAGCGTTCTGCTTGACCTGATTGGTAAAATAGAAGCCGAGCCAGCGCAGCATGAAGGCCGTGAGCAGAGCGGCTACCATGGGGTGCATGCGCGCTTCACGGTGGGAACGGGCATCCGCCGCCACGACCAGCGAGATCAGCGCGAAAACGAAGGGGAACATCCAGTCCACGAGCCGACGATGCAGTTCTGAACGGAAGCCTCCGGGAGACTTCTTGTAGCTATCCACATTTTCATCTGGCGAGAGCAGAAATGCCAGGCTCGCATCGCTGGATGAAATAGACGGTTCATTGTCCGACTTTTCCGACATGGTGGACAGGTCGAAGGCGTAGGACAGGAACTTGACGACCGAGACCTTGCCATCAGGCGTCTTCTGCTGGACTTCGCCATCGCGCATGGTCAGCGATGTGCCACCCTCATCGATCATGCCTTCCTTGGCATAATAGATAAGATCGTAATTCGGGTCACGCCGGTCTGCCACGAAGAGGCCGCGCAGAATACGGCCCTGACGTTCGCCGATCTGGACATAGAGACCATCCTGAATGGTGCGGAACGTCTTTTCTTCGATGACGGAAGACAGCAGGTCCGCATAGGCCGCAGCAACCATCTGGCGTGCGGCGGTGCGGGCAGGTGGCTCCGCAAAATTGGTAATGCCGAAGGAAACGAGGCTCAGCACGGCACCGAGAATGAGAATCGGCTTGAAGATGATCGAGCGCGGTGCGCCCGACGCATCGATGATCGCCAGCTCCGAATCCGTATTCATCGCCGTCAACGTCTGGGTGATGGCAATGACGAGGGCGAAAGGCAGAACGACCGGAATAAGCGTCGGCAACAACATGGTTGCCAGCGTGACGAACGAGCCCATGGACTGGCCGGTATCGGTGACGAGATTGATTCGCTGAAGAACCTGAATCGTCCAGATAATCGCCAGAACGGGCAGCAGCGCGACCAGAAACATCTGCGTCGTGCGTCGCAATATGTATCGTTCAAGAAGCGTCATTCAGTCCCTGATACGGTATTTTCGTGCCTGTTCCCCCCGCGGGAACTGCACCTATCTAGCTGCAACAATCGATGATGGCGACTCCGCAGCGCACACAAATCTGTTTTCTGCGGCAATTTTTCTGATGCCTGTGTCTTTTTGTTAAAGCGGATTTTTCTCACCCCTGCATAAGTGATTCACAAAATTGACACGTCTGGATTGGATTGCAGGGTTGCGCTGGGGCCGGAAAAAGCCATGATCCGGCGCATCCTGAATTAGATTGATGAGCGAGAACATGTCCGCCAAATTCGATATATCCTTTGCCAATTCCGCTTCCCTTGAAAACGCCAGCGCTGTTCTGCTGCAGGTATCAGGCGAAAATGCGCCCGCCGGTCAGGCGCAGGTCGATCCCGCCGGTGTGCTGACCAAGGCGGCCAAGGTCGCAGGCTTTGCCGCCAAGTCCATGAGCGTGCTGGATGTGCTGGCGCCTCAGGGCTCCGACGCTGACCGCATCGTCGTTATCGGTCTCGGCAAACCCGCCAAGCTGACGGCGCATGACTGGCTGCGCGCTGGCGGAACGGCGGCGGCGCACTTCAAGAAGGCGGAAAAGGTCGTCGTCTATCTGGATGCACTTGGCATCGAAGTGGATGCAAAATCCGCAGCGGATTTCGCCCTCGGCCTGCTGCTGCGCGCCTACAGCTTCGATACCTACAAGACGAAGAAGAAGTCCGACGAAGACAAGACACCAAAGAGTGTCGATGTCACCATCGTGACGGCGGTTCATGACGAGGCGAAAAAAGCATTCGAAACCGCCGAAGCCGAAGCGCAGGGCGTGATTCTCGCGCGCGATCTGGTCAACCTGCCGCCAAATGTCCTCGGCCCTGTCGAATTCGCCGAAAAGGCCGAGGAGCTGAAAAAGCTCGGCGTCGAGGTTGAAATTCTTGGCGAAAAGGAAATGAAGAAGCTTGGCATGGGCGCGCTTCTGGGCGTGGCTCAGGGCTCCGTTCGCCCGCCGCGTCTGGCTATCATGCAGTGGAAGGGCGGCTCCAAGAAAGATGAGCCGATTGCCTTTATCGGCAAGGGCGTGGTGTTCGATACGGGCGGTATTTCGTTGAAGCCCGGCGCTGGCATGGAGGACATGAAGGGCGATATGGGCGGCGCGGCAGCCGTGACCGGCCTCATGCACACGCTGGCGGCGCGCAAGGCAAAAGCAAACGTCATTGGCGTCATCGGCCTTGTGGAAAACATGCCTGACGGCAATGCGCAGCGCCCGGGCGATATCGTCACTTCCATGTCCGGCCAGACCATCGAAATCATCAATACGGATGCCGAAGGTCGCCTCGTTCTGGCCGATGCGCTCTGGTACACCAATGATCGCTTCAAGCCGAAGTTCATGATCAATCTGGCGACGCTGACCGGCGCGATCACCGTGGCACTCGGCAATCTTCAGGCGGGTCTGTTCTGCAACAATGACGAACTGGCCGAACGCCTGACGAGCGCGGGCGACACGACACAGGAAAGACTGTGGCGCATGCCGCTCGGCAAGGATTACGACAAGATCATCGATTCCAAATTTGCCGATATGAAGAACAGCGCGGGCCGTCTGGCCGGTTCTGTCACCGCCGCGCAGTTCCTCAAGCGCTTCGTGGGCGAAACGCCTTGGGCGCATCTGGACATTGCCGGAACGGCCATGGGCTCACCGCTGACCGAGATCAACCAGTCCTGGGGCTCCGGTTACGGCGTGCGTCTGCTCAACGAACTCGTCCGCGCGCATTATGAGGATTGAAGAGTGACGCAGAACCCGGTACGGGCGTTTCGATGACAGAGATACTGTTTTACCATTTGACGGAATCGAAACTGGAAGACGCCCTGCCGCCGCTTTTGGAGAAATCCCTGGAGCGCGGCTGGAAGGTCGCGGTCCAGACCACTGCTGAAGAGCGCCGCGATGCACTCGACGTTCACCTGTGGACCTTCCGCGATGACAGCTTCATGCCCCACGGCACAGATGCATCCGAAAACGCTGCCCAGCAACCAGTCCTGCTGACGGCCAGCGGCGAAAACGCCAACGCCGCCAACGTCCGTTTCATCGTTGACGGCGCGGCGCCGCCGGCGATCGACACCTACGAGCGCATCGTTTTTATGTTCGACGGCTACGATGCCGAGCAGCTTGAAGCTGCGCGCGCACAGTGGAAAAAGCTGAAAGGCGAGGGGCATGCGCTGACCTATTGGCAGCAATCGCCGGAAGGGCGCTGGCAGAAGAAGGCTTAAGCCTCTTCGGACTCCAGCGCTGTTTTCAGTCAAAGCCCATCTGGAACTGTGGAGGGATTGGGCGCGTTTTCCCCGAGGTAGGAGGAGAACGAGATGCAAACTGAAACGCATATTCCAGCTTCCCAACTCGCCGCCAAAGCCCAAAATCCTTTTCCGGGCGAGTCGGAAGACTATCGCAAGGCACGGCAGGCCTTGCTCGCAGAAGAGATCGAGTTTCGCCGTCACATGACGAGACTTGTCGAGCAGCGGCGCGCCTTGCCGGATGGACCCGTCATCACCAAAAATTATCGATTCATGGATGCCGTTGGTAACGACCTCGGCCTTGCCGACTTGTTTGGCGATAAATCGACGCTGGTCACCTATTTCTGGATGTTCGGCCCGCAACGGGAGCGACCCTGTCCCATGTGCACGAACTGGCTGGGTTCGGTGAACGGGAATGCTGCCGATATCAAACAGCGTGTAGCGCTCAAAATTCTCGGTCGCAGCCCGGTTGAACGACAGGCCGCATTCGCATCCGAGAGAGGATGGCGTGACCTCGATTTCGTTCAGACTGTGGGCGATGATTATGCAAAGGACCTCGGCCTGATCAACGAGGACGGAAGCGAAAATCCGGCCCTTGCTGTGTTCAAGCGTGATGGTGAGAAGGTGCGTCTGTTCTGGTCTAGCGAGATGCGTAGCGAAATGGCCGATCCGGGGCAGGATCCGCGTGATGCGCCTGATATCGCGTCCCTATGGTCAGTCCTCGATCTGACGCCCGATGGACGTGGTACGGATTGGTATCCGAAGCTGAGTTACTAAACGGCGGCGCCCAACCGTTACAGTTTCTCAGAAATCAGACGCAGACCGAAACCTGCAAGCAGTGTGCCTATTGCGCGTTCTATCCAGTGACCAAAACGATCATAAATGCTACGCGCCTGCCGAGTGGAGAGAAACACGGTGACCAGGCCATACCAAATGATTTCGAGAGCGAAGCCGCCCGACACGATAGCCAGTTTCGCCCAAAGCCCTGTTTCCGGAGGAACAGCGACGGCATAAAGGCCGATGAAAAAAGCGATGCCTTTCGGATTGGAGAGGTTGACCACCAACCCCATCCGAAAGCCGCGCAATATATTTTTAGAATCGTGCGATTTCTCGGCAGAGACCTTGTCTGTGCCGCCCGATGTCCATGCCATGATACCGAGATAGATCAGATAACACCCTCCTGCGATCTGAACGGCGCTCGCGAGCCAACTGATGCGTGTCAGAACGATGGCAAGGCCAGTCATCGATAGAACTGCGTAGAGCGTTGCAGCAACAGCCAGTCCGAAAGTTGCTCCAACGGCGGTGGACCGAGCACCTGAAACCGCGAGTTTGCTGATAAGGGCGAAGTTCGGCCCGGGACTGATGACCACCGCAGCGTACAACGCAAGTGTCGTGGCGACTGTGATCAAGTCTTGATTCATGTCAGAATATCTTTCCTTCTGAACGGCCTATCAGGTTCACTCCACGGAAGAGGAGTGATTAATTCCGCTATTTCCAGTTGCTGAGATTATTTGCAATTTATTCGCTATGCGCAATCCAGATGAAGCGGCAATGTCATATCTCACATAAGAAAATGGCCGAGTCATCCCCGGCCATTTCCAATTCTAAATATCGCTAAGCCTCACTTCTGGCCCGGCAACGCATAGGCAATCACGTAATCGCCACGGTCCGGAGACTGGCGGGCGCCGCCTGCGGAGATGACGACATATTGCTTGCCGGTCTTGGGCGATTTATAGCTCATCGGGCCGCCCTGGCTGCCCACGGGCAGGCGGGCTTTCCAGGCTTCCTTGCCGGTCGCGGTGTCGAAGGCGCGCAGGTAGTAGTCCTGGGTGCCGGCGATGAAGACGAGGCCGCCCTGGGTGGTCATGGTGCCGCCCAGTGTCGGCATGCCGATGGGGATCGGGAGGCCCATCTTGATGCCCAGCGGGCCGGTGTCTTCGACCGTGCCGACAGGAACCTGCCAGTTGATCTTCTGCGTCTTCATGTTGATGGCGGTCAGCGTTCCGAACGGAGGCTTCTGGCAGGGAATGCCGAGCGCCGAAAGGAAGCGGTTTTTGTTGACCGCATAGGGCGTGCCCTTCATCGGCACGACACCCATCACCGTGTTGGTGGCTTCCGAACCGCTGTTGACGGCCGTTGTCGGTGCCGCTTCCTGCATCTGGATCCACAGGCCAAGGCGCATGTCGTTGACGAAGATCGTGTCGCTGTTGGGGTCGATGGAGATACCACCCCAGTTCATGCCACCCAGCGAGCCGGGGAAGTTGAGCGCCAGATCGGTGCCGGGAACGGTGTAGACACCGTCATAACGCATGCCCTTGAAGGCGACGCGGCACAGAAGCTGGTCGAACGGCGTTGCGCCCCACATGTCGCTTTCGGTCAGCGTCTGCGCGCCGATCTGCGGCATGCCGACGGAGAGCGGCTGTGTGGGTGCGTAGTTTTCGTTCGGGATGTTGCCCGCCTTGACGGGAACGTCCTTCACTTCCGTCAAAGGCTTGCCCGTTGCGCGATCGAGCACATAGAGCTGGCCAGCCTTGGTGCCGAACACCAGTGCCGGAACGGTCGACCCGTCTGCCTTGGGAAAATCGATGAAGCTTGGCTGCATCGGGACGTCGAAGTCCCAGAGGTCGTTGTGAACCGTCTGGTAGACCCACTTTTCGCGGCCCGTGGTGGCATCGAGCGCCAGCATGGATGCGCCGTATTTGTGGTCGAGTGCTGTGCGGGTCGCGCCGTAAAGATCGACCGATGGGCTGCCAACCGGCATGAACACGGTGTTGGACGCCGCGTCATAGGACATGGAAGCCCAGACGTTTGGTGTCGAGCGTGTGTAGGTCTGGCCGGGAGGCGGCAGCAGGGTGATGTCAGGATTGCCCGGATCGAACGCCCAGCGCAGCTGGCCGGTGATGACGTCGAAGCCGCGCATGACGCCGCCCGGCATATCCACCTGCACGTTGTCGGCAATACGTCCGCCGATGACGATGGTGGTGCCAGCGAGCGTCGGTGCCGATGTCAGCACGTAGCTTGGGTCAGGCGCGTTGCCGAGACCTTCCTTGAGGTTGACGCGGCCATTGGTGCCGAAGTCTGGGCAGAAAGCGCCGGTGTCAGCATCGAGAGCGATCAGTTCCGCCGTGATGGTGTTCATCAGAATGCGGCGCTGGCACAGCGCGCCTTCGGCAACGGTAGCAGCGGTGACCGGTGTGGAGCCGGGAATGCTTGGCTGATCAACCGAACGTGTGGCATCGAAATAAGCAAGGCCACGGCAACGCATCCAGACGGATGACTTGGCGTTGATCTCGTTCTTCCAGATTTCTTTGCCGGTATCAGCATCCAGCGCGATGACATTGTTATGCGGTGTGCACAGGAAAACGCGGTCGCCGACCTGCAAGGGTGTCTGCTGGTCTTCGGCACCGCCGCCGCCGGGGCTGATGGGCGTATCGCCGGTGTGGTAGGTCCAGGCAACCTCGAGGTTCTTGATGTTGTCGCGATTGATCTGGTCCAGCGCCACGAAGCGGCTGCCGCCGGGCGTATTGCCGTAATGTTCCCAGTTCTTCTGTTCCGTCTCAGCCGTAACTGGCGTCAGGGCAGGGGCATCACCGCTTGCCGTAACCGTTGGATGCGGCACGAACATGCCAGCCATACCGGCAGCCGATGCGGCACCCAGAACGAGCGCCAGAATGAAGGAGCCAGCATAGGCCGGTGCTTTTCCAGCAGCGCGACGCAGCAGGGGAAGGGAAAGGGCAACGACTGTCGCGCCGACCGTCAGCGCCAGTAGGCGGGAGATCAGCGGCCAGTAATCAAGACCGACTTCCCACAGGGACCAAGCCAGCGTGCCGATGAAAACGAGGCCGAAAAGCGTGGCCCCGAGCGGCTTGCGCAATGCAATGAGCAGACCGCCGAGAATAAGGGCGATGCCGGAAATGATGAAATAGAGGCTGCCGCCGAGCATGGCGAGCTTGCCCCCGAAATAAGCGAAAAATAGACCCGCAGCGACCAGGACAAGGCCCAGAAATGCGAGCCATATCTTGGAAAGTGCAGATAGAGGTTTGGGTTGGTAAACCATCAAGATTTCCTGACTGTTTTAAGTTTGGCAGCCAGACAAAACGCCATCGCGCTCTAAGCGAGCAGAAGGCATTCCGTGCTGACAGATGACGCAGGACCTTGAGCCGCCGAGAGGCTGCTGTGACAGGAAATGGGCCAGGCTTATAAGCATGCTGTCCATGATAACTTTCCGCAAAGGGATATACCGGCGGGCCCGGCAAGCCATTTATGGCTGGCCTCAAAGGCGGCGATACGTCCCGTCAAGATCCGAGTTTCCCTCGCAACCCCACTCCTCCACGGATTGGTACGGGCGGTTTGGCTTTCACCAAGTCCTGCGTAAATACGCCGCACCGCTGATGTTAACAAGCGGGAAGATGCCAGATTTCTGCTCAAATTCCTGCTGTAAGCGACTCTTTCTGCTCGCTTTATTTGAATATCACGGTTTTGTGAACGAGGCGGTAACGTGCGAAAGTCACGGCACAACGAAGGCAGCTTAGAAAAAACCTACGAATCAGTAGGTTTTAGAAATTGGAAACGAAAATATGATTTGGAATCTTTGTCTTGTGTTGCCTACGTAGGTTCTAATGTAGTGCATTAACAAAAATGCTGTATGCATTGCGCAACAGACGGAGCCTTGCTTGACAGTTGGAGGAGTATGATATGGGTCAATCCGCCCCGTGGCCGGTCAACGAAACAGAGCGTCTCGTTGCCGTCCGGTCCATCCTGTCTCTGGGATCCGGCCCTACGCCGGAGCTGGCAGCGCTTTCCGAGCTCGCCAAAGGCGTCTTCGATATAGGGCGCGCGGCGGTTCACATCGTAGACGAAGACTGGCTGCGGATTGCGCATCAGGCGGGCATTCAGGTCGGCGAATGCTCCCGAGACATTTCCATTTGCACCCGGGTCGTTCTTTCCAATGATGTGCTGATCGTTCCGGATTTGAGCGCACACCCGGAAATGCGTAACTTTCCCTATGTAGAGGGCGGCCCAAAGTTCCGGTTTTATGCCGGGGCGCCGATCGAGCTTGAGCCGGGGGTAACGGTGGGGGCATTCTGCATTCTCGATACGGCTCCGCGTCAATTGCGACCGGACGAGGTGGAAACCCTGAAGCGTTTTGCAGTTCTGGCTGCGGGCTTGCTGCGCCTACAAAAGGCCAATTTCACCATGAGCCTCGCAGAACGCGCCTTGCGTGATGCGGCCATGACCGACCCGTTAACGGGCTTTTATAACCGCAAGGCGCTCAGTGCACTGGTGGATTCGCAGATGTATTCCGCCTTGCAGTCCAACGAGACATTCGGCGCGCTTTATCTGGATATGGACGGGTTCAAGACGATCAACGATACGCTGGGCCACGCTGTAGGCGACCGTGTGCTGCACGAAGCGGCGTGCCGCATCCGCGATGTCATTCGCTCCGAGGATATTGCCGTGCGCATGGGAGGCGACGAATTTGCGGTGTTCATTCCGCGCCCGGCCGGGTCGCATGTCATTTCAAAGCTGGCAGAGCGCTTGCTGGAAGCCTTCCGCCAGCCTTTCAACATCGATGGCCGCTTGATCCATGCACCGCTCAGCATTGGTGGTGCCATTGCGCCGCAGGCGGGACAGGATTGCCTGTCGCTTTTGCAAAGTGTGGATGAGGCGCTGTATCAGGCCAAGAAGGATGGGCGCGACCGTTTCGTCAGCCGCGCCATCTGAACGATCAATCGAAGAACGAGTCGACGAACTTGTGGCGGCCAAGCAGGAATGCGTCGGCCACATGCATCAACGGGGCTAGATCGACGTCGGAGGTCTTCGCCTTGATGATCTCGGCGAAACGCTCGTAAAGGGCAGGGTATTCCCGCTCCGGCTCGGACAATTTCTGCTCGCCGCCGATGGAAAGCTTCGCGCCGCCTTCGGACAAAACCATCTGACCCGCTTCGGTTTCGGCCACGATATCCCAGCTCTGCTTGCCCGTCTGACGCCAATCGAATTCGGCGTGCACAGGCATCTGCGTCACGTCGGAGAACTGAATGTCGGCAGCAATCGGCGCGTCGCGATTCTCGGGGAATTCCAGCGTTGCCTTGGTGATGAACAGCGCGCGCGGCAGGATGTGGGTGATGATCGACAGCGCATTGATGCCTGGATCGAACACGCCAAGGCCACCTGCCTGCCAGATCCACTCCTGGTTTGGGTGCCAATGGCGCACATCTTCCTTCCAGATGACGTGAACACTGTTGATCTTTGTGGAGGCGAGGAAGCTCTTTGCAGCTTCGACGGCGGGTGCATAACGCGAATGCCAGCTGGCAAAAAGCGACAGGCCCTTGGAATCGGCCAAGCGCACCAGATCCTGCACTTCCGACAGTGTTGCACCCGGCGGCTTCTCAAGGAAAACATGCTTGCCAGCATTCAACGCGGCGTAAGCGGCTGTGTAACGGTACTGCGGCGGCATGCAAAGCGAAACGGCTTGCACATCCGGCACGGCATCCAGCAGCGCCTCGATGGTGCCGTAGGATGGCACGCCATCCACGGTGCCATGGCGGCTGGCGGTGGCGATCAGATCGAAATCCGGATTGGCTGCAATGGCTGGAAGGTGCTGATCGCGAACGATTTTGCCTACGCCGACGATGGCGAGCTTGGTAGCTGACATGAAAGAAAAACCCGTCTGAATGTTTCACTCGAATAATAGTACTTTATCGAGTTCTAGCAGAAACCCAGACGTCGGCAAGGCCAACTCAGCGGCCTTCCGTCTTTCCAGCCATCAGTTCAGCGAAGCGACCAGCAGGGATTTGCTGGCGGGCTTTTTATGGACGAGATGCACGACCTTATAGCCCTCCGCCTTTAACTGCGTCAGCAAAGCTGGCAGCATGGCGGCGGTACGTCTGTGGATATCATGCATCAGAATGATGCCGCTGCCGCGATGGCGCAAAGCAGCCATGGTGCGGGAAGCGACGACGGCTGGCGAATCCTTGAAGTAATCCTTCGAATCGATCTGCACATCCATGATGACCATACCACGATCCGTGATCAGGCTCCGCAGGCGGCCATTATCCGCGAGGTAAGGGAAGCGGAAGAACGACGCGTCGGTGTCCGTCGCCTTGGCAACGGCACTGGCACCCTTGGACACTTCCGCCAGAGCGCGGTCGAATGAGACGCTGCGCAGGTTGGCGTGGCTGAATGTGTGGCTACCGACGCTGTGACCTTCAGCCACGACCTTTTTGGCGATGGCAGGGTGCGCCTGCGCCATCTCGCCCACCATCAAAAACGTTGCTTTGACCCCGAACTCATCCAGCGTCGCCAGAATGCTTTCCGTCCGGCCCGGCACCGGGCCATCATCGAAGCTCAACACCACTTCCTTGTTGGCAAGCGCAATGTCCTTCAGCGACGAAACTTCGATGTCCCGCCCAGCAAGACCAGTAGGGTTGCGAGGACGCATCCACGCCGCCGGAGACAGTGCCACCGGATCATTCGCCTTGAGAGACGGGCCAGCGGGCATGGTGGCGGCAAAGGATGTCTTCAGCGAGCCGTCGGGCTGTGGTTTGCCAGCGCAGCCAGCCAGACATGCGGCAATAGCTGCGGGAAACAGAAAGGAAAGACGCATGGCAAGGCTCGCAGCAAATCAGTGTGGGATTGCAACGAGCTTTCGTTGATTATGGTTAATGGGTGGTTACTGGCGAATCGTAAAATTAGGAGGCGCAGCGACTTAACTCGCCATCGCCTCCTCATATTCACTGGAAAGCAGCAGCCACTGTTCTTCCGCGTCCGCCAGCTTGCTGGCCGCTTCGCCGCGTTCCTTGACCTTCAGTGCGGCCTTGGCAGGGGCCTTTTCGTAAAGGGCTGGGTCGCCGAGTTCTTTATCAAGTGCCTGAATCAGCTTCTCAAGCTTTGCCGTCAAGGATTCGATATCGTTGATCTTTTTCTTGAGCGGGGCGAGCGAGGCGCGCTTTTCGGCATTCGCCTTGCGTTGGTCTGCTTTCGACGCGGCGTCGACTACGACTTCAATTTTTTCGTCTTTTTTTTTACCCGAGGACACGATGAGATCGCGGTACTCGTCCATGTCGCCTTCGAAGGTCGTGACCGTGCCGTTGTTGACCAGCCAGAGGCGGTCAACGGTGGCTTCGATCAAATGGCGATCATGCGAGATGAGGATGACGGCACCGTCATAGTCGTTCAGCGCTTCGATGAGCGCACGGCGGCTGTCGATGTCCAGGTGGTTGGTCGGTTCGTCGAGGATCAGCAGGTTCGGCGCGTGGAAGGCAGCAAGACCCATCAGCAGGCGAGCCTTTTCACCACCCGACAAATCCTTGGCAGGCGTTGCCATCTTTTCAGTTGCCAGGCCCATTTGCGCCACGCGGGCGCGGACCTTGGCTTCCGGCGCCTGCGGCATCAGCTTGCGCACGTGCTCGACAGGGTTATCCTCCGGCACCAAGTCGTCTAGCTGATGCTGGGCGAAGAAGCCGATTTTCAGGGATGGTGCCAGCCGCAGATCGCCCGCTTCCGGCGCAAGGCGACCTGAGATGAATTTGGCGAAGGTGGATTTACCGTTGCCGTTCGAACCCAGCAGCGCGATACGGTCGTCATTGTCGATACGCAGGTTCAGACCCTTGAGGATCGGCTTGCCCGGCTCGTAACCCACGGAACCACCATTGATGGCGACGATGGGTGAGGCGGGCTGCTTTTCCGGTTCCGGGAAAGTGATGGGCTGGACGTGGTCCTCGATGACGGATGAGACCGTGCCCATGCGTTCCAGAGCTTTCACGCGGCTCTGTGCCTGCTTGGCCTTGGAAGCCTTGGCCTTGAAGCGGTCGATGAAGCTTTGCAGATGCTTGCGGGCCGCATCGTTCTTGGCTTTCGCCTTTGTCTGCAACTCGTCGGCTTCGGCCTTCTGGCGCTCGAACTGGTCGTAGCCGCCGCGATAGAAGGTCAGCTTCTTCTGATCCAGATGTACGATGGCATTGACCGCGTTGTTGAGCAGATCGCGGTCATGGCTGATAATGATGACGGTGTAGGGGTAGCGGCGGATATAGTCTTCCAGCCACAAGGTGCCTTCAAGGTCGAGATAGTTGGTCGGTTCGTCGAGCAGCAACAGGTCTGGCTCGGCAAACAGAACCGACGCCAGCGCCACGCGCATACGCCAGCCGCCGGAGAAGGACGAGGCGGGGCGAAGCTGTGCATCCTGATCGAAACCCAGACCCGCCAGAATGCTCGATGCCCGGGCTTCCGCCGAATGGGCGTCGATATCGACAAGGCGCATCTGGATTTCCGCGATGCGATGCGGGTCCGTCGCCGTTTCCGATTCCAGCATCAGCGCTGCGCGCTCCCTGTCGGCAGCCAGCACGATGTCGATCAGGCTTTCCTCCGTTGCCGGAGCTTCCTGCGCCACCTGGCCCATGCGGGCATTCTTCGGAATAAAGACTTCGCCGGTCTCGGCCCCAAGGTCACCGGTGATGACGCGAAAGAGCGTGGACTTGCCCGCGCCATTGCGACCGACAAGCCCAGCCTTCGTGCCCGCTGGAAGCGTCACGCTGGCATGATCGAGGAGAAGGCGCCCGGCAATACGGGCGGAAACGTCTGAAATCGTAATCATGGCGCCGTTTTGGCCGAACTCACTGCTGAACGCAAGAGCGCGAAAGCCACAGTTTCAACGGTTTATCCGCCGATCTGCATGAGGTAGCTGTTGCGTGAGCGTTGGGCCACTTCCCGGCAATAGGGAATGACGCAATTGCGTGCGCCGCTGCGGGCCGCCAGAAGCGCCAGCTCGGCGTGTCCGTAAAACTCCGCAGCGCTGGCAGTGCCTTCGGAGGCGGCCACACCCATGGAAACGGTCAGATGCTCACCGTCACCTTCTTTCGTGGCGAAACGCAGATTTTCAACGGTGTGACGCAACCGTTCTGCAATGCTCTGAGCCGTGCTTTGCGAGACGCCGGAAAACAGGAATGCGAAGTCGTTGCCGCCAATGCGAGCGACGAAATCATCCTTCTTGATCGACTTGCGAAACAGCGCAGCCAGCCGTCGCAACGCCTTGTTGCCAGCGGCGGTGCCGTATTTCTCGTTGATGTCGCGGAAGCGGTCGACATTGACCAGCACGAGGCAGTTGGAGGCTTCAGCTTCACCCTGAAAGATTTCGGCAAGTTTCGCCAGAAACGCGGCGCGGTTGGGCAGGGTGGTCAAGGCGTCCTTCAGGGATGCCGTTTGCAGCCTGCGTGCGCTGTTTTCCTGCTCACGGATTTTCTCCAGCCCGTGGCGCACGAAATTATGCAGGCTTGCCTGTTCGTGATGAATATCCAGAAGCAGTTCCGCAAGATATTCCTGTGTGGTGGCAGAGGCTGGGCGGTCGGAAATGGCAGCGAGCAAAGCTTCCGAGCGTTCCAAAGACGCGGCAAGCCGTGCCGAAATCTGCTCGATCGTGCTGGCCGCTTCCGTTGTCGCGTGGGCGGCGGCCATGCGCGAAAAGCCGGGGAGGTTATGCTTCTGGCCGATCATATCGACATCATGCTGCTGCGGCGAATTACCCAGCGCCAGAATATCGCGGCCCATGGCGGCGTTGTGCCCGGACAGGACTTCGAAGAACAGCTCGTAATTGCGTGGCAAAGGCGCAAGATTCATCTTGGCAATAAACTGCGTGATCTTGGTGACGATCAGGCCGCTTCTGGACGTATCCCGGCTTTTATTGCTGGCTGGTAGTGTCATGCCCCCGCATCTCCATACGTGCCATTCGCCGCAAGCGTCCGGCGATCTCAAGCTCATCAGCATCTATTGTTCGAGACACTTTAAAATACCCTAAATGAGGCATACCAATTGTAGGTGGTGCGGGCATCTGCAACGATGATGCGTCCCATCAGTATTCGTCATTTGATTGTGCGCCTACCCGCTGATTTGATGGCGCTGAATTTCACAATGGAAGGACCGGCCATGACATCCAGAACCCTCTATTCTCTCTGCGGCAGCGACGAAACCCGCCCGTTTTCTCCCCATTGCTGGAAAACGGTTCTGTCACTGGCGCATAAGGGATTGGATTTCGAAGAACGTCCATTGGCGTTCACAGCCATTCCGGGCGTGGAAAACGGTTTCTCCAAACTGGTGCCGATCCTTCGCGATGGCGACCAGTTGATCAAGGACAGCTTCGATATCGCGCTTTATCTTGACGATGCCTATCCGGATGCGCCGTCGCTGTTTAACGGGGAGGGCGGCAAATCGCTGGCCCGGTTCGTTGAAAGCTGGTCGCAAACCACGCTGCATCCCGCCATCGTCAAAATTGCCGTTCTCGATATTCACGATATGCTGGACGAGACAGATCAGGCCTATTTTCGCGAAAGCCGCACCAAGGCACTGGGTCGCACGCTGGAAGAGGTCATCGCCCATCGCGATGCCGAGATCGCCGCTTTCCCGGCAAAGCTTGAGCCGATCCGTCGTACGCTGACGTACCAGCCCTTCATCGGCGGCGAGAGCCCGCTGTTTGCCGATTACATCGTCTTCGGTGCCCTGCAATGGGCGCGGGTGACCTCGGGCTTTGATCTGTTCGGGCAGAAGGACCCGGTGCGCGACTGGTTCGAACGCTGCCTGGATTTGCATGGCGCGAAGGGACGAAGTGTGACAGCGGCGTGAAATGTGACACGCTGTTGGGCAAATCCAGCCATCCCCCTTGTTTTCGGGCCTTCGGGCGGGTAAACACCGCCCACTTTCTTCAAGAATAAGGAAACGGACACATGGCGATTGAACGCACATTTTCGATGATCAAGCCGGACGCAACCAAGCGTAACCTCACGGGTGCCATCACCAAGGTATTCGAAGACAACGGCCTGCGTATCATCGCATCCAAGCGCGTCTGGATGAGCAAGCGCGAAGCAGAAGGCTTCTACGCCGTTCACAAGGAACGTCCTTTCTTCGGCGAACTGGTTGAAGGCATGACATCCGGCCCGACCATCGTTCAGGTTCTGGAAGGCGAAAATGCAATCCTCAAGAACCGCGAAATCATGGGCGCAACAAACCCTGCCAACGCAGACGAAGGCACCATCCGCAAGCAGTTCGCGCTGTCCATCGGCGAAAACTCCGTTCACGGTTCGGATGCTCCTGAAACCGCTGCTCAGGAAATCGCCTACTGGTTCGCTGAAACCGAAATCGTCGGCTGATTCAGTTTTTGAAGCGGCGGAATCGGATTGTGAGACCCGCGCTTTAAGTTGATGAAATGAATTGGGAAACGGGGCCGTGAGGCTCCGTTTTTTTGTTTGGTATGCGGGCGTTCTGCCGTGTGGCTCGCCCCCCTCTGGCCTGCCGGCCATCTCCCCCTCAGGTGGGGAGATCGACTCGCGGTGAGCTTGTGGCTATCTCAGACGTTGAGATTGAAGCTGTGTCAGTGCGCCCAGCTGATCTCCCCACCTGTGGGGGAGATGGCCGGCAGGCCAGAGGGGGGTAAACCACACGGAAAAACGCCAGCTAACTTCAACCAGCCGGACATCCCTCAATCCCTCCCATATCCACACTCCCATCCGCCTTGAACACATCAGGGTTGGGCGTATAAAGCGGCCCCACCACCAGGGGCTTTGCGGGCAGCAGCGACTGGTCCGTATCTGACGTGATGCTCGTCTCTATCGTCTGCATCACATGCCCGTCCGGGGCTTTCAGCTTTATCGTCACCTTATACGGACGGCCTTCTTTCACGCATTCCACTGGCGGGCTTTGCAGCACGATTTTCGGGCTTTTGGGGAACAGCTTCTCCGTGACGGCAAAAGCCTCTCCGCCACGCGGGTTTTCGAAGCTGGCTTCGATGGTGCTTCCGTCTTTGATGGGGGATGTCGGCTGGAGCGTTACCAGATAGGTCGCCGTAGCCACACGATAGTTGAAGACGAACATTCGGCCGGACAGGCTGACGATCTCTCGCTGCTCTTCACGCTGGCAGGCCGACAGCAAGAGAGTAGCGGTGATGAGAATGGCGATCCTCATGATACCGTCCCCTTTTTCCGCCGATAATGCTTGGCCGCCTTCTGGCGATTGCCGCAGACTGCCATGTCGCACCAGATGCGGCTGCGGTTCTTGCTGCGGTCAATGAACAGCCAGCCGCAATGGCCGCAAATCCGCAATCGCGTGCGATCCGGCCCAGCCATGAGGTTCAGCACGGAGCGAGCAGTCGCGGCTTGAAGGCTGTGCGTGTGCGGCGCGTTTTTGAGGGCGGTGGCTGAGGCGGTGAGGAGATCGGCCAGCAGGGCATTGTCGTCCTGTCCGGTTTCGATCAGTTGACGGAAGTACCGGTCGGTCGCCTCACGCAGTTGGATCAGATGCCCTCGGCTCGCTGCGGATGGAGGGGCGAGGGTAGGGAAGATGTCCCGTTCCGCTGATAGCCGCGTTGCCGCCTCGCAAAAACTATCCAACTGCTCAGACACGGCAAAGCGGTCCACGGATTTCTCGTGGTCAAAGCGCAGGATGACGCTGTTGGCGACATCGAGCGCCAAGGCTCCTCCGACAAAACGATGTGCTGTCCAGCTAAAGGTCATGCCGCAATTATAACTATCAAAAGCAATTTTACCAGTTATAATAAATGTGGGAGAGGGGTTTGGAATGGCTTACTTTCTGCAACAGCTTTTGAATGCGGTTCCGGTGGCTACGCTCTATGCGGCTCTGGCCTTCGGCTACGCCATTGCCTTTTCCATCACCAAACGGGCGGATGTGACCTACGGCGCCATCTTCGCCTTCGCCGGTCTGACATGCCTGTTGTTTGCGGATTTCGGCTGGAACCAGCTGTGGCTTATCCTGCCTGCGGCTTTGGCGCTTGGCGCTGCGGCTGGTGTTCTCGGTGGGTTGTGGGCTGGCGTTTTCATCGGGCGTGCAGTCATGCGTCCGCTGGCCAGTGCATCACCCAATGCGGTCACGGTCGCATCGATCGGGGCGCTGATTGCGCTGATGGAAAGCGCGCGGCTGGCGGCAGGCACACGATCGCTCTGGTTGCCGCCCCTCCTCAATGACCCGATTTACGTTTGGCGCAGCGCGGATTTCGCCGTGACCACAACGCCGATGCAGCTCATCAATTCGGCGGCGTTCCTGGCGTTGGTCGCCGTTGGGTATCTTGTCCTGCAAAAGTCCAGCGCAGGACGGCACTGGAAGGCCGTATCGGAAGACCCATTCGCCGCCTCGCTTCTCGGCGTCAATGCGGGGCGCGTATTCATGGTGTCCTACTGCGCAGCCGCATTCGTCGCCTCCATCTGCGGTGTGCTGGCGACGTTCTATTATGGCAATATGGATTTCGGCGCTGGACTGGTATTCGGCCTGAAGGTGGTGCTGATTTCCGCGGCGGGCGGCTATACCAGCCCGCTGAAATGCGCGGTTGGAGCCGCGGCCATCGGCTTTGCCGAAACGTTTTGGGCGGCCTACGGCCCGGTTGCTTGGCGAGATGCGGCGGTATTGTTGCTGCTGGTTCTATGGCTCATTGCCATGAGAAGCGAGCGGGAAGCGCCCTAGCGCCATTTATCCTTGGCGCTCTCGTCGATATCCTTGGCGGCAATCCATTCGCCAGATTTTCCGTCCTTGCCGTGCTCCTTCTTCCAGAAGGGCGCGGAGGTCTTGAGATAGTCCATTACGAAATTCGCACCGTCGAAGGCGGCCTGCCTGTGGCGGGATGCGGCGATGACGAGGACGATATTGTCCCCGGTCGCGATCTTGCCATAGCGGTGGATGGCGGTGAGGCCCAGAAGCTGGAAGCGCTCGATGGCGAGCCTGGCGATGCGCAGCATCTCCGCTTCGGCCATGCCGGGGTAATGCTCCAGTTCCAGTGCCGAAAGTGCGCCGCCATCATCACGGCACAGGCCAGTGAAGGTCACGACCGCGCCGATGGTCTTGTCCGTCTGCGTCAGCATCCTCGCCTCGGCAGCGGCATCGAAATCCTCAGCCTGAACGCGGATGGTCGGCTCGATGGTCACGGCTCAACCACCCGTCATCGGCGGGAAGATGCCGATTTCGCGGGCGCCCGCAATGCTTTCATCGTGATCGATATGTTCCTGATTGACCGCAACGCGGATAACATCGGGAAACTCGAAGGCCGCTTCATATTCCACACCCAGCGTTGAAAGGTGCTGGATCAATTGCCGTGCGGTCGTGACCTCTGCTGGCAGATCGATATCCTCTTCGGATTTGCCGATCCGCTCGCGCACCCATGCGAAATAGACGATATGCACCATTAGTCCGCATCCACGATGTGCTTGAGGCCAGCCTTGAAATAATCATAGCCGGTATAGATCGTCAGCGCCGCTGCAATCCACAGCAGGGTGATGCCGATTTCGGTGGTATAGGGCAGCACCTGATCTCCCGCCGGGCCAGCCAGAAGGAAGGCGATGGCGACCATCTGGATGGTGGTTTTCCACTTGGCGATCTGCGTCACCGGAACGGAAACCTTCAGCGCGGCCAGATATTCGCGCAGGCCGGAGACCAGAATTTCACGGCAGAGAATGGTGATGGCGGCCCAGAGCGACCAGCCGGCAATGGTGCCATCTGCGGCCAGCAGCAGAAGAATGGAGGCAATCAGCAGCTTGTCGGCAATCGGGTCCAGCATGCGGCCAATATTGGACGTCTGGTTCCAGATGCGGGCGAGATAGCCGTCCAGAAAATCCGTGAGCGAGGCGATGATGAACAGCCAAAGGGCCGTCCAGCGCGCAAAATCCGAACTCTCCAGCTTTCCTTCGATGAAGAAACACAAAACGATGACCGGAACCGCCAGAATGCGGCCATAGGTCAGAAGGTTCGGGATATTGTAAGCGCGCGAAGCCATAGGAAACCTGTCATTCGATGTAAAGCGTTGATGCAGCCCTAAGCGGCAAGCGTCAACACCCTATTGTGTTTTTTTGCGGGTGCCGGTCGAAAGCGTGGGCTCAGTCCTTCCCGCTCTCGTGGAAGTGATTGTAAACCTGCTTGGCAACCGCCTCGGAAATACCGCCGACGGCCATGAGATCGCTCAGCGCCGCGCGCGACACTGCCTTTGCCGTTCCGAAATGTTGCAGTAGCGCCCGCTTGCGGCCGGGGCCGATGCCGCTGATTTCATCCAGCGGGTTTTTGATCATTTCTTTCTTGCGGCGGGCGCGGTGGGAACCGATGGCGAAACGGTGGGCTTCGTCGCGCATGCGCTGGATGAAATAGAGCACCGGGTCGCGTGGCGGCAGCGAAAAATCACTGCGCGTATCGGTAAAGAACCGCTCACGTCCGGCGTCGCGATCTACGCCTTTCGCCACGCCGATGGCGGTGACGCAATCGCGGATGCCGAGTTCGTCCAGAATCGTCCGTACTGCCGTCATCTGGCCCTGGCCACCATCGATGAGGATGACATCCGGCCATGCGGGGAAGGGCATGTCGGCGGCATCTTCCGGCGAAACGGTCTGGTTGCGATCCGGCCTGCCTTCTTCCTTCAGCAGACGGGAGAAGCGACGTGTCATCACTTCGCGCATCATGCCGAAGTCGTCGCCGGGGGTAATGTCGGTCGATTTGATGTTGAACTTGCGGTAGTGGGCTTTGGTAAAGCCATCCGGCCCCGCCACCACCATGCCGCCAACGGCATTGGTGCCCATGATGTGGGAGTTATCGTAAATTTCGATGCGGCGTGGCACATAGGGCAGGACGAAAGTCTCGGCGAGGCCTTTCAGCAGGCGGGCCTGAGACGATGTTTCCGCCAGCTTGCGGCCATGTGCTTCACGCGCATTGCCCAGAACATGGCCGACGACGTCCTTCTTCTCGCCCCGTTGCGGCACCGAGATCGTGACCTTGTGGCTAGCCTTTTCGCTGAAAGCAGCGGCCAGAAGCTCCTGCTCCTCGACCACTTCCGACAACAGAATCTGCTTTGGCACCGGCTTGTCATCGTAAAACTGCGCCAGAAAGGCGCTCAGAATTTCAGAGCCGGGCAGCGATGGATCGGCTTTGGGGAAATAGGCGCGGTTGCCCCAGTTCTGCCCGGTGCGGAAGAAGAAAACCTGAATGCAGGAGACGCCGCCTTCGTGGTGGATGGCAAAGACATCCGCCTCGTCGATACCCGCCGGATTGATACCCTGATGGCTCTGCACATGCGAAAGTGCGGCCAGACGGTCGCGGTAGACGGCGGCGCGCTCGAAATCGAGGTCTTCCGACGCCTCGTTCATCTGGGAGGCAATCGTCGCCTTCACGCTCTGGCTTCTTCCGGAGAGAAAGTCCTTCGCTTCTTTCACCAACTCCGCATAGCCCTCATCGCTGACCTCGTGGGTGCAGGGGCCAGAACAGCGCTTGATTTGATACAGAAGACACGGGCGGGTGCGGCTTTCGAACACGCTGTCCGTACAGGTGCGAATGAGGAAGGCGCGTTGCAGCGAATTGATGGTTCGACCCACGGCGCCTGCCGAGGCAAATGGCCCGAAATAATCCCCCTTGCGCGCCCGCGCGCCGCGATGTTTGAAGATGGCCGGGGCGCGGTTGTCCGAGGTAATCAGAATGTAGGGGAACGACTTGTCGTCGCGAAGCAGCACGTTAAAGCGCGGGCGTAAGCGCTTGATGAGATTCGCTTCCAGCAACAGCGCTTCGATTTCCGTGCGCGTCGTCACAAATTCCATATGGGTCGTCAGCCGCACCATCTGGCCGATGCGGTTGGAGTGGAAACGACCCTGCGCGTAATTGCTGACGCGTTTCTTCAGCGAGCGCGCCTTGCCGACATACATCACGTCGCCGGCATCATTGAACATGCGGTAGACACCGGGGCTGTTGGGCAGATGTTTGACGAACTCGGCAATGAGATCCATGCCCTTGAGGCCGGATTCGTTTTTCCAGCCCGCATTCCAGTCCATGGACGCGGCGGCGTATTCGCTCACGACGTCACTGACGGGGGCGGCTACATCGTCTTCATCTTCTTCATTATCATCGAAGAGAATACCGCCATCCGGCAGCTTCTTTCCGTTCATTCAGGTATCTCCGCCACATCAGGGGTTTCCCAGCTGAGATGCTGGCCCCCGTCGAGTGCGATCATTTGTCCGGTGATCGACGGGGTGTCATATAGAAAGCGAATGGTCCGCCCGAACTCGTCCGGCTGCGGCCCGCGCTTTAATATAAGGGCGTCGATCTGCGCCTGAAAGTGCTCAGGCTCCTGTCTTTCACTTTTAAAGGACGGGCCGGGGCCGATGGCATTCACCCGCACACGCGGCGCAAAGCTCTGCGCCATGGTTTTCGTGGCCGTCCACATGGCGGATTTCGACAGCGTATAGGAATAGAAGCGGGGCGTCAGCGCCAGCACCCGCTGGTCGATGATGTTGACGATCAGGCCCGAAGCAGTCTCCGGCAGTTGCCGCACAAGTGCTGCACCGAGAATGGATGGCGCGCGGACGTGAACGGCAAAATGTGCATCGAAAGCGGCGCTATCGAACTCTTCGGCAGTGTCGTGACGGAACACAGATGCGTTATTGACGAGAATTCCGATGGGCCCGAGCGCAGAATTTGCGCTTTCCATCAATGCCTCAGTCGATTCCGTATTTTCCAGGTCCGCCTGAACAACGGCGGCTTTTCCACCTTTTTGCCTTATTGTGTTAGCGAAATCCTCCGCTTCAGACAGCGAAGAACGCGCATGCAGGCCAATTGCAAAGCCTTCCGCAGCAAGATACTGCGCAATTGCCCGGCCCATGCGGCGGGCGGCGCCGGTAATCAATACGGTCTTTGGTATATTCTCGTTCAAAGCTGACCTGCGCCCTGCCTATGTCGTGTTAGGCATTCGATATAAATCGAAACGGCAAGTTTTGCACAGGGCGTGCGCCATTTATACAGAGTTATGCCTGCGCGATGCCTTTGAAGTAATTAGATTTAAATACATGTAAAATTGCAGTGTTCTTCAGTTAACGGCTCATTATCCTTAATAGATTTTTGTGTCATTTTAGCAACGTCCCATTTCTGTCACGTCGCTGCCCCAATCAATTCACATTTTGGCTGTGTGATCTCCTCATTCACCCATCATTTTGATCATCAGTCGGGCAAGGGAACAAACTGTTTTACACCGCGTTTGGGAACAAGTGTTTGAGCACCCCGCGGGTATGAAAAGGAGAATAGCATGCGTACTATCGTTGCAACACTTATGGCGACCACTATGGCAGCTGCAGCATTTTCGGCAGCCAAGGCAGCTGACGCCGTGAACGAAGTGCCGCAGGCACCTGTCGCTTACGAACAGCCAGCGCCAATCAGCAACTGGTCTGGCGCTTACCTCGGTGCGACTGCCAACTACGACTGGGGTCGTTTCACTGGCAACGGCGGCGACCGTGATGCTGACGGCTTCGGCGGCGGTCTCTACGGTGGTTACAACTGGCAGAGCGGCCAGCTGGTCTACGGTGCAGAAGCTGACGTTAACCTCGGCGACAACAAGGGTTCTGCTGGAACCGGCAACCTTGGTGAATCTCTCGATGGCAAGCAGGGCGTAAACGGCTCTATCCGTGCCCGCGTTGGTTACGACATGAACCCGTTCCTGATTTACGGTACAGGCGGTCTGGCGATTGCTGACCAGAAAGTCAGCAACTCTACATCCAGCGACAGTGCAACAGCACTCGGCTACACAGTCGGTGCCGGTGTAGAAGCCATGGTAACCAACAACATCACGGCTCGCGTCGAATATCGCTACAGCGATTATCAGGACAAGGACTTCTCGCTTGATACCGGTAGCGTATCTCGCGGCTTCGACGATCACAGCGTTAAGGCTGGTATCGGCGTAAAGTTCTAATCCCTAATCGGATTGACTGTTGAAAGCCGGGGTTCGCCCCGGCTTTTTTCGTTTTTGTATCGCTTTTCACCGCTCCCAATCCCCGGTCGAGCGTCCATTTTTGATTGTTGCGACATTCGATCTTGTCTTTCCTCAAACTCCGTGGAAATTCGCTTTATGAGACCTGAAAATTTGAATCGGGTTCGATAGGGCGACATTTCGAGCGAGACATCGCTCGGTTGGGGATTTTGAGAGATGAAAAATTTTACTCTGCCATCAGGCGGACCGGCGAAGCTTCGCGTGCGCAAGCCAACCATGGCAGCGGTTTTCATGACAGGCGTGTCGGCGATTACGCTTTTTGCCGCGATGTCGGTGAGGGATGCCGCCGCTACGGACTGTACGGTTTCCGGCAACACCATTTCCGGGCAGACGGATTGTACGGTAACGAATTCGGGAGAACTGACGTCCCCCGAAGGTGGACTGGAAATCAATCAAGGTTCGGACGGCGTTACCGTTAACAACGAGTCCGGCGGTACCATTTCCGGCACGGGCGGTTGGTCGGGGATCAAGATCATCGCATCGGACAACACGGTCATCAACAATGCCAAGGGTGCGACGATTAGCGGTGAGGGATCGGGTTCCGCTGGTATCAGCGTAACCAACCCGTCATATAATGACGTCACAAGTTCAGATGGCACCGTCATAAACAATGCGGGCAGCATCGAAGGACATGATTTCGGGATTAGCTTCGACTATGTCGGTGGTTTCACCATCACCAATAGCGGGACGATTGCCAGCACCGGGACCGACGATTTCGGTAGCCACTTCGCAGGTAGTAGCGCTGGTATTTATGCCTATTCCGTATATGATTTTTCGATTGAAAACAGTGGCTTGGTTAAGAGTCTCGAAGGGACGGGTATTGACCTCTACCGTATCGCTGGAGCGACGATTACCAACAGCGGGACGGTTTCTGGTTATCAAGACGGTCTGAGCATCGATAGTGGTGGATGGGGCGAATCCACGCTTGCGATGACCAACAGTGGCCTCATAGAGGGGACGACTGGTTATGGCATGTACCTCAATGATATCGGCGGTATCGCCATTTCCATCGTCAATAGCGGCGACATATCCGGCCTCATGGATGGTATCCATGCAGAAGATGTAACGGCGGCCTTCTCCCTCACCAACAGCGGCACGATTAGCTCGAATGGCACCGACGACCTTTATTATGGCGTTTATCTTCAGGATGTAGGTTCTGCCACCATCGTCAATAGCGGCACCATCTCGTCTTCCCTTGCGGGACAGGACCGCGGCATGCGACTGGAATCAGTTGCCGATGCCACAATTACCAACAGCGGAAGCATTCTCGGCGGCTATTTTGGTATCGAGTTGGTTGGAGACGATTCTTCGGCGACGATTACCAATACCGGTATTATCTCCGGTGGCGTGTTCGGTATCTGGGCTAACGATACAGACTTGACCTTATCGAACGCAGGAACGATCAGCGGTGGCGTACGCTCTACCTACGGTGAAAGTCTGAACGCGACAAACAGCGGCACCATAACCGGTGGTTTTGATCTTGCTGCCCTGAACGAAGCAATCATCTCCAACAGTGGGACTATTTCTGGCGGTATTCTCACCGGTGACGTCAATACCGTTGATATCGCCAACAGCGGTACGATCTCCAGCGACTCTGACGGTGTTAATGTAACGAATACGGCATTCTCGTTGATCAATAGCGGAACTATTTCCGGCGATTCCGATGGTGTTTATGTTCGGGAATCGACTGCATCCATCATAAACAGTGGGACGATTTCAGGCGTGGATTCCGGTATCTACCTAAGAGACTCGGCGCTAACTATTACCAATACCGGAACGATTTCTGGTGGCGATTACGGTATCTACTCAGACAGCACACGCCTCACCATCACCACTAGCGGAACGATCTCTGGTGACACCGCGTCCATTCTATTCAGCAGAAATAGCAACACGCTGAATATTCTGTCTGGTGCTGTGTTTGACGGTGTCGTGGATTATGACGGTACCGTGAACAACACAACGAACTTCGGTACGGGCAGCTACTCAGTCGCTGTCGCCAATTACGACGCGGCTGACAACACGATCAATCTAAATAATTCACACCAGACGCTGGTTCTAACGGATGCGAACACGAGCAGAGGCACGGTCAACGTTGTCGATGTCAACTCCACCTCGATGGACTCCGCAGTGCGCGGTTACACCAACTCCGTCGGTAACGTTCTGGGTTCGATCCTCAGCATCGATGTCGGCTCGTCTGCCGGTGGCTCAAGCGAGCCGACCAGCACCGGCGCTCTCGGTTATGCAGAAGAGAAGAAGCCAACGGGTGCCGCCGCTGCCGTGCAGAAGCTGGGTGACGATACGGCGGTCGATCGCTACGGCAACCTGTTCTGGATCCGCGCCTTTGGTGGCCAGACTTTTGACAATGCCAAAGACACCAGCTCTACCAATTACGGCGTTGCCGCCGGTGTGGATCGTCAGTTCGATGAGGGTCGCTTCGGTGTGCTGGCAGGTTATGGCCGCATCATCAACAAGGCCGATGACGGTTCCGGCAAGACCACTGGCGACACAGGCTTCGGCGGTGCCTATGTCCGCAAGGATGTCGGTTCGGTCACGCTGGATGCTTCGCTGATCGCCGGTGGCATCGGCAATGACAGCCGCCGCGAAATCGCGGGCTCCGATGCTGCCGAGGGTTCCTTCACCGGCTGGTATGTCTCGCCAGAGATTGCGATCTCGCAAAAGCACGAGTTCGCGCCCGGCTGGACCTTCACGCCATCCGCACGCCTTCGCTACACGGCTGGCTTCTACGAGGGCTACACCGAAACCGGCTCGACCCAGAACATCAGCTACGAGGATCGTACCTCAAATACGCTGGAAGGTATTCTCGAGGGCAAGATCACCAACCGCAATGAGCTGTCAAACGGCATGAAGGCCAATGTGTCCTTCTCTGCTGCCCTAGTCGATACGCTCAACCTCGGTTCGTCCGACATGAATGCCAGCCTCAGCGGCACGGACTTCAACGTCTCCGCTATCGGCAACCGCAATCTCATCGGTGGACGCTTCGGTCTTTCGGGCGATGTGCAGCTCAGCCAGCAGACGACCATCTACAGCGGTGTGACGGTTGGAACCTACTCCAGTGAAGTCGGCTCCTGGTCTGCGAATGCGGGCGTGAAGGTCAAGTTCTGACGGATGTCATATGATTGGAGCGGGATGGGTGATGAGCCCATCCCGCTTTTTTGTTTCAGGCAGGCGCCTTCATCTCTGCATAATCCTTGAAGCGCTTTCCGAATTTCTCCGGCCATTCTGCCAGTGTCTTGCGGCCATCTGCCCATTCGCCCGCAAAACGCAGGTCGAGATAGCCGATCATCGCGGCCAGCGCGAAGTGACCGCCATGCAGCTTCTTGCCGGTCTTCGGCAGATTGGCGTTCAGATAGTCGAGACCCCTGACGACCTTGCTCCACTGCTTGTCGACCCATGGCTGGTGGATTTTGTCTTCCGGGCGGAAGCGGCGCTCATAGACGATGGCCAGCAGACAATCCATGATGCCATCGCACAGGGCTTCCAGCACTTCGGCTTCCGTGCGCTTCGCATGCTTTTTCGGATAGAGCTTGTTGCCGGATTGGCGATCCAGATAGTGCATGATGGCAACGCTGTCATAGATCGAGCCGCCATCATCCAGCAGCAGAACCGGGATTTTGCCCAGCGGATTGTTGTCCATCAGCGTGGCGGGTTCGGCGCTGGTATCGACGCGAACATCGGTAATGCCGATGTCGAGATAGCGTGCTGCCATGCGAACTTTTGCCGAGTAGGGGGAGGCGGGAGAATACAGCAATTCCATAGATGTTTTACCTTTGAGTTTTAACGGATGGGTATGATGTCGGTGGTGTTTGCGCGGCAGCCCTGACGGTCTACCTCGGGGCAGGTACGAAAGCTCAGATCCTTGTTCATGCAGATACGAACTTCCTCCAGTTTGCGGCCTTCGCAGCTGATGGCAATGCCCTGTTTCGTCATCGCTGGATTGGCGGCGATGAAGGCGCTTTCTATGGCGTCCGATGACAGTGTTTTGCTGCTGGCACCGGAGGCGATGTCGCTCGGAAGGGTCACGCGCTCATAGGCGGCGCGTGTGGTGGCCAGATAATCCTTCTGTGAAAGCCCGCTGCATGTGCCGTGCTTGCGCCATTGATGGCCGATCAGACCCATCGAGGGCATGATGTCGAACATGGTGCGCCCAAGGCTTTCCGGCACGCGCTCCTCGCGGTCCTTGCCGCAGAATTCGGGATAGCCGCTTTCATTTTGCGGCCACAACCCGTGAACCACAAAGCCGTATCTGCGATCCGAACCGCATTGCTGGCGGCTGTTTCGACCCGCATCGCTCTCACAGAAGGCGGGCGACCAGGAGAGTGACAGCACGTAAAAATCAAAACCGGAACCTTGCGGTGCCTGCTTTGTTTGCTGTTGAGAGGGGGCGTTGGAGGAGCTGCTGGCAGGACGCGAAGGCGCTTCCTGCGTCTCAGGCGCTAATGTCATCCAAGCTGCCGCGGCAAGCGAAAGCACGGCCAAGGCGATAAAACCGGCATATTGTTTCATCTGGGCCAATGTCTTTCTGCGCGGCGATGACGAAGTCTTGATCGATATCGGGTTTTATACCATCTGGCCCCTGTGGCAAACAGGCGACCGAAAAATGAATATCGGCAACAGTCTTTGTTGTAACGGAGCTTGTATAACGAATAAGCTCTGCGAATCCGGCAAAGAGCGATGGTGCCGGAAGGAGGAGTTAGTCCGGGCATGTTCGCATGAAATTGAAGAAATACATCTGGCCTGTCGTTGGTGTGGCAACAATCGGATTTTCCGTCTGGCTGCTCTACAAGGAATTGCAACACCTTTCTCTCGATGATGTGTGGGACAGTCTCGCTGCCATCGGCACCCATGACTGGATCATGTCTGGCCTGTGCACGCTGGTCGCCTATGCCGCGCTGGCGGGCTATGACCGCATTGCCCTGCAACATCTCAAACGCAAGGTCGGCTGGGTCTTCATTACGCTGACATCCTTCACCACCTACGCGCTGTCGCACAATGTCGGTGCTTCGGTGTTTTCAGGCGCTGTCGTGCGCTACCGTGCCTATACGTCGAAGGGGCTGAGCGCTTCGGAAATCGGCGTGCTGGTGGCGCTGTGTTCCTTCACCTTCGCCATCGGCACCATCATGCTCATCGGCTTCGTGCTGGTCTATGAGCCTGACATTACCGAACGCTTCGTGGATATTCTGCCCGTCGAAGCCTCCAGAACCACCGGCTTCCTGCTGCTTGGCGTTGCCGGGCTTTATCTCCTCGGCAGCCTGTTGAAGCTTCGTCCGCTCAAGATCGGCTCGTTCACGCTGTTTTACCCGGCGCCGCGCCTTGTGTTGCAGCAGCTGATCATCGGCCCCATCGAGCTGCTGGGCGCGGCAGGCATCATCTATTACGCGCTGCCGGATGCCGGAAATCCGGGCTTCATGATCATTCTCGGCATATTCCTGATTTCATTCTCGGCGGCGCTGATTTCGCATGCGCCCGGCGGGCTCGGCGTGCTGGAACTGGTATTCGTCACCGGCCTGCCGGATATGAACCCGGCAGATGTCATCGCGGCGCTTCTGGTGTTCCGCCTGTTCTACCTCATCATCCCCTTCGTCATCGGCCTGTTCATCATCCTCTTTTTCGAGAGGTCACAGCTGGCCGCCGCCGAAAGGGAAGAGCGACAGCTGGAGCAGACTATTCGCCACGCAGCCAAAATGCACGCTGCGAAGCATAACGATCCTGCGCCATGATGGTCTTCAGCACGGGCAACAACGTGTGCAACTCGTCCTTCAGCGTATAGGGCGGGTTGACGATGATGAGGCCGGAGCCGCTGAGGCCTTCCAGCCGGTCGCTGCGAACCGATAGTTCTGCGCAAAGCATCTTGGGGATTTCATAAGATTGCAGAAGCTCGTGAAAATCCTTGATCGGTGCGCCCTTTTTCAGCGGATACCACAGGCAATAGGTGCCGGTCGAAAAGCGGCGATAGGCCTTGTGAAAGCCTTCTGCCATGCGCTCATATTCGTTCTCTTTTTCAAACGGTGGATCGACCAGCACGAGGCCGCGCTTTTCCTTCGGCGGCAGATGCGCGCCGAGTGACAGCCAGCCATCGAGTTCGGTCACGCGGGCCTGATAATCGCCTTCGAAGAGGCGCGAGAGCGCACGGAAATCATCAGGGTGCAGTTCCATGGCCGAAAGTCGGTCCTGCGGGCGAAACAGCATGCGCGCCAGCTTTGGAGAGCCGGGATAATACTGGATGCCGCCGTCAGGATTGAGGTCTTTGACCGCGGTCAGATAGGGCTCCAGCAATTCCGCGACGGCTGGCGGCAGATCAGCCTCCAGAAGCTTGCCGATGCCGGTCTGCCATTCGCCGGTCTTTTGCGCCTCTTCGGAAGACAGGTCGTAAAGACCGATGCCCGCATGCGTATCCAGCACGCGGAAAGCCTTATCCTTGTTTTGCAGATAGCGAACAAGCCGCGCCATGATGGCGTGTTTTAGAACATCGGCAAAGTTGCCTGCGTGGTAGATGTGCCGATAGTTCATGCGCGCCGATGCCTTTTATGAATATTCTTGATGGTCGTCACTTCGGCCTTTTGGCCTTCACCGCTTTGCAATATACAAAAGCGATGAACGATGCGACCCCGATTTCCGCCAAAGCCGTGACTGGTGCTGTCAGCATCGGCCACACCGTCTGTCCCCATGACTGTCCAAGCGCCTGTGCGTTGGAAGTGGATATCACCTCGGATGGGCGCATCGGCCGTGTGCGCGGGGCCAATGCGAACACATACACCGCTGGCGTCATCTGCGCCAAGGTGGCGCGCTATTCCGAGCGCATCTATCATCCGGGCCGCCTGCTGACGCCGAAGCGCCGCAAGGGTGCCAAGGGCGCGGGCGACTGGCAGGAGATCAATTGGGAAAACGCTCTCGATGAGATTGCCAACGCTTTCGTAAAAGCGGAAGCCAAGCACGGCACAGAAGCGATCTGGCCTTATTTCTATGCCGGAACCATGGGGCAGGTGCAGCGCGACAGCATCGAGCGCCTTCGCCACGCAAAGAAATACTCCGGCTTCTTCGGCTCGATCTGCACCAACATGGCCTGGACCGGTTACGTAATGGGTACTGGCGCTTTGCGCGGACCAGACCCACGCGAAATGGCGAAAGCCGATGTCGTCGTGATCTGGGGCACCAATGCGGTGGCCACGCAGGTCAATGTCATGACCCACGCGATTCGTGCTCGCAAGGAACGTGGCGCGAAGATCGTGGTTGTCGATATCTATGACAATCCGACCATGAAACAGGCGGATGTGAAGCTGATCGTGCGCCCCGGCACTGATGCGGCACTCGCCTGCGCCGTGATGCACATCGCTTTCCGGGATGGTTATGCCGACCGCGCCTATATGGCGAAATTCGCGGATGATCCTGCCGGTCTGGAAGCGCATCTCGCATCCAAAACGCCGCAATGGGCCGCGGAGATTACCGGCCTTTCGGTTGAGGAAATCGAGGCTTTTGCAAAGCTGGTGGGCACCACGCAAAAGAACTTCTTCCGCCTGGGCTACGGTTTCGCCCGCCAGCGCAACGGCGCAGTTGCCATGCATGCGGCGCTTTCCATCGCCACTGTGTTGGGCTCCTGGCAATATGAGGGCGGCGGCGCGTTTCACAACAATGGCGACATCTTCCGGCTCAACAAGGCGGAACTGATGGGCACGGCCTATGCCGATCCGAATGTGCGCCAACTCGACCAATCCCAGATCGGTCGCGTTCTGACCGGCGATGCCGAGGCTTTGCGCTACGGCGGGCCGGTAACGGCGCTGCTGATTCAGAACACCAACCCGGTGAATGTCTGCCCGGAGCAGCGGCTGGTCAAACAGGGTTTCCTGCGCGACGATCTCTTCGTTGCCGTGCATGAGCAGTTCATGACGGAAACGGCTGACGTTGCCGATATCGTGCTGCCCGCCACCATGTTTCTCGAGCATGACGACATATATCGCGCCGGTGGTCAGAACCACATTCTGCTCGGCCCGAAGCTCGTTGAGCCGCCTGATACCGTTCGAACCAATCTCTTCGTTATCGAGGAACTGGCCAAGCGCCTCGGCGTATCGGATATGCCGGGTTTCGGTATGACGGAGCGCGAGCATATTGATCTCATTCTCGGCCCCGGCGGTTGGGGTGATTTCGACAGCCTTGCCGAAGAGAAATGGATCGACGCGCAGCCGCCGTTTGAGGTCGCACATTATCTCGAAGGCTTCGGCTATGCGGATGGCAAATTCCGCTTCAGTCCGGATTGGCAGAGCGGGCCATCACCCAACAAGCCGCCGAAGAACGTGCCGGTCATGGGGCCGGTGGCGGAACTTCCGAAATTCCCGGATCAGGTGGATATTATCGAAGTAGCCGATGCCGAGCATCCGTTCCGGCTGGCTACATCGCCCGCTCGTAATTTCCTGAACTCGACATTCGCGGAGACGAAGACCTCCGTTCAGAAAGAGGGCCGACCGGAACTGATGATCTGTCCGGCAGATGCGCAGCGTCTTGATATTGTCGATGGAGATATTGTGTGGATTGGCAATGCGCGTGGAGATTTGCGCATTCACGCAAAGATCGTTGAGGGTGCGAGGGCAGGTGTCCTCATCGCCGAGGGATTGTGGCCCAACAAGGCGCATCTGGATGGCGAGGGCATCAATGTGCTGACAGGCGCAGACGCGGCTGCGCCGTATGGTGGCGCGGCTTTTCATGACAACAAGGTTTGGATTCAGACTCAATAGCAGGAATTTGGAATGCAGAAATTTGATGACGTAAAAATTGAAATTCTTAAAGACGAAACACTTTCAAAAAACTGGTACCATCTTCGCAACATCACCTACAATTACACCAATTCCAAAGGTGAGACGAAAACGCTGAAGCGCGAAGCCTATGATCGCGGCAACGGCGCGACCATTCTGCTTTACGACCCGAAAATCGACAGCGTCATTCTGGTCCGCCAGTTCCGCGTGCCGACCTATGTGAATGGCTATCACGGCTGGCTGCTGGAAACACCCGCAGGCCTGCTGGATGGTGATAACCCGGCAGACGCCATCGCCCGCGAGGTGATGGAGGAGACCGGCTACAAGCTCCGCGACACACGTTTCCTGTTCAAGTCGTTTATGTCGCCGGGCTCGGTGACGGAAGTGCTGCATTTCTTCGCCGCAATCGTCGATGCCTCCGACCGTGTGGAAGAGGGCGGCGGTGCGGCCCATGAGGATGAAGACATCGAAGTCGTTGTGCTGCCCTTGGCTGATGCCATCAAAATGATCGAGGACGGCGATATCTGCGATGGCAAGACCATCATGCTGTTGCAATGGGCCGCTCTCAACCGGGCATCCCTGACGCAGTGAAACTGACGGAGTTTGATGTGGACGAAAGAGCGACAGCAACGCGCGACGAGGACAGGGTAAAGCTTGTCTCGAAAGAAACGGTCTGGAAGCGTTTCGTCCACCTTCAGACGCTGGTCTTCGATCAGAAAATGCCCGATGGCCGTGTCATCCGCATCGACCGCGAGGTGCATGACCACGGCAGCGCCGCTGCGATACTTCTATTCGATCCCCAAAAAGACGCCGTCGTTCTCGTCCGCCAATTCCGCCCCGCCGCCTTCGTGAACGGCGATCCAAGCTTCATGCTGGAAGTGCCCGCAGGCCTCATCGATGACGACCAACCCGACGAAGCCATCCGCCGCGAGGCGATGGAAGAGACCGGCTACGCGGTAAAGGACGTGCAATATCTCTTCGAAACCTATGCCAGCCCCGGCACGTTGACAGAAAAGGTCGCTCTGTTTTACGCACGCATCGATCTGGACGAAAAAGCCGGTCTCGGCGGCGGTCTTGATACGGAAGGCGAGGACATCGAGGTTCTCTCCATCCCGCTTAATGAAGCATTCGGGATGATCACGACCGGCGAGATATCAGACGCGAAGACGATTATTTTGCTGCAGTGGGCGATGCTGAACCGTGGAATATTGTGAGCCGCGGTTTCACAGGCGGCTCGTATCCATCCGGTGATGTAATATACGAATAACCTCGATAGCGTCGTTGTTTTCCTTGAAGAAAACAACATGAGAGCCGATTAGTGATTTGCGATAGTCTGTCCGGATGTGCTCGGCTGACTGTGAGATGATCGAGCCATCTGCCAAACCGTCCAGCGTCTTTCGTATCGATTGTACGTAGACCTCGGCTTGCAAAACGCCCCAGTTCTTTTCCGTATAGTCCCAGATAAGTTCGAGATCGATCTGCGCCTTCGGCGTAAGACGATACGTCCTCATCCGGCACTTTTCTTCCGCTGGATGAAGGCATCGAAATCGAATGGGACGGCAGAGCCAGAGCTTTCTCCCTCAATCAGGGCGGCGCGCAAGTTGCTCAACTCAGCCTCTCGCTCTTCAAGAAGCCGAAGACCGGCGCGAACCACCTCACTGGCCGACGTGTAGCGACCTTGCTCAATCTGTTGTTCGATGAAGGTATCGAAGTGATCGTTGAGATTTACGGACGTGTTCTTTCCCACGACTTGCTCCCTGAATGGAGCATGCAATGTACCAAAAATTGGTAGTTTGTGGAATAGCCGGGAGTTTTGATTTTTACTTAGGGCACGCTAAGGCTGCTTGCCGATAGATCACCCAAACGCCACGCTCTCAGCCATTGCAGCGGCAGCGAGTTTTTTGTCATTTGTTGCCAACGGAATTGCATGTGAGACCGCGAGCGCCAGATAGGCTGCGTCGTAGGCGGAGAGCGAATGCTTTTTTGCCAGCCGCATGATGGTGATGTGGTCACCGCCGCTGACGAGGGTAAGGGGCAGACTGTTGAAGCGCAGAAGGATCGAGAAGATCGCGTCTTGGTCTATGCGTTTACGTTTTTCTGCGGAGAGCAGGATGTTCCGCAGTTCATGCGATAGAAGATCGGGCGCGATTGCGTCGTCCGTTTCCAATCTGTCCAGGGCATTATCGGCGATGTCGCTCGTCTCATCCGGCAGGAACCATGCGGCGACAATGGATGCATCGACCACGAATGGCATCAACGCCTGCCGTCGTTTTTCCAAGTCTGGATGTCGTCTGCGCTGACGAGAGAGCGTTGCGCTCTTTCTGTCCGCAGGGCATCCAGCATTCGGCGGCGCTCTTGGGTGTCGTTGGCCTTGATCAGGCGGGCGATGGGCTCGTTGCCGCGCGCAATGACGACGTCTTCACCGGCTTCGACTTTTGCGAGAAGCTCGGAAAGATGTGTTTTTGCTTCACCGACTTTGACCGTGAGCGTCATTATGCCGAACTCCGTTGCAAACCCAAAATATCAAGCTTGCCGGTGGTTGGTCAAGTGCTTGGCCAAGTGAGAGGTTTATGCAGAAATAAGCTGCTGCCCCGCCTCACAGGCGTCATCACTGCGAACAGCCTTGCCGCTCTCCATCCGTACCTTGCCCTCTGCCAAAAGCTTGAGGGCGAGGGGGTAGAGTTGGTGTTCCACGGTCAGAACGCGGGCGGCGAGCGCGTCTGTATCATCACCAGCCAGAACCGGTACTGCGGCCTGGCCAATGACGGGGCCTTCATCCATGCCTTCGGTGACGAAATGGACGGTGCAGCCGGTGATCTTCGTGCCGCTTTCGATGGCGCGTTCATGGGTGTGAAGGCCGGGGAAGAGGGGCAGGAGCGATGGGTGGATGTTGATGATGCGGCCCGCATAGGGTGCGATGAAATCGCCGGAGATGAGGCGCATGTAGCCTGCAAGGCAGATGATGTCGGGGGCAATCTCACCAAGCGCCGCCAGAATGGAGGCTTCGTGTTCTGCCTTGCTGGAATAGGTCTTGCGCTCGAACACGAGCGTTGGAATGCCCAGGTTCTGCGCTTTCGCCAGCCCGCCAGCCGTTGCCTTGTCGGAAATCACGCAGGCAATTTCCGCCGGAAAATCCGGTGCCTGACAGGCCTGCGCCAGCGCCATCATGTTGGAGCCGCTGCCGGAGATGAAAACGACGACGCGCTTGCGGGCGGAAGAGGCGATCATAGACCGAGGGTGCCCTTGTAGATCGTGCCGTGTTCGCCTTCTGCACGCGCAACCATGCGGCCGAGTGCGAAGACGGTTTCGCCTTCGGCTGTCAGAGCGTCGGTGACCGTCTGAGCGTTCTCAGGAGAGACCACGACGATCATGCCGACGCCGCAGTTGAAGGTGCGCAGCATTTCATTCGGTGCAACGCCGCCGGTCTTGGCCAGCCATGAGAAGACGGCGGGCACCTTGATGGCGTCGAGGTCGATCTCAGCGGCCAGATGCTTTGGCAGAACACGCGGAATATTTTCCGGGAAGCCGCCGCCGGTGATATGCGCCAGCGCCTTGAGACCACCGGTCTCGCGGATGGCCTTCAGGAGAGGCTTTACATAAATGCGGGTCGGCGTCAGCAGCGCTTCGCCCAGCTTCTTGCCATCGGCAAAGGGGGCTGGGGCGTCCCAGTCGAGACCGGACAACGAGACGATCTTGCGGACCAGCGAGAAGCCGTTGGAGTGAACACCGGAGGAGGAGAGGCCGAGAATGACATCGCCTTCAGCGATGTCGCCCGCAGGCAAAAGCTGGCCGCGTTCGGCGGCACCCACGGCAAAGCCTGCCAGATCGTAATCACCATCCGAATACATGCCGGGCATTTCGGCGGTTTCACCACCGATCAGCGCACAACCGGATTCGCGGCAGCCTGCGGCAATGCCGGTGACGATGGCGGCACCCTGATCCGGGTCGAGCTTGCCGGTGGCGAAGTAGTCGAGGAAGAACAGCGGTTCTGCACCCTGTACCACGAGATCGTTGACGCACATGGCGACGAGGTCGATGCCGACGGTGTCGTGATAATTAGCGTCGATGGCGATCTTGAGCTTGGTGCCGACGCCGTCATTTGCTGCCACCAAAACCGGGTCGGTAAAGCCAGCGGCCTTCAGATCGAACAGGCCACCAAAACCGCCGATTTCGCCATCCGCACCGGGGCGGCGGGTGGAGCGCACGGCTGGCTTGATCTTCTCGACCATCAGGTTTCCGGCGTCGATATCCACGCCTGCATCGCTGTAGGTAAGACCGTTCTTGCCCGACTGGCTCATGGCTCTCGTCTCCACTGGTTCCGTTTGGCGTCGCCATTCGCATGAGACGGGTGACGATGCAAGTATGGGCGCGGGAAAACTCATGTTTTTCACGCCTTTTGGCTGTTTTAGCCGTATTGTTATGGGAAAGGTCAGCCGTGACGAATTTGGCAACGGTGCCACACTTGACCAGTCCGGTCCACGCATCCTATCTCCTAACCACGGCGTTATGAGTTCAGGCGCTCAAAGGAGCAGACGATGCAACCACATATCAGAGGCATGAATCTGAGACGCCAGATCTTTTTCTGGCTGGGTGCGCTCGTCATCTTCATCCTGTTTTTGATGGTGTTCAGCTCTATTTTGCTGCCCTTCGTGGCAGGCATGGCGCTCGCCTATTTCCTCGATCCGATCGCGGATTGGCTGGAGCGGCGTGGCCTGAGCCGGATGATGGCGAGCGTGATGATCCTCGTCTCTTTCGTAATGCTGTTTGCGCTGTCGCTCATCATTATTATCCCCCTGATCGTCGCTCAGGCTTCGGAATTCATCAGCCGTATTCCGCAATATATCTCCTCTCTTCAGCAACTCATTGCAGGTGCGGACACCAATATTCTGCCGGGCTGGGTGAGTTCGCAGATCGACACCGTGAAGGAAAACTTCTCCAAGCTGCTGACAGAGGGCGCTGGCTTTATCGGCACCTTGCTGACGCAAATCTGGAATTCCGGCAAGTCGCTGGTGGACGTCATTTCGCTTCTGGTGGTGACACCGGTTGTGGCCTTCTATCTGTTGCTGGACTGGGACCGGATGATCGAAAAGGTGGACAGCTGGATACCGCGGGACCATGTGGCAACAGTCCGCCAGATCGCTCGCGATATGGACAGTACCATTGCCGGCTTTATTCGCGGGCAGGGTTCGCTTTGCATCATTCTAGGCGTTTATTATGCCGTCGGGCTGTCGCTTGTGGGTCTGAATTTTGGTCTTCTGATCGGCTTTTTTGCGGGGGCAATCAGTTTTATTCCCTATATTGGCTCCATGGTTGGCCTGGTGCTTGCCGTTGGCGTGGCACTGGTGCAGTTCTGGCCGAACTACGTGGATGTCATTCTCGTGCTGGCGGTGTTTTTCTCTGGTCAGTTTTTGGAAGGCAACATATTGCAGCCGAAACTGGTCGGCAGCAGCGTCGGGCTTCACCCCGTTTGGCTGATGTTCGCGTTGTTCGCCTTCGGCGTGTTGTTTGGCTTCGTCGGCCTTATGGTCGCGGTGCCTGCGGCGGCCGCAGTGGGTGTGCTTGTGCGCTTTGCGTTGTCGCGCTATCTTGATAGCGATCTTTACCATGGTCGTGCCGCCAATCTTCCCTGGGACCCTGAAGAGTCTCAGCTGGAGGCTTTGCCGCCCAAAAAGATCGATTCTCAGAGCTGACAGATGACGGATAACAACAAACCCGGTGGCGCACGGTCCAAGGCCGAGCAGTTGCCGCTTGCTTTTTCCCACCAGACGGCGACGGGCCGTGAGGATTTGCTGGTGGCGGCACCTTTGGATGCTGCCGTGAGCATCGTGGATGAGTGGCCGCGCTGGCCGTCGCCTGTCGTCATTCTCGTTGGGCCGCAGGGTTCAGGCAAATCCCACCTCGCCAGCATCTGGAAAAACACCAGCGGTGCCGCAGAGATTGAGCCTTCGCCGGGCAACGAGGCTGCGCGGGTGGCGGAAAACGGCCCGGTCCTGTTCGAAGACGCTGACAGAAACGGCTTTGACGACACCGAGCTTTTCCACGTCATCAATAGCGTGCGTGAAAACGGCACCTCGCTTCTCATCACCACGCGGCAATGGCCCGCGGCATGGCCGGTAACGTTGCCGGATCTGCGCTCGCGTCTCAAGGCGGCGACGGTGGTGGAAATTGGCGAGCCGGACGAGGATTTGCTGGCGCAGGTGCTGATGAAGCTCTTTGCCGACCGCCAGCTTTACATGGATGACAAACTTGTCAGCTATATCGTTGCAAGGATGGAGCGCTCCTTGAATACGGCGCAGACGATTGTCGAAAGACTGGATCGGCTGGGACTGTCGAGAGGAACGCGCATCAGCCGGGCAATGGCAGCGGAAGTGCTGACGGAGCTTGGTGGCGACCCGGACGAGGATTGACTGTCACAGTTCCGTCGTCAAACTGTTATACGGGCATGAGGGCATCGAAACGGTTTGGTCTATCCGATGCTTCAACAAAAACAGGGCGGTGCGGGCTTTCGTGGTTCTGCATGCCGGTCTGAATATTTAAAGGGTGGATTGTTTGATGGACTCGGTGATGCAGGAACATATCGAAGAGGGCAGCAAGACGGCACCGGAGGTGCAAGACCTCTGGGATAGCCCGACGCGCTTCGTAAACCGCGAATTCTCCTGGTTGCAGTTCAACCGTCGTGTTCTGGAAGAAACGCTGAACACCGACCACCCCTTGCTGGAGCGCCTGCGCTTCCTGTCGATTTCCGCCGCCAACCTCGATGAGTTCTTCATGGTCCGCGTCGCCGGTCTGGAAGGACAGGTCCGCCAGTCCATCACCGTGAAGACGCCTGATGGCAAGACGCCAGCCGAGCAGCTCGAGGAAATCCTCAAAGAGATCGACAATCTCCAGATGGAGCAGCAGGCATCGCTGGCCGTTTTGCAGCAATATCTCGCGAAGGAAGATATTTACATCGTTCGCCCGGCATCGCTGTCGGATGAGGATCGCGTCTGGCTGGAAAACGAATTCGAAGCGCTGATCTTCCCTGTGCTGACGCCGCTTTCCATCGATCCGGCGCATCCATTCCCCTTCATTCCCAACCTCGGCTTCTCCATGGGCTTGCAGCTGGATAGCGTCAACGGTCGCGAGCCGATGACTGCGCTGCTTCGCCTGCCACCCGCGCTGGACCGTTTCGTGCGCCTGCCGGATGACAAGACAGCGATCCGTTACATCACGCTTGAAGATGTCGTCGGCCTGTTCATTCACCGGCTCTATCCCGGTTATACGGTGCGTGGCTTCGGTACATTCCGTATCATCCGTGACAGCGATATCGAGCTTGAAGAAGAAGCCGAAGATCTGGTCCGTTACTTCGAAAGCGCGCTGAAGCGCCGCCGTCGCGGTTCGGTCATCCGTATCGAAACCGATAGCGAAATGCCGCCATCACTGCGCCAGTTCGTGGTGCATGAGCTGGGCGTGCCGGATAACCGCGTTGCCGTTCTGCCCGGTCTGCTGGCGCTGAATACGATTTCTGAAATCGTAAAGGCCCCGCGCGACGACCTAAAGTTCGAGCCCTACAATGCCCGTTTCCCGGAGCGCGTGCGTGAACATGCGGGCGATTGCCTTGCTGCCATTCGCGAAAAGGACATGGTGGTTCACCATCCCTATGAAAGTTTCGACGTGGTTGCGCAGTTCCTGCATCAGGCCGCGCGTGACCCCAACGTACTCGCCATCAAGCAGACGCTTTACCGTACCTCCAATGACAGCCCGATCGTGCGTGCGCTGATCGATGCTGCCGATGCCGGTAAGTCGGTAACGGCGCTGGTGGAGCTGAAGGCGCGTTTCGACGAAGAGGCGAATATTCGCTGGGCGCGCGATCTGGAACGCGCTGGCGTGCAGGTCGTGTTCGGCTTCATCGAGTTGAAGACGCACTCCAAGATGTCGATGGTCGTGCGCCGTGAAGACGGCAAGCTGCGGACCTACTGCCACCTCGGCACCGGTAACTACCATCCGGTGACGGCGAAGATTTACACCGACCTGTCCTTCTTCACCTGCAATCCAAAAATTGCGCATGATATGGCGAATATCTTCAACTTCATCACCGGTTACGGTGAGCCGGAAGAGGGGATGAAGCTGGCGGTTTCGCCCTACACGCTGCGCGCGCGCATTCTCAAGCACATCCATGATGAGATCGAGCATGCCAAGGCTGGTGCACCGGCTGCCATCTGGATGAAGATGAATTCGCTGGTCGATCCTGAGATCATCGATGCGCTTTATCGTGCGAGCGAAGCCGGCGTCGAGATCGATCTGGTGATCCGCGGCATTTGCTGCCTGCGTCCGCAGGTGCCAGGCCTTTCCGACAATATCCGCGTCAAATCCATCGTCGGTCGCTTCCTGGAACACAGCCGAATCTTCTGCTTCGGCAATGGTTATGGCCTGCCATCCGACAAGGCGCTGGTCTATATTGGCTCTGCCGACATGATGCCGCGAAACCTGGATCGTCGCGTGGAAACCATGGTTCCTTTGGTCAACCCAACCGTGCATGAACAGGTTCTTTCACAGATCATGCTGGGCAATCTCATTGACAACCAGCAGAGCTACGAGATACTTCCGGACGGTACGTCCAGGCGCATCGAGGTGCGCAAGGGTGAGGAACCGTTCAACGCGCAGCACTATTTCATGACCAACCCGAGCCTTTCCGGACGTGGTGAAGCCTTGAAATCCAGTGCGCCTAAACTGATTGCTGGGTTGATATCATCCCGCAAGAAACAGGCTGAATGACAAGATCAGAAGCACAGGGGCGGCTGTCAGGCATTGCCCCCGTTTCCGTCATAGATATCGGCTCGAACTCTGTTCGCCTCGTTGTATATGAAGGTCTCTCGCGCGCCCCTGCGGTGCTGTTCAATGAAAAAGTATTGTGCGGGCTGGGCAAGGGTCTGGCTCTGACAGGCCGCATGGATGAAGAAGGCGTGCGCCGTGCGCTGACGGCACTGCGCCGTTTTCACGCGCTGTCCGAGCAGGCGCAGGCACATAAGCTTTATGTGCTGGCCACCGCTGCCGCGCGTGAGGCTGAAAACGGACCCGATTTTATTCGCGAGGCGGAAGCCATTCTCGGCTGCGAGATCGAAGTTCTCTCCGGTGAAAAGGAAGCGCTTTATTCCGCCTATGGCGTGATCAGCGGTTTCCACGATCCTGATGGCATTGCGGGCGATCTGGGTGGCGGCTCGCTGGAACTCATCGACGTCAAGGGCGGAGACTGTGGCACCGGCATAACCTTGCCGCTTGGAGGCCTTCGCCTTTTCGAGCAATCTGGCGGCTCGCTGGACAAGGCCACGAGCTACACGAAGAAACAGGTCAAAGGCGCTAAGCTTCTATCGAAGGGCGAGGGCCGCACCTTCTATGCCGTGGGCGGCACATGGCGCAACATCGCCAAGCTGCACATGGAAATCACCAATTACCCCTTGCATATGATGCAGGGTTACGAGGTCCCGCTCGCGGAAATGCTGAGCTTCCTCGAAGAGGTCATCGCCTCGAAGGATAGCAAGGACCCGGCCTGGCAGGCCGTTTCCAAAAACCGCCGCTCACTGCTTCCCTTCGGCGCCATCGCTTTGCGCGAAGTGCTGGAAGTCATGAAGCCCGCCCGGATCGCCTTTTCGGCTCAGGGCGTTCGTGAAGGCTATCTCTACTCCCTTCTGTCGGAAACCGAACGCGAGAGCGACCCGTTGTTGGTTGCTGCGGATGAGCTTGCGATTCTGCGTGCCCGCTCGCCCGAGCATGCACGCGAGCTTGCCGACTGGAGCGGTCGTGTTTTCCCGGTCTTCGGTATCGAGGAAACGCCGGAAGAGAGCCGTTACCGGCAGGCTGCCTGCCTCGTGGCAGATATCAGCTGGCGCGCTCATCCCGATTATCGCGGCTTGCAGGCGCTCAACATCATCGCCCACTCGTCCTTCGTGGCCATCACCCACCCGGGCCGCGCCTATATTGCGCTGGCCAATTATTATCGCTTCGAAGGTCTGAACGACAACGGCATGACGGACGGACTGGCCAAGATCGCCACGCCGCGCATGATAGAGCTTGCGAAATTGCTGGGTGGGCTGTTGCGCGTGGCCTATCTGTTCTCGGCATCCATGCCGGGCGTGGTGGACCACCTGCGCTTCCGCAAGTCTGAAAATTCTGATTACGATCTGGAATTCGTGGTGCCGCACGACTATTGCGATTTTGCCGGCGAACGCCTGGAAGGTCGGCTTCAGCAGTTGTCGAAGCTGACGGGCAAGAAGCTGGCTTTCGTTTTCGAATAACAGACGTTAGCTATACCGTTTGTGAAAACCGCCATGGCGTAAACCATGGCGGTTTTTGTTTGTCGGATGCTTACTTCGCGTCTAGCAAATCCTTCACCTCAAGCAGAACGAATTCATTGTCGTCTGCCTTGTCCAGTGAACGGCCTGCGGAGAAGGGGAGATTGTTGTCGTTGCCGACGATGATATGCGTGGCATCGACGCGATCGACATTTTCGATGGTCACGAATGGCATCGTATAGACGCCATTATCGCTGCCCTGCTTTGCCTTCTTGTCGGGGTCCGCAATCTTCATCAGGTCGATATAGCCGATCTTGCGGGCGGCCTTGCCGACATTGGCGTCGTTGAATTCGATCTTGTAGATACGCTTCAGCTTGGCAGGAACGGCAAAGCAATTGGCTTCCGGCTTCTTCGGGTCGGCACAGGCCTTGTCGGCGGTTCCGGCGCCATTATCGCGCTCGATGACAAGAGCGGTGCTGTCATCCAGCATGTTGAAGTCACCAATGGCTTCGCCGGTTTCCGCCAGCGGGTAGAGCCATGTGCGGCCTGTCCAGCTCTTGGAGGCAACATCGAGCTCAATGATGCGCAGGCCGGTTGCGCCGTCTTCGGTCTTTTCGACCTGACCTTCGGTATTATAGAGCGGGCCTTCCAGAAGACCGTAAAGCTTGGAGCCATCCTTGGACATCGCCAGACCTTCATAGCCGCCGGAACGCTTCAGGTTGAAAGCAGGCAGTTTCTGCGTCGGGTTGCCGGGCAGCGTCAGGGCCGGATGGTCGGGCGACTTGACGTCGATCTCGCCAGCCTTTGTTGCGACCACATCCGTCAGCTTGCCGTCACGGGTGAATTTGAGGATGTAGGGGCCGAATTCTTCGCCAACCCAGAAACCATCAGCAACCGGCTGGATGGATTCGACGTCGAAATCTGCGCCGGTCAGATAGCGCTTGTCGGAACCTTCCATGACGATGGGGAAGGGTGCCTTCTTGTCCGGGTCGGACAGGAACACGGTTTCGAGCGCGTTGACCTTGCCTGCATCCCACTCGAACTTCAGGTGGTGCAGCATCAGCATCGAGTCGCTGGAATTGGTCTTCGAGCCGAAACCATTGTCGGAAAGGCTCCAGAACGTGCCGTCTTCCATGGTCTTGATGCCGGAAAATCCCTGCATGGCCTGACCTGCGAAAGGCATGGAAAGACCCGTCATGCGGACGCCATCCTTGCCGGGAACGGTGCCGAGGCCTTCGGCCCGCTTGCGATCCGCCGTCGTGAACTTAGCGGATGTCTTGAGGTGTTCCGGTGCGTCTGATGGTGCCGGAATGATGGTGTTTGCCGGAAGCACAGCCTGAGAAACGAGCTTTGCGGGAAACTCCTTTTCCGCGGCAAAAGCTGAAATGGTGCCGAAGGCAAGAATTGCGGCGGAGGCGAGGAGGGTCTTTTTCATGAAACACCTGTCGGTTTGCATCTGTAACGCAGGACCGTTAGGCAGACTTCATGACAGGGGCGTAATGTAGCGTTGACGGTTTGATGAAATCTTTTCAGGCCGCAGCCGGCTGGCGGCTGAGTGCGCAGACGCCGAGAGTCTGCCCGCGACCCTTCACGGCATGTTCGCCCAGATATTCGCTTTTCACACCCTTCGGCAGCAGCAGTTGATGCGCGAGATCGGACGAGATGAGAACGGGATAGCCGAGCATTTTGCTCAGCGATTCCAGCCGGGCGGTGGTGTTTACCGTATCGCCGAAATAGGTGATCTTGTGGTGGTCGACCCCGATTTCCGCCGTGATGACCGGCCCGCCGTGAATGGCAAAACGCAGCTTCGGCACGGTGCCGAAGCGCGACAACCATTCGGCACGGTCGTTTTCTATCGTCGTTAGAATATCGAAGACACAGTTGATGCAGGCAGCACGGCGAATGGCCTGATGGTAAGGCCATGTGATGATGGCCGCGTCACCAATATAGTCATCGATCACCCCGCCGTGGCGCCGCACGGGCCCGGCATAGGTGGAAAACAACTCGCCCAGATATTCCTGCGCTCTCAAGTCCCCATGGGTTTCGGCAAAGGATGTCGATCCTACCAGATCGATGAACAGGAACACGCGCTCCTCACTAACTGGGCGGCGGTAGCGACCGAGAATGAGGTCGATGAAAATATCGCGGCCCAGAAGTTCGCGCACCCGCATGATGAAGACGATGATGGCGCAGACACCGAGTGTGAACAGAAGCGTCTGCATTTCCGCATGCACGGCGCGCCGCCAGCTGACGGGGAAAATGCCGGTCGCCCACAAGATCGTGCCGCCCAGGCCGAAACCGCAGAAGACCAGAATGGCGTAGACGATGAGGCCGATGGAAATATAGGCCGGTGTCGGCAGCATGCTGATGCGGCGCGCGAGACCTGGCATGATGTAACCGCGCTCGAAGGCCAGAATGGGTGCGCAGGCAAACAGGGCATAGGTCGCGCCAATCAGCGCCCCGCCACCATATTCCAGAAATGCATAGGCCACGCCGCTGCCGGAAACCGCCAGAAACAGAACGACGTAGTCCAGCATTGCGAGAATTTTTCTCATGTCTGCTCTTTGCTTGCAATGCGGTTGATAGGACACCGCGATCCACCGGCGAATGCACCGTGATTCCCGCCGGTTGCGACTTTATTGTGGAAGGCGCGGGTCAAAAAGTGATGTTTCGGTAATGTAAGACCAATGGCCGCAGCTGTGGCCGACTTGCATCGGTCACGGTCTGCGGCATCAACTGGTCGATCATAAGGCCGACATACGGTGCCTGGCCTTTAAAGTAGAGCTAGGCTTGTTGCGGCAGTTCCAGCGCTTCGACCTTCTTGCCAGCAAAACGAAGCGCCACTTCACCGCGGATCAGCTTCAAAGCCGGTTCACCGAAAAGGTCGCGACGCCAGCCGGAAAGGGCAGGGACTTCCGCGCTCTCGCCCTCGGAGGCGATCTTGTCGAGATCGTCGCTGTTGGCGATGACCTTGGCGGCAACGCCGTGCTTGTCAGCCGTCAGCTTCAGCAAAACCTTGAGAAGTTCGACCGCTGCTCCGTTGCCTTCCGGAGAATGGCTCTGGCGTGGTGGGTGCGGCATATCGGCTTTGGGCAAGGCAAGCGCTGCATTGACGGTTTCGATGATGGCGGTGCCGGAGGTCGAGCGCTCCCAGCCTTTGGGAATGGTGCGCAGGCGCGACAGTGCGTCGGCATCTTTCGGCTGCTGTTGGGCAATCTCGAAAATCGCATCGTCCTTCAACACGCGCGAGCGCGGCACATTGCGCGAACGCGCTTCCCGCTCCCGCCATGCGGCGACGAATTTGAGGATGGCAAGTTCCGTCGGCTTACGCAGGCGCGATTTCAGTCTCAGCCAGGCATCGTCAGGATGCATGTCGTAGGTTTCAACGGACTCGAGAATGTCCATCTCTTCCTTCAGCCATGAAGAACGGCCTTCGCGCTCCAGCTGGGCTTTCAGCGCCAGATAGACATCGCGCAGATGGGTTACGTCGGCCAGCGCGTAATCCAACTGCTTTTCAGTCAGCGGACGGCGGCTCCAGTCGGTGAAGCGTGAGGATTTGTCGATCTGGACGTTCTTGATCTTCTGCACGAGCTGATCGTAGGAGATCGAGTCACCGAAACCGCAGACCATCGCCGCAACCTGCGTGTCGAAGATGGGGTGTGGGATGAGACCGCCCAGATGATGGACGATTTCGATGTCCTGACGCGCGGCATGAAAGACCTTGATGACACTGGTATCGGCCATCAGCTCGAACAGCGGTGTCAGATCGATATCTTTGGCAAGGGGATCGACCAGCACTTCCAGCGTCGGGCTTGCCATTTGAACCAGACAGAGCTGAGGCCAGAAAGTCGTTTCGCGCAGAAATTCCGTATCGATGGTAATGAAATCGGATTTCGCCAGTTCCTTGCAGGCTTCGGCGAGTGCTGTAGTCGTCTCTATCATTGTTTTTTTGCCGCTCATGGAAAGTATCAAACTTACTTTCCCTTTGAAGCGCCCATGTCAATACAATCGCGGCTGTTCTTGGGTCTCTGTCCCATCTTTCCAGGGTATATGAGAGTGTTATCAGTCTTTTTTATTCTGATCGGACGGTGGAGGGGCCGCCAGCTTGCTGAAATAGGCGGACGTGCGCAAGAGCGGGCGGAAGCGCCAGTTTCGCTCTTCCGGCGGCACTGCAGCCCGCACGGTCAGCCGGTAAATCGTGTAGATCATGAAGACGATCTGGATCGAAGCCGTGTAGGCAAACAGCGCTTTTGGGCCGAAAATTTGCATGAAGACGGAGGCCAGCAGCGGCCCCACCGTGGCACCCAGCGACCAGAAGAACAGCAGACCCGCCGACATCATGGCGTGCTCCCCATCCTTCGCGTGGTCGTTGCCGTGGGCTGAGCTGAGTGAATAGAGTGGCAGTGCGAAGGCACCGAAAATGAACACGCCGATGACGTTTCTGAGTTCATCGCTTCCGGCAAAGAAGGACAGGAACAGCCCGGTGATGACGGAACCGGCCGTGGTGGCGAGGATGATGATGCGGCGGTCGTAACGGTCGGAATAGACGCCCAGCGGATATTGCAGCACGACGCCACCGATGATGCCCGCGCTCATGAATGTCGCAATCGATGTGACGGAGAGGCCGATCTGTTCGGCATAGATCGGACCGATATTACGAAAGGCCGACATGCTGAGACCCACCGCAATACAGCCGATGACCGCCAGCGGCGAAATGCGCCACACGGCGAAGAGATCGAACGGCACCTGCTTCGGCGGGGCGGGGTTGGATTTATCCGCAAGTGAGATCGGCACCAGCGACAGCGTCAACGCCATGGCAATCAGCGAGAAAATGGCTGGTCCCTCGATGCCGACAGCCGGAATGACATATTGCGCCAGCGTTACCGAGCCCAGATCAACGAAGCGATAGATGGATAGCGTCCGCGCCCGGTTGGAATTCGTCACCTGCGCATTGATCCAGCTTTCGATGGTTGCGAAGAGGCACGCCACGGCGACGCCGATGATGAAGCGCATCGCAAACCAGAAGAAGGGATTGGTGATCAAAACCATGGTGATGGAAGCGGCGGACGCGATGGCGGCCATGGCGGCGAAGACGCGGATATGGCCGATCTGCCGAAGAAGGCGCGTGACGTTGACGCATCCAAGCGCAAAGCCCAGACTGTAACCGGCACTGATGAGGCCGATGGTGCTGGCCGAAAATCCCTCCGACAATCCGCGCAGCGCAATGAAGGTGCCTTGCAGGCCATTTCCGCCGATCAGAATACCGGCCGTCAGCAGCAGCGGGAAAAGGGGTCGTAACTGGCTCATGCGTCACACATCGCGTGTCTGGAGGGCGTTTGAGAAGGCTGCACCATGGATAACCGATTCTCGCCCGTCAAATACGCCTAAAGGCGGCGCAATACGGGACAATATTGCGCTTTGCCTTGACAAATCAGGCAGGCCATGCGCTTTTCCGCCCGATTTAGAATATGCGATCCATCTGCTGATCGCCGCTATGTTTCAGGATAACAAAATGCATCGTTACCGCAGCCACACATGTGCCGCTCTCCGCAAGTCCGACGTTGGCGCGACCGTCCGCCTCTCTGGCTGGGTCCATCGCGTGCGAGATCACGGCGGCGTTCTCTTCATCGACCTTCGCGACCACTACGGCATCACGCAGGTGGTGGCAGACCCGGATAGCCCGGCCTTCAAGCAGGCGGAACTGGTTCGCGGCGAATGGGTCATCCGTATCGATGGTCTGGTCAAGGCCCGTTCGGAAGACACCGTCAACAAGACCATGGCAACGGGCGAAATCGAGCTTTATGCGCAGGAAATCGAAGTGCTGGCCGCTTCCAAGGAATTGCCGCTGCCGGTCTTCGGCGAGCCTGACTATCCGGAAGACGTGCGCCTGAAGTACCGCTTCCTCGACCTGCGCCGCGATACGCTGCACAAGAACATCATCAAGCGCACGCAGATCATCTCCGATATGCGTCGTCGCATGGGCGATATCGGCTTTGCCGAATATTCCACGCCGATCCTGACCGCCTCGTCGCCGGAAGGTGCGCGCGACTTCCTCGTGCCGAGCCGTATCCACGAAGGAAAGTTCTTCGCGCTGCCGCAGGCACCGCAGCAGTACAAGCAGCTTCTGATGGTTGCCGGTTTCGACCGCTACTTCCAGATCGCGCCGTGCTTCCGCGATGAAGACCCGCGTGCAGACCGTCTGCCCGGCGAATTCTATCAGCTCGACCTCGAAATGAGCTTCGTGACGCAGGAAGACGTCTGGGAAACCATGGAGCCCGTCATTCGCGGCGTGTTCGAGCAGTTTGCCGAAGGCAAGCCTGTGACGCAGAACTTCCGCCGCATCGCCTATGACGATTCGATCCGCACTTACGGTTCCGACAAGCCGGACCTGCGTAACCCGATCGAGATGCAGGCCGTGACAGACCATTTCGCCGGTTCCGGCTTCAAGGTCTTCGCAAACATGATCGCGTCCAACCCGAAGGTCGAAGTCTGGGCAATCCCGGCCAAGACTGGCGGTAGCCGCGCATTCTGCGACCGCATGAATGCATGGGCGCAATCGACCGGCCAGCCGGGCCTTGGCTATATCTTCTGGAAAGAAGAGGACGGCAAAGTTGTCGGTTCAGGCCCGCTTGCCAAGAACATCGGCGAAGAGCGCACCGAAGCTTTGCGCGTTCAGCTTGGTCTGGAAGCAGGCGATGCATCCTTCTTCGTGGCCGGTGATCCCGCCAAGTTCTACAAGTTTGCAGGCGAAGCTCGCACACGCGCAGGCGAAGAGCTCAACCTTGTTGACCGCGACCGTTTCGAGCTGTGCTGGATCGTCGACTTCCCGTTCTTCGAATACAACGAGGAAGAAAAGAAGATCGACTTCGCGCACAACCCGTTCTCCATGCCGCAGGGCGGAATGGATGCGCTGGAAAATCAGGACCCACTGACGATCAAGGCCTACCAGTACGACATGGTCTGCAACGGCTACGAAATCGCCTCCGGCTCCATTCGTAACCAGTCGCCAGAACTGATGGTCAAGGCATTCGAGAAGGTTGGTCTGAGCCAGCAGGACGTGGAAGAACGCTTCGGCGGCCTCTACCGTGCGTTCCAGTACGGCGCACCTCCGCACGGCGGCATGGCAGCCGGTGTGGACCGCGTTGTGATGTTGCTGACCGGTACGAAGAACCTGCGCGAAATCACGCTGTTCCCGATGAACCAGCAGGCACAGGATCTGCTGATGAACGCACCAGCACCGGCCACGCCAACGCAGCTTCGCGAACTGGCGCTGCGCGTCGTGCCGACGCCGAAGAAAGACTGATAAGGATGCTGCAAGGGCTGCTTGATCGCGCTCGTGCAGCCTTCACCCATGTATTGGCGGCGGCTTTGGCTGCCGCCTTTGCTTTTTGGGTGGCCCGCCATCTGCTGGGCCATCCGCAGCCGGTCTTTGCTGCGATTACCGCGCTCATCTGCCTTGCACCCAACATTCCCAACCAGTTTACCCAAGGCATTAACCTACTCATAGGCGTCACCACCGGCATCGTCATCGGTGAAATCGCGCTGATGTTTCCTTATGAAATGGGCGAGGTAAGAATGGCCGTGGCTATTTTCATCGCCATGATCATCGCCGCTTCCCTCAACAAGGCACCTATGGTGGCGATACAGGCGGGTGCCTCCGCCATGCTCGTTCTTTTGCTGGGACCGCAGAGCGCCGGTTTTGTCAGATTGCTGGATGTTCTGGTGGGCGTGGCAACCGGTATTTCGGTCGCTTTCGTGTTCTTTCGCAGACAGCCGAATTCATGATGCTTCGCCGAACTGAAAAAGACGCCGCTGTTTCGTAAAATGCGCTTAAAATACTGTTTTTACGTCATAAAATAATAATATAGTTGTCATCAAAGATTGAGTTTTTCTTAACGTTTGATGGCGATTTGTTGGGGTCCAACAATAGGGATCTCATATGTCTTCAGTTCTTCCCGGTGCGTTGCGGATTTCCCATCGCGTCTTTCTCCTCGCCCTCGTTGCCCTCATGGGGCTGGCCGTGGTCGTCGGCACGTTTCTTTTTCAGCGCCATCTGGAGGCTGGCTACAAGGCATCCGCGACGGCGGTTGCTGAGAGGCAGGCCGCCGTTTCCGCTCTTGCCACGGATTTGCAGCAGGCACAGCTTCACCAGAAGGATTTCCTTCTCGGCAAGCAGATGGGGGCTGTCGAGCACTTCGATGACGTGGTGGCAGATGCCGCATCACGGCTTGAGACGTTGCGTGCAAATGCCAGCGCAGAAACGGCGGCGAAGCTGGAGGGACTTGCGACTGCGCTTGAAGCTTACGCCCAGTCGGTAAAAACCCTTGTTGCCAAAAACACCGAGCTTGGTTTGGAAGCATCGACCGGGCTGGAGGGCGCCATGCGAGGAGCCGTCCATAGCATCGAAACTCTTGTTTCCGGTCTGGAAAACGCTGAAATCCGCGCAAGCATGCTGATGATGCGCAGGCATGAGAAGGATTTCATCCTGCGTCGGGATGCGTCTTATGTGGAGAAGCATCGCGGTGAAGTCGAAACCTTCAAGGTGCTTGTGAAGAAAGAGTTCCGGCCCGGTGCGGAGCGTCAGCGCATCATGGATGCGCTGGACGTCTATACAGCGTCCTTCCGGTTTTATGCCGAAGCGGCCATTCAGGAACAACAGTTGCGCAGCACCACCGAGCAGGCTTATGAGGCCATGCAGCCGTTCGTTCAGGATGTTCTGTCCTATTACGACAGCGCTTTGACGCAAAATGCCACAGACAATGCTGCTGCGGAGCAATGGACCATCCGCATGGTCATCGGCTTCGTTGTGCTGACAGTTTTTAGCCTTGTTGTAAGTGTTTATCTGATTGGACGTTCAATCAGCCGCCCCGTTGCGGCCATGACTGGCGCGATGCGCAGTCTTGCCGACGGGGAGACGGCGTTGGCGGTGCCGGGGCTTTCTCGCCGGGACGAGTTCGGCGCAATGGCGCAGGCGCTCGAGATTTTCCGGCAGGCGGCAATCGCCAAGGACAAACTCGAGGCCGAGGCGACCGAGGCAAGAATCCGGTCTGAGGCTGAGCGTGAGCGCCTTCAGACGCAGGCACAAGAGCAGGCCCGTGCGCTGATGATGGAGGCCACGGAAGGATTTGCGGCGGCGCTGAAGCGTCTGGCCAGCGGCGACCTGTCCTTCCAGTTGATCGCGCCTTTCTCGCCGGATTTCGAGGCGCTACGACATGATCTCAACCAGACGCTTCAACAGCTGAACGAAGCGATGGGCGGCATTGCCGAGTCGGGATATACCATCGATGGCGGCGCGCGAGAGATTAGCCAGAGTACCGATGATCTGGCACGCCGGACGGAACAGCAGGCCGCGTCTCTGGAACAGACCGCAGCGGCGCTTGACGAACTGACCGCCAATGTCCGGCTTTCGGCAGAGCGTGCATCTCAGGCGCGCGATCTGGCAACCAAGGCCGGAAGCGATGCGGAACAGACGACGGCTCTTCTGGATGACACCATCGCGGCAGTCGCACGCATCGAGCGGTCTTCCGAAAAGATAGGCAGCATCATTACCGTGATCGATGAAATTGCGTTCCAGACCAATCTTCTCGCGCTTAATGCCGGCGTCGAGGCTGCCCGTGCGGGCGAAGCCGGTCGCGGCTTTGCTGTCGTTGCGCAGGAGGTTCGCGAACTGGCCCAACGTTCGGCCAAGGCGGCGGGAGAAATCAAGGCCTTGATCAACGTGTCTGGAGCCGAAGTGAAGGAAGGCGGTCGTTTCGTGCGTGAAACCGGCAATGCCCTTTCCCGGATCGGCGGCTCGATGGTCAATATTCGCGAGCACGTCAACGCCATCGCCGCGGCGTCTCGGGAACAGGCGATTGGCCTGGGCGAAGTCAACAGTGCCATCAACATTCTCGATCAGGCCACCCAGAGCAATGCCGCCATGGTGGAAGAGAACAATGCCGCCAGCGCCGTTCTATCGCGCGAAGTGGCACGGCTGTCCGAACTGCTGCAAATGTTTCGCCTCAACTCGCAGGCATCTGCCAGTGAAAACTATCACGACGCGCGACACGCAGCGTGAGCTGTTGAGGGCAGAACCCAATAAAAAGCCCCGGAGCATTGCTGCGCCGGGGCTTTTTTAGATCAACAGAAGACTATTCGTTTGCCGTGACCGTTACACCCAGAACCTGGGGAATGGTGTTCGGCGCGCCCATGGCCGCACCCATGATCATGGGGAAGGGGACGGGCTTTGCCGGTTCGGCAGAGATGGTGAAGTTCTTGGGGTCATCGATATAAGCGTTGACGGCTGCGGAGACTGCGTTTTGCAGTTCCGGCACGTTTAGCTGCGCCATCATCAACGGCACCATGCCTTTGATGGTCTGAGACAGCTGCTCGCCCGTCATGTTCTGTTCGCCAGCCGCATAATCGATGGCGCGCTTGGTGATGCTGGCATCTTCAAAGCTGATTTCCGCGCTGATGAAGCTCAGCTGCTGGACAAGACCGAGCATGGCCAGACCAGCAGCCTGATCCGCCTGTTCCTTGTTGGGGTTGGCGGCCTGTGCCTTGACGGCTTCTTGCATGGACTTGATGAAGTTCAGCGTATAGCCGGAGAAGCTGAAGGCCATGTTGAGGCGGCCGACATCTTTTAGGTCGATGGCATATTCATCAACCGTCAACGTGCCGGGCGCGAGTTCCCAGGAACCATTCATCGTCAGGTCGCCGGTCAGCGTCTGCACTTGCAGCTTGTCGATGGCGTCCTTGGTCTTTGGGTCGGTCACGCCGCTGAGATCGGCCTTGAAGCCATTGGCGTTGAGATCGAAGCTGACGGTGCCTTCGTCTTCGCTCTTGCTGATCGTCGTGGTGGTTTCCGCAACCGAGAAGCTTTCCTTCTCACCCATCTTGACGGTGACAGGGCCGCTATGGGCCTCTTCGTAGAACAGCATCGAGTCCAGTTTGCCGGTGGTGGTATCGGCAGGGACGGTAACGCCGGTCATGTAGATGTCGCTGGCATCGATGGCGATACCTTCCTGCGCGAACTTGATGTTGTCGAAGCTCATCTTTTCGATGGTGTAGCCACCATTGTTTTCTTCGACGCCATCCAGCGTGACGTTACCGACCGGGATTTTCTGCGAAGGATCGGCTGCTGTGCCAAAGGTCACACCGCTCAGCGTGACCGTGCTGCCATCGACCGCAATCGATTTTGCTTCGACAGCCGCGCCCTGCACGCTGTAGGCCGCATTGATCTTCTTCAGCACATCTGCGCCGTCGAGTGCGAAGGCCGGTGATGCAAATGCAAACGCCGCGGCGCTGGCAAACAGAAACTGCCGGGTGGATTGAAGTCTCATTCTGTCTCTTCCCTCGTAGGTATGAAAAACTGGCGATCGACAACTGGATTTGTGCATTTATATCCGGGGCATAGCACCCGTATATTCCATTCGTAGTTTGTAACGAATGGCTGAATTGCGGCATAAAAACAAGATTAACGAAAAATATACGTTTGGCCACCGTCATCCACAGCGGAAAAGTCCTGATTCCTTGCTGGAAATCGGCATTTCCGCTAGTCAAGCAGCATGGGAAAAAATCTTCTTCCTCCGTCCGGCGGAGACGACGACAACGTATTGCCGATTGACCTCAAGGCCGCGCTTGAAGAGCGCTATCTGGCCTATGCGCTATCGACAATCATGCACCGTGCGCTGCCGGATGTGCGCGACGGCTTGAAGCCCGTGCATCGCCGCATCATTCACGCCATGAGCGAGATGGGCATTCGCCCCAACTCGGCCTTCAAGAAATGTGCGCGTATCGTCGGTGACGTCATCGGTAAATTCCACCCGCATGGTGACCAGTCGGTCTATGATGCGCTGGTGCGTCTGGCGCAGGATTTCTCGCAGCGTTACCCCATCGTGGACGGCCAGGGCAACTTCGGCAACATCGATGGCGATGGCGCCGCCGCCTATCGTTACACCGAAGCGCGCATGACCGAAGTGGCGGCCCTGCTTCTGGAAGGCATAGAGCAGGACGCCGTCGATTTCCGCCCAACCTATAACGAGGAAGACGAAGAGCCGGTCGTCATGCCCGGCGCGTTTCCTAACCTTCTGGCCAACGGCACCTCCGGCATCGCCGTGGGCATGGCCACCAGCATTCCGCCGCACAATGCCCATGAGCTGTGCGATGCGGCGCTGCGGCTGATCAAGAATCCCGACGCGACCGTCGAGGATCTGATGTTCGATCCGGCGCATCCCGAGCGGGGCGGCATCGAAGGACCGGACCTTCCCACCGGCGGTATCATCACCGAAAGCCGCGAAAGCATGCTGGAGGCCTATCGCACCGGCCGCGGCGGCTTCCGCGTGCGGGCAAAGTGGATTGTCGAAGACCTCGGCCGTGGCGGTTACCAGGTCGTCATCACCGAAATTCCCTATCAGGTGCAGAAATCCCGCCTGATCGAAAAGATCGCCGAGCTGCTTCTGGCGCGCAAACTGCCGCTGCTGGAAGATGTGCGCGATGAATCCGCCGAAGACGTTCGCGTGGTTCTGGTGCCGAAGAACCGCACCGTCGATGCCACGCTGCTGATGGAATCGCTGTTCCGCCTGTCGGACCTCGAAAGCCGCATTCCGCTCAACATGAACGTTCTGTCCATGGGCCGTATTCCCAAGGTCATGGCGCTGAACGAAGTGTTGAAGGAATGGCTGGACCACCGCCGCGACGTGCTGGTGCGCCGCTCGCGCTTCCGCCTTGCTGCTATCGACAGACGCCTGGAAATTCTGGGCGGCTTGCTGGTTGCCTATCTCAATATCGATGAGGTCATTCGCATCATCCGTGAAGAGGATGAGCCCAAGCCTGTGATGATGGAGAAGTGGGGGCTGACCGATATTCAGGTCGAGGCCATTCTCAACATGCGTCTGCGCGCCTTGCGCAAGCTGGAAGAAATCGAAATCCGCACGGAGTTCGATGGCCTAAGCAGCGAGAAGGCGGAAATAGAATCGCTTCTGGCCTCCAACGACAAGCAGTGGCAGACCATTGCCTGGGAAATCGGCGAGACGAAGAAGAAATACGCCAAGGCCACCAAGCTGGGCGAGCGCCGCACGCAATTTGCCGATGCGCCGACCGCCGATATGGATGCCATTCAGCAGGCGATGATCGAAAAAGAACCGGTTACCATCGTCATCTCGCAAAAGGGCTGGATCAGGGCGCTGAAGGGTCACATGACCGATACGTCGGCGCTGACCTTTAAGGAAGGGGATGGCCCCAAGCTTGCCTTCCCGGCCCAGACCACGGACAAGCTGCTGCTGGTAACGACAGGCGGCAAGGCCTACACGCTGGGTGCAGACAAGCTGCCGGGCGGACGCGGCCATGGCGAACCAGTGCGTATCATGGTGGATATGGAGAACGATCAGGACATCCTGACCGCCTTTGTGCATGACGCATCGCGCAAGCTGCTGCTCGTCTCGACAGCCGGCAACGGCTTCGTTGTGGCGGAAACGGAAATGGTCGCCAATACCCGCAAGGGCAAGCAGATCATGAACGTCTCCATGCCGGATGAAATGAAGCTGGTCGTGCCTGTCAGCGGCGACCACATCGCCGTGGTTGGCGAAAACCGCAAGATGCTGACCTTCCCAATGGCGCAGGTGCCGGAAATGTCACGCGGCAAGGGCGTGCGCCTGCAACGCTACAAGGACGGCGGCATTTCGGATGTGAAATGCTTTGCACTGGCAACCGGCCTGACATGGGAAGACAGCGCCGGTCGCTCCTTCTCCAAGGTGGGTGACGAGCTGCTGGAATGGATGGCCGACCGCGCCACCGCAGGCCGCACCGTGCCGAAGGGTTTTCCGCGTAGCGGCAAGTTCGGAGGGTAAACGTGCATAGGCGAGGGCGGAGGGCTTCGAAACTCTCTCCTTCGTCATCCTCGGCATCATGCCGAGGGTCTGACCACATCATTCCCAGGCACAACGTGGCAACTATCCTCCATAGGCTCTGCGCTGCCACAAAGGCTCAAACAAAAAGCCCACCGACGATTGGACGAACCAACTGTCGGTGGGCTTGAAGACTGGCGGACATTAACCGCCTATCTGGATGAATCAATCGTCCAGCTTGTCATAGTCCAGCTTCGGAGCGTTCGTAAGCGCGTCCTTCGTTGTGTCTACATAGGCCTTCCATGTGCCGTTATCATTGTTGATGGCAACGGAAGCAGGGTCGAGAACAACATAGCTCTTATCGATGCCCAGGAAGCCGCCAACGCTGGCAACCAGACCGATCACCGACTTGCCATCGCCAATCACAACATCTTCGATTTCACCGATATTTTCGTTCTGCGCGTTGTAGATATCGAGACCCTCAAGCTGCGACGCAGTGAGGTCTGTCTTCTGCACGTTGACGAACTTCAAAGGACCATTTGCCTTGGTGCCCATGGTGATGCCCGGACCCGACAATGTAGCATCCGCGCCAGAAGCCGCAGGGGCGGCTGGAGCCGGTGTCGACGTCTGCGCATAAACAGCGGAGGCGGACAGAACTGCGGCGGCAGCGAGTGCGAAAACCTTGTTTTTCATAATGTTTCTTCCCTTTCAGTATCGGACACGGTGTCCGGGGGAAGAACGGGCTGGGGTGGGTTTGGTTCCAATTTCCCGGCGACACACGCTAGTCAATAATGGTTGTATTAGACAACAAAAAATCGTTCATTAATAGTATTTTGCGATCTTGACGTGTGTGGAAATATTCGCCAGTTTCACTGAAATGGGGGATGGGGTTTAAGATGAGCAGTATTGATGAAAGCCTTCGCAGTATTGCGGAGCGTGTAAAATCTCATTCAAGCACCATGGCAACGGAAGAGGCAGTTAAGACTGCTGTCGTCCTGCCATTTTTACGTGCTTTAGGCTATGATGTGTTTGATCCTTCGGAGGTAGTCCCAGAGTTCACGGCGGATGCGGTGGGCAAAAAAGGGGAGAAGGTGGATTATGCAATCAAGGTCGACGGAGATATTCGCATTCTCATCGAATGTAAGCCGATATCCGTTTCTCTAGAAAAGAAACACCTGGACCAGTTGTACCGATACTTCAGCGTTACGAATGCAAAATTTGCCATTTTGACAAACGGACGAACTTTTAATTTTTACACTGACCTTGAAGCTACAAACAAATTAGATACGCGCCCGTTCTTCGTTTTTGACATCACAGATTTCAATGTTGGAATCTTGTCCGAGCTTAGAAAGTTCGAAAAGGGTGCATTTGACGTTTCGGCGATTTTAGCTACTGCCGAGCGTCTAAAATATACGTCTGGCGTAAAACAAGTCATTGCCAAATTAATCGAAGAACCATCGGAAGAATTTGTGCGCATAGTTTCATCGGGTGTTTACGAAGGTCGAATGACTGCGCAAGTCCGAGAAATGTTTACAGGTGTTGTGCGGACGGCTTTTCGTGAAGTCATTATGGATACGGTAAAAAACAGATTGTCCAGTGCTTTGGCTGATACTGAACAAGTCATTGAGAAAATTGATGAGCCAGCAGAAGACGAGCCAGATGTCGTCACGACGGATGAAGAGCGTGAGGGTTACATGATCGTTAAGGCAATTGTGCGGGATACCATAAGTGCGAAGCGTGTCGTGATGCGTGATCAAAAATCCTACTGTGGCATCTTGATCGACAATAACAACAGGAAACCTCTCGCACGCCTCTGGTTCAATAGGTCTGTAAAATACATTGGATTGTTCGACGGTGAGTCCGAAGAAAGACTGATAGTTGATAGTCTCGATAAAATTTACGATTACGCAGATAGGCTTCGAGCGACAGCAAAGGTTTATGCTGAGTAATTTTGTGTAATCAACGCGCACTAAAATCCCGATGTGATCTCTTTTGACCTCCCAAGTGAGTTTTCTCTTCCGAGCAAACTCCGAGTTGCTTTTGGAAACGACTAGAAATTCATTCGCTTTTAGCAGTCTTGGAAACCTCCACATCCCACTCCCCATCCACAAACTTCAGCGCATCAATTATCGACACCTTCCACACCGCCCAGACATGATCCCCATCCGTAATCCGCAGTTCGGATTTGCGGTTGTCGGCTTGCAGGGTTTCGTGGAGGGCGACAGCGCCGCGCCATAGGGAGAAGCCGTCGTCGTCGCCGACGGTGAGATACGTAGCGGGCAAATCCTGGGCTTCGGCGACGTGTTGGGCGACTGTCGTGAAGACGTTCTTTTCGTTGAACAGTCTGGCATCGAAGGGTGTGCCGAAGGCGCCGGAGAAGTGGTCGCCGGTGGAGGGCAGGACGATGCCGCTGGTGACGGTGGTGCGGTCGAGGCGGTGGAAGAAGGCGCTGTCCTGAATGAGTTTCAGCTCGGCGGGCGTCTTGTCCAGATCGGAGGCGGGGACGTTCTGCCAGATTGCGCCGGAAAGGCTGGCGACGGCGGCATAGAGGTCCTCATGGGAATAGGCCAGATGCAGCGCGCCGAAGCCACCCATGGAGAGGCCGATGATGGCGCGGCCCGCACGATCCTTGCGGACGGGCATTGTGTTTTCCACCTGCCTGCGCAAATCCACCGTCAGCGCCGTCTCGTAATCACCGGGACCTCCCACCGCGCTCGAATCCACATACCAGCTGTTCTTCACGCCCGGCATCACCACCACCAGCGGACGTATGGTGCCAGCAGCAATCATCGCGTCCAGTGTCTTTTCGATGTTGCCAAGGTCACGCCAACTGTTCTGATCGCCATCATGCCCGTGCAGCAGATATAAAACCGGCCAGCCGTTCTCTGGCGGATCGCCATCCGGGCGGTAGATGTTGACCGCCAGATCGGCATTCAGGGCATTGCTGTGAAACGTCGCATCCTTGAGAGAACCAGCGACACTGCCGCCAGCCGTCAAGACAAACAACAAGAGCGATGTTGCGATGATGTTTGCGCGCATTGTTTCCTGGCTCCCTCTGCCGGTTGCAATGTTTCGACAACGCGCGTTTTCGCGTGAGGTTCCGAGCGTAGGGGTCGGATTTGCCGGGAGGCGTTACGCGTTAGTCAAAGGTCGAAGCTCGGTTTGCGCAGAGAGATGACGCCCCGCGGCAAACAAGCGATCAACCAGAGCGCTGGTGTTACCGCCCCGGCCTACCGGTCTTGCCCTTCGTCCGTCCCTTGCGCTTCTGATCCACCGGGTCTTCGTAGGAGCCGACGCCGACCTTACCGCGCGCGATGGGGCGGGGGTCGTCCTTGCCGCCTGTTGCGCGTTCCGGCTGACCTTCCAGCAACGGTGAAAAACGTTTGCCGGGCTCCGTTACCGGTTTCGGTGGGACGCTGCCTTTGACGGGCTTTTCGGTGCGGCCAACGGTCATTTCGTCGAGGGAGTTTTTGCGGAACAGGGGCTTGGCGGTGTCGGTGCCGGGGCCCATGTTGTCGAGGGTGGGTTTGGCGAAGAGGGATTTGGCGGTGCCGCCCTCGTGGTTCTCGTGGTTCGAGACAGCCCCCTGGGCCTCCTCACCATGAGGTTCTCCGACAGCGCCGTTTTCGTCAGAAGCACCGCCCTCATCCTGAGGCGCGGAGCCCGAAGGGCGGAGCCTCGAAGGATCCTTCTTTGCACCCTTCTTGCCACTGCCCTCCAACGACTTCGCTTCTTCCTTGGCAATCGGATCGTCCATGGCGGCGAGTTCGGCGGCTTTGAGGCGTTTGATTTCGTCGCGCAGGCGGGCGGCTTTTTCGAAGTCGAGATCGGCGGCGGCGTCGCGCATGGATTTTTCCAGCGCGTTGAGGTGGGCCTGAAGATTGTTGCCGACCATATGGCCGCCATCGGCAAAGCCCTTGCCGGATGCGCCTGATATATCGGCGCGGACGTGGTCGCGCTCGTAGACGCTGTCGAGAATATCCGAGATGCGGGCCTTGACGGATTCGGGCGTGATGCCGTGTTCGGTGTTGTAGGCCACCTGCTTTTCGCGGCGGCGGCTGGTTTCTTCCATGGCGCGTTTCATCGAGCCGGTGATGTTATCCGCATAGAGAATGACCTTGCCATCGACGTTACGCGCCGCACGACCGATGGTCTGGATGAGCGAGGTTTCCGAGCGCAGGAAGCCTTCCTTGTCGGCATCCAAGATGGCGACAAACCCGCATTCGGGAATGTCGAGACCTTCGCGCAGCAGGTTGATGCCGACGAGAACGTCAAACGCGCCGAGGCGCAGGTCGCGGATGATTTCGATGCGTTCCAGCGTGTCGATATCCGAGTGCATGTAGCGCACGCGCACGCCCTGCTCATGCAGATATTCGGTGAGGTCTTCGGCCATGCGCTTGGTCAGCACGGTGACGAGGGTACGGTACCCGGCCTGCGCCGTCTCGCGGATTTCGCCCAGCACGTCATCCACCTGGCTGCGGGCAGAGCGGATTTCGACCGGCGGATCGATAAGGCCCGTGGGGCGGATGACCTGTTCGGCAAAGACGCCGCCAGACTGTTCCATTTCCCAATTGCCGGGCGTGGCCGACACGGCGACTGTCGGCGGGCGCATGGCATCCCATTCCTCGAAGCGCAGCGGGCGGTTGTCCATGCAGGACGGCAGGCGGAAGCCATATTCGGCCAGCGTCGCCTTGCGCCTGAAGTCGCCCCGATACATGCCGCCGATCTGGCTGACGGAAACGTGGCTTTCATCAATGAACAGCAGGGCATTGTCGGGGATATATTCGAACAGGGTCGGCGGCGGTTCGCCGGGATTGCGGCCCGTCAGATAACGCGAATAGTTTTCGATACCCGCGCAGGAGCCGGTGGCTTCCAGCATTTCGATATCGTAGCGGGTACGCTGTTCCAGCCGCTGGGCTTCCAGCAGGCGTCCGGCCTTTTCCAGCTCGGCGAGGCGGCCTTTCAGCTCTTCCTTGATGGAGCGGATGGCGCCGTTCAGCGTGGGGCGCGGGGTGACATAGTGCGAGTTGGCGTAAATCTTGACCGATTGCAGATCGCCGGTCTTCTGGCCGGTGAGTGGATCGAACTCGGTGATCGAATCGATCTCGTCTCCGAACATGGAGATGCGCCATGCGGCATCTTCCAAGTGGGCGGGGAAGATTTCGATGGTATCGCCACGCACGCGGAAGGAGCCCCGCTGAAAATCCATATCGCGGCGTTTGTACTGCTGCGCCACGAGATCGGCCAGAAGCTGGCGCTGATCCAGCCTGTCGCCGATGGCCATCTGGAAGGTCATGGCGGTGTAGGTTTCCACCGAGCCGATACCGTAGATACAGGAGACCGAGGCGACGATGATGCAGTCATCTCGCTCCAGCAGCGAGCGGGTGGCGGAGTGGCGCATGCGGTCGATCTGTTCGTTGATCGAAGATTCCTTCTCGATGAAGGTATCCGAGCGCGGCACATAGGCTTCCGGCTGGTAATAATCGTAATAGGAGACGAAATATTCCACCGCATTATCGGGGAAGAAGTTCTTGAACTCCGAATAAAGCTGCGCCGCCAAGGTCTTGTTGGGCGCGAGAATGACGGCCGGGCGCTGGGTTGCCTCGATGACCTTGGCCATCGTAAAGGTCTTGCCGGAGCCGGTAACGCCGAGCAGCACTTGGCTGCGCTCGCCGGAATTGATGCCCTCGACCAGATCCTTGATCGCGGTGGGCTGATCGCCTGCCGGTTCGAAATCCGACGCCATGCGGATGGTAATCCCGCCTTCGGATTTCGGCGGACGGGCAGGGCGGTGCGGCGTCCACATCTTGCCGTCCTTGAACAGCGGATTGCCGCTTTCGATCAGCGCCGACAAGGCCTCGACCGTGGCAGTCACCGCACCGGTGGCGAGATTTTCGGCATCCTCAAGGCTGACATCCATGCCCGCGACGGGGTTGAGGCCTGCGGCAGCACGGGTTTTTGGATCGTTGGACGCACCGATGGACACGCCACGCGACGTTTTCTGGGCGGTGGCCTTCTTGTTGACACTGCCGCCGCTCTTGGCCTTCTCGGCCTCTTCGATGGCCTGTTTGCGCGCCTCGATCTCGATCTTCTTGCGGTGCTTGCCCGCCTTCGACGCGACCTCGCGCTGGGTCTCCACCGAAGACGCTTCCGCCTCGGCCTCCAACTGCTTCACCCAATCGGAAACACTGCCAGAGAGAGGCGAGCCTTCAAACGGGGCTTGCGGCATTTCTGCGAAGCCATCGGAGCGGGAGGTTTTGTCGGAAGGTTTTTTCGGTGATCTGGACATGGTCGGAATATGGAGAGAGTCCAATTGAAAGTGAAGGGGCGTGGTTTAAAAAATGAGTACAAACAGGAAACGTTGAGCGCGCCGGAACCAGTTGGAAAGTTTTGCGTTCTTCACGCGCCCTCACCACCCGGAAAAGGGCGCGTCAAAATCCTGTTCCTGTTTGCTGCGTCCTGCGCTAAGCAATACGTCGCAAGCCGGAACAGGTTCCCTCTTGCACCAACATTCCCTCCCATTTTCAAAGGTCCGTCATGCCTTTTTCCATAACCCCTGCGCACATCTGGCCGGTTGTCATGCTGATTGCCTCGAATGTCTTCATGACCTTCGCCTGGTACGGCCACCTCAAGCACAAGGGCAGCGCGCTTTTCCTCGCCATTCTCGTCAGCTGGGGTATCGCCCTGTTCGAATATTGCCTGGCCGTGCCTGCCAACCGCATGGGTTCCGAGGTCTATTCGACGGCGCAGTTGAAGACGATGCAGGAAGTCATCACGCTGACGGTGTTTGCGCTGTTCTCGGTGTTCTGGCTGAAGGAAAGCCTGACGATCAACCATGTGATCGGATTTGCGCTGATTGCGTTCGGGGCGTCGTTCTTGTTCAAGTCTTGATGGTGGATATGCGCCATCTTGAAAGACCTGTTTAGAGTGCTATTATAAGCACTCTAAATAGCGTTCCGAGGTCCAAAGATGACGCATGTTGTTCTGGCTGAAATGACGGCGAGTGTTTCCGAACTCAAGAGAAATCCCATGGGGACTGTTGCCGCCGGCGAAGGCGCCGCGGTTGCGATTCTCAATCGCAATGAGCCTGCTTTCTATTGTGTGCCCGCCAAGGCTTACGAGGCGATGATGGAGCGGCTTGACGATATCGAGCTGAACGCAATAGCCGACGCCCGTTCCAGCGATGCCGTTATTCGCGTCAAGCTCGATGACCTATGAGCTAGGTTTTCTCGATGCCGCGCTGAAGGAATGGCGAAAGCTGGACAGCAACACGCGTGAGCAATTCAAGAAAAAGCTGGCGGAACGTCTGGAAAATCCACGTGTACCATCGGCCAAGCTTTCCGGACACAACGACCGATACAAGATCAAGCTGCGCGGTGCGGGCTATAGACTGGTCTATGAGGTGCGCGATGCGCAAATACTTGTCGTTGTGATCGCCGTGGGCAGGCGTGACCGAAGCGAGATCTATCGGCTCGCTGATCGGCGATAGGACACTTCCAAATATCACAGGAATTGAACGATGATGATCCGACCTGCCACCCCGTCCGATGCCGAAGGCATGAAAGCCGTTCACGACGAGATATTTGCCGCTGGCCTTCGCAAGTCTCCGGGTGATCTTGCGCAGGTGAGGGCGAATTACATCGACGCGGAGAACCGCATCGGTTGTTTCGTGGCTGTGGATGACGAAGGGCGGATTCTGGGCTTTCAGTCTCTGCGGCATTCGTGGGCCGACAATCCCTATGGTGTGGCGGAAGGCTGGGGTATTATCGGCACCCATGTCAGCCCGCGGGCCGCTCGTCAGGGTGTTGGCTCGGGTCTGTTTCGTGCGACCCTGGCTGCAGCCAAGGTGGCGGGGCTTGAGAATATCGATGCGAGCATCGGCGCGGACAATGCGCTGGGCCAGGCCTATTATGAGGCGATGGGGTTTCGGACCTACAGGACAACGGATGGACTGGTGTGCAAGGTTTACAGGGTCGATCAGACTTAAGGTATGAAATACAAGCCAGCGAACACGGCTATAGGGAGCGCATGAACGCGGCTGAGTAAAGGGCCGCGGTGGCTGATGGTCAAAAGCTTCGCTAACATATAATATGGCAAATAGAGCGCTATGTACCAACCCAAAAGTTTCGCAAATCCCTCTAATCCGTAGAGCCAGCCCACATCCTCAATGGACGAGCGGTGGATTGTTCCGTTGATCGCTGCCAAGGCTGTTAGAAGGATTACCAAAACAGGTACTACGAAGTAGCGCTTTTCTGGTGCCGGTCGCTCTGAAGAAGGCATTTGAAAATATCGCCACGCCTCTATTGCGTAAAAGCTTAAGATTGGGGTCACGATAATCAGCGCAATTTTTGCGATTTTCCGTGTTTTTGAATTTGGTAAACGCCAAATGCGGGTTGTGTACTGAATAATCCATAATACATGCGCGGAGACGAGTATACCCATCTTGAACAGGACGAAGAGCATGTAAAACATGAAAGATGGGGTGATATTCCAGAACACATCAGCCTCCTGCTCGAAACAGCTTTACCGGTACCGCCTGCAGACATAAGTTTCCATTGAAGTTTCAACAGCTCTGGGCTGTGTTTCTGGAGGGGCATCATGCGTTTGAAAACGGTTCCAATCCTGTTGCTGAGCGCAATTGTGTCCGTTTTTCCGGTCAACGGAGGTTTCGCGCAGATGACTGAGACAATCCAGCTTCCGCAATCACGTGACGACCTTACCAGCCGATTGAAGCATGCGGGAATTTCTGCTGGTGGCATCAAAAGCATCGTTATGTTTGCCAAAGACGCACAGGTTCTGGATACGGCACCTGACGATGAGAACCGAATTGCCATTGGTGCGAGCAAATTCGGTGGGCGGCCCCACCTGCCGGACACGATGTCATGGCCGGTGCGACCTGCGTATGAAGACGGTGCGGAGATGGCACGTGAGCTGGAAACAGACGCAGCTAATCTTTATGCCGATGCCGGTCTGGTACCGCCTTGGATGGGTGAAGAGGGACAAGCGTTTCTCGATGCGCGGAAGAAATTCAATGCGGAGGTGAATGCGGGGACGTTGGCACTCTTCAAGGAGGCAGACGTTGATCTGAAAGGAGTCGATCTAGACAAGATATTTCAGCGTTCATCCGAAGGTGTAAAAGAGGCAGCAGATGAATTGCGGGCAAAAGCTGATGCCGTTGCCGAGCCATTCCCGCTGACTTTTATCGCGCAGATCGATCTTGAAGTCATGGCGCAGAAGCCGGGCTTCGACGCCGATTTGCCGGAAAAGGGCAGGCTGCTGTTTTTCTACGACCTGCCGCAGATACCAGCGGGCTTCAAGCCACAGTCCCGGGTCGGATGGCAGATTATTTACGATGAAACGCCGCCAGAAAAGCTCAAACGGCTCGATGTTCCATCCGTGCTGGTCGACTTCACGGCCATGGCGGCCCTTCATCCCATGTCTATGAAGAGCCGGGCGATCGTCAGCACGATTCCGATTGCCATTACTTCATGGGACATTCTGCAACCCGCATCAGGTCAAGACGAACAAGCCTATCATGAGTGGCTTTATTCTCTGGGGTGGCCTACCGAGGACGGTGGCGGCAATCATCAACTTGGCGGTTGGCCGCGCGCCATTCAATCCAGCATGCAATCCCAAAGCCAGCTAGCGTCGAATGGTATCTATGCCGGGACATCTGATGCTTACGATACAGATGCCGCCAAGGCTCTCCTCACACACGCAGACGACTGGCAACTGGTTCTTCAAATTGGAAGCGATAAAGCCGCAGGAAACGATTTGCCCGGAGCCATCTATGTGCTGATGAAAAAGGACGATCTGAAAAACCGTCACTTTGAGAAGGCATGGGTCGTCTACGAACAGGATTGAGCGTTTTGTCGCTGTATTGAAATGGCCGGGATTGCTCCCGGCCTCTATTTTATGCGGCTTTGTGCCGGCTGAATTTTTGCACCACTAAATCCAGCAACAGCATCACCACCAAGCTCACACCCACCAGCGGGAAAATCACGCCGCCAATGGCGAGCAATACGATCAGGCCGTGAAGGACGCGCTTTTCCTGTGGCAGGGGCGGGACGCCCAGCGAGCCTTTTGGGCGGCGTTTCCACCACATGACGCCGCCGGAGACCGCGAGCAGGACTATGCCGAGGCAGGCGAGGGTGAGGATGATCTGGTTGGCAAGGCCGTATTCTTGGCCCATGTGGACGTTGATGCCCCATTCCAGACCCTTGCCCAGCGGGCCGTAATCGGCGTAACTCATGTCGATCAGGGGTGCGCCGCTATATTGGTCGAGATGGACGACGCGCTGTTTGGAGAGATCGTCCGGATAGACCGAGCCGCTGTAGACGCCTGATGGTGTTGTGGGCAGGGCAACTGTGTAGCCGGGCATGAGGCCTAGCTGGTTGAAGCGGGCGATGGCGTTGTCGATGCCGATGGGCGGCATGGTCGGGTCGCTATCCATCGGGGCCATGGCATTGCCATGGTCCTTATGCTGGCCGTGATCATGGGTGCTGGATTGCGGGATCTGCGCTTGCTCCAGCGACCACGAGGTTTTGGCCACGTCATTCAGATGCTGCCCGGACATGGGGACATCCACCCGCACGCCAGCCGGATAACCGAAATTATTGCCGTTGGCCCATTCATTGACCTTGGCACCCCAGACGCCGGACCATGGCATGCCTGTTATGGCGAGGAAGACGATGAAGACGCCGACGAAGATGCCTGTGACGGCATGGGTATCGCGCCAGAAGACGCGCTTTTTCGGCGTGCCGCGCACGGTGATGACGCCGCCCGTCTGTTTGCGTGGCCACCAGAGATAGATGCCCGTGGCCACAAGAAGAATGGACCAGCCAGCCGCGATTTCGATGAAGTAGCGCGCGAAAGTGCCGAAATATTTGAGGCTGTGGGTATAGCGCACCGTCCACATGACGGTGCCGCGATCCGGCAGGGAGCCGAGGGTTTCGCCGGTGTAGGTATTCACATAGACGGCACGCTTGCCATCCGCCGTGTTGACGGTGATCTCGGTCGAAGCGCCGGGATCGGCCGCTGTCGTGTATTTAACGGCGGTGCCGGGAACGGCTGATAGTGCGGATGCGATGATGGCAGATGGGCTTGCTTGCGGGGCGTTCTGCACCACTTCGATGCGTTTCAAATCGGCATGGATGATGCCGTCGATCTCATCTTTGAAGAGATACAGCGCGCCGGTGATGGCCAGCGAAATCATGAAGGGCAGAACGAAGAGACCGGCATAAAAATGCCAGCGCCAGACAGCGCGGTAGAGATTGATGGAAGAAGATTGCGCGGCCTGGCGCTCCCCTTCGAAGGAGGTGGTGACGGACATGATATGTCTCCGCTAGACAATGAGGTTTGACGGCCAAACTGCGCAACAGCGGTTGCGTGCGTGCTTCAGGCCGAGGCTTTTCTCAGAGTTGCTAAGCGAAGGGAGGGGCGCGGGGTTGGGAATCGCGGTTGGGCGGCTGTGGCGAAAGTTTCGCTTCGGCGTGCTGAAAGCGAACTTCGAATGCGAGGGTAAAGCCGCTGATCGGCTCAGTCGGCAAATCCGGAAGGGTAATGGCAGCGGCAGTTGCTAGGCGACAGAGCGTGCCGCAACAGTTATTGGCGAGTTTGCCAGCGGGGTCCTGCTTGCCGGATGCACCTTCCGGCATGTGGCTGGAACAGATGATATCGCCAGCCGCCAGTGCCACCGAGGCCATATTGCCATTGGCAACACCGTTGACGAGGCCTTGTAGCAAAAACAGCAGAAGCGCCAGCGTGGCGATAGCGCCAGCCGAACTCCTGTCCTGCATGATTTTGCGAATGAACCTCATGATTTTTGACGTGCCACAGTTTTTCCCCATTGTCACTGCGACAAGCTGTGCATCAAGGCTGAATTACAAATTGTCCATGTCGGAAAAACGCCACGATTTTGCAACTTTTTCGCCGGAATTGGCTGTGATTCTCCTGCGCATATTACTGTTGGCAGGAGTGGCGAAGAATGGCTCCTTTTTCTCCAACGATGGCGGCGATCCGCTATGGCTATGGGCTCTCGCCCGGCCAGGTCCTAAACCGAAACGCAGACGACCTTTTAGTCCAGCTGGCTGATGCGCCGCTGAAAGACGCTTTCTTCCCGATGGGCGGTGCATTTGAGGCGCGGCAGCGCGCGGATGATTTAGCCGAGGGGCTGATCGCCATTCGACCCGTCAATAATGACGGCGAGCGGGATCGGGATGCCCGTAAAATCTTGCAGCAAAAGGCCGAGCAGAGCTTTCAGCGCGATAGCATGGCGCGGGTGATGCAGGCGGTGTTTTCTCCCTATGGTTTCCATGAGCGGTTAGCATCATTCTGGACCGACCATTTTTCCGTCAATGCCCGCAAAGCGTTGCCCATGCGCGCCATCACGCCGTTGTATGAGGTAGAAGCGATCCGCCCGCATCTGGCGGGGCCGTTTCGCGATCTTTTGCATGCGGCGGTGTTGCACCCAGCCATGCTGATCTATCTGGATCAGAACCGTTCTGCCGGGCCGGAATCCGCTGTTGCGGGAAACCGAAAAGCTGGATTGAATGAAAACCTCGGGCGCGAGTTGCTGGAGCTGCACACGATGGGTGCGGGCAGTGGTTACACGCAGGACGACGTGCGATCCGCCGCGCTGGTCTTGACCGGCATGACGGTGGATGACCGCTACGAAATGCTGTTTCGTCCGCGCATGGCCGAGCCTGGCCAGATCAAGGTGCTGGGTGTCTCCTATGGTGGGCGCAAGCGGACGGCGGATGACTGTCTGTCCATGCTGGACGATCTGGCAACGCGGCCTGAAACCGCCATGCATGTCTGTCGCAAACTGGCGACGCATTTCGTGGCCGATGAAGCGCCGCCTGAACTGGTGACGGCCATGGTGAACGAGTGGAAGGCGAGTGGCGGGCATCTGGTGAAAGTCTATGCCGCCATGCTGGACAACCCGCGCGCATGGGCCGAGCCGGGCCGCAAGATGAAGCTGCCTTTCGACTACGTCGTGTCCGGTCTGCGGGCCTTCGGCATCAACCAGAAGAACTGGCAGGATCGCCTGTCTCCGGCTGGTGACGACGAGGCTGCCCTACCAACGGCTGCTCCGCAATCCGTCATGAAGGATGGAGATGAGCCTGCCGCCATGAAGCCTGATGGCGGAGAGATGGTGATGGAAAAGCCAGCACAGGCCATGACGCCAGATGCTGCGCAGATGCAAAAGCCTAAGAACAAGCAGAGCCTTGCACGAACTCTGACGCTCGCTTCGTTGCGCCGCATGGGCCAGCCGGTCTGGCAACCGCCAAGTCCGGCGGGTTTCGAGGAAGGCGTGGCCTCCTGGCTGTCCCCCAGCCAGATGAGTGAACGCATTTTGTGGGCGCGCAAGGCATCCGATTCGCTGGGTGGTGACATGGAGCCGAAACGGCTTCTGGAAGTCGCCATGGCCGATATGGCGCGGGACGATACGATCCGCGTCGTCAGCCAGGCTCCCAACCGTGTAAGCGGCATGACGCTTGCGCTGTCTTCGCCAGAATTCAACAGGAGATAGGATCGATGGCCTTCTCTCAGAATATGCTCATCAGCCGCCGGAGTTTTCTGGCCACCGCGTGCTGTGCGGCGGCGGTGCCTGCCTTCTCGCCGGTCAGCTTCGCCGCCATGCCGGGCGAAAACCGCTTCGTGACCATCGTTCTGCGTGGCGCGATGGATGGGCTGGATCTCGTGCAGCCCTATGGCGACGCCGCCTTTGCGAGCTTCCGCCCTACGCTGGCGCTGACGCCGGATACGGGACTGATCGATCTCGACGGTCATTTCGGCCTCAACCCCGCCGCCCAGCCATTGATGCCGCTTTGGCAGGCGAAGGAGCTTGCCTTCGTGCATGCGGTCTCCACGCCCTATCGTGATCAGCGCAGCCATTTCGACGGGCAGGATATGCTGGAAAGCGGTGCTGAACATGTCCACGCCGAACGCACCGGCTGGCTGAACCGCGCGCTATCCGCCATTCCGCGTTCGGATGACCGCAAGGCCATCGACATCAACACATCGATGGAGCTGATCCTGTCCGGGCCGAACGAAGCCGATGTCTGGGCATCGACCTCCAATATGACCATGGCGGCGGATGATGTCGGTTTCTTCAAACGCCTTTACGCCAATGACCCGGATTTCAACCGCGTGCTGGCAGAAGCCTTGCGCACGGACATGTCTGCGGAACAGCTGTTTCAGGATGAAAAGCGCGGGCAGGGCATTCGCGATGTTGCCAAGCTCGCTGGTGGTTTGCTGCGGGAAGATTACCGCATCGCCAGCTTCTCCGTCGATGGCTGGGATACGCATGCGGGCCAGAAGGCGCAGTTTGCCCGCACGGTCAAAGACCTGACCATTGCTCTGACAACGCTGAAGGACGCTCTTGGGCCAGATGTATGGAAAAAGACGGTCGTGCTGGCCATGACGGAATTCGGGCGCACGGCGCGGGAAAACGGCACCGGCGGCACCGACCACGGCACGGGCGGCGTGGCCATTCTTGCCGGTGGCGGCATTGCTGGCGGTAGTGTGTTGGGCAACTGGCCGGGGTTGGGTGACGGCAAGCTTCTGGATGACAGAGACCTGATGCCGACCGGCGACGTTCGCGAACTCGCCGCCGCCATGCTTTACCGTCAGTTTGACGTCGGTAGTGAAGCGCTGACCAACGGCGTGTTCCCCGGCCTCAGCTTCGACAGGTCATCAACCTATCTGAAAGTGTGATCCGGGGTTTGCGACCCATCAACCCGCAGCGCTGACTTTATGAGCTTCGGTGCGCAGCGCTTCTTCAACGGCAATCTCTGCCATGGCAAGCGCCGCTCCACGGGTCTTGGCGGCGGCAATGAAGCGGCCGTTGTGGCAGAAGGTTGCGCCTTCGACGCCGGATGCCGCTTCCAGATCGCCATTCGTCAGACCGGCCCATGCTGCGGGCAGGTCTGCGCGTAGCTCGAAACCGTCTTCAGCGCGGCGAATACCGGTCAGGCACCAGTCCTTGTCGCGAGGATGGACGACGAAGAGCAGGTGATCGGCACCAGCTTTGACGATTGCCGGGCGGAAAGGCATGCCAATCGGCAGTTCCAGAACGCGACCTTCGCCCGTCGCCTCAATGGCCTTCAGCACCAGCGTTTCGGCGCGCAGCTTGGCGGCTTTCTTGCCAATGCTGGCTTCTACGAAGCTGCGAGCAATTGCGAGTGCGGCGTGGAATGCGCGGTCATCGGCTTCCGGGTCTTTATTATCGAAGGCAGGCTTTAATGTTTCCAGCAGGGCTGGCAAAGTCAGGCCCGCAAGCTGTCCCGCCGTGGAAGGGCTCAGTGCGCCATTGTCCGTGAGGTCAATGGGCAGCACGAAGCTGCTGTCGAAGGACGTATGAATCGCGTCGATATCGGATTGCGGAACGCCATAATCGGCAAGATAGGCGTGCCCGTAATGCTTCCAAACCAGACCGAAAGAGCTGTATGGCTGGCCGTCTTCACGCAGCGGCGCACCGCGCTGGTGGTGGTCGAAAATGCGCGCGTCCGCGTCATAGGCGCCGCCGACATCGTAAATGATGCGGTCGGAGCTTGATGTGATCCACTCGGGCGCACGGCTGCGAACGATTTTCGCTTGCGGGAAAAGGCGGGTGAGGATGACGCTGGACAGCAGTTCATCGGCATGAAAGCCACCGGAATGGGTGACGAGGAAATCCGCTGTCATGGAAGGACGGCCTTATTGTTCGTGGAGAGCGCTATTGACGACCAGATATCGTTTGTCAGCCATCCCCGCAAGCGGCCATCAGGCTATTGCGCTGATTTCCAGCTCTTCATCGCCCAGGTTTACAAGGTCTCCGACCGCTTTTCCCAGAAGGGCGCGGGCTACCGGAGATACATAGGAAATCGTGCCCGCTTTCGGATCGGCCTCGTCTTCGCCAACGATGCGATAGGTCTGCACGCGACCGTCCTCGCGGCTGAAAGTTACCTTGCTGCCGAAAGCCGCGACCTCATGGCTCTCAGGTGCAGGCACCAGCTGTGCCGTGTGCAAGCGTTCGGAGAAATAGCGCAGATCACGCATGTGCGGCGCGGCCTGCCTTCGGCGCTCGTTAATGTCCTCGATGGCATTCGCCTCATCGAAAGCGGCGCGGGCTTCGCTGACCTGACGTTCAAGCGCTTTCAACCCCGCCTCGGTGACAAGGTTGGGATGGGGCGAGACGGGGCGATCCGGCAGTTGTGTTTCTGCTGCGGTTTCGGCACTCTCTTCTTTTACGAAAGCTACACTCACTGTCGAATTCCTTTATCCTGTTCTCCTCATATGGAGAGTGCGAACAGGAAAGGCAACGGGGAGGCTTATTCGTGCCGCAGCGCCTCGATAGGGCTGAGACTTGCGGCGCGTCTGGCCGGGAAGTAGCCGAAGATCACGCCGATGGCTGCAGAGAAGGCAAAGGCGAGCGCGATGATCGATGGGCTGGTGACGAAGGGAACGCCAAGGAAACTGACGACGCTATAGGCAAGCCCAAGCCCGGTCAGGATACCGGCAATGCCTCCGAAAGCGGACAACATCACCGCTTCCACCAGAAACTGGGTCAGCACCTGCTTTTCCAGCGCGCCAATGGCAAGGCGAATGCCGATTTCGCGCGTGCGCTCCGTTACCGACACCAACATGATGTTCATGATACCGATGCCGCCGACCAGCAGGCTGACGGCAGCGACTGCGCCGAGAAGACCGGTCAGCAAGGTCGTCGTGCCGGTCATGGCGGAGGCGATCTGTGCCATATCGTTGACGGTAAAATCATCGTCACGGCCAATGGCGATGCGACGGCGCTCGCGTAGCAGGTTCTCGATATCGGATTGGACTTTGGAGGTTGAAACGCCATCCTGTGCGGAGACCATGATACTGGAAATGGTCGTGGTGCCGCCAATGCGCCGCTGATGGATTTTCAGCGGCATGATGATCGTGTCATCCTGATCATCCCCCAGACCCGACTGACCTTTGCGCGCCAGGACGCCGATGACCGGACAGGATATGTTGCTGACACGGATGGTTTGACCGACAGGATTTGCGGCGCCAAACAGCTCTTGGCGCACGGTTTCGCCGATGATGCAGCCGATCTGGCCCCCACGATCTTCCGCGGGCAGAAATTCCCGGCCAAGCGCCAGCGTCCAGTCCTGCACGGTCAGGTAATCATTGGTGCTGCCGACGACGCTGGTGGAGTGATTCTTACCGCCATAGATGACGGTTGCCGCCGAACTTCTGTTGAGCGGAGCGACTGCGCGAATGCCACTGAGCTGATCGCGCATGGCCTGAATGTCGTGATCGTTGAAGCGTTTGGCCTCGGTGCTGGCACGACCGGGCCCGAACTGGCCGGGCCGCACGAACAGCATGTTGGTGCCAAGGCGCGATAGCTCGGATTTCACCTGCGCCGTCGTGCCATTGCCAATCGTCACCATGGCAATAACGGCGGCAACGCCGATAACGACGCCAAGGACCGTCAAGAAAGAACGCAAGATGTTGCGGCTGATGGCGCGCAGAGCAAGGCGTGCGGTTTCAAGAAACATCGGCAGCCTCCAGCTTTTCCTCGGCGCTATCGGATGCCAGATGACCATCGACGAAGCGCAGCAGGCGGTTGGCATAGGCCGCAATGTCTTCTTCATGCGTCACCATGACGACGGTGATGCCCTTGTCACGGTTGAGCGAGGTGATCAGCTCCATGATTTCGGTGCTGGTTTTCGTATCGAGATTGCCCGTCGGCTCATCCGCCAGAAGCAAAGCGGGGCGGGTGACGATGGCGCGGGCAATGGCCACGCGCTGCTGCTGACCGCCGGAAAGCTCCTGCGTGGTGTGATGCTCACGCCCGGCAAGACCCACCTGAGCCAGCGCTTCCATGGCCTGCGGACGGCGCTCTGCCGCCTTCATGCCGCGATAGATCAGTGGCAGTTCCACATTTTCCACGGCGGAGGTGCGGGGCAGAAGGTTGAAGCCCTGAAACACGAAGCCCAGCATATGGCGGCGCAGAAGCGTCAATTGTTCATTGTCGAAGCCGCTGGTGGGCACGCCCTGAAACAGATATTCGCCGGCGCTCGGCGTATCCAGGCAGCCGATAATGTTCATCGAGGTCGACTTGCCGGAACCGGATGGCCCCATGATGGCAACGAATTCATGTTCGTTGATGGAGAGGCTCACACCATCCAGCGCACGAATGGTCGCTTCGCCAACGCCATATTGTTTGACGACCTTGCGAAACTCGATGAGGGGTTTGGCTGTCATCCGCGTCTCCCGCCTCACGTACTGCGCTGTGCGGCGTCGGTAATGACCTGATCGTCAGGGGCGATCTCTCCCGACTTGATGGCGGTAAACTGGCCATCGGTCGATCCTGTCTCGACCTGCACGGAAACGGGATTGTTGTTGCGCAACACCCAGACGCTGCGCTTGGCGGATGCCGCCTGTTCACCGCCGCCGCGCTGGCGATTCATGCGGGGAGGCCGGAACAGGCCCATCAACCCGCCGCCACGGGATGCCGATTCGCGCGGAGGCGTGTAGCGAAGCGCGGCATTGGGAATGAGAATCGCGTCTTTCACCTGCTCGACAACAATATTGGCCGTTGCCGTCATGCCCGGGCGCAGCAGCAGTTCGGCATTATCCACCGTCAATATGCCCTTGTATGTCACGACGTTGGAAACGGTTTCCGAAGCAAAGCGTACCGTCTCGATGGCTGCGGGAAAGCTCCGTTCGGGATAGGCATCCACGTTGAATCTCGCGGTCTGGCCGTTCTCGACCTTGCCGACATCGGCCTCATCGATGGCCACCTGAAGCTCCATATGGCGCAGGTCGCCGGCAATAGTGAACAGAACCGGCGCATTGAGGGAGGAAGCAACCGTCGCACCCGGATCGACATCGCGTGTCAGCACCACGCCATCGATGGGCGAAACGATCTTGGCCTTGCCGAGATTGAGTTCCGCCAACCGCAAATCCGCTTCCGATGACAGCACGGAAGCGCCATTGACCTCCAGCGTCGCTGCCACCGCATCGTAATTAAACTGTGCGGCATCGAGATCCTGCTGGCTGGAGACGCGATTCTGCACCAGGGATTTCAGGCGGTCTAAAGATGTCTTGGCAGAGCCGAGGTCGGCTCTTGCCTTTACGACGCTGGCTTTTGCCGAAGCGAGCTTGGCGCGTGCGCTCTGCACATCGGCTTCCAGCTTGTTGGTATCCAGCTCCGCCAGAACGTCTCCGGCCTTGACCGGGCTGTTATAGGTGACGTTGACCTTGCGCACGGTGCCGGAAAGCTCGCTCGAAATATCCACCTGATCCGTTGGCTGAACGGAGCCGGTGGAGGTGACGATGACCGAGAGATCACCTTTCTTCACCGCCTGAGTCGTATAGGTGTAGGCAACCTGCGACCCGCCATAGACATAATAATAGCCGCCCAAGCCCGCCAGCACCAAAAAGCCGACCATCAGATAGGTGGACCGTTTAGATTTCTTTTTGCCGCTCTTGGCCGAGACCAGAATGTCCCGCAGGTCGGGCGGTGGTGATGGCTGAGATGGTGTCTGGTTGCTATCGTCGGCGGACTTCATTGTTTCTACCCATCAAGACAATGCTGCGGCCAATTTTGCAAAAGCATAATGCATGCAAGCCATTAGCCCGTTTGTCGTTAACCTCGTCTGTTCCGTCCGGCTTCGCATAGCTTTAAGGCAGGGTGAAGTGAAAACTTGGTAATATTGTCTTGAGGTTGCGTTTCAGGGACATTTCGACCCGCAAAGCGCTCCTCCACAAAAAAACAAAAGAAAGATGATTTTACCTGTTGCGGGGCAGGGGCGAACCGTGTATCTCCCCACCATCGAAAAGGCGGAGTGTAGCGCAGTCTGGTAGCGCATCTGGTTTGGGACCAGAGGGTCGGGAGTTCGAATCTCTCCACTCCGACCATTCGATGAGAAGTCAGTTTTTACAACGACTTCCAAAAATTCCCTAAAGTGTCAGTTCAACATAGATCGCCAGCTTCTTGCTGCGATGCCAGAGGCATCGTGTTTCAGCCGAGATACTGAAAGTAAGCCCAGGCAGCCACGAAGAACGCGATGACGCCAGCAATGATGGCGAGTTTGCGCAGTTGCGGGTTGGGTTTGCGCGGCTGCTTCGGTGGCTCGGGCTTGCGGAACTTGATGACATTTTCATTCATATCGTGCGTCCTTTGAATTGCGGGCCGATAAAATATGCTTCGCCCTTTACACGCAAGATGTGCCTTGGCCTTTTCGACATCTAAGCCATTTATGGTTTCCGCAATATGCGCGCTTTCAGCGACTTGACTTCAGGGTTGAGTCGGTCCAATTGAGTTTTGCTATCGCGTTGTAATAAATCTATGATGCGTGATGGGTAGAAAAAGCGGAAGGCCGCTTGATCGCAAGACCGGAGCAGTTTGAGATGTCTGCAAAAATTTATCGTCCAGCCAAGACCGCCATGCAATCCGGCAAGGCAAAGACCAATCTTTGGGTGCTGGAATTCGATGCCGAAGTGCCGCGCAAGATCGATCCGATCATGGGCTACACGTCTTCGTCGGATATGAAGCAGCAGGTCAAGCTGACTTTTGAAACGCAGGAGCAGGCCGAGGCCTATGCCCAGCGCAAAGGCATCGAGTACCGCGTAATCCCGCCACAGGAAGCGACGCGCAAGGTTGTGTCCTACACGGACAATTTCAAATATACCCGCACGCAGCCCTGGACGCACTAATTTCAGATTAAGGCCCCTTAGCTCAACTGGATAGAGCAACTGCCTTCTAAGCAGTAGGTCGCAGGTTCGAGTCCTGCAGGGGTCGCCACCAACAAAAACGCCCGCAGAAAATTTCTGCGGGCGTTTTTTGTTGTTTGTATAAGTCTTTCACAGCCTCAATGTACGTTCAGCACATGTGCGTGGTTGCTGGCGATCAGGAATGATTCGCGGGCTGTTTCCAGGTCGCATTTGCCCGCGATGGCCTCCAGACATTTTTGACGCGCTTCTTCGTATTCCGGTCCGTGGTCGTTGGGCCAGCGATACATCAGCATATCGAGAGCTATCAGCGGACTGTAGATTTCTAGTGCTGCGCACAGCGGCAAATGGATCGCGACCGGCTTGATCCATTGGGCGTGGTGGCAGGGTTCTGTACGGTGAATAAGCATTGGGATCCTCCTTCCCATCCTCCAGCGCGCAAACCAAAAATTCACGCATTGGTTCCTGATCACGAAAAAAGTGAACACATTAGGGGTTTCTTTTTTTCAAGATGAATGGAAGATGAACAAATAAATGAACCGAAGATGAACGAAAACACCACTCAGGCGTTATACGCTCATGATGAAGGAGGCCCGATCATGTTCAACCTATCTGGAATTCAGGAAAGCTTTTTCGGCGAACGCATGGCTGGCGTATGCCAGGCCATCACGTCTGCTCTCGCATTTGAATCAGGCCTTGAAAAGTCGAGCATCTCGGCAATGGTCGACAACGATGTGATCTACCTTGAAGGTACAGCTGATTCGGTCGAAGCGATCGACATCGCCATCAATCTGGCATCATCCATTTCTAACTGCCGGATTCTTAGCCATATCGAGCCTTGCTACTAATATGGCATTTGTGCCGGGCGCTGGTCGCCCGGCTTTGCAACATTTATTTTGTGTTGCCGATCTGCTTGCTGCGAACCGTATCGCCGCTTTTTATTCCAAGATTTTTCGCCATACCGCCATTCAGCTCCAATACATAGCGAACCGGGCCGCGTGAGCTGATAATGTCTTCCGAATGCGGAACTGCGTTTGGATGAACATGGGTGACTTTCCCCTCTTTCGAGATGAACACCATGTCCAGCGGGATGAACGTGTTCTTCATCCACATCATCACATCGCGATCTGTGCCAAAATCAAACAGCATGCCGTTCGTTAGCGCCATTGACTCGCGGAACATCAAGCCCTGTTGACGCTGACCATCCGTGGTCGCAAGCTCAGCCTTGAATTCGTGGTTTTTCCCATCAGACGTCTGGATCGTCAGCGGCTCTGAGGAGAAGTTCTCCTGTGCGGCCAGCGGCTTTGTCGCGACAACAAAAAAGGTGAGCGCTGCGAAAGCACTCACCACGGATTTCGAGATAAATGAGCTGATCATCAGTGAGCCATGCCGATAGGCGCAGGATTGTCCGGATGGATTTCCGCAGCCATCAGGCCTTTGTCACCATCACCGAAGCGAACCAGAACGACCTGACCGGGGCGTAGTTCTGCAAGGCCGAAGCGGCGAAGCGTTTCCATATGAACAAAAATATCTTCCGTGCCTTCGCCGCGCGTCAAAAAGCCGAAGCCTTTTGTGCGGTTGAACCACTTTACGATGGCGCGCTCCAACCCGCTGGAGGGCGTGACCTGAACATGGGTGCGAACGGGCGGAAGCTGCGAGGGGTGAATGGCCGTGGACTGGTCCATGGAGAGAATGCGGAAGGTCTGGTAGCCACGGTCACGACGCTGGATGAGCGCAACGATGCGCGTTCCTTCCAGAATTGTCTGATATCCATCGCGACGCAGGCAGGAAACGTGTAGAAGAACATCCTGCATACCGTTATCAGGTACGATAAAGCCGAAGCCCTTGGCCACGTCGAACCACTTTACGACACCGGTGATCTCGATCAGGTCCACCGCTTCGCTCGAAAGGTCTTCGAAATCGACTATATTCTTCGACGACATTCTATCAGCCATTTCCGCCCAGCCCCTTTACGCACGCACCACTACCGGTCAACTGATTCCCTGAAGGTAGATTAACATCTTGGTAACGGTTTCGCGCAAGCCCTAGTTTTCGATTTATCCACCTGCTTTTATGTCTCTGGGCTTGCTCAGGGCTGACTTACCTGCCGTAACGGCAAGATTAAAACACGAAGGAGAAGTACATGCGATATCTGCACACGATGGTTCGCGTAAAAGACCTCGAGAAATCCCTGGAATTTTATGGCAAGGTTTTCGGGCTACAAGAAGTCCGCCGCATCGAAAACGATAAAGGACGCTTCACTCTCGTTTTTCTTGCCGCAACGGATGATGTGACTGCCGCCCGCGACAACAAGGCGCCATGCCTTGAACTTACCTACAATTGGGATGCGGAAGATTACACCGGCGGACGCAATTTCGGCCACCTGGCCTATGAGGTCGACGACATCTACGAAACCTGCGCCAAACTTCAGGCCAGCGGTGTCACCATCAACCGTCCGCCGCGCGATGGGCATATGGCTTTCGTGCGCTCTCCAGACGGTATTTCCATCGAAATATTGCAAAAAGGCGCAAGCCTTGCACCAGCCGAGCCGTGGATATCCATGGAGAATACCGGCTCTTGGTAAGATGATTCCTTTTTAGGAGGTTTCATCACACCCTTGCGTAAGCGTCGCCGGATGGGTAGGTCTGTCATCGGACGAACATGCTCATCAAGTTTCGGCGATGCTGCGCAACGCGCTGGTCAGGTTGAAACGCATCTGCGGAGGCTTAGCCTTGAAAATCGTCAAAAGCACTTCGGCATTCCCGGCTCAAAGCTGCCTTGCTGCCGTATTCCTGCTGGCGCTTTCCGGCTGCGTTTCTGCCGTCTCCGAAGACAAGACCGCTTCTGCAACACTGACACCCGCCACTGCTACCGCACCAACCGCCGCTCCATCTCCTGAACAGGCGCATGCTACAGCGCAGGGGCAGGGCAGGGCTTATGTTGATCCTGCCATGGTCGCCGCGTCATCAGCGCGCGTGGCACCCCAAGCTGCCACCGCACCGCCACAACAGGGTACGCAGCAAGTCTATGGTCAAGCGCCGCAAATATCCGGCCTAACCACACAGCCGACCGGTATTTCGGCAAGCTCGCTCAGCATTTATGCGAATTCCCAGCCACCAGCCGTGGCCAGCAATGCAGGCACGACGCAGGCGGAAAACATGGCAACGGGCAGTGTTCCAGCCTACGCACCATCACCGAAGATTACGCCGGCGCTGAACAGCGTTTATTCAGCACCTGCCACCGTGCAACAGCCAGAGCCAGCGCAGGCCACTCAGCAGCATTCCGCACATAGTGTGCCATCCGCTGCGACGCAGGCAACAGCGCAGGCCTTGCCTGCAAAACAGACGCTTCCCGCCGAGCAGGCAGCCGTACCTATTGCGGCATTTTTTGCGGGCGCTGCCAAAAAGCGAGGCGCAGGCGCGACCGCAGGTTTGACGCAGGTCGCCGCTTTGCCGATGAATGCAGGCGCGCGCCAGACCGCCGGTATCGCGCTTAACGGCCGTACATCCATGACCGATGAGTTCGACGATACCCATGTGGATGCGGATGACGATAAGCCCGCAGGCTTGATGAAGCTCGCCTCTCTCTCCGGTCTCAGCCGAGTCGCGCCGAACGGGCTGCTCTTGCAGACGGAGCAGGTCAATGTCGGCTGTTTCAAGCCGGAAATGATTCGACGGATCAAGGAAGTCGAAGCCCATTACAGAAAACCGGCAATGGTGACATCAGGTTACAGACCGCCAAAGGCCACCACGCAGGGCTCCAAACATTATACCTGTGATGCCGCCGACATTCAGGTGAGTGGCGTTTCCAAATGGGAGCTTGCCAACTACTTGCGCTCTTTGCCGGACCGTGGCGGTGTCGGCACCTATTGTCACACGGAATCTGTCCACATGGATCTGGGCGAGCCCCGGGACTGGAACTGGCGCTGCCGCCGCACGTCTGCCAGCAGCCTTTGATATCCCAATAATGAATCAGCGCCTCGCCACGATGTGACGAAGCGCTGATGTGCATCGCACTGGATGTCGTCATGACATCCGCTGCCGAACCTCAACTTATGGCGTGGTCTGGTTTTGCGCAGGTGCATTCGGCGTTGCCGGAGCCGGTGTGGCCGGGGCAGGGGTCGCTGGTGCGGGTGCCGGTGTGGCAGGCTGAGTGGTCGTCGCTGGCGGCGGGCTCGGTGGCGACGCGGTCGTGCTTGTTGTTCTTGAGCCCGACATAAAATAGGCAATCGCCAGAATAACGACGATGGCCGCAATCACGATAGTCACAGTACGGTTATTCATGAGTGCTTCCTCCCAAATCACTCCCATGCCGATAATCGACAAGGCCGATGACCACATAACAATGTGGTATCAGCGTGATTGGTTGCAACTGGAAGCATAATCAGCCAAGAGCGCGCCTTACGCACACAGCTTGCGGCGGCAAGAAATGGTCCTGCCGCCATGCTATAACAGCCAGAGTGCTCTGGGTGACTTACGCTTGCGCGATGGGCGTCGGTTTGCCGTGCTCGTCCATCGCGACCATGATGAATGTCCCAGCTGTCACCTTTTCCAGCGCGTCGTAGCGGGAGCGTTGCGCCCATGCTTCGACGGTCAGCGTGATGGAGGTGCGGCCTACGCGGGCGATATTCGTGTAGATGGATAGTGTATCGCCAATCTTGACCGGCAATTCGAAGGCCATTTCCTTGACGGCTGCGGTGACCACGCGACAGCGTGCCCGTTCTGCCGCGCGAATGCCGCTCGCCAAGTCCATCTGTGACATGACCCAACCGCCAAAAATATCGCCGGCGGGATTGGCGTCCGCAGGCATGGCAAGTGTGCGAAGGGTGAGTTCGCCGGTTGGTTTGATCGACTCTGGCATTGTGGCCCCCAAAATGACTGACGTTGATTATCGCTTGGCTAAAAACTGACGGGTCGCATAAAGCGCAATGGCTGCGGCATTCGAGACGTTCAGCGACTTGATCTCGCCCGGCATATCGAGACGGGCGAGTGCCAAAACCGTTTCACGCGTCTTCTGGCGCAGGCCTTTGCCTTCGGCACCCAGCACAAGCGCGATCTTCTCACCGCTAAATGTTTCCTCGATGGGGGCGGGGCCTTCCGAATCGAGACCGATGGAGGTGAAGCCCAGCTTGTGCAATTCGCCAAGCGCATCGGCCAGATTGGTGATCTGGATATAGGGAATCATTTCCAGCGCGCCCGAGGCTGATTTTGCCAGCACACCGGATTCGGTCGGGCTGTGGCGCATGGTGGTGATCAGCGCGCCAGCATTGAAGGCAACGGCGGAACGCATGACGGCGCCAACATTGTGCGGGTCCGTGACCTGATCCAGCACCAGAATAAGCGGGCTGTCCTTCAACGCGGAAAGCTTGCGCACGGGCAGGGGCTTAGTTTCCAGCATCACGCCCTGATGGATGGCATCCGGGCCGAGTACCTTGTCGATATCCTGCGGCGAAACCATTTCGACCGGAAAAGGCTGTTCTTCCGCGGTGCCGATTTCCAGCCGCGCCAAAGCGTTCAGCGTCACCGACAGTTTGACGATCTGGCGTTCCTTGTTCGCGAGCGCTGCGCGCACGGTGTGAAGGCCATAAAGATGGACCTGATCGGGCGCCAGCTGTGGTGGCTTCCAATCCTCTCCACCTTTCGGCTTGCGCTTCTGAAACGCGGGCGTTGGAATTTCGCCACGCTCACGCTTGGCATCGCGCACCTGACGGCGCAGCGTTGCATAGTGGGTGTCGCGGGTGGATTTTTCGTTGGGATCGTCTTTGCTCATGGCGCCTTATATCTTTAGCGCCGCTCCAGCACCAGACCCTTCCAGCGCTTCGCTTTCTTTCCCGTAAGGTTGCTTTTGCAGTTTCGCTGGCTAACAAGCGCAAAAGCCGGTGCGTGGCTTTGCGCCATATCATCGGTAATCCACAGGCCTATGACTCTGTTCGAATTTTTCGTGAAATTTCGTCACACATCGTGTTGACAGACGCGGCGAGGGCAGTCATATACGCGGCCACAGACGACGAAACGGCAACACGCCGGGCCGGAAATCTGATGAAGCTTGGTCGCTTGATCCTCGCAGAATACTGGAGGAATGCCCGAGTGGTTAAAGGGGACGGACTGTAAATCCGTTGGCTCAGCCTACGTTGGTTCAAATCCAACTTCCTCCACCATTCTGCACGGATCAAAACCACCGCCGCGGGTATAGCTCAATGGTAGAGCAGCAGCCTTCCAAGCTGAATACGCGGGTTCGATTCCCGCTACCCGCTCCATTTTAAAGTCATTTCATATAGTTTTTGCGCGTTTGTTCGCTTTCTGATTTGCTTTACACATTTATTACGTGAAGCAAGATACCAGCGTAATACCTTTGAGGATCATGCTTAAGCGTCCTAAAATATAAAGTCGTATCCGTATTCTCACTTAGACAATAAAGTTTTTTCTCCGGAGACGTTTTTTCGGGGGAACTAATTCTAATATTCCGAATTGTCCGAAATAATCACGATTTTGTCGCTTTGTGCGGTTTCCTGATACCGCATGATCAGGCATATTGAATGATAATGAATGCAGGATCAAACATGCCTGAAAATACACGCCTCCAACGTTACGTTGCTATGAATCTCGGCGGGTTTTATGTGTGGGATGTTCCTCAGAACCTGTTCTGGGCCGACCAGAGGTTTGCCGATATTATGGGGTTTTCTCTGGAAGAGCTGAATGTCGGGTTGCCAGCCGCCCGCATGATGGCGCTGATCCACGAGGATGACCGCCCGCACGTCGCAGAGGGCATTGAGAATTCCGTGCTCTTAGGCGAGTCGTTTGAGATGGTCTATCGCGTTCGCCGTGGCGAAGGCTTTACGAAGATCACCGAGATTGGAAAGTGCTATCGTTATGTGGATGGGGTGGCGACGCTTTTCTCAGGTGTCGTCTTCGAGAGCTGCCCTTACGCCGACGACTCGGATGCGTCCAATATCAACGTGCCGGTGCTTGCGAAATAGGCTATCAGCCCGCAGCGTTGAACGAAATCCCGAAGAATGATTGTACGAAAAATGCCACGAGTAGAATTGCGCCGACGGCCAATCCTAATTTGAGTCGGCGAAAACGGCGAGTGCGCCCGCCGGACCAGTCATAAGCCATTGTTCAGACAGCCTTTATAGTTATTAATTATGTCTAAAGTAATGGCTGTCTAGGCTTGTGTGAAGCTGACGGCAACCATCAAAAGGTACCAGCAAGTTTTACGACTTGCGGTCTATGCCGTAAATTATTTTGCACTGCGGAATCAATGAGCTGGATAGTAGGTACAAAAAATCCCGGGATCGGCGACCTCCGGGATTTTGATGCGTGACGCTGATTAGGCGTTTCAGCCGAAATATGGCTGGATATAGGGCCAGACCTCGACGAAGCCGTGATAGAGCATGTTCAGCGCCACATAGACGATGACCAGCAGGCCGACATAGGAAATCCAGCGGTAGCGGTGCAGCAGTTTGGCAACATAGTTTGCGGCAAGGCCCATCAGCGCGATGGAAACGACCAGACCAATAATAAGGACGGTAACGTGGTCCTGTGCAGCGCCGGCCACGGCAAGAACGTTATCGAGCGACATGGAGACGTCGGCGATGACGATCTGGGTGGCGGCCTGGAAGAATGTCTTCTGACCCTTGGTCAGATCGGCGTCTTCATCCTTGACCTCATCCGTCGCGTTATGCTGCTCGCGCAGTTCGCTCCACATTTTCCAGCAGACCCAGGCGAGAAGCAGGCCGCCGAAAAGCTGCAGGCCGACGATGGCGAGAAGCTGTACGGTCAGGGCCGCGAAAGCGATACGCAGCACGGTTGCGGCAATGATGCCGACGAGAATTGCCTTGCGGCGAAGATGGGCAGGAAGGCCAGCAGCCGCGAGCCCGATAACGATAGCGTTATCGCCTGCGAGCACGAGATCTATTGCTATGACCTGAAGAAATGCCGTAAAACCGGCAGCAGTAAAAATTTCCATGGCAGATCCTGAAGCGGATTTAGAATGGGTGCCGTGGGAGAGAACGGCTTAAAGGCGAGTATTCACGTATCGGCATAGGTGTGCCGTCCGCCTTTCTCCTCCTGGCGATGTGCCGCCAATATGCCATGAATCATACCCTCGTAAAGGGCATCGGCGGTTTATCCTTGGCAAATAAGGGCTAAGACCACGTTGAAAGCGTGAAATATTCACCCCATATGGTGGCGATCCTGTCGCTTTTGGCTGCGCAACGGGCGCGGCGACAATTAAGTCTTGCGCATTCGCTTGCAAAGCCTTAAACGGCGACACCAAACCGGTTCGCCGGGGAAACTACTTCACGTTCACAGGAAGCAATTCACATGGCAAAGAGCAAGTTTGA